>NZ_JAIFZS010000003.1 GCF_019710635.1 Mycolicibacterium xanthum
GGTCCCGGTGTAGTCCATGTAGTAGCGTTTGTCGTCGCCGACGAGGTGGTAGTAGGCGGCGTTGTCGATGCCCCGCATGGACAGCGTGGGGCCCAGGTGGTTGCCCTCGGCGGTGTGGTTGTAGACCACGTCGAGGATGACCTCGATGCCGGCCTCGTGCAGGGCGCGCACCATGGCCTTGAACTCCTGCACCTGCCCACCGGGGTTGGGGTTGGAGCTGTACTTGGCGTCGGGGGCGAAGAACGCGATGGTGTTGTAGCCCCAGTAGTTGGACAGGCCCTTCTCGATCAGCGTCGAGTCGTTGGCGAAATGGTGCACCGGCATCAGCTCGATCGCCGTGACGCCCAGTGCGGTCAGATGGTCGATGATCGCCGGGTGCGCCACCGCGGCGTAGGTGCCCCGGATCTGTTCCGGGATGTCGGGATGGGTCTTGGTCAGCCCCTTGACGTGAGCTTCGTAGATCACCGAGTCGGCGTACTCGTGTCGGGGCGGGCGGTCCACCCCCCAGTCGAAGTACGGGTTGATGACCACCGACTTGGGCATGCTGGACGCCGAGTCCTCGTCGTTGCGGCTGTCGGGGTCACCGAAGTCGTAGCCGAACAACGACTGGTTCCACGCGAAGTTGCCGTCGATCGCCTTGGAGTAGGGGTCCAGCAGAAGCTTGTTCGGGTTGCAGCGCACCCCGGCGCCCGGGTCGTAGCGGCCGTGCACCCGGTAGCCGTAGCGCTGTCCCGGTTCGATGTTGGGAATGAACCCGTGCCAGACGAACCCGTCCACCTCGGGCAGCGTCACCCTGGTCTCGACACCCTGGACGTCGAACAGGCACAACTCGACCTGCTCGGCGGCCTCGCTGAACAACGCGAAGTTGGTGCCCGAGCCGTCGTAGGTTGCCCCGAGGGGGTACGCCTTGCCGGGCCACAGCTCCAACGCCATGACGTTGCCCGGCGTGCTGGCGATCTCGGTCAAAGAACCCTCCTGAGGTATGGCGACGATACGGGATGCCCACCGGACGGGTGACGCAACCGTCGGGTGGGTCACAGTGTCAGGAGGTGACCTGCACCCCGGCCGCCTCGAGCGCGTCGACCGCATCGGCGCAGGTGGCCGGGGACACCCCGGCGGTCAGGTCGAGCAGGACCCTGGTGCGGAAGCCGTTCGCGGCGGCATCGGCGGCGGTCGCCTTCACGCAGTAATCGGTGGCGATGCCGACCACGTCGACGCTGTCCACACCGTGTGCCCGCAGCCAGTCGGCGAGCGGGGTGCCGTCGTCGGTTGCGCCCTCGAACCCGCTGTAGGCCGCAGCGTACCGGCCCTTCGTGAACACCGCCTCGATCGGCCCGGTGTCCAGGTCGGGGTGGAACTCCGCTCCCGTCGTGGACGCCACGCAGTGCGGCGGCCAGGAATCGGCGAAGTCGGGGTGGTCGGAGAAATGCGTGCCCGGGTCGATGTGGAAGTCCTTGGTCGCGACCACGTGGTCGTATCCCGGGTCGCCGGCGAGCAGGTCGTTGATGCCGCGGGCCACCGCCGCGCCGCCGCTGACCGCCAGCGAGCCGCCCTCGCAGAAGTCGTTCTGCACGTCGACGATGATGAGCGCGGTTTTCGAGCCAGTCACAGACCCACGGTATCGCCGCCGCGGTCCACCCGCTGGTGAGCCGTCAACAGTAGATGGTCGAAGGTGGCCCGGGGCGGCAACTCCTCCTCGTAGAGGAGTTCGCCGTAGTCGCTCAGCAACCGCTCGGCGAGCAGTCGCAGCTTGACGTTGGTCTCCTGGGAGCGCCAGCGCAGCAACTCGAACGCGGTGTCGGCGTTCACCCGGTAGATCAGCATCAGCATGCCCTTGACCTGCTCGATGACCGCCCGGTTCTCGTTGATCTCGGCCAGGGCAGCCGACATCATGGCCTTGTCCATCGCCTCGTTCGGCGTGACGTCGACGTAGAACCCGTGCGTGCCGACCAGCCGGCCCGACTCGTCGTTGAGCTGATCACCGACCACCACGACGTCGTGCACCTCGCCGGCCGTGTCGATGATCCGGTGCCGGGTGGAGAACGTGCGGTGGGTTCTGCGCATCTCGTCGAGGGTGGCAGCGACCTGCTGGTAGTCGTCGGGATGCTTGTGCGACAGCACCAGCGCGGTCGTCGGGGTGACCGTTCCGGGCTCGTAGCCGTGCAGGATCTGCACCTGCTCGGACCACTCCCAGTGCTCGTCGTCGAAGTAGAACCGGAACCAGCCCACGCGCTGGGGCGCCCCTCCGGCGAGCGCCCGTTCCAGAGAGTCTCCGCCGGCCACAGCAGCACACTAGCCTGCCCGCGCGGGCATCCACCCTGGGAACGCCGAGCTCGTGCAGCGGCCCGCGACTACCCGATTCCGGTCCGCCGACTACCCGAATTCGGCCAGGTTGTAGGTCAACGACGCGTACTGGACGCAAGATGTGTGCATGTCTGGGGGGATCGCGGTTGTCGAGTTGCGGGTGCACGGCGTGTCCGGTTCGCCGCCAGAGGCCGTGTTGAGCTGTCCGAAGGAGCTGCTCGTCCAGGTCCGGGGCGACAGGGATGCGGCGTTCTTCCGGCGGGTCGAGTGGGTCGAGGACGCCGCCGCCGGCCCGGCGAAGGACGGTCCTCGGCGGTTGATGGAGGCCTATTGGTGGGGCGGTTTGACCTCCCGCAAGGCGAGCCGGGCGTTGTGGCTGCTGTTGTTGCCGTTCAGCCTCATCAACCTCGCACACTGGATGCTGCTGCCCGCGGTGCACCCGCGGGCGGCCCGGTTGGTGGTCGCGACCCTGCGACTGCTCGCGCTGTCGTTCACGATGACGTTTCTAATGGCGTCGGCGGTGGCGGTGCTCGACGTCGCGGTGTGGCAGTGCGGCGCGGTCGAGTCCTGCAGCTCCGGTTGGGGGCCGTTGGCCTACCTGACCGGTCGCTCCGCCGGGTGCCGGCTGGCTGCCGGGGGGCTGGTGCTGGTCGTGATGATCCTGCTGCTGTGGCTGAGGGGTCGCGAGGAATCGGGTGGGCAGGTGCCCAAGGACAAGCTCGTACCGGATGCGGCGGTGCAATCGGGGGCGGGGTCACCGCTGGCCAACGACGGATTCTGGTGCCGCGACCCGTCGGTGCCGCTGATGCGGGCCTGCCACGTGACCGCGTGGGCGTCGGGGCTGGCGGCACTGCTGGCCGCGGTCCCGCTGCGCATCGGCACGGAGGGGGCGCTGCGCTTCCTTTACCTGGTGCTGCTGTGCCTCGGCGTGGCGATGTTGGTCGTGTCGGTGGCGGCCACGGGCTGGACCAGGGCGACCGGCCGGGGCGGTGATCAGTCCGACTTCGCCGCAGCCTGGCTGCCGGTGCTGCGGACCGCGGCGTTGGTCGTCCTCGGTGTCACGTGGTTCGCCGTCGCGGCCTGGCCCGGCGATGTGCCACCCGGCCGACCGTTTCTGCCCGTCCTGCACCTGGCCATCTACGTGCTGTTCGGCGTGCAGGCGCTGCTGTTTGCGGTGGTGTTCGTCGGTATGGCGGTGGCGATCGGCGGCCGGGTCGCGACGGCCGGCCGGGTGGCGACGGACGCCGCGTTGGGCGGGTACGCGGGACTGTTCGTGGCCCTGCTGGGGTGGTTGGTCGGCGGTGGGTTCAGCGTCGGCATCGGCATCCTGACGGCACAGATCCTGGGTACCGCGGTGTATTCGGTCGATGATGCGGGGAAGGCGCCGGGAAACGCCACGCCGCTGATCGTTCCGCAGGCCTACGTGTGGGCTGCGCTGGCCGGGACGATACTCGCGGTCGCGTTGGGGGTGGCCGCAGGGCTGATGTGGCGCAAGGCGGTCCGCGACACGGCGGCGTTCGTCGACGTGGCGCCCGACGCCGACCCGCCGGAGTCGGGGTTGCCGAAGGACACCCGTCGCAGGATCGCGCGGGCCCGGGCGTTGGCCGGCCTGCCCGATGTCGGTGCGAAGGTGCTGGCCGCGCTGGTCGCGCTCGCGGTGGTGATCATCATCGTCGCCACCCCGGTGCTGGTGTTCTGGCCGGCGGCGCGGCACTGGGTCGACGGCAAGTTTGGTCACGGCCCGGTGGTCGTCACCGTTCCGGTGATGTTCGTCGTGGTCCTGGTCGGTTTGGTGGCCTGGTCGCTGCGCAACCGCCAGGTCCGGCGCATGGTGGCCATTCTGTGGGATGTCATCACGTTCTGGCCCAGGGCGAATCATCCGCTCACCCCGCCCTCGTACGGCGGGCGCACCGTGTACGACCTGCGCATGCGAATGAGCGAGCTGACGAAACCCGTGGCGGGACGGGAAAATAAGGACAAGGTGGTGCTGGTCGCGCACAGCCAGGGCACGATCATCGCCGCGGCCACGCTGCTGCAGTGCACCGACGACTACGAGCAGTATCCGCTGCTGACCTTCGGCTCACCGCTGCGCCGGCTGTACGCGCGTTACTTCCCGGCCTACTTCGGCGGTGACACGCTCGCCACCGTCGTCCCGTTTCCGGCCGACGGGCGGCGACGCTGGATCAACCTGTGGGCGCGTACCGACCCGATCGGCGGGTGGGTGTTCGACGATTCGGTGCTCTTCGTCGCGGGTCCGGAGCAGATCGCACCCGAAGAAGCGCTGCAGTCGGTCGATGTGCGCATTCTCGATGTGCCCCAGGTCGATCCGGATCACGGGGACTTCGACATCGACGTGGACGGCCCGGTGTGCGGGCATTCGGGATTCTGGTGCCGGCCGGAGTACTACACCGCGATGGGGTTGCTGCAGTCCCTGGTGCTGCCGAAGGGGACGGCCATCGACCCCTCGGGCACGGCGCCGCCGACCGTGGAGGCGCTCTGACCGTGGAGGTGCTCTGACCGCGTTGACCGGCTGGCGCATGGCGGGTATCCAGGATGGACGGAGCCCACCAGACAAGGACGACGGCCGATGGGGATCGCGGCGCGGCAGCTTCGACAGCGCGACGGTACGACGTGCGGTCCCACGGTGGCCGTGGTGGCCGGGGCGCTACTGGACCCCACCTACCGGTCGGCGCTGACCGATACCGTCACCGGACGTGACTGGTTCGCGGCCGAACAGGCCCGGGTGCACGCTTCGGTGAACCGGGTCTGGCCGCGGATGTTGGGTACCACCCCGATGGGCATGGCACACGCCATCACCGTGCACGCCCGGGTCCGCGGGAGGCGCTACCGGTGGCGATCGTTCCGGGGCCGGCGCGACCGAATGGCTGACGTGCAGTCCGCCGTGCGGGCGGGTTGGCCGGTGGCGATGCTGATCGGTGCGGTCGTCCCGAGACACTGGGTCCTCATCGTCAAGGCAACTGGTGACGCGCTGCACTGCTACGAGCCGTCCTCGGGTGAGGTCCGCGTGGTCGATGTGGCGGACGTGCGAAACGCGCGACTGACTCCGCTGGGCTATCGACGGCCGTTCGCGTTCGTGCTGCCGAGGCCGTCGCCGCGGGCCGCCACGACGTGATCTCCCGGGTCGCGGGGCAGCGGTCAGGCTGTCTTCGGCCCGGCGTCCCCGCCAGCCTCGGCGATGCGGCGCTGCGCCTCGCCGACCGAAATTCGAAGCCGGCGTGCGAGCACCTCGGCCCACGGGGCGCCGGCGATCCCGCCCGGTGGTGCGCCCGCGACGATCCGGCCCAGCAGTCGGCGCTGCACCGACGCCAATCGTTTGTCCATCGCCTCGAGTCGTAACAGCAGGGCCCGTTGATCGCTCGGGCGAAGGGACTGCAACGGGAGGTGGGTCAGTCCCTCGAGGGCTTCGTCGGCGGCGTCGAGCACCGCCGACACATTGTTCGAACTCATGTTCGACAGCGTAGGCCTGGGCACCGACACGTCGATAGGCTGACCCCATGGCAACACGATTCGCCACCGCCGAGGTGGTGGCGCTGCCCGGACTCCTCGACTTCATCCGGCCGCGGCACCCTATGGTGCTCACCACCTTCCGGGCCGACGGATCGTTGCAGAGCTCGCCGGTGACCGGCGGGGTCGACGCCGAGGGGCGGATCGTGATCGCGAGCTATCCCCAGCGGGCGAAGTCGGCGAACATCCGCCGCCGGTCGCGCGCCAGCGTGGTGGTGCTCTCCGACGATTTCGACGGGCCCTACGTCCAGGTCGACGGCCCGGCGGAGGTCGTCGACCTGCCCGACGCCGTCGAACCGCTGGTGGAGTACTTCCGCGCCGTCGCCGGGGAACACCCCGACCTCGACGAGTACCGCAGGGCGATGGTGGACCAGGGCAAGTGCCTGATCAGGGTCACCCCACGGCGCTGGGGTCCGGTCGCGACCGGCGGTTTTCCACCGCATTGACGGCCGGCCCGCCCCGGCGCCGAACAGGACGGCAGCGGCCGATTGTGGTAGTCAGAGCTAGCGGACGCGTTGCGCCCGCTAGCACGTCAAACTATAGTCTGGACACATGTCCAGGAGGGTTCGGATTCCTTGCTCCACGTGGTTCGGCCAGCTCAGGGCTGCCTTTCATCCTGGACCGGCGCGGCTGAACGCCGCGCAGGACATGTGAGCTGAGCATGCGTATCGCCCTGCTGTCCTACCGGAGCAAGACCCATTGCGGGGGTCAGGGAGTCTATGTCCGGCACCTCAGCCGCGGACTGGTCGAACTCGGCCACGACGTGGAGGTGTTCTCCGGCCAGCCCTACCCGGGCGGGCTGGATCCCCGCGTGCGGCTGACCAAGGTGCCCAGCCTCGACCTCTATCGCGAGCCCGACCCGTTCCGGGTCCCGCGGCCCAACGAGATCAAGACCAGCATCGACCTTCGCGAGCTGCTGACGACGTGGACCGCGGGGTTCCCCGAGCCCAAGACGTTCAGCCTGCGGGTCGCCCGCCTGCTCGCCGAGCGACGCGACGACTTCGACGTCGTGCATGACAACCAGTGCCTCGGCACCGGTCTGCTGACCATCGCCGAGTCCGGGCTGCCGGTGGTGGCCACGGTGCACCATCCGATCACCCGCGACCGCGTGCTCGACGTGGCCGCCGCGAAATGGTGGCGCAAGCCGCTGGTGCGCCGGTGGTACGGCTTCGCCGAGATGCAGAAGGTGGTCGCCCGTCAGATTCCCGAGCTGATAACCGTGTCGTCGACGTCGGCGGCCGACATCGCCGAGGACTTCGGGGTCGGCGCCGATCAGCTCCACGTGGTGCCGCTGGGCGTGGACACCGCACTGTTCCAACCGTCGCCGCGCCGGGTGCGAAACCGCATCATCGCGATCGCCAGCGCCGATGTTCCGCTCAAGGGCGTCAGCCACCTGCTGCACGCCGTCGCCCGGCTGCGGGTGGAGCGCGATCTGGAACTGCAACTGGTGGCCAAGCTGGAGCCCAACGGGCCGACCGAGAAGCTGATCGCCGAGTTGGGGATCAGCGACATCGTGCACAGTTCCAGCGGGCTCAGCGATGCCGAGCTGGCCGATCTGCTGGCCTCGGCCGAGGTCGCCTGCATTCCCTCGCTCTACGAAGGCTTCTCGCTGCCCGCGGTCGAGGCGATGGCCAGTGGTACCCCGATCGTGGCGAGCCGGGCGGGCGCCCTGCCGGAGGTGGTGGGCACCGACGGTGAATGCGCGAGGTTGGTCACCCCCGCCGACGTGGAGGAGTTGACGACGGTGCTCGGCGAACTGCTGGACTCGCCACTGGAACTGCGCAGACTCGGCGCCAACGGGCGCCGCCGCGCGCTCGAGGTGTTCAGCTGGGAATCCGTTGCCGCACAGACTGTCGCGGTATACCGGCAGGCTTGTGAGCGGGTCGCCGCATGCTGACCGTGGACTTCGACCGGCTCGGGGTCGGGCCGGGAACCAAGGTCATCGACGTCGGCTGTGGCGCGGGCCGGCATACCTTCGAGGCGTTCCGTCGCGGTGCCGATGTCATCGGGTTCGACCAGAGCGCATCTGATCTCAACGACGTCGACGAGATCATGACCGCGATGAAGGACAAGGGTGAGGTGCCCGCGTCGGCCAGGGGTGAAGCGGTCAAGGGCGATGCGTTGGACCTGCCCTACGCCGGTGCCACCTTCGACTGCGTGATCGCCTCGGAGATCCTCGAGCACGTACCGGAGGACGAACGGGCCATCGCCGAGCTGGTTCGGGTTCTCAAACCCGGTGGGGCGCTGGCCATCACCGTTCCGCGTTGGCTGCCTGAGCGGGTCTGTTGGGCGCTGTCGGACGAGTACCACGCCAACGAGGGTGGTCACATCCGGATCTACCGCGCCGACGAACTCCGCGACAAGGTGCTGGCACACGGCCTCGAGCTGAGGCACACCCACCACGCACACGCGCTGCACTCGCCATACTGGTGGCTCAAATGTGCTGTCGGGATGAATAAGTCGGACCACCCGGCGGTCGCGGCCTATCACAAACTCCTGGTCTGGGACATGGTGAGCCAGCCCTGGCTCACCCGCACCGCGGAGTCGGCGCTCAACCCGTTGATCGGCAAGAGCGTCGCGCTGTACTTCCGGAAGCCCGTAGGCGCAGATGTCTGAGATCCCGGGAATCCCAGGCGTTTTCACGCCCGAGCAGTGCCTGCAGACGGCCGAGTCGATTGCCGCCATCCAGGAAGCCTCGGGTGCCATTCCGTGGTCGGAGGGTGGGCACACCGACCCGTGGGACCACATCGAGAACGCGATGGCACTGACCGTGGCCGGACTGCTCGAACCGGCGCGCGCAGCGTTCGAGTGGTCACGTCGCACCCAGCGCCCCGATGGCACCTGGCCGATCCAGGTGCGCAACGGCGTGATCGAGGATCCCAACAGCGACAGCAACTTCTGCGCCTACGTGGCCACCGGGGTGTGGCATCACGTGCTCGTCACCGGGGACCGCAGATTCGCCGAAGCCATGTGGCCGGTGGTGGCCAAGGCCATCGATTTCGTGCTCGAGCTTCAGTTCAGTACGGGTGAGATCGCCTGGGCCAGAAGCCCTTCCGGCATCTCCGAGGAGGCCTTGCTGACCGGCTGTGCGAGCATTCACCACAGCATCCGGTGTGCGCTGGCGCTGGCCGACTTCATCGAGGCCTCACAGCCGGAGTGGGAGGTGGCGGTGGGCCGGCTGGGCCATGCCATCGCGGAGCACCCCGAGTCGTTCGTCGTCAAGGACCGCTGGTCGATGGAGTGGTACTACCCGGTGCTCGGCGGTGCGCTACGGGGATCGCGGGCACGCGCCCGTATCGATGAGCGCTGGGACGACTTCGTGGTTCCCGGTCTGGGCATCCGGTGCGTGGACGACCGCCCATGGGTCACCGGCGCCGAGACCTGCGAGCTGGTGATGGCGCTGGAAGCGATCGGTGACCGGACACGGGCGCACGAGCAGTTCGCGGCCATGCACCATCTGCGCGAAGACGACGGCTCCTACTGGACGGGTCTGGTGTACGCCGACGGCAAGCGCTGGCCGGTGGAACGCACCACCTGGACGGGCGCGGCCGTCATCCTGGCCGCCGACGCGCTGACCTCGACGACGGCCGGCGCCGGCATCTTCCGCGGAACCGGCCTGCCGCGTGGTCTCGAGGGCGACTACGACTGCGAGTGCGCAGCCAGCGGGCGCTAGTTCGCGCCCAGCACGCCCGGGTGCCCCGCGGTCCGCTCCAGCACCCGCATCGAACCGGTGGCCCGGACCTCCCGGAAATCGCCGGTGTCCAGCGCGCGACGGTAGATGTGGAACGGCGCCTGGCCGCCGTCGGCGGGATCGGGGAACACGTCGTGGATCACCAGTGCGCCCCCGACGTCGACCCAGCGGGCCCAGCCGTCGAAGTCGCGGTTGGCCGCCTCCTCGGTGTGCCCGCCGTCGATGAACAAGAACCGCAACGGCGTTCCCCAGCCCCGGGCCACCACCGGAGAGCGCCCGACGACGGCGACCACGTGATCGTCGAGTGCCGCCGCGTCGAGGGTGTGCCGCAGCGTCGGCAGGGTGTCGAACAGGCCCGTGCTCGGATCCACCATCGTCTTGTCGTGGTACTCCCAGCCCACCTGGTGTTCCTCGGAGCCGTGGTGGTGATCGATCGTGTAGACCAGTCCACCGGTCTGCTGCGCGGCCGCGCCGAGCAGCACCGTCGACTTCCCGCAGTAGGTGCCGATCTCCACCCCGATACCGTCGCCCAGATAGCCCAGCGCGGTGTCGTAGAGCGCGCGCCCCTCGTCGGCCGGCATGAATCCGGTGACCCGTTCGGCGAGCTCGAACAACGCGGCGGCGGCCGGTGGCAACCCGGTCCCGGATCGACGGCTCGCCGTCGTGTCGGTATCGGATTGCCGGCCCGTCGTCGTGTCGTTCATCGGACCCAACTTACCGTTGCTGGCACCAGGTCGTTGTAGTAGCGTCCGGACATGTGTCCGATCCGGCTTTGGAGTCGACTCGGCGCCGTCTGACGGCCAGGCAGGCGGACACCGTGGACCGCCTGGGTCGGGCCGCGGTCGACCTGCTCAGTCGCGATGGGTTTGCCGGGCTGACCGTGCGCCGGGTGGCCGCCGAGGCCGGCGTGGGAGCCGCGACGGCCTACACCTACTTCTCGTCGAAGGAACATCTCGTCGCCGAGGTGTTCTGGCGCCGTCTCGCCGGATCGCCCGAGGTGGCCCACGAATCCGGTGACCCCGCGGCCCGTGTCACCGAGGTGCTCGGCCACATCTCGCTGTTGGTCGCCGACGAACCGGAGTTCGCAGGCGCGGTGACGACGGCGCTGCTGGGTAGGGATCCCGATGTGGAGGTGCTCCGCCAGCGCATCGGCCACGACATCAGGGAACGGCTGTCCGACGCGCTGGGCCCGGCCGTCGATCCCGACGTCATCGACGCGCTGGAGATGCTCTACTCCGGCGCGCTGGTGCGGGCCGGGATGGGCTACACGTCGTACCAGGAGATCGCGCAGAAGCTGGAGAAGTCCGCCCGGCTGATGCTGGGCTGCCTTTCAGTGCGGGCCGAGTAGCGCCGTCGCGGCCGTCACCGCCGGTTCGACGATGTCGTGTACGTCGCCGCCGTCCTCGACGTAGAGCGCGGTGAGCTCTCGTAGCCCGCCGAGCAGGATCAACGCCAGCGGTGGTGCGATGGGCGCCAGCCCGGCCCGCCGGAAACCCGCGCTGGTGGTGAGCTCGACCAGCATGTCGGTCAGGCTTCCCATCGCGTGGCGGTGCAGCGGGAGCGCGCCCGCACCGAGCCCGGGGGCCTCCCGGATCCAGCTGAGCGTGACGGCCAGCCGCGCCGCGATGTGATCGACGTAGGCGGTGGCGGCCTGCCGGATCTGGGTCCGCCAGTCGGCCTCGGCGTCGACGGCGGCCAGGATCGAGGCGATCAGGTCGTCGTTGTTGCGGCGCAGCAGTTCGATCAGGCACTCCTCCTTGCTGGCGAACTGCTCGTAGAAGGTCCGCTTGGAGGTGCGGGCGTGCCGGACGACGTCGGCGACGGTGGTGTCGCGGTAGCCGCGCTCCCCGATGGATGCGGCCAGGCCGTCCAGCAGCCGGGCCACCACCGCCGCTTCGGCGGCTGGTGGTCCGGCGGTCCGCTCGCTGCTAACCTGCACACCTCCTGCCACCCTTGCGCCACGCTGGTACCAAGCGGTACCGTACCGGACGGCGACAGCGGTACATGGCAGTACCAAACCCACCGGCGGCGGGAGAGTCCGATGAGCGAGACCACGATCGACGAGACCGGGATCGACGAGAGCACGATCGACACCGGGGCCGACGCGCGGCGGGCCGGCCCCGCCGAGCCGGATAGGTCCCCCGCGCAGGTGCGGTTGCCACCGGCGCCGCGGATCCCGCGGGCGCTGCAGGCGCTGGCCTTCTCGGCGTCGCGCAAGCGGACGATCGGGCAGCTGGTTCGCCGCTACGGCGAGGTCTTCACGATGAGACTTTCGGTGTTCGGCCACACCGTGATCGTCGCCGACCCGGCGCTGGCCAAGCAGCTGTTCATGGCCAACACCGACGACGTCGGGAACATCCAGCCCAACCTGTCGCGGGTGCTGGGGTCGGGTTCGGTGTTCGCCCTCGACGGTGCCGATCACCGGAGCAGGCGACGGCTGCTCACCCCGCCCTTCCACGGCAAGAGCATCAAGAACTACGAGACGATCTTCGAGGAGGAGACGCTGCGCGAGGCGGCCGGCTGGCCGGAGGGCGAGGCGTTCGAAACCCTCGAGCCGATGATGCGCATCACCCTCAACGCGATCCTGCGTTCGGTGTTCGGCGCGGACGGGGCACATCTGGACGACCTGCGCCGGATCATCCCGCCGTGGGTCACCCTCGGGTCCCGGCTGGCCGTGTTGCCGACGCCGCACCGCACGTATGGGCGATTCAGTCCGTGGGGACGGCTAGCGGCCTACCGGCGGCAATACGACGAGGTGATCGGTCGTCTCATCGACGCGGTGCAGGCCGATCCGAATCTCGACAACCGCGACGACGTGCTCGCGCTGCTGCTGCGCAGCACCTACGAGGACGGCTCGTCGATGTCGCGCCAGGACATCGGCGACGAGTTGCTCACGCTGTTGGCCGCCGGCCATGAGACCACCGCCGCGACGCTGGGCTGGGCCTTTGAGCGGATCAGCCGCCACCCCGAGGTGCTGGCCAGCCTCGCCGCGGAGGCCGACACCGACGGCAACGAGTACCGGCAGGCCACCATCCTGGAGGTTCAGCGGGTGCGCACGGTGATCGACTTCGCCGGTCGGCACGTCTACGCACCGACCTTCGAACTCGGGGAATGGGTCATCCCGCAGGGGTATTCGATCGTGGTGGCGATCAACCAACTGCACCGGCGGAGCCAGGACTTCCCCGACCCCGACCGGTTCGACCCGCAGCGCTTCATCGGGCAGCGGCCCAACACCTTCGCCCACATCCCCTTCGGCGGCGGCACCCGACGGTGCGTGGGGGCGGCGTTCGCCAACGTCGAAATGGATGTGGTGGTACGAACGGTGTTGCGCCACTTCGTGATCGACACGGCCACCGCGCCAGGGGAGAAGGTGCACCCCCGGGGAGTGGCCTACACCCCCCGGGACGGCGGCCGCGTCGTGATGCGCCGCCGCCGCTGAACCAGGCCACCACCGCGGTGCGGTGAACCAGGCCACCACCGCGG
Source organism: Mycolicibacterium xanthum (assembly GCF_019710635.1). GTDB lineage: Bacteria > Actinomycetota > Actinomycetes > Mycobacteriales > Mycobacteriaceae > Mycobacterium > Mycobacterium xanthum. The sequence goes on from NZ_JAIFZS010000003.1 coordinate 13,004, forward strand.
TGCGGTGAATCAGTCTTGGGCGCGGTGCGGTGAATCAGGCCACCACTGCGGTGCGGTGAATCAGACTTGCGTGCGCCTGGGCAGCTTCCAGCCGGACCGGGGGAAGTGGCAGGTGTACCCGTTGGGGTTGCGCAGCAGGTAATCCTGGTGCTCCGGCTCGGCCTCCCAGAAGTCGGGCGCCGGGCTGACCGCGGTCACCACCTTGCCGGGCCACAGCCCGGAGGCGTCGACATCGGCGATGGTGTCCAGGGCGACCCGGCGCTGCTCGTCGTCGACGTAGAAGATCTCCGAGCGGTAGCTGGTCCCTACGTCGTTGCCCTGCCGGTTGCGAGTAGTCGGATCGTGGATCTGGAAGAAGAACTCCAGCAGCGCCCGGTAGTCGGTCTCGGCCGGGTCGTAGACGATCTCCACCGCCTCGGCGTGGCCCGGGTGGTTGCGGTACGTCGGGTGGTCGTTCTGGCCGCCGGTGTAACCCACCCGGGTGGACACCACCCCGGGATGATTGCGGATCAGGTCCTGCATGCCCCAGAAGCAGCCACCGGCCAGTACGGCCCGCTGGTAGTCGCTCACGCCTCCTCCTTCACGAAAAGTCCCCTGTAATCTGCATACCCACTCTCCTCGAGGTCGTCGAGATGGATGAACCGCAGTGCCGCCGAGTTGATGCAGTAACGCAGGCCGCCACGCTCCCGGGGTCCGTCGTGGAAGACGTGTCCGAGATGACTGTCGGCGTGCGTGGAGCGCACCTCAGTGCGGATCATCAGGTGGGAGAAATCCCGCTTGGAGACGATGTTCTCGGTGCCGTCGGGCTCGAGGATCGGCCTGGTGAAACTCGGCCAGCCCGAACCGCTGTCGAACTTGTCGGTCGAGGCGAACAACGGCTCCCCGGAGACGATGTCGACGTAGATGCCCGGTTCGTGGTTGTCCCAGTACTCGCCGGTGAACGGACGCTCGGTGCCGTTGCGCTGGGTCACGTGATACTGCTCGGGCGACAGTGCACCGACCGCCGCCGGATTCTTCTGGTATTGGCGCGCCATAGTGCCCCTATAACCGCGTGGGCAGCGGTTTTAATCCGGCCGAGCCTCGACAACAGTGGGTAGAACGTGTTCTAGTTTCTGGTGTGACGGGCAACACTTTCACCCGCGACGAATTGATCGACGCGTTCGCGCGGTTCGAGGAGACGGTCGATCGGGCGGCCCGGACCCGGGACTGGGATCCCTGGGTCGACCAATACACCGACGACGTCCTCTACATCGAGCACGCCGCGGGCACGATGCGGGGCCGCGAGCAGGTCCGGCCCTGGATCTGGAAGACGATGGAGACCTTCCCCGGCAGCTACATGACGGCGTTCCCGTCGCTGTGGAGCGTCGTCGACGAGGCGACCGGACGGATCATCTGCGAGCTCGACAACCCGATGCGCGACCCCGGGGACGGCACCATCATCAGCGCCACCAACATCTCGATCGTCACCTACGCCGGCGACGGGAAGTGGTGCCGTCAGGAAGACATCTACAACCCGCTGCGGTTCGTCTCGGCGACGGTCAAGTGGTGCAGGAAGGCCGAGGAACTGGGAACCCTGCCGGACGTCGCCGCGGAGTGGATGGCGAAGTTCGGGCATGCCGCGGAGGCAGGCCGATGACCGCCCTGGTCATCGGCGCCAACGGCTACCTCGGCAGCCATGCCACCCGGGCGCTGGTCACCCGCTGCCGGTGGCCTACGCGATGGCCGCGCTGGGCCGCCTGAAGGGCCGCATCACCGGGACCGACGAGCGGATGTCGCTGGACTCGCTGCGGCTGCTGCGCGCCGAAGCACCGCTGGACTGCGCAAAGGCGAAGAACGAGCTGGGCTGGTGGGCCCGCCCGGTCGAAGAGTCCATCCGCGATGCCGCGGCGTTCTGGGTCGGGCTTCGCGACGCCTGGCGTCAGGCCGCCGGTGCGCGCAGCCCCAGCACCGGCTGACGGCGCCTGCCGTCGCAGAACGACGCCGACCACGGCCACCGCCCGTGCCCGTCGGCCCACACCATTTGCAGCGCGCGGATGTCGGACCGCGCGAACTTCACCGCCCAGCACAGATGGGCATCCGGATGGTCGACCTCGACGAACTCCGCCAGCGGGCCGCCGGGGACCCGCAGCCGGCTGCCGGGCGGCGGCGCGGCGGTGCGCAAGGATTCGGCGGCCATCGCGTTGAGCAGCCGTGCCGCCCGTGCCGCCGACACCCCCGTCACCATCAGCTCCGGTCGGTCCCAGTCGTGCAGACCCACCGTGTAGGCGAACGGGGTGCGGGAATCCTGCACGTACTGCACCGCCCAGCCGTTGCGGCGCACCTCGGCGCCCAACACATCCAGGTAGTTCTGCCGAGTCGAAGCGGGGTGGTCGCACAGCCAGCACATGCGGCAAGCCTGCACCCGGGCACCGACATTCCGGCCGACTCGGCCGTTCGTCCTGCCACAATCTGTCGGTGCCCACCGCCGAACCCGCCGCCCAGCCCGTCAACGGTCACGTCTCACACTGGTTCGACGGACTGCCGGCCAGCCGTGCGCCGCTGCCGGGCAGCAGGGACGCCGACGTCTGCATCGTCGGCGCCGGCTATACCGGCCTGTGGACCGCCTACTACCTCAAACGCGCCGACCCGTCGCTGCGGATCGTGGTGCTCGAGGCGCGGTTCGCCGGGTTCGGGGCATCGGGCCGAAATGGCGGATGGTTGTCCGGTCTGGTTCCCGGTGACCGGGGGCGGATGGCCCGCCGGTACGGCCGCGACGGGGTCGTCGCCTGGCAGCGCCTCCTCAACGAGGCGGTCGACGAGGTCATCGACATCGCGGCGGCCGAAGGCATCGAGGCGGGCATCGTCAAGGGCGGAAACCTGGAGGTCGCCCGCAACGCCGCGCAGGCCGGCCGGCTGGCGGCCGCGATGTCGGCCGAACGGGACTGGCAGGTCGACGGTGTCGAGGCCCTTTCCGCGGACGAGGCAGTACAACGCATTGCGCTGGACGGGGTGGTCGCGGCCTACCACAACCCGCATTGCGCGCGCATCCAGCCGGCGATGCTGGCCCGCGGCCTGGCGGACCGCGTGGAACGCATGGGCGTGGACATCTTCGAACGCTCGCCGGTCACCGGCATCGCCGCCGGCGTCGCGACGACGCCGTGGGGTGCGGTCAGCGCCCCGGTCGTGCTGCGTGCCACCGAGGGTTTCACGGCGGCGCTGCCGCGGCTCAAGCGGCTCTGGCTGCCGATGAACAGCTCGATGATCGCCACCGAGCCGATCCCGGCAGAGCGGTGGGACGACATCGGCTGGGCGGGGCGCGAAACACTGGGCGACACCGCGCACGGCTTCTTCTACGCCCAGCGCACCGTCGACGACCGCATCGCCATCGGCGGGCGCAGCGTGCCCTACCGCTACGGTTCGGCGATCGACCGTGACGGCCGGGTCCCCGAACGCACGATCCGCCGCCTGCGCGCCACGCTGCACACGATCCTGCCGCAGGTCGCCGACGTGCCGATCGCCCACGGCTGGTGCGGGGTGCTGGCGGTCCCGCGGGACTGGGAGGCCACCGTGACGTTCGACCCGGCCAGCGGCCTCGGCGCCGCGGGCGGGTACGTCGGGCACGGCGTCACCGCAACCAACCTCGCCGCGCGCACGCTGGCCGACCTGGTGCTCGGCCGGGCCACCCCCCTCACCGAGCTGCCGTGGGTCGGCCACCGCAGCCGCGACTGGGAACCCGAGCCGCTGCGCTGGCTCGGTGTGCGCGGCATGTACCTGGCCTACCGGGCCGCCGACTGGCACGAGGCGCGCGGGACCACGCGCACGTCGCCGATCGCGGTCGTCGCCGACAAGATCGCCGGCCGGCCGCACTAACCGGCTTCGGCGCGGTCCTTGAGTCGCTGCAGGGTGAGCTCGATGTGCGCGGAGTTGGCGGCCGTGCGGTCGCTGACCCCGGTGGCCAGCGCGGCGGGGCGCAGGAACCACCGGGGACGGCGATCCCAGGTGGATTCCGTGACGACGCAGCCACCCTCGGCGGGCTCGATGTCGTAACGCCAGTGCGAGATCGGCAGGATCCCGGCACTGTGGACGTCGAAGGCGAAGGCCCGGCCCGGGTCGGCCGCCGTCACCGTGCATTTCGTGGTCCATGTCCGCGAACCGTGGCGGTTGTGTCCCTTGAAAACCGCGCCGGGACTGGCCGAGGTCCCCTTGTGCCACGTCATGGCGTCGGCTTCCTCGGCCAGCGTCGCCAACGTGGCCAGGTCCGTGATCAGTGCGTACACCGCCGCCGGGTCGGCGGCGACGGTGACCGATGCCGTTGCGTCCGGGGCTGCCGATTCGACCATGCAGGGATGGTATCGGGCCCGCGTCGGCGTTAGATGTGGTTATGACCGACCGACCCGTCCGCACCCCATCGGCGGCGCACCCGATCACCGTCGAGCCGACCGGGCGGCGGGTGGTTGTGCTGCTCGGCGGCGATGTCGTCGCCGAGTCCGACAACGCGCTGACGCTTCGCGAGGCCAGCTATCCCGCCGTGCAGTACATCCCGATCGCCGATGTGGCCGACGGCCGGCTGACCCCGAGCGACACCACCTCCTATTGCCCGTACAAGGGTGAGGCCGGGTACTACCACTTCGTCACCGCCGGCGGCGACACCGTGGCCGATGCGGTGTGGTGCTACCCGACACCCTGCCCCGCAGTGGCCGCGATCGCCGGTCACGTCGCGTTCTATCCGGACAAGGTCGATGTCCGGGTGCACACATAGGCTGACGTGGTGTGCACGGCCACCGTGGTGTTCCCCGGGCCGGCCAGTCCGGGCCTGACGCTCTCACCGCTGCGTCGCGGCCGCGGCGACCCGTGCTACCACGAGGCGGCCGACGGCTCGATCTGGCGCACCAGCCTGATGTCCAGCGGCCCGGTCACCGCACGGATCTGCCGCGGCGGCCCGGACGCCGTCGACTGTGAGGCCTGGGGCCCGGGGGCGACGGAGTTCACCGATGCGCTGCCCGCCCTGCTGGGCGCCCACGACGATGCGGCCGGCTTCGACCCGCAGGAGCCGACCGTCGCCGCGGCGCAGCGGCGCGTGCCGCATCTGCGGCTGGGCCGCACGGGACGCGTCCTCGAGGCGCTGATCCCGGCGGTGCTCGAACAACGCGTCGCGGGCAAGGACGCCCGGCGGGCCTGGCGCAGGCTGGTGACCCGCTACGGTGCGCCGGCGCCGGGGCCGGTTCCGGTGCCGATGCGGGTGCCGCCCACCGCCGACGCGTGGCGGCGCATCCCGTCCTGGGAGTTCCATCTGGCCAACGTCGACCCCGGCCGGGCCCGCACGATGGTGGGCTGCGCCCAGCGCGCCGACGCGTTGGAGCGGCTGGCCACGCGGGCCCCGGAGGCGGCTCGCGAGGCGCTGACGTCGCTGCCCGGGGTGGGAATCTGGACGGCCGCGGAGGCTGCCCAACGCGCCTTCGGTGACGCCGACGCACTCTCGGTCGGCGACTACCACCTTGCGACCGTGGTCGGCAGGACGTTGCTCGGCCACCCCATCGACGACGCGCGAATGGTGGAGTTGCTCGAGCCGCTGCGGCCGCACCGGCACCGCGCGGTGCGTCTGCTCGAGGTCAGCGGGCTGGCGATCATGCCGCGGTTCGGTCCCCGGATGCCGATTCCGAACCTGGCCGAGATGTGACACAGCTTTCGTCGTGATTACCGCGCCACGCCGTCGGGTACCCGCCTGCCTGACACGCGAAGGAGTTGATCATGACTGCATTCACCGTTCCGGGAATGACCGAGAAGCAGGGTGCCGAGGTTGCCGAACTGCTGCAGCAGGCGCTGAGCCGTTACAACGATCTGCATCTGACACTCAAGCACGTGCACTGGAATGTGGTGGGCCCCAACTTCATCGGCGTCCACGAGATGATCGACCCGCAGGTCGACCTGGTGCGCGGCTACGCCGACGAGGTCGCCGAACGGATCGCCGCGCTGGGCAGCTCGCCGACAGGCACCCCGGGTGCCATCCTCAACGACCGGACCTGGGACGACTACTCGGTCGGACGCGACACCGTCCAGGCGCACCTGGCCGCGCTGGACCTGGTCTACACCGGCGTCATCGAGGACACCCGTAAGTCGATTCACCGCCTCGACGAACTCGACCTGGTCTCGCAGGACATGCTGATCTCACACGCCGGCGAGCTGGAGAAGTTCCAGTGGTTCGTCCGTGCGCACCTGGAGAACTCCGGCGGCCAACTGGCCAACGCAGGCGCCGGGACCGAGAAGGCCGCCGCGGGCAAGGCGAGGAAGAAGAGCCAGGATTAGTGCTCATCGGTAAGCGGTCAGCCGGGCGACGATCGCCACGCGCCCGTCGGCGCCCACGGCCCGCGTCTCGGCCACCCCGCTGCTGCGGCCGGTGTGCAGTGGGGTGGCGGCGTAGTGCGCCTCGCCGCCGCCGTGGAAGGGGCGCAGGAAGTTCACCCGCAGCGACGCAGTTCGCAACGGTGCCCCCGGTTCGGCCCGGTTCACTTCGGCCGAACCGACGAGCTCGAGCCCCATCGACGACACCCCGCCGTGCACCACACCGATCCCGTTGTTCAGCACCGGATCGACATCCTGCATCAACACCGTTGCCGTCCCGCCGGCTTCGCCGACGTGAACGGACATCAGATCGGAAAGAGACGTGCCGGGAAGGGATCCGGTGGGCCCGTCCGGCCGGGCGGTGAGGCCGGCGGGCGCGGTGATGTAGAAGGACCGCACGGTCGCGGTCGCGATCACCTCGGTGCCCACGCTGAGCTCGCACACCCCGAGCCCCTTGTGGCCCAGTGGGCGCGACACCCCGACGACCGGGGTGTCCCGGGCGGAAGCGATCGCGGCCAGGGCGTCGCGGCCGATCTCCAGCGACAGTTCGCTGGAGACCGTCCATTCGCCGGGGGCGCGCCGGCGGTGGTTGATCAGCCCGCCGACGTGGTCGACCAGCATCGCCAGCGGGGCGATCGTCGGAGCGCCGGTGATCGGGTTGGCCATCCCGCCGGCGGGGATGCTCGCGACGCACCGCTCGTCGCCCTCCTCGGACGTCTCGATCCCGAAGCGGCCGAGTGGGGTGTTCAGCGGATAGGGCATCCCTGCAGCCTGACAGGCCTCCGGTGGCGGCGCAGGCCGGGGCGGGTTTGCCCGTAACCGGGCGGGGTGCGGGTGGACGCCATTGCATTTCTCTAAGAATCCGGCCACTCTGTGTGCAAATCGCATAGCTTTCGTCGTCGCAGCGCAAGGCTTAGACAAGTCCGATTCAGCAAACATCGAGACGACCCGGGCCGCCGGTCCGGATCCGCTGCTGCCACTCGAGCTCGGTCGCGTCCGTCGTCAAATGACCACCGCGGCAACGTTATTCACCCGTGATCCGGCGTCTGCGCGCTGAGGGGCGTGTCACACCTGGCGAATATGCTTAGGTTGTCCTAAGTTGGCATGTCAGGGGCCCTTTGTCATATCGTTTTCAGCACTTGTGGCGATTGGGAAAAGGGCCGCCGTTCAATGCTGCACGAAGGCACCCCCGTCGCCGGACCGGCTAACGCTCTAGTCGACGGTTGCCGTCAGCAACGCGCCGTGTCGGCGTGTGCATGAAAAGGGTAGGTGGGAATGGCGCCCAGCAGCAGGAGTGCGCAGGGGCTCTACAACCCCGCGTTCGAGCACGACGCGTGTGGTGTGGCGATGGTGGCCGATATTCACGGTCGCCGCAGCCGCGACATCGTCGAGAAGGCCATCACGGCCCTGCTGAATCTCGAGCACCGCGGGGCGCAGGGCGCCGAACCGAACACCGGCGATGGTGCCGGCATCCTGCTTCAGGTGCCCGATGAATTCCTGCGGGCCGTCGTCGACTTCGAACTTCCCGAGCCGGGCAGCTACGCCACCGGCATCGCCTTCCTGCCGCAGTCGTCCAAGGACGCCGCCGCGGCGTGTGAGTCGGTCGAGAAGATCGCCGAGGCCGAGGGACTGCAGGTGCTCGGCTGGCGTGACGTGCCCACCGACGATTCCTCGCTGGGCGCGCTGGCCCGCGACGCCATGCCGACGTTCCGCCAGGTCTTCATCGCCGGCGCGGAGGGCATGGAACTCGAGCGCCGCGCCTACGTGGTCCGCAAGCGCGCCGAACACGAACTCGGCACCAAGGGCCCGGGCCAGGATGGTCCGGGGCGTGAGACCGTCTACTTCCCAAGCCTTTCCGGGCAGACATTCGTCTATAAGGGCATGCTCACGACCCCCCAGCTGAAGGCCTTCTACCTGGATCTGCAGGATGACCGGCTCACCAGCGCGCTGGGCATCGTGCATTCCCGGTTCTCCACCAACACGTTCCCGTCGTGGCCGCTGGCGCACCCGTTCCGGCGGGTGGCGCACAACGGCGAGATCAACACCGTCACCGGCAACGAGAACTGGATGCGGGCGCGTGAGGCGCTGATCAGGACCGACGTATTCGGTGGCGGCGCGGCGAGCCGCGGAGACGGTGCGAGCCAGGATCTCGACAAGATCGTGCCGGTCTGCACGCCCGGGGCGTCGGACACCGCGCGGTTCGACGAGGTGCTCGAGCTGCTGCACCTGGGCGGTCGCAGCCTTCCGCATGCCGTGCTGATGATGATCCCGGAGGCGTGGGAGCGTCACGAGTCGATGGATCCCGCCCAGCGGGCGTTCTACAAGTACCACGCATCGCTGATGGAGCCCTGGGACGGCCCGGCGTCGGTGTGCTTCACCGACGGCACCGTGATCGGCGCGGTGTTGGACCGCAACGGCCTGCGGCCCTCCCGGATCTGGGTGACCGACGACGGTCTGGTCGTGATGGCGTCCGAGGCCGGTGTGCTCGATCTCGACCCGGGCAAGGTCGTCAAGAAGATGCGTCTGCAGCCGGGCCGGATGTTTCTTGTCGACACCGCGCAGGGCCGCATCGTCGAGGACGAGGAGATCAAGGACGAGCTGGCCGCCGAAAAGCCCTATGGGGAGTGGCTCGAGGCCGGGTTGTTCGATCTGGACGAACTGCCACCGGGTGACTACGTGCGCATGCCGCACCACCGCGTGGTGCTACGCCAGCAGATGTTCGGATTCACCTACGAGGAGCTGAACCTGCTGGTGGCGCCCATGGCGCGCACCGGCGTCGAGGCGCTCGGATCGATGGGCACCGATACCCCGATCGCCGTGCTGTCGGCACGGGCACGGATGCTGTACGACTACTTCCAGCAGATGTTCGCCCAGGTGACCAACCCGCCGTTGGACGCCATCCGCGAAGAGGTCGTCACCAGTCTGCAGGGCACGGTCGGTCCCGAGGGCGACCTGCTGAACCCGGATGCCGACTCGTGTCGCCAGATCGTGCTGCCCCAGCCGATCCTGCGCAACGCCGATCTGTCCAAGCTCATCTGCGTCGACCCCGACCACGAGATCCGCGGCCACAAGCACGGCATGCGGGCCGCGGTCATCCGCTGCCTGTACCCGGTGAACCGCGGCGGCCGGGGCCTCAAGGAGGCACTCGACAACATCCGCGCCAAGGTTTCCGCGGCGATCCGCGACGGGGCCCGCATCATCGTGCTCTCCGACCGCGAGTCCAACGAGCAGATGGCCCCGATCCCGTCGTTGCTTGCGGTGTCGGCGGTGCACCATCACCTGGTCCGCGACCGCACCCGTACCAAGGTCGGGCTGGTCGTGGAGTCCGGCGACGCCCGCGAGGTGCACCACATGGCGTGCCTGGTCGGATTCGGCGCCGCGGCGGTCAACCCGTACATGGCGTTCGAGTCGATCGAGGACATGGTCGACCGTGGCGTGATCACGGGCATCACCAGCGACCAGGCCAAGGCCAACTACGTCAAGGCAGCGGGCAAGGGCGTGCTCAAGGTGATGTCGAAGATGGGCATCTCCACGCTGGCGTCCTACACCGGCGCCCAGCTCTTCCAGGCGATCGGGGTCAGCCAACAGGTCCTCGACGAGTACTTCACCGGGCAGACCTGCGCGGTCGGGGGCATCGACCTCGATGACATCGCCGGCGATGTCGCGACCCGGCACGCCCTGGCCTACCTGGACCGGCCGGACGAGTGGGCCCACCGCGAACTGGAGGTCGGCGGTGAATACCAGTGGCGCCGCGCCGGGGAGGGTGCGGAGTATCACCTGTTCAACCCCGATACCGTCTTCAAGCTTCAGCACGCGACACGTACCGGGCAGTACGACATCTTCAAGGAATACACCCGACTGGTCGACGACCAGAGCGAGCGGTTGGCCTCGCTGCGCGGTCTGCTGAACTTCCGTGACGGGGTGCGGCCGGCGGTGCCGCTCGAGGAGGTCGAGCCCGCGAGCGAGATCGTCAAGCGTTTCTCCACCGGCGCCATGAGCTATGGCTCCATCTCCGCCGAGGCCCACGAGACGCTGGCGATCGCGATGAACCGGCTGGGTGGCCGGTCGAACTCGGGTGAGGGTGGCGAGTCCGTCGACCGCTTCGATCGGGACGAGAACGGTGACTGGCGGCGCAGCGCGATCAAGCAGGTCGCATCCGCCCGATTTGGTGTCACCAGTCACTACCTGACCAACTGCAGCGACATCCAGATCAAGATGGCCCAGGGTGCCAAGCCCGGTGAGGGCGGCCAGCTGCCGGGTAACAAGGTGTATCCGTGGGTGGCCGAGGTCCGCCACTCGACACCAGGCGTCGGCCTGATCTCGCCGCCGCCGCACCACGACATCTACTCGATCGAGGACCTCAAGCAGCTGATCCACGATCTGAAGAACGCCAACCCCGCCGCGAGGATCCACGTGAAGCTGGTGTCGGAGAACGGCGTCGGGACCGTCGCGGCCGGGGTCTCCAAAGCCCATGCCGACGTGGTGCTGATCTCCGGCCATGACGGTGGCACCGGCGCCACGCCGCTGACGTCGCAGAAACATGCCGGTGCACCGTGGGAGCTGGGTCTGGCCGAGACCCAGCAGACGTTGCTGCTCAACGGACTCCGTGACCGCATCGTCGTGCAGGTTGACGGCCAGCTCAAGACCGGACGCGATGTCGTGATCGCGGCCCTGCTCGGTGCCGAGGAGTTCGGATTCGCGACTGCGCCGCTGGTGGTATCGGGCTGCGTCATGATGCGCGTGTGCCACCTCGACACCTGCCCGGTGGGTGTGGCGACCCAAAACCCGGTCTTGCGGCAGCGGTTCACCGGGAAGCCGGAATTCGTGGAGAACTTCTTCTTGTTCATCGCCGAGGAAGTCCGGGAATTGATGGCGCAGTTGGGGTTCCGCACCCTCAACGAGATGGTCGGGCAGGTTGGTGTGTTGGACACCACGCAGGCCGCCGAGTACTGGAAGGCCCATAAGCTGGACCTGGCGCCGGTGTTGCACGAGCCCGAATCCGCCTTCATGAACCAGGACCTGTACTGCAGCTCACGGCAGGACCATGGTCTGGACAAGGCACTCGACCAGCAGCTGATCGTGCAGAGCCGGGAGGCCATCGATAACGGCACGCCGGTGCGCTTCTCGACCAAGATTGCCAACGTCAACCGCACCGTGGGCACCATGTTGGGCCATGAGGTGACCAAAGCCTATGGCGGCCAGGGACTTCCGGACGGCACGATCGACATCACCTTCGATGGTTCGGCCGGAAACAGCTTCGGTGCGTTCGTGCCCAAGGGGATCACGCTGCGGGTGTACGGCGATGCCAACGACTACCTCGGTAAAGGCCTGTCGGGTGGACGCATCGTGGTGCGCCCGCCGGACGGAGCGCCGGAAGAGTATGTGGCCGAGGACAACATCATCGCCGGCAACGTCGCGCTGTTCGGTGCCACCGCCGGGCAGTTGTTCCTGCGCGGGCAGGTCGGCGAGCGGTTCGCAGTGCGCAACTCCGGCGCGCATGCCGTCGTCGAGGGCGTCGGTGACCACGGCTGTGAGTACATGACCGGTGGCCGCGTCGTGATCCTCGGCCCTACCGGACGGAACTTCGCGGCGGGCATGTCCGGCGGCATCACCTTCGTCTATGACCCCGCCGACGCGCTGGCCGCGAACCTCAATGCCGAGATGGTCGAACTCGAAGAGTTGGGTTCCGACGACGGCGAGTATGTCCGAGACATGATCCAGGCTCACGTTGATGCCACCGATTCCATGGTGGGACAACGGATCCTGGCTGACTGGAAGCATGAGATGACAAACTTCAAGATGGTGATGCCACGCGACTACAAGAGGGTGTTGCAGGCGATCGCCGAGGCGGAACGCACCGGCGAGAACGTCGACGAGGCGATCATGGCGGCCGCCGGTGCCTGATCCCCGCGGTTTCCTGAAGATCACCCATCGCGAGACGCCGCACCGTCGACCGGTCGACCTGCGGCTGCGTGACTGGAACGAGGTCTACGAGGACTTCTCCAAGGACGTGCTCACCGAGCAGGCGTCGCGGTGCATGGATTGTGGTATCCCGTTCTGCCACAACGGATGTCCTTTGGGCAATCTGATCCCGGAGTGGAACGACCTGGTGCGCACTGGACGTTGGAACGACGCGATCGAGCGGTTGCACGCGACCAACAACTTCCCGGAGTTCACCGGGCGGCTGTGCCCGGCGCCGTGCGAGGGCTCATGTGTGCTGGGCATCAACCAGGACCCGGTGACCATCAAGCAGGTCGAGGTCGAGATCATCGACAACGCGTTCGCCGAGGGCTGGGTTGTTCCGCTTCCACCGGACCGGCTGACCGGCAAGAGCGTCGCGGTGGTCGGTTCGGGCCCCGCGGGTCTGGCCGCCGCCCAGCAGCTGACCCGGGCCGGCCACGCCGTGACGGTGTTCGAGCGCGACGACCGCATCGGCGGGCTGCTGCGCTACGGCATCCCCGAGTTCAAGATGGAGAAGCGCCACGTCGACCGGCGCCTCGAGCAGATGCGCGCCGAGGGTACCGAATTCCGTACCGGGGTGAACGTGGGCGTCGACGTCACCGCCGCGCAGTTGCGATCCCAGTTCGACGCGGTGGTGCTCGCCGGTGGGGCCACCGAGCGGCGCGACCTGCCGATCCCCGGGCGCGAGCTGGACGGCATCCACCAGGCCATGGAGTACCTGCCGTGGGCCAACCGGGTGCAGCTGGGCGACCCGGTGACCGACGCGGACGGACAGCCGCCGATCACCGCCAAGGGCAAGAACGTCATCATCATCGGTGGCGGCGACACGGGTGCGGACTGCCTGGGCACCGCGCACCGCCAGGGCGCGGCCAGCGTGCACCAGTTCGAGATCATGCCCCGTCCTCCGGCCGACCGCAGCCCATCCACGCCGTGGCCGACCTACCCGTTGATGTTCCGCGTCACCTCCGCGCACGAGGAGGGTGGCGAGCGGGTCTATTCGGTCAACACCGAGCAGTTCGTCGGCGAGAACGGTCGGGTGACCGGTCTGCGGGCCCACGAGGTGGCGATGAAGGCCGGCAAGTTCGAGAAGGTGGAGGGCACCGGCTTCGAGCTGGACGCCGATCTGGTGCTGCTGGCGATGGGCTTCACCGGCCCGGAGCGTCCGGGGCTGCTGACCGACCTCGGGGTGGAGATCAACGAGCGGGGCAACGTCGCGCGCGACGCGAAGTTCGCGACGTCGGTGCCGGGCGTGTACGTGGCCGGTGACATGGGCCGGGGGCAGTCGCTGATCGTGTGGGCGATCGCGGAGGGCCGCGCGGCGGCCGCCGCGGTGGACCGGCACCTGATGGGGCGCACCGCGCTACCGGCACCGATCAAGCCAACGGCCGTCCCGCAGCGGTAGAGCGGTTCGCCGAGACCGAGCGTGCGCTCATGGCGGCGGAGCCGGCGGCCACACGAGAGTGCACCGAGGGTCATCCCGCGCGAGAAATCACGACCGTCCTTGCACGTTCGGCGTCGGCGACGGCCAACGTTTGTCACATCTGTCACTCTGGTCACTTCAGTCACTATAAAAACATAAGCAACATTCATCGGCGTGCCTCCGGTGGTTTGCCAGCGGGTCGGTATCTAATGACTTGGTGAGGGTGCTGCGGTAAAGTGGCTCCCCGGATCAGCTATTGCGCACCGCAGGAGTGATCACCGTGTACCACAACCCGATTGCCCGGTCCCGGGTGGGTCGAATGGCCTGGTCATTGTTCCGACATCCCCTGAAGAGCCGTGAGTTCCCCGCCAAGGCGGAGCGACTCGTCACCGCTGACGAACTCCTTCGATTCGGCTACTAGCGAACCCGCCGTCCGCCGGTTACCCGCGCGGGACGGGCAGTGATCGGATGTTTGCCTAGCCGTTATCGCTCCGTGACCGTCAGCGGACTTTGCTGTCAAGCAGTCCCGACGCCCGGATCCGGTCGGCAAGTGGCTCGAGCACCGCCGGATCGTAGGGCGGCGGAAGGTACACGATCGCCAGGTCCAGTCCCTCGGCACCGAGCGCGGCGGCCTGCTCGATCACCGCGTCGTAGTCGTGGTCCGGGCTGAGCCGGATGTGCGACGACAGCGTGATCTCCGCGGGGTCGCGACCGATGTCGGCGCAGTGTGCGGCGAGCACATCGCGCTTACGGGCGAACTCCTCGGGTGTACCGCCGACGAAGTTCCAGTGGTCGGCGTACCGGGCGGTGATCCGCAACGTGCGCTTCTCGCCGCTGCCGCCGATGCAGATCGGCGGATGCGGGCGTTGCGGCCCCTTGGGTTCGTTGCGTGCGTCGGTCAGCTGATAGAACGTGCCGTCGAACGTCGTCGTCTCCTGTGACAGCAGCCCGATCAGAACCTGGCAGGCCTCCTCGAAGCGGTCGAAACGCTCCCTGATGGTGCCGAGTTCGATGCCGTAGGCGCCGGACTCCTCCTCGTTCCAGCCCGCACCGATACCCAGTTCGAGGCGCCCGCCGGAGACGATGTCGAGCGCTGATGCCATGTTGGCCAGCACCGCCGGGTGGCGGTGGTGGATACCGGTGACGAGCACGCCGACCCGCAGCCGCGTGGTGGCCTGGGCCAGTGCGGTCAGGGTGATCCAGCCCTCCAGGCACGGACCGGTCGGGTCGGAGAAGATCGGGTAGAAGTGGTCGAAGGTCCAGCCCGACTCGAAGACCTCGATGTCGTCGGCGGCTCGCCAGACCGTGAGCATGTCGGACCAGGTGGTGTTCTGCGGTGACGTCTTGAACGCGAATCTCACCTCCCCGACTCTAGAACGCGGGTGATCGATGAGTTCACCGCTGCGCGCGGGTCGGTATCGACATGATCGACATGACCACCGCCTGTGCACGCACCGCCGAGCTTCTGGCCGCGGTCGGCGACGACCAACTGTCGCGTCCGACGCCGTGCCGCGAGATGGATGCCGCCGCGCTCGTGACCCACCTCGGCGGGTTGGCGTCGGCGTTCACCGCCGCGGCGCGCAAGGAGTTCGGCGAGCTGACGGATACGCCGCCGGTCCCCGGCGCATCCCTGGATGACGATTGGCGAAGCGACTACCCGCGCCGGCTGGTCGGGCTGGCCGCCGCCTGGCTGGATTCGGCAGCCTGGGAGAGGATGACGCGTGCGGGTGGCATCGACTTCCCCGCGGAGGTCGGTGGACTGATCGCACTGACGGAGGTCGTCGTCCACGGCTGGGACCTGGCCCGCGCCGTGGGATTGCCCTACCGGGTGGACGAGGATCTGCTCGGGCTGATCCTGCCGCACGTCGCGGCGTTCGCCGAGAACCCGGTCGAGGGCCTGTTCGACGCCCCCGTTGTGGTCCCGGGCGACGCGCCGCTGCTGGATCGGGTGGTGGCGATGACCGGCCGGGAGCCGGGCTGGCCGGCGTAGGCACACTGGACCCATGGACCCGGTAGCGGCGTTACGGCAGATCGCCTATTACAAGGACCGCGCGCGCGAGGATCCCCGCCGGGTGATGGCCTACCGCACCGCCGCCGACGTGATCGCCGCACTGACCGGCGAGCAGCGCGACCGGCACGGCGCCGCCAACAGCTGGCAGGCGCTGCCCAAGATCGGGCCGAAGACCGCGGCGGTGATCGCGCAGGCGTGGGCCGGCCGAGAGCCGGACGTACTGGTCGAATTGCGGGAATCCGCCGAGGATCTCGGTGGTGGCGAGATCCGCGCCGTGCTGCGCGGCGACCTGCACGTGCACTCGGACTGGTCGGACGGATCGGCGCCGATCGAGGAGATGATGCTGGCAGCCCGCGACCTCGGCCACGAGTACTGCGCGCTGACCGATCACTCCCCGCGGCTGCGGGTCGCCAACGGACTGTCGGCCGATCGGCTGCGACACCAACTCGACGTCATCGACGAGGTGCGCGAGCGGGTCGCCCCGATGCGCATCCTCACCGGCATCGAGGTGGACATCCTCGAGGACGGCTCGCTGGATCAGGAACCGGACCTGCTCGAGCGCCTCGACATCGTGGTGGCCAGCGTGCACTCCAAGCTCGCGATGGGCGCCCCGGCGATGACCCGGCGCATGCTCAACGCGATCGCCAACCCGCACACCGACGTGCTCGGTCACTGCACCGGCCGGCTGGTCACCGGAGGGCGCGGTGTGCGGCCCGAATCGAAGTTCGACGCCGAGAAGGTCTTCACCGCCTGCCGGGACAACGGCACCGCCGTCGAGATCAACTCCCGCCCCGAGCGTCGCGACCCGCCGACCCGGCTGCTGAACCTGGCCATCGACATCGGGTGCGTGTTCTCGATCGACACCGACTCGCACGCGCCCGGGCAGCTCGAGTTCCTCGGCTACGGCGCCCAGCGCGCGCTGGATACGGGCCTGGCCGCCGATCGCATCGTCAACACCTGGCCTGCCGACAAGCTGCTGGACTGGGCCGCCCGCTAACGAGTCGCAGCGCTCAGTCCGGGAGCAGCGGGGTCTCCAGGCCGGGGCCGCGGCCGATGAGCACCCCGCGGGTCAATGCCGAGTTGCCGAAGCGGCCCCGGACTGCGTCGACGGCCGTATCGATGTCGTTTCGGTCCACCGACAGCGGCGGTATCCCGAAGGGCAACTCCAGCTGCTGGGCGCCGTCGCGGTCGATGTTGCACACCGCGAACCCGATCAGGGTCAGCCCACGCTCGGCGATCAGCGGGCCGGCCGCGTCGACCAGGGTGCGCGCACTCGCCAGGATCTCCGCGTTGGACGCGGTGGCGCGCGGCATGGTGTGTGAGCGGGTGGCCCGGCCGAAGTCGTCGAATCGCAGACGGAGTACGACGGTGCGACCGGACCGGCCGGCGGTGCGCATCCGCCGAGTGATCCGGTCGACGAGGTTGACGACGACCGCGTCGACCTCGGAGGGCGACATGTCGTTGCCGGCCCGGCCCAGCGCGCGCTGCGCCCCGACCGAGCGGCGCCGGTGGCCGGTGACGACCCGGCGCCGGTCGATGTTGCGCGAGAGCCTGTAGAGCTGGCGGCCCATGGCTCCGCCCACCAGCGAGCCCAGCGTCGTCTCGTTGAGCCCGGCGATGTCGGCGACCGTCTCGATGCCGTGCGCGCGCAGCCGCTCGGCGGTCTTGGCGCCGACCCCCCACAGCCGGTGCACCGGCAGCGGGTGCAGAAACGCCAGCTCGCGGTCCGGCGGCACCAGGAGCAGCCCGTCGGGTTTGGCCTCCTGGCTGGCAACCTTGGCGAGGAACTTGGTCCGGGCGATGCCGACGGTGATCGGCAGCCCGACCCGCTCGCGGACCTGTTCGCGTAACCGGGCGCCGATCTGTACGGGCGTTCCCGACACCCGGTACAGCCCGGAGACGTCGAGGAACGCCTCATCCACCGACAGCGGCTCGACGATCGGGGTGGTGTCGTGGAAGACGTCGAACACCGCTGCGCTGGCATGCGAGTACGCGCTCATCCGGGGCGGCACGACGACGGCGTGCGGACACAGTGTCCGGGCCTGCCGCCCGCCCATCGCGGTGCGCACCCCATAGGCCCGGGCCTCGTAGCTGGCGGCCAGTACCACCCCGCCGCCCACGATCACCGGGCGCCCGCGCAGCGACGGATCGTCGCGCTGCTCCACCGACGCGTAGAACGAGTCGAGGTCCGCGTGGAGAATGGCAGCCACGTCGGACACGAACATATGTTCGCATCGGATGCCGACAGGTCAGTGGGAGGCGCCGTAGATGGCGTTCAGCCAGATGTGGACGAGGTTGTCCAGCACCCGGTGATCCGGGATCGCCGGCTGGTGGCCGGTGAACGCCGCCGTCATCACAGATTCGTTCAGCAGGTTCAGCGCCGTCGACAACTCGACGGACGGTACGGTCACCGGAGCCGCGCCGTTGGCGCGCTCGGCGTCGATGACTGCGGCGATGTGGTCGATCCAGCGCTGCATCGAGGTCGCCCAGAGGGCCCGGGCCTCGGGGCTGGACGACCTGGCCGCGCACACCGCGCGGTGAGCGCCGAAGGTCTCGAAGAACGCGTTGATGCCGTCCCGCCAGATGCTGAGCCGGTCGGCGGGCCGGTCGGCGACCAGTCGCTGCAGCGCGGCGTCGGCCTCGGCGATGACCCGTTCGAGCAGCGTGAGCAGCACCGCGTCCTTGGACGGGAAATAGAAGTAGAAGGTCGGTCGCGAGATCCCGGCCCCCCGGGCGAGGTCGTCGACCGAGATCTCGGCCAGCGGCCGCCGCTCGAGCATGAGTTCGGCGGTCTCCAGGATCGCCACCTCGCGGTCGTCGCCGGACGGGCGCACCGTGCGCCGGCCGTGGCCGTGGCGGGCCCGGCTGGCGGTGGTCACGGCAGTGACGATCTGGCGGTGGTCACGGCAGTGACGAGCTGGCGGTGGTCACGGCAGTGCCGATCTGGCGGTGGTCAGGGCAGTGACGATCGGGCGGTGGTCACGGCAGTGCCGATCTGGCGGTGGTCAGGGCAGTGACGATCGGGCGGTGGTCACGGCAGTGCCGATCTGGCGGTGGTCAGGGCAGTGACGATCGGGCGGTGGTCACGGCAGTGCCGATCTGGCGGTGGTCAGGGCAGTGACGATCGGGCGGTGGTCACGGCAGTGACGATCTGGCGGTGGTCACGGCGGTCACTTTACACGGTGTCGATCGTTTCGACACTGCGTTGACTCCTTCGACGAGGCGTTGATAGCGTTTACAACATGACCGAATTTGTCGACGTCGTTATCGTCGGAGCCGGGATCTCCGGCATCAGTGCCGCCTGGCATCTGCAGGGCCAGTGTCCCGAGAAGAACTATGTGATCCTCGAACGGCGGGACAAGCTCGGCGGCACCTGGGACCTGTTCAAGTACCCCGGAATCCGGTCCGACTCGGACATGTACACCCTGGGGTTCCACTTCAAGCCGTGGGCGACCGATCAGATGATCGCCGACGGTCCCTCGATCTGGAACTACCTGAACGAGGCCGCCACCGAGAACGGCATCGACAAGCACGTGCGCTACGGCCACAGGGTGCTCGCCGCCAACTGGTCAGACGAAGAAGGCCACTGGGAGTTGACGATCGAGCGTGATGGCGAGCTGATCCAGATCAACGCGGGGTTCCTGTGGGCCTGCAGCGGCTACTACAACTACGACGATGGCTACTCGCCCACGTTTACCGGTGCAGACGAGTTCGGCGGCACCATCGTGCATCCGCAGCATTGGCCGGAGGATCTCGACTACCAGGGCAAGAAGATCGTCGTGATAGGCAGCGGAGCGACCGCGATCACGCTGATCCCCGCGCTCGTCGACAGCGGCGCGGGACATGTCACGATGCTGCAGCGCACGCCCACCTACATCGGGTCGCTGCCCGACAAGGACCCGTTCGCCGCGCGCGCGTTCCGGCGTCTCCCAGAGAAGATCGCCTACCGGGCGGTGCGCTGGAAGGCGATCCTGCAGTCCATGGCGCAGTACCAACTTGCCCGCGTCGCGCCCGACACGTTCCGGAAGGCGTTGCGCACCATGGCCGAACGGCGTCTGCCGGAGGGCTATGACTATGACCGGCACTTCAGCCCGAACTACAAGCCGTGGGATCAGCGCGTGTGTCTGGCCCCCAACGGCGACATCTTCAAGGCCATCCGCAAGGGTGCCGCCGATGTCGTCACCGATGAGATCGAACGGTTCACCCCCGAGGGGATCCTGCTGAAGTCGGGCGAGCGACTGGACGCCGACATCATCGTCACCGCAACGGGTTTGAACGTGCAGTTCTTCGGCGGCGCCCAGGTGCTGCGCAACGGCACACCGCTGGACGTCACCGAGACGGTCGCATACCGCGGCCTGATGCTGTCCGGCGTGCCGAACACGGCGTTCACCTTCGGCTACACCAACGCCTCGTGGACCCTGAAGGCCGACCTGACATCCGAATACGTCAGTCGGCTGCTGCGCTACATGGACGAGAAGGGATACGACATCGTCGTCCCACACGATCCCGGAGACGACGTCGAACGGCGGCCGTTCGTCGACCTCACGTCGGGGTACATCAAGCGTGCGCTGCACCAGCTGCCGAAGACGGGTTCGAAGTCGCCCTGGCAGCTCAGGCAGAACTATCTGATCGACCTGCGGATGATCCGCAGCTGCAAGGTCGACGACGGCGAGCTCGACTTCTCGCGGCGCCGGGTTCCCGCGGCATCTACCGCCCGGACGGTGTGACGACCACGATCCCGTCATCGTCGCTGTAGGCGATGTCGCCGGGGGTGAACACCACGCCGCCGAACTCGACGGCCTCGCCGCGGGTGCCCTCGCCGGTCTTGGTGCTCTTACGCGGATTGGTTCCCAGCGCCTTGATGCCGATGTCGAGGGTGCGCAGAGTCGATGCGTCGCGTACAGCGCCGTTGACGATCAGGCCGGACCAGCCGTTGGACCTGCCCAGCTCGGCGATGACGTCGCCGACCAACGCGGTGTGCACCGATCCGGCGCCGTCGATCACCAGCACCCCGCCGTGGCCGGGTTCGGAGAGCACCGACTTGAGCAGTGCGTTGTCCTCGAAACACCGCACTGTGGTGATCGGTCCTGCGAACTGCGGGCGGCCGCCGTACTGGCCGAACTGCAGGTCGCAGCTGCGGACGTCGGGCCCGATGTCGTCGACCAGGTCAGCGGTGGGGCGCGGTGTCACGGTCACCGCGCCATTATCCCAGGGGCCGGATCGCTCCGGCCGGGCCCGGTCTAGTCGCCGCCGCGCCGCGCGGCCCACAGCACGACGACGATGGCGAGCAGGCCGGTGATGACGGCCGCGGCGATGGGCAGCAGCGCGGATTCGCGGGGGGCCGTGGTGGCCGGCGCCGGGGTGGAGACGGCGTCGCTTGCGGTGGCGACCGTCGACTTCGCTTGCGCAGCCGTTTCTTTGGCGGCCGATGCCAGGCTGCCGTTGGTCGCGGCGAGCTGGGCAGGCGCGGCGGCGGGCGGCGGCGGGGTCTTCTTGGCCGGTGCGGCCTTCTTCGCTGGAGCCTTCTTGGCAGGTGTGGCCTTTTCCGCGGATTTGTTCGCGGCCTTGGCCGCGGCCTTCTTGGCCGGTGCCTTCTTGGCGGGAGTCTTCTTAGCCGCAGCGGCCTTTTTCGCAGGGGTGGCCTTCTTCGCGGCGGGGGCCTTCTTCGTCGGCGGCACCGGGGGTTGTGCCGCAGGGGTTGCGGCGTCGGGACTTTCGTCGGGCCGCTCCGGCTCGTCTGCCATGTCGCTGCTCCTTTGAGTGTCTGCACCCGGCAGTGGACCCCATCATGCCAGGTCGGTCCT
Organism: Mycolicibacterium xanthum; assembly: GCF_019710635.1. Classification (GTDB taxonomy): domain Bacteria; phylum Actinomycetota; class Actinomycetes; order Mycobacteriales; family Mycobacteriaceae; genus Mycobacterium; species Mycobacterium xanthum. The sequence continues at coordinate 34,518 of NZ_JAIFZS010000003.1, forward strand.
CGGCCCCCGCGGGGTCACGACCGCCGTACCGCCCACAACGCCGCGGCGGCGACAATCGCCGTGGCCGCCGCGACGAACGGCCACACCGGCGGGTCGTCATCGGTGGTGGTGGGGGTCGAGGGCGGTGCCGCGTTCGCGACGGTCGATGTGGGGGAGCCTGGCGGTGGGCTGGTCGCCGGAGGCGCCGCAGTCACCCGATAGGACCACGAACCGGACACGACATGACCGTCGGCCGACGTGGCGCGGTAGTTCACGGTGTATACGCCCGCCGGTGCACCGGGCCGCAGCCCGACGCCGATCTGCGCGCCGTCGACGGTCGGATCCCCATCCGACCACTGCTGCCTATCGGGGCCGATCACGGCCATCGCGGCGAACTGGGCCTGCATCGGTTCGTTGAACGTGGCGCTGACCCGCACCGGCGGCTGGGCCAGCTCGCCGTCACCGGCCGGGTCGCTCGCGATCAGCGCGGCATGCGCCCGGGCCGAACCGGCGCCGATCAGGGCGGCGCCAACGAAACCGCAGCTCACGGCGGTCAGGATGGCCAGGGCGGCGGTCCATCGGTGACGTGCCGGCATGCGATCTCAGACCACGCCGAGCCGGGCCATCAGGTCCGCATCGATGCCGTCGAGCTGTTCGGCGATGGCGGCGTGCGCTGCCCGCCGGCGCGCCGGCGGCATGTTCTCGGCGGCTGTCACCGCCGCAGCGAGGTCGCGCAGCCTTTCGTCGATCGCCGCGACGAACTGCTTGGCCTCGGCGTTCTTGGGATCCTTGGGTTTCTTCTCGCTGAGCGTGCGCAGTGACTGCTCGGCTCCGGCGATGCGGGCCGACAGGTGCGCGCCGTGCCCGGAGAACTGGCCGAGCTGGCTCAACGGCACACCCAAACGGTCGGCGCGGCGCTCGTCGATCAGCCCGCGTGCGGCGATGGAGGCACGGTAGGCCAGCGGCACCACCACCGGCGCCAGCAAACGTGACACGGTCAGTGCCCTGCGAACCCGGGAGGGCGAGAGGAATTTGCCCTCGCGGGCAGCCTTCAGTTCGGTTTCAGCAACCTTCAGTGCGGCCCGGTCGCTGGCCCGCTGGGCCTTGAGTTGCGCGTTGAGCGCATGCGCCTGCGCCTTCTGCTCGGCCTTGAACCGGCGGGCCTCGTTCTTGGCCGACAGTTTCGCCTCGAGCTTGGCCTTGGTCTTGAGCGCGCGGGCCTCGGCCCGCCGGGTTGCCCGGGATTTACGTCGTCTGAACAGACCCATCCCAGCGGCCTCCCGTTCTTTCGTCGGCGCGTCCCGGCCCGGGATCAGGCGGGGACGATGACCCACCCTAGCGTTCGGTGTGCAGCGGCGTTTCCGCGGCCCGACGGCCGGGGTGTTTGTGGCTCTCAGCAAATTGACCCGCGGGTTTGTGCGAGAATCGGCTGATCATCGGGTCGGGACGGGGTGAACGCCTCAAGGGGTGGTGACGACGTGGGTTCGCGTGCGCGCATCGGGGCAGCGGCCTGCCTGGTTGCGTCTGGCCTGCTGGCCGGGGGTACGGCCACCGCGCCGGCCTTTGCCGAGCCCGGGGCGTCGACCAAGGAGGACGTCGCGGGCGCTGCGACGGCGGAATCGTCGCGGCAGCCCGGGCACCGGCACGACGGTCACGAGGAACGGTCGGACCCGCCCGCCCGCAGCAGTGGGCGTCCCGCGACGGACGCCGCCGCCGCGGTCGACGTAGGGGATTCCAGCGGTCCGGAGGACGACCCCATCGACCCCAGCGGTTCGGAGGACGACCCCATCGACCCCGGCGCCGACCCGGACAGCGAGCCAGCTGACCTGGCCGTCGATGGTGGGGCCGACGGCGACCCGGTCGACCCGGAGGCCGAGGAGAAGCCCCGGCCTCCGTGTTGTGAGCAGGGCGACGAGGACTGCGGCCCGGGTGGTTGGCCATGGCCGTGGCCGCCGCCGCGGGTCGCGCCCGAGGAGGTCGGCTCGGGTGGGGACTACCGGTTCGGGGGAGGGCTCCCCTCCCGGTTGCCGGCCGGCCCGATCCGTTCGGTGCCGTCGGCGGACGAACTGCCCGAGGTCCTACCGCCGCTCGGCGATCCCGTGCGGCCCGACGCGATCGACACCGTGCCCGGCATCGGGGTGGGCGCCGGCGGTGTCGCTGGGGCGCCGATGAGCGCGCCCCTCGTCGTCGCGGGCCCGATCGGGCCCGCCGCGGGTGCCGGCCTCCCCGCAGCCGGGGCCGGCTCCCCCGGATTGCCCGCCGCCCCGCGCCAGGCCAGCGCGACACCACCGCAGGCCCGGCAGTCGGCGCCCGCGACCGCGGGCGCCAACGTGCGGGTCCCGGCGGCGTCCTACCGGGTCGGCTACGGGGAGTATCTCCGCACCGCGGGTATGTCTCAGGTGGCTGCCCTGGCATTGCCCGGGTTGGCTGGGATTCTGGTGCTCACCGGTGCCGGCGGGTTGCTCGGGTACCGCCAGGCCAAGGCCGGGCACGCGGTGCGCACCATTGGAATCGCACGCTTCATGAACTAGCGGGAACTGCCCACCCCGGCGTGGTGAGCAGCGCATAGTGGACCATCGAGAGGAGGTGTCATGTCTGCCAGCCGTCACGTCACCCGTGCCGTCAGCGAGGTACTCGACCTGGCTCCGCGGCACGGGGAGGTGTCACTGACCCGTCTGGTCGACGCCGTCAGCGACAACCGCGGACGACGTATCGACATCACGACCGCAGAACTACCGCCCGGGGTGTGTGGCCAGTGGCGTCAGTACGTCGACCATGACGTCTTCCTGATCCAGCGTGGGCTACCGACCTGGGACCGCACGCTGGCGCACGAACTCGGTCATCTGGTGTTGTGCCACGACGGCATCCCGGTTGTGCAAGCAGCCGAGGAGCAGACCGAGCTGGCCGGCAGTGACCTGATCGGCTACATGCTCAACCAGCGCACCGGTTGTATGGGACCCAACGGCGAAGACGCCGAGCAGGAGGCCGAGGACTTCGCGGCGCTGCTCATCTACCGGCTTGGCCGGCTGCCCTCCGATCGCTCGTCGATCGTGCAGGTCCGCCTCGGAGAGGCGTTTGGTTGATCATCTGGGTGATCGCCGGTCTGCTCGGGTTGGCCACCGGTCTGCGTATCGGCTGGGCCCTGGTCAACAAGCAATCGCTGGTGAGCACCGCGATGATCCTGGCACTCGGCAGTCTCGGCGTCGTCGCCGCACTCAACTGGCTGCCGCTGACACTGCTGATCGACACGGCGGTCCACTGGCCCAACATCTCCGTCGGACTGAGTCAGGTCGCCCTGATCGCGAGCGCCGCCGGCAGCTGCGTGATGATCACCACCGTCTCGTCGATCCGGAGCCCCTCGACCGCCAGGAAGATCGCGTTCGCACAGTACTTCGTCGCGGCGGTGATCGCCGTCGTCAGCCTCGTCGTGTTCTTCGCAGCCGGCCAGCAGCCGGAGATGGCGCCCGAGGAGTATCTGCGACGCAACCTGGGTTCCGGTGGAAATGCACTGCCGTGGTTGCTGCCGCTGCTGTACGTGCTGCTGGCGCTGAGCCTGGTGGTCTGGGCCGGGTTGCGGCACTCCAACCGGACGCGGCGCGGGCGGGCGCTGTTCGTCTTCACGGTGGGGATCGTGCTGATCGTGCTGGCCCTGGCCTTCTTCGTGCTTCGTGCCCTCGGCACGTCCGGGCTGGTGGGGGTGGGTGCGGCGGCGACCCTGCTGGGTTGCGCGATGCTCGTTGTCGCGGCCGGTTCGCTGCTTCCCAGCCTGGAGGACTGGTTCGGGGCGCGCCGCGAACTGCGCCTGATCCAGCCGCTGCTCACCGAGCTCGGAGAGCGCCACCCCGATATCGGGATCGGAGTGCGTCCACGGGGACCGCTCGCGTTCCGGGTGGCCGAGCGGATGTCGCTGATCTCCGATGCGCTCTTCCTGGAGGCCACTGCGGCAGAGCGCGCGCTGCGCCGGGTGGACAGCGCGGGCGGCGCAGCCGCCGACGTCGATGATCTGCCGGACCTGGTCGAGAGTGCCGATCTGTCCGCTCCGGAGGTGACCCCGGTGCAACAGGCCGAAGCGATCGCCGACTGGATCTACGCGGACACCGACGGTGCGACAGGGGCGGACCGGGCGGCCTTCCCGGGTCTGGCTTGGTTACGTCAGCCCGACTCACACTCCGACCGGGAATGGATCCTCGAGATCGCAAAGCAGTACCGCCGACGCACCCGAGGTGCCGGTAACCCCGAGCCGGCGTGAACCCCGATTCGCCGACCGCCACGTCACCGCGGCGACGCGGCTAATCGTCGAGGTTCTCGCGACGACGGAGTTCATCGACCTTCTGGACGATGTCCTGCTTAGCCTCGGCCGACAAGCCGACCGTACGGGCCGCAATCCGGCGAACACCCTCGTCGCGCATGCCCGCGAGCAGCGTGAGCTCCTTGTCGAGCTTCTCGTAGTATTCGTCGTCGGTGAAGTAGGCCGGCTTGATCCGGAAGAAGTTGGCAAGCGCGGCCATCGTCGCTACGGAGGGGTTGGTTCGGTTGCCCGAACGCAGCTGCGACAGGTACGGCGCGGACATGGTGACACCTTCGGCCTTCAATGCCGCGATCACCTCCGCGGAGGTGTGCGGACCGCGTCCTGGCGGGTAGACCGTGTCGAACAGCCGGTTAAGGCGAGCGGCGAACGTGTTGCTCATCGGTTTGACCTCCAGGGGGAAAAGAGCGGCATTGCAGGGCGGCGTATTTGCTGACTATCGTAGCCATAGTTGTGGGCACAACCAAGTGCAAACGACGTAAAAGTTGGTCCGGTTCAGGCTGGGGTGCATTGCCGCCGGCTGGGGGCGGTATGGTGCCGGGACTCGGCGCCGCGACGGCTACCGTGCGACTAGGCAAATAATAACGCCAGCGTAGCTACCATCCCCAGGGCTGTGCCGAAACTCAACGGGTCGATCGGGTGCCCAATTGGGCGGGCAACCGCGGGATCGTTGACTGATGGCATCCTCGAAGTTTGCTGGCACCCTCTTGTGGACTGTTCGCTCAACGCGGCGGGTCCGTGCTCCGCGCCTCGTCGCGGCACGATCTGCGGCGTTCTGCCGGCGCGCGGTGGGTGCCGACGGTGGCGGTAGCCAGTGGCATGCCCGCCGAGGTCCGGTGCCGACCGTGACCAGGTCGGCGTCGCGCTTCGGCCCGGGCGTCGCGCCTACGCGGCGAGCAGCATGGCGAGGATGGCGGTGTCGGGATGGCTGATCGGGTCGACGCCGACCCGGCTGACCATCGAGGTGACGGTGCCGTCGGATTCCGCCTCCACCCAGGCGGCCCGATGCTCGAGGCCGAGGTGGGGAAGTCCGGGGAGGAGCACGCAGCCCGATGCGGCTCCACTGCATTCCGGCAGCGACGGGGTGGTCTCCGACGGCGGATGCAGCATCATCAGCGCCGGCGGCTGGCGATCGGCGAAATGACCCGGGCCGACCGCGGAATCGCCGACCACCGGCCCCTCGGCCAGGACCAGGCCCACGGTGCCCGGCTCGGGCTGGTCGGGCAGTTCCTCGCGGACACCGAAAATCGTTGTGGTGGAAAGTAATCCGGGGAGGGAGGCGACGCGCACCGCGACCATCAGCAGTTGTGCCCACTCCTTGGTGGAATCCGGCCACCGCCCCGACACCACGAAGCCCTTGAGCGATCCACGCGAATGAAACGGAGCGATCTCGATCGCCCGCCCGGACCCGAAATCCATCTCGCCTCCCGGCACCCTGGAGCAGATAGCCCGACACGCCTGTGGGTCGATCCGCTCAGAATGCGGCAGGTCCGTACCGGCACGCAAGTGGACACGACCGGCAACCCGGGGGGAACCAAAAAACCGGCCCGGCCGAAGTGGCCGGGCCGGGTGGTTATCCGTCGTGGTGGACGAGCGCTGCGTCAGGCGGGCGGGTACACGCCCATACCCTTGGCCTTCTCGGTCTGCCAGAAGATGTCGGCGATCTCGTCGATGGTCGCCAGCAGCTTCTCGGCGACGGCGACGTCGAGCGACTTCTTCACGTCGCCGGCGCCGTGGATGCCGTCCCAGAACAGCTGGTGCAGGTTCGGGAACTGCTCGAAGTGGTCCTTGGTGAAGAAGTCGGCCCACAGCACCATCAGGTGATGCTTGACCTCCTCGGCGCGCTGCTCCTTGATCAGGATGGCGCGGGTCTTGAAGTGGTCGTCGTCGGAATCGTGGTACTTCTGCAGCGTCTTGAGGCACGACAGTGCCTCGATCTTGGCCTGCGCGGGGTCATAGACGCCGCAGTACAGGTCGCAGTGGGCATGGGCGGGGGTGGAGTTGGCGAAGAGTCGATGCAGCATGGACCTAACTTACCCTTAGGCCATGCGCCGAAACCATCGGCCGCGACCCATTCGCTGGCGCTCGCCGTTGCGCAGCTTCGTCGTCGTGGAGGACTCCATGCGCCCGGCACTTCAGCCGGGCGACGGGCTGCTCGCGGTACGTTTCGGTGCGCCCAGGGTGGGGCAGTTGCGGTTGTTCCCGCATCCCTGGCAGTCCACCCGCTGGTTGGTCAAGCGCGTGACGGCGGTCCACGGCAGCGGCCGGGACGCGATCTTCGAGTTCCGTTCGGACAATCCGGCCGCACCCGGAGCGGTCGGCTCCGATGAGTTGGTGCCGGTGTCGGTGGCCGGGTCCTACCGGGTGGTGTTCACGGCGCGGGGCAGGCGGGCCCGCTAGCAGCGGGAGGCAGTGGGCCGGGGCTCAGCGGGAGGCAGTGGGCCGGGGCTCAGGTCAGGACGATCAGGGCGAGAATGCCCAGCAACACGAGGGCGATGACGCCGGCGCGCAGGAAGGCCATCGACTGGCTTCGGGTGTACACGCGCGATGGGGTGTTCCACTCGGATGGCGGGAATGCCGACCCCGAACCCGTCGAAGACGACGCCATCAGAAGCTCCTCCCCTGCACGCTGCACACCCTTTCCCGGTGAGATCTCTGTCACAAGCTGCTCGTGTGACGCCGATCATAACCTCTCTTGTTCCCTGCTGAGAAATCGGGCACAGGTGTCTGAGTATTACACCGCGATTACTTAGCCCTACGAGCGATTTCGCTGCCGCGGCCTGCGCCCTGTTGATCGCCGTGGCGTTGCGGGGTCGCGTTATCCACAGCACCGGCCGGTGTCGATCCCGACTGGGCAAGCTCACGAGGCCGGACTGGGCATGTGTCCTGTGGATGAAGTTGTGCAAACTGTGGATAGCGTCCGGATTGCTACCCGGGTTCTTTTGCTGGTGTGCCCCACCACCGTCGTGCCAGCATGGCGTCATGGACGACACAGTTGTGCCGCAGGTGGCCATCGAAGACATGCCGCTGACCTTTCACGACACCGAGGGCCCGGTCGTGCTGCTGGACGTCCGCGAGGACGACGAATGGCGGCGCGGGCATGCGCCTGGTGCTCAGCACATCCCGATGGGCGACGTCCCGGCACGGATGGCGGAGATCGACACCGAGGCGCAGCTGTTCGTGGTCTGTCACGCCGGGGGCCGGTCCCAGCGGGTCGCCCAGTTCCTGGCCCGCAACGGCTACGAACCGGTCAACGTGACGGGCGGGATGCTGGCGTGGACGGGCGCCGGCCGTCCGGTGGTGACCGACGACGGTGGTCCGGGCACCGTCTGACCGGGCACCGCGGCGACGCAATTAGGCTGGTGCGATGATCCAGGTGTGTTCCCAGTGCGGGACGCGGTGGAACGTCCGTGACCGGCAACGGGTCTGGTGCCCGCGGTGCAACGGCACGCTGCTCGCCCCGTCGGGTCCCGCTGCCCAGCCGGAATGGGCACCGCGGCCGGGGTCGATGCCAGCGGTGCCGCCCCGTTCCGGCGCGTCGCTGCCCGCCGGCTACCGCTGGGTGGCGGTTCGCCCGGGTGCCCCGCCACCGCCGCGCGTGCGGCGCCGCCCGCTGGGTCCCACCCCTCGCTACCCGGTCATTCCGCGGTGGGGACTGACCGAATACTTCGAGTCGCCCGGCGAGGCGCAGGTGGTCCGGGCCGGCCCGTCGGTGGCCGCGGTCCGCGCCACCCTGCTGGCCACGATGGCGGTGCTGGGCGCCGCCGCGTTCATCCACCTGCTGCGCTACGTCCTGTTGATCATCAACCGCACCGTGCTGCTCAACCGGTGGGTTGCGGGCGTGGCGACCTGGGTGGGCGTCGCCGCGAGCGTCATCGCGGTGTTCATGGTGGTCGCCAGCGCGGTGGTGCTGACGAACTGGTTGATCGCACGGCGGGCCGCCGCGTTCGCGCATCACCAGCGCCCGGAGCCGAGGTCGACGTGGGCGTTGCGCGCGGGTTGTCTGATCCCGCTGGTGAACCTGGCGTGGGCTCCGGTGTTCGTCGTCGAGCTGGCCGAGATCGAGGACCGGCTGAACGGGCTGCGCAGGCCGATCGTCGCGTGGTGGATGGTGTGGCTGGCCAGCACCGCGCTGTCGGGCTTCTCGATAGCGACCAGTTTCACCACCGACGCCCAGGGCATCGCCGACAACACGGTCACCACCATCGTGGCCTATCTGTTCGGGCTGGCAGCGGTGTTGTTGGCATTGCGGGTACTGCTCGGATTCGAGCGGCAACCGGTGGAACGGCCGTACAAGCGCTGGGTGATGGTGGCCGTCGAGACCGACGAACCGAAGGACACCGATCCTGCCTGTGCGGTTGAGCCCGAAGGGGAGAACCCGGCAGCATAGGCCTATGAGCTCGGGCGAGACCGTCGGCGGCCATCCGTTCGTGGTGGCCCACCGAGGTGCCTCAGCCGACCGTCCCGAGCACACCCTGGCCGCTTACCAACGGGCGCTCGAGGAAGGCGCCGATGCCGTGGAATGTGACGTCCGGCTGACCAGGGACGGGCACCTGGTGTGCGTGCACGACCGCAGTCTGGACCGCACGTCGACGGGGACCGGGCTGGTCAGCGAGATGACATTGGCCCAGCTACGGGAACTGGAGTACGGCGCTTGGCATCCGAGCTGGCGTGCCGACGGCAGCCACGGTGACACCGGTCTGCTCACCCTCGAGGACCTGGTGACCCTGGTGCTGGACTGGAATCGGCCGATCAAGATGTTCATCGAGACCAAACACCCGGTGCGCTACGGCGCACTGGTGGAGAGCAAGGTGTTGGCGTTGCTGCACCGCTACGGAATCGCGTCGCCGCCGTCGGCGGATCTGTCCCGGGCGGTCGTGATGTCGTTCTCCGCGGCGGCGGTGTGGCGGGTCCGTCGTGCGGCGCCGATGCTGCCGACCGTGCTGCTGGGCGAGACGTCGCGCTATCTCGGTGGGAGCGCGGCCACCACGGTCGGGGCCACCGCGGTCGGCCCTTCGATCGCCACGCTGCGCGAACACCCCGAATTGGTGGACCGCGCAGCGGCGCAGGGCCGCGCGCTGTACTGCTGGACCGTCGACCACTACGAGGACGTGCAGTACTGCCGGGACCTCGGGGTGGCCTGGATCGCGACGAACCACCCCGGCCGCACCAAGGCCTGGCTGGAGAACGGTCTGACCGGCGCGGGTCGGGACTGACTCCGCTACTGATCGGCGGCGTCGAGCACGTCTTGAGGAACCGGCGAGTCGGAACCCAGCGCCGCGAACAGCCGCTGGGCGGCCTCGCTGTCCCACACCACGATCGAGCCGGACCCGTTTTCGGTGAACTCGCCGATCGGGACGGTCACGGTGGTCAGATCGCCGCGCAGTGACCAGCCCAACCGGGCGAGATCCCAGACGTGATCGCCCTCGCCGACGGAGACGGTGTCGGCCGCCGCACGCATCATCGGGTACCAGCGCAACGGGTTGAGTAGGACGGCCGGACTGGCTGCGCGGTGCACCAGCGCCGACATGAACTGGCGCTGGTTGGTCATCCGGTCCAGGTCGGCGCGCGCCGTGGCCCGGCTGCGCACGAATCCGAGAGCGCTGCGGCCGTCGAGCCGCTGGCAGCCGGCCGGCAGATCGATCCCGGCCAGCGGGTCGTTGATGGGATCGGCCAGGCACATCGTCACGCCGCCGACGGCGTCGACCAGACCGGCGAACCCCCCGAAGCCGATCTCGGCGTAGTGGTCGATGCGCAGCCCGGTGGCCAGCTCCACGGTCTGTGTCAGCAGCTGCGGCCCGCCGACGGCGAATGCCGCGTTGATCTTGTCGCTGCCGTATCCGGGGATCGGCACATAGGAGTCGCGCGGGATCGATACCATCGTCGCCGCGGTGCCCGAGAAGGGCGCGGGCAGGTGCACCAGCATGACGGTGTCGGTCCGTCCGCTGCCCAGGTCGCCTCCGGTGGTGAGGTCGGCCTGTTGCTCGGCGCTCAACCCTTCGCGGCTGTCCGATCCGATCAGCAGCCAGGTGGTTCCCGCACCCTGCGCCGGCCGTTCCGGGTAGTCGGTCAGCGCCGTGACGCGGGTCAGTGACGTGTCCACCCACAGGCCGGTGCCGAGGGTGCCTGCGATGACGACCACCAGGCAGGCGAGCAGGATGCGTCCCCAGCGGCGGGTCCGCCGCCGGGGCTTGCCGGGCGTGCGCGCAGCCGGCGGGGCCGATGGCGGCGGAGGCGGCCGGTGTGGTCCCGGCCGGCGCGGTGGTGGTGCCGGCCCGCGCGGTGGTGGGGGCGGCGGCCGATCCGTTGGTGGTGGGGGTGGCGGCCGATCCGTTGGTGGTGGGGGTGGCGGCCGATCCGTTGGTGGTGGGGGCGGCGGTCTGCGCTGCCCTGGCGGTTGTGGTGGCGGGGCCGGCGGCCTGCGCTGCGGAGTCGGCGGATTCGGCGGCCAGGCGGGCCGGTAGTTGGGATCGCGGCGGATCACCTGAGGCGGCTCCGGGTGCCGCGGCGGCCCGCCGCCCGGCCGGGGCGGGGGAGCGGGCCCCGGAAACGGCGGCCGCTTGTCGGTCACAGCAAGAATGTACGTGCTCGAGCGGGCGTCGTCGCGGACCTCGCCGCGCAGCTACAGCCAGCCGAGCCGACCCGCCAGCAGCGTGTAGCCGACGAACGCGACTGCGTCGATCAGCGTGTGCGCGATGATCAACGGCCACAGCCGCCCGGTCCGTTGCCAGGCGTAGCCGAACACCAGACCCATGGCGACGTTGCCCAGGCCCGCGCCGAACCCCTGATAGAGGTGATAGGCCCCGCGCAGCAGGGCCGAGATCGCCAGCGCCACCCACGGGTTGACCCGCAGCTGGCGCAACCGGGTGAGCAGGAACCCGACGACGATCACCTCCTCGGCCCATCCGTTGCCGAACGACATCAGCAGCAGTACCGGGATCCGCCACCAGGTGTCGTTGAGCTCGGCGGGTTCGACCGCGGCGTTCAGCCCGAGGATCCGGGCGATCTGGTACAGCGCCAGCCCCGGGACACCGATCAGGGTCGCCAGCCCGACACCGCCGAGAACATCTTGGCGCCAACGGATCCGGCCCAGGCCGACCCCGGCCGGACCGTCACCGCTGCGCCACAGCAGATACACCGCCAGCGCGCCCCACGCCAGCAGCTGAAACAGCCCGGCCAGGCTCATGCCCAGGTCGATGAGGTCGAACGGCGAGCGGCGGGGGTTGAGCGCGACGGTCTGACCCGACAGACCCTGCAGCACGCTCTCGATGAGGCTGAGCAGCGCCATGTAGGCACTCAGCGCGAACGTGACCGCCAGCACCACGGCGATCTCGATGCGCAGGGCGCGCCGCTGCGTATCGGTCAGGTCGGGTGGGGACTCGGTCACCGCAGCTACGGTAGCCGGGCCGGTCTCGCGCCGAGGTGTCGCGCGCCGGGCTCAGGCACCTCGCGCGCGCAGCCCGTTGAGGAACGGGCAGCCCATCAGCACCCGGATCGCCCGGCTCAGTCCGTTCACGTCGTCGACCGGACTGGGGAACGCCAACCGGACGTCGTGGTCGCCGTCGGTGTCCTCGACCCGCAGTTGCACGCCGTAGCGATCCAGGGCCAGCGGCCGGACCCGCCCCCGGCGCAGTGCCTGCGGCAGGCGTGCGGCGAGCCGGTCGACCACGTCGCGGTGGGCGGCCTCCAGGTGCTGTAACCAGCAGGACTCCATCGTGCAGAACGGGTCCGGGCGGGCGCCCAGCAGTGCCGCGACCGGAACGGACTCGGCGCCGGTGGAATCGGCGACGACGACGGATTCGACCTCCAGTCGCAGCAGCGTGTAGCGGGCCTCCGGACCGGCATCCTCGTTGTTCTGGTGCCGACCCGAATCGACCTGCAGTAAGGCGGGATCGGGGTCCGTGCTGGCCACCAGGTCGAGCAGGCCGGCGACCTCGGCGGCCGCAACGGCATGCAGCCTGCCCTGGATCCAGACCAGCGACCGCACCGGCTCGCGCAGCGGCAGCGGCGCGTAGTCGGTCATCTCCAGCACGGCCGGGACGCCGGCGCTGCCCGTCGAGACGACCAGCGCGGTCACCGCACCGTCGACTGGGGAGGTGACGGCGAACGACCCGTCGTCGAGGAAGTGACGAATCGGCGTCGGGTGGGGCTCGGTCCCGGCCGCGGCGAGCATCGCCCCGCCGCCGCGTGCGCATGCGCTGCGGATCCGCTCAGCGGTGGTCGGTACCGAAGGTGTCATCTCGCCGCCCCTCATTGATAAGGTGAGCCTAACTTAACTAGCGATGGCCAAGGCGCGCAAGGCCTTCATGCAGCGGAATGGGATTACCGCTTCGAACCGATACGCTGGAGTGGTGGCAGGCATCGCGTATCTCGGCCCCGAGGGAACCTTCACCGAAGCCGCCCTGCGCGCCATCGAGGCCAACGGTCTGATCCCGCAGACCGACCTGCTCGACACCCGCGGCGTCACCCCGATCCCGGCGGAGAGCACCCCGCTCGCATTGGCGGCGGTGCGGTCCGGGCAGGCCGATTTCGCGGTCGTGCCGATCGAGAACTCGATCGACGGATCGGTGCTGCCCACGCTGGACAGCCTGGCCACCGGAACCCCGCTGCAGATCTACGCCGAGCTCACGCTCGACGTGGCGTTCGCCATCGCCGTGCGGCCCGGCCTGGCCGGCTCCGACGTGGCGACCGTCGCGGCCTTCCCGGTGGCCGCCGCCCAGGTCAAACACTGGCTGTCCGAGCATCTTGCGAAAGCTCGACTGGTTCCCGCCAATTCGAACGCCGCGGCGGCCCAGGACGTCGCGGGCGGCCACGCCGATGCCGCGGTGACGACGGAACTGGCCGCGCGACGCTACGGGCTGGATACCCTGGCGGCGGGTGTCGTCGACGAACCCAACGCGCGCACCCGGTTCGTCCTGGTCGGCAAGCCGGCGCCACCGCCGAAGCGCACCGGGGCCGACCGCACGTCGGTGGTGCTCCGGCTGGACAACGAGCCGGGGGCCCTGGTCTCGGCGATGACGGAGCTGGCGATCCGCGACATCGATCTGACCCGCATCGAGTCCCGCCCCACCCGCACCGAGCTGGGCACCTACATGTTCTTCCTCGACTTCGTGGGCCACGTCGAGGACGACTCGGTCGCCGAGGCGCTGCGCGCACTGCACCGCCGGTGCGCCGACCTTCGCTACCTGGGGTCCTGGCCGACCGGTGACATGGTGGGCACAGCGCCGCCGGCGACGGACGAGGCCACCGCCTGGCTGGACCGGATCCGGGCGGGCCGGCCGTGAGTGGCCGGCTGGTGCTGGTACGGCACGGACAATCACACGGCAACGTCGATCGGCGCCTGGACACCCGGCCGCCGGGCGCCGAGCTGACCGGGCTCGGCCGCGACCAGGCCCGCGCTTTCGCCCGGACCCTGGATCGGCGGCCCGGCATGATCGTGCACTCGATCGCCACCCGCGCCGTGCAGACCGCCATGGAAATCAGCGCGGCAATCAGCGCAGAGATCAGCGCCGCGGCCCGGCTGCACGAGTTCGACGGCATCCACGAGGTGCAGGTCGGCGACCTGGAGGACCGCACCGACGAGGGTGCCCACGACGAGTTCAACTCGGTGTACCGGCGTTGGCACGGTGGCGAGCTGGGCCTGGCACTGCCCGGCGGGGAGACCGGACACGACGTGCTGAACCGCTACGTCCCGGTGCTCGAGCGGCTACGCAGGCGCCACCTCGACGACGAGGGCTGGCACGACGACATCGTCGTGGTCAGCCACGGCGCGGCCATCCGCCTGGTGTCGGCGGTGCTCGCCGGAGTCGACGGACGGTTCGCGATCGACAACCACCTGGCCAACACAGAATCGGTGGTGCTGGCGCCGATCACCGACGGGCGTTGGAGTTGCCTGCGCTGGGGACGGCTGAGCCCTCCGTTCGATCCGGAACCCACCGCGGCGATCGCCGGGGATGCCGGTACCTCAGCCGACCCGATGGGCTGACACCGCATCGGCGCTGGCGCAGGCGCACCCGACCGCCCCGCAGTCGATGTGCAGCGCATGCGCGGTGTCGGGGGTCGCACAATCGGGTTCGGTGCATTCGTCGCGCCGGTGGGGATGGTGGATCAGCGTCCCGTGGCAATGCCCGAGGCCGGCCTTGCAGGCGCGGCACTCGGCGGTCATGACCCGTTCATAGCACCCCGGGGCCCCACGGCGGGGTTGCCGCGCGGCGCACCGGTCAGGCCCAGCCCAGTTCGTGCAACCGGTCGTCATCGATGCCGAAGTGGTGGGCGATCTCGTGGATCACCGTGACCCGCACCTCGTCGACGACCTCGTCGTCGCTGTGGCAGAAATCCAGCAGCGCCTCGCGGTAGATCGTGATCGTGTCCGGCAGCGACCCGGCGTACCAGGAGTCCCGTTCGGTCAACGCGACACCCTCGTACAGGCCGAGCAGATCCGGCTCGTCGGGATGGCGGTCGGCGACCAGGACCACGACGTTGTCGATGGCCGCGGCCAACCTGGGCGGGATCAGGTCCAGCGCATCGCCGACCAACTCCTCGAACCGTTGCGGAGTCATCCGCACGGCCACGCGATCAGATCCCCGGCGGCGGAGGTGCCGGCGGGAGCGGCTCGGCCGGCGGTGGCGGCAGCAACGGGCCGGGCGGCGGCACTGCGGCAGGCGGCAGGGCCGGATCCGGCGGCGGAGGTGGCGGCACCTCGACCGGCGGTGGCGGCGGGCCGTTGAGGAAGGTGTTGCCCTGCGGGGGCGGGGCGTCGGCAGGCGCGGGCGCCTGCTCGGGCTGCGATCCCGTTCCGGTGGACAGCTGCGGCATGTGCTCGGTCTGCTGGCTCGGGCTCTGGCTGTAGGTCGACTGGGACGAACTGCCCGAAGAGGACGAGGACGACGAGGACGAACCCCCGTCCGGAATCGGGATCGGCGGCAGGTTCAGCCGCTCGACCGGGATGTCCGGCGGCGGCACCGGCGGCTGCCCGTTGATCATCAGCGGTCCCTTGGCGCTGTTGAGCAGCGTCGACCAGCCGCCGTTGCCCAGTGTGGCGCCGATGCTGCAGGACACCTGCTTGCTTCCGGCCGACCAGCTCGGCAGCGAGACCGTGCTGTAGATCAGGGTCAGCGTCGTGTTGCGCAGCTGGATAGGCGCCAGGTAGGCGTCGGTCAGCTTGGTACAGGTGTCCTTGATGAAGGTGTCCTGGTCGGGCTCCGACGGCAGCGCGTCGGGGAATTTCTCGGCCAGATTGACCGCTCCGGTCACCTCCATCGAGTGCGGCGCCGCACAGTCGATCGGGATGTCGGTGGGCTGGTTGGTGGCCGGGTCGATGCCCAGGCAAGTGCCCGGCGGCCACACCTTGGACTGGTCGATCTCGGCGACCCTGCCGGCGAACGCCAGCTGCTGATTGTTGGGACCGGGCAGCTGCAGGCCGCACAGCACCCGGCGCTCGCCGTTGGCCCGCCAGGCCTTGTCGCCCGACCACAGCATGCTGACCGAGTAGCGGCTGTTGGGGTCGAACCGGGCGCCCAGGTAGCGCTTGACCGCCGCCGAGCACTGCTCCTGGCTGATCTGCTGGATGCGGGCGGGCGACGGCGGAGCGGCGTCGGTGCCGTACTCGCTGCCGGGAAACGCACCCATGTCCACCGACTCGGCGACCTCGAAACGGTGCTCGGCGCCGCAGTCGACGATCTCGGCGGCATCGGGGGTGCGATCCGGCCAGTTGAGGCAGTCGCCGCTCTTGGCGTGGTCGAACGTGTCGTTGCCCCGGGGGCCGAGCGAGATCGCGTTGGCGGTCAGCCCGCCCGAGCGGTCGGCCTGCGGCAGCACCGTGATCACACCGGCGATCAGCAGGCCGCCCAGGGCCGTGAGCAGCAGCGCACGCCGCGTCGACTCGGCCCGCAGGCTGCGCCACCAGTGGGTCGAGTCGTTCTCTTCGCGTTCGGATCCCTCCACCATCTGCTCCATTGTGACAGGCGTGTCACATGCAGCGACAAGTGATGCAGTTGTAACGTTGTGCGGCTGCGCCGGCTCCCGGGCCGACCCCGTAGGGTTGCCCGATGTGATCGACCTCAAGGTGCTGCGAGACAACCCGGACGCGGTGCGCGCATCGCAACAGGCCCGTGGTGAGGACCCCGCTCTCGTCGATGCGCTCGCCGCGGCGGACACCGCCCGCCGGTCCGCCGTGTCGGCCGCGGACAACCTGCGTGCCGAGCAGAAGTCGGCCAGCAAGTCGATCGGCAAGGCGTCGCCCGACGAGCGGCCGGCGCTGCTGGCCGCGGCCAAGCAGCTCGCGGAGCGGGTCAAGGCGGCCGAAGCCGCCCAGGCCGAGGCCGAAAAGGCTTACACCGCGGCGCATATGGCGATCTCGAACATCATCGTCGACGGCGTCCCCGCCGGCGGCGAGGACGACTTCGTGGTGTTGGACACCGTCGGTGAGCCGCCCACGATCGCCGATGCGAAGGACCACCTCGAGCTGGGCGAATCGCTCGGGCTGATCGACATGGAGCGCGGCGCGAAGGTGTCGGGCAGCCGCTTCTACTTCCTCACCGGGGCGGGGGCGCTGCTGCAGCTGGGCCTGTTCCAGCTCGCGGTGCGGGTGGCCACCGAGAACGGCTTCACGTTGATGATCCCGCCGGTGCTGGTGCGGCCCGAGGTGATGGCCGGCACCGGTTTCCTGGGCGCGCACGCCGACGAGGTCTACCGGGTCGAGGCCGACGATCTGTACCTGGTCGGGACCTCCGAGGTGCCGCTGGCCGGCTACCACGCCGACGAGATCCTCGACCTGTCGGCCGGGCCGCTGCGGTATGCCGGCTGGTCGTCGTGCTTCCGGCGGGAGGCCGGCAGCTACGGCAAGGACACCCGCGGCATCATCCGGGTGCACCAGTTCGACAAGGTCGAGGGCTTCGTCTACTGCAGGCCCGCGGACGCCGAGGACGAACACGAGCGCCTGCTGGGCTGGCAGCGTCAGATGCTCGCCCACATCGAGGTGCCCTACCGGGTGATCGACATCGCCGCGGGTGATCTCGGATCCTCGGCGGCGCGCAAGTTCGACTGCGAGGCGTGGGTGCCGACGCAGAACACGTATCGCGAGCTGACGTCGACGTCGAACTGCACGACGTTCCAGGCCCGCCGGCTGTCGGTGCGCTACCGCGACGAGAACGGCAAGCCGCAGACCGCCGCCACGCTCAACGGCACGCTGGCCACCACCCGGTGGCTGGTGGCGATCCTGGAGAACCACCAGCGGCCCGACGGAAGCGTGCGCGTGCCCGCGGCCCTCGTGCCGTACGTCGGAACCGAGGTACTCGAGCCGAAGTAGTACCCGGCCTAGCGCTGATCCGCCAGCAGGTCGTCGAGCAGTTCGAGGAACTGCCCGGGGCGCACCGGTGTGCACGCCGGATGTGGGTAGTTGTCGGACACGTCGAGGGTGACCAGCGTCGACTTCAGCGGTCGATGGACGTCCAACGGCAGCCAGCGGCGCAGATCCGAGCTGCCCCACAGCCGGAAGCGCTGCACGAACAGGCCCAGTGGGGTGGCCTGGTAGCCACGGATGTCGCGCAGCGGGATCACCTTGGAGGTCCCCGACGGGAAGTGATAGCGGCGCAGCGTCAGGGCCTCGCGATCCAGCTGGATCAGCCCGTCGTCGTAGAAGCGGTGCGGCTGGCTCATCGGGTCACCGCCTGGTCGACCGCAGCTCGTGGCCCTTGCTGGTCAGGCACCGTCCGTTGGTCAGACTCCACTGCCAGCCGTGCAGATTGCAGGTCAGGGTGTCCCCCTCGACCACGCCGAACGTGGACAGGTCGGCCTTCAGGTGCGGGCAGCGGCGCTGGATCTCCCAGCCGTCGAGCTCGATCGACGCGCTGTCGTCATGCGCCTCGGCGAACCAGCCGTCGGCATAGGCGATCCGCTCGTCGGTCAGGCACTTGAAGAACGTGTAGAGGTACTCGTTGTACCCGCCGACCCGCCACGCCGAGAACCGGGTGGACAGGAAAATCGTGTTGACCCAGTCCGGTTCGCGGTCGCGCACCACCGTGCGGACCAGTTCCGGGGCGATCGCGAATCCGTAGCGGAACTTCTCGTCCGGGATCGGGCCGCGCACCACCCGCTTGGGGAAGTCCAGTACCACCGTCTCGTCGTGGCCGCCGCCACGCAGCCGCAGCTCGACCGGGTATCCGATGCCGTCACAGATCTGGTCGCTGGCGGCCATGATCGGCTCGAACAGTTCGCGCAGCGGCTCCAGCAGCGGCTCCCCGGCCGCGGGTGCCCAGCCGCTCTTCTCGGCGGCCAGCACCGGGGCCATCCGCTCGGCGTAGGCCGCGATGTAGTCGGCCTTGCCCGGGCCGAAGATCGCGTGCACCTCGTCGTCGGGCAGCGGATGGGTCAGCGAGTCCAGGTTCGAGCCGGTGAAGGTGGCCGCCGAACCGGGGATCATCGACAGCCCGCCGTCGTGACCGTGCGAGCGCATCTGCTCCAGGAACACCTCCTGGTCGGGGAAGATGTTCGCCGGGTCGCCGTGGTCGTCGTTGAGGTCGCGCAGCGCGGGGTCCAGGAAACACGGCGGACCCGCCGACGGGATCACCCAGGTGGCCGCGACCTGCGCGATGTACTGCCGGCAGCGGTCCATCTGGCGCTGCCGCTTCTGCACGCCGAAGGCCTCCTTGGCGCGGGCGGGCATGTCGTAGACCATCGGGTACCAGATGGCCCCGGAGTACTGCAGCATGTGCACGTCGATCTGGCCGAAGTCGGTGTGCAGCACATCGAGGTCGACGGGCCGGGCGTCGTTCATGTTGAACAGGGTGGTCTCGCCGTCGTCGACGACCAGGGCGGAGTCGCCGATCGGGCCGTCGGCGGGCGCGCGCAGCGCGATGACCATCACGTCCAGGTCTCCGGTGGGGCCGCTGACCCGGTGCTTGACCGAATCGGTCGTCTCGAGGAACCGGTGGAAGCCGAGGTTCTCCAGTTCGCGGCGCAGATCGGGCACCGGGAAGTCCGGCAACAGCACCACGGCGTCCTTGTTGACGTGCTCGCTCAGGTTCTGCGGATCGAAATGGTCCTTGTGCAGGTGCGAGACGTAGAGGTAGTCGACATCCCCCAGCGCCGCCCAGTCGAGCGCGCTGTTGTCGGGAAACGGGAACCAGGACCCGAAGTAGGCCGGGTTGACCCATGGGTCGCACAGGATGCTGCCGGCCTTGGTGTCGATCCGGAATCCGGCATGTCCGACGCTGGTGACCTGCACGAATACCCCTTCTGTCGGCGAGCCTGGGGCTGCGGGCCCCGTTCGGCAGCTTAGCCGGGCGGTCCCGGTGCGTCGTCACGGCCGGCCGGCGACCGGGCTCGTCCCGCGCTGTGGCCCGCACTACGCTGGCGGTTGTGGAACCGGTATACGGCACCGTCATCCAGCTCGCCCGACTGGTGTGGTGGGCCCAGGGGCTGAAATTCACCGTCACCGGGGTGGAGAACCTGCCGCGCACCGGCGGCGCGGTGATCGCGATCAACCACACCAGCTACTTCGACTTCACCTTCGCCGGGCTGCCCGCCTACCGGCAGCATCTCGGCCGCAAGGTGCGGTTCATGGCCAAGCGGGAGGTCTTCGACCACAAGGTGACCGGCCCCATCATGCGCAGCCTGCGGCACATCGAGGTGGACCGCGACAGCGGTTCGGCCTCCTTCGACCAGGCCTGCCGCAAGCTCAAAGAGGGCGAGCTGGTCGGCGTCTATCCGGAGGCGACTATCAGCCGCAGCTTCGAGATCAAGGAGTTCAAATCGGGTGCGGCCCGGATGGCGATCGCGGCGGGGGTGCCGATCGTGCCCCACATCGTCTGGGGCGCGCAGCGGATCTGGACCAAGGGCCACCCGAAGAACATGTGGCGCCCGAAGGTGCCGATCTCGGTGGCGGTGGGCGCCCCCATCGAGCCCACGCTGCCGGCGGCAGACCTGACCGCGCTGCTGCATTCGCGCATGCAGCATCTGCTCGGGCAGGTCCAGGACGCCTACGGCCCGCACCCGCCGGGCGCGTTCTGGGTTCCGCATCGGCTCGGTGGTGGTGCGCCGTCGCTGGCCGAGGCGAATCGGATGGACGCCGAGGAGGCGGCCGCCCGCGCTGCGGCGCGCGCCGAGCGGGACGGTGGGTCGACCGAGGCGCCGGGGTAGCCCGATGGAACCGGTCTTCCGCACGCTGGAAATCGTGGCGAAAACGGCGGTCCGGGCCAACGGGACACGGATCACCTTCCACGGACTGCAGAACATGCCCGCCGCCGGTGGCGCGGTCATCGCGATCAACCACACCTCCTACCTCGACTGGCTGCCCGCCGCGCTGGCCGCCAACCGACGCGGGCGGCGCATGCGGTTCATGATCAAGGCTGAGATGGGCGACGTGGCGATCGTCGGCTGGCTGATCCGGCACACCAAGACGATCCCGGTGGATCGCACCGCCGGGTCGGGCGCCTATTCGGTGGCGGTGCAGTCGCTGCGCGACGGCGAGATCGTCGGCGTGTACCCGGAGGCCACGATCAGCCGTAGCTTCGAGCTCAAGGAGTTCAAGACGGGCGCGGCGCGGATGGCGGTGGATGCGCAGGTGCCGATCGTCCCGGTGATCGTCTGGGGGGCGCACCGGATGTGGACCAAGGACCACCCGAGGGCGCTGGGACGCAAGAAGATCCCGATCACGGTGGCGGTCGGGGAACCGATCGCGCCCACCGGCACCGTCGAGGAGCTCGATGCCACACTGCGCGCGGCGATGACTCGGCTGCTGCATGATGTGCAGGCCGGATATCCGCAGCCGAAAGGAGCGTTCTGGGTGCCACGCCGACTTGGGGGAGCCGCGCCGACGCCCGCCGAGGCCAAGGTCCTCGACGAGGCCGAGCTGGCCGAGCGTGCCCGCAGGCGGGCCGATCCGGCATGACGGGACCGGCTCGATGGGGGCGCACACCCGCCCTGATCGCCACCGACGTGGACGGCACGCTGCTCGACGACGACGAGAAGGTCAGTGCCAGGACCCGTGCGACCGTGCTCGCGGCCGTCGCCGCGGGCGTCCCCTTCGTCCTGGCCACCGGGCGCCCGCCGCGCTGGGTGCCACCCGTCGTCGACCAGCTCGGGTTCGCCCCGATGGCGGTGTGCGCCAACGGAGCGGTGATCTACGACGCGGAGGCCGACCGCATCGTCGCGGCCCGCACGTTGTCCGCCGAGGTGCTCGCCGAGCTCGCCGAGATCGCCACCCGGGTGATCCCGGGCGCCGGCCTGGCCGTGGAGCGGGTGGGCCGCAGCGCGCACGACACGGCGACCCCGCAGTTCGTCAGTTCACCGGGCTACGAGCACGCCTGGCTGAATCCGGACAACACCGAGGTCTCCGTCGAGGACCTGCTCAGCGCACCCGCGGTCAAGCTGCTCATCCGGAAGGCCGGCGCCCCCAGTGCGGACATGGCGGCCGAGCTGGCCAGGCACGTGGGTATCGAGGGTGACATCACCTACTCGACCAACAACGGGCTGATCGAGATCGTGCCGCTCGGGGTGAGCAAGGCCACCGGGGTGGCCGAGGTGGCCCGTCCGCTGGACATCGGCGCGGACGGGGTGGTGGCCTTCGGGGACATGCCCAACGACGTCCCGATGCTGGCCTGGGCGGGCCTGGGCGTGGCGATGGGCAACGCCCATCCCGACGCGCTGGCCGCCGCCGACGAGGTGACCGTGACCAACGGCGAGGACGGTGTCGCCCGGGTGCTGGAGCGGTGGTGGCCGTGAGGCGGCTCAGACGGGGTTGATCGGCGGGGTGAACCGCTCGAGCTGGATCGGCGCGACGTCGGGCGCCGGCGGCGTCAGCTCCACGGCGACACCGTCGATGACACGGGTGACCCGGGCGGTCTCCCGGTCGAAGTTGAGCGTGCCGTGCTGGAAGTTCTGCACGATCCACAGCGGTTCGGGGATCTCGGCGCTGGTCGGCAGGCCCAGCGCGCCGCGTTCGAAGCCCAGTGACCCCCAGGCCGTGTAGATCCCGCCGGTGACGGGCTGGGCTCCGGTGTCCGGCGACCAGTACATGGCGCCGTGCTCGAACGTGACGTAGCGCGTCGCACCCAGACCGGAGGCCTCCGGCGACGTCGGCCAGCCCAGGTAGCTGTTCCTGCCGCCGAGGGCTTCCCACTTGGCGAAGATCGCGCCGCCGCGCAGCGATTCGGCGAGCTGCGCGGGTCCCGGCGGGTCGTTGAAGCGCGCCGCCATGTCGCGGATCTGGCCCATCAGCGCGTAGGCCGCGTTGCCGGGGCACTCGGTATTGCCGACGTCGCGGTGGGTGAAGATGGTCGGCAGCGCCACCGCCGCGCCGAACGGGAACTTGGTGAACGAGCCGCCCTCCGACGGCAGGACGACCTGGCCGTGCGGGTCCACACCGGACTGGCCCAGCACCCAGCCCAGCAGGCGCGCGGTGGTCCGCAACTGGATCGGGGTGGGCGGCACCGTCTCGAAGTCGCCCAGCATGGCAACCCCCCAGGTGTCGTGGTTGAAGCCGCCGGTGTGCGCACCCTCGACCGGCCGGGTGAGCCCTCCTGCGCGCCCCTCGAACACCTGCCCGTACTTGTCGACCAGGGCGTTGTAGGCGATGTCACACCAGCCCAGCGTGCGGGTGTGGTACTCGTAGATCGACCGCACGATGCCCGCGGAGTCCTCCGGGGTGTAGTCGTTGCTGCCTGCGGTGTGGTGCACGACCCCGGCCTGGATCCTGGCGTCGTAGCGGGGGTCACCGCAGCGCATGGACTCGTCGGCGCCCCACTGGCCGCGGCCGACGATGTGTGGCGGCTGACCCGGCGGCGTCGCCGCGTTGGGCAGCGGCGCCAGGTCCGCGGGCGCTTCCGGGGGGCTGATCAGCACCGCGTTGATGTTCTGGCCGAACGGCTGCTCCACGTTGGCGGGCACGTACCCCAGATCCGGGCGCGGTCCCTGCCGCCGCTCTGCGGCCTGCGGTGCGGCCGGGCGGGTGGTCGGCGCGTCGGCGGGGCGGGTGACCGCGATCTGCACGGTGTTGGTGCGTCCGACGAATATCGGCTCGGTGCCGCGCGGGCCCGGCAGGTCGGCGCCCACACCCTCGAGTTGCTCGGCTTCGTACCACGGTCCCCAGGAACCGTCGGCCTTCTTCGCGCGCACTCGCGCGGTGGTGCCGGTGAGATCCTCAGAGGTCAGGGCGACCAGCGAGAACGCGGTGTCCTGGTGGATCTCCCGGATGGTCTCGCCCCCGCCCAGGTCGGTCAGCGGCTGCTGGGCCACCACCACCGGGGCCTGTGAGGCCGCGGGCTCATCGCCGGGTGGGCCGGTGATCGCCCACGGCAGCACCATTACGGTCGCCGCGAGCGCGGTGACCAGCATCGATGGTGCAGGACGGCGACACAGCACGGACTGATGTTACGTATGAGCCAGATGATGCGCGTGTTTCGACACGGCTCTTTGCCCGACCAATCACCGGCACCGGCAACGGCACCGCAGAGCATTCGGTGCTTCTGCGGTGCCGTCAGGGGGCAGGACTGTGAGGTCGTGCGCTGCCGCTCAGGCGCCGGGGTCGATGGCCGCCTCGGCCGCCAGTGGCGCATCCGTCGCGACATCGCCGGCCGCCGTGGCGATCGGGGCCGCGGCGGCGGCCGGCGGCTTGATCGCCGACATGATCGCCGGCATCACGATGCCCTTGAGCAGGTCGATGGCCTCGCCGGCGCCCAGCGTGTCGGCGGCGCTGGACAGATCGCCGAGCAGGCCGGTGTTGCCGGACGTGACCGGAGCGGCCAGTGACGGGTCGCCGAGCACCGGATAGGCACCCAGCGCCGGATCCAGCCCGATCGGCGCCGAGATCGGCACCTCACCGGTCGCGGGGAGCCCCGCCGTCGAGATCGGGGCGAGGCCCAGCCCGGGATCGGTCAGCGCGGGCGGGGTCGTCAGGCCCGGTGTGGCCAGCGCGGGATCGGTCAGTGACGGCACCGTCGGGGAGGTCAGACCGGGCGATGCCAGGGCCGGATCGGTCAGCGACGGCGTGGTCAGGCTGGGGGTGGTCAGACCGGGCGCCGCGCCGCTCGGGCTGGTCAGCGCCGGGTTGGTCAGCGCCGGGTTGGCCAGGCCGGGATCGGTCAGCGACGGCATCCCGGTGGTCCCCAGGCCGGGCAGCAGGCCGGGGGAGGTCAGGCTCGGGCTGCCCAGGCCGGGGATCAACGTGGTGGGCGCCGAAGACGTGCCCGTCAGCAGGCCGGTGGGCATCGGCGGCACGTTGATGCCGAACTGTGAGAGACCCTGGGACAGGGCCGAGATCAACTCGCCGGGAAGGTCGGTGATGCTGGCCGCCTGCACGAACTCGCGGTGCTGGGGGGCAGGGTTGTCGGGGCCGCCGAGTTCGGACACGGCGACCATCGCTACCGGGCTTGCGACGGCCAGAGCGGCGACTGTGCTCAAGGCTGTCGAGAGCCTGCGTCGGCGTCGGTTCGGCACGGAAGTCTCCTCAATATCTGGAATATCTGGGCGTCGAAGATCCGGCCGACCCGAGCGGCCACCGTGCGGCCGGCCGTGGGTTGAGCTGCCGGATCTTCGTACGGGGACGATGTTACTGATGTGAATATTGGGATTAGAGTGACGATGCGGAATCGTGAGTCAATTGCGACCTTGGCGGCTCGGCCGACTCGGGTCCCAGCGGTGCGGTCGGATACCCTTGCTGCCGATGAACTCTGAAGATCCCGGGGTCGCCGCGGGACCACCCACCGGCGAATTCGATCTCCTCGTCGTCGGGTCCGGGTTCTTCGGCCTGACGATCGCCGAACGCGCGGCCACCCAGTTGGGCAAGCGCGTCCTGGTCGTCGATCGGCGGGACCACATCGGCGGCAACGCCTACTCCGAGCCCGAACCCGAGACCGGCATCGAGGTACACCGCTACGGTGCGCACCTGTTCCACACCAGCAACCGCCGGGTGTGGGACTACGTGCGGCAGTTCACCGAGTTCACCGGCTACCAGCACCGGGTGTTCGCCCTCCACAACGGTCAGGCCTACCAGTTCCCGATGGGGCTCGGTCTGGTCAGCCAGTTCTTCGGCCGGTACTTCAGCCCGGACGAGGCCCGCGCGCTGATCAACGAGCAGGCCGCCGAGATCGCCACCGAGGACGCGCAGAACCTCGAGGAGAAGGCCATCTCGCTGATCGGCCGCCCGCTGTACGAGGCGTTCGTCAAGGGCTACACGGCCAAGCAGTGGCAGACCGATCCCAAGGAGCTGCCGGCCTCGACGATCAACCGGTTGCCGGTTCGCTACACGTTCGACAACCGGTACTTCAGCGACACCTTCGAGGGCCTGCCCGTCGACGGCTACACCGCCTGGCTGAAGAACATGGCCGCCGACGATCGCATCGAGGTCCGCCTGGACACCGACTGGTTCGACGTGCGTGAGCAGTTGCGCGAGCAGAGCCCGTCGGCTCCCGTTGTCTATACCGGGCCGCTGGACCGCTATTTCGACTACGCCGACGGCCGGCTGGGATGGCGCACCCTGGATTTCGAACTCGAGGTGTTGAGCGACTGCGGGGATTTTCAGGGCACACCGGTCATGAACTACAACGACATCGAGGTGCCCTACACCCGGATCCACGAGTTCCGGCACTTCCATCCCGAACGGGAATACCCGACCGACAAGACGGTCATCATGCGGGAGTTCTCGCGATTCGCCGAGAACGACGACGAGCCGTACTACCCGATCAACACCGAGGCCGACCGCGCGGTGCTGGCCGCCTACCGTGCCCGTGCGAAAGCCGAGACCGCGGCTGCCAACGTGTTGTTCGGCGGCCGTCTGGGCACCTATCAGTACCTGGACATGCACATGGCGATCGCCAGCGCGCTGAACATGTTCGACAACGTGCTCGCGCCGCACCTGCGCGACGGTGCGCCGCTGGCCGACCCCGAGACAGAAAGCAACACCTTATGAAAAGAGACACCGTTGAGTGACATCCCGGCCGGCGCGCTCGATGCCGGACCGTCACGGGCGGTGAGCCTGCTGGCCCGCATCGTCCAGCCGCGGCCGGGTGAACCGCTCGACGTGCGCAAGCTCTACATCGAGGAATCCGACACCAACGCCCGGCGGGCGCATGCCCCGAACCGGACCCAGCTGGAGATCGGCCCCGAATCGGAGGTGTCGTTCGCCACGTACTTCAACGCATTCCCGGCCAGCTACTGGCGCCGCTGGTCGGTGCTGGAGTCGGTGGTGCTGCGAGTCGAACTGAGCGGAAGCGGCCGCGTCGACGTGTACCGGACCAAGGCCACCGGTGCCCGGATCACCCATGGCGGTACGTCGTTCAGCGGCGGCACCGACGACGAGCCCGCCGTGGTGGAGTTCGAGGTCGGGCTCGACCCGTTCGAGGACGGCGGCTGGATCTGGTTCGACGTCACCACCGACAGCGCCGTGACGCTGCAGCGGGCCGGCTGGTACGCGCCGCTGCCCGCACCCGGCCGGGCCAACATCGCGGTCGGTATCCCGACGTTCAACCGGCCCGCCGACTGCGTCAACGCGCTGGCCGCGCTGACCTCCGATCCGCTGGTCGACGACGTCATCGGCGCGGTCATCGTCTCCGATCAGGGCACCAGCAAGGCCAAGGACCACCCCGGCTTCGCCGCGGCCGCCGCCGCGCTCGGCGACCGGCTGTCCGTGCACAACCAGCCCAACCTGGGTGGGTCCGGCGGCTACAGCCGGGTCATGTACGAGGCGCTGAAGAACACCGACTGCGAACAGATCCTGTTCATGGACGACGACATCCGCATCGAACCGGACTCGGTGCTGCGGGCGCTGGCGATGAACCGCTTCGCCAAGGCGCCGACGCTGGTCGGCGGGCAGATGCTCAACCTGCAGGAGCCCTCGCACCTGCATGTGATGGGCGAGATCGTCAAACAGGCGAACTTCATGTGGACCAACGCCGCGAACACCGAGTACGACCACGACTTCGCCAGGTACCCGCTGGTCGACCAGGACGAGGACCGCAGCAAGATGCTGCACCGCCGCGTCGACGTCGACTACAACGGCTGGTGGATGTGCATGATCCCGCGGCAGGTGGCCGAGGAGCTGGGGCAGCCGCTGCCGCTGTTCATCAAGTGGGACGACGCCGACTACGGGCTGCGGGCCGCCGAGCACGGCTACGGCACGGTCACCCTGCCCGGCGCGGCGATCTGGCACATGGCGTGGAGCGACAAGGACGACGCGATCGACTGGCAGGCCTACTTCCACCTGCGTAACCGGTTGGTCGTCGCCGCGCTGCACTGGGACGGCAAGGTGACCGGCCTGCTGGCCTCGTCGGTCAAGGCCACGCTGAAACATCTTCTGTGCCTTGAATATTCGACGGTGGCGATCCAGAACCGGGCGATGGCGGACTTCCTGGCCGGTCCGGAACACATCTTCGACATCCTGGAGTCCGCGCTGCCCGACGTGCGCGCGATGCGCCAGAACTACCCCGACGCCGTCGTGCTGCCCGGCGCCACCGCGCTGCCGCCGCCGTCGGACAAGCGGCGCAGGCGGATCAAGATCCCGACGTCGCTGCCGACGATCGCGGTCCGGCTGGTGCGCGGCGTGGCCCACCAGTTCAGCGAACACGACCCGGCCCACCACGAGCGGCCCCAGCTCAACGTCGCCACCCAGGACGCACGCTGGTTCCTGCTCTGCATGGTCGACGGCGTCACCGTCACCACCGCCGACGGCCGCGGCGTGGTCTACCGGCAGCGTGACCGCACCAAGATGTTCGAGCTGCTCCGGACCTCGGCGCGCCAGCACATCGCACTGGCCCGCAAGTTCAACCGGATGCGCAGGGTGTACCGCAACGCGCTGCCGATGCTGACCAGCAAGCAGAACTGGGAGTCGGTGCTCAATTCCGGGCAGGATCGTGTGGAAGCCGGCGATGCCTGACGCCCCGCACGGTGAGGACGCCGTGCTGGTGGCGGTCCAGCACGCGCTCGCCGACCGGCCGGGCGTGCTCGCCACGGCCCGCGGGCTGTCGCATTTCGGCGAACACAGCCTGGGCTGGCTGGCGCTCGCCGCGCTCGGTGCGCTGCTGGTCCCGTCCCGCCGGCGCGACTACCTGGCCGCCGGGGTCGGCGCGTTTCTCGCCCACGCCGCCGCGGTGGTGATCAAGCGGGTGGTGCGCCGCGAGCGTCCGCACCACCCGGCGATCGCGGTGAACGTGGGCACCCCGAGCCGGTTGAGCTTCCCGTCGGCGCACGCCACGTCGACGACCGCAGCGGCGGTTCTGCTGGCCCGTCCCACCGGGCTGCCGTTGCCCGCGCTGCTGGTTCCGCCGATGGCGCTGTCCCGCATGGTGCTCGGTGTGCACTATCCGAGCGACGTGCTCGCCGGGGTGGTCATCGGCGGCATCGTCGGCAAGGCGGTCGGCAAGACGGTCGGCAGGGTGGCCGACCGGGTCGAAGGAGGGCCCTCATGAGCGCATCCCAGGTCGGGGAGGAAACAGCCGCCGCCGGCGGGCCGCCGGGCAACCTCGTCACCGGCATCGTCAAGGCGCTGCGTCCACGGCAGTGGGTCAAGAACGTACTGGTCTTCGCCGCCCCGGTGGCCGCACTCGGCGATGACCGCTATGTCTACGACTTCCGCGAAGTCCTGGTCAAGGTGCTGCTCGCGTTCGTCGTGTTCAGCCTGGCCGCCTCGTGCGTGTACCTGGTCAACGACGCCCGCGACGTGGAGGCCGACCGCGCCCATCCGACCAAGCGGTTCCGCCCGATCGCCGCAGGCGTGGTGCCGGAGTGGCTGGCCTACGGTCTGGCGGTGTTGCTCGGGGTCACGTCGCTGGCGATCTCGTGGCTGGTCACCCCGAACCTGGCACTGGTGATGGCGATCTACATCGCCATCCAGCTGGCGTACTGTTTCGGGCTCAAACACCAGGCCGTCCTCGACATCTGCATCGTGTCGTCGGGCTTCCTGATCCGGGCGATCGCCGGCGGTGTCGCCGCCGACGTGCCGCTGTCGCAGTGGTTCCTGCTGATGATGGCGTTCGGGTCGTTGTTCATGGCGGCCGGTAAGCGCTACGCCGAGCTGCAGCTGGCCGAACGGACCGGCGCCAAGATCCGCAGGTCGCTGGAGAGCTACACCAGCTCCTACCTGCGCTTCGTGTGGACGCTGTCGGCCACCGCGCTGGTGCTGTGCTACGGCCTGTGGGCCTTCGAGCGGGACGCCACCGGTGGTGCCTCGTGGTTCGTGATCTCGATGGTGCCGTTCACGATCGCCATCCTGCGCTACGCCGTCGACGTCGACGGCGGGCTGGCCGGTGAGCCGGAGGAGATCGCGCTCAAGGACCGGGTGCTGCAGCTGCTGGCGCTGGCCTGGATCGGAACCATCGGTGCCGCAGTCTTCCTCAGTTGAGCGCCCGCGCGCCACGGCGGTAGCGGACCGGCTCGACGACTGGCCCGCCTACCCATACCACGTCTCGGTGCGGGTGAGCCTCTGGGTGAGCGTCACGGTGGTGGCCGTCCTGTTCGGCTGGGGTGCCTGGCAGCGCCGCTGGATCGCCGACGACGGGCTGATCGTGTTGCGCACGGTGCGAAACCTGTTGGCGGGCAACGGGCCGGTGTTCAATGCGGGGGAGCGGGTCGAGGCCAACACCTCCACGGCGTGGTCCTACCTGATGTACCTGGGTGGCCTGGTCGCCGGGCCTGCCCGCCTGGAGTACGTCGCGCTGGTACTGGCCCTGGTGCTCAGCGTGGCGGGCGTGGTGCTGGTCATGCTGGGCACCGCCCGGCTCTACGCGCCCAGCCTGGTGGGTCGCACCGCGGTGCTGCTGCCCGCGGGCGCCCTCGTCTACATCGCCGTGCCGCCCGCCCGCGACTTCGCCACCTCCGGGCTGGAGAACGGCCTGGTGCTGGCCTACCTGGGCCTGCTGTGGTGGATGATGGTCTGCTGGTCGCAGGCCAGGCGAGGGGAGCCGACATCGCGCGCGTTCGACGCCGCGCTGGCGGTGGTGGCCGGGCTCAGTGTGCTGGTCCGGCCCGAGCTGGCGCTGATCGGCGGTCTGGCCCTGGTGATGATGCTGATCGCGGCGCCGGACTGGCGTCGGCGCGCACTCGTCGTCGTCGCCGGCGGGCTGCTGCCGGTCGCCTACCAGATCTTCCGGATGGGCTACTACGGCCTGGTGGTGCCGGGCACCGCGCTGGCCAAGGACGCGACCGGCTCCAAATGGCAGCAGGGCTTCGTCTACCTGGCCAACTTCAACCGGCCCTACCTGTTGTGGGCGCCGGCGGTGCTGTTGATCGGGCTGGCGGTCATGGTCCTGCTGTTGCGGGGCCGGCCGGCCCGGGGAAGTCGCGGCGCGGCCGGCCCGCGGTTGGCGCGGATGGTGCAGAGCCCGGCCGCGGTGGTGGCGTTCATGCTGCTCAGCGGGGTGCTGCAGGCGTTGTACTGGATTCGCCAGGGTGGCGATTTCATGCATGGCCGGGTGTTGCTGACGCCGCTGTTCTGCCTGATCGCCCCGGTTGCGGTGATCCCGTTGATGCTGCCGGACCGCACCCGGATGGCCCGCGGGGCGGGCTACCTCTACGCGGGGGCCACCGGCGTGCTGTGGCTCGCGGTGGCGGGCTGGGCACTGTGGGCAGCCAACTCGCCGGGAATGGGCGCCGATGCCACCCGGGTCACCTATACCGGCATCGTCGACGAGCGGCGTTTCTACGCGCAGGCGACCGGTCACGCCCATCCGCTGACCGCGGCGGACTATCTGGACTACCCGCGGATGCGCGCGATGCTCGAAGCGATCGAGAACACCCCGGACGGAGCCCTGCTGCTGCCCTCAGGAAACTACATCCAGTGGGATGTGGTGCCAGCTATTCCGCCGTCCGCGGACCCGCCGCCCGCCCAGCCGGGTGAGCAGAGAGGGCCGCACACAGTGTTTTTCACAAACCTGGGGATGCTCGGCATGAACGTGGGGCTCAACGTCCGGGTGATCGACCAGATCGGTCTGGCTAACCCACTGGCGGCACACACCGCCAGGATCGAGGACGGCCGGATCGGTCACGACAAGAACCTGTTCCCGGATTGGGCGGTGGCCGAGGGGCCGTTCCTCAAAGAGGATCCCTACATCCCGTCCTATCTGGACGAGGACTGGATCCGGCAGGCCGAGGTCGCGCTGGAGTGCCCGGACACCGTCGCCGTGCTGAACTCGATCCGGGCTCCGATGACGCCGCGGCGGTTCCTGTCCAACCTGCTGCACGCCGCGGAATTCACCCGCTACCGCATCGACCGGGTGCCCCGCTACGAACTCGAGCGGTGCGGGCTGCCGGTGCCCGAACCGGTCGATCCGCCCTACACCGGGCTGCCCGCCACCGGGCCCTGAACGCTGCGGATTTGCTGGCGGACCGGGTTTTCTGCTTTCGTAACGCGGTAGCCACGTTCGTCAGATAAGAGATGTGACGGGGGCCGCGACGGGACTCCGGCTGGGGGTTCAGCGCGTTCGCGGCGAAGAGAGATCACCACAAAGGTGTGGTTGACTACACGGGCAACGAGGCCCGGTCCGGGGAACCGATGGCCAGATGCTGCTCACGAAAGATGGGACAAACAACACCATGAAGCTCGTTGGAAGGCTGCGCGGCGCAGCCAGGATGACGTGGCGCAGGCTCGCGGCGGCGACCCTGGTCGCCGCGGTGCTGCCGGCGCTGATCGGTGCCGTCGGCGGTTCGGCGACCGCGGGGGCGTTCTCCCGTCCGGGTCTGCCGGTGGAGTACCTCATGGTGCCGTCCGCGGGGATGGGTCGTGACATCAAGGTGCAGTTCCAGGGCGGCGGGGTCAATGCGCCCGGCCTCTACCTGCTCGACGGCCT
The DNA here is from genome assembly GCF_019710635.1 of Mycolicibacterium xanthum. Taxonomy (GTDB): domain Bacteria; phylum Actinomycetota; class Actinomycetes; order Mycobacteriales; family Mycobacteriaceae; genus Mycobacterium; species Mycobacterium xanthum. Next base: position 66,576 of record NZ_JAIFZS010000003.1, read on the forward strand.
GCGTGCGCAGGACGACTTCAACGGCTGGGACATCAACACCGCGGCGTTCGAGTGGTATCTCGACTCCGGCCTGGCCGTGATCATGCCGGTCGGTGGCGAGTCCAGCTTCTACAGCGACTGGTATTCACCGGCCTGCGGCAACAACGGCTGCCAGACGTACAAGTGGGAGACGTTCCTCACCAGTGAGCTGCCCGCCTACCTGGCGGCCAACAAGGGTGTCGACCCGACCCGCAACGCCGCCGTGGGCCTCTCGATGGCCGGCTCGGCCGCGCTGACGCTGGCGATCTATCACCCGCAGCAGTTCCAGTACGCGGGGTCGCTGTCGGGCTTCCTGAACCTGTCCGAGGGCTGGTGGCCGATGCTGGTCAACATCTCGATGGGTGACGCCGGCGGCTACGACGCCGACGACATGTGGGGCAAGACCGAAGACGCCGACAGCGCCTGGAAGCGCAACGACCCGATGGTCAACATCGGCAAGCTGGTGGCCAACAACACCCGCATCTGGATCTTCTGCGGCAACGGCAAGCCCTCCGAACTGGATGCCGGCATGAGCTCGGGCAACCTGTTCAACGCGAAGTTCCTGGAGGGCTTCACGCTGCGCACCAACAAGACGTTCCAGGAGGAGTACATCGCCGCGGGCGGGACGAACGGCGTGTTCAACTTCCCGTCCAACGGCACTCACCAGTGGACCTACTGGGGCCAGCAGCTGCAGCAGATGAAGCCCGACATCCAGCGGGTGCTGAGCGCGGTGCCGCAGCCCTCGGCTCCGGCGGCCCCGGCCGAGCCGGTCGTCGACGGCGGCTAGGCCCACGACCGAGTCGACGGCGGTGACACACCTCGGGTGAGTCACCGCCGTCAGTCGTTTTGGGCCCCGGGCCGTCATGGTGATGTGGTTCACTACCTGCGTTGGCCGGGATGTGCGCCAGCGTCTACGACGGAGTGAGAGGTGGGGCGGATGCGTGCGTTGAGCCGATTGATCACAGCCGCGATGATGGCGGTGGGGCTGTTGGTGGTCAGCATGACGCCGTTCTCGCCGGCCACCCTGCCGGCGCGGGCCGACGGCGTCGAGTACCTGATGGTGCCGTCGGCGGCGATGGGCCGTGACATCCCGGTGGCCTTCCAGGGCGGCGGACCCCACGCGGTCGTGCTGCTCGACGCATTCAACGCCGCGCCCGACGTGAGCAACTGGGTGACCGCGGGCAACGCGATGAACACGCTGGCCGGGCTCGGTATCTCGGTGGCCGCCCCGGCCGGCGGGGCGTGGAGCATGTACACCAACTGGGAGGCCGACGGCAGCAAGCAGTGGGAGACCTTCCTGGCCGTCGAGCTGCCGAACTGGCTGGCCGCCAACAAGGGACTGGCTCCCGGTGGGCACGGCATCGTCGGCGCCGCCCAGGGCGGCACCGGCGCGTTGACGATGGCGGTGTTCCACCCCGACCGGTACCGGTTCGCCGGATCGCTGTCGGGATTCCTGACGCCGTCGGCCACCGCCCTCAACGGCGCCATCACCGCCGGCATGGCCCAGTACGGCGGCGTGGACACCCGCAACATGTGGGGTTTGCCACAGCTGGGCCGGTGGAAATGGCACGACCCCGACGTGCACGCGCAGCTGTTGGTCGACAGCAACGCCCGCCTGTGGATCTTCAGCCCGGCGACGCTGACGTGCAGCGACCCCGCCGCGATGATCGGCTACTGCGATCAGGCGCAGGGCAGTAACCGCACGTTCTACGCCCATTACCGGGCCATCGGCGGCAGCAACGCGCACTTCGACTTCCCGTCCACGGGCAACCACGACTGGGGTTCGTGGAGCGGGCAGCTTGCAGCGATGTCCGGCGAGCTGGCCGCCACCATCCGGTAGCCCACTCGCGGTCAGCCTTCCGGGGGGACCGGCCGGCAGCCGGTACTTTGGAGGCGTGCAGCACGGGTCACGACCGACGATGGCGGGAATGGCAGGGATGACGGGGATGTCCTTGCTGGTCGCGTCGTCCGCGGCGTGGCTGACCGGTTGCTCCTTCGGCGACGACATGATGGGCGGGTTGAGCTCGGAGGTCGAGACGGCCCCCGCGCACGGGCAGTCCACCGCGGATCTGCCCGGCCCGTTGGAGCCCGGCATGGCATCCAACGCGCTGATGGTCACCCCACGGCAGCAGCACTTCCTCGACGGCTTGCAGGCCGCGGGGGTGCAGCCGTCGAGTGACCTCGCCGCGCTGAGCATCGGCTCCTACGTGTGTCAGGCCCGCGCCGCCAAGCACACCGACCAGCAGGTGTGGGACTTCGTGATGCCGATGGTGCGCAACGAGGTCAGCGAGTCCGGCGGGGGTTCGGCGATCGTGCCGTCGGCGGTCGAGGTGAGGTCCGCGACCGCCGACTACATTCGGGTCGCGACGGAGCAGCTCTGCTAGCAGAGCCGACCACGGATCGACCCGACCACCCACGCACCCGAGGAGTACGAGACCGTCATGGCCAAGACCGACCGGCGTAAACGCCACCGCCTGCTGGGGCTGCTGGCGGCCGCGGCGGTCGGCCTGGTCGTCGTGCTGGTTCTGGCGATCGTGATCGTCGTGGTGCGCAGGCCGGCGACTCCGCCGTCGGCGATCCCGCCGAGCGCCGTACCGCCGACCGCGGTTCCGACGATCAAGCGACCGAGGCCCGAGTTCCAGGACGCGTCCTGCCCGGATGTGCAGCTGATCTCGATCCCGGGGACCTGGGAGTCGTCGGTGCAGCTCGACCCGTTCAACCCGGTGCAGTTCCCGGCCGCCCTGCTGCTGAACGTGACCAACCCGATCGTCGCGCAGTTCGGCACCGACCGTGTCGAGGTGTACACGGTTCCCTACACCGCGCAGTTCCACAATCCGCTGTCGGCCGACGCGCAGATGTCCTACAACGACAGCCGCGCCGAGGGCACCCGCACCGCGGTGCAGGCGATGACGGACATGAACAACCGCTGCCCGCTGACCAGCTACGTGCTGGTCGGGTTCTCCCAGGGCGCGGTGATCGCCGGCGACATCGCCAGCGACATCGGCAACGGGCGTGGCCCTGTCGACGCGGATCTGGTGATCGGTGTGACGTTGATCGCCGACGGGCGCCGGCAGGACGGCGTGGGCCAGGACATCGGCCCCAGCCCCGCCGGGCAGGGTGCGGAGATCACCCTGCACGAGGTGCCGACGCTGTCGGCACTCGGGCTGACGATGACCGGACCCCGGCCGGGCGGTTTCGGTGCGCTCGACGACCGGACCAACGAGATCTGCGCGAGCGGCGATCTGATCTGCGCCGCCCCGGAGTCGGCGTTCAACATCACCGAGCTGCCCAGGACGCTGGAGGTGCTGGCCGGCGGTGCCGGACAACCCGTGCACGCGATGTACGCCACACCGGAGTTCTGGAACCTCGACGGTCAGCCGGCCACGGCGTGGACCCTGAACTGGGCACAGGGCGTGATCGACAATGCGCCGCGGCCGAAACATGGCTGACACGTGACCGGAAAGATGTCCGCCGGGATTTGGCGCGGCCGCGCAGGTCGCCTAGCATGACTTGAGATTAAGGGAAATCTAAGAGCGCTGACCGGCGGTTGCGGGGTGGGGAGCCTTCTCCCCGGTACGATCTTCGGGGTTTGGGATAGCGATCCCGTTCGATTGGAGTAGCAGATGGCCTTCCACAACCCGTTCATCAAGGACGGACTGATCAAGTTCCCCGACAACGGCAGCTTGGTCAAGCACGTCGAACGATGGGCGAAGGTTCGTGGGGACAAGCTCGCCTACCGATTCCTGGACTTCTCCACCGAACGCGACGGTGTGGAGCGCGATCTGCACTGGGCCGATTTCGGTGCCCGAAACCGCGCGGTCGGGGCGCGCCTGCAACAGGTGACCCAGCCCGGGGACCGGGTGGCCATCCTGTGCCCGCAGAACCTCGAATACCTGGTGGCGTTCTTCGGAACCCTCTACTCGGGCCGCATCGCGGTGCCGCTGTTCGACCCGTCGGAGCCCGGCCACGTCGGCCGCCTGCACGCGGTGCTGGACAACTGCACCCCGTCGGCGATCCTGACCACGACCGCCGCGGCCGAGGGCGTGCGCAAGTTCTTCCGTACCCGCCCGGCCGATCAGCGTCCCCGCGTGATCGCCGTCGACGCGGTGCCCGACGAGGTCGGCGCCACCTGGGAGCCGGTCGACGTCGCCCACGACACCATCGCCTACCTGCAGTACACGTCGGGTTCCACCCGGATCCCGACCGGTGTGCAGATCACCCATCTGAACCTGGCCACCAACGTGGTGCAGGTCATCGAGGCGCTGCAGGGCGAAGAGGGCGACCGCGGCGTGTCCTGGCTGCCGTTCTTCCACGACATGGGTCTGATCACGGTGCTGTTGTCGCCGATGATCGGCCACTACGTGACGTTCATGACGCCCGCGGCGTTCGTGCGCCGGCCCGGCCGCTGGATCCGGGAGCTGGCCCGCAAGGAGGGCGACACCGGCGGCACCATCTCCGTCGCGCCGAACTTCGCGTTCGACCACGCCGCCGCCCGCGGGCTGCCCAAGGACGGTGAGCCGCCGCTGGACATGTCCAACGTCAAGGCGATCCTCAACGGCAGCGAGCCGATCTCGGCGGCCACCGTGCGCCGGTTCAACGAGGCGTTCGGCCCGTACGGGTTCCACCCGCAGGCGATCAAGCCGTCCTACGGCCTGGCCGAGGCGACGCTGTTCGTCTCGACGACACCGTGGAACGAGTCCCCGAAGATCATCTCGGTGGACCGCGACGAGCTCAACGCGCACCGCTTCGTCGAGGTGCCCGACGATTCCCCCAAGGCCGTCGCGCAAGCCGGCGCGGGCAAGGTCGGCGTCGCCGAGTGGGCGGTGATCGTCGACAACGACACCGCCACCGAGCTGACCGACGGGCAGATCGGCGAGATCTGGATCAGTGGCCAGAACATGGGCACCGGCTACTGGAACAAGCCCGAGGAGACGGTGGCGACGTTCCAGAACACGCTCAAGTCGCGCACCACGCCGTCGCACGCCGAGGGGGCCGGCGACGACGCGACCTGGGTGCGCACCGGCGACTACGGCGCCTATCACGACGGCGAGCTCTACATCACCGGTCGCGTCAAGGATCTGGTGATCATCGACGGCCGCAACCACTACCCGCAGGATCTGGAGTACTCGGCCCAGGAGGCGACCAAGGCGCTGCGCACCGGTTTCGTCGCGGCGTTCTCGGTGCCCGCCAACCAGCTTCCCGACGAGGTGTTCGAGAACACGCACGCGGGCCTCAAGCGCGATCCCGACGACACCTCCGAACAGTTGGTGATCGTCGGTGAGCGGGCGCCCGGCTCGCACAAGCTGGACCTGGATCCCATCGCCGACGACATCCGCGCCGCCATCGCGGTCCGCCACGGCGTGACGGTGCGCGACGTGCTGCTCACCCCGGCCGGTGCGATCCCGCGGACGTCGAGCGGCAAGATCGGCCGCCGGGCCTGCCGGTCGGCCTACCTGGACGGCAGCCTGCGCGGCGGGAAGGTGGCCAACGCCTTCCCGGACGAGTCGGACTGACGACACAAGACAGCGGCCCCCGGGGTCGCCGCGTCGAACGTGAGGTTATGTGAACATGGCTGAAGCACAAGACGATTCCGGCATCACCCCGGCAACGAACGGGGTCCCCCAGAGTGGCCCGGACATGACCGTGGCCGAGATGCGCGAGTGGCTGCGCAACTGGATCGGCAACGCCACCGGGCAGTCGCCGGACTCGGTCAGCGAGACGGCCCCGATGGTCGAGCTCGGGCTGTCCTCCCGCGACGCCGTCGCGATGGCCAGCGACATCGAAGACCTCACCGGTGTCACGCTGACCGCCACCGTCGCGTTCCGCCATCCCACCGTCGAGGCGCTGGCGACGGTCATCATCGAGGGCGAGCCGGAACCCGACGATGCGGACCTCGACGCCGAGGACTGGTCGCGTGGTGCCGGCCCGGCCGATGAGGGCCGATTGAACATCGCCATCGTCGGCGTCGGTACCCGGTTCCCCGGTGACATGAACACGCCCGACGAGATGTGGGCCGCCCTGCTGGAGGGCCGCGACGCCATCACCGATCTCCCGGAGGGGCGCTGGTCGGAGTTCCTCTCCGAGCCCCGGGTGGCCGAACGGGTCGCCAAGGCCCGCACCCGCGGCGGCTACCTGAGCGACATCAAGGGCTTCGACGCCGAGTTCTTCGCGCTGTCGAAGATGGAGGCCGACAACATCGATCCGCAGCAGCGGATGGCGCTGGAACTGACCTGGGAGGCGTTGGAGCACGCCAGGATTCCGGCGTCGAGCCTGCGCGGCGAGAACGTCGGCGTCTACGTCGGCAGCTCCACCAACGACTACAGCTTCCTCGGCGTGGCCGACCCGGCCACCGCGCACCCCTACGCCATCACCGGCACCGCCAGCTCGATCATCGCCAACCGGGTGTCGTATTTCTACGACTTCCGGGGCCCGTCGATGGCCATCGACACCGCATGCTCGTCCTCGCTGGTCGCCGTGCACGAGGGCATCAAGGCGCTGCGCGCGGGTGACGCCGACGTGGTGCTCGCCGGCGGCGTCAACGCGCTGGTGACGCCCCTGGTCACGGTCGGGTTCGACGAGGTCGGCGGCGTGCTCGCGCCGGACGGCCGGATCAAGTCCTTCTCCGCTGACGCCGACGGCTACGCCCGTTCCGAGGGCGGCGGCATGGTGGTGCTCAAGCGGCTCGCCGACGCCCGCCGCGACGGCGACCAGATCCTGGCCGTCATCGCCGGCGGCGCGGTCAACCACGACGGCCGCTCCAACGGCCTGCTGGCCCCCAATCCCGATGCGCAGGAAGCGGTGCTGCGCAAGGCCTACAAGGATGCCGGCATCGATCCGAGGAACGTCGACTACGTCGAGGCGCACGGCACCGGCACCATCCTCGGTGACCCGATCGAGGCCGACGCACTGGGCCGGGTGGTCGGCCGCGGCCGGGCGGCCGACCGGCCGGCACTGCTCGGTGCGGTGAAATCCAATGTGGGGCATCTGGAATCGGCTGCGGGAGCGGCCAGCCTGGCCAAGATGGCGTTGGCGCTGTTCCACGACAAGATCCCGCCGTCGATCAACTACGCCGGCCCCAACCCCTACATCGACTTCGACCGCGAACACCTCAGGGTCGCCGACACGGTCACCGACTGGCCCCGGTACTCGGGCCATGCCATCGCGGGGGTGTCCGGTTTCGGGTTCGGCGGCGCCAACGCCCACCTGGTGCTGCGCGAGGTGCTGCCCGAGGATCTGGTCGAGCCCGAAGCCGACGAACCGGTCGTCGAGGCCACGGCCGCACCGGCCAAGCCGGCGGTTTACGTCGGCGGTGTGCTGGTCGAGGACGACGACGAGGACGACGAGGGCGTTGCCGCAGAGCGGGATCCGGCGTTCTACGGCGAGGTGCTCGACACCGAACCGGAACTGCCCGGGCTGACCGACGAGGCGCTGCGACTGCTCGAGGTGGCTCGCGAGGAACTGGCCGCGACTCAGCAAGACCCGGCGGCCGAGCACCACACACCCGTTGTGCCGCTGGCCGTCTCGGGTTTCCTGACGTCACGCAAGCGGGCCACCGCCGCCGAGCTGGCGGACTGGATGGACAGCGCGGAAGGCCGCGCGTCATCGCTGGAGGCGATCGGCCGGTCGCTGTCGCGGCGCAACCACGGCCGCTCGCGCGCCGTCGTGCTGGCCCACGATCACGACGAGGCGATCAAGGGGCTGCGCGCGCTGGCCGACGGCAAGCCGAACCCGATCGTGCTGTCCGCCGACGGCCCGGTGACCAACGGCCCGGTCTGGGTGCTGGCCGGCTTCGGTGCCCAGCACCGCAAGATGGCCAAGAGCCTGTACCTGCGCGACGACGTCTTCGCCGAGTGGATCAACAAGGTCGACGCGCTGGTCCAGGACGAGCGCGGGTACTCGGTCGTCGAGCTGATCCTCGACGACGCGCAGGACTACGGCATCGAGACCACCCAGATCACCATCTTCGCGATCCAGATCGCGCTCGGTGAGCTGCTCAAGTCACACGGCGCGAAACCCGCTGCACTGGTGGGACAGTCGCTCGGGGAGGCCGCTGCGGCGTACTTCTCCGGCGGGCTGTCGCTGGAGGATGCGACCCGCACGATCTGTTCGCGCTCGCACCTGATGGGTGAGGGCGAGGCCATGCTGTTCGGCGAGTACATCCGGCTGATGGCGCTCGTCGAGTACTCCGCCGAGGAGATCGAGAGCGTCTTTTCCGACTTCAAGGATCTCGAGGTATGCGTCTACGCCGCGCCGAGCCAGACGGTCATCGGCGGACCGCCGGACCAGGTGGACGCGATCATCGCCCGCGCCGAGTCGGAGGGCAAGTTCGCCCGCAAGTTCCAGACCAAGGGCGCCAGCCACACCTCGCAGATGGACCCGTTGCTGGGTGAGCTCGCCGCCGAACTGCAAGGCATCCAGGCGCATCCGCTGCAGACCGCCTACTACTCGACGGTGCACGAGGGCAACCTGATCCGGGCCGGCTCGGGGCCTATTCACGATGTCGACTACTGGAAGAAGGGCCTGCGCCACAGCGTGTACTTCACGCACGGCATCCGCAACGCCGTCGACAACGGCCACACCACCTTCCTGGAGCTGGCGCCGAATCCGGTGGCGCTGATGCAGGTCGGGCTGACCACGGCGGCCGCGGGTCTGCACGACGCGCAGCTGATCGCGACGCTGGCGCGCAAGCAGGACGAGGTCGACTCGATGACCACGGCCATGTCGCACCTGTTCGTGCACGGTCATGACCTGGACTTCCGGACCCTGTTCCCGCTGCCGTCGGACCGGCCGCAGGACCCGGCAACGGATTTCGCGAACATCCCGCCGACCCGGTTCAAGCGCAAGCCGCACTGGCTGGACGCGCACTTCACCGGCGACAGTTCGACTGTCATGCCCGGCAACCACGTGGCAACACCCGACGGCAGGCACGTCTGGGAGTACGCGGCCCGGGGTGCCGTCGACTCGGCCGCGCTGGCTGCGCTCGTGAAAGCCGCTGCGGCGGCGGTGCTTCCGGACACGAAGCTGACCGCCGCCGAGCAGCGGGCGGTGCCGGGGGAGGGATCGCGCCTGGTGACCACCCTGACCCGCCATCCCGGTGGTGCTTCGGTGCAGGTGCACGCCCGTATCGACGAGTCCTTCACGCTGGTCTACGACGCGATCGTGACCAAGGGCGGAGCGCAGACCGCTCTGCCGACCGCGGTCGGCGCCGGCACGGTCGCCGAGATCACCTCGGCCCCGGCCGAACCCGAGTCCGAAGAAGGCGCGGCCGAGGAGGCGGCGATCCTGCAGGACAACCTGACCGCCGGTGCGGGCCTGGCGGCGGGCTTCGCGAAGTGGTCCCCGGAGTCCGGCGAGACGATCGCCGATCGGCTCGGGGCGATCGTGGGCGGTGCGATGGGCTACGAGCCCGAGGACCTGCCCTGGGAGGTGCCGCTGATCGAGCTGGGGCTCGATTCGCTGATGGCGGTGCGGATCAAGAACCGCGTCGAGTACGACTTCGACCTGCCGCCGATCCAGCTGACCGCGGTCCGTGACGCCAACCTCTACGCGGTGGAGAAGTTGATCACCTACGCGGTCGAGCACCGCGACGAGGTGGACCAGATCGCCGAGTCGCAGAAGGGCAAGACCGCCGAGGAGATCGCCGCCGAGCAGGCCGAGATGATGGGTGGGGCGAGCACCGTCGCCGAGCTCGAGGCCAAGCTGGCCGAGGCCGGCCACCCGATCGCCGAGGACGCCGACGCCGCCGCGGCGCAGGCGCCGCTGGACATCCCGCCGCCGATGTCGAATGTCGCGGGCGTCCCCGCTCCGGTGCCGAATGTCGCGGGCGTCCCCGCTCCGCCGACCGACCCGTCGGGCCCCGTGGTTCCCCCGCCACCGACCGACCCGTCCGGTCCGGCCGCCGACAAGCCCAGCGCCGCCGGCATCGCCGCCAAGGTGCTGACCCAGGAGGCGGTCACCGATGCGCTCGGCGCCGACGTGCCGCCGCGGGAGGCCGCCGAGCGGGTCACGTTCGCGACCTGGGCGATCGTCACCGGCAAGTCCCCGGGAGGCATCTTCAACGAGCTGCCGGCCGTCGACGACGCCACCGCGCAGAAGATGGCCGAGCGGCTCTCCGAACGTGCCGACGGCGTCATCACCGCCGAGCAGGTCAAGGCCGCGCGCACCATCGAGGCGCTGGCCACCGATGTCCGCGACGTGATGGACGCCGGTGAGCTGGACGGCTTCGTGCGCACCCTGCGGGCGCCCAAGGAGGGCTCGGACCGCGTCCCGGTGTTCGTCTTCCACCCGGCCGGCGGTTCCACCGTCGTCTACGAGCCGCTGCTCAAGCGGCTGCCGCCGGACACTCCGGTGTACGGGCTGGAACGGGTCGACGGGTCGATCGCGGAACGCGCCCGCGAGTACGTGCCCAAGCTGATGGAGATGTACGGCACCGGGCCCTACGTCCTGGCCGGCTGGTCGCTGGGTGGGGCGCTGGCCTACGCCTGCGCCGTCGGGCTCAAGCGTAACGGCGCCGACGTCCGGTTCGTCGGGCTGATCGACACCGTGCGCGCCGGCGAGGAGGTGCCGCAGACCAAGGAGGAGATCCGCGCCCGCTGGGACCGCTACGCCCTGTTCGCGCAGCGCACGTTCAACGTCGAGATCCCGGAGGTGCCCTACGAGCAGCTCGAGGAGCTCGACGACGAGGGGCAGGTGAAGTTCGTGCTCGATGCGGTCAAGGACAGCGGCGTGGACATCCCCGGCGGCATCATCGAGCATCAGCGGACGTCCTACCTGGACAACCGGGCGCTGGACACCGCGGTGATCGAGCCCTACGACGGGCACGTCACGCTCTACATGGCCGACCGCTACCACGACGACGCGATCATGTTCGAGCCCCGCTACGCCACCCGCCGACCCGACGGCGGCTGGGGTGAATTCGTCACCGACCTCGAGATCGTGCCGATCGGGGGCGAGCACATCCAGGCCATCGACGAGCCGTACATTGCAAAGGTCGGCGCGCACATGAGCGAGGCGATCACCGCGATCGAGGGCAGCCGGACCGAACAGGAGGCGTAGGCGAGTGACCAACAGGACTACCGCCGAACTGCTTGCCGAACTCCGCGACAAGCTGGAGGAGGCCAAGGAACCCGGCGGGGAGAAGGCGGTCGCCAAGCGGGAGAAGAAGGGGATCCCGTCGGCGCGGGCCCGCATTCACGCCCTGCTGGACCCGGGCAGCTTCCTCGAGATCGGCGCGCTGGCCAAGACGCCCGGTGACCCCAACGCGTTGTTCGGCGACGGCGTCGTCACCGGCCACGGCACCATCAACGGCCGGCCGGTCGGTGTGTTCAGCCACGACCAGACGGTGTTCCAGGGCTCGGTCGGGGAGATGTTCGGCCGCAAGGTGGCCCGGCTGATGGAGTGGGTCGCCATGGTCGGCTGCCCGATCATCGGGATCAACGACTCGGCCGGCGCACGGATCCAGGACACCGCGACGTCGCTGGCCTGGTACGCCGAGCTGGGCCGCCGCCACGAGCTGCTGCGCGGCCTGGTCCCGGAGATCTCGCTGATCTTCGGCAAGTGCGCCGGCGGCGCGGTCTACTCGCCGATCCAGACCGACCTCGTCGTCGCGGTGCGCGACCAGGGCTACATGTTCGTCACCGGCCCCGACGTCATCAAGGACGTCACCGGCGAGGACGTCACCCTCGACGAACTCGGCGGCGCCGACGCGCAGGCCAGCTACGGCAACATCCACCAGGTGGTGGAATCCGAGGCCGCGGCCTTCCAGTACGTGCGCGACTACCTGAGCTTCCTGCCGGCCAACACGTTCGACGACGCGCCGATCGTCAACCCCGGTATGGAGCCCGAGGTGACGCCGCACGACCTGGAGCTGGACGCGATCGTGCCGGACTCGGACAACCAGGCCTACGACATGATGGAGATCCTGCTGCGGATCTTCGACGACGGCGACGTCTTCGCGGTCGGCGAGCAGTCCGGCCCGGCGATCATCACCGCGTTCGCCCGCGTCGACGGCCGGCCGGTCGGCGTGATCGCCAACCAGCCGATGTACATGTCGGGCGCCATCGACAACGAGGCCTCCGACAAGGCCGCCCGGTTCGTGCGCTTCTGCGACTCGTTCAACACCCCGCTGATCTTCGTGGTCGACACGCCCGGGTTCATGCCCGGTGTGCAGCAGGAGAAGGGCGGCATCATCAAGCGGGGCGGCCGTTTCCTGAACGCCGTCGTGGAGGCCGACGTGCCGAAGGTGACCATCACGGTGCGCAAGTCCTACGGCGGCGCGTATGCGGTGATGGGGTCCAAGCAGCTGACCGCGGACCTCAACTTCGCCTGGCCGACCGCCCGCATCGCCGTGATCGGCGCCGAGGGCGCCGCCCAGCTGCTGGTCAAGCGGTTCCCGGATCCGAACGCGCCCGAGGTGCAGAAGATCAAGGCCGAATTCATCGAGGGCTACAACGCGACCATGGCCGTCCCGTGGGTGGCGGCCGAGCGTGGCTTCATCGACGGGGTCATCGAACCCCACCAGACCCGGCTGCTGCTGCGCCGCTCGCTGCACCTGCTGCGGGACAAGCAGATCGACCGCGTGCAACGCAAACACGGTTTGACCCCGATCTAGGGCGCCACCTGCGGTTGGATGGAGCTGTGTCGAATCACATCACGTCGAATCACATCACCGGACCGAGCCTCGGCGCGCCGCCCGACGACCCGAGGCTGGACGTGTGCGATCTGTACGTGTTCGCCTCGCCGAACGATCCGGCCCGCACCGTGCTGATCCTGACGGCCAACCCGGGTGCCGGGCCGATGCGCCCCGGCGCCGTCTATCGCGTCGCCATCGACAACGACGGCGACCTGCGCAACGACATCGCCTTCAACTTCGTGTTCTCCGAACCCGTCGAGGGTCCGGACGGTGCTCGGCAGAAGGCCGACGTGTACCTCGCTCTCGGCGCCACCGCGAGGGTGGACGCCGCGGCGGGCTCGCGCATCTTCGGTGACGTCGAGGTCTCCTTCGGCAAGACGCCGCACGTCTGGCGATCGGGTGGGTTCCTGTTCTTCGTCGGCGCCCGCAGCGACGCCGCCTTCGTCGACCGCGACGGCATCGCGAACCTGCTGGGCGGAGACGGCGCGCAGAACCCGTGGACGGGGCGGGACGCGCACGCCGGCGCCGACGTGATCGCGATGGCGATCGAACTGCCCACCGACTACCTCGGGGCACGTCCCGACGTGCGGATCTGGGCGCGCGTCAGCCTGCTCGAGGACCGCACCTGGCGCCACGTCGACCGGACGGGCCATCCACTGGTCGCCGACCTGCTGACCGGCCTGGACGGCGCCGCCCCCGGGGCGTTCGCGGCCGGTGAGCCCAACCGGGACCGGGACCGCTGGATCGGGGCGCTCATCGAGGTGATGGGCGAGCTCGGCGGATACCGACGCGAGGACGCGGTGGAGGCGATCAACGCCGAGGGCACGCTGCCGGACATGCTGACCTACCGCCCGGGCAAGCCGACCGCATACCCGAACGGCCGCACACTGACCGACGACGTCGCCGACTACCGGTTGGGCTTCCTGACCGACGGCGGGTGTCCCCCGTCGGGGCTCGCCCCACACGACGACCTGCTGCCCGCGTTCCCCTACCTCGGTGCCCCGCACTCGCGCCGGCCGTGACCACCGAACCCGACTCGCGGCCCCCGCAGTCGATGCTCGTCGACGCATACCGGGTCTGTGAAGGGCTGCCGGTGCTGGGTGGGCTGTTCACGCGCGGCAGACTCGAGGCCAAGGCCGTACTGTCGCTGATCATGGCGGCCGTCATCGACGAACTGGACCTGACCGCGATCATCCGTGACAAGCTGGATGCCGAGGCGATCGAGGCCGTCATCGCCCGTATCGACCTGATCAACCTCGCCGATCAGGTCATCGACGGCGTCGATCTGCCCACCATCATCCGCGAGTCCACCACGTCGGTCACCGCCGACGTGATGACCGACGTGCGGTCGCAGGGCGAGCGGGCCGACGACGCGGTCGCCGGGTTCGTCGACCGGATGCTGGGCCGCCGGCAGGGCAGGCGTGACCGGTCCCGATAGCGACCAGCCGGGTGTGCCCGATCCGGCACGCGCCGCGGGGATCGTCAGCAGAAGCGTGGCCGCCGTCATCGACCTGTGTGTGGTCGGCGTGCTGCTGGGGATGATGTATGTCGGCCTGCTGCTGGCGCTGCTGGCGGTCCGGCCGGGTGCCTTCCAGTTGCCGGCAATGGATTTGGTCTTCTCCGGGGCCGTCGTGTTCGGTGCCGCGGTGACCTACCTGGCCGCCTGCTGGTCGGTCTCGGGCTGTACCGCCGGGGCCGTGGTGATGGGTCTTCAGGTGGTGGGCCGCGGGGGCTCCCGGCTGAAACCCCACATCGCACTGCTGCGGGGTGTCGGCTACGTGGTTTTCCCGATCGGGCTGGCCTGGGTGGCGGTGGACCCCCGGCGCAGATCGCTGCAGGACATCGTGCTGGGCACCAGGGTCGTCTACGCGCGCCGGTGAACGGCGCCGCTTGTAGGATTCGCCCATGCCGCTGACCAACGGCGAGGTGATCGCGGGCTACACGATCACCCGGTTACTGGGATCGGGCGGCATGGGCGAGGTCTACCTGGCAAAACACCCCCGGCTGCCGCGCTACGACGCGCTGAAGGTGCTCTCGGCGTCGGTGTCCACCGACAGCGAGTACCGCGCCCGTTTCAACCGCGAGGCCGACATCGCCGCCACGCTGTGGCACCCCCACATCGTCGCGGTACACGACCGCGGTGAACACGAGGGGCGGCTGTGGATCTCGATGGACCACGTCGAGGGCACCGATGCCGGCGCGCTGCTGGCGGCGCGCTATCCGCACGGCATGCCACCCGACCTGGTGACCCGGATCGTGGCGGCGGTCGGTGACGCACTGGACTACGCCCACCAGCGCGGCCTGCTGCACCGCGACGTGAAGCCGGCGAACATCCTGATCGCGGACCCGGAAACCGAGAACGAGCGGATCCTGCTCGCCGACTTCGGGATCGCCCGCCGGGTGGGTGAGGTCAGCGCCCTCACCGCGACCAACATGACGGTCGGAACCGTGGCCTACTCGGCGCCCGAACAGCTCACCGCCGATCAGCGCATCGACGGCCGCGCCGACCAGTACGCGCTGGCGGCCACGGCATTCCAGCTGCTGACCGGCGCGCCGCCGTTCGAGCACTCCAACCCCGCGATCGTGATCAGCCGACACCTTTCGGCGCAGCCACCGTCGATCGCGCAGCGCCGACCCGAGCTGTCCGGGCTGAGCGGGAAGCTGCAGAAGGCGCTGGCGAAATCTCCCGCCGACCGTTACGAGCGGTGTGCCGACTTCGCGCGGGCACTGGCGAACAGGACCGGGACGGCGTCGGTCAGCTCGGCGGGGGCACGCGGTGCGGAGACGATGATGGCGGCAGCCGCCGCCCCGTCCTCCGCCGGCGCCAGACACGCCAAGCCGCCTGCGGCCCGGCGATCGCGCGGGCGGGTGATGCTGGCGCTGGCGTTGATGTTGTCGCTGCTGGCGGTCGCCTCGGTGGTGTTCCTGGTGCTCTACGACCGGCACCGGCGGCACGCCGACGAGACCGGATCGACCGCGTCGGGGACGCCGTCGGCCTCGAACGGCAAGGTGGTGCTGCCGGTCGTCGTCGTCGGCGCGGACTGCGCGACGCTGGGCGCCGCCGGGGTGACCGAGGACGGCGACCCGGCCTACTGCGCCAGGATGTCGTCCACCGGCGAGCCGCTGTGGTCGCTGTATCCGGGTGAGATTCGGCGCCCCAGCGGCGCGCCGGCTCCCGACCAGCAGTCCGTCGGTGCCGACGACGACACCCCGGTGCTGGTCTGCATGGAGCAGACCGGGCAGAGCCACGTCGACTGCCACGACGGCATCCTGCAGGAGAACACCGACCCGGGTGCCAACGACACTCCCTGAGCGGATAGGCGCGCGGCATGTCGCTGAGGTGGCCGATTTTGGGGCCGGCAGCTGCGATTCTTCAGCGGAATTGCCGACCAGACGTTCGGTGTGAGTCACCATGTCTGCGAAGGCCACCGCCGTCAGTGGTGGTGCTCGGTCGATGAGTTCAGGGGGATCGATGGGCGACTCATCTGGGTACCGCGACGAGGAGTGGCAGAACCACACCGAGTTCGTCGAGCAAACGCTCCAGCAGCTCCGTCGCGATAACGTGGATTCCCGCACATTGTGCGGGAGACTGGAACGGGGCTGGGTGCGCTGGTCGGCGGAGCGCCGCGCGCAACAGCGCCATCTGGTTCGCGACCTTTGGGAAGCGGGATCGGTGGGAATCCCCCGTGCTGCCCGCTTGAAATTTCTGGCCGGCAATGACAGCGGCGAGAAGCTTGTGCGGCTCACCGATCCCGACTTCGGCCTCGACCCGGCCGAGTTCTTCGTCGTGGATGCGTTCTGGGTCGAATATTCGATGACCGTCCGCGGGATGACTCCACAGATCGACGGGCTCTCCCCGATGGAGGCCAGCCGCCTCATCCGCGAGGAAGCCTGCGAACTTGCGGAGCGACTGGCTCAGCTGGCGTATGCCGAAGCCTGCAACATGCTCTTCATGCTCTTCACCGCCTACCTGTCGGACGCAGCGGAATTTCTCCGTATCCGCTGTGGCTCGGCCGATGTCGACAGTCGTTACGGTCGCGTCTCTGACATCGACAGCGGGACGGTCCGGGCGATCATCGAGCGGTACCGTTGCGGCAGCTTGGGATTCGGCGAGCTGGTTGACCAACTTGTGTCCCGTTGGGGGGATCGCCCTGCAAAGCCAACTGGCCCGGCCTCATGGGCAGAGGTCTACAGCCGCGCCGAGACGAAACGTGATGATGACGACCTGTACTGGATCAATGCTGCCGAAGATCTCGGCGTTCTCACCGCCGACGAAGCCGACACGGTGTTCAGCGCGATCGACGCTGCGGCTGCACTTGGTGGAACTCCCGCCGCAGACGGTCGGCCCGGTGCCCCAGCAATAAGCGATTGGCGGTACTTCACCGCCGTCGATGGGGCGCTTATCCGAATCCCGGCATCGGAGGATCCGCCTCGTCGTGGTCAACGCTATTGGGGAACGCGAGCGGGCTGGATGGCCGGCAGTCCGGGATGTCTCGACTGGGCCGACATGGTGACTGACGGTCGAGGTTATCGACCGGTCGACAAAGAACAGGCTCGGTCTATCCGGAACCATCTCGATGATCGGCCCGGTGGCGTGTTCCGGTGCGGCCTCTTCTGGTTCGACCAGGCACACCGATGGACGGTGCCCCAAGCCCTCGAACGGATTGCCGAACTCGAGGCCGCCACCAACGACATCGTGATGTATTGGACCTGGCAGGAATACCAGTGTGACCGAGAAGAATTGGTCCGGCTCCGGACCTTCCTCCAGGCCGACCAGTAGGCGAAAGCCCGGGAGGGAGGCACGTTCGGTGACGAGGTCAGATCGCGGGCAGCGGCAGCCAGTCGTCGACCGTGAACGCGTCGCCGCGGGCGACCACGGTGGCGCCGCCGTGGCCCGGGTAGTGCGCGGGGATGACCGCGGCGCGCCGCCGGGCCGCCTCGGTCAGCACCCGCCTGCGGGTGACGGCCGCGGCGGTCGGGTCCACGTCGAATGCGCACGGGTCGCCGGGTCTGGACAGCTGGATCGGCGAGTGGGTCAGATCGCCGACGAACACCGCGGGCATCCCGGCGTCCAGCCACACCACCGACGATCCCGGGGTGTGGCCGGGGGCCGGCCGCAGCCACAGGGACTCGCTGATCCGGTGCTCACCGGAGAACAGCTCGATCTGCGGTTCGACGGGTAACACGCTGTCGCAGAACACGATCCGCATCGCCTCGGTATCGCCCGCGCCGTCGGGCGAGAAGAACCGGAAGTCCGGTTCGGGCATCAGGTAGCGGGCGTTCGGGAAGGTGGGCACCCATTGCCTGCCTTCGCGGCGGGTGTTCCACCCGACGTGGTCGGTGTGCAGATGGGTGTTGATGACGACGTCGACGTCCTCCGCCGTGACCCCGGCCGCGGCCAGCGCGTCCAGGAACCCGGTGTCGAGATGGTCCAGCGGCGGCATGTGCGGGCGGTCCCGGTCGTTGCCCACCCCGGTGTCCACCAGTACCGTCAACCCGTCGACCTGCAGTACCCACGTCTGCATCGCGATCTTCCACTCGTCGGTGGTGCGGTCCCAGAACAGCGGCTCGAGCAGGTCGGCCTGCGCGGACCAGGCCGATGGCGGGGTCTGCGCGAACAGCGATGTGCTCATCCGGACGCGGGTCTCCACCACCCGCGACAACACCGCGCGGCCGAACGGGATCCGGCCCGTCAAGGCCTGATCCGCATCGGGCCGGGTGACCAGAGCCCGGAGTGGGTGGCCGAGCCCAGGTCGATCTCGGCCGGTTGGGCGTCGACGACGGTGTCGAAGCGGCGCAGCGATCCCCAGTCCTGTCCCCAGTCGTGCGACAGGTACGTGGACATCACCTGGGCCCGCAGCAGCAGGTCGGTGATGCCCAGCAGGCCGCCGTTCTCGCCGTCCTGCCAGGTGTCGGTGCTCTGCAGCTTGGCGTAGTAGTCCGGCGAGATGCGGAACTTCGGGATGTCGGTGACCCCGTTGGCGTGCCGCATCGGCTGCTGGCACGGGAACGCCAGGCCGACGGCCCAGTCCATCAACACCGGCTGCTCGGAGCCGACGTACTCCTGCACCGAGCGGACCTCGGGCACCCGTGGGGGCGTCACCGCGATCCAGTCGCCCTGTCCGAGCGAGAGATCCTCGGCGATCACCCGCACCGCGACCGCGTCGGTGGGGATCTGCGAGCGCGGGTAGCGAAGGTTGCGCCAGGACGGTTGCGGTCCGATGTCGTACGGGCTGACGCGTCCGGCTGGCACCAGCGCACCGTCCGGTCCCCTGGTGGCGTACTCGAGTTCCACCGTCTGCCCCGAGGCGTAGCCCTCGGCCACGCTGGTGCCCGCGATCGTGCCGGCCGCGGTGATGACCACCAGCGGATGCCCGTCATCGGCGGGCGGCAGCTCATACCACGCCGAGGCCAGCCGGCTCTCCTGCTGCGCGGTTTCGGAGTAGGTGCCCGCCACCGGGACCCGGGCGGGGTCCAGCCCGTAGGGCAGCGGAACCGTCGACCCGTTCACACCCGGCCGGGACAGCTTCTTCGGCGCATTCCAGTCGTAGTCGGTGCCCGGCTGCGGGTTGTTCAGCCTGATCGCCTCCGCGATGATCCGGTCCGGAACACCGTTGGGCGAGAAGCCGACCGGGTTCTCGCCGCCGAGCGGTCCCAGCGGCCCCCAGTCGCCGGGCAGTGCGGTCAGAAACCCGTCGTTGGAGTCGGGCTCGACGAGTACGTCGTCGGCCATGCCGCAGCCGCCGACGAACGCCCGCACGTTGGCCCAACCGTTCGAGTACGTGGGGTACTGCCGGATCATGCCGACCGTCATCGACCCGATGAACACCAGCACCATGAAACCGGCGGCGATCGGAATGGGCGCCGCGGTCAACCGGTCGACCACCCGTGAGCCCGGCCGCGACGAGACGTGCAGCCAGAACGCCCACACCGCGGTGACGGCGAACAGCGCAAGGAAGACCGCACTGACCGTGATCCCGCCCAACTGCGGCACCGAATTGTTGTACGGCACACCGAAGTTGGAGACGTACCACCAGCCGTTCGTGGATGCGAAGCACAACGCCAGTACGAACATCACCAGCGACAGGAACGCCATCCGGTTGCGTGCCGAACGCAGCACCACCGGGGACACCAGCACGGTCGCCAGGGCCGCCATCGCCGCGCCCACCGCAGCGAACAGCCCGAAGTGATGGATCCACTTGGTCGGGGTGAACATCAGGAAGAAGATCGTGGCGAAGATGACGCCCATCAACCGCCACGCGGGTCCGCGCGCGACGCCGGGAATCCGCTTGCGCCGCAACATGATGAACAGCGACGGGAACAGGCACATCGCGGTGAACAGGAAGGCCACCCGGCGGGAGATGGCGCCGTCGGTGGTGGGCAGGATCAGGTAGTAGTAGCGCAGGTTCTCGGTGTACCACTCCTGGCTGGGCCCGATGTCGGTGCGGATCCTGGTGGCCTCCAGCACCGTTGCCAATGTCTGGTCGGCGAACACGATGGCCAGCACCACCGTGCCCGCGGCCAGCAGCGGAGCCACCAGCGGCCAGGTGCCGACCACCTGACGCCTGCGCATCAGGATGCGCAGGATCGGCCGCCCACCGGCCACCAGCGCGGCGACCGCGATCAGGCCGGTGGGCTGAATGCCGAGCGTGAAGGCGGCGGTGGTGATCGCCGCCGCCGCGGGGGTCAGCCGGCCCGTCGTGATGGCGCGCTCGATGAGCACATAGGTGATCAGCGCACCGGTGGCGATCTGTCCCTCCGGGCGCAGCCCGTTGTTGAACGGCATCCACGCCGCCAGCAGCACCAGTCCGGCCGCCCACATGGCCGCGCGACTGCCCGACACCGCCGGGCCGAGCCGGGGCAGTACCTCGCGCGAGAGCAGTAGCCAGCACACCAGCGCGCAGATCAGGTCGGGCAGCCTCATCCAGATGCTGGCGTCGCTGACATGGGTCATCAGCGCCAACAGGTTGTAGTACCAGCCGAACGGGTCCTCGGGGCTTCCGAACCAGCGGAAGTAGTTCGACATGTAGCCGGCGTGGTCGGCCACCCGGGCCATCGCCAGGATGTAGCCGTCGTCGGAGGAGTTCGCGCCGATCACGTACCACAGCGCAAACCCGCCGACCACCACGGCGTCGACGGGACTTGCGGTACGCCAGCGGGTCGGGATCAGGCGGTGCATGCGCCGCCCGTCTAGCCGGTCCAGCCGCCACAACGCCAGCAATGCGACCACGGTCGAGGCGATCGCGAGCAGAATCGCCGCCAGCTTCAGCGCCGTGGGATGGGTGCTGAACCGGGTGTCGATGATCGCCGAGAACGACAGCCCGGGCGGCGCGGGGCCGGCCAGGTCGGTGAACACCCCGACGACGGCGGGCCGCAGGTTGGGATCGTCGAAGCCGGTGCGCAGCGGCTCGCCGTCGGTGTCTCTCAGCCCGACGAACTCGGCGTAGGTGCCGTCCAGCGACGACGTGATGTCCAGGCGCGAGCAGCCGGGTGTGCCGGTGACCCGGTCGCGGTCGACGGTGGCCACCACGACGTTTCGCACGATCACGTCGACCCGGGACTCTGTGACGTTGACCAGCATCGCGTTCAGCGCGGCATCCCTGCCGTCCGCCGGCGCCGTGCCGAGCACCAGGCCGCCGTCGGCGGGCATGTCGCGGATCACCTGGCACGGCACGCTCGCGGTCAGGCTCACCGGGGCCTGGGAGATCAACGGGGCCGTCACGTCGCCGAGTTGCCCCTGCTGCGGCCAGTTCAGTGTCGCGGTGGTCTGGGTGACCGGCAGCAGCGGGGTGGCCACTGCCAGGACGAACCCGAGCAGGCCGGCGATGGCGGCGACCCACCGGGTCACCCTAACGTCCCCGCCGTTCACGGCAGCGCCCTGATCGCCGTTCACGGCGGTGTCTGATTCGCCGTTCACGGCGGTGCCCGATTCGCCGTTCACGGCAGTGCCCTGATCGGTCCGCCCCGGCTCCATCCGAACACCCGTACCGACCCCTCCTCGATGACGGCGTCGGGCGCCTGCTCGGCCGGCACCACCCGGTCGTAGCGCTCGATCGCACCCCAGTCGCGGTACCAGTCACCACGCAGATACGTCGGGATGGCCGAGGTGGTCAGCAGCGCCTGGATGAACAGGAACGGCCCGCCGTTCTCTGCGGCCAGCCACTGGTTCGACGAGATCACCATCTGCTTGAAGTTGGGCAGGATTCGGTACTCCGGCAGCTCGGCCACCCCCAGGTGCTCGGCGAACGGGCGCTGGCACGGGAAGTTCGCCGCGGTCGCGATGTCCATCAGCACCGGCGTCTGGGCGCCGAGGAACTCGCTGGCGGTCTGCAGGATCGGCACCCGCGGCGGGGTGAAGCCGAACCACTGATCCTCCGACAGGTTCGGATCGTCGGCGACGATGCGGGCCACGTTGGCCTCCGGCGGAGCCGACGACAACGGGAAACGCAGGTTGCGCCAGGCCCGCTGGTTGAACACGTCGATCGGCTGGACCTCGTCGAGCGCCTGGTAGGACCCGTCCGGCCGGTGCACACCCCACTGCAGCTTGAGTGACTGGCCGTAGTTGAACGAACCGTCCTCGTTGTAGTACCAGATCGCGCCCACCGCGGCGACGGTCACCAGCGGCCGGTCCGCGGGATGCTCACCCGCGGTGAACGGCAGCTGATACCAGGCCGAGGTGGCCTTGGCGGCCATGGTGTTCTCGTCGTAGCTGCCCATCACCGGGGTGCGGGCCGGATCGAGCCCGAACGGCAGGAACACCCGCGATCCGTTGACCCCTTCCGGGCCGTAGCCGCCGCCGGTCCCGGCGGCGTAGCCGATGCCGATGTTCGGCTTGTCCACCGGGGCGTCGGAGTTCACCATGCCCGGGTTGCCGACGAAGGGCTCGGGCGGCTCGAGGGTGTCGCTGACCCCGTTGGGGGTGAAGCCGACGGGCTTGTCGCCGCCCAATGGGCCGTACCTTCCGAACCGCTGTCCCGGAACGGGCGTCAGCAGGCCCGCGTTGGTGTCGGCCTCGACCAGGACGTCGTCGGCCATGCCGCAGCTGGCGTCGGACAACCCCGAACGCAGCGCTGCCAGGTTCGCCGAGCCGATGGTGTAGACCGGGTAGCGGCCCGCGGCGCCCTTCAGCATCGATCCCAGTTCCAGCACCACCATGATCGTGGCCACCACCAGCAGCGGGGTGGACGCGATCGCGCGGTTACGGCCGGTGTCGGCGACCTCGGTGTGGCCGGCATAGTCGATGCGGAAGTGCAGCCAGCCGGCCAGCAGGCCGCAGGCGATCGCAAGCACCAGGAAGATCGTCGTGACCGGCTGGCCGACGATTACCGGCTGTTTGTCGAACCACGGCACACCGTAGTTGCCGGTGTAGAACCAGCCGTTGATGCCCGAGGTGGCCCACGCCAGCACGAACAGCAGCGCGGTGACGTAGAGCGCGAGGTTGCGCCTGCTGTGCAGGCCGACCCGGGCGAAGGCGAACGCCGTGACAGCGCCCAGCGCGCCCGCCAGGCCGGCGAACACACCGAACTGCACCGCCCATTTGGTCGGGGTGAAGGTCAGCAGTAGCAGGCCCACCGCCGTGCTGCCGACGATCCGCCACACCGGCCCGTTGACCGCGCCGGGCACGCTGCCGCGGCGCAGCAGCACCACCAGCAGGCCGAACAGGCACAGCAGCAGGACCAGCACCGAGAACCGCCGGGTCAGCGAGCCGTCCACACTGTCCTCGACGGTGAGGAAGTAGTAGCGCAGGAAATCCTGGTACCACGGGATCGTCGGGCCGACCGTGTACTTGATGCGGGCCGACTCGGCGACGGTGGCCAGCGTCTGGTCGCGGAACACGATGACGAACACCAGCGATGCCGCCGCGGCCAGCGGGGCCAGTTGGGCGGCCAGCCCGTCGGTGCGGCGCCGGCCGGCGATCACCCGCCACAGCGCGCGGGCCGCGACCAGCAGCGGCGCCAGCGCGACCAGGCCCTGCGGCGCCAGCGTGACGGAGAACATCGCGACGACCACCGCCACCGCCGCGGGCCACAGCTGCCGGGTCGCCAGCGCCCGCTCGGTGAGCATCCACACCGCGATCACGCCGAACGCGATGAGCGGTTCGGGGCGCAACCCGTTGTTGAACGGCAGCCACGCCGCGAGGAACACCGCTCCCGCCGTCCACACCGTGACGCGGTTGGCGGCCAGCCGCCTGCCCAGCCGGGGCAGCACACCGTGGCTGAGGATCAACCAGGTGGCGATCGCGGCGGCGGTCGCGGGCAGCCGCATCCACACGCCCGCGGTGCTCACCGAGGCCAGGTGGGCCAGCACGCTCTGATACCAGTCGAACGGGGCCTCGGAGGCGCCGAAGTAGCGGAAGTAGTTCGTGGCGTAGCCGGCCTCTCCGGAGACCCGGGCGATCGTGACGTTGTACCCGTCGTCCGACGACGTCGCGCCGACGACGTGCCACACCAGCAGTGCGCCGATCACGCCGACGTCGGCCAGCCACGTCGCCGGCCCCGCACGGTACCGTCGCCAACCGCCGGTCGGGCGCCGGCCCGCGGAACGGTCCAGCACCGACAGCGCCACGACCGAGGCCAGCACACAGAGCACGCCGAGCACCATCACCGCCAGCTTCAGCGTCGTCGGTGTGGTGATGAACCGGGTGTCGACGTCGATGGTGGCCGTCACGCCGCTGTCGGCGCCTGATGCTCCCGCCGGGGCGGCTCCGGCCGGCGCCCGCAGTTCGGTGAACACCCCGGACACCTGAGGGCGCTTCTCGGCGGCCAGCGTGCCGGTGGCGCCCGGGATGCCGGCGAAGTCCGCGCCCACCTCGGCCACGTTTGCCCACACATGCAGGGTGCTGCACGCGCCGCCGTCCACCGCGTCGCGCGGCGCGACCGCCGCCACCGAGTCGCGGAACGCGACGACCACGGTGTCGGGGTAGGCGCGCACGAACAGGCCGTTGCGGCCGGCGTCGATTCCGCCGGGCGGGTTGGTGGCGAACACCAGCCCGCCCTCGGCGGGCAGCGTGGCGATCGCCTGGCACGGGATGACGGCATCCAGCGACTTGGGCGCCCCCGACACCAGGGGTGCGGTGACGTCCATGATCTTGCCGTCCGCGTCGACCGTCTGCGGCCAGTGGATCGTCGCCGTCGCCTGGACCACCGGCAGCAGCGGGGTCAACCCGCACAGCACCATCCCGACGAATCCCGCGACGATCGCGATCAGGCGGACAGGCGGGGCGGACACGAGGCTCGATGGTATGCGACGAACCTAATGACGCAGCGGCGCCGGGCTCCACAGGCCGCTACGCGTCGCCGAGCCCAGATCGATGCGGGCGGGTTCGGCGTCGGGGTAGAACGGCGTGAGCCGTTGCAGGGCACCCCAATCGCGGAACCAGTCGTCCTTCAGATAGGTGGGCACCGTCGTCGCGCGCAGCAGCAGCTCGGTGATGCCCAGCGGGCCGCCGCCGAGGTTGTCCATCACCGGCGAGTTGGCCTCCGCGCCGAACCGGTCGGGCAGGATGCGCCACTCGGGCACCTCGATCACGCCGTTCTGGTGACCGAACGGGCGCTGGCACGGGAAGGCCAGGCCGACCAGCCAGTCCAGCAGCACCGGATCGGTGGATCCGACGACGTCCTGCAGCGTGCGCAACTCGGGGATGCGGGGCGGGGTCAGCGCGATCCAGTGCGACGGGTCGAGGTCGTCGTCGGTGGCGACCAGCCGGATCCGGGTGGCCTGCGCCGGGATCGCCGACAGCGGCGCCCGCAGGTTCCGCCACGCCGGCGCGGCGCCGATGTCGCCGAACTCGATGTCGCTGGCGGGCTGACCGTCGGGTCCGGCCCACTGCACGGTGACCTCGTCGGGGTCGAAGCGGCCGGCCGCCGAGACCACGAGCAGCGGACCGGCCTGTTCCCGGGGCGGCAACTGGTACCAGGCCGAGCGCAGGAACGCGGGCTGCTGGGTGCCCGCGCGCCAGCTGCCCAGCACCGGGGTGCGGGCCGGGTCCAGCCCGTAGGGCAGCCGGGCACGTGACCCGTTGACGCCGGCGGCGGCCGTGGTGCCGCCCTCGGTGCCCGCCTCGCTGCCGGTGACCACGCCACTGGCGGAGTCGGCGAAGTTGTCCGAGCCGGGCTCCTCCATCACCGGATCGGCCGACACGTCGGCGGGAATGCCGTTCGGGCTGAATCCTTCGGAGGTGGCCGCGCCGAGGCCGTCGCCAACCGGCACCCCGACCGGCTGGAGCAGGCCGGCATTGGGATCCTGTTCGACCAGGACGTCCTCGGCCATGCCGCACGTCTTGCCGGTGAGCGCCTGCAGGTTGGAGCGGCCCACGCTCCACGCCGGGTACTGGTTGATCATGCCCAGGGTCAGCGACAGCACCTCGAACACCACCAGCGCCCAGGTGGCGATCGCCAGCGGGGGCAGCGCGATCCGCCGCCGGCCCGCCTTGTCGCCCTCCGGCGGTGGGTGACCGTTTCCGGTGAAGTGCAGCCACGTCGCCACCAGCAGGGCCAGCGCTGACAGGCCGAGCAGCATCGTCATGAAGCCGAATCGGAACTCCGGGAAGTCGTTGGACCACGGGACCCCGAAATTGGAGACGTACCACCAGCCGTTGACCGTCGCGAACGACAGCGCGGTGACGAACAGCACGGCCGCGGTGAACAGGGCGCGGTTGCGCGCCGAGCGCATCGCCGCCGCCGAGACCGCCACCGCGGCCAGCGCGCCCAGTGACCCGGCCAGTCCGGCGAACACGCCGAAGTGGTGGGTCCACTTGGTGGGGGTGAACATCAGCGCCAGGAACGAGATGACGGTGATGCCGATGATCCGCAGGCTCGGGCCCGCCGCCGCGCCCGGGATCCGGCCCTTGCGCAACGTCATCGCCACCGACACCGCGAGCGCCAGCAGCAGTGTCAGCACGCCGAAGCGACGTGCCACCGACCCGTCCGGGCTGGTGGTGAACAGCCGGGAGTAGCGGATGTGCTCGTCGAACCAGGCCAGGCTCGGGCCGACCGACGACTTGAAACTGCTGGCCTGGAGCTCGGCGGCCAGGGTCTGGTCGCGGAAGATCAGGATGATCGTGACCGTGGCCGCCGCCGCGATGGGCGCCAGCAACGCCAGATAGCCGAATCTCGACGTGTGGGCGGCCACGATGGTTTTCAGCGGCCCCACGGCGACCAGCAGCGCACCGATCGCGGCGATGCCGGTGGGGCCCGAGAACAGCGTCAGCGCACCGATGATGATGGCGATCGCGACCGGCAACAGCCGGCTGGTGGCCACCCCGCGCTCGACCGAGCACCAGGTCAGCAGGATGCCGAGCGCGATGATCGGCTCCGGGCGCAGGCCGTTGTTCAGCGGCAGCCAGAACGCCAGGAACAGCCCGGCCGCCGTCCAGGCCGCGGCGCGGCTGTGCTTGACCGCCGAGCCGAGCCGGGGGATCACCTCACGGCTGATCACCCACCAGCAGGCCAGCCCCATCAGCAGGGTCGGCAACCGCATCCACACGCTGGCCGTGCTGACGTGCGACCACAGCGCGAGCAGGTCGTAGTACCAGCCGAACGGCGCCTCCGGGGTGCCGAACCACCGGTAGTAGTTGGCCATGTAGCCGGCGTGCTCGGACACCCGCGCCATCGTCAGGATGTAGCCGTCGTCGGCGGTGTTCGCCCCGACGAAGTGCCACCACACCAGCACCGCGGTGACCAGCCCGTCCAGCGGGGTCATCGACCACCAGCGCGGCGGCAGGAACCGGCGGTGCCGCATTCCGTCGGCCTGGTCCAGCACGTGCAGTGCGCCCAGCGCGACGGCCGTCATCGCGACCCCGACGATCATCGCCAGCAGTTTCAGCAGCGTCGGCGAGGTGCTGTAGCGCGAGTCCACGGTCGCCGAGAACTGCAGGCCGGGCGGTGCGGGCCCGGACAGGTCGGTGAACACCCCGACGATCTGGGGGCGGAAGTCGTAGCCGCTGCGCTCGCCGCGCAACGGCTCGCGGGGCGCGGTCGCGTCGTCCCCGTCGGGCTCTGCGGTGAGGCCGACGAACTCGCCGGTCACCCGGTCGGCGTGCGCGGTGAACCGTAGTTCCCGGCAGTCCGGGCCGAGGACCTGGTCCATCGGCGCGCTCACCACCGGGGTGTTGCGGACGATGACCAGCAGGTCGTTGTTGACCCGCTCGATGAGCAGCCCGCGGTCGACGGCCTTGGGCGCCTGCTTGGGGACCGTGGACAGCAGCACGGTGCGGCCCGGCCGATCCAGCCCGGCGGCGGCGCGGCACGGCACGGTGATCTCGAGGTCGGTGGCCACGTAGCCGATCAGCGGGGCGTCGACGCTGGCCAGCACGCCGTTCTGCGGCCAGTTCAGTTCGGCGGTGGTCTGTTTGACCGGGAGCAGCGGGGTGGCGACGGCCAGCGCGGTCCCCAGCAGACCCGCGATGACGGCGATGAGGCGCGCTGTGCGGTGGTTGGCACCCCCATTTGCCGGCTCTCGGACCACGGGGCTAGATGGTAATTGGCTTGCGGATGGCCAGGACGAACGGCCCGATCGTGGACACGTCGAACCGCGGATCGTCGAACAGCGCGTCGTCGAGGGCCACATGGTAGCGGCGCACGTTGGGCTGGTTCGGGTACACGTCGGCGGCCAGTCGCAGCGTGTAGGTGTCGTTCGCGCCGCGGCGCATCAGGAACACCGTGGGCGGCGGCCAGGGCATGGCGTCGAGCGCCTCGATGAACTGGTCGGCGTCGGTCAGCCGGGCCCAGCCCTCGATGGCCGCGGCCCGCTCGTCGAACTGGGCGAGCGGGTTGGCGTAGTGCGAGGTGAGCCCCTGGAACCCGTAGTAGGGGTAGTAGGACAGCAAGCTGTAGTCGGCGGTCATCACGACGGTCTCGTTGCGGGGCCGGCCGGTCACCTGCCGGATCCGGTCGTCGACCTCGCGGTAGTACTGTTCGGCCCCCGGGGGCCGGCGGTCGGCGCGCTGGCCGTAGCCGTCGGTGTCGGTGTAGGCGACCACGATGTCGGGGCGCAGCACGCCGGGGATGTCCTGGGCGAACGTCACCGCCCCGAGCGCCCCGATCGCGGTGGCGACGGCGACGACGGCGCGGGCGTTGTGCGGCTGCACCCGCGCGGTGACCGCCCGGGTCACCTCGATGAACCCGAACGCGCCGGCCGCGGTGAGCAGGATCGTCAGCGTCGGCTGCAACCGGAACGACAGCAGCGTGGTGCCCGCCAGCGTGGTCAGCATCGACAGCAGCGACCACGCGTAGACCGTCAACACCGCGATGGCCAGCGCCCCCGCCCGCGTCGAGTGCCGCGCTCGGACCACCAGCCACAGCGTGCCGAGCATGCACAGCGCACCGAGCAGGGTGAACTGCAACATCGGGAACGACAGGACGGCACCGTCGGAGGGCAGATAGTGCTGTGCGGTGCCGGTGTCGGCGGGCGTGCCGCGGGCGGCGGCGATCAGGTACGGCGCCCAGCCGACGAGCGCGATCAGCCCGGCGATCACCGCGATGGTGAGTAGCCGCAGCAGCGGGTCCCGTCGCCTGCCCGCCGCGGCGGCCACCGCCGCCATCACCGTCAGCGTGAACGCCGCGAAGCCGAACAACAGGGTGTAGGACAGCGCGGCGACGCCGAGGAAGATCCCCACCCCGACC
This sequence comes from Mycolicibacterium xanthum, assembly GCF_019710635.1. Taxonomy (GTDB): domain Bacteria; phylum Actinomycetota; class Actinomycetes; order Mycobacteriales; family Mycobacteriaceae; genus Mycobacterium; species Mycobacterium xanthum. The sequence continues at coordinate 95,847 of NZ_JAIFZS010000003.1, forward strand.
ACGGCCGCCCATCCGCCCCGGCCGCTCGGCCCGCCGGCGCGCAGACCCGACCAGGCCAGCACGAAGATCGGGGGCAGCAGGACCGCGATGACGGCCGCGTAGGGCTCGGCGGAGGAGTAGGCCAGCGCAGCGGCGGCGGTGGCCGTGGAGACCACCAGCGCGTACTCGAACCGGATCATCGCGGCCCACAGCACCAACGCCAGCGTGACCGCCACCGTGATCGAGATGATCGACCACGGTTTGAACATCTCCCACGCCGGGGTTCCGGTGAGCGCGGCCAGCCTGCCGCCGATCCAGAACCAGCCCGGCGGGTAGAACGGCGGCAACCCGATGTAGGTCATGTCGTGCAGGTGCGGCGAGTCGGTCAGCCTGGTCAGGTATTCGGTGCGGAACTGCTGGTCCACCGAGATCCCGAACAGGTAGAGCCGGGTGGCGCCCAGCGGCATCGCGAGCGTGACGACGGAGAACGCGGCCAGGAACAGCACCGCGCCCAGCCGGGCCGACGTCTGTCGCCCCCGCCGCCAGATCCAGCCGGATGCCACGAGGCCGACCAGGCAGGCCACCTGACCGACGGTGGTCAGCGCGTGCAGCTGGTTCGACGAGTTGTAGGCGGGCCACTCGACCCGGGCGATCGCCGCGAGGCTGACCACCGCGACCACCACGCTGATGGCCGACGCGACGGCCATCTGGCCGAACACGGCCAGGGCGGGACGCATCAGATGGGCAGCTTGCGGAAGATCGGGCGGGGGATGTGGCGCAGCACCATCATCACGTAGCGGAAGGCGCCGGGGGCCCAGACCAGGTCCTTGCCCTGCGCCGACGCGGTGACCGCGAGCTCGGCGACGTACTCCTTGTCGACGGTCAGCGGAGCTTCCTTGACGTGCGCGCTCATCCGGGTGCGCACCTGGCCGGGCCGGATGACCAGGACCCGGACCCCGAACTCGCGCAGCGCCTCTCCGAGTCCGAGGTAGAACCCGTCCAGCCCGGCCTTGGTAGAGCCGTACACGAAGTTCGACCGCCGGACCCGCTCGCCCGCCGCCGAGCTCATCGCGATGATCTGGCCGAAGCCCTGGGCGCGCATCTTGTCGCCGACCAGCACGCCCACCGACACCGCTGCGGTGTAGTTGATCTCGGCGATCTGCACGGCCTTGCGCTGGTTCTGCCACAGCTCCTCGGCGTCGCCGAGCAGCCCGAACGCGACGATCGCGACGTCTATGTCTTTGTGGTCACCGCCGGCCCAGGCCGCGTCGATGACCGCCGGATGACTCGCGGTATCCAGCGCGTCGAAGTCGATCACCTCGACCGAGCTTGCGCCGGCCTGCTCCATCTGGGTCCTGGCGGCGTCGCGCAATGGATCGCCGGGGATGCACGCGAGCACGATCCCAGCGGGTGCGTCGCGCAGATAGCGTTCGCAGATCGCCAGGCCGATCTCGGAAGTGCCGCCGAGCAGCAGGATCTTCTGGGGGTTTCCGGTCGCATCGAAGACCATCTACAGCAGCTCCAGTCGTCGGGCCATGTCGGAGGCGAACACGCCATCGGGGTCGACCTTGCGGCGCAACGCGATCCACTCGTCGATCCGGGGATACATGGCGTGGAAGGTCGCGGCGGTGGTGCGGGAGTCCTTGGCGGTGTAGAGCCGGCCGCCGAACTCGAGCACCCGCCTGTCCAGCCCGGTGAGGAACTCGCTGAGCCCGGGCTTGATCTGGAAGTCCACGCAGACGTTCCAGCCGGGGATCGGAAAGCTCAGCGGCGCATCGTTTCCGGGGCCGAACAGCTTGAACACGTTGAGGAACGAGTAGTGCCCCGAGCGCTGGATGTCGATCATGATCCGCTTGAACTCGTCGACCGCCTCGGTCGGGACCACGAACTGGTACTGGGTGAAACCGATCGATCCGTAGGCGCGGTTCCACTCGCCGACCATGTCCAGCGGGTGGTAGAACTGCGTCAGGTTCTGCGCCTTGCCGCGGTAGGTCTTGCCCATCCGGTACCACAGCGCCGTGGCCGCTCCGAAGATCACCTTGTTGCCCAGCCCGTTGGGGAAGATGTCGGGCGCGGTGAAGTATTGCGGCGCATCGAATTTCAGCGGCGACTTCTGCAGCTTGACCGGCAGCTGGTCGATCGTCGCCAGCGAGCCCCTGGAGATCACCGCCCGGCCCAGCTTCGGCGGTGGGCTCATCGCGTCGAACCACGCGCTGGAGTACGTGTAGTTGTCCTCGGTGCCGTCGGTGTGGAAAGCGATGGTCTCGTCGAGTCCGGTGGTGACGTCGCCGTCGGCGATGAAGTAGGCGGTCTGCGTCGGGGTCATCTCGATGGTGGCGCGCAGGATGATCCCGGTCAGCCCGTTGCCGCCGACGGTCGCCCAGAACAGGTCGTGGTCCGCACCGGTGGGGGTGAGGTGGCGCACCTCACCGTCGGCGGTGAGGAGGTCGAGCGATCGCACGTGGTTGCCGAAGCTGCCCGCGCTGTGGTGGTTCTTGCCGTGGATGTCGCAGGCGATCGCCCCGCCGACGGTGACCTGGCGGGTGCCCGGCAGCACCGGGACCCACAACCCCAGTGGGAGCGCGGCGCGCATCAGTTGGTCGAGGTTCACCCCGGCATCCACGTCGACGAGGTGGCTGTCGGCGTCCATCGAGTGGATGTGGTGCAGTGCGCTCATGTCGACGACGAGGCCGCCGCCGTTCTGGGCGTTGTCGCCGTAGGATCGGCCGAGCCCACGAGCGACGACACCACGGCCGGCCTTGCCGTCGGCGGCCTGCCGCACCGCCTCGACGATGACCTCGGCATCGGGGGTGGACAGCACACGGGCCACGGACGGGGCGGTGCGCCCCCACCCGGTCAGCCGCTTCGCGGTGGTCGGAAACTCGGTGCTCGACATCGACACAGAGGGTACCGCCTGGCAGGTACTACTCCACGCTGCGCAGCCGGAAGATGATTGCGCGCTGAACCACGAAGTTGATCACGGTCGCCGTGCCCTGCGCGATCACGAAAGCAACGACCACCGCGGTCGGTGTGTAGTCGAGCAGATGCAGGAAGAGGTGGTTGAGCCCGACCTGGACGGTGAAGGTCATGATGTAGAGCGCCCACACCGCGACCAACCGGGCCGTGCTCGGGGGCGCCTGAAACGTCCAGCGCCGATTCAGCAGGTAGGCCGTCGTGGTTCCGGCGATCCAGCCGATGGTCTTGGCAAGGTCGGGCTGCATCCCGCCGATCCGGTACAGCAGCACATACAGCCCGAAGTCCACGACCGCCGACAGCCCGCCGGTCGCGATGAAGCGCCAGATCTGAGTTCTCAGGCTCAGCTGCGGGGACATCGGAGGCTCGGCCACGCGGGCAGCTTACGGGTTGGCGGTCGTGGCCAGCGCGCAGCGCCGACACAGGACGCGATCACCGGGCAAGGTCCAATTCGCCCAGCGTGCATCTACTGCGAAAAATGAGGCCTCGAATCGCAGTGGACACACGCTCGGTGCCGGCGCCGGCGGGAAGTGCCATTGGACCCTCATCCGGGTCGACGCATTCCCCTTGAAGGGCGCGCCGGTACCGGCGACGATGGGGGCATGGACGCCACCGCAGCCCCCGTCACCGAGCTCAGCGACGACGAAAGCTGGCAGCTGCTGTCGGCGGTGACGCTGGGCAGGCTGGTGACCACGGTGGACGGCTGGACCGAGATCTTTCCGGTCAACTTCGTGGTGCAGAACAAGACCCTGCTGTTCCGCACCGCCGAGGGCACCAAGCTGCTCACCTCGGTACTCAACGAGCATGTGCTGTTCGAGGCCGACGACCACAACGTCGTCGAGGGCTGGAGCGTCGTGGTGCGCGGCTCCGCTCATCTGCTGACCACCTCCGACGAGATCACCCATGCCGAGCACGCCGGGCTCTATCCGTGGGTGGCCACCCAGAAGCTGCGGTTCGTGCGCATCACGCCGGAGTCGCTCAGTGGACGGCGGTTCGTCTTCGGTCCGGAACCCGACAGCGGCACGGTCGCGGGCTGAACCGGGCTCACACCCAGTAGGGCACCCGTGCCCGGTACTGGCGCATCGCCAGCGCGGCGAAGATCCAGCCGATCACCGTCAGCGCCAGCACCACCAGCCAGTGCCGCAGGTCCTGCTCGGCACCGAGCAACGGGGCGCGCACGATGTCCAGGTAGTGCAGCAGCGGGTTGAGTTCGACGATCTTGGCCCAGTCGCCGGCGCCCTGGTGCTGCAGGGTCGCCTCGTTCCAGATGATCGGTGTCATGAAGAACAACAGCTGCACGAGGCTGTTCAGCAGCGGGCTGATGTCTCGGTAGCGAGTGGCCAGGATGCCGAAGCACAGCGAGACCCACACGCAGTTGAGCGCGATCAGGGCCAGCGCGGGGATGAACGTCAGGTCGGCCCAGCTCCAGGGCTTGGGGAAGATGATCGCGATGATCACGAAGATGACGATGTTGTGCGCGAACAGGATGATCTGGCGCCACACCAGCCGGTAGACGTGCACCGAGAGCGGTGTCGGCAACTGCTTGATCAGGCCTTCGTTGGCGATGAACACCTCGGAGCCCTCGAGGATCGACGCGTTGATCAGGTTCCAGATGATCAGGCCGAGCGTGACGTAGGGCAGATGCTCGGAGAGTTCCAGCTTGAAAAGCTTCGAATACAGCCCACCCATCGCGACCGCAGTGGTTCCCGTGGCGATGGTGATCCAGAACGGCCCGAGCACCGAACGCCGGTAGCGCTGCTTGATGTCCTGCCAGCCCAGGTGCAGCCACAGTTCCCGCTTGCCGAAGCCCTCGACCAGGTCTGCCCAGGCACGCCCGAACGTCCTGGACTGCGCGGCGGCATCCATGAAAGTCATCGCTTGTTCATCCCGTCGCTTCGCTCGCCCCGGAACCTTTTCCCGTCGCTTCCTTGCGGGAGAACCTCTCCCGTCGGCCCAGGCGCCGCAGCCGGATCCACTCCCTCAGCCCGGCCGGGTCGCGGCGCGACACCAGGAAATACCACCCGAAGCGCAGCCACTCCTGGGGGATCAGCTTGCGCATCCCCGGCTGGGACTGCAGATATCCGCGGTTGCGGTACGTGTAGTACCGCTTGGCGGCGTTGTCCGGGTACTGGGTGTGCATCCGGCCGCCCAGGATCGGCTTGAACTCGTCCCCGCCCTGAGGGTGCAGGTAGATGGCATCCAGGCAGGTGCCGAACGGCAGGCCGGTGCGCAACAGCCGCCGGTGGATCTCCGTCTCGTCGCCGCGGATGAACAGCCGCAGGTCGGGCACGCCGGTGGCCTCCAGCGTGGAGGCGCGAAACAGCGCACCGTTGAACAGGTGCGCGATACCGGGCAGCAGGTCCTCGTGCGGCGCCTCGGCCCGCAACTCGCTGACCCACCGGCGCCACACCACGCCGCGGCGCAACGGGAAGGCCAGGCGTTCGGGTTCGTCCAGATCGCAGATCATCGGCGACACCTCGGCCAGGCCGTACCGCTCGGCGCAGTCCAGCAGCGTCGCCAGCACCTCGGAGTCCTGGGGGCGACCATCGTCATCGGCCAGCCACACCCAGTCCGCACCGAGCGCGAGCGCCTGCAGCATGCCCAACGCGAAACCACCGGCCCCGCCGAGGTTGCGGCGCGAACCGATATAGGTGGACGGGACCGGTTGCCCGGCAACGAGATCGCGAACCCGTTCGTCGTCGTCGTTGTCGACGACGATCAGGTGATCGGGGGCGCGGGTCTGCGCGGTAACCACGTCCAGCGACTTGGCCAACTCATCGACGCGCCGATGGGTGACCACCACCGTGCAGACGGTCTGCTCTTCGCGCAAGCGCTCATCGGTGCCGGTCTGCTCTTCGCGCAAGCGCTCATCGGTGCCGGTCTGCTCTTCGCGCAAGCGCTCATCGCCGATCATGCTGTGCTCTCGCGCGCAGTCTCCTCGAGCACCTCGTGCACGTGTCGGGCCGCGTCCTCGCCCTCGTAGGCACGCACCACGTCCTCGATCCCGCCCGACATCTTGACGGTGCCGTGGTCGATCCACATCGCGGTCTTGCACAGCCGCGCCAGGAACTCGTTGGAGTGGCTGGCGAACACCAGGATCCCCGAGCGTTCCACCAGATCGGACAGTCGTGACTGGGCCTTCTTCAGGAACTCGGCGTCGACCGCCCCGATGCCCTCGTCGAGCAGCAGGATCTCGGGATCGATGCTCGTCACCACGCCCATGGCGAGGCGAACGCGCATGCCGGTCGAATAGGTGCGCAGCGGCATCGACAGATAGTCGCCGAGCTCGGTGAACTCGGCGATCTCATCGACCTTGGCCAGCATCTGCTTCCGCGTCTGCCCGAGGAACAGCCCCCGGATGATGATGTTCTCGAAACCGGAGATCTCCGGGTCCATCCCGACGCCCAGATCGAAGACGGGCGCGACGCGGCCCCGCACGGTGGCGACACCCCGGGTCGGCTCGTAGATGCCCGACAGCAGCCGCAGCAGGGTCGACTTGCCTGCGCCGTTGTGCCCGACCAGCCCGACGCGGTCGCCCATCTGCAATGACATCGTGATGTCCCGCAGCGCCTCGATGACCACCACATTGGATTCGTTGCGGCCGATCGCGCCACCCGCCTTGCCGAGGAAGGCCTTCTTCAGCGAGCGGGTCTTGGCGTCGAAGATCGGGAACTCGACCCACGCGTTGCGGGTCTCGACGTAGGGCATGGAGGGTGCTGCCGAATCGGGAGAACTTGGCACGTCGGTCTCACAGGTACTGGCCGGTGCCGGGATGTCCCGGCCCGCCCCGCTGCCCGGGTGCCATCGTGCCGGGCGGCAGTGCACCCTGGCGCATCTGCTCGAGCTGCTGGCGGGCCGCCATCTGCTGGGCGAACAACGCGGTCTGGATACCGTGGAACAGCCCTTCGAGCCAGCCGACCAGCTGGGCCTGGGCGATCCGCAGTTCGGCGTCGGACGGGACGGCGTCCTCGGTGAACGGCAGGGTCAGCCGTTCGAGTTCGGCGCGCAGCTCCGGCGCCAGCCCGTCCTCCAGTTCGCGGATGCTGGTCCGGTGGATGTCGCGCAGCCTGCCGCGGCTGGCCTCGTCCAGCGGTGCCGCCCGCACTTCCTCGAGGAGCTGCTTGATCATCGTGCCGATGCGCATCACCTTGGCGGGCTGCTCGACCAGGTCGGTCAGAGACTTGCCGTCGGCGTCGTCGGCCTGGTCGGCGAGATCGTCCGCACTGCCGCCGATGATCTCGATGTTGTCGTCGTCGGTGTTGGTCGTCATGGTCCTAGAGTGCCCCAACATTCCTCTCCGGCTGCGGTCGGGCTGCACGCCGCCGATGGGCGGGCCCGACTGTTGTCCTCGATACTCTCCCACTCGTCCGATTTGTCCAGCGCGACGTGCCGGATCCGGCAAACGCCACTCCGGCCGGGCGGGATATGGTGGGTAGGCCGGTTGCCCCGGTCAGCCACGTTGACCCTATTTGCCGATGATCGAGCCAGCAACGGCGGAGCCGGTAGCGCTCCGCGCCGTCGGCGCGCTCGACTAGTATGGCTGCGCAGATGACCCGTTCCGGCACGGCATGGGCAGCGGAAAGAGGGTCGGGCGTCCCCCAACCGGTCTGGAGATCGGCGGGTAGGGCGAGATCCCGATGCACAAGAGGTGGGCTGGCATGGCATACGACGTCGCCCGGGTGCGTGGATTGCACCCGTCGCTGGGCGATGGCTGGGTGCATCTGGACCCGCAGAACGGCATGCTGCTCCCCGACGCGGTCAGCAGGGCCGTGTCGACCGCCTCCCGGGGGTCGATGCCCAGCGTGACCGGGCCGCATCCGGCGGCTCAGCGCAGCGCGGCGGTACTGGCCGCGGCACGCCAGGCCGTCGCCGATCTGGTCAACGCCGATCCGGCCGGAGTGGTGCTGGGTCCCGACCGGGCGGTGCTGCTCACCTCGCTGGCCGACGCGGCGTCGGGGCGGGTGGGGCTCGGCTACGAACTCGTCGTGTCCCGGCTGGACGACGAGGCGAACATCGGGCCGTGGCTACGTGCGGCTAACCGATTCGGCGCCAAGGTCAAGTGGGCCGAGGTCGACATCGAGACCGGCGAGATGCCCACCTGGCAGTGGGAAGAGCTGGTCACCCGGCCCACGCGGCTGGTCGCAATAACCTCGGCCTCTTCGACTTTGGGAACCGTCACCGAATTGCGCGAGGTCACCAAGTTGGTGCACGAGGTCGGCGGCCTGGTCGTCGTCGACCATTCGGCGGCGGCCCCGTACCGGCTCATCGACATCGACGAGATCGAAGCGGATGTGGTGGCGGTCAACGCGCTGGCGTGGGGCGGCCCCCCGATCGGTGCGCTGGTGTTCCGGGACCCTTCGGCCATCGACACGCTCGGATCGGTGTCGCTGAACCCGTACGCCACCGGCCCGGCCCGGCTCGAGCTGGGCTCACACCAGTTCGGACTACTGGCCGGTGTAGTGGCGAGCATCGAATATCTTGCCGGGCTTGATGATTCAGCCCAGGGTGGGCGGCGTGAGCGGTTGGCGGCATCTATGCAGTCGGCCGGTTCCTACCTGGGTGGGCTGTTCGACTATCTGCTGACGTCATTGCGGTCGTTGCCCGCCGTGATGGTGATCGGCAGCCCGGATGACCGCATCCCGGTGCTCAGCTTCGCGGTCAACAACGTGCCGGCAGATCGGGTGGTGCAGCGACTGGCCGACAACGGGGTGCTGGCGATCGCAAACGCCGGCTCGCGAGTGCTCGACGTGATCGGGGTCAACGACGTCGGTGGCGCGGTGACCATCGGTCTTGCGCATTACAGCACCGCCGCCGAGGTCGACCAGTTGGTCCGTGCGCTGGCCTCGCTCGGCTGACCCGTCGCGCTAATCGTCAACGCGTAGCAGCACTTTCCCCGCCACATCACCGGACTCCAGCAGCTCGTGGGCGGCCTGCGCCTCGGCTATCGGGAACTCGGCCCCGATCACCGGACGGACCAGTCCGTCGGCGATCATCGGCCAGACGTCGTCGATGACCCGGGCGACGATCTCGGTCTTGCCGCCGGGGCCGCCCACCGGGCGGGACCGCAGCGTGGTGGCGATCACGCTGCCGCGCTTGGCGAGCAACTTACCGATGTTCAGCTCCGTCTTGACGCCGCCCTGCATCCCGATGATCACCAGTCGGCCGTCGGTGGCCAGCGCGTCGATGTTGCGGTCCAGGTAGGCCGCACCCATTATGTCGAGGATGACGTCGGCTCCGCCCGCAGACCGGATGATCTCGACGAAATCGTCGCTGCGGTAGTCGATGGTGATCTCGGCGCCCAGTTCGGCGCACAGGTCGAGCTTGTTGGCCGAGCCCGCGGTGACGGCGACCCGGCAGTTCAGGGCGCGGGCCACCTGGATCGCGTGGGTGCCGATCCCGCTGGCACCGCCGTGCAGCAGGACCAGCTGTGAGGCGCGCAGCCCCGCGGTCATCACCAGGTTCGACCAGACCGTGCACGCCACCTCGGGCAGTCCGGCCGCGTGCACCGGCTCGACCCCGGTGGGAAGCGGGAGCACCTGGCCGGCGGGGACGGCGACGAACTCCGCGTAACCACCCCCCGCCAGCAAAGCACAGACTGGTTGCCCCGGTGACCACAGGGTGACCCCTTCGCCGACCGCTTCGATGGTCCCGGACACCTCCAGGCCGAGGATCTCGCTGGCGCCCGGAGGGGGTGGGTAGCGGCCGGCCGCCTGCAGCAGGTCGGCTCGGTTCACCCCGGCGGCGATGACTTTGATCAGGACTTCACCCGGAGCGGGCGCCACATCCGGAACGGATGTCCAGGCGAGCCGGCCCGGCGATTCGGCCACGATGGCGAACATTCCCTGCACGCTACCGACGCCGAACAGACACTGCCGGGTTTCCACCAGCGGCGAGCAAACCCGCCCTACTATGAGACGATGGCGGGGATCATCGGGGGGCGCACGGCAAGCGACATGCCGGGGCTCGACATCGCCGAGCAGCGGGCGTGGCAGCATTTCCTGGACGCCGCACTGCGACTCTACGGGACCATCAACCACATGCTGACCGATGAGCACAAGCTCACCCTCAACGACGTCCGCCTGCTGGACCTGCTCGCCAAATCGCCGACGGGCGCGGCCCGGATGGGTGATCTCGCCGAGGCGTTGATGTCGTTGCCGAGCCGGGTCACCCGGGAGATCCAGCGCCTGGAGGTGCAGGGTCTGGTCAACCGCGGTGCCAGCCCGGAAGACGGGCGCGGGGTAGTCGCCACCATCACAGAGGAGGGCCGGATGGCCCTGGCGGATGCCATGCGCACCTACGGCGCGGCCGTGCGGAGCCACTTCCTGGACCGGCTGTCACGTCCGCAGGTCGCGGCGATGGGGGAGAACTGCCGCAGGATCAGCACCGGGCTGCGGACCGGGGCGCCGTCGGCCAAGGTCGGCCGCGTCTAGACTGTCCCGCGGTGGCGTGGCAGAGCGGCCTAATGCACTCGCCTTGAAAGCGAGAGACGGCTAACACCGTCCGGGGGTTCAAATCCCTCCGCCACCGCCACACTCCTACCCTTTGACGTAGGAGAGCTTCTCGGTGATCCGGTCGCCTCTGACCTTGAACACATCGACACCGCGGACGTGCCCGCCGTCCCAGTTGTAGCGCCACAGCTGGATGACACGATCCCCTGCAGCGAAAGTCTCTTCGGGCTCGAATCTCGATGCCGCATCGTCGAAGATGGCCGTCCAGGCTTCGCGGATCGCCTCATGCCCGACATGTCGCGTCCCGTCCGGAGCGGGGCCTGTCGCGTCGAATACGCAGTCGTCACTGAGGAAGGACATCGCGAGCGGCAGATCGTGGTCGGCCCATGCCGCCCCGAAGGCCTCGACGAGCGCAAGCGGATCCATGCTGGTTACCCCTCCCAGTGATCACGGCTGGTGTGAGCCACTCGTACCCACTGGATGGTGGATTGTCAACGGAGCCCGCCGTCGTGGTCCCAGGCCGGGTGACGCGGCTGACCGGCGAGCACCTCCGGTAGTTCGAATTCCGCCCCTGTGCAGGTGAAACAGTGTGGCAGTACGCTCTTGCCATGTACGCCGCGAGGTGGGGACTCGTGGCACTCGGCGGGGTGCTCATCGTTTCCGTGTGCTCGTTGGTGTTGGGGGGCCGGAGGCGCCGCCGCGGGGAGACCCCGGCGCAGCGATACCAGCGTGACGTGGTCGGGCTGAGGTACCGCCCGCAGACGTGGAAGACCAAGCGCGCGGCCGTATCCCGCAAGCAGAAGCACCGGATCTGGGCCGCCGGCGCGGCGGGCGCCGCCGGCTACGTCGTCGGGACGAGCGGCATCGACGTCGGCACCGGCGGCGGCTGCGGAGGCGGCGGTTGCGGAGGCGGCGGTTGCGGAGGCGGAGGCGGTTGCGGCGGTGGGGCCTGAGCCGGTCCGCTACTCGCCGGTGAAGTTCGCCGGCCGCTTCTCGAACATCGCGGTGATGCCCTCGGTGAGGTCCTTCGACGGCAGGAACGCCGAGTTCCACGCCGCGACGTAGCGCAGGCTGGCCGACACCGCGGCGGTGCGCTGCTCGTCGAGCACGTCCTTGATGCCCTGAACCACCAGCGGTGGGTTGGCGGCGATCTCGGCGGCGGTGGCCCGCGCCGCGGCCAGCGACGCCTCGGCGTCGTCGTACACGTCGTTGACCAGACCGATCTTCTCCGCGCGGGTGGCGTCGATGTCCTTGCCCGTCAGCGCCAGCTCGCGCAGGTGCCCGTCGGACAGGATCAGCGGCAGCCGCGCCAACGAGCCCACGTCGGCGACTATCGCCAGCTTCACCTCACGAACCGAGAACTTCGCGTCGGCGCTGGCGTAACGGATGTCGAGCGCCGAGATCAGGTCCACCCCGCCGCCGATGCACCAGCCGTGCACCGACGCGATGGTCGGGGTGCGGCAGTCGGCCACCGCGGTGATCGACTGTTGCATGGTCTTGAGCCGGGCGTGGAACTCCGCCCGCGGTTTGGCCAGTGCGCCCCCGGCCATCATCGGCCCGAGCGTGTCGCCCATGGCGGCCAGGTCCAGGCCGTAGCTGAAGTGCTTGCCCGACCCGGTCAGCACGATCGCCCGCACCTCGGGATCGGCGTCCAGCTCGGCGAAGACCACCGGGAGCTCGGCCCAGAACGCCGGCCCCATCGCGTTGCCCTTGCCGGGGCCGATGAGCGTCACCACCGCAACGTGCTCGGCGATCTCGACGGTGACTGATTCCAATGAGCTGCCCATGGAGCAAGAGGTTAGCGGCCCGCCGGCCCGGCCGGTCAGCTGCCCATCAGGACCTGGCTGACCTTGGCATCCGGCAGGAACTGGCACGCGGCGTCGGCCAGGATCTGGCCGACGAACTCGCCGTCGGGGCCCAGCGGGTTGTTCTCGTCGGACAGGATGGCCCGGACCACCGCGACCCGGGTGGGCTCGTCGAGGTCCTTGTACTCCTCGCAGGTCATCGTCAGCGCATTCGGCGGGGCGGGCACCTCGGGAACGTTGGTGTTGCGCGTCGGCAGCGGGATGTTCGGGATCGGGATGTTGGGCAGTTCCGGCAGCCCGGGGATGGTGGGGAGGCGGGAGGTGGTCGGCGCCGAGGTCAGCGGCGGACCCGGTTCGGTGGTCTGCGCGACAACGCCCTCGGTGGAGCGCTGGCACGCCGTGGTCAGGCTCAGGACGACCGCGAGACCGACGAGGGTGGCCGCTGTCAGCCGCACGTGCGTGTTCACGCTGGCCACGATATGCGGCTCAGCAACGCTCGAGATAAAAGTACAGGTGACGCGGGGTGCCGGAGCTGTCGTCGAGTGCGCCCTTACCATTCATGATCCCGATGACCGCGTTGTCGTCGATGACCTTGAAGTGGTCGTGGACCGGTCGGCCGTCGTAGACCATCGACGCCACCGGCTCGCCGCGGAACTCCTCCATCCACAGGCTGGCCTCGCCGTTCATCGCCTCGGTGTTGGAGAACTTGTTGCCGTCGGCGTCCAGGCAGACCAGCGGCTTGGCGTCGGAGGCGGAGTGAAACGTCTTGCCGAACCAGTTCAGCCGCTTCATGAAGCCGTTGGCCTTGTGACCGGTGTCGAACTCGCCGCCCTTCCACTCGCCGATCATGTAGTCGATGGTCGCCGGCGGCAGCGCCGCCCAGAACTCGTCGAGCTCGGCGTCGCCGATCCGGTCGGTGCGGTTCTTCAGCGCGGTGAAGGTCTCCCTGGCGGTGCTCACTGCGGTCATGGCTGTCCTATCCAGCGTCGGGCGAATTCGAGGAACGCGTCGTTCTCGGCGGGGGACGCGACGGTGACCCGCACGCCGTCCTCACCGTACGGGCGCACGATGATGCGGCTGTTGGCGGAGTCGGCGGCGAACTGCTGGGCGCGGCCCGGCAGCGGCAGCCAGACGAAGTTGGCCTGCGACGGCGGCAGGTCGTAGCCCGCGTCGCGCAGCGCCTCGGAGACCCTGGTGCGTTCGGCGACGACGGCGTCGGTGCGCTCCAGCAGCTCGTCGGCGGCGTCCAGGCAGGCGATCGCGGCTGACTGCGAGACGCTGGTCGCGGTGAAGGGCACGTAGACCTTGGACAGCGCGCTGACGATGTCCGGGTCGGCGACGGCATACCCCACGCGCAGGCCGGCCAGCCCGTAGGCCTTCGAGAACGTCCGCAGCACAACGACATTGCTGTGCTCGCGGACCAGCTCGAAGCTGTCGGGCACCAGGTCGTCGCGGATGTACTCGACGTACGCCTCGTCGAGCACCACCAGGATGTGCGGCGGCACCGCCGCGACGAAGCGGGCCAGCGCCCCGGGGTCGACGACGGTGCTGGTCGGGTTGTTCGGGTTGCACACGAAGATCAGCCGGGTGCGATCGGTGATCGCGGCGAGCATCGCGTCCAGGTCGTAGGTGTGGTCGGTCAACGGCACCTGCACCGGGGTGGCGCCCGCGGTGCGCACCTGCAGCGGGTAGATCTCGAAGCTGCGCCAGCCGTAGAGCACCTCGTCGCCGACGGTCGAGGTGATCTGGATCAACTGCTGGCACAGGCTGACCGACCCGCAGCCCACCGAGATGTGCTCGGGGGCGAAGTTGACGTGCTTGGCCAGCCGCTCCTTGAGCTCCACGTAGCCGTTGTCCGGGTAGCGGTTGATGCCCTCGATCGCCTTCTCGATCGCGGCCCGCACGCTGGGCAGCGGCCCCTGCACGGTTTCGTTGCTGGCGATCTTGATCGCACCGGGCACCGTGCGGCCCGGGGTGTAGGCGGGCAGATCGGCGAGCTCGGGGCGCAGTCGGGCGGACACCCGCTCAGTTTATGGCCAGCCCCGGGCGCCTTTGGATGTGCTTTGCTTCTGCAGGTCTGCCCTGTGTACGCTCTTGGCTCGGCGGTAAACGTCAGGAGGCGTGCCAGAGCGGCCGAATGGGGCTCACTGCTAATGAGTTGTCCACCTCAAAGTGGACCGGAGGTTCAAATCCTCTCGCCTCCGCGTTGACGGCCGGCTCGCCGGCGTCGACAACTGAAAACTGAACACACCAAGCGCCCGTAGCTCAACGGATAGAGCATCTGACTACGGATCAGAAGGTTAGGGGTTCGAATCCCTTCGGGCGCGCCCACTAAAGCATGTCGTGCGCGGCACCGCAGCCAAGTCTGCACACCGGCGCCGCCCGCGTCAGCATTCCTCCGCTTCCGACCGGGTGCGGCCCTCCACACCGGTGGACCAGCGGTCACCACGGCCGACCGGCCTGACCTCGAACATCGCCGGAATACGGCTCGCGATCACCAAGTCGGGATCGCCGCGTCGATATGCCACCCGCTGGTGGGTCGACGGTGACACCATGGTGCGGTGAGCCGGGGTGGGGGCCGCCCGAGATGACAGCAGCAGGGCTGGTGTGTGGAACGTGTGGCACACAGTTGAGCGCGAAGGCCAAGTTCTGCCACGAATGCGCCGCGCCCGTGACCTCGACCACCACACCAGCGGAGTACAAACAGGTCACTGTTCTGTTCGCCGACGTGGTCCACTCGATGGAAATCGCCAAAACCGTCGGTGCGGAGCGGCTGCGCGAGATCATGGCCGGACTGGTCGATCAGGCCGCCACTGTGGTGCGCCGCTGTGGTGGCACGGTGGACAAGTTCACCGGCGACGGGATCATGGCGCTGTTCGGCGCTCCGATCGCGTTGGAGGACCATGCTCTGCGGGCCTGCCGGGCTGCCTTGGCGGTCCAGGGCGCTGTCGGTGATCTGGCCGATGAGGTCGGGCGCCGAGACGGTATTGATCTCCGGCTGCGGATCGGCTTGAACTCCGGTCAGGTCATCGCCGGTGAGGTCGGCACTGCTGCAACGGGTTACACCGCGATCGGCGAGCAGGTCGGTCTGGCTCAGCGGATGGAGTCGGTGGCCCCGCCGGGCGGGGTGATGCTCAGTTCCTGCACGGCGCGGCTGGTCGAGGGCACGGCGGTGCTCGGTGAACCCGAGCGTGTTCACATCAAAGGGTCGGACCAGCCGGTGCAAGCGCGACGGTTGCTGGGTGTGCCGGAGCGGAATGATCGTGCGGCAGGTGTTGTGTCGGCTCTGGTGGGACGGCGCAGGGAGATGGCTGTTGTCCGGGGTCTCCTGGAGAGCGCCATGAACGGTCTCGGCGCCGTGGTCACGGTGGTGGGGTCCCCGGGCGTCGGCAAGAGCCGGCTCGTGCGGGAGGTCGCCGCGCTGGCCGCCGAACGGGAGGTCGAGGTTCTGACCGCCTATTGCGAATCACACACCGTCGACGTTCCGTTCCGTGTGGTGGCGCGGCTGCTGCGGGCAGCCGCCGGGGTGAGTGATCTGGACGGGCAGGAGGCCCGCGACCGCGTGCGGGAACGGATTCCAGACGCAGACCCCGAGGATTTGTTGCTCTTCGACGACCTCCTGGGCATCGCCGATCCCGAGGTTGCTCTGCCGAACATCGATCCGGACGCACGACGGCGGCGGTTGACCGCTCTGGTCAACACGGCCTTGCTGGCCCGAGAGTCCGCAGCGGTCTATGCGATCGAGGATGCACACTGGGCCGACGAGGTCAGCGAGTCGATCCTGACCGCGTTCTTGGCCGTGATTCCGCACACCCCGTCGCTGGTTCTGATCACACACCGTCCCGAGTACGACGGGGCGCTTACCCGGGTGGCGGGCGCACACACGATCGCCCTCGACGCGCTCAGTGATACCGAATCCGCGGCGCTGGTCGCCGGGCTGGTCGGGTCGGATCCTTCGGTCACCGACGTAGCCACATTGATCGTCGAGAGGGCGGCGGGGAACCCCTTCTTCGCCCAGGAGATCGCCCGGGAGCTGGCCGAACGCGGCGTCCTGCTCGGCAGTCGGGGTGCCTACGTCTCGACGGCCGACGTCGCCGAGGTCAGCGTGCCCGCCACAGTGCAGGCCACCATCGCCGCCCGCATCGACCGCTTGGGTCCGGCGGCCAAGCGCACGCTGTGCGCGGCGGCGGTCATCGGTTCGAAGTTCACCCGCGATGTGCTCGACACGCTAGGCGTCGAGCCGGTGCTCGACGACCTGGTGCGCGCACAGTTCTTGGATCGGATCTCCTCCACCCACGAACCCGAGTACGTGTTTCATCACCCACTCGTCCGAACCGTCGCTTACGAATCGCAACTGAAATCCCACCGCACCCAGATGCACCGGCGGCTGGCCGCCGCGATCGAAACGCGTGACCTCGAATCGGCTGACCAGAACGCCGCACTGATCGCGGAGCACCTGGCGGCCGCGGCTGACTGGCACGCCGCCTACTCATGGCACATGCGCGCGGCAACGTGGGCCGCCAGCCGCGAGATCGGGGCTGCGCGCGCGAGTTGGCAACGTGCCGGCGACATCGCTGACCGCCTCGCTGAAGGCACTCCAGATCGGCTGGCGCTCCGGATAGCACCCCGCGCCATGCTGTGCGGCACCGCGTACCGCCTGGGTGGCGTTATCGACGAGACCGGCTTCGACGAACTGCGAACACTGTGCGCAGCAGCCGGCGACCACATCTCACTGGCCATGGGTCTGTCCGGATTTCTGGTGTCGCGGACGCTCAACCGGCGACTTCGCGAATTGGCTGCGCCGATAGACGAATACACCCACCTGCTCGAGTCGATCGGCGATCCCGACTTGATTGTCGGTCTGATGAACACGGCGGGCCACCCAAAACTCCAGGCGGGCGAAATAGCCGAGGCACTTCGGTTGGCCGAGCGGGTCGTCGAAATGGCCGATGGCGATACCACCAAGGGCAACTTCTTCTTCGAATCACCCCTGGCGTGGGGGATGACCCTTCGTGGCGTGGCCAGGTGCAGCCTTGGAGATCCAAGGTGGCGCGGTGATCTCGAGGCCGGACTCGTCATGGCTCGCGCTGTCGGCGGGATAACCCAATTCAGCGTCACCACAGCCGGTTACGCGGTACCCGTTCTGAACCGAGCGCTTCTGCCGGACGCGATCATCGATCGGGACACGTGTGTCGCCCTGCAAAATGCGGAGCGGTTCGGTGACGACCTGTCGTTGGCGTGGGCCCGGATCGCGCGAGGCATGATTCTGACCCGTCAGCTTGATGCCGAGCAGGATGTCGGCGTGACGATTCTGGAGAGCGGACAGCAACAAGCACGACGACACGGGGACCTGCTCACCGCGGGAATAGCCGACATCGCGGCCGCGGAACACAAGCATCGAATCGGCGACATCGATGGTGCCATCGAGAGGGCCCGAGTCGTCCGGAGCGACCTGTTCGCCAGTGGTGAAATGCTCTACCGCGGACCCGCCACCACCGTTCTGGTGGAGTCGCTGCTGGGCCGTGGCACCGAAACGGACCTTCGGGAAGCCCAGGACGTTGTCGACCAACTTGCCGCCGTGCCAACCCAACCCGGTTTCGTGCTCCACGAATTGCCGTTGCGGAGGCTGCGCGCACTGCTGGCGAGGGCACATGGTGACGAGGCCGGCTATCGCAGCTATCGGGACCGATACCGCGACATGGCGACAGCGCTCGGTTTCGAGGGGCACATGAAGTTGGCCGAAGACATGTAGCGGCGGTGCCGTGAAACGACCGGCATCACATGCATGTCAGCCGCCGAAGACACCGCCCGTCTCGCCACGATCCCGCGGATTCGATTGACCTGCGCACCCTTGCCGATGAGCGCTCAACCGGTGTCCGAGCCTCCCTCAGCTCTCCCAGTCGGGGATGGCCGGGTCTCCCGCCGCGGCGCCGGGCCCGTGGGCGTCCGGCCTGGCTGTTCCACGGGTGCACGGCCGCCCGGGCCGCCCTGGGCGCCTGCGCCTTGCGGGATTCCGGGGACCACCCTGGCGGCACCCGTTGTCCTACCGCTGATTTCAACCAACCGTGGTACCCGGCCCCGGTTCAGTATTCGCCTGGTCAGGTTCAGCCCCCTGGCGACACTGCCCGTCTTCGACAGGGTCCCGCCCGGCGTGAACAGCGAGCCGACGTTGAACGCGGTCTCGCCGGCGCCGCGGCCGGGATGCTCGCCGAACCATTGATCCCAGGCGACGAAGTCCTGGAACGTGTCGACCACCACACCGGGCAACGTGGTCGGATCCCGGACCACCGAGACCGCCAGTTCGGCGTTGCCGATCCAGGTGTCGACGTCGGCCAGGGCCACCGTCCCCGCCACGGTTTCGATCAGCCCGGTGATCGCCCCCACCTGGATGTCGGTGTGCAGCGTCACCCCGTCGGCGAGGGCGTTGCCCACCCCGGCGCCGAAATTCTCGACCAGGACCGGGCGAATCCACTTCTGGAAGACGGTGGCCGCGTCGCCGATCAGGATCGCGAGCTCGTCGAGCAGGCCGACGATGCCCTTGACCTGCGACTGGAAATTCTCGAGCACGCACCCCACATCACGAGCGACCTCGCGCAGGATGTCGTCGCCCTCGCCGGTGAGCAATCCGGTGACGGTGTCCCACAGGCCGCCGATCGACAACCGGTCCAGCAGCCGCCGGATGGCGTCTTGAGCGTCCTGCACGGTGTGGGCGAAGTCCGAAACAGCCTGTGCCACCGACGAAGCCACGTCGGCCAACGCCGCGATCGCCTGGCCGAGGCTGTCGATGGCGGCGATGATGGTGGCGCCCTCGGGGATCGACTGCGCGCTCACCGCAGATCTGATGCCGGCCAGCTGTGGCTCGATCAACGCGAACCCGGTGGAGAAGTTGCGCCACTGCATGGCGGTCAGGCCCATCATCGCCGGGTTGCCCGACGGCCAGGTCATGGCGGTACCGGCCAGCGGACCGAGGCCGGGCAGCGCCTGCAGCAGCGGTTGGATCAGGTACCACTTCGCCGGTGGCGCAACGATCACACCGTTGGGTCCCGGGGGGACGTGCGCGGCCGCAGTGGCACCGGGCCGGCCGCCCACGCCGCCGCCCGGGCCCGGCCCTCCGATCGTCGACGCCGCGTCGGCGTTGCGGTAGTTGAACCCGGTGGCCTCCAGCAGCAGGCCGAATGCGGTGAACGCATCGGCCGAATCGGCGACCGCGGCTGAGAACTCCTGTGCCTGGCGGCCGTACTTGATGCCGAAGTTCAGCCCCGCCGGGTCGGCACCCGAGGCGATCCCACCCGACAGCGCCGCACCCAGCGCATCCGAGAGCCTGCCCAGCTGCGATCCCAGTGATCCCATCTGTCGACCAGCCGCGATCAGGGCCAGTGGATCAACCTCGATGAACATCCACACCCCCGACACCGGCCGGCGGCGTCATCCCTGCCACATCCGGCCATTCCTGCTCACCGTATCGGCATAGTTCCGGTGCGCGGTGTCGGCGATCTGCCGCAACGCCGACAATGCCGCCGCCATCTGTGCCGCGCCGTCCTCCCACTGCTGCTGCGCCTGCGCCTGCGCATCCGAGCCGTCGCCGTGCCACGACGCCCGAAGTCCGGCGACGGTCTGATCGATGTCGTCCAGGCACTCGCCGATCTCACGCTCGAATTCCGCCATGTGGGCGATCGCCGCGCGCAACGCCGGGAAATCCACCACCAGCGTCTTCATCGCCTGCTAACCGCCGGTCCGCAGCGCAGATTCGAGCACGTCGCCGGAGCGGTCGTCGATCGTCGTATACGCACTGCCGGCGACGGTCAGCGCTTCCGCCATCGCCTGCAGGCCGCCGATCACCTGGCAGGCCCCGTTGTGCCACCGGTCCCACGCCAGTCCGTAGCCGGACGCGGCATCGCCCTGCCAGCCCGAATCCAGCAGCTGTCTGGTCTCGTGGTCGATGCCGGCCAACCCGTCCTGCAGCCGCTGTCCGGCGTCACGCAGTTGAGCGGCGGCCCAATACAACTCCGATACATGGACGTCGACCGAATCCCCCACGTCACCCCTCACGTCGCGACGGCTTACCCCCGATTTGAGAGCCTATTCGCGCCGACGAGGGGGTCCGCGCACCAATTTCTCCCGGCCCCGGTCTCCTAGGGTGGAAGGTGTGCGCCTGCTGCTGATCGCCGACACGCACGTCCCCAAGCGTGCCCGCGACCTACCCGCCGAAGTCTGGGCGGCCGTCGACGAGGCCGACGTGGTCATCCACGCCGGGGACTGGGTGGAACCCGAACTGCTCGACCGGCTGCAGTCGCGGGCCCGCCGGCTGGTGGCCTGCTGGGGCAACAACGATGGTGCGGAGCTGCGCCGGCGGCTGCCGGAACGGGCCGACGTGGTGCTCGGTGGCCTGCGGTTCACCGTGGTGCACGAGACCGGCGCGGCCACCGGCCGGGAGGCCCGGATGGCCCGCGAATACCCGGACACCGACGTGCTGGTGTTCGGGCACAGCCACATCCCGTGGGACACAGTGGCCAAAACCGGCCTGCGGCTGCTCAATCCGGGATCCCCGACGGACCGGCGGCGTCAGCCGTACTGCACGTACACGACCGCGACGGTGCACGCCGGCGCGCTCACCGACGTCCGGCTGCACCGGCTGCACCGCGATGAGTGACCGGCCCGCCACCGAGGCCGACGTGCACGAGATCGCGGCGGGGATGCCGCATGTGACCCGGGTCGAGGGGCCGAAGGCGGGTAACCCGATCTACCAGGTGGGCGGCAAGTCGTTCGTGTTCTTCCGCACGCCGCGGCCCGATGCGTTCGACCCCGACACCGGCGAGCGCTACCCGGACGTGATCGTGATCTGGGTGGAGTCCGAGGACGACAAACGCGCGCTGACGCAGGACCCCGAATCGCCGTTCTTCACCACGGCGCACTTCGACGGGCACCTGTCGGTGCTGGTGCGCGCCAGCCGACTCGGTGAGGTCGGCGTGGTCGAGCTGCGTGAACTGATCCAGGACGCGTGGCTGTCGCGGGCGTCGAAGCGCCGGGCCGAATGCTGGCTGACCGAGCAGGGCGACTGAGTCAGCTGCCCGGCGCGACCTTGTCGTGGGAGGCTCCGGCGAGGAACACAGCGAACCGGGCCGGGTTGTCCCCGGGGTTGCGCCAGCGGTGCCGGGTGCCGTTCTGCACAACGGTGTCACCGGACTGCAGCGTCACCTCGGCGCCGTCGTCGAGTTCGAGGATCAGCGGACCCTCCAGCACCACCTCGAAGTCGACGGTGTCGGTCGTGTGCATGCCCGCATCCTCGAGGTCCAGGTAGCCGAGCAGGCCGGGCAGTTGCTCTTCGGCCTCGGCGACGGCCGCGTCGAAGTCCAGCCCGTCCAACGGCGTCTCGACGTTGCCGGGCGGCAGCGTGACGATCCAGAACCGGAAACCGCCGATCGGCGGAAAGTAACTGTGCCACTTCGGCATCGTGCCGTCGTCGGGGAAATGCGGCGCCTCGTCACCGCCCCACAGCCTGGTGAACTCCGAACCGGGCAACAGCGCCGGTTTTCGCGGGGCAACGGCCTCGTCGCTGACGAACACGGACTTGCCGGAGGCGTCGTGCCCGGTGACCACTCGACGTACATCCATCGGGCCAGTCAACCACCGGCACCCGGGTCGCCGTGGCAATCTTGCGACATGCAGAGCAAGCCGCCGACACCGACCATCGAAGCCGCCCACCGCGAACACCTCGGAACCCTGCCGTTCGACGACAGCCGCGATTTCGCCGATGCCGACCGCGGCTTCGTCGCCGCGGCGTCCCCGTGCGTGTTCACCGCCGCCGACGGCCGGGTGGTGTGGGACAACGACGTCTACGCGTTCCTGACCGGTGACGCGCCGACCACCGTGCACCCCAGCCTGTGGCGGCAGTCGATGCTGGTCGCCAAGCAGGGCCTCTACCAGGTAGTGGAGGGCATCTACCAGGTGCGCGGCTTCGACCTGTCCAACATCACGTTCGTCGAGGGGGACACCGGCATCATCGTGATCGACCCGCTGGTGTCCACCGAGGTCGCCGCCGCGGCCCTGGCCCTGTACCGCGAGCACCGCGGCGACCGGACCGTCAAGGCGGTGATTTACACCCACAGCCACGTCGACCATTTCGGCGGCGTGCTCGGGGTGACCTCGCAGGAAGACGTCGACGCGGGCAACGTCGTGGTGCTCGCGCCCGAGCACTTCACCGAGCACGCCGTGCAGGAGAACGTCTACGCCGGGACGGCGATGGGGCGCCGGGCCGGCTACATGTACGGCGCGGTGCTCGAACGGGGCCCGAAGGGCCAGGTCGGCTGCGGGCTCGGGCAGACCCCGTCGACCGGCGAGGTGGCGCTGATCGTGCCGACCGTCGACATCCGGGAGACGGGGGAGAAGCACACCATCGACGGCGTCGAGATCGAGTTCCAGATGGCTCCCGGCACCGAGGCGCCCGCCGAGATGCACTTCTACTTCCCGCGCTACCGCGCGCTGTGCATGGCCGAGAACGCCACCCACAACCTGCACAACCTGCTGACGCTGCGCGGCGCGCTGGTGCGCGACCCGCACGGCTGGGCGGGCTATCTCACCGAGGCCATCGACACGTTCTCCGACCGTGCCGACGTGGTGTTCGCATCCCACCACTGGCCCACCTGGGGAAAGGACCGGATCGTCGAGTTCCTGTCCCTGCAGCGGGATCTGTACTCCTACCTGCACGACCAGACGCTGCGGCAGCTCAACCAGGGTTTCACCGGCATCGAGATCGCCGAGACCTTCGCGATGCCGCCGGCGCTGGAGCGGGCCTGGCACGCGCACGGCTACTACGGCTCGGTCAGCCACAACGTCAAGGCCGTCTACCAGCGCTACATGGGCTGGTTCGACGGCAACCCGGCCCGGTTGTGGCCGCACCCGCCCGAGTCGATCGGCCCGCGCTACGTCGCGGCCATGGGCGGCATCGACCGGGTGGTCGAGCTGGCCCGGGCGGCCTTCGACGACGGCGACTTCCGCTGGGCGGCAACCCTTCTCGACCACGCCATCTTCACCGACCAGAACCATGCAGCGGCCCGTGAGCTGTACGCGGACACCTTCGAGCAGCTGGCCTACGGCTCCGAGAACGGCCCGTGGCGCAACTTCTTCCTGGCCGGCGCCACCGAGCTGCGCGACGGCAACTTCGGCACCCCGACGCAGACCGCGTCGCCGACGATCGCCGCACAGCTGACCCCC
Organism: Mycolicibacterium xanthum; assembly: GCF_019710635.1. GTDB lineage: Bacteria > Actinomycetota > Actinomycetes > Mycobacteriales > Mycobacteriaceae > Mycobacterium > Mycobacterium xanthum. The sequence goes on from NZ_JAIFZS010000003.1 coordinate 119,263, forward strand.
GAGCAGATGTTCGACGTGCTGGCGATCAGCGTGAACGGCCCGCGGGCCTGGGATCTCGACCTTGCATTCGACGTCACGTTCCTCGACAGCGGGGTGAACTACCGGCTCACGCTCCGCAACGGGGTGCTGGTGTACCGCAAGGTGGCTGCCGACGACACCAGCGCCCAGGCCACCGTGCGGCTGGCGAGCAAGGTCCGACTGCTCACCCTGGCCGCCGGCGACAACACCTCACCGGGCGTGGAGATCACCGGCGACGCCGGCGTGCTCGCGTCGCTGACCTCGGTGCTGGACAAGCCCGACCCGTCGTTCAACATCGTCACGCCCTGAGGTCTCAGCACGCGGTCTACGGGATGCCGCCGTCGGCGCGCAGGATCGAGCCGGACGTGAAGCTCGACGCGTCCGACATCAGGAACAGCGCGGCGCCGACGATCTCGGCCGGCTCGCCGGCGCGCTGCAGCGCGCTGTTGCGGAACGGGTTGGTGCCCTCCCCGAAGTCCCAGGCATTGCTGATGTCGGTGAGGAACGGGCCCGGCATCAGCGTGTTGACCCGCACGGTCGGGCCGAACGCCAGCGCCAGGCCCTCGGTCATCGCGTTCAGCCCGGCCTTGGAGGCGGCGTACGGGATGAACGACGGATGCGGTCGCAGCGAGCCGTGGGTGCTGACGTTGATGATCGAACCGCCCCCGGCGGCCACCATGCGTTCCCCGATCAGGGCCGAGAGCCGGAACGGTCCCTTCAGGTTGAGGTTCATCACCGCGTCGAACAGCTTCTCGGTGACGTCGGTCTGCTTCTCGTACACCGGTGACATGCCGGCGTTGTTGACCAGCACGTCGACCTTCCCGAACTCCGCGTAGGCCGCGTCGGCGAGTCCGTCCAGCTCATCCCACCGACCGACGTGCACCTGGTAGGGAAACGCCCGGCGCCCGGTGGCGGTGGTGATCTCCTGCGCGGTGTCCACGCAGGCGTCGAACTTGCGGCTGGCCACGATCACGTCCGCGCCGCAGCGCGCCGCGCCGAACGCCATCTCCCGACCCAGCCCGCGGCTGCCGCCGGTGATCAACACCACCCGCCCGGTCAGATCGAACAGCTGATCGGCGTATCCCGCGTTACCCATGTCCCTCCCGTGCCGTGTCTCTGATCACCCGGTGCACGAACCCCAGCTTGGCCACCACGGGTGGCGGGATCGTGAACGGGTACAACGGATTCTTGCCCATCGCGGTGTTCACCCGGTTGAAGAACAGCGCAGCCGGCGCACCGGCCGGCTTCGAACGGCGTGAACGAGTGGCACACGGGGCAGGCGAATGCGCGCACGGGCCATATGGTGTCACGGTGCAACTGCTCCTCGTCCGCCACGCACTGCCACTGCGCAGCGAGCACGGGCAGGGCTCCGACCCACCGCTGTCCGACGACGGTCTCCGGCAGGCCGCGCGGCTGCCCGACGCGCTCGCCCGGTTCCCGATCACCCGGGTGGTCAGCAGCCCCCAGGTCCGTGCTGCGCAGACCGCCGCGCCGGTGGCCGAGGCGTTGGGCCTGTCGGTGCAGATCGATGAGCGCCTCGCCGAGTACGACCGGGACATGGCGCACTACATCCCGATCGAGCAGATCGCCGCCGAGAACCCGGCCGAACTGGCGCGGTTGATGGCGGGGCACCTGCCCAGCGCCGTCGATGAGGCAGCGTTCCTGCAGCGGGTCGGTGACGCGCTCGACGATCTGCTGGCGTCGGCAGCGCACGAGGAGACCGTCGCGGTGTTCAGCCACGGCGGGGTGATCAACGCGGTGCTGCACCGGGTCCTCGGCACCGAACGGCTGCTGTCCTTCCACGTCGACTACGCGTCGGTGACCACGGTGCTGTCGTCGCGCACCGGCAGGCTCGCGGTCGCCGGCGTCAACGCCACCGAGCACGTGTGGGACCTACTGCCCAGGCACCGTCCATCCTGAACAGCCGCGATGGTAGACAGTTGGGCGTGACTGACCTCGATGGCCTCGATCTGGCCGCCCTGGATCGACACCTGCGCGACGTCGGAGTGCCCCGCAGCGGCGAGTTGCGCGCCGAGTTGATCTCCGGTGGCCGGTCCAACCTGACGTTCCTGGTGAGCGACGACGCCTCGCAGTGGGTGCTGCGCCGTCCCCCGCTGCACGGCCTGACCCCGTCCGCGCACGACATGGCCCGCGAATACCGTGTGGTCGCGGCGCTGGCCGATACCCCGGTGCCGGTAGCCCGCGCGGTCACGATGCGCAACGACGACTCGGTGCTGGGCGCACCGTTTCAGATGGTCGAGTACGTGCCGGGCCGGGTGGTGCGCCACACCGACCAGCTCGAGGCGCTCGGCGATGCGGCCACCATCGAGTCCTGCGTGGACGCCCTGATCACGGTGCTGGCCGACCTGCACGCGGTCGATCCCGACGCCGTCGGGTTGGGCGACTTCGGCAAGCCGAGCGGGTATCTGGAGCGCCAGGTGCGCCGCTGGGGGTCGCAGTGGGAGCTGGTCAAGCGCGCCGGCGATCCCTGCGAGGCCGACGTCAAGCTGCTGCACGAGCGTCTGGCGGCGGCCACCCCGGCGCAGAGCCGAACGTCGATCGTGCACGGCGACTACCGCATCGACAACACGATCCTCGACGCCGAGGACCCAAATAAGGTGGTCGCGGTGCTGGACTGGGAGATGTCCACGCTGGGGGACCCGCTCAGCGACGCCGCGCTGATGTGCGTCTATCGGCACCCGACGTTCCGTCTGGTGCACATGGACGCCGCATGGGCGTCCGAGCTGATCCCGACCGCCGACGTGCTGGCCGAGAAGTATTCGCGCGCCGCCGGCGTGGACCTGGAGCACTGGGACTTCTACATGGCGCTGGCGTACTTCAAGCTCGCCATCATCGCCGCGGGCATCTCCTACCGGGCGCGGGAGGGTGGTGCCGGCGACGAAGGTGACCCGGTCGGCGAGGCGGTCGGACCGCTGATCTCCGCCGGGCTGGCCGAGTTGAAATAGGGTTTTGTTTGGTCGCCGCCCGGCCGGGGTAGAGAGTCGCGTGCCCAAAGCAAGCCCCACCAGATCGTTCCCTTGGATCGGAAGAAAGCGCCCTGTGATGAAACGCGATGTCGGTGCCGAGTTGGACGTGCAGATCACCGCGCCGACGACGCTGGAGTTCCAGATCGCGGTGGCCCCGCAGCCGGGTGCCGAGGTAACCGAGAAGCTGTCGTTCGTGTTGGACGGCCAGCCGATTCCGGCCGAGGACATCCGCGAGATCACCGGTGAGCACGGCAACCGGATCCACACGTTCGCCGCGCCGGTGGGCAACCTGCAGGTGAGCTATTCCGCGACGGTGATCGGGCAGGCCGAGCCCGCCCCGGTGCGCGATCTCGACCTGTCCACCTATCTGCGGCCCAGCCGCTACGCCGAGGCGGACAAGTTCTTCGGCTTCGCGGCGACCGAGTTCGGCGACTACGCCGATTCGGCCACGCTGCTGGAGAAGGTGTCGTCGTGGGTGGGCACCCGGTTGAGCTACGTGCCCGGCTCGAGCGACCCGATCGACGGTGCGGCCGACACCCTGCTGGCCGGTGAGGGGGTGTGCCGGGACTACGCGCACCTCGTCGTCGCGTTGCTGCGTGCGGTCAACGTGCCCGCGCGCCTGGTCGCGGTGTATGCGCCCGGCTGCGATCCGATGGACTTCCACGCCGTCGCCGAGGCCTTCGTCGACGGGCACTGGCGGGTCGTCGACGCCACCTGCCTGGCACCGCGGCAGTCGATGGTGCGCATCGCCACCGGGCGCGACGCCGCCGACACCGCGTTCCTGGACAACCACAAGGGCGCCGTCGTCCTCAACAACTGCACGGTGACCGCCACCGTCGACGGCGACCTGCCGACGGACTCGGTCGATCAGCTGGTGTCGATCAGGTAGGCCCCTCCAGCCCGGCCTTGAGGTTCTTCTTCGCGGCGCGGCGGAGCTGGAAGATGCGCACGGCGCCGACCGCCACCGTCAGCAGGCCACCCGCGACCGCGGCGAACAGGATGGCCACCCCCAGCGGCAGGCTCCAGTGCCAGCCCAGGAACGTGAACCGGGTCGATTCGGTGTTCTGCGCGATGAAGATCAGCAGGATGATCAGGATCACGAAACCCGCCACCAACGCCCCCCACATCGCGGCGGCCTTGGTGAACGTGACGGCCGATTCGGGAAGGGCCGGCGGGGCGGCCGCGGGCGCGTCGGAGGGCCCGTCGGAGGGCCCGTCGAACGGGGGTTCCGGCGACGCGAGGGGATCGCTGCTCATGGTCATATCTTTGCTCTTTCCCGCGTTGAATGAAACCTCGGTGCCGATGGCGTTAGGGTCACGAAAGGCCCACCCAAGCACGCCACCGCCGAAAGGACGTTCCGGTGAACGTTTCCCGACGTGCGCTCGCCACGCTGACCGTAGTGTTTGCCCTGACCACGGCCTTGTCGTCGGGATGCGGCAGTTCCAATCCGCTGGGCGGAGGTGAGATTTCCGGCGACCTGAGGTCCGTCGTCGTCGGATCCGCGGACTTCCCCGAGTCCAAGATCATCGCCGAGATCTACGCGCAGACCCTGGAGGCCAACGGATTCACCGTGGGCAGGCAGTTCGGCATCGGCAGCCGGGAGACCTACATCCCTGCGGTTCAAGACCACTCGATCGATCTGATCCCCGAGTACACCGGAAATCTGCTGCAGTACTTCGATCCCGGGACCGACGTGACCACTCCCGACGGTGTTCTGCTGGCGCTGTTCCGGGCGCTGCCGGGTGATCTGTCGATCCTGAATCCGTCACCCGCCGAGGACAAGGACACGGTCGCGGTGACGGCGCAGACCGCGCAGCGCTGGAATCTCACCACCATCGCAGACCTGGCCGCCCACTCGCCCGACGTGAAGTTCGGTGCGCCCTCGGAGTTCCTGAACCGCTCCGAGGGACTGCCCGGCCTGAATCAGGCCTACGGTCTCGACATACCGGAGAGCAATTTCGTCGCGATCAGTGACGGCGGCGGGCCCGCCACGGTGCGCGCGCTGACCGACGGGACGGTGACCGCCGCCAACATCTTCAGCACGTCTCCGGCGATCGCCCAGAACGATCTGGTGGTACTGGAGGATCCGAAGAACAACTTCCTGGCGGCCAACGTGGTGCCGCTGGTGAGTTCGCAGAAGAAGTCCGACGACCTCAAGACCGTGCTCGACGCGGTGTCGGCGGCGCTGACCACCGAGGACCTCATCGCGATGAACACCGAGACCTCCGGCAACTCCGGGATCAACCCGGACGAGGCGGCCAGGAAGTGGGTACAGGACAAGGGGTTCGACGAACCGCTGCTTCCGTGAGCAACGAAGGGTCACGATGATCGAATTCGCCGGCGTCACCAAGAAGTACCCGGACGGCACCGTCGCCGTCGACGACCTGGATCTCGTGGTGCCCGACGGATCGCTGACCGTGTTCGTGGGTCCGTCGGGCTGCGGCAAGACCACCTCGATGCGGATGATCAACCGGATGACCGAGCCGACCTCGGGGACGCTGACCGTCGACGGCGCCGACGTGACCTCGGTCGATCCGGTCAAACTGCGCCTCGGGATCGGCTACGTGATCCAGAGCGCGGGCCTGATGCCGCACCAGCGGGTGATCGACAACGTCGCCACGGTGCCGGTGCTCAAGGGGGAGTCACGCCGCAGCGCCCGCAAGGCGGCCCTCGGTGTGATGGAGCGGGTCGGTCTGGACCCCAAGCTCGCCGACCGCTATCCCGCACAGCTCTCCGGCGGCCAGCAGCAGCGCGTCGGGGTGGCCAGGGCGCTGGCGGCCGACCCGCCGATCCTGTTGATGGACGAGCCGTTCAGTGCCGTCGACCCGGTGGTGCGGGAGGAGCTGCAGGCCGAGATCCTGCGACTGCAAAGCGAATTGCACAAGACGATCGTGTTCGTCACCCACGACATCGACGAGGCGATCAAGATCGGCGACCGGGTCGCGGTGTTCGGCCGCGGCGGCGTGCTGCAGCAGTACGACGAGCCGAAGCGGCTGTTGTCCAACCCGGCCAACGATTTCGTGGCCGGGTTCATCGGCGCCGACCGCGGCTACCGCGGGTTGCAGTTCCGGCACGCCACCGGCCTGCCGATGCACGAGTTGCGCACCGTCGACGAGGCGGGCATCGACGCGCTGGGACTCGGTCCCGGTCAGTGGGCGCTGGTCACCAAACCCGACGGTACTCCGTATGCGTGGATCGACGCGGCCGGCGTCGGGCTGCACCGGTCGGGAAAGCTGTTGTACGACAGCACTACTGCGGGCGGTTCGTTGTTCCGTCCCGACGATTCGCTGCGGCAGGCGCTGGACTCGGCACTATCCTCGCCGTCGGGCCTCGGGGTCGCGGTGGGTGCCGATGGGAAGCCGGTCGGAGGGGTGCTCGCCGACGACGTGCTCGACGCGTTGAAGAGGCAGCGGTCGGCATCGTGAACTATCTGCTGGACAACCTCGACGACGCATGGGCGCTGACCGTCGTGCACCTGCGGCTGTCGCTGATCCCGGTGGTGCTGGGGCTGCTCATCGCGGTTCCGCTCGGTGCGCTGGTGCAGCGCACCACGACGCTGCGGCGGCTCACCACCGTGACCGCCAGCATCATCTTCACGATCCCGTCGCTGGCGCTGTTCGTGGTGCTGCCGCTGATCATCCCGACCCGAATCCTCGACGAGGCCAACGTGATCGTCGCGCTGACGCTCTACACGACCGCACTGCTGGTGCGCGCGGTTCCCGAGGCGCTCGACGCGGTGCCCGACCCGGTGCGCGACGCCGCCACCGCGGTGGGTTACCGGCCCCTGACCCGGATGCTGAAAGTGGAACTGCCGCTGGCCGTTCCCGTGCTGGTGGCCAGCCTGCGGGTGGTCGCGGTCACCAACATCTCGATGGTGTCGGTCGGCTCGGTCATCGGCATCGGCGGTCTGGGCACCTGGTTCACCGAGGGCTATCAGTCCGACAAGAGCAATCAGATCGTCGCGGGCATCATCGCGATCTTCGTGCTCGCGATCGTCATCGACACCCTGATCATGCTGGCGGGCCGGGTGTTGACGCCGTGGACGGCGGTGCCGGCGTGAACTTCCTCGAACAGGCGCTCTCGTTCATCTTCACCGCGGCGAACTGGGCGGGCCCGTCCGGGCTCGGCGCCCGCATCGCCGAACACCTGCAGTACACCGTCATCGCGACGTTCTTCTCGGCGCTGATCGCGGTGCCGGTCGGGATGCTCATCGGCCACACCGGCCGGGGCACGTTCCTGGTCGTGACCGGGGTCAACGCCCTGCGGGCGCTGCCGACGCTGGGCGTGCTGCTGCTCGGCGTGCTGCTGTGGGGACTGGGTCTGGTCCCGCCGACCGTCGCGTTGATGCTGCTGGGCATCCCGCCGCTGCTGGCAGGCACCTACTCGGGCATCGCCAACGTGGACCGCACGGTGGTCGATGCGGCCCGCTCGATGGGGATGACCGAGCGGCGGATCCTGCTGCGCGTGGAGACCCCCAACGCAATGCCGCTGATCCTGGGCGGGCTGCGCACCGCCACACTGCAGATCGTCGCGACGGCCACCATCGCGGCCTACGCCAGCCTGGGCGGGCTGGGCCGCTACCTCATCGACGGGATCAAGGTGCGCCAGTTCCACATCGCCCTGGTGGGCGCGCTGATGGTGACCGCGCTGGCGCTGATTCTCGATGCGGCGCTGGCCTTCGCGGTCTGGTTGTCGATGCCCGGCACCGGGAGATTGAGCCGGTCCCGGGGGAGCCTGCCGGCGCCGTTGCTCAGCGATGAGGTTGCGCTGGAATCACGCCCACACGTCGGTTCGCCGTCCAGTTTCCGGGCCGGTCACCCACGGGGCGACCCGTCGCATACGGTAGAGGGATGAGTGAAGCCGACGGCTCTGAGGAAAGCACCCGCTGGCCCGCCATCCTGACCTGGCGCGCCCACGACGGACGGCGGATGGAGTCGGTACGGGTGCAGCTCTCCGGTGACCGCATCAAGGCCCACGGCCGGATCGTGGCCGCCGCCACCGGGTCGCACCCCGCGTTCAGCGCGTCCTACGACCTCGTCACCGACGAGTCGGGCGCGACCAAGCGGTTGTCGCTGACCATCACGCTCGCCGAGCGCGAGCGCCAGCTCTCCATCGCCCACGACGAGGAGAACATGTGGCTGGTGCAGGACCACTCCGGTGAGACCAGCCGTTCGGCCTACGACGGCGCGGTCGACGTGGACGTGATCTTCAGCCCTTTCTTCAACGCGCTGCCGATCCGCCGTACCCGGGTGTTCCAGCGGCCCGGGGAATCGGTGACACTGCCGGTGGTCTACGTGCGGGTGCCCGACCTGTCGGTCGATGTCGCGACGATCGGCTACACCACCGGGGCCGACGGCATCAAGCTGAACTCGCCGGTCGCCGAGACCACGATCACCGTCGACGACGACGGGTTCATCCTGAACTACCCAGGGTTGGCAGAGCGGATCTGACCACCCCGCCGGCGCGCCCCGCCGCGGCGAGTTCGTCGCGCCAGCCGTCGGCCCCGATGACCGCGGTGGTGATCTGCGGCCGGGAAAACCCGTCGTAGCGGATCCGCGCGGCGTGGCCGGACTCCACCAGGCCGGTTATCGGTCCGTCCTGAGCCAGCAGCTCGCGCGCCGAGGTCAGCCGGTGCAGCGCACGGTCCAGCGCGGGCACCAGCGCAGCGGAGTTGGCCTCGCACATCGCCCGTACCAGGTCCGGGGCGGTGCCCGCGACCCTGGTGCCGTCGCGGAAGGATCCGGCCGCCAGCGCGAACGCGAGCGGCACCTCCCCGGCGGTGGCGGCCAGCGCCTCGGCCAGCAGGTGAGGCAGATGCGAGATGGCCGCCGCGGCGGCGTCGTGCTCGTCGGCACGGGCCGGTACGACGAACGCGCCGCAGTCCAGCGCCAGCGTCATCACCTCGGCCCAGACGTCCGGGTCGACGTGGTCGTCGACGCCGATCACCCACGGCGCGTCGACGAACAACCCGGCGTCCCCGGCCGCCCAGCCGGAATGCGCGGTGCCGGCCATCGGGTGGCCGCCGACGAAGCGGGCCAGCAGCCCGGCGTGCCGCACGGCGTCGAGCACGGCACCCTTGACGCTGGTCACGTCGGTCAGCGGGTTGGCGGGCGCGGCCCTGCCGACGTGCTCGAGCATCGACGGCAGGGCCGGGACCGGCACCGCGAGCACGATGAGCGCGCCGGTGGCGGCGGCCCGGGCCAGCACCTCGTCGAGATCGGCGCCGGCGTCGTAGCCGTCGAACCGGGCGGCCGCGACCCCGTCGGGGGAGCGGTTGTAGCCGAACACCTCGCGCCCGGCCGCCCTGGCCGCCCGCATGACGGAGCCGCCGATCAACCCCAGACCGATCACGCACACCGGTGTCGTCGCCACCCGTCAAGGTTGGCACACCGGGTGTGCCCGCCGGTGCCAGGAGGTGCGGAGCCGCTGGTCAAGGGCGTTTATCGGGACTACCGTGTCCTCTCATGGGAGCGCAGCGCACACAGGCGCAGCAGAAGGCGGTCGACGCCCCGGACGGCTTCGGTGTGGCGGTGGTCCGCGAGGACGGCACGTGGCGGTGCACCGCGCTGAGTCCCGCCGCGCTGGCGAGCCTGACCGCAGCGGAGCAGGAGCTTTGTCAATTGCGCAGTGCCGGAGCAGTTTTCGGGCTGCTCGACATCGATGACGAGTTCTTCGTGATCGTCCGGCCGGCGCCGTCGGGCACCCGCCTGTTGCTGTCGGACGCGACCGCGGCACTGGACTACGACATCGCCGCCGAGGTGCTCGACAAGCTGGATTACGACATCGACGAGGAGGACCTCGACGATGCCGACCCGTTCGAGGAGGGGGACGTCGGGCTGCTGTCCGACCTCGGGCTGCCTCCCGCGGTGTTGAGCATCATCCTCGACGAGTCCGACCTCTACGCCGACGAGCAGATCGGCCGCATCGCCAGGGAGATGGGGTTCGCCGACGAGCTGTCGGCCGTCCTCGATCGTCTGGACAGGTGATTCCGGCCGACGAGGAGCTGATCCGGGCCGCGCTGGCGGCCGCCCGCGCGGCCGGACCGCGCGACGTGCCGATCGGGGCGGTCATCGTCGCGGCCGACGGCACCGAACTGGCCCGTGCCGCCAACGCCCGCGAGGAACTGGGCGATCCGACCGCGCACGCCGAGATCCTGGCGATGCGCGCGGCCGCGGCGGTCCTGGGTGACGGGTGGCGGCTGGAGGGTGCGACGCTGGCGGTCACGGTCGAGCCGTGCACGATGTGCGCCGGTGCGCTGGTCATGGCCCGGATCGCGCGAGTCGTGTTCGGGGCGTGGGAGCCCAAGACCGGGGCGGTCGGGTCGCTGTGGGACGTGGTGCGCGACCGGCGGCTCAACCACCGTCCGCAGGTGCACGGCGGCGTGCTGGGCGACGAGTGCGCCGCGCTGCTGGAGGAGTTCTTCGCGCGCCAGCGCTGAGGGCCCGATTTTTTCGCCGAGAGTGCACCCACTGCGGTGTCCGGGCCGATTTCCCGCAGCGGTTACACACTCGGTGAACGGGCGGTTTTGGTTTCCCCCGGTGTGCATCGGTAAGCTGCCACACGGTGGCGTGTCCGAGCGGCCTAAGGAGCACGCCTCGAAAGCGTGTGACGGGTAACCCCCGTCCGAGGGTTCAAATCCCTCCGCCACCGCCATAGCCCCTGTGCCTGCGATCCAGGTGAGGGGCTATTTTCATGTTTGCTGGGCGGAGCCCTGCCCACTCTTTGCCCACGTTTTGCCCACACTTTCGGCTAAACCGGGCTGCGAATATGAGGCGTGCAGTGACTCTGCTACCGCATCGAGGTCCGTATCGAACAGGTCCGCGTACACGTCCGGAGTGACCTTCGCGGACTTGTGTCCGAGCATCCGTTCCAGCGTCATTACATCGACCCCTGCCGACACCGCCAGGCTCGCCGCGGTGTGCCGCAGATCGTGCGGGGTGACCTTCTGGACCTTCGCCCGCGTCACCGCACCGGAGAACCATCCGCGCGTCGACTTCGGCCGCGGCAGGTACTTCCCGTCCTGGCCGCCGAACACCAGATCGTCGGTGCTCTTGTCCGCGCACAGCGAGGATAACTCGTCGAGTACGAACGAGGGCACGGGTACGGAGCGGACCTTGCGGCCCTTCGTCTGCCCTGCCGCGTGATCGACACCGAGCTCACCGCGTTCTCGGCGACAACAAGACGCCGCTTCGGGAACTCGACATCGCGAACCCGGAGTGCGATCGCCTCACCCCAGCGGAGTCCACAGAACGCCAGGACGTAGAAAAGCGGCCGGCGCTCGCCCGATTCGGCCGCCAACCGATGTACATCGTCAGCCGATAGGTACCGACACCGAACACCGAACAGACACCTCCGGTCCGCGCGATCGCCCTGATGAGGTCGTCCGACGTGTTGCGGTAGGTCGCGAGAACGCCGTTCGCTCCCGAGTGGGAGAAGATGACCGGTTTGGTGCTGACCTCGCAGGCCTACAGCGCGGTCCGGTTGCCGGTGTGATTGACATCGACCACCATGCCGTACTTGTTGAAGGCCTGGATGACCTTGCGGCCGTAGTCACTTAATCCGGGGTCGTCGTCTTCGGCGCAACCGCCGCCCACCGCGTTCCGAATGTTGTAGACCAACAGGCAGTAGCCGTAGCCCAGCGCTTTCAAGAGGGCCACGTTGTCGTGAATTTGCTAGACGCCCAGCGCGACCGGCCGCTGCGACCCGCCGAGCCCACCATCGACTTCACCGACAGCGGTGAGTTCATCCCCACCAGCCCGAGTCGCGCGCAGGCGGACACCAAGGCCTCCGAACCCCGCCACGCCATTCATCACGAGGAGTCACATCATGAGTCCTATACGAGCAACGCACGCCAAATCCTCCCGCACCTACCTTTGCCCGCTCTGATCGTCTCGGCACAGCGCGCAACAAGGTTTCTCATGCAGTTGGTGCAAGGCCCCGGACGCGCCCCCGGCCCGCTAGCGTGGTCCTAATTCGAATCACACCACGTAAGCAATCGGAGTCGTCAGATATGTCGGAGCTGGAACCGAAGTACGCAGAACTGCAGTCGATTTATGACATCTCCAACGAGTTCTTCGAACTCTTTCTCGGCCCGACGATGGGTTATACGTGTTCGTACTTCCCCAGGGAAGGCTTGACCCTCGAGGAGGGTCAGCTGGCCAAGTTCGACCTGGCTCTCGGCAAGCTGGGCCTACAGCCGGGTATGACGCTTCTCGACATCGGTTGCGGTTGGGGCGCCTGCATGCAGCGGGCGATCGAGAACTACGACGTCAACGTCATTGGGCTGACCCTCAGCGAACGCCAACGCGACTACGCCGCCGCCAAACTCGCCGAGATTGGAACGGAACGTACCGTCGAGGTCAGATTGCAGGGCTGGGAGGAGTTCGACGAGAAGGTGGATCGGATTGTGTCCATCGGCGCCTTCGAGCACTTCGGCCACAATCGCTACGACGACTTCTTTGAGATGGCCCACACCGCACTGCCCGAGGATGGGGTGATGCTGCTGCACACGATCACCGCAATCACGCAGGCCGACGCGAAACGCCTCGGGGTGCCGATCACGTTGGAGATCGCCCGGTTCGCGAAGTTCATCGCCACCGAGATCTTCCCGGGCGGTCGCTTACCGACGGTGCCGATGGTCGAGGAGCACGCCGCCAAGGCCGGCTTCACCCTGACCCAGGAACAAGCCATCGGGCAGTACTACCCACGCACACTCGAGATGTGGGCGGCCGGCCTGGAATCACACCGCGACGAGGCGATAGCGATGCAGTCCCAGGCGGTCTACGACCGCTACGACAAATACCTCAACGGCTGCCCACGCCTATTCCGCGAAGGCCACACCAATGTTCATCAGTTCACGCTGCAAAAGTAGGCGGGCATGTCGCACCTACCGAAAAATCAGATGCGGGTAGAGCCGGCCGGACCCTAACCTGGCGTCGTGTCACGTGCTTGTCGCCGAGCGTCGGCAGGATGAACAACCGCAACGCCTGCTCGTAGGACCGCTGAGTGTGTGCGGCTAGGGAGCGGTTGTGCTCGCTCAGATGCGCCACAACCCCAACAGCATCGCTGCGACCATCAGCACCGCGGCGGCCCCGCTGGCTGCCAACGCCACTCAGCTGCCCTACACCACCGACGGCGGCATGACGTCCGCAGGGGTTCGTCGGCTCGTCGGTTGGGTAACTGGCGGTGCTCAACCGCTACCGCATCAGCGCCCGGTGGCGGTTACAGACACGCGTCGTGCCCACGCCGTGCCCACAATCTGCCCACAGCTACAGATAACTTCACTGAACTACGGTGATGTCTTTTCGCACGTTGACCGCCACAGCGCTGGTCACAGACCATCAGAATTATGATTCGTCGATACCGAACCGCTGGTATCGGCCACAGTTGCACCGGCGTTTACTGAAAGAGATGCGGCCGCGAAAGCTGCTGTGGACGGGCGGCGATGATCCGGCCGGTGAACGCCTCGCTAGATTTGAACGCTGTGGCTGACGAACGGAGTCCTATGAACGCGCGTGTCGAGCAGTTGGAGTTCCAGGCCGAGGCACGGCAACTGCTGGATTTGATGGTCCACTCGGTCTACTCCCACAAGGATTCGTTTCTGCGGGAGTTGATCTCGAACGCCTCGGATGCGCTGGACAAGCTTCGGCTCGAGGCGTTCCGTAACAAGGACCTGAACGTCGACACCTCCGATCTACATATCGACATCGAGGCGGACAGGGAGGCACGCACCCTGACCGTCTGCGACAACGGCATCGGTATGACGCGCGATGAGGTCGTGGATCTGATCGGCACTCTGGCCAGGTCGGGTACCGCCGAGTTGCGTGAGCAGTTGCGCCAGGCCAAGAACCGGGCCGCCTCAGAAGAACTGATCGGTCAGTTCGGTATCGGTTTCTACTCCGTCTTCATGGTGGCCGACAAGGTCGAGTTGCTCACCCGTAAGGCCGGCGAGAGCGAAGCCACCAGGTGGGAATCGAGCGGCGACGGCACCTACACCATCGAATCCGTCGACGACGCGCCGCAGGGAACATCGATAACCCTGCACCTCAAGCCCGAGGACGCCGAGAACGAACTGCACGACTACACCTCGGAGTCGACGATCCGGAGCCTGGTCAAGAAGTACTCCGACTTCATTGCCTGGCCCGTCCGGATGACGGTCGAGCGACGTACCCCGGCAGGCGCAGAGGGTGGCGACGAGACCGTCACCCTCGACACCGAGACCCTCAACTCGATGAAGGCGCTGTGGGCCAAGCCCAAAGATGAGGTCTCCGACGAAGAGTACAAAGAGTTCTACAAGCACATCGCGCACGCCTGGGACGATCCGCTCGAGGTCATCGCGATGAAGGCCGAGGGCACCTTCGAGTATCAGGCCCTGCTGTTCATTCCGTCACACGCCCCATTCGATCTGTTCAACCGGGACGCCCACATCGGGATACAGCTGTATGTCAAACGCGTGTTCATCATGGGCGATTGTGACCAACTGATGCCGGAATACCTGCGCTTCGTCAAGGGCGTCGTCGACGCACAGGACATGTCGCTGAATGTTTCCCGCGAAATCTTGCAGCAGGATCGTCAGATCAAGGCGATTCGTCGCCGTCTGACCAAAAAGGTCCTTTCCACGATCAAGGATCTGCAGTCCGAGCGCCCAGAGGACTACCGCACGTTTTGGACCCAGTTCGGCAGGGTCCTCAAAGAGGGCCTGCTGTCGGACTTGGACAACCAGGACACCCTGCTTCGGATTTCCTCGTTCGCCTCGACGCACAGCGAGGACGAACCCACCACCCTTGCCGGGTATGTCGAGCGAATGAAGGACGGTCAGGAGCAGATCTTCTACGCCACCGGCGAGACCCGTCAGCAGATCCTGAAGTCGCCGCACCTCGAGGTGTTCAAGGCCAAGGGATACGAGGTCCTGCTGCTCACCGACCCGGTCGACGAGGTCTGGGTGGGAACCGTGACCGAGTTCGACGGCAAACCGCTGCAATCGGTAGCCCGGGGAGAGGTGGACCTTGACTCCGAGGAGGAGAAGACGGCGCATGAGGCCGAGCGCGAGGAGCGGGAGAAAGAGTTCGCCGAACTGTTGACATGGTTGGAGGAGACCCTGAGTGAGCATGTCAAGGACGTGCGGCTGTCCTCTCGCCTGACCGAATCGCCGGCCTGCCTGATCACCGACGCCTTCGACATCACACCGGCGCTCGAGCGCCTCTACCGGGCTTCCGGGCAGGACCTCCCGGCCGGTAAGCGGATCCTCGAACTCAACCCGAATCATGGGCTCGTCATCGGCCTGCGCCAGGCGCACAAAGACCGCCCTGACGATCCATCGGTCGCTGAGACGGCCGAACTGCTCTACGGCACAGCACTTCTCGCAGAAGGCGGCGAATTGGAGGATCCGGCACGGTTCGCCGAGTTGCTCGCGGATCGGTTGACCCGCACCGTCTAGGGAGGACCCACAATGGTAGGGGAGTGTCGGTAGCGCTTCCCGGCCGGGCCGTCAGGTTGATTTCGGCGCCGGACGGTCGGGCTGGGCACCACCGAGGGCCAACAGGCCCATCGCGATATCGGCCACAATCGGCCGCGGGTCGTACTTGCCGGGCCGATCGGCGCAACCCTATCGCCGGCAGCGAAGCCGCCGAACGGCGTCGACTATTCGCTCGCGGTTCGGCAGCACCTCCCGCTCCAGGTCGCGGGCGTACGGGATCGTCGACTCGACCGCGACACGAGCGAACTTCGCCGCCAAGCCTTCCTCGGCGAGGATGGCGGCGACCTCTCCGGTGAGTCCCCCGCGAATGTAGTCTTCGTCGACGGCGACGACCGCCCCGGTGCGGCCCACCGCCTGGACTATCGCGGCGCGATCGAGGGGGGCCACCGTCCGTACATCGAGGACCGTGCAGTCGATGCCGTCGTCAGCAAGCACCTCTGCGGCCTCAAGCGCGCGGTGCACGCCGACACCGACGCTGACGAGGGCGACGTCTCCGCCGTGCCGGCGGATCGCAGCCTGGCCGAGTGGTGTCGCGACGAGGTCGGGTACCTCACCCGTCGCCCCGGTGGCCGGCACGTCGAACGCAACCCCGGGCCTGCTTGCTCCGCCCAGGTAGTCGAGCAAGTAGTCGGCGAGCAACTTGTGTTCCATGAAGATGACCGGACCGTCGTGGTCGATCGCGGCAATCATGAGCCCCGCCGCATCGGCCGGTGTGGACGGCACCACCACGGTGAGCCCGGGGATACCCGCGAGCATGCCCCACAGCGCCTGCCCGTGCTGGCCGCCATCGCCGTAACCGGCCCCGCACGAAGTGCGTACGACGAGCGGACACCGCCATTGGCCGCCGGAGAACGCCTCGATCTTGGCGGCGTGGTTGAGCAGGGCGTCCAAGGCCACTCCGATGAAGTCGACCAACATGATCTCGACGACCGGGCGCAGCCCCGCCATCGCGGCGCCGACCGCCGCGCCGAGGAATGCCGACTCACTTATCGGTGTGTCCATGACGCGGCTTGCGCCGAAACGCGCCAGGAGGTTTCGGCGCAGTATCCGGACATCTTCACCGAAGGTGACCACCCGTTGGTCGCGGGCCATGGCGGATGCCAACCCTTCGTCGATGGCATCGGCGAACGTCATCACCGTCATCGCCCTGCACCCACACCCGGCAATCCGGCCTGGCTCAACGCGTTGTCCGCGGCGGCTCGGACTTCGGCGGACACCCGTTCTTCGATGGCCGCGGCCGTGTCGGCATCCAGCAGTGCACGTGCACGGGCCAGCGGGTCGCGACGGTGCAACGTGTACTGCAAGGTGAGCCGCGCGATGCGCCCGCCGATTCCGCTCAGGCCGGCCAACCTGACCGTCGGGCGCGCGCCGTCGCCGGCCACGGCCGCCCGCAGCAACGGCGGACCGAGCTGACGGGCCTGATCGAGGGGTTCGGTCATCATGCGCAGCATGGGGTCACCGAGGAAGTGGCCCTGCGGCCGGTGGCAGCGGGTGAGCAGGAAGCCCGGGCCGTTACCGCGCCGGGCGCGGTCGATGAGGCGCGCGCTCTCCTTCGCCACGGCGTCGACGCGGCCGCCGTCGACCGCGCGGGCACGAACGCCGAAAGCCCGAGCGCGCCGCACCAGGCCCCCACCCGTGACCTCGGTGCTGCGGGTCGTGATCGACCAGCCGTTGTCCTTGCACACGAACAGCACCGGCAGGTTCCATACGACGGCGAGGTTGAAGGCCTCGAGGAGCATTCCCTGGTTGGCGGCGCCCTCGCCGAAAAACGCGACCGCAACGTGGCCCGGGCGCAAACGCTGGGCGGCGAACGCGAATCCGCACGCCAGGGGAGCGCCCGCCCCCACGATGCCGTCGGACGCGGCGAGAAGGTCGGGGGCGAGAAGGTGCATGTGTCCGCCCCGGCCACGGCACAGGCCCTTCTCCGAACCGAGCACTTCCAGGAAAAGTGACTCGAGGTCGGCCCCGCGTGCCACGAGCGGCGGCGTCGAGCGGTGGTCGAGGGCCATGGCGTCGCCGTCCACCAGGTTGCCGACGACCCCGGCCACGACGCCCTCCTCGCCTACGCCGAGATGCATCTCGCCGGAGATCAATCCATCCCGCCACATCTCGGCTTGGGCTTCCTCGAACCTCCGCATGCGAACCATCGCCTCGTAGGCGACTTCGACATCCAGATCGTGTGCCCTGTGGGTGACGCGCATTTGGTTACCGCCTTTCGGCTCCCGGACTTGGGGCCGGCAGTCAAGACCACGCCGGCTCGCTCGAGTCAGATTCTGACGATGGGTGGCGGCTCCCAGGTGCCGTCGAGCGCTTCCGGTTCCGGCCAGTAGATGCGCATCGCCATATAGAAGGGACCCTTCGGGGCCGGCAGCCAATTCGCCCTGCCCTCTTCGGTGTCGGGTTCGTCGTGCTGGATGTGGATGGTCAGCGATCCGTCCGCGCCGAACGCCAGGCCGGCGGTGGTGGAGTTGATGAGGTATCGCCCGATCGTGTTCTCCACCAGGTAGCCGGCGACGCCGTCGTAGGACGTGTCGTACATGGTGACCGACCAGAACGCCTTCGCCGGCGGCAGCGTGTCGAACCGCAGCCGGTAGGCGTGGTCACCGGAGAAGGATTTGCCGGTGGAGTCTTGGCGGGCCAGTGGGTAGAAGGCTTCGATCTTGTCGTTGCCGCCCCATCCGGCCATCGCCCCGGCCGCCCGCAGCAGGTAGTCGCCGGCGAAGAAGTCGCGGCTGCCGAGCGCGTCGACGGCCGACCAGCCGTTGATCTTGTCGCCGAGGTTCTCGACTCGGTCCGCGATCGTCGCCCGGGCCCGGTCGACCCCGGAGCGCAGGGCCGTGCGGACGTCGTCGTCGAGGTCGTCGGGTGCGAACGGCAGACCGGCGCCGATGCCGGCCCGCGCGAAGCGCTCGAACATCGCCACCTCGCTCGGGTGCGGGGGCTGGCACCATTCGAGCAGGGAGTTGACGAAGCCGATGAATCGTTCGTCGCGGGACGCCTCGTCGTTCCACACCGGCCAGTCGAACGCCGGTGCGACGGGTGCCGCGGTGCCGACACGCGCCGACAGCGGCTCGAGGTGATAAGCCGCCATGATCGGTCGCAGGGTCTCGACATCGTCGGGGCCGAGCAGTTGAGTCCGGCCGATCACGAACACCAGATCGGTCTCGAAGCGCAGGACGCCGGAGAACCCGTCAGGGACATCACCGGTGAACGTCGGGCCGGCCAGCACATAGGACCCGGGCCCCGACCCGGTGGTACGGGAACCGACATAGTGCGGATTCGTGCCGTACAGATCCTCCAGCTGCATCACGTAGTAGCGATCGGTCACCGCCGGCACCTCGAGCACCACCGGCTCGGCCCGCAGGTCGAGCGCGGCCATCGAGTAGGGCGTGTCGGCGTTCGGTGTGATGACCTCTTTGAAGTTGTGGTCCAGCGTCACCGGCTCACCGTGCATCTCGTTCATCGGGCCCCGGTAGGACGGCAGCGACGGGACCAGGAACGTCGCGAAGCAGAAGCGGTAACCCATCAGCATCGGGAACGAGAAGATGTATGCCTCCTCCGCGATCGCCGCAAGCTCGTCGGGGGACAGGCGAGAACTACTCATTGCGACCTCCAGTCGTCATAGGACCTCCTCCTTCTACCGGTTGTTCGCTCTTCAGCTGCGAGGACTGCGCGCGCAAGCGGGCGGGGCCGCACGCCCGGTCCCGCGACTCGGCTGAAACGGCAAGTCGCAACGGCGATTCCTGACCCGTCAGGGTCAATCGGATCTCCAACGGACCGTCACCGAGCCCCTTCGGCGGATCCCCCGAGATGGTGCCGACCTCGACGGTCGCGATCGGATCGATGAGCGTCCGGACCAGGGCGATTCCGCGGTGCCGGACCAGCACATCGGATACCCAGCGGGCAGCGCCCTTGCGGCGCGCCCACCCGGTGTCGGTCCGCGCGCGGTACCGGAAGACATCGCTGCGCTTGAGCACGACCCTGCGCTGATAGAGCATCATGACCAGCACGAGCAGCACGAACCACACCGGGATCCCGATCAGTGCGAGCAGCGCCCAGATCACCGGGCCTCCCGCAGGTGGACCCGTCGGGCGGTCCCGGTCCGCACGAAGTTGTCGACGTTCGACGTCTCGCCCATCGGGACCATTGCCGTGCCTTCGAAACCACCGTGAATCGGATCGGGTACCTGTGAGGTTCACACGGCCACAGCGGCTACTGCCAGGGTCGGAGGTCCTCACTTTCGGCGCCGACAGCGCGGCGGTAGGCACCGACACCGCGGCGGGCGCGCCGTCACGAGCCGGGCGCCGACTTTCCGTACCCGAGTTCGACCAGCCGCAGCCGGCTGGACTCGGCGCGGTCCTGTTCCTCGAGTTCGAGATTGATCCGGGCGAGCTCGTCATGCAACCGGGGCAACCAGTGCTTGCTCAACGCCCGGGCGCGCAACTGAGTGGCCTGGTACTCCCGCTCCACGGTGGCCAGGGCGGCCGCCGTGACGGCGTGTTCTGCGGCGGCTTGCAGCGCCGCCCGGTGTGTCCGGCCGGCGCCCGCCACCGCCGAACCCGTGACGACGACCGCGGGGTCGTCGGCGGGCGGGAGCGTGCACCGGATCCGGTCGGGATAGCGCACCCCGCTCGTCGTCGCCCACTCGATGGTGACCGACGCATGTTCATCCGGGGTGGCGAGCGTGATCGCGCGCTCGCCACCCAACAGCGTCGCCCGCAGCTGCCAGACGTCCGCCTCGCGGCAGGCGTCGCGCCAGACGCGCCGGGTGCTCGCGACCCTGTCCCGCAACTCGTCGCGGTGCCCGGCCAGGAGGTGCAGTTTCTCCTCCAGCAGCGTGACTCCCCGCTCGGCGAGTTCGAGCCGGCTCATCAGCCATAGCCGGCCCATCCGTCCCGGCGGAGTCTGCAGTGTGGGCATCGGGTTCTCTCAGTCGGCGGGTTTTCCGTAGCGGTCCAGCAGTTCGGCCGGCAGCATCGACAGTTCGCTGCGGGCCAGCCGAAGCGCCACCTCCCACCCACGGGTCAGGGTGTCGGTGAGGCTTCGGGCCTCGTCGGGGTGCTGGTCGACCAGTTCCCGGATGAACCCGTCCTGGAAGAACAGGTAACTGCGGTCGGTCGGCGTCAGCGCCTCGGTTCCGATGAGTTCGGCGAGCTCGCGCACCTGCCGGGCCTTGGCCAGCGCGGCCAGCAGCTGCGCAGCCAGCGGAAGGTGGTCTTCACGCGTTCGTCCGGGACCGGCGCCGCGGCGCATCAGCCGGGACAGCGAGGACAGCGCATCGACCGGCGGGTAGATCCCGCTGAGGTGCAGCTGCCCCGAGAAGATGATCTGACCTTCGGTGATGTAGCCGGTCAGGTCGGGTACCGGATGGGTGATGTCGCCACCCGGCATCGTGAGCACCGGCAGCACGGTCACCGAGCCCGCCTCGCCGGCGATCCGGCCGCAGCGCTCGTACAGCGACGCCAGGTCGCTGTACAGGTATCCGGGATAGGCTCTGCGAGCGGGGATTTCACCGCGCGCCGCTGACACCTGGCGCAGCGCTTCGGCGTAGCTGGTCATGTCGCTGAGCACCACCAGGACATGGCGTCCGGCGTCGAAGGCCAGGTGTTCGGCCACGGTCAACGCGATGCGCGGAGTCAGGATCCGTTCGATCACCGGATCGTTCGCGACGTTGAGCAGCATCACCAGTTCGCCTGCAGCGCTGCGTGATTCGAGGGTGTCGCGGACGTAGGCGGCATCGCCGTGGGTCAGGCCGATCCCGGCGAAGACCACGCTGAACGGCTCGTCCCCGGAGGTGGCCTGGGCCGCGATCTGGCAGGCCAGCTTCAGATGTGGCAGTCCCGGCAGCGAGAACACCGGCAGCTTCTGGCCGCGCACCAGGGTGGTCAACCCGTCGAGCACCGAGACCCCGGTCAGTACCGGTTCGGACGGGGGTTCGCGGCGCACCGGATTGAGCGGATCGCCGTTGACCGAGACCGTTCGCGCACCGGTCACCGGTGGACCTCCGTCGATCGGTTCGCCGCGACCGTTGCAGGTTCGGCCCAGCCAACCGGTGCCCACCGCGACCCGCATCGGCTCGCCACTGAACCGTATTCTGGTGCGGGATATGTCCATTCCCGACGTGCCTTCGAGCACCTGGACAACGGCCACGTCGTCGTGCACGTCGAGCACCAGCCCGTGCCGCTGGGTGCCGTCGGCCAGCGAGATCGACACGTACTCGTCCCAGCCGACGCCGGCCACGCCCGCAACGACGGCCAGCGGTCCGCGCAGTTCCCGGACTCCGCCGTACTCGATCCAGCGGTCGGCGCCGGTCATCGCAGCTGCTGCAATCTGGCCGCGATCTCGTCGCGGCGCTGCGCCGCCACCGCGGTGTCCGACGGTCCACCGTCGTCACGGGCACGGATCAACGGGCCGAAGTCGGTCTCCTCGACGAGTTCGGCGGGTACCCCCGCGGCCACCACGTTGTGGCAGACGTCGATCACCGCCAGCACGGCGTCGACCAGTGCCGCTGTCTTCTCCGGCGAACAGTGGGCGTCGTTGGGCACCAGGGCATTCTGCTGCAGTACCGCCTCGCGCAGCAGGCGCCCGCCGAGCAGTTCGATCCGCTCGCTGTCGGCCAGCGCGGTGACGCCGACGAGTTCGGTCAGCGCGGCCAGCCGGTCCGACTCGTTGAGAAGCGCGAGCACCCGGCCGCGGTGGGCCGCCCAGTCGATGTTCCCGGCCGCCACGTGCGCCGAACCCAGCGGCTCGGCGTCCCGGGAGAACGACGCCGACCACGACACCGCCGGGTAGTGCCGCGAATACGCCAGGTCCCGGTCCAACGTCCAGCGACAGCGCACGAATCGCTCGGTGTGCACGGTGACGGGCTCGGACATGTCGCCGCCCGACGGCGAGACGGCGCCGATCACCGTGACCGAACCGGCCCCGCCGCCGAGGGTGTCGACGTAGCCGGCACGTTCGTAGAACGCCGCCAACTCCGTGGCCAGCGTCGCCGGGTAGCCCTCCTCGGCGGGCAGCTCGCCCATCCGGGAGGCGAACTCCCGCAACGCCTCCGCCCACCGGGATGTCGAGTCGGCGATCACCACCACGTGGTAACCCATGTCGCGGTAGTACTCGGCGACGGTCACCCCGGTGTAGATGCTGGCCTCCCTGGCCATCATCGGCATGTTGGAGGTGTTGGCGATGATCACGCTGCGGTCGGCCAGCCGCCCGCCGGTGCGTGGATCGACCAGGTCGAGCATGTCGGCGACGATCTCGGCCATCTCGTTGCCGCGCTCGCCGCAACCGACGTAGACGATGACGTCGGCATCGCACCACTTCGCCAGCTGTTGCAGCAGAACGGTCTTCCCGGTGCCGAAACCGCCCGGGACACCGGCGGTGCTGCCGAGCGCGATGGGGAACAGCAGGTCCAGCACGCGTTGCCCGGTGTTGAGCGGGGCGACGTCCTCGCGCCGACTCCGGTACGGTCGCGCCGTCCGTACCGGCCAGGTGGACCCCAGTGAGATCGGGGTGCCGTCGACGGTGGCGACGGGCGCGTCGACGGAATAGGAACCCGCCGGGGCGACCGACTCCACCACCCCTTCGGTGCCCGGGGGAACCAATACGCGGTGCTCCACCGACCCGGCGTTGTGCACCACGCCCAGCACCGCACCGGCCGACACCGTCTTGCCCGGCTCGGCGGTCGGTTCGAACCGCCAGCCGTCGGTGCTGCTGTAGCCGTAGCTGCCCGCCCTCAGCCAGGTGCCGGCGCTGGTCAGTGGCCGCAGCAGGCCGTCGAACACCCCGCCGAGCAGTCCGGGTCCCAGCGGCGCCGACAACGGGAACCCCTGCGGCTCGGCGTCGTCCCCGGGTTTCAATCCACCGGTGTACTCATAGGCCTGTACGGTCAGGCGGCCGTCGGAGATGGAAACCACTTCACCGGGAATGGCCCCCGGTCCCAGCCCGATCAGGTCGCCCACGGCCACCGCGACGTCGCACCGCACCTCCACCAACGGACCCGAAACCCGGACGACGGAGGGCGAATCGGTCATGACCACAGGCTTTCTGCCTCCGCGGCGGCCTCGTCGACGGTGCGGGTGGCGATCGCCGAGAGGCTCAGATCAATTCGGCGCGAATCCTTTTCGGCGTGCACACCGCCGGTGGCGTCCTCGGTCACCTGCGCGTCGTCACCCAGCGTGGCGTGGGCGATGTCGACCAACGCGGCCCGCCACTGCGGATAGCGGGGATCGTCGCGGAGCGCGAGCACCGCCTCGCCGGCCCGCTGCCGCCACAACCGGTAGGCGCCGTCGCGGGCGGCAAGCACGTCGCGTCGCAGGCCCCGGCGCAGTGCCACCTCCTCGTTGGCCGCCAGCCTGGCGCCGGCGGCTTTGCCGGCGGCGCGCGCCCGGTCGAGCATCTGGTTCGCGGTGCGGGTGGCTTCCTCGACGACGCGCTGCGCGTCGGATTGGGCTGCGGCGATGACCTTTTCGGCGTCGGCGTTCGCCCGGCGCAGCAGTTCCGCACGCACCGGTCCGAGCGCGGCCGCCGCCCGGTCGGGATCCAGTCCGCTCACGCGGGCATCACCACCGTGAGCACGGCGGAGTCGCGGATGTCGGCGGTGAGGGCCTGCGCGGCCGAATCCGTCAGGATCACCAGCGACACCGACTCGGGCAGGTCCCGCCAGGCTCGGCGGGCCTGGTCGGGCCCTTCGGCGGGGACCACGACCGCTCCGGCCAGCGCGTAACCGTCCACCAGTCCCGGTTCACCGATCACGACGACCGCTCCCATGTCAGGCCTGCTGGATCAGGATGATGGCGATCACCAGGCCGTAGATGGCGATCCCTTCGGCCAGGCCGACGATCACCATCGCGCGGCCGAACAATTCGGGTCGTTCGCTCAGCGCCGCCAGGGCCGCCGCTCCGGTGTAGGCCACCGCGATGGCCGCGCCGATCGAGGAGCCCGCCACCGAGATCGCCGCACCGAGCAACGCCGCCCAGTTGCCGGCCGATGTGCCTGACTCGCCGGCCGCGGCGACGACGTCGGCGGTGGCGGGACCTGCGGTGAGCGCCGCGGCGAGCACCACCATGCCGGCGAGCACCACCACCGCATTGACGGTCCAGAACAACCGCACCGCCAGCCGGCCGCGACGGCGCAGCAACAACAGGCTCACCGCGAAGCCACTGAGCAATGCGGGTAGCGCGATGATCCACATCAGCATGTCGACGTCTCCGATCGGTCAACTTGTTCGACGGGAATCCGCCACGGCTGAAAAGCCCGGCCCTCGCCGACGAAGACCCGCGAGAACAGTTCGTAGAACTCGAGCCGCAGCGCCTGCACGGCGGCTACCAGCGCCTCGAGGGCGAAGGCGATGGCGTTGCCCACCACGAACAGGACCACCGCCGCGAGTGCCCCCACCCAACCGTTGTGCCACAAGGCCTGCACGCCACGCCACACTACCCAGCCCAGCGCGGCGTGGGTCATTCCGAACGCGGCCAGTCGGGCGAACGACACCACATTGGAACCCAGCCGCACCACCAGGTCGAACCCGCCTATGGCGGCCTGCAGCACCGCCGACCCGCCGCCGCCGGCCTCCGCGTACAGACCGACGACGGCCAGTGCGACGCCGATCACCGCGACCACCCCTCCGGCGATGACCAACGCCGTCGGCCCGGTGACGAAACCCGCGACCGCGATCCCGGCGCCGACGAACACCGTGGCGCCGGCGATTCCGGAGGGCGCGTACAGCGCGAGCTTGACACCGCCTTCGCGCCAACGATTCACCGCGCCGAAGGTGTACGACAGGCCCAACAGCACCGCACCTGCCGCCAACGCGACCAGCAGCAGGCGCAGCGGTTCCTCCAGGGGCGCCAGCCACAACACCGGAATCACCCCGGTGGGCCCGAAGAACTCCCCGTACAGCGCGCCGAAGACCGTCGCGGCAAGGCCCGCCGCGGCCACGAAGCTCCACATCGGCTTCAGCTTGGCGAGCCGGGGTATCCAGCCGAGCCCGATCATCGCCGCCCCGCCGAGCAGCAGCAGGCCGTGGCCGACGTCGCCGAACATCATCCCGAACATGACCACATACACGACGCCGGCCCACAGGGACGGGTCGACGTCGTGGTAGGGCACCGTCCCGTAGGTCTGCACCAGCTGAGCGAAGCCGCGGCGCAGACCACTGCCGCCGGAAAGCAGCGTCGGCGGGTCCATCGACCGCGGCAGCGGCATCGGCACCACCGAGGCGCCGGTGTCCGTCAGCCGTGCGGTCAGGTCGGGGACCTGCTCGGCGGCGCACCACCCGGCCAGCCCGGCGACGTCGCGACGGCGCACCGCACCCGCGGCGTAGCGCTGCAGTTGCGCCTCGCCGGCCAACAGGTCGGTGCGGCCGTCGCGCTCCCACGCTTGCAGATCCGGCCTCGTCTCCGACAGTTTCGCCGGCGCGTCGCCGTCTTCCGGTGCGCCGCGGACGCCGAGCCGTTGCAGGGCCTGAGCTGCTTCGCCGGGCGCGGTGCCCTCGTCGATGGCCGGTTCGTCGAGCTGGACCGTCCCGGCGTCGGCCACCCGCACCAGCGCGTCGCGCAGCGAGTCCTCGACGGCCACCAGGGCGACGCGCTGCATCTGCGCCGGCATCCAGCGCCGCCGCCGGGCCGGGCTCGGGGCCCCTTCCGGGTGCACGGGCCCGCCAGGCGGGTCAGGCGGGTCAGGTGAGGGCATCGTAGGCCTCCATCGGTCCGCCGCCGCGCGCGGCGAGGTGCACCGCGGCCCGGCACCGCCAGGCGTCGGCGGCCAGCACCGCCGCCGTCCCGACCGGTCGGGCCCGGCCGAAACCGGTGCCCGCCACCAGCTGGAACCCGTCGCGTTCCAATCGGGTCCACCACCTGGCCTCGCCCCGCCACAATTCGCCGGCGTCCTGGATGCCCGCGACCGACCAACGGGCCCGTGACGGCAGCGCCGCGGCGAACGACGTCAGGTCGCCGGCCCCCAGGGCGGCCGTTCCCAGCACCCGGGCGGCGTGCGCCGACACGTCGTCACGCAACTGCCGCCGGTGCAGGAGGTGCTGGCGAGCGACCAGCAGGGCCAGCCCGCCGGCCGCCCAGCCGCCGGCTTCCGGCACCGTGGTCGCGGCGCGCACGGCCCAGGCGACCTGGACACCGGTGGCGATGTCGGAGGGTGCGTCGCCGCCGGGGTCACCCCACAGCGACTGCGACAGCGCGCGGCGCAACTCCGACAGTGACGAGGTCTCGCGCAGCCGCAACCACGCCGTGGCCAGGGCGCCCAGGTCGAACAGCGGCTCGGGCGGCGCGCCGGCCAGCGCGCGGGCATGCGAGACGATGTTGGCGGCCTCGAAACCGGCAGCCAGCGACCGGATCGCCCGGGCACCCTCACGCGGCAGCCAGCCCGCGAGCACGCGCAACTGCCAGAGCGGCGTCGCGGTGACCAGGTGTTCGGTGTCGGCAGCGCTCTGGCCGACCACGATGCCCCGGCCGTACGGGCCGTCGGCCAGCGCGTGCTGTGCCTCGGCCAGTGAACCCAGCCCGGCGATCGCTCGGGTGCCCCCGGCGCCCAGCCGCCGGCTGAGCAGGCCCTTGGCCCGGACGCTGCCCGCGACCCAGCCCGCGCTCATCCCTCGGTTGCCTCGACCGGGTGGTGCGCCGACTGGTCGAGCCACATCCGCGCCGCGGTGAGCACCTTGTCGACGTGGCCGGGCATCCGTTCGGCGACCCGCGCCTGCAGTTCCTCGATCTCGGTCGCCGTTCGGGCGCGGAGGTCACTTCGGGCCGCCGCCGCCCGGCTCCGGGTGGCCGCTTCGGCCTCGGCCCGCACCCGCTCGGTCTCCGCCCGCGCGCGGGCCACTATCGCATCGGCTTCCCGGCGGGCGGTCCCGCGGACTTCATCGGCACGTTCGGCGGCGTCACTGCGGATCCGGGCCGCTTCGTCCTGCGCATCGTCGAGTAGCTGCAGCAGCGGAACCAGTTCGGCCGCGGCGTCGCCGACGCGATCTGCCGGTATACCGGGCTTGCCGGCCGCACCCGGTGCACCGGAAGGGCGGAAACGTTCCAGGAAATCGCGCCACTGCGGCATGCACCCTCCCTTGCGCTGTCGAGTTTATCGCCCGAGCCCGAACGCGTGGCTACCGTGGCCGGGCGACGATCACCGGCGTCGGGGCCGCATCGACCACGGCCCGGCTCACCGAGCCCAGCAGCAGACCCGCGAATCCACCGCGGCCCCGGCTGCCGATCACGACGAGCTGTGCCGAGGCGGAGTTCTCGACGAGAAGACGAGCCGGCCTGCCGCTGACCACGAGGCGGCGAACCGTGACGGTGGGATGGCGTTGCTGCCACGGCTCCAGCCACTGCGCCAGAGCGTGGGTCTCACGGTCATGGATGTCCAGCCACTCGGCCGGCGACCAACCCATTCCCGGCGGACCCAGTTCGGCGAGGTCGCTCCAGGCGTGCAGGGCGATGAGGTCCACGCCGCGCCACGCCGCTTCGGCGAAACCGATGTCGGCGGCCAGTTCGGACGTGGGCGAACCGTCGGTGCCGACGAGGACAGGAGCCCGCGACGGTGACGCGGAAGCCGACTGCTCACCGTGAACCGCGGCGACGGGACACTCCGCCCGGTGCAGCAGGCTCGCCGTGACCGATCCGAGCAACGTTTGGCGAATGGCGCCCTGCCCGTTGTATCCGAGCACCACCATGTCCGCTCGGCTGGACAGATCGAGGAGTGCCGGGGCGGCCGCACCGTGGACGACCTCGGTGCGCACCGGCACCGGGGTCGAGTCGGGTAGGGTGCGCCGGACGACCTCGGCCGCGTCCTGAACGATCTGGGTAGCCTCGCTGTCTCGCCATTCAGCGAATCCGGCAGGAACCGGTACCGGCCCCCAGACCGCTGAAGGCGGAGGTAGCGGCTCCACCGCGTGCACGATTGTCAGTGCGGCCCCCCGCAGCGCTGCGTCTCGAGCGGCCCAACCGAGCGCAGCGGCCGAGGCCCGGGATCCATCGACGCCGACGACGATGCCGACCCCGCCCGGGTCGGCAGGTATCTCAGACCCGCTGGTCGGACTCGATGTCACTTCAAACATTATGGCACCGTGTGGATTCCCTGTTGTCTGTTCTGCGGTGCGAACCGGGCGCGGGCCATGAGCTGACAGGGATTGCATCGAGACTGCGTGTACGGCGACGACGTGCGAGTGGACCCCGCCGTGAGCGCAGTCTCAGCGAGACCAGTCGTGTTCACCCGTCCAGCCGACCCGCGCCGATCATGCGCACCGCCACGTCGCCGCGCTCGTCGGCGTCGGCGAGGTCCACCTCCACGTCGAACCCCCAGTCGTGGTCGCCGGCCGGGTCGTCGAGGATTTGGCGCACCCGCCACAGTCCGGGCCGACGGTCGAAGACCAGCAGCGCCGGCCCGCGCGCGTCGGCGCCGGTGCCGAGGTCGTCGTGTTCGGCGAAGTACTCGTCGCCGAGTTCCTCCCAGCACTGCGCGGTCCAGCCCGACCCGGCATCCAGCTCGCCGAGCTCGCCCCAGCGCCGCCGGGCGAACAACTGCACCCGGCGGAACAGCGCGTTGCGGACCATCGCGGTGAACGCGCGCTCGTTGGCCGTCACCGGACGCGCCTGCGGCGTTGCGTCGACCGGCTGATCGGGGTTGGTGAGCTGCTCCCATTCGTCGAGCAGGCTGGAGTCGACCTGGCGGACCAGCTCACCCAGCCACTCGACGATGTCGGAGAGTTCCTCGGTGCGCGCGGTGGCCGGCACCCCGGACCGCAGCGCCTTGAACGCGTCGGACAGATACCGCAGCACCGCTCCCTCGGAGCGGGTCAGCCCGTATTCGCTGACGTACTCGCGGAAGGTCATGGCCCGCTCCCACATCTCGCGCACCACCGACTTGGGCGAGAGCCGCCCGTCGGCGGCCCACGGGTTGCTCTGCACATAGACCGCGTACGCGTGGCGAAGCAGCTCCTCGAGCGGCTTGGGGTAGCTGACCTCGTCGAGCAACTCGATGCGCTCGTCGTACTCGATCCCGTCGGCCTTCATCTGTGCGACGGCCTCGCCCCTGGCCTTGTTCAACTGTGCGGCCAGTATCTGGCGGGGGTCCTCCAGGGTCGACTCGATGACCGAAACGACGTCCAGCGCATACGTTTCTGCGGCCGGATCGAGCAGATCGATGGCCGCCAGCGCGAACGTCGACAACGGCTGGTAGAGCGCGAATCCCGAGGGCAGGTCGACGGTCAGCCGGTAGCGCCGGCCGTCGGCGTCGGGGTGGTCGAGCCGTTCCACCACCCCGGCCTGCAGCAGCGAACGGGCGATGCCGACCGCCTCGCGGATGAGCTTGAGCTGGCGTTTGCGCGGTTCGTGGTTGTCGGTCAGCAGCCGGCGCATCGCGGCGAACGGGTCGCCGGGGCGGTCCACCACGTCCAGGATCATCGACGTGGACACCCGCATGTTGCTGGTCAGCCGCTCCGGTTCGGCCTCGATCAACCGTTTCATGGTGGCCTCGCTCCACGGCACCATGCCCTCGGGGGCCTTGCGGCGCACCAGCTTCCGCCGCTTCTTCGGGTCGTCGGCGACCTTGGCGAACTGCTTGAGGTTGGCCACCTCGTGCTCGGGTGCCTGCACCACGACGGTGCCCGCGGTGTCGTAGCCGGCCCGCCCGGCCCGGCCGGCGATCTGATGGAACTCCCGGGCGTTGAGCAGCCGGGTGCGGGTGCCGTCGTATTTCGACAGGGCCGAGAACACCACGGTGCGGATCGGCACGTTGATGCCGACCCCGAGCGTGTCGGTACCGCAGATCACCTTCAGCAGACCGGCCTGGGCCAGTTGCTCCACCAGCCGGCGGTACTTGGGCAGCAGCCCGGCGTGATGGACGCCAGTGCCGTGCCGGACCAGCCGCGACAGCGTCGAACCGAACGCGGTGGAGAACCGGAAGTCGCCGATCAGCTCGGCGATGGCGGCCTTCTCCTGCTTGGTGCACACGTTGACGCTCATCAGCGCCTGGGCCCGCTCCAGGGCGGAGGCCTGGGTGAAATGCACGACGTAGACCGGGGTTTGGGCGGTGTCGATGAGTTCCTGGATGGTCTCGTGCATCGGCGTGGTGGCATAGGAGTAGAACAGCGGCACCGGCCGTTGCGCGTTGGCGACCAGCTCGGTCGGGCGGCCGGTGCGCCGGGTCAGGTCCTCGCGCAGGAAGCTCACGTCGCCGAGGGTGGCCGACATCAGCAGGAACTGGGCGCGCGGCAGCTCCAGCAGCGGCACCTGCCAGGCCCAGCCGCGGTCGGGGTCGCCGTAGAAGTGGAACTCGTCCATCACGACCAGGCTGGGTTCGTTTCCAAAACGGCCGCCGCCGCCCTCCCGCAGCGCGATGTTCGCCAGCACCTCGGCCGTGCACGCGATGATCGGGGCGTCCGCGTTGACCGCGGCGTCGCCGGTCAGCATGCCGACGTTGTCGGCCCCGAAGATCCCGCACAGCGCGAAGAACTTCTCGCTGACCAGCGCCTTGATCGGCGCGGTGTAGTAGCTGCGCCGCGCCCCGGCCAGCGCCGCGTAGACGGCGCCGGTGGCCACCAGCGACTTTCCCGAGCCGGTCGGGGTGGCCAGGATGACGTTCGCGCCGCTGACCAGCTCGATCAGCGCCTCCTCCTGGGCGGGGTACAGCGGGGTCCCGGCGGATTCGGCCCACGCCGCGAACGACGCGAACAGTTCGTCGGGGTCGTCCGCGATGTCACGCAGGGCGGACAGGTCGCCGGTGTCGTCGATCAGATCGGTGGTCGCGGTCATCGTGACCACCAGCCTGCCCCACCCGTGGCTCGAGTCTGAACTCGTGTTCGAGAATTGTCGGAGATCTCGCGCACAAGCTCAGAATCGGCGCGCTCAGACCCCCGCGCCCACCTGCGCCGGCACCGGCTCCACGGTCACCTTGATGGCCTCGCCGTTCTTGACGATCTGGAACGCGTCGAGCACGTTCTCCAGTGGGATGTGGCGGGTGATCAGGTCCTTGACCGGTACCTGTCCGGTGGAGATGTACTGCAGCGCCCGCTTGTTGTGTTCCGGTGCGGAGCCGTTGGCGCCGTGGATGTGCAGCTGGCGGTAGTGCACGACGTTCGAGTCGCAGGTGATGGTCGGATCGGTCTTGGGCAGCCCGCCGAAGAACGAGATGCGCCCGTTGCGGGCGGCCATCGCGATCGCCTGTTCCTGGGCGACGTTGGCGGCGGTCGCGGTGATCACCACGTCGGCGCCACGCCCACCGGTCAGCTCCATCACCTTCTCGACGACGTCGACCTCGGCGCCGTTGATGATCCCGTCGGGCGAGACCGCATCGGCGGACATCTGCAGCCGGGCGGCGTTGACGTCCACCAGATAGATCGGCCCGCAGTTGTGCACGCCGCGGGCGATCCGGATGTGCATGCAGCCGATCGGGCCCGCGCCGAACACCACGACGGTGTCGCCCGCCTCGATGCCCAGCAGTTCCTGCGCGTTGATCGCACACGCGAACGGTTCGGCCGCCGAGGCCTCGTCGAAGCCGACGTTGTCGGGGATCCGGTTCAGCCCGTCGACCTTGAGCACCTGCCGGGGCACGATCATGTACTCGGCGAAGCCGCCGTCGTACTGATAGCCCATCGAGGTCTGGTTCTGGCACACCGCCATCCAGCCCTTGTGGCACTCGTGGCACTCGCCGCACGGCACGGCCGCGATCACCTGGACCCGGTCGCCCTCCTGCCAGTTGCTGCCGTAGCGCGCGTTCACCTCGGCGCCGACCTCGACGATCTCGCCGGCGATCTCGTGGCCGATGGTCCGCGGCGGGGTCAGGTTCTGATGCCCGTTGTAGAAGATCTTGACGTCGGTTCCGCAGGTCGAACAGTTGCGGACCCGCAGCTTGACCTCGTCGGGGGCGCATGTCGGCTCGGGGACGTCCTCCAGGCGGACGTCTTCGGGGGCGTAGAAGCGCAGTGCCTTCATGGTGGGTGATTCCTCTCGATTCGACCGCTGCATCGGTGTGCTCTCCAGCACTCTATCGGTGATACGGGCATAAAACCACTAAAAATCCTGACCATTTTTGACCGAATGCTTGCACTCATGCCCGTTTGTGCGGTCTAATGACCATATGTGACCGGCGTCACCTGCCGGAACAGGACAACGGAGGACGTGAATGTCAGCAACTACCCAGGACGCATCGCCGCGGACCGGCACGCGGGTGCGGATCCAGAAACTCGGCACCGCGCTGTCCAACATGGTCATGCCCAACATCGGCGCGTTCATCGCCTGGGGCCTGATCACCGCGCTGTTCATCGAGGCCGGGTGGTTGACCGGCATCTTCAGCGGATTGAGGGACCCAGGCGGCTGGGTGGCCCAGATCGGCGGCTGGGGTGACTACGAGGGCGCCGGCATCGTCGGCCCGATGATCACCTACCTGCTGCCGATCCTGATCGGCTACACCGGCGGCCGGATGGTGTACGGCACCCGCGGCGCCGTGGTCGGCGCCATCGCCACGATGGGCGTGGTCACCGGCTCGGACATCCCGATGTTCATGGGCGCCATGATCATGGGCCCGCTCGGCGGCTGGTTGATGAAGAAGATCGACTCGATCTGGGACGGCAAGATCAAGCCGGGCTTCGAGATGCTGATCGACAACTTCTCCTCCGGCATCCTCGGGTTGATCCTGGCGGCCTTCGGCTTCTTCGGCATCGGGCCCATCGTCTCGTCGATCACCCGCGCCGCAGGCGACGTCGTCGACTTCCTGGTCAACAACGATCTGCTGCCGCTGACGTCGCTGCTGATCGAGCCCGCCAAGGTGCTGTTCCTCAACAACGCCATCAACCACGGTGTGCTGACCCCGTTGGGTACCACGCAGGCGCTGGAAACGGGCAAGTCCATCCTGTTCCTGCTCGAGACCAATCCCGGCCCCGGCCTGGGTGTGCTGCTGGCGTTCATGGTGTTCGGCAAGGGTGCCGCCCGGGCGTCGGCGCCGGGTGCCGCGGTCATCCAGTTCTTCGGCGGCATCCACGAGATCTACTTCCCGTACGTGCTGATGAAGCCGAAGCTGATCGCCGCGACCATCCTCGGCGGCATGACCGGCGTGTTCATCAACGTGCTGTTCGGGTCCGGGCTGCGGGCCCCCGCCGCACCGGGATCGATCATCGCGATCTACGCCCAGACCCCCGCCGACAGCTTCATCGGCGTGACGCTGGCGGTGCTCGGGGCCACCGGGGTGTCGTTCGCGGTCGCCTCGCTGCTGCTGAAGACCGACAAGGCCGACGACGAGCAGGACCTCGCCGCCGCCACCGCGTCGATGGAGTCGATGAAGGGCAAGAAGTCCAGCGTGGCCTCGACGCTGGTCGCCCCTGGAGCAGTTCTGGCGGGCCCCATCCACAGCATCGTGTTCGCCTGCGACGCCGGCATGGGTTCCTCGGCGATGGGTGCGTCGGTGCTGCGCAAGAAGATCAAGCAGGCCGGCTACAGCGATATCAAGGTCACCAACTCGGCGATCTCGAACCTGAACGACACCTACGACCTCGTCGTCTCGCACCGTGATCTGACCGAGCGGGCCCGACAACGGACCGGTTCGGCGATCCACGTGTCGGTCGACGACTTCATGGGCAGCCCCCGCTACGACGAGATCGTCGAGCAACTCGCGCAGACCAACGGCGGCGGTTCGGCCGAGGCAGAAGCCGCGACGGCGGCCGAGCCCGACGGCGTCGACGGGGCCGCCGACGCGCCCGCCGACGAGGTGCTGACTCTGGACTCGATCGTGCTGAGCGGGTCGGCCAGGACGGCCGACGACGCGATCGACGAGGCCGGTCAGCTGCTGGTCTCCGCCGGTGCGGTCGAGCCCGCCTACATCGACGCCATGCACGAGCGGGAGAAGTCGATCTCGACCTACATGGGCAACGGGCTGGCCATTCCGCACGGCACCAACGACGCCAAGGACTCGATCAGGCATACCGGACTGTCCTTCGTGCGCTACCCCGAGCCGATCGACTGGAACGGCAAGCCGGCCGAGTTCGTCGTCGGGATCGCCGGTGCGGGCAAGGACCATATGGCGTTGCTGACCAAGATCGCCCAGGTGTTCCTCAAGCCCGACGATGTCGCCAGGCTCCGGGAAGCCCAGACGTCCGAGGAGGTCAAGGCGATCCTCACCAATGGCAGCTAGCCGTTCGATAAGTACGGTGGCCTAGTGGATTCCGACACCCGCCAGAGCCGGATCGTCGAATT
The DNA here is from genome assembly GCF_019710635.1 of Mycolicibacterium xanthum. Classification (GTDB taxonomy): domain Bacteria; phylum Actinomycetota; class Actinomycetes; order Mycobacteriales; family Mycobacteriaceae; genus Mycobacterium; species Mycobacterium xanthum. The sequence goes on from NZ_JAIFZS010000003.1 coordinate 153,927, forward strand.
CGCCCGCACCCGTGGGCGAGTGGAGGTGGTCTCGCTCGCGACCGAACTCGATGTCGCGAGTGAGACCATCCGGCGAGACCTGAAGGTGCTGGCGGGTCGTCGGCTGCTCAAACGGGTGCACGGCGGTGCGGTGCCGCTGGAGACGGCGGCCTTCGAGTCGGGCGTCGAATACCGCAGCCAGGTCGACCTCGCGCAGAAGCACCGGATCGCCGCCGCCGCAGCCGATCTGCTGCACGGTGCCGAAACCGTCTATCTGGACGAGGGATTCACCCCCCGGTTGATCGCCGAACGGCTGGCCGATCGGGAGCTGACGGTGGTGACGTCGTCGCTGCTGGCGGCCGAGGCGCTCGCGCACAGCCGCTCGGTCACCGTGCTGCTGCTCGGCGGGCGGATGCGCGGGCGGACACTGGCGACGGTGGGCCACTGGGCGGTGGACATGCTCGCCGGCATGGTGATCGACGTGGCCTTCCTCGGCACCAACGGAATCTCGCTGGAACACGGGCTCACCACCCCAGACCCCGCGGTCGCCGCGGTGAAGAGCACCGCGGTGCGGGTGGCGCGCCGCCCCATCCTGGTGGCGGCGGACTCGAAATTCGGGGAGAGCAGCTTCTGCCGCTTCGGGGCGGTGTCCGACTTCGAATCGATCGTCACCGGTTCGGAACTGCCCGCCGCCGAGGCGCGGCGTTACGAATTGCTCGGGCCGGTCGTCGTCCGGGCCTGACGCCGTCGGCGACGGGGCCGCAATCGTCGCCCTCGGCGACCGGACCTCAATCGTCGCCCTCGGCGACCGGACCTCAATCGTCGCCCTCGGCGACCGGACCTCAATCGTCGCCCTCGGCGACGGTGTAGAACGAGTCGCCGTCCTCCGGCGTGCCGTCGATCTGCCCCAGGGTGTGACGGTCGGTCGCGGCACGTGACGGTTCGGCCGGTGACAGCACGTCGGGTACCTCGGCGGCGAGTCGTTCGTCGAGGGTCTGACCTTCCTCGGCGTCGATCCACTCGTCGGGCGGGTCGACGACGATGTCGCCGTCGTCGTTGCGCACCTCGTCGGAATCCAGCGATTCACTGGGGCCCAGGGTGTTGTCGGGTCCACCGTCGTCGTAGTCGCTCATGCCCCGAGTGTGCCATCGTCTGCGGAGCGCCCTGGCCGGTCATCCCAGCCGCGCCCGCGCCTGCGACAACACCGCCTCGATCCCGCACCAGGTGTCACGGACGATCTCGGCCGCCGGGCGTACCCCGGTGATCCGCGAGGACACCTGGCCGGTGTTGGCGACGCTGGCATCCATGTCGCCGCCGAAGTACAGCTCGGTGACCCGGCCCAGCAGCTCCGCCCCGGTGTCCTCCTCGGCGATGCGTGCCGCCAGACCCACGCGCAGCACCCGCATGGTCGGGTTGCCCGGGATGTCCAGCAGCACGGTGCCGGCGTCGTCGGCGGACACGATCGCGTTCTTGAAGCCGGCGTGCACACCGGCCTCCTCGCTGGCCAGCATGCGGGTTCCCATCTGCACCCCCTCGGCGCCGAGCAGCACCGCCGCGGCCGCCGACCGGGCGTCGCAGATGCCGCCGGCGCTGATGATCGGCAGCCCGACGCGTTCGGCGACCAGCGGCAGCAGCACCATCGTCGAGGCGCCCAGCGCCGACTTGAAACCGCCGCCCTCCACCCCCTCGACGACCAGTGCGTCGACCCCGGCATCGGCGGCCTTCTGCGCGCCCTTCAACGACCCGACGACGTGCACGACGGTCATGCCCGCGTCGTGCAGCCGGGCGGCGAACAGCGCCGGGTCGCCGGCCGAGGTGAACACGTGCCGAACCCCGGCCTCGGCGAGCACGTCGACGATCGTCGGGTCGCGCTTCCAGCCCTGGATCATCAGGTTGGCCGCCACCGGACGGTCGGTGAGCCCACGCACCCGGCGCAGGTCCGCCCTGCCCTCGGCGGTGAGCGTCTCGATCATGCCGAGCCCGCCGCCCTCGGACACCGCCGCGGCCAACTCCGCGCGCGCGATGAAGGTCATCGGCGCCTGCACGACGGGGAACTCGACGCCGAGCAGTTCCTGAACACGATTGGTCACGTCCGCAATCTTGCTACGTTCGCCGGTGTGTACCGGGTGATCCAGTGGGGGACAGGGGCGATCGGGACCGAGATGGTCCACACGATCCTCGACCTACAGCACGATCTGCGGCTGGTGGGGGCCAGGGTCTACACCGACGAGAAGGACGGGGTCGATCTCGGCACGCTCGTCGGGCGCGATCCCGTCGGCGTGGCCGCCACCACCGACGTGCAGGCGATCCTGGATCTGGACGCCGACTGCGTGCTGTACACGCCGCGCACCGCCCGCGTCGACGACGTGTGCGCGCTGCTGGCGTCCGGCAAGAACGTGGCCACCACCGCGTTCATGTTCCATCCGCGGCGGATGAACCCGGTCGACCGGGACCGCGTGCTGGCCGCCTGCGAGGCCGGTGGCGCCACAGTGCACGGCAGCGGGCTGAACCCCGGAAATCTGTCGGCCGTGCTGCCGCTGGCGCTGTCGGGCATGAGCCGCACGATCGACCGGATCGCGCTGCAGGAGCGCGCCGACTGGTCGGTCTACGAGAGCACCGGGATCACGTTCGACAACATGGGCTTCGGCCGGCCCGTCGAGTCGATCAGTCCCGACGCCACCGACTTCCTGGCGTTCAACAGCGCGATCTTCACCGAACAGGTGTGGTTCATCGCCGACGCGCTGGGGGCCGGCCTCGAGGAGGTGACGGCCACGGTCGAGGCCGTCGCGGCCGAGGCCGACCACCGGATCTTCGACCACACGCTGGCGGCCGGGACCACGGCCGGGCAACGGTGGAACTGGACCGGGCGGCGGGGCGGGGAGGTGCTCGTCGAGATCGAGACGCTGTGGACGGTCGGCGGCGAGTACCCCGGCCACTGGCCGGCGCCCGAACACGGATGGACCCTGACGATCGAGGGCGACCCGTCGATGCGAACCCACTTTGTCGCGCTGGCCAGCTTCAGTCGCCGCGCCGGCATGGCCGAACACGTGAGATCGGCGAACGTGGCGACTGCGATGCAGGTCCTCAACGCGGTGCCCGCGGTGTGTGCGGCGCCGCCGGGCTTCGCGACCGCTGCGTCGCTGCCGTTGATCCGCAGCCGGTCGGGGTTCCGGCGTCAGCCGTAGGTGGCCACCGAGTAGTCGGCGCTCCACGCGCCGCCGTCGCACGACAACGGCACTCCGTCCGGGGTCTGCGCGGAGCCCGTGCTGTTTTCGCACGGCGAGCGAAGCAACCGCACACCGACCAACGGGGCGACCGACACCCACTGCCGCTTCGCGTTGCATTGCAGGGTGTTGCCCGCCGCATCCGTGCCGAAGTTGTAGCGGGTCCGCTGGTTGCACTCCGCACCGAGCTGGGCCGTGTGGTCGACGAACGGAACGCAGGCCGCACCGTCGCAGGTGTTCGGCTGTGCGCCGGCGGCACCCGTTCCGGGGCCGAACGCCATCCAGGGCGCAGCGAGAAGACCACCGGCGATCGCGACCACGGCAATCCGCTTCATGGCGCTCAGCCTAGGTGGGTTGCCCCCCGGTGCGAGCACGGTTTGCCCGCATTGCCCCGCCGAGGTCCGGTCGGGCGTAGGGTCTGATCCCATGAAGACACTGGTGGGCGTGTTGTCGGCAGGCCTGTTGTCGGGGGCTGCGCTGCTCGCCGCCGCCCCGGCGAACGCCGACACCGTGGCGTACCTGGTCAACGTCCACGTCCGGCCCGGTTACAACTTCCCCAACGCCGAGGCCGCGCTCGGCTACGGGCAGAGCATCTGCGCGCGGGTGGCCTCGCAGATGAGCTACACCGAGCTTGTCGACCAGGTGAAGGCCGACTTCCACACCACCGACTACTACCAGGGCGCCTACCTGATCAACCAGGCCGTCAACGAACTGTGCCCCGCGCAGATCTGGCAGTTGCGGCAGTCGGCCGCGGGCTACATCCCCACCTGATCCCCTACCTGACCGCCGCTCAGGGGCAGCTGACCTGGATCTCGAACGGCTTGGTCACCGGCTGCAGCGGGTTGGCCATGTCGACGCCCGTCGCGGTGCCGGAGATCTTGTAGGTGCTGCCGTCCTTCTCGACGGTGGCCTCTTCCTGGTTGACCCCGCTCTGGTAACCGAGCGTGACGCCGTTGACGTTGCCCAGCCCCACCGACACGACGCTGGGTGAGTCACCCTCGGACACCACCGCACCGATGCCGGTGGTCGCATCGCCGATCGCGATGTTCACGTTGCCGCCCATCGTGCTGCACACGACGGTGCCCTCGACGTTCTGATCTTGACCGTCGATGGTCACGGTGCTCGTCCCCTCGGCCGCCGCGGCCGTCGACGTGTCTCCCGACGTCGACGACTTGTCGTCCGAGGAACACCCCGACAGACCGGCGATGACCACCGCCGCGCCACCGATGGCAACGGCGATTCCGCGGGCTGAACCCTTCATCACGGCTCTCCTTCGTGTCGTGTGATCGCCGGTTCGGCGGATCATCTCCAGCAGTATGGTTGGCCGGTTCGCCGCGCCGAGGCCGATTCCGCGAAAATCGGGATTTGCTGATAGGTCGCTGTCCGGTCAGCAGGCGATCTTGACCTGGAAGGTCCCCGTGGTGCGGAAGCTCGGGTTGTCGGTGTCGAAGCCTTCTGCGGTTCCGTTGATGTCGTAGGTGCGTCCGGTCATCGACACGTTCGCCTCGCCGCCCAGCCCCTGGTTGTAGCTGCCGGTGAAGCCGCCCAGGTCGTTGATGCCCAGATTGCGTACCACCAGGTCCTCGCGGTTGGACACCATCGCCGTCAGGCCGGAGGCCTGATCGCCGGTGCTGATCATGGTCAACGGCCCGATGGTGTTGCACTGGACCGACTGGGTGGTGCCGGCGTCCCGGCCGTTCACCGTCATCTGAGCGGTGCCCGGGACGAGCGCACCCGGCGGCGGCTGGAACTCCGGCGGCGGCGACGACGAGCACCCCGCGACGGCCAGTACCGCTGCGGCGACAGCCCACGCTCTGTTCACAGTGCAGAATCTACGGCGTGGCAGCACCGAATAGTCCTGGTCTGAGCGATTCGGGGGAGCCCTTCTTCACCGTCGAAGCCGAACTTCCCGGCCGGCCCGGCCGCACCGGGGTCATCCACACCCCGCACGGCCGGATCCGCACCCCGGCGTTCATCGCGGTCGGCACCCAGGCCAGCGTCAAAGCCGTGCTCCCCGAGTCGATGAGAGAGCTTGGCGCACAGGCGATTCTGGCCAATGCCTACCACCTCTACCTGCAGCCGGGGCCCGACGTCGTCGAGGCGGCCGGCGGCCTCGGCAGGTTCATGAACTGGCGGGGGCCGACTTTCACCGACAGCGGCGGATTCCAGGTGCTCTCGTTGGGCGCGGGCTTCCGCAAGGTGCTGGCGATGGACGCCAACCGGGTGCAGGCCGACGACATCATCGCCGAGGGCAAGGAACGCCTCGCCCACGTCGACGACGACGGGGTCACGTTCCGGTCGCACCTCAACGGTTCGAAGCACCGTTTCACGCCCGAGGTGTCGATCGGGATCCAGCATCAGCTCGGCGCCGACATCATCTTCGCTTTCGACGAGCTGACCACGCTGGTCAACACGCGCGGCTATCAGGAGCGGTCGGTGCAGCGCACCCATGAGTGGGCGGAGCGCTGCCTGGTCGAGCACCGCCGGCTCTCGGAGCTACGAACCGACCAGCCGCGCCAGGCGCTGTTCGGCGTGGTGCAGGGCGCGCAGTACGAGGACCTGCGCAGGCAGGCGGCCCGCGGTCTGCGGGACATCGGATCGGCTCCGGGGCCTGCGGAGGGACTCGAGTTCGACGGCTACGGCATCGGTGGTGCGCTGGAGAAACAGAACCTGGCCACCATCGTCGGCTGGGTCAGCAGTGAGCTGCCCCCGGACAGGCCCCGGCACCTGCTGGGCATCAGCGAACCCGACGATCTGTTCGCCGCGGTCGAGGCCGGTGCGGACACCTTCGACTGTGTGTCGCCGTCGCGGGTCGCGCGCAACGCCGCGGTGTACTCGGCGACCGGCCGGTACAACATCAACGGGTCGCGCTACCGGCGCGACTTCACCCCGATCGACGACGAGTGCGACTGCTACACCTGTGCCCACTACACCCGGGCCTATCTGCACCACCTGTTCAAGGCCAAGGAGATCCTGGCCTCGACGCTGTGCACGATCCACAACGAACGGTTCGTCATCCGGCTGGTCGACGACATCCGGGTTGCGCTGGCGGCGGGCCGGTTCGACGAACTGCGCGAGCACGTGCTGGGCCGGTACTACTCCGCGAAAGCCTGACCTGCAACGTCTTAGACGCGTGCACAATAAGAGCATGACGACCGCCGCCGAACCGCAGTCACTGCTGCTTCAGGTGCTCGACCCGGCCCACCGGGCCGATCCGTATCCGTACTACCGGCGGATCCGCGAGCACGGCCCGGTGCAGCTGCCGGAGAACAACCTGACCGTATTCTCCTCCTTCGCGCACTGCGAGGAGGTGCTCACGCACCCGGCCTCGTGTTCCGACCGGCTGAAGTCGACCGTCGCCCAGCGGATGGTTGCCGACGGTGCCGCGGCCCGCCCATTCGGCGAGCCGGGCTTCCTGTTCCTCGATCCGCCCGACCACACCCGGCTGCGCCGACTGGTCAGTAAGGCGTTCGTGCCCAAGGTGATCAGGGCGCTCGAACCCGACATCGCCGCGCTGGTGGATTCGCTGCTGCGCGACGCCGACGGCGGCTTCGAGGTGATCAGCGGGCTGGCCTACCCGCTGCCGGTCGCGGTGATCTGCCGGCTGCTCGGTGTTCCGCTGGAGGACGAGCCGCAGTTCAGCGCGGCCTCGGCGCTGCTGGCCCAGTCGCTGGACCCGTTCGTCAGCGTCACGGGCTCGGCCGGCGACGGGTTCGAGGAGCGCATCGAGGCGGGGCTGTGGCTGCGCGAGTATCTGCGCGGGCTGATCGCCCGCCGGCGACGCGACCCGGGCGAGGACCTGATGTCGGGGCTGATCCACGTCGAAGAGTCCGGTGACCAACTCACCGAGGAGGAGATCGTCGCGACGTGCAACCTGCTGCTGATCGCGGGCCACGAGACGACGGTCAACCTGATCGCCAATGCGACGCTGGCGCTGCTGCGGCACCCGCAGCAGTGGGCGGCCCTGGCCGCCGATCCGGGCCGGGTCGGCCCGGTGATCGAGGAGACGCTGCGCTACGACCCGCCGGTGCAGCTGGTCGGCCGGATCGCGGGGGAGGACATGACGATCGGGGGCGAGCGAAGCGACGGGGGAAACGGCACGGGCGGCGTGTCGATCCCCAAGGGCGACAACATGTTACTGCTGCTGGCCGCGGCGCACCGCGACCCCCAGCTGGCCGACCGGCCCGACGAGTTCGACCCGGACCGCGAAACCATCCGGCACCTCGGGTTCGGCAAGGGCCCGCACTTCTGCCTCGGCGCGCCGCTGGCCCGGCTGGAGGCCACCGTCGCGCTCACCGCACTGGTGTCGCGCTTTCCGGACGCCGAGCCGGCCGCCGAGCCGACATACAAACAGAACGTCACGCTGCGCGGCATGGCGGAGCTGCAGCTGGCGCTGTGACGGTCAGCCGGCGAGTTCGGCGATGACCGCCTGTGCGGCACGCTCGCCCGCCTCGACCGCGCCCTCCATGTAGGCGCTCCAGTGGGTGGCGGTGTCCGTGCCGGCCCAGTGGATGGCGCCGATCGGCGCGGACAGCGCCGAACCGTAGCTGGTCCACACCAGCGGCCCGCAGTTGGCGTTGTAACAGCCGCGGGTCCACTGCCGGTCGGCCCACTCGCCGTCGACGTAGAACTCCGGCCGGGCCGCCCGGTCGCCGAAGTGGCGCACCAGCTCAGCCGTCAACGCCGCCCGTCGCTCGTCGGTCGGCAGCCGGCCGTAGGTGCGGGCCTGCTCGCCCTCCAGGAAGAGCAGGATCACCCCGTGGTCGTCGCCGGGTATGCAGGTGTCGTTGGACATCCGGGCCGGCCCGACGTCGGAGATCAGCTGGCCGTTGAGGCCGTCCGCCCGCCAGAACGGTTCGTCGTAGACGAAGAACGCCTTCATCGCCGACGCGTTCGGTGTGCGCTGGGTGAGCTGATCCCGCACACCGGGAAGCGGCGGGTCGTACATGATGCGGCCCGCCAGCGTCGGTGACAGCGTGACGATCACCCGGCGGCCGTGCGCGACCACGCCGCCGCGGCAGTGCACGCTCACCCTGTCCGGGCCGTGCTCGATGAGCAACACGGGTGCGTCGAGAACGAGATGGTCGGCGATCAGCGCGGCCAGCCGGTTCGGGATCTCGCCGGTGCCGCCGACGAAGCGGGTGGTCTGGGCGCCGCCCTCGGATTCGGCGAACAGCTCGGAGGTGACCCCGCAGGTCTGGATCGTGAAGAGCAGGTGCAGGAACGACACCTCGACGGTGGGTACCGCGAGGATCCCGACCGTGCAGATCTCCAGTAGCGTGCGGGCCACCGGCGAAAGGCCCTGCCCGTCATACCAGGCGCCCGCGGTGATGGCGTCCCATTCCGCGGCGCGCGGGGCCCGCCACGGGGCATCCGGCGGCACCTCGGCGGCGAGCTCGTCGAGCAGCCGGAACACTTTCTCCAGCTCGGCCAGCTCGCCGCGGAACCGGGCGTGAAACTCGTTCTCCCGCAACACACCCGAGCCGACCAGCTGATACGACGTCTCGCCCTGATCGTACTGCGGGTAGGTCTGCACACCGAGTTCCTCGGCCAGGGCGAACATCCGGTGATGGGTGTCGCCGATCCACTGCGCGCCCAGCTCCACCGGTAGTCCCGGTGCCACCTCCTCGGTCAGGATCCGGCCGCCGACGCGCTGGTCGGCCTCCAGCACCAGCGGGGTCAGGCCGGCCGCGAGCACCGTGCGGGCGGCGATCAGCCCGGAGATCCCGGCGCCGACGATGACGACGTCCGCCTCATGGGTCGCTGCAGTTGCCATGGCGGCCACTGTCTCACGGCACCGGGGCGTCCGGCCGGAATATCCAGGGGGAGCGCGGCAACCGGGCCGGGTCGAACTCGCCGAGCATCCCGTCGACCGAGTGTGCCGAGTAGCCCAGTGAATCGGCGATCAGGCGCAGCGCATCGGCCACGCCGATCTCGGCCAGCGTCACCGCGCCGTCGCGTTTGGCCAGCCGGGCTCCGTCGCCGTTGAGCACCAGCGGCACATGGGCGTACACCGGTTCCGGATGGCCCAGCAGCCGCGCCAGGTAGGCCTGCCGGGGCGACGACGCCAGCAGGTCGTCCCCGCGGACCACCTGGTCGATCCCGGAGGCGGCGTCGTCGACCACCACCGCCAGGTTGTAGGCGGGCACCCCGTCGCCGCGGCGCACCACGAAGTCGTCGACCAGGCCGGTGTAGTCGCCGTGCAGCAGGTCACGCACGGTGTACTCGGTGGTGTCGGTGCGTAACCGCAACGCCGGGGGGCGCCCGGTCTCGCGCCCGCGTTGGGCGCGTTGCTCGTCGGTCAACTCGCGGCAGGTCCCCGGATAGGCCCCCTGCGGGGCGTGCGGGGCCCGCGGCGCCGCAGCGATATCCCTTCTGGTGCAATAACATTCGAACAGCAGCCCGCGGCCGGCGAGGTCGTCGACGACGCTGTCGTAACGCTCGGGATGGCTGGTCTGCCAGGCGGCCGGTTCGTCCCAGGTCAGGCCCAGCGCCGCGAGGTCGGCGAGCTGGCGTTCGGCGATGTCGCCGTGGGTGCGGTCATCGAGGTCCTCGACCCGCATCAGGAACCGCCGGCCGGTGGCACGGGCGAACAGCCACGCCAGCACGGCGGTGCGCAGGTTGCCGATGTGCAGATCCGCCGACGGGCTCGGCGCGAACCTGCCTGCGCCGGGCGGGATCGTCACGCGGTTCAGGCTAGTAGGGCCAGCACGTCGGTCAGCGCCGAGCAGAACCAGTCCACGTCGGAAGGGGAGAACACCAGCGGCGGGCGGATCTTGAGCACCTGGCCCTCGCTGCCGCAGACCGAGATCAGCACCCGTCGCTCCCGTAGTTCGTTGACCAGCCGGCGTGCGGTGGTCCGGTCGGGTGTCCCGGTCTCGGGGTCGGAGATCTCGACGCCGATGTAGAGGCCCGAACCGCGGACGTCGCCGATGCGCGGATCGCCGATCGCGGAGACGCCCTCGCGCAGCGCGGCCCCGACGTCGCGGGCGTTGCCCAGCAGGCCGTCGTCGGCGATGACGTCGAGCACCGCCCAGGCCGCCGCCATCGACACCGGATTGCCGGCGAAGGTGTTGAAGTACGGCACCCCGGTCGCGAACGGGGCGATCACCTCCGAGCGGCCCACCATCGCGGCCACCGGTAGTCCGTTGCCCATCGGCTTGCCCATCGTGACCAGGTCGGGTGTGACGTGATGGCGCTGGAATCCCCACGTGGTGTCGCCGGTCCTGGCGAAGCCGGGCTGCACCTCGTCGGCCAGGAACACCCCGCCGTGCCCCCGCACCACGTCGACCGCCGGGCCCAGCACGTCGGGCGTGGCGTACACGCCGTCGGAGGAGAAGATGGTGTCGAGGACCAGCGCGCTGACCCCGTGCCCGGCCGCTTTTAGCTCGTCGGCGGCGCGGGCCACGTCGGCGGCGAAGCGCTCGGCGAGCTCGCCGGCGGGCACCCGGTAGCTGTCCGGCGGCGCCACCGTGCGGACGTGATCGCCGATCGTCGTCGCCCCGCCCAGCGACGGCGAGATCGCGGTCACCGCAGCTGTGTTCCCGTGGTAGGCATCGGCGGTGATGACGACACCGCGCGCACCGGTGAACGTCTCGGCCACCCGCAGGGCCAGGTCGTTGGCCTCGGATCCGGTGCATGCGTACATCACCTGGTCCAGGGCGCCGGGCATGGTCGCCAGCAGCCGCTCGGAGTAGTCCACGATTCCGCCGTGCAGGTATCGGGTGTGGGTGTTCAGCGTGGCCATCTGGCGGGTCACCGCCTCGGTCACCCGGGGTTCGCAGTGTCCGACGCTGGCGACGTTGTTGTAGCCGTCGAGGTATTCGAGCCCGTCGGCGTCGTACAGGTGCGCGCCGAGGCCGCGCACGATGTGCACCGGCCGCTGGTAGAACAGCCGGTTGGCCGGGCCGAGCAGTCGCTGGCGCGCGGCGATCAGCGGCTCGGCGCCGTCGGCGGCGCCGGGCCGGTAGCTGTTGGAGTCCATGATGTTCGAGAAGGCCTTGGAAAATGACATCGACCCCAGTCTGCTGTATCGCGGGTGCTCGTTCAGACTTGTGCAGATGTCCGGACTGCCGCCCGACCACGAGAACTACGCCCGCGCCGCGCTGCCCGCCTACGGGCATCGCCCCGACGCGGAGTTGCGCCTGCTCAGTCTGTCGGAGAACGCCACCTACCTGGTGGGCGGCGACGCGCCGATGGTGCTGCGGGTGCACCGGCCCGGCTACCACTCACTGGACGCGATCCGCTCCGAGCTGGACTGGATGGCCGCGCTGCGCACCGAAACCGAGGTGGCAACCCCCGAGCTGATCCCCGCCGCCGACGGCTCGGACGTGGTGGCGGCCGTGGTGGGGGACGGCATGCTGCACGTCGACGCGGTGACGTTCATCGCAGGCTGCACCGCCGAGGAGAACCCGGAGGCGGTCGGATTCGACGAGCTCGGCCGGCTCAGCGCGCACATGCACGACCACGTCGAGCGGTGGACCGCGCCGGACTACTTCACCCGGTTCCGGTGGGATGTCGAGGCGACGCTCGGCCCGCACGCCCGGTGGGGCAACTGGCGGGAGGCCCCCGGCCTGACCCGGGACGGGGTGGCCGTGGTGGAACGTGCGGCCTCGGCGGTCGCGGCGTCGCTGACGGAGTTCGGGCAGGGACCCGACCGGTTCGGGCTGATCCATGCCGATCTGCGGATGGCCAATCTGATGATCGGCGAGTCGGCCGGGATCACCGTCATCGACTTCGACGACTGCGGCTGGTCCTGGCATCTGGCCGATCTCGGCGCGGTGGTGTCGTTCATCGAGGACACCCCGGAGGCCGAGCGGATGATCGTCGACTGGCTGCGCGGCTACCGCGAGGTCCGCGCGATACCGGCCGGCCATGTGGGGATGATCCCGACGTTCGTGATGCTGCGCCGGATGATGCTGACCGCGTGGGTGGCCTCGCACGCCGACGCCGACGCCGCGATCGCGTTCACCGACGGGTTCGCCGTGGGCACCGTCGAACTGGCCGAGCGCTATCTGAGCGACCGGAGCTGGATGCGCTACGAGTAGGGCCTCAACCGAGCTCGGCCAGCTGTTTCACCGCGGGTGCCATCCCGTCGATCCACGCCGCGGGCGCACCCGTGGTCGGAGTGGCGATCGCGGTGTCGATGCCGAGTCTTGCGTAGTCGGCCATCTGGGTGACGAACTCGTCACGAGTCTGCGGGGTCGGCCGGGGATTGTTGGCCAGCACGGTCTTGCGGATGGCGTCGTAGTCGCGTCCGGCGTCGTCGCAGTGTCGGCGCAGCACGTCGAGCTTGTGCACGACGTCGTCCGGGGAACTCGCGAACAGGTTGCACGCGTCGCCGTACCGCGCGACCAGGCGCAGTGTCTTGCGTTCCCCGCTACCGCCGATCATCACCTTGGGCCGGTTGATCGGCTGCGGATTGCACAGCGTCTCCGCGAGCCGGTAGTGCGCGCCGGTGTAGGGGCCGTTGTTGTCCGGATCCCACATCTGGTTGCAGATCTGCAGGGCCTCCTCGAGCCGTTCGAACCGTTCGGCCAGCGGTGGGTACGGCACCCCGAGGCCGTGGTGCTCACGCTCGAACCAGGCGGCGCCGATGCCGAGCACGGCGCGTCCGCCGGAAAGCACGTCCAGTGTCGTCACGATCTTGGCGAGCAGCCCCGGGTGGCGGTAGGTCACGCCGGTGACCAGCAGCCCGAGGCTGACCGTCGACGTGTGGGCGGCGAGGTAGCCCAGCGTGGTGTAGCCCTCGAGCATGTTGGCCTCGGCGGGCAGCCCGGTCGGCTCGATCTGGAAGAAGTGGTCCATGAACGACAGCCAGGTGGCGCCGGCTTGCTCCGCCGCGGTGCCGACCCGCGCGAGCTCAGGTGGTATCGCCGTGGTGCCACCGTCGATGTCGAAGACCGGTACGTGAATTCCGAAGTCCATGTCCGCTGCAAGGCGTCAGTAACCAGGGCCATTCCAGGCCGGTGTGAAAAGGCCGTATCTGGCCTGCGCAACGTGATCCTGCCAGCCGCCCGGGGCGATGCGATGTACCGCGCTGTCGCCCTGGAATGCGCTGGAGATCACGACGTCGGGTTCCAACTCTGCGAGCAGCGTGAGGCTGTCGGCCAGCGCGGCCCTGTCGCTCATGCCCTCGATGTAGCCGGCCCACCACCCGCCGTCGGGACCGCGGCCCATCGTGTCGCCGGTGAACAGGTACCGGCCCTCGGCGCCGGACACCAGGTAGCACGTGCTGCCCGGGGTGTGGCCGGGGGTCGGGATGACCTCGACGTGGTTCGTGTCGGTGCGCCGGATGCTCAGTGGGACGTCGACCGGGTGGTGGACGCCGATCTCCGCACGTTCGGCGGCGGGCGCGTGCAGCGTCGAACCGAACCGCTGGGCAATGCGTTTGAGCATCGGCCCGGCCTCGTCCCGGTGGGACAGGTAGTGGTGGGCGATGCCGCCGGCGCCTTCGATCTGATCGAAATCGGCGTCGGTGGCCGGTGCGTAGAACAGCGCCCGGGTCGGCGTCCAGAGGTAGGCGTGGGTGGTCAGGCCGGGGAACGGGCTGTCGGGCCGGGTCTCCCAGAGGTCTTTCAGTACTTGTCGCATGTTTCGAGCCTGCAACCTGAACGATTGTTGAGGTCAAGGGGGTCAGTTATCCCCAATCGCGGTTTCATCCACAGCCTGGGTGTGGGTGGTCTGCCGGCCGCGGGGTATGGTCACCGGAGCCGGGTAGCGTCGCACGTATGTTCGATGGTTCGCTTCCGGGTCCGGCCGCGGTCACCGACGCCTCCGATGCCGAGCTGATCGACGCGATCTCGGGCTGGGCGCGCGCGGCCGCCTCCGCGGAGGCCCGCAAGTTCGCCGCACTGGCCGAATGGCACCGCCGTGCCAGCGCCCG
>NZ_JAIFZS010000030.1 GCF_019710635.1 Mycolicibacterium xanthum
TAGGGCGTGTCTCCGTAATATTCGCGCCTTGACCGGCGACGATTGTGACCGTGACGCGGATGGGTGTGATTTCTGATGGGTTCTGGTCGGCCGTCGAGTCGGTTATGCCCTCGGATGTAGGTAAGCGGGGCAACAGATTCAGCGATCACCGGTTGATCTTGGAAGGGATCGCGTGGCGGTTCCGCACCGGCAGTCCCTGGCGAGACGTGCCGGCTGAGTTCGGGCCGTGGCAGACGGTGTGGAAACGCCATCACCGCTGGTCGTTGGATGGCACCTACGACGAGATGTTCGCCCGGGTCGCGGTGATGTTCGGGATGGACCCCGAGGTGATCGAGGATGTCGAGAAACTGCTGGCGGTCGATTCGACCAGCGTGCGCGCACACCAGCACTCGGCGGGTGCCCGTTCGGACACGCTGCACACAGGGGGCACTGTCGAATTACAAGAAAGCTGCCGAGGAGCCTGATGACCACGCGATCGGGCGCTCCCGCGGCGGGCTGACCACCAAAATCCATGCCCTGACCG
>NZ_JAIFZS010000031.1 GCF_019710635.1 Mycolicibacterium xanthum
TACGTTCTCGCAAGATCAAACACACTATTCCTGAACGATCCGACCAGATCGCTCGACGTAGGGCCAAAGGACCCGACGGTGGGCGACCGCCCACGTTCGACCCCGCGCGCTACGCATTGCGCAACACCGTCGAACGAGGCTTCAACCGACTCAAGCAGTGGCGCGGCATCGCCACCCGCTACGACAAGTACGCCCTGACCTACCTCGGCGGCGTTCTGCTGGCCTGCGCCGTCATCCATGCCCGCGTCGGCACCCCACAATCGGGAGACACGCCCTAGCCTCTCGACGATGATCTTGAACCTTCCGACCGGACGAAGACACACGTCTAAGGCGCTGGAGGTCCTGACCAAAGGCGGTACGGCCGTGTCAGCCGCCGTGCGATCCGCTCTCATCGATGCCGCACGACGGAAAGCCGGCGCAGCCATTCGCGCCGACGCGGAAAGGCTCGCCAACGACGAGTCCGATCGCACTGAAGCCATGCAGGTGCTGCGCGACATGGAGACGCTGCGTGCGTGGTGAGGTCTTTCGCTTACATGCCCCGCGGGGGAGTCACGGCCACGAGCAGCCCGGTACCCGATACGCCCTAGCGATCCTTGGTCGCTAGGACTGGCGTCGCGAATGAGGACGCAGGGGCGCACGCAGGCTGAGCTGGTCCGCACAGCGCCGGCGCCCGCATGCTCACTGACTGGGAAAATGACAAACTTCACCGATGTCGTGATAGCTGTCGCCGCCGCGATCGCGACGCAGGCGACAGGCTCACTCGTGGCGAAGATCGAGGGCTGACCACCGTGATCACCGTCCGGATGCACACCCATAGCCCGACTCGGGGTTACGTCACCCGGTGGCGAGACCAAGCACCGTCGCAAGCACCGGTGTAGCATATGTGCTACATTCAGGGTATGGAGACTGTCGGACTACGCGAATTGCGCCAAGACGCCTCAGATCTTGTGCGCCGCGTCCAGGCGGGAGCAGAAATCGCCATCACCGTGGCGGGTAGGCCTGCCGCCCGGCTGGTTCCCGCCGCACCGCGGACCTGGCGGAAGTGGCCCGAGGTGGCTGAGCTGTTCGCTGGGTCCGCCGATACCGCCTGGACTACGGATCGCGATGAGGTCGTTCACGAGGTACAGGACCCGTGGGGGAGTCGGTGAGGGCGCTACTGGACACCAGCGTAGTCATTGCCTCCGACCTCGATCCCTTGGCCGGTGAGTTGGCGATCAGCAGCATCACGCTGGCCGAGATGCATTTCGGTGTCTTGGTGGCCAAGGACGGGGGCGTACGCGCCGAGCGGCTGCGACGCCTGCTGATATTGCAGCGCACCTTCGATGCGTTGCCGATCGATGATGCAGTGGCGGCCAGTTATGGCCGGGTGGCCGCCGCCGTAGTCGAGGCCGGTCGTCGGCCAAGGGCGCGATCGATGGACCTGCTCATCGCCGCAACTGCGCACGCACACTCGGCCCGGCTCTACACCCGCAATGTCGACGACTTTCGTGGCCTCGACGGTCTCGTCGACGTCGTCGAGGTATAGCTGCACCGCCACTCGACTGGTATTCGGACTCCAATCCACACCCCGCCAGCCCTATTGCGATAGCCGCCACAAATAGACCGAACAGAGAACATCCGGACATCCTGAATCACCAGGTGAGGACGGTATCGCTTTTTGGTAACCCGCCATATTCGATTCCTGCATATTCCCACCCGTAGCCGATCAACTCGGTGTACCACTTTAATATTGGGTGGTACACTTGCGGCGTGCCGACAACTCGTCCCCGATATCAGGTAACAGAGACACCGGCCGTTGCCCGCGCCTTGGATAGGGCGGCGAAACGATGGCCCGGAGAGCCTCGATCACGCCTGCTCGTACGACTTGTCGAAGCGGGCGGCGACATGCTCGCGAATGACGACTCCGCCGACAAACAAGATCATCGATCTGCGGTACTGGCCAGCGCGGGCCGTTACGCCGAGGCATTCGGACCTGACTATCTCGCCGAGCTGAGAGCGGACTGGCCGGCGTGATTGCAGTGGATGCGAGTGTGCTCATCGCTCATTTCAATCCAGCCGATCCGCATCATCGAGCAGCCACCGAAGTTCTTCTGGCCGGCACGCCCGGGGAGATGCTCGTGCACATGATCACAATGGCGGAAGTGTTGGTCGGCGGCGTCCGGATAGGACAGGGCGCCTCGATGCGCGATGACATCCACGCCGCCGGAATGACGGTCGCGCCTCACGACAACGGGGAGCCATTACGACTTGCCGAACTGCGTGCCAGCAGTGGGCTGAAGTTGCCCGACTGTTGCGTTCTTGACGTCGCGATACGACACCAAGCAAGCCTGGCAACCTTCGACCACGCACTGGCCGCAGAAGCTGCAAAACGCGGCGTACCTGCTGCCCCCAATGCGTGAATGCGAAACCCGTTGGGCGGCAAGCCGATATGCAGTGGTTTAACTTGACATAATGTGGCTTATCGGCAATAAATGGTGACGCGTTGCCTTAGATCAAGAGACTCGCGCCCCTGACGATTGGGTGAATTTGTCAGCGGATCCAGCGCCGCCGCGACCCCCTGAACAGCGCGGAACACATTTGCCGAGGAGGGATGCTGCCGAATCCGTTGTGCGTCGGCAAAGATTGTCGTATAGCTCAACCCCCGCCGGCCGGCCACGGAGTCGGTGACCGATCAGCCCCCCTCCCTCTTTCCCACACCGCTAGCAATACGTCACTGTGACGGATTGCGCTGGGGCGCTTGGGCGTTCCGATCAATGCGTTGAATGCTCTTTGGGTGGCCGCCGACATGGCTGATGAGCTTCCCGGTAATCCCGGCGCTACCTTGAGGAAACCCCGCGGCGCTGACCGCCAGAACAATCACGACGAAGAATCACACGACGACGTCGTACACCACGCGCCCGGACTTGCCCCCGTCACCGGCCATCCGTCCGTGACCACCGTGCAATCCCTTCCGCGATCTTCAGTCACGCCTCGCCGCGATTAGCTGCAAAACCATCGTGACGCCGGGTGGCGATACTATGCGGTCGTACAGTCCTGATGTCCCGATGAGGAGGTTGATGCCATGCACCTCGATCTCACTGTCGACGAGCTGCTGTCGACCACTCGATCAGTCCGGCGGCGACTGGACTTCGACAAGCCAGTGCCCCGAGAGGTGTTGACGGAGTGCTTGCGGCTCGCGTTGCAGGCGCCCAGCGCCGCCGACGCCCAGGGGTGGCGGTGGGTGTTCATCGACGAACCACAGAAGAAGGCTGCGCTTGCCGACATCTACCGATCCAATCTCCGCAGCTATCAGTCTGTTTCAGCGCTGCACGCTGGTGAACCGTCCGCTCGGATGGCGGCGTCGGGTTCCTATCTCGTCGAACACCTACAAGATGCACCCGTGTTGCTGATCCCCTGCCTGCGCGGGCGCGTTGAGAATGGCCCGCCGGGGCTGAGTGCGACCCATTGGGCGTCGGTGATGCCGGCGGCGTGGAGCTTCTGTCTGGCGCTTCGCTCCAGGGGACTGGGCAGCTGCTGGACCACGCTGCACTTGTTCGGCAACGGCGAGAAGGCCGCCGCGGAGTTGCTCGGAGTTCCGTATGACGAATACAGCCAGGTGGGGCTGTTTCCCATTGCCTACACCAAAGGCACCGACTTCACACCCGCCCGCCGGTTGGCGCCCGAACAGGTGACGCACTGGAACGGGTGGTAGCGCGGCCTCCGAGGAGCCCTGGACACGGCACCCGAAAGCGACGCCTGCTGTTAGGGCCCGGGTACGAACCCGCGGGGCACGATCAGCGGCAGATCGCAGATCGCTTGATTGAAGCGTCGGCCCCTGAGCCCGTCGCTTCCTCGGCGATCGCCTGAGAACCAGATCTAGCTCGCCTGCTGCAGAATGCGGGCGCCGCCGTCAGCAGAACATCCCTCGGTAGCCACGCGCGGGATGACGTTCCGAGATATGTGGGTCGTTGGTATCAAATAGCTTCTCCCGCAGGGTGCCCGGTCGATACTCACGCTGCATGAGGCCCTGTTCCTGCAGCACTGGCACCACGTGATCGAAGAAATCTTCGTAGGTCTCGGGAAGCAAGGCGTTCATCAGCTGAACTCCGTCTACCCCCGCGGCCTGCAGCTCGACGAGTCGCTTGGCGATCCGTTCTGGCGAGCCCGCCACCGTTTGCATGCGGGGCAGCGACGTCAGGAAGTCGCGCACGGTGGGTTTGCGTCCGGCGGGCCAGCCGTTGATCAGCGCGCCGAATGCACCCCTGATGCCAGGAAGGTGCTCCACCAGGTCTTCGAGAGGCGTCTCCGGATCGTAGAGCCCGAGATCGAGCCCGCTCAGACTGGAGAAGTATGCGGTCTGCGCCTCAACGCTCCGATACTCCTCGAGGTCGGCCCACTTGCGCTTCGCCTCTTCGTCGGTCGAGCCGACGATCACCATCATGCCGAGGAGGAACTTGATGTCCTCGTCCCACCGTCCCCGCTCGTTCGCCTTGCTACGCACAGTCCTAACCTGTGCCGCAATCGATTCCGGCGTCGAGGCCGACAGGAACATCAGTTCGGCGTTGCCACCGGCGAAGTCCAGTCCTGCCGGCGAGCCGCCCGCTTGTGCCAGTACTGGAACGCGTTGCGGCGACGGCTGCATCAAGTTGAAGCCCTCTACGTCGTACCACTTGCCGACGTGATTGATGTCGTGAACCTTGCGCGGGTCCGCGTAGACACCCCGGTCAGGGTCATTGACGATGGCGTCGACGTCCCAGGAGCCCTCCCACAACTTGTACACCACCTCGGCGTACTCTTCGGCCCAGGCGTACCGCTCCTCGTGCGACGGGCTGCCTGGCAAGCCGAGGTTGCGGAAGGCCCGCTCGTTGGCCGAGGTGACGATGTTCCAGCCGATGCGTCCCTTGCTGAGAGCGTCGAGCGTGGATGCCATACGCGCAAAAACAAAGGGGTGGTGCTGAATCACGGAACTCGTGTATAGAAAACCTATGTCGTTGGTCTCTCGCGCCAGCGCAGGTATCAGCATCGTGCAGTCGCCGACCGGAACGTTCATCGCCTGTTCGAAGATGACGTCACGGGAGCCATTGAACTCCCCCTGAACACCCATGATGTCGGTGAAGAAGAATGCGTCGATCTTGGCCTGCTCAGCCTTCCGCGCAAGATCGACCCACATGTCGAACGAGTCGAACTCAAGGTTACGGGCACGCGGGTGGCGCCAGATACCGTGAAAGTTGTGGCCGATCGACATGTTGACCAGCAGAGTGAAGATCATCCGTTTGGGCACTGAACTACTTCCTGTTCGACGTTTGTGCTGACCTGAAATCCAGTATTCAGAGAGGGCTATGCCGATGCCGCCGCCAAGCACGGTGACGCCTCGTTCGCCCCTGCCCATCGGCTCCCCGGCGACTTCGCCAAGGACCGTGGCACCGCGCGGCGACATCACCCTTTGCGCCGAGCGAGCCCAACTCCCGAGCTGTTTCGCGCCGCAGTCCTCGGCTTGCGTCGCCGGTGACTACTACAGGTCGCGACGCCTGGGTGGCGCTGATCGCGCGGGTCTTCATGCCCGCGGGCTCACTGCAGGCCGCGTCTTAGGTCCGCGCATTCCACTGCGGCGAGCCGGTCGGCATCCTGGCTGTACATTTCTTGCTGCACATTCGTACAGTGTCGCACGCTCGCCTGACCGGGCCTCGTGAACTGGTCCACTAGATCTGCACCCGTGTTATTGGTGCACGTGATCTGCGGTCGCCTTGAATCGGCGAGAAAGGAAACGACACGCTCGATTTTCCCTCCAGGAGACCATGGCGCACGACCAGTGGCGGGCGGCGGCGCCACTACGGTCTGTAGTATCTCGGCGGGCGAAACCCGAACGTCTGATTTTTCAGAAGGTGCGAAGCCCCCGCCCAAACCGGGCGGTGAGTGCCAACAACATGGACGCGACAAGGCGGAATCGGCCCCGCGCGGAGATGCGGAGCGACTCGCACCTGATAAACACGCACCGGTACCAACAGGTCAATGTCGGCTCCGCCTTGCTGTACCGCGCCTAATGGCGATCGACGACGAGGAAGGCCTTGTCGTTTTCCCATTGATCCTTGATTTTTCACTTGGCCCGCTGGTCCGCAAAATAGAGTTTTCAGTCATTCGCCTTCGAGGCTCGCCCGACTTGCGACACTTCCTCACCTCCCAAACAGCGATGTCCGGACTGCAGCGGAAGCGTTCACAAACCGTCGGGTCGTCGGATTCGCGCATCGCCCCCCGCGCAACCCGGGTAATACGTCACTGTGACCAAATGGCCGGACGGAGAAAAACCTGGGTGAATCGACGACTTTGGGCTTGCCTGCTCACGTCGGTGACTACGCTCTCGAATCGAGGGAACGCGCCTGCATCGTCGCCGCCAAATGATTTCAGGGGGAACGTCTGACCAGAAGGATGCGAGTCGCCTGGTCTCTGTTCGTGGCGACCGTCATGACATTCACGGCATGGAACTTCCCGAGTCCTCACGCATCGGCGCAACCATGTCCGGACATCGGGGTGGCCTTCGCGCGGGGCACGTCGGAGCCACCGGGCGTCGGCATCATCGGACAGGCCTTCGTCGAATCATTGCGCACCCAGGCGTTTCCACGCACCGTCGGAGTGCACGGCGTGAACTATCCGGCGAGCAACGACTTCTTCGGCCCGGGCTTCACGCTGAACGTCGTCGACGGCAGCCGCGACGTCCTCGACCACATCCGCGGCGTGGTGTCCGTGTGCCCGCACACACAGATGATCATCGGCGGTTACTCGCAAGGCGCGATGGTCAGCGCATTCGCGACGTCGGACGTCCTGCCGGGCGATGTAGCGCCGGAATCGGCACCCATTCCGCTCCCGGCCGATGTCGCCGACCATGTCGCCGCGGTCGTGCTCTTCGGCAAGCCCACCGGCGTGTCACTGGCCAAGTACAAAGCGCCCGCGGTCGGCGCCAGCCCGATCTACGCCTCGAAGCTCCTCGAGCTGTGTGCACCCGGCGACTCGGTCTGCTCCACCGACCCCTCCGCGCCGGTCGATCTCGTCGCACACGGAGAATATGCGCAAAACGGGATGGTCGGCACCGGGGCCACCTTCGCTGTCAGCAGGTTACCTGTGCCGCCACCCCCTCCCGGTCCGCCGCTGTCGCTCCCCTGATCTCCCACCATCCCAACGTATTTCGTCACCGTGACGCATTGCCGCCTGGTGTGGGCTCGGCAATTCGGGTGATCCGGCGTCGCGTCAGTCGATCCGAGGATCTGGCGCACTTCGCCTGTGGCGGCTGAGGGTTTGAAGCTTCCGCTTCACAATCGCCCAACCGTCGCCCATCATCGATTCGACGAGGCAGATAGGCCGAACAGCTTCGGTTGTCGAACTACCGCCCACACTCCTCTGCGTCTCTGGGACGCATCCGAGCCGGGATGGGTTCGGCGGCGATGGTGGTGAACGGCACTGCGATCGGGAAATCCGTTTTCTCGGAATGGATTTCAGCGCGTCGGATGATGGTGGCCAGCGCGAGTGTCGCTTCCAGCATGGCGAAGTGGTCGCCGATACAGGAGCGAGGTCCCGCACCGAACGGCAGGTACTGCCAGCGGTCGCGTCCCGCGGATTTGGCCGGGCTGAACCGGTCGGGATCGAAGGTCAACGGATGCTCCCACAGGGCGAGATCGCGCTGCACGGCGTAGATGCCGAACGACAGGATCGTTCCGGCTGTGACGCGGTAGCCGTCGACTTCGATGTCTTTGAGTGCCAGCCGGCTGGTCGCCGCGGCGGGCGGGCACAACCGCAGCGCTTCGTGCAGTACCTGCACCGTGTAGCCCAATCGGGGCACGTCTTCGGAAGTGAGCTCCCGGCTACCGATTGCAGCGGCCTCTGCCGCAACGCGTTGTTGCAGGTCGGGGTGGCGCCCGAGCGCCCACATGGCGTATGCCAGGGCGGTGGCGGTGGTGTCGTGGCCAGCGAACATGAACACAATGAGTTCGTTGCAGATGTCGTCATCGCTGAGTCCTTGCCCGGTAGCGGGGTCGCGGGCGGCGATCAGCGCATGCACCAGGGGGGCGTCGCGGCCCGGATCGGCCCGGCAGGCCTGCAGCACCTCGTAGGCGAGACGGCGCAGGTCGGCGGTGGCAGCGCGGGCGCGCCGGCGGGCCGGGGTGGGCAGCCAGCGCGGTGCGCGCACCGGTCGTGTGCTTCGGTTGGCGACATATCTCAGCGCCACCCGCATCGGTGCGGCTATCTCCTCGGCGCGCTCGTCGAGATTCAAACCGAGCACCGACCGGCCCAGCGCCCGCAGCGTCAACCGTCGGCATTCGGCATCGAGATCCACCAGCGTCCCGTCCGTCCACGCACCGGCGACCGCTTCGGCGGCGTGGACCATGTGTCCGGCGAACTCCCGCACACGCTGCTTGGTGAAGACCGGTTGCAACACCCGCCGGCGCGGTATCCAACGGTCATTGGGCAGGTCAAACAAGTTGCATCCGAACAGATGACGCATCTGGTCGTGAACCACGGTCCGTTCGGCGGACCCGTCTGTGCGGCCCAGGATGTCTCGGCCCGCCTGCGGGGAGGATGCCACCACGACGTCGGGAAACAGTCCCCCCGTCACAAGCTTCAGCCACTTCGGGACGAGGTCGAGCCGAGTCACGGGTCCTCCAGCGTCGCGCAGGTCCTCGATGCCGGTGTGAAACACGCGGATCGCCCGTCGCTGCCGGGCAGGCGGCAATGGGTTGATCGGTGCCAGTGGCAACTGCGCGACGTCAACTGGCCGGGCTACCCGCGAAGAGTCAGGCTCTCGGCCCTCGGCAGTCCGGCGTTGCGGACGCTGCAGGCGGTCCTGCTGAGTGGTGATCATGGGCCTCTCCTCGGCTGTGCGTGATTCGACTATCCGTCGGTCGGCGGTCCAGACCATCGGTCGTAGCGCGTAGATCGGCACGGTGGGGGGTCGTATATCTGTGCGGCCCCGGCCGCGGTTTCCTGGTATCGGATGCGGCTGCTGACTACCATGGGGCTATTGGGGCAGATGCCGCTGAACTGGGGCGATCTAGTTGTGAGCGAGCTACCGACGGGAACCGTGACGTTGCTTTTGGCCGACGTCGAGGCGTCTACGCGGTTGTGGGAGAGCCAACCCGACGAGATGACTGCCGCGATAGCCCGGTTCAACCAGACGGTGGATGACACGATCGCCGCACACCGTGGTGTGCGGCCGGTGGAGCAGGGTGAGGGCGACAGTTTCGTGGCCGCCTTCTCCCGGGCCAGCGATGCGGTGGCCTGTGCGCTGGATCTGCAGTGCGCGCCGTTGGCGCCGATCCGGGTACGCATCGGCCTGCACACCGGCGAGGTGCAGCTGCGCGACGGCAGAAACTACGCCGGACCGACGATCAACCGCACCGCCCGGCTGCGGGATCTGGCCCATGGCGGGCAGACGGTGCTCTCGGGTGCCACTGAGTCGCTGGTTGCCGATCAACTGCCCGACGGGGCGTGGTTGATCGATCTAGGCAGTCACCGGTTGCGCGATCTACCGCGTCCCGAACGGGTCTTACAGCTGTGCCATCCCGATGTGCGCACTGAGTTCCCAAACCTGCGGGTCGCTGGTTCGGCTGCCGCGCAAAACCTTCCGGTCCGGTTGACCAGATTTGTGGGGCGTCAAGACGAGATTGCGCAATTGCGCGAGCTCGTCATTGAGAACCGGCTGGTCACCTTGACCGGCGCCGGGGGTGCTGGCAAGACACGGTTGGCGTTGGAGGTCGCGGCGCAGTTGGCAGACGAGCTCCCGGATGGGGTGTGCTACGTCGACCTCGCGCCCCTCACGAACCCGCTGTTGGTACCCGTGACCGTCGCGCGCGCGCTGGGGCTGCCCGATCAGCCGGGCCGCTCCACCGTGGACACCGTTTTGGGGTTCGTCGGGCAGAAGGCGATGCTGCTGGTGGTCGACAACTGTGAACACCTGCTCGACGAATGCGGGTGTCTGGTGGTGGACCTCCTACAGGCATGCCCGCGGGTAGGGGTGCTGGCCACCAGCCGTGAGTCACTCGGAGTGGCAGGTGAGCTGAGTTGGCGGGTGCCGTCGTTGTCGGTGGTCGATGAGGCGGTCGAGCTGTTCGCCGACCGGGCCCGCCATGTGCGGCCCGACTTCGATGTCGACGAGGACGACGCCGCGCTGGTGGCCGAGATCTGTCAGCGGCTTGACGGGATGCCGCTGGCGATCGAGTTGGCCGCGGCGCGGGTGCGGGCGTTGTCGGTGTCCCAGATCGCGGACGGTCTGCATGACCGGTTCCGGTTGTTGACCGGGGGTGCGCGGGGCGCGGTGCGCCGCCAGCAGACGCTGCGCGCCTCGATGGACTGGTCGCATGCGTTGTTGACCGAGCCGGAGCGGGCGGTGTTTCGGCGGCTGGCGGTGTTCGCGGGTGGGTTCGATCTCGATGCCGTCCACGCCGTCGGCGCGGCGAGCGACTCCGAGCGCTATCAACTGCTGGATCAACTCAGCCTGTTGGTCGACAAGTCGCTCGTACTCGCCGAGCAGGGCCCCGGCGGGCCGATGCGGTATCGGTTGTTGGAAACGGTGCGCCAGTTCGCGATGGAGAAACTCGGCGAATCCGGTGAGGCAGACGAGGTGCGATCTCGTCACCGGGACCACTACACGACCACGGCTCTGACGCTGGAATCGGACGTGCAGGCCGACCAGAAGTCCAAGGCGCTGCTGCATTGGGCCGATCTCGAGACGGACAATTTGCGGACCGCACTCACCTCGAGCCGGGAGACTGGCGACCACGAGAGCGCCCTGCGGCTGGTGTCCTTACTGCAGCCGTATTGGATAAGGCGCGGCCGATTCCGGGAGGGGCTGGCGGGCTTCGAGGCGGTGTTGACCGACCGGCCCCCGCCCGATGTCGCGCCGGATGTGTGGGTCCGCGCGGTCGCCGACCACAGCGTCTTCGCGGCGTCGACGGGCCTTCCGGCGAGCCGGGACCGGGCACGCGTGGCGTTGGCCACCGCCCGTGAGCTCGACGACCCGGCACTGATCACAAGAGCCCTCACAGCGTGCGGGTTGCTCGCCGTGAACAGCGCCGAGGTGGCCGGGCCCTACTTCGTCGAGGCGAGCGGCCTGGCCCGCACGATCGGCGATCGGCGAAGTCTGTGCCATCTCCTCTCCTATCAGGCGGCCATGCGTGTCTACGCCGGTGAACCGATCGGAGCGCGCGCTGCCGCCGCGGAAGGAGAAGGTCTCGCCGACGCGCTGGGCGACCGGGGCCCGTCCAGAATCTGCCGGTACTGGCTGGGCACAGCGCTGTGGATGCAGGGAGAACTCGCCCCCGCCGGAAGCGTTTTCGGATCCCTGGCCGAGGAGTCCGAAGCGACCCGGGACCTCGTCATGACGGTCTATGGGCACGTCGGCCACGGCTTGGTGCTCGCTCACCAGGGGCAGGTCGCTGCGGCGCACGCCGCTGCGGAATCCGTGCTGGAGGCCGCTGAGGCGCTGGGCGGGGTTTACTCATCGATGGTGTACTGGGTGATCGCCTATGCTGCGCTGGCCGGTGGCGACGCTGCTGCGGCGCGGCAGGCGTCGGAGGAGGCCCGCAGACGCAGCACTCCCCAGATCGAGGGTTTGATCGGAAGCATGAGTCCGATGGCTGAGGCTGCGCTGGCTGATGACGATGTGGCCGCCGCCCGCCGCTGGGCCGACGGCACCGCGGCGGTAGCGCCGGGGTGGTACCAGATGGTTCTCCTGTCCGTGCGAGCACAGGTCACGCTGGCGCAGGGTGAGCCCGACCAGGCCGTGCGCGACGCCCACGACGCGCTGGGGATCGCCGCCCGCACGGGAGGATATCTGCGGGTGCCTGACACGCTGGAATGCCTGGTGCGGCTGGCCGCCGACGGTGGTGGCCACCAATACGCTGCGCGCCTGCTCGGCGCCGCGCAGGCGATCCGGCAACGATCCGGGGAAGTTCGTTTCCCGATGTATCAGGCGGGCCACGGCGCCGCGGTCGCCGCGGTACGAGATACCTTGGGAAAGGAAGACTTCGACACTGCCTGGGCTGAGGGTGCCGCGCTGTCCACCGAGGATGCCATCGCCTATGCCCAACGCGGTCGCGGCGAACGCAAGCGCCCCGACAGCGGTTGGAAGTCGTTGACCCCTACCGAGCGTGATGTGGTGTGCCTGGTCAGCGATGGGTTGGCCAACAAGGACATCGCCGCGCGCTTGTTTGTCTCGCCGCGCACTGTGCAGACCCATCTGACCCATGTCTACGCCAAGCTCGGGCTGACCTCGCGGGTTCAACTCGCCCAGGAAGGGGCGCGTCACACCTGAGGTGGGTTCGTGACAACCATCGTCGGCCGGGCTGCGTAGATCAGCGCGGTCTGGGCGTAGATCAGCGCGGTCTGGGCGTAGATCAGCACCTGGCAACCTCGACAATCTGAACGAAACCGTCCGCCGCTCAACAATTCTGAGTGCTCACCGACCAACTCGCCGACATCACTGCGCTCAAAGCCGACGCCGGGACCCGTGGCTGAGCGACGAAGCAGCCCGCCACGAGCACGTCACCCCACGCCCTCGCCGACCATCTCCAACGTCTCGACAGATGCATCTTCCCCCGATATCGCGTTCGCTCACACAGCCCACGTGATAAATCTGATGCCGAGCAATAAGGAAATCTGCTCTTGCCGGGCGGGCGTCACGGCAGGGAGGACCGACGACGGGGGCGCAGCGGTGAGACTCGCGACCCGGCTGGGTCTGGCCGTCGTGGCCACCCCCGTGGCAGCGGCAGGCGTTGCCGGCGCCCGCGAGGTCGCGCGGGCGGCGACGGCGCTCCGTCGAGGCGTCACCGAGCGTGAGGGTGTGCCGGTGCCGGCGCCGTCGGTCGGCCTCGGTGTGGCGGCCGCTCTCGACGGGCTGGTCGCCGGCCCGATGCCGCTGCTGTCGTCGCTGGGGTCACGGGAGCACTATGCGTCGGCGTCCGCCGAGCTCGATGCCGCTGTCCGTTATTACCGCGACGCCGGATGGCTCGATGACCCAGGACTGCGGCACCGGCGTCCGGATGCACCCGATGACGTGGCCGTCGAAGCCGTGCCACACGGGGTCGAGATCGCCAGGTTCGACAGCGGGTGGCGGCCCGAGAAGGGCGAGCCGGGTGCCGAGCGTTGGCTGTCCCTCGGCGCCAACGAACAGGTACCGGTACGGCTGCTGCGCCACCCCGGCGCGCCTCGGCCGTGGCTCGTCGCCGTCCATGGCCAGGGGATGGGCCGGCCGGGCGACGTCGAGATGCTGCGCGTGCGCCACCTGCATGAGGAGCTCGGCATCAACGTCGCGCTCCCCGTGCTCCCGCTGCACGGTCCGCGCGCCTGCGGCTTGTCCCCCTACCGCCAGTTCGCCTCCAATGTCTTCGCGGCGAACAATGTGCTGGGGCTCACCCAGTCGGTGTGGGACGTCCGACGGCTGCTGCGGTGGCTGCGTGACGACCAGCACGCACCCGCGGTGGGCCTGCTCGGCGTGTCGCTGGGCGCATACGTCATCAACCTGCTCTCGACACTCGAGGGCGATATCGACTGCCTGATCGCGGTCGTGCCGACCAGCGACCTGGCCGCGTCGATGCGCGACGCCACGCCGGTCACACCGACGAAACGGCGGCTACACCGCGAGGTGCACGATCATCGCTCGGTGCTCGTACACCAGGTCGTCTCACCGCTTGCCAGGCCTTGCCTCGTCGCCCACCAGCAGCGCCACATCGTCGCCGGGCAGGTCGACCGGATCGCCCCGCCCCGCGGGGCTGCCGAACTCTGGCGCCACTGGGACGAGCCATCGATCGCCTGGTACCCCCGCGGCCACGTCACCGCGTGGCGCGGGTCGAACTACGACAACCACATCGCCTCGGTCCTCACCGCATCTGGGCTGTGACACTGTTCGTGACGAACTGAGGAGGAACCTTGCGCCAGCTTTCCAGCGCAGACTGGACGATGTTGTCGCTCGACACTGCGACCGCACACAACACCATCGGCATCGTCGGCATCTACGACCCTGCGGCGCGCCCGGAGTCGGGCGGCCCAATCACCTACGAGGAGGTGCTCAAGTACATCGAAGCGCGCCTCCACGTCGCCGAGAGTTTCCGGGAACGGCTCGTCAACGTGCCGTTCGGACTAGACCGCCCCTGGTGGATTCGGGACGGCGACTTCGACCTCGAATACCACGTTCGGCACATCGCACTACCCCAGCCCGGAAGCTGGCGGCAGCTGTGCACCCAGATCGCACGCATCCACGCGCGGCCCCTCGACCTCACCAGGCCGCCCTGGGAGCTGTACCTCATCGACGGACTCAACGGCGTCGAGCACCTGCCCGAGGGCGCCTTTGCCGTGTTCCTGCGGGTGCACCACGCCGCCATCGACGGTGTCGCCGGCGCCGAGATCCTCACCGCGATCCATACCCGCGAGCCCGATGAGGCACCGCCGCCGGCGCCCGAGGCCTACCACTGGGAGCCAGACGCCATCCCGGGCGACATCGACCTGCTGGGCCGGGCCGCGCTGCACGGCGCCATCCGGCCGTTTGACGTGCTGCGCCGGGTCCGCAAGATGGTGCCCGAACTGCCCTCGCTCGTAACCGACACCCGCGACCCCGACGTCACATCACCGGCGTCGCTGCCCAAGGCGACCCGCTTCAACCAGATCGTCTCGCCCCACCGCGTATTCGGCACCGCCTACACCACGCTGGACGTCCTCAAGGAGATCCGCACGGCGGTGCCGGAAGCAACGATCAACGACGTCGGTGTCGCGATCGTCGGCGGTGCCATCCGCCGCTACCTCCTCGACAAGGGCGAGTTGCCCGACGAGGCCATGGTCGCGATGATGCCGATCTCGATCCGGCCGACGACCACCCGCGCCAGTGGCACTGCGACCTCGGCGACCAGCACCGGGACCAGCGGCAATGAGTACTCGATCGCGCCCATCACGATGGCGACCGACGAGACCGATCCCCTCGAGCGGCTGACCCGCATCGTGACGTCCACCGCGCACGTCAAGGAGTCCGGCGCCCACCCCGTCCGCTCGCTCATCGCGATGTCCGAGGAGGCGTTCGGCGGCCTGATGGGCACCGTGCAGCGGGCGGCCGTGCGCGCACTGAGCCGCAGCGGCCGCACCGTCGCCGCCCACACCCTGGTGAGCAACGTCCCCGGACCTCTGACCCCGATGTACTTCTGCGGCGCACAGATGGTCGACACCACCGGCCTCGGCCCGGTGCTCGACGGCATGGGCCTCAACAACGGCATCGGCAGCTACGGCAACCGGGTGACGTTCTGCTTCACCGCCGACCGCGCCGCCCTCCCGGACCCCGAGGTTTACGAGCAGTGCCTGAGCGGTGCCGTCGACGAGCTGCTCGACGCCGCCCGCGCTCGCACCAAGTCCGACGGCGAACCCCGCAAGAGGTCATCCTCACGCGACACGCCCTCATGACGGTCTGCTGACTCGACGGTCCAGTGGCAGAGGCCTGGCACTTCGCCCTCAGTCGCTCAGGCGTCGAGGACGAAGATCGGCTTGTGCCCGGGCCGCTCTGAGGTCAGGACGTCGGGGATCTCGTCCCATTCGTAGATGCCGCTGGTGACGAGTTCGGGATGGAGAACACCCGCAGCGACGGCGTCCAGCGTGGGGGTCATGCTCGCCCTCGCGTGGCCCTTGCCGTTGTGGAAGTTCACTCCACGTAGGTAGAGCTGCAACATCGGCACCGCAACGTCCTGGAAGTAGATGCCGACGCTGTTGACGTATCCCTCCGGAACCACTGAAAGCAAGGCTTTCTTGAGCTTTTCGGGGTCGCACGAGGCATCCACGGCGAGATCGAAGTCCTTCTCCCGCTTGCCGTCGATATCGGCGACTTCGGCCCCGAGTTTCTCTGCGACCGCCATCCGGACCGGGTCGTCGTCGTAGTAGACCGTGCGCGCGCCGGCACAGTGCACGGCGGCGTCGACACAGTACAGCCCGATCGACCCTGTGCCGCCGAACACCGCCACCTGGGGATCGGAGATCTGAGACACAATGGGCACCACAGTTTCCCAGCCGAGGCCCAGGTTGTCACCGATCGAGGCCAGGTGTACGGGATCGACACCGGTCGGCAGTAGCGCCAGGTTGTAGTCGGCGAACGGCACGCGGATCAACTCCGAGAAGGTGCCGCCCCAGACCCCGTTCACGGGCAGTCCGTACTGGGCATCACCGTGGCGCAGGCACCGCGCGGGATGGCCCTTGAGGCATTGCGCACATGTCCCGCAGGCGATGTGCCAGGCCACCCCGACGACATCACCGACCGTGATGCTGGTGCACCCGGGGCCGACTTCGACGACGGTGCCCACGCATTCGTGGCCGAGGGCGAACGGGGCAGCCGGGGAGAAAGACGTCTTGTCGGCGATGACATGGTGGTCGAGGTCGCAAGTGGTGGCGGCCAGCGGTCGCACCAGGGCGTCGGTCGGATCGACGATGGTGGGGGCGTCCACCTCGTCGAAACGCAGCTTCCCGGGTCCGACGAAGGTCAGACTTCTCATTGGTTCTCCTTTGGCTGAGGGTCAGGACGTGACATCCCGGAAAACCTTGCTATAACGATCGTCATAGTCTGCCCTTGACGCTAGACTATAACGACCGTCATAGCAAGGAGTGCTGTCGTGGCCGAAGATCCGTCCGGACGTCAACGCATGGTCGCGGGCGCGGCCGACATGATCAGCCGCCGCGGCCTCAACGCGACGAGCGTGCGCGAACTGGCCAAACACACCAAGGCGCCGCTGGGCTCGACCTATCACTACTTCCCCGGCGGCAAGTACGATCTCGCGACCGAAGCAGTGCGCTGGGCCGACGACCTCACCATGGGCGTGCTGACCGAGGAACTTGCCGCGGGCCCGCAGGCCGGACTCTCCGCTTTTCTGTCCCTATGGCGAAACATCGTTCTCAACAGCGATTTTCACGCCGGATGTCCGGTCTTGGCGGTATCGGTGGAAGACCTGCCCGAGGAACACGACACACCTCGGAAAGCCGCCGCAGAAGCGTTTCAGCGGTGGACGTCGCTGCTGGCCGATTCCCTGCGCGACGCAGGAGCGCCCGCGGATGACGCCGAACAAGGAGCCACGCTCATCGTCGCCGCCGTCGAAGGCACCGTGGCAATGTGTCGCGCCCAACGCAGCATCACTCCCCTCGACCACGTCACCGCCCAACTCACCCAGATGATCGAGAAGATGCTGCCCGAACTGCCGCCGGCAGCCCGCCCTGCCACTGCACGGCGCCGCAAGAAGACGCCGAGGCGATGACATGACAACCACCGCCCGAACGGGCGCCGGGGCACCGCTTGCGCCGGCCGCAGAGACCCGCGGTCGGCGCGGCCGTCCCTATCGTATTGATATCATTGATATCGGGAGGTAGATCGCATGGCTGATGTGTTGATCAGAGGACTGTCCGACGCAGCGGTGGCGCACATCGACGCCGCCGCGGCGGCGCGGGGACTGTCGCGGCAGGAGTATCTGCGCCGACGGTTCGAGGCGGAGCGATCAGAGGCGCAACCCCAGAGCAAGCTCACGCTCGAGGACATGCGTCGCGCAGCCGACGCCGCTGCGGATCTCGACGATCCAGCGGTGATGGAGCGCGCGTGGCGGTGACCACGTGGCTCATCGACAAGTCGGCCTACACCCGCATCGGAAGTTCACCGGACGCCGATCTCTGGATAGACCGGATCGAACGTGGGCTGGTACGAATCAGCACCGTGACCCGCCTCGAGATCGGCTACTCGTTTCGCACGGCGGCGCAAGCGCGCCTCGAGGTCGTATCGCCACCACTCTCGCTCATGCCGGTCGAGTACCTGACGCCCGCAGTAGAAGACCGAGCCGTCGAGGTGCAGCTGATGCTGTCCGATCGCGGCCAGCACCGTGCGCCGTCGATTCCCGACCTCCTCGTGGCCGCCACCGCCGAAATCGCGGCACACACAGTTCTCGCTCATGACAAGGACTTCGAAGTGATCGCACAGGTTTCCGGACAGCCCGTCGAACGCCTCCGCATGCTCTGAAGGTGTCGCGCAAGTACGCGTAGCGGCGACTGCCGCCTTGCCATCTGATTCGATGACTGTCAATATCGATGCATGTCGAAATCAGGTGGGCTGGACCCCGACGCCGAGGTGTGCTGCCCGCCGGGAGCCTTGCTGCACGAACCGCTCTCGGCAACGGCGGCCGCCGACATGGCGGTCAAGCTCAAAGCGCTGGCCGATCCGGTACGCCTGCAGTTGTTCTCGGCGATCGCCAGCCACGCCGGCGGCGAGGCCTGCGTCTGCGACATCTCGGCCGGCGTCGAGGTCTCTCAGCCCACGGTGTCCCACCACCTCAAGGTGCTGCGCGATGCCGGGCTGCTGACCTCCCAGCGGCGGGCCTCCTGGGTCTACTACGCCGTGGTCCCCGACGCGCTGGCCAGCCTGACCGCCCTGCTCGATGCCACGGCCGGAGCCCCCTCATGACCGACAGCACCGCCACGACGGCGCCACCGGTCGTCGGCAAGCTCTCCACCCTCGACCGCTTCCTGCCCGTCTGGATCGGGGCGGCCATGGTGGCCGGCCTGCTGCTGGGCCGCTGGATCCCCGGCCTGAACATCGCGCTGGAAAAGGTTCAGATCGACGGCATTTCGCTGCCCATCGCGCTGGGCCTGTTGATCATGATGTACCCGGTCCTGGCCAAGGTGCGCTACGACCGACTCGACTCGGTCACCGGTGACCGCAGGCTGCTGATCTCCTCGCTGGTGCTCAACTGGCTGCTCGGTCCGGCGCTGATGTTCGCCCTGGCCTGGATGCTGCTGCCCGATCTGCCCGAGTACCGCACCGGGCTGATCATCGTCGGGCTGGCCCGCTGCATCGCCATGGTCATCATCTGGAACGACCTGGCCTGCGGTGACCGTGAGGCCGCTGCCGTGCTGGTCGCGCTGAACTCGATCTTCCAGGTCGCGATGTTCGCGGTGCTGGGCTGGTTCTATCTGTCGGTGCTGCCCGGCTGGCTGGGGCTCGAGCAGACGACGATCGACACCTCCCCCTGGCAGATCGCCAAGTCGGTGCTCATCTTCCTGGGCATCCCGCTGCTGGCCGGCTACCTGTCGCGCCGCATCGGCGAACGCACCAAGGGTCGCGAGTGGTACGAGACGAAGTTCCTGCCGCGGGTGGGGCCGTGGGCGCTCTACGGGCTGCTGTTCACCATCGTGATTCTCTTTGCCCTGCAGGGTGATCAGATCACCAACCACCCGTGGGACGTCGCGCGCATCGCGCTGCCGCTGCTGGCCTACTTCGCCATCATGTGGGGCGGGGGCTACCTGCTGGGCACGGCACTGGACTTGGGCTACGAACGCACCACCACGCTGGCCTTCACCGCCGCAGGCAACAACTTCGAGCTCGCCATCGCCGTCGCGATCGCCACCTACGGTGCCACCTCCGGACAGGCGCTGGCCGGCGTCGTCGGTCCGCTCATCGAGGTTCCGGTCCTCGTCGCGCTGGTGTACGTCTCGCTCGCGCTGCG
Organism: Mycolicibacterium xanthum; assembly: GCF_019710635.1. Lineage (GTDB taxonomy): Bacteria > Actinomycetota > Actinomycetes > Mycobacteriales > Mycobacteriaceae > Mycobacterium > Mycobacterium xanthum. The sequence continues at coordinate 19,467 of NZ_JAIFZS010000031.1, forward strand.
GAAACGCTTCACCCACCACACCTCCCAACACCTGCCCGAGAACTCGACGACGAGAACGGAGTAACCCCGATGACCGAAACGCCTGTCACCCACCAACTGCGCTCAGACCTGTCCATCGACCAGAAACTGGCGCTCAAGACCGCCTCGACCCGGTTGCACACCGAGTTCGACCAAACCTTCGGCGCCGAGACCATCGAGCGTTTCCTGCACTCCTCCTACGACCAGTTCGCCGGCCGCGCCACCGTCCCCAACTTCCTGCCGCTGCTGGCCGAGCGGTTCGCCCGCCAGCGGCTGCACGCGCTGGCGCGGGTCGAGGGCAAGATCAGCGACGGCAGGCCCATCGTGCTGTTCCTGTGCACCCACAACGCCGGCCGCTCCCAGATGGCCCTCGGGTTCTTCACCCACCTCGCCGGCGACCGGGCCGTCGCCTGGTCGGGCGGCTCGGAACCCGGCACCGAGATCAACCCGTCGGCGATCGCGGCGATGGCCGAGGTCGGTGTCGACATCACCGGCGAGTACCCCAAACCCTGGACCGACGAGATCGTCCAGGCCGCGGACGTCGTCGTCACGATGGGGTGCGGGGACGCCTGCCCGATCTTCCCCGGCAAACGCTATGAGAACTGGGAACTCGCGGATCCGGCTGGCCAGGACGTCGACGCGGTGCGGCCCATCCGCGACGACATCGAGGAACGCATCCGTCGGTTGCTCGACGAACTGAACGTCGCCGTCGCACGCTAGCCGTGAACCACGGTGAAGGTGCGCGCGGCACGTCGGTGCTGTTCGTCTGCGTGAGCAACGCCGGCAAGTCGGTGATGGCCGCCGGGCTCATGCGGCAGATCGCCGGCCCGAACATCCGCGTCACCTCGGCCGGCACCCACGCCAAGACCGCCGTCAACGGCCTGTCGGCCCGGGTGCTCGCCGAGGTCGGCGTCGATATCAGCGATCACCGGCCCACCCGACTCACCCCGCAGATGCTCGACGACGCCGACCTCGTCGTCCTCGTCGGCAAGCAGGCCGACCTCGACCAGTTCCCGGGCGTCGCCTTCGAGAGGTGGGACACCGACGAGCCGTCGGAGCGCGGCATCGACGGCATCGAACGGATGCGCCTGATCCGCGACGACATCGCAGATCGGGCGCGCCTGCTGGCGTCCAGCCTGTGACAACCTGGACACCCGCCGCCCGGGGGTGTCAGGTCGCGGCGTTGGAGATCTTCGCGGTCATCCCGCCCGGAGGCGCAACCGGCGCGGCGACGATATGCTGGCACGATCGGCACCGCCGCCGCCCCGTGTGGCGCCGAGTGCCGAGAAGAGCCAATTGTCCAGGCAGATATACCGATTCGAAATCCGATGCGACAGCTGTCAGACCGTCGTCGTGCTGTCGTCCGCCCCTGCCAGGCAGACAACGCGCGATGAGCTGGTCGCGCGACGGCTGCTCAACGAGGTGCTCGTCGACCTGGGTTGGCTACCGACCACGGCGGGGGCGTTCTGCCGGGAACATGCGCCGTCGGCGCGACAGCGTTTTCACCGCCCGGGAAGACCGTACTGACCTACGTTGTCGAACCAGGACGCCCCGGGGTCTGCGAGAGCCTTGCGGAACAGCACCCGGTGCATCGCCGTGTCGCGTTTGACACAATCCGACGCTACGGGCCACCCGACTGGTCGTTGTCCGCCCTCGAGCCGATCGGGGTGTCCGCATCGGCGTCCCTCGCCTCTGCTTCCGAGCGGGCGTCGTCGCCGCTGGCCACCTGATCGGCCAGCTCCAGCCCCGCACCGGCGTAGACGTTGAACGCGATGTCCACCCCGTGATCCTTGGCCCACTGCACCTCGTCGTCATAGCGGGCCACGGCGGCCACCTGGCCGCTGAACCCGGACACCCGCAGACACTCCAGCGCGGTGACGTTGGCGCCGTGACGCGGCATCGCCAGCACGGCGATGCGCACCGAGTCCGACCGTTGCATCCGGTTCCAGAAGTCCAGGTCGGTGGCGTCGCCCTCGATCACGTTGAGGCCCGACTCCTTGAGCCGCCCGATCCGGGGACCGTCGTAGTCGACGCCGACCACCCGCAGGCCGTAGTGGTCGGTCATCCGCTGGTAGGCCGCGAACCCGACCCGGCCCATGCCGATCACCACCACCTCGGCGTCGCCGGCGTCCAGCGGACGTTCCTCGGGATGCAGCGTGGCCAGGTTCTGGGCGGGCAGGCGCGCCGCGATCTTCTCCACCATCAGATGCCCGCGACCGTTGACCAAAGCCGAGGCCACGAAGCTCAACGCGACGGCGATCGATATCTCCACCAGCCACGCCGGCGCCAGCATCCCGGCCGAGACCCCGACCGACACCACGATCAGGCCGAACTCGGAGTAGTTCATCAGGCTCAGCCCGGCCAGCAGCGCGGTGCGGTAGCGCAGCTTCATCAGCGCCAGCAACACCACATACCCGGCCGCCTTGAACGGCAGCAGCGCCACCATCAGCACCGCGATCACGATGGTGGGCAGGTCCGGTAGCCCGGTCAGCCCGATCGACACGAAGAACCCGACCAGCAGCAGCTCCTTGATGTGGAACAGCGAGCGCGCCAGCTCCGAGGACGCCGGATGCGACGCCAGCAGCACACCGATGACCAGCGCGCCGAGATCCCCCTTGAGCCCGACCGCGGAGAACAGCGCGTAGCCGGGCACCAGCGCCATCACGATGCCGAACAGCGACTGCATCTCGCCGTGGCCCAGCTTGCTCCAGATCCTGCGCAGCACCCGGGTCAGCGGCCACAGGCCCACCAGCGCCAGCGCCCACGGGCTGGGCAGGTGGCCGCTGGTGGCGGTCAGGAACACCACCGCGACGATGTCCTGCATGACCAGGATGCCGATGGCGACGCGCCCGTAGAGGGCATGCGATTCGCCACGCTCCTCGAGCACCTTGACGACGAACACCGTGCTGGAGAACGACAGCGCGAAGGCCAGCAGGGCGATGGTCTGCATGCTCTGCCCGACGAGCATCGCCAGCCCCGCCACCGCGGCCAGCCACAGCACCACACCGCCCAGGACCACGCTGATGACCATGTGCGCCGATGTGGTCAGCCACACCTCGCGGCGCAGCAGGATGCGGACGTCGAGCTTCAGGCCGATCGCGAAGAGCAACAGCGTGACGCCCAGATCCGCCAGGATCTCCAGTTGCGGGACGTGCTCGACGTTGAGCGCGTTGATGACGAAACCCGCCGCCAGAAAACCCACCAACGGCGGCAGGCGCAACGCCAGGGCAAGGCCGCCGAGACCGAAGGTGATGACCAGATAGATGGCGACAACCGTCACGCGCTGCTCCCCTTGCTCATCCGGTGTGGGCGGCGACCGGCTTCATCGACGTCCCCGCAGTGCTGCTGGATTCATACCAAACACCGGGGTCTTGTGCGGGCCGCCGACCGGCCGCACGCAGAGCTATCAGTGTGACGCCTTCCTCCAATGGATGGGGCGCCTCACCGATGGCTCGCACGTACTGTCAGACCGTGCGCGATGCCAATGACACAGCATCGGCCCCGGTCGGCGATGAGGAACGGCGCAGGGTACAGAAGCGCACCCTGACCGTGGTGGTGGCCAGCCAGATCCTCGGCGGCGCCGGACTGGCGGCCGGTATCGCGGTGGGTGCATTGCTGGCCGAAGACCTGCTCGGAACCGACAGCTTGTCCGGTGTCCCCACGGCGTTGTTCACGCTGGGCGCGGCGACGGCGGCGTTCCTGATCGGCCGGCTCACCCAGCGTTGGGGGCGCCGCCTCGGCCTGGGTCTGGGTTTCGCCGCCGGCGGCGTCGGAGCGATCGGGGTCGTGATCGCCGCGGCCACCGACAACGCGCCACTACTGTTCGTGTCGCTGTTCGTGTACGGCGCGGGGACGGCGACCAATCTGCAGGCCCGGTATGCCGGAACCGACCTTGCCGATCCATCCCGGCGCGGGACGGCGATCAGCGTGGCCTTGGTGGCCACCACCTTCGGGGCTGTCGCCGGACCCAATCTGATCACCCCACTGGGCTCGCTGGCGACCGCGCTGGGACTGCCGGTGCTGTCCGGTCCGTTCCTGCTGGCCGCCGTCGCTTATCTGGCCGCGGGGATCGTGTTGATGATGCTGCTGCGCCCCGACCCCTACCTGCTGGCCCGCAGGATCGCCGACGAGATGAGCACCCGTGCGTCCGGCGGCGAACCCGTCGCCGTGCCCCCTCCCGGAAAGGGCGCCTACCTGGGCGCCGCGGTGATGGTCGTGACCCAGATCGCGATGATCGCGATCATGACCATGACCCCGGTCCACATGCGGGCTCACCATCACGACCTGGCCGCCGTCGGGTTCGTGATCGGTGCGCACGTCGCCGCGATGTACCTGCCGTCGCCGATCACCGGAATCCTGGTCGATCGGATCGGGCGGGCCGCGATGACCGTCGCCTCGGGTGTGACGCTGCTGGCCGCCGGTCTTGTTGCGGCCCTCAGCCCAGGCAGTTCCCTCCCATACCTGACCCTGGCGTTGGTGCTGCTCGGACTGGGGTGGAACTTCGGGCTCATCGCCGGCACTGCACTGGTGGTGGACGCGACGGTGCCCGACAACCGACCCAGAACCCAGGGCGTCATCGACGTCGGGATCGCACTGTCCGGCGCCGCCGGCGGAGGCATGTCCGGCGTCGTCATGGCGACCGCCGGATATCCGGTCCTGTCCAGCGCGGGCGGCTTACTCGCGCTGCTGCTCGTTCCCGCCCTGCTGTTGACGCACCGCCCCGCCGGCGTCCGAGCCAAGGTGTGATCGACGGCGGAGCACACGTCAGCGGTGTCGGCTCGGGAGGATGTTGTGGTTGATCCGGAACACGTTGTCGGGATCGCACTGCGCCTTCACCTCAGTCAGCCGGCCGTAGTTCGGACCGCAGGTGGCTTTCACCCGGTCTCGGCCCTCGTCCCTCATGAAGCCCTCGTCCCTCATGAAGTTGGTATACGCCCCGCCCGCCGAGTACGGATGGGTGGTGTCCCGGTAGTCCACCGTCCAGCGCTTCAGCGCTGGCGCATTCGCCGGATCCGGGTCGACCCCGACGATGACCTGGGTGGGTGCCCAGCTTGCTCGCCCTGTACACCGAGCTCAACTGCGATCATGGTATGACCAGCGCCCTCAACCACCCGCTACGAGAGCAAGAACCTGATGTCCGGCCAGTTCGTCGCGCTGTTCGGCAGCGCCGACCGCTACCTCGCGCGGATCGCGGCACTGAGCGGTGAAAATGCCCTGGCCGAGCGTTATTTCGGCACGGCACTCGACATGGATCGGCGCACGGGATCACTCGCGCATGTCGCCGAGACGCTGGCCAGGCAGGCGGTCTTCTTGGCCGGTTGCGGTCGCGCCGAGGAGGCCCGGCGATTTGCCGATGAGGCAGCTGCCATCGCCGAACCGATTCACCGCACTCCTCGACGCAGGCACCGCGATGGTCTACCCCACCCTGCTCGCCGCCATCGGCGATGTCGCCACCCGCTGTGGTGGGTCCGCGCGGTGTGGGCCGCCGCCGCGATCTCGGTCATCTCGGGTATCACAGTCGCCGCCTGCATGTACGAGACACACCCGAGGCCCAGCCTCCCGCGGTGACACGGGTAAGCAGCGGGCGGGCTAAACCGGCTCTCGAAGTTCCAGGCGAGACCCAATGCTGTTGGGGATGTACGCGTCCGGCATGGCCGCGGCGATGGCGTGGGCGGCGCGCCACCCCGTGCAGTGCGCCGGGATGATCGCCTCGGCGCCGAGTTCGGCCAGAGCGTCGACCGTGGGTCCGATGAGGGGTTCGAATGCGGGACCGCTCAGGTGGAACCCGCCGACAACGGCGGCGACCCGCTCCACGCCGGTCAGGCGCGTCGCATGGCGAACGATGTTGACGATCCCGGAATGTCCGCACCCGGTCAGCACCACGAGCCCGTGGCCTGCAACGTTCACGATCAGCGCCTGGTCGTCGAGGATCAGCGGATCCGGTGTCCACGCTCCGTCGGTGAACGCCTCGTGGAACGGCATACCGCGTTCGAACTCCGTGGTGCGGTCGATCTCGCCGGTGATGAGCACCGAATCGTCGATCAGCAGCGAGGACTGCCGTCGTTCGATCACGTCGATTCCGGCTTCGCGCAGGGCGGTGCAGCTGGGCGCAGGAAGTTCGAGTTCGAGCAGACCCGGAATGGCGATGCGCCGCTTGGTGAACGCTCCCGGATGGATCACCAGCGGCAGGTTCGACGGGCCGACGCTTCGGATCAACCCGTCCAGTCCGGTGACATGATCGAAATGCCCATGGCTGAGGACGACGAGCTCGATGTCAGACGGTGACAGCCCGAGGCGCCGCATGTTCTGCACCAGACCGTCGGGGGTCATCCCGGCGTCGAACAGCAGATGATGGTCATGACCGGCTCGGCTCACCGTCACCAGCATCGAGAAGCCGTGCTCCGCCAACGGGATATCGAATGTCTCGCCGGTGTCGAGCACATTGGTCGCCAGCCTCGGCGCCGCAGCTGCGGCCACCAGACTGTGACGATGCACCGGTCCCTGGTCGGTCAGCAGCAGGTCGGTGCTGTTGTCGACCAGCGTGGTCAAGGTGACCGCGTCCACTGGGGCCAACGCGACCAGATCGGTCATCGTTGCAACCGGCTCGGCCGGAATCACCGGGAAGGCAGCCGCACCGGGATGAACATGGGGTTCGAAGCACATGCCGGCCTCCTTCATCGGGTCGCCGCCATCATGGTAAACGCCCATCGCGCTGCGGAATTCAGGATCCGGCGGCCTGACCTTTCGGCGATACGGAGAGTCGGCGGGCCGTCAGCGGCTCTGCCTTGCCCTTGAGGTCGAGCGCGACGGCATCGCCCCCGCTGACCCCGCCGAGCCGCGCCACCGTGTCCGACATGACGATCTGACCGCCCGCGGCGACATGCTGAAGCCGCGACGCGGTGTTGACGACGTCGCCGATCGCGGTGAAGTCGCGGACCTCCCCATCACCGACGATCCCGACGTAGGCCGGGCCCACGTCGAGACCGATACCGACCTCCAATTGCGGACCGGTGGGCGACCCGTACCCCAGATCGCGCAGGATCTTGTGTGCGTCGGTGACCATGGATTCGATGTATCGGCCGTCCCTGCTCAGCGGCGCGAAATACAGGCCCAACACGGCGTCACCGATCAGTTTGTCGACGATGCCGTGTTGCACGATGACCTGTGTCAGCGCCGCGTAGAAGTGGTTGAGGCGCGCCGCCATATCGGCGGGGGCGATCCGTTCGGCAAGTGCGGTCGAGTTGCGGACATCGGCGAACAGCACGCCGATCGTCAGTGTCACGCCCCCGGCCGGGGCGGACTCGAAACACATCTGGCACCAACGCGGGTTCTTGCGCGACGGGCTCTTGCCCACCCGGGCCATTAGCCAGCCTCCGACACCCCCGAACGGGTTGCCGCACGCCTCGCACCGCGGCTCGGATGGAAGCCTGGACAGAACGCCGATCGCACGGCGGACCCTGGCGTGGCCGAAGTACTCGTAGAACCGCGCCCACTCCTCCGCGCTGACCTGTGCGCCGCCCGGTCGCTGCGGCACGCGCCGCCTGGCCATGACATCGATTTTCCCACGGTCTGGCCACCGGTCGGAGCCGTTTCGGCCGATCGGTGTCGGCTCCGTCAGGACGGCACCCGCCGCGCGGCGGTATACCGCCGTGATCGGCAGCGGCGCCCGCTTCTGCTTCCAGCTGCCGAAAGAGATGATTTGTCAAGGCGCATATACGAATTCGAGATCCGACGCGGCAGCTGCAACGGCCTCGTGGTGTTGCCCTGCAAACACCGAGCGGACAAACACCGCGCGACGAGTTGATCGCGAGCCGGTTGCTCAATGAAGTCCTCGTCGATTTAGGTTGGCTGCCAACGACGTCAGGCGCGTTCTGCCGAGAGCATGCCGCGTCGGCGTTGCGCTTTTGCCAGCCGAAACGACCATTCTGACCGCGGTCGGCAAGCCGGCCGGCCAGTAGTACAGCCATTCACGCTGCCGGCCTGACCGGTTCGATCGTGCCTGCGTCCAGTGACGGCCCGAGTTCGATGGTAGGCACACCGCCAAGAGTCCGCTGAACGCTCCGAGCCGGTGGTCTCCGTGTGGCGGGTTGTGGATCCTCACCCTGGGAGCTCGCTCTCAGCGCGCCGCTCAGGCAGATCGCCGAGCGTTGGCCCAGCACCGAGCGGGAGCCGGTGACCATTGCGGTGTTCGATGACACCTGCGGCAACCTGATCCAGACCCGGAACAACCGACGGTCAGGACTGGCTGCGGTTCCATTCGATCCACCCCACCCCGGTGCGGCCGTCGGCGGTGCGCACGGTGCCCCAGGCCCGCGGGAAGCGACTGAGCCGACCGTCAGTCGAGGTCAGCAGCACGGGCGCGTGCCCGCGTACATCGATGGTCGCGGCGATGTCCCCCGGGGCGAAATCCAACTCTGCGGACACCGGTAAACCGTTGTCGGAGAACGTCTCCCGAGCAGCCACCCGCTCGAGCTCGACGAGGGGTTCGCCGGGACGCTGCAGGTAACCGACCGACATCGGCGGTATCCCCGGGATGCGGATCTCCACGCCGTGCAGGTGCGTGCCGTCGTCGAGGTGCAGCGCGCTCCACACCCAGTCCATGCTCCACCAGTCGCGCGGCGCCCACGAGTGGTCGCGCTGGCCGGCGACGTCGGCGAACTCGTAGGTCTGCCCGTCCGCGGTCACCGAACCCGAGACCGTGCAGGGAATCTCATAGCGGGGCGACAGCCGGTACTGGTACGGGGTTCCCACCGTCGTCCAGGTCAGATCCACTGTCACCTCGACCGGGCGGCCCGGCTCGCCGCGCAGCAGCGCCGACGGGTCGTCGTAGGCCTGCCCGCGGCCGCGCATCGTGACGCCGAACGCCTGCAACGGGTCGAGCACCGCCATGCCGAACTCCAGGTCCCCGGTGCGGACCAGGGTGTGGTCCTCGGGCAGTGGCGCCTCGAAGTCCAGGGCCGCGATCGTCGGCATCCCGGGTCCGCACAGCAGCCCGTTGATCCACCCGTGTCCCTGGTTGGCGATCAGTCCGAGTCGGAACCAGCCGCCGACCTGCTGGCCCGGATCGGCGAAGTCGAAGTACCAGCTCTCACTCCACAGCGCCTCGTCACCGGCCTGGTGGCGGCCCTCGTCGGCGGGCTCCGGCTGCAGGGGCTCCGGGGTGGCGGGCGGCGGCAGGATCGCCATCGCCCCGGTGTCGATCACCTGCTGGCAGTGCCGCGCCAGCATCGCCATGAACATCTCGTCGCCGCGCGGGGTGCGTTCGACGACCATCGAGGACACGATCGCCATCAACACCCCGAGGAAGCTCTGGTGGCGCACCCCCTCGCGAACGTCCGCCAGGCTGACCGGCGTTTCCGGGCCCAGGGCGCGGTGATAGGCCTCGAGCAACTCGTCGTAGTGTTCGCGGCGCTGCTCGATCGGCAGGGCACACCCGAGGAAGTACGCGACGTCGCTGAACGCCGGCCCCCACGTGACCGTCTGCCAGTCGACGACCGTCAGCGGCCGGTCCGCCCCGGGCTCACCGAACAGCATGTTGTCCAGGCGGAAGTCGCCGTGCACGAGCCCGCGGGGGGCCTCCGATACCGTTTCGGCGGCCATGTAGGCGTCGAACACCGTGACGAAGTGGTCGCACACCTCGCGGTGCGACGGGTCGATCCGGTCGCCGTAGCGGTCGATGAAGCCCGCGTACAGGGCAGCGACCAGATCCTGGTTGACCGGGGACTCGCGGGTGAGCCACTTCGCCCCGGCCAGCGAGTCGTTGCCCAGCAGCGGTCCGTGCACGAGCCCCAACTGCGTCATCGCCAGCAGCGCCTGCTCGGCCGTGGCGCCACGGATCTCGTCGCCGACGACAGCGGGCGCGGCGTCGCCGAGCAGCAGGTCGAACGCCCCGGTCGCCGGGTCGTAGGCCGCATGCAGGCACGGCGCGATGGGCCCGTCCAGCCCGGGGGCGACGTCGGTGTAGAAGTTGACCTCGCCCTCGTAGAGACCCATGGCCAAGCCGGTCTGCCGGCTGCTGGGGTCGGCGGCGGCGACCTTGAGGACCATCGAGTCCGGTCCGTGTTCGGCCTCGGCATAGCTCAGCGTCACCCGGTAGCACTCGCTCATCTGACCGGTGCCGATGCGCTCGACGGTGAACTCCGTGACGGTCCCCTTCCCGATCACGCTGGTCAGCCAGTCGGCGGTCAGGTCGGAGGCTCGCTCGATGATGCGGGGACGCAGTGACGACGACACCGGGCCAACGTATAGCAACCGTCCTGAGCCGAACGGTGCATCCGCGAAATCAATTGACGGCCGTCAAACCAGGACGGCGCAGGGTCACCGAACGCGCTTTCTGGCGGACCTGACCGGGTCAGGACCGGATGAACTGCAACAGGTCGGCGCACGACCTCGCCGCCCCCGGTGGAGTGCCCGACGTGCACGCGTCGCGCAGATCCAGGTGCTCGACCACCGCGGCCAGATCGTCGGCGTGGTGATCCATCTCGTGGCCGTCGGCAATCTAGGCTGGACCGGCCCTGCCCGCGCCGGTCGTGGGCGATCACCCGATAACCGTGGCCCAAGAAGAACATCATCTGGGCGTCCCAGTCGTCGCCGGACAGCGGCCATCCGTGGCTGAACACGATCGGCTGGCATCGCGTGTCCTGACAAGCGGCGGAAGGGAATCCACGAGACGCCGGCGGCTCGCGACCGACAGCACTCCCGATCCCCGGTGCGTTCGCATCAGAGCGGTGACGGCCGGCGCCCAACTGCTGGGTCCGAGAATGCCTGGTGCCCGGTGGTTTCGGAATACCTGCCAGACCCCTGATCGCACGAATCCGTACCGGTGTCCCGGATTCCCACAGCGATCGGCGGTAGGATTCGCGGCGTGCTGGTTAAACGCCTCGCCGCGCTGCTTGGCCTGTGCTGGGTGGGCCTCGGCCTGGGCTTGACGATGCTTCCCGCCCAGGCTTCGGCGGATGTCTGCGGGTCCGTCGGTGGCCGCCACGTCTCGGTGAGCGGCTGCGGCAACGTCGCCGATGCGGTCGCGCCGTGGGTCCCGCCACCGTCCTATTACGCGCCGATGCCCGAGGACTTCAACGCGGCACCGCCGCCACCACCACCTCCGCCTCCCCCGCCGCCGCCGCCGAACGTGAACGTCTGCGCGAACTTCGGACGGCGGGTCAGCGTGAGCGGCTGCATCTAAAGCCGCCCGCCCGAGTGCCGTTCACGCTGGCCGGCGTCGTTGGGACGGTCGCCCTCGGCCCGCGCATGCAGCGGATCGAGGTCGAGGCCGAGGACCCCGGAACCCTCGCCGTCCCGGTCGCGGCCGACGCGGCGGTCGGGGTCTATTTCGGCGGCGGCGACCCGTCGGGCACCGACGCGCGGACCTACTCGGTGCGCCATCACGACGGTGCGCGACTGACGCTGGACGTCGTGCTGCACACCCATGGGCCGGGCACCGGCTGGGCGTCGACGGCCCGGCCCGGACAGCGGGTGGGTCTCGACCACGCCCGGTCCTGGTACCGGCCGCCGCCCGAGACCCGGTGGCAGTTGCTGGTCGGCGACCTGGCCGGGTTACCCGCATGCGCGCGGATCCTCGACGAACTCCCCGCGGACGTTCCCGTCACGCTGGTCGTCGAGGTCCCCGACGACGCTGACCTGGACTATCTCCCCGGTCATCCGAATCTGACGATCGTCGCGGCGACCGGGACCGGCAACGGCTTGGGCCCGAGCCGATTGGGCGGGCTGGTCGCCGGGCTGGCGCTGCCCGACGGGCCGGGCTACTGCTGGTTGGGCGCAGAGGCAACCCAGTCCCGGGCGGTCCGCAAGCACCTTCGCGCGCTGGGCTGGACCACCGACCGATACGACGTCACCGGATACTGGCGCCACGACTCCGAACGCTGGGACGCCCGGTTCGCGCAGGTATCCGGCGACGCACTGGCCGTCTACCAACGGGCGCTGGCCGACGGCAAGGGCGACAAGCTGGCCCTCGAGGAGTTCGACGAGGCGCTGGAACGGGTCGGCCTGTGAGCGCTTACTCGTAGTTGATCTCACCCGGCCGGAACCGGCCCTTGGAGAAGTCGATCTGGGCCGCCGGGTTGGCCACCGCGGTGGTCATCCCCGACCCGAAGGCACCGAGACGGTCGAACAGCGTCGCGGTGCCCACCGCGATCCCGTCCGTGGCGTGATGGGAGTCGGCCTGGACGCCGATCCAGCGATCAACGGGCAGGCGTGACAGCGCCACCGTCAGGTCGCCGTTGATGTATCCGATCCCAGCGCTGCCCAGGTTGGTCACCAGGCTGGTGGCCTCGGCCAGCTGGGCCGCCCGCACGAACCCGGAGCTGTCCTGCCCGGCCACCACGTTGATGCTGTTGTGGAAGAACCGCTTTCGCGCGTCGTTCTGGTGGTCGGCGGGCGACCGGGTCCATCCGGCACCCTCGCTGGTCACGTACGGCAGCAGATCGTCGTCGGGCACCGGAGCTACCGGAAACGCCGTGCCGGCCGTCCACAGCTCTCCGGGCGGGGCCTCGGACCTGCGGTACTGCACCAGCGTCGCCCGGGCCACCACCCGGCCCTCCTGCACCACGTCGCATTCGGCGCTGCGGACCCGGCGCCCGTCACGCACCACCCGAAGGTCGAGCGTTGTGTGCCGGTTGCGTCCCGCCCGCACCAGATCCACGGTCAGCCTGGTCGGCATGAACTCGGGCGAGCCGAACCGCTTCTCCAGCGTCCAGGCGGCCAGCCCGACGATGGCCGGGCCGTTCAGATGGTCCGGCCCCCAGTGGCTGTGCGCGAACCTGGTCGGCGCGAACCCGTCGCCGTCGGCGGTGAAGTAGGCCGCGTCGTCGGTCACTCAGGTGTTCCTGCCTCCATTGACACCGAGGATCTGTCCGGTGATGTAGCCGGCGTCCTCGGAGATCAGGAACGAGCAGGCCGCGGCGATGTCCTCGGGGCGGCCCATCCGGCGCACCGGGGTCGCTTCGATCGTGGCCTGCACGCCCACAAAGCCGCGTGCCTCGGCGCTCCGCAGCATCGGGGTGTCGATGAACCCCGGCGGAACCGCGTTGACCGTGATGCCGGCAGGCCCGTACTCCAGTGCCAGACACTTGGTCAGCCCGTTGACCGCGGACTTCGCCGCGACGTAGTGCGACATGTAGGGCGTCCCGGAGTGGGTGCTGGACGAGGAGATGTTCACGATGCGCCCCCAGCCGGCCTCGATCATGTCGGGCAGGACCGCCTGGGTGCAGTGGAAGACGCCGTTGAGGTTGACGTTCACGACGCGCTGCCACTCGTCGAATCCGATGTCGGTGAACTTCTTGAACCCGTCCAGGCCCGCGGCGTTGACCAGGATCGCGATCGGTCCCAGCCGCGTGCGGACGGCGTCCAGCGCGGCATCGACCTGCTGCCGGTCGGTGACGTCGGCGACTTGGGAGAAATCGTCCTGGCCGGGCTGCAGATCGAGGGTCGCGACCTGGTGGCCGTCGGCACGCAACCGCTCGGCCACCGCGCGGCCGATCCCCGACCCGCCTCCCGTCACTACCGCAGTCTTCATTCGGTGTCCTTTCTGCGCTTCCGCGGTGCCCGTATCCCGAGCGTTTTCCGTCCCGCGTCGATCAGGTGGGCGCTGAGTTCGTCGTCACTCAGCCCTGCAGGCAGCGGGCCCGCGGCCGCCGCCATTCCGGCGAAAACCATCGCCGCGCGCACCCGGCCCGCGGGGCCGGGGTCCACGTCGGCCAGCAGCGCCATCTGCCGGCGGATGAGCGCCACCCACTCGGCACGCTGCTCGAGCGCCGTGGCCACGCCGGGATCGGCCGCGAGCACCGCCACCAGTCCGCGGTTTCGCACCGCCAGCTCGGCGTAGCCGGTGAGCATCCCGTCCGCCCTGGCCGACGGCGAGCGTTTCAGGCTCGCGGCCTCGACCACCTGCCCCAACTCGGCCAGCAGCGGCTCGAGCACGGCGATCAGCAGCTGCTCACGGGTCCGAAAATGGTGGTAGATGGCGGCTTTGGTGAAACCCATCTCGTCGGCGATCATCTGCAACGAGGTGCCGGCGTAGCTGTGCCTGGTGAACAGGTCGATCGCCACACCGATCACCCGGTCGCGGGTGTGCGTCGCGGAAGAACGGTCCACAGCGGCGATGCCCACAACCGACCTCCCATCACAGACCCAGCCAACTCCTAGCCGATCGTAAAGTAGACCACTAGCCGTTCGGCAAGCAAATGGCGCCGCGAAGGTCAGCGATTCAGCTGCCAGATCCGGCCCGACAACGCGGTGGCGAACGCACACCACAGCGGGTAGACGGACAGCGCCGCACCGGCGCGAGGGTTGACCGCACCCGCCCGGCGGGCCAGGTCGGCGCTGCTCGCGGTCAGCGCGCCGGCCAGCACCGTGGCCGCACCGAGCCGTCGCCGGTTGAAGAACACCCAGCTCCAGCCGGCGTTGAGGACCAGGTTGGCCGCCAACGCCCGGCTGTAGGCGCGGGCCCGCTCGGTCTCACCGCGCTCGTTCAGCGTGTCGATCGTCGACGCCGACACGACGGCGATGTCGGCGTAGAGGATGTTCCACGCGATCGGGAACGCGGCCCGCGGCGGCTGGAAGCCGGGTTTCCTCAGCCGTTGGTACCAGGGCGAACCGACGGCCGGCCCGGTCGCCAGACCACCGGCCGCACCGGCCGCGAACGAGGCACCGGCGGTTTTGGCAAGGGTCAAGGCGCGCATCGTGGTTCCTTTCTTACGGACTTGCATTAACGGTCCCACATACCCCGATTGCAGGGCCGCGAACCGGACTAACCCGACCTGGCGACGACCGCGCGGTAGGAGCCGTAGAGCACCGCAGCCACCGCCATGTTGACGAAGTAGGCGATGTCGGCGCCGTGCCAGGCGACCGCGACCGGCCCCTGGATCAGCGTGGTGTTCATGAACGGGATCGCCGCGGCGTAGGACAGCACGAACACGATCAGCGCCGCCACGGCGTGGCGGCGCTCGGTGGTCTCCAGCGCCGGGTTGAGGGTGGCGCGGTCCCGCGAGCGGATCCGCCAGTCGATCACCACCACCGAGACGAACGCCGGAATCCAGTAGCTCACCAGCAGCAGCACATCGGTGAACCGGGTCGCCGTGTCGGCCGCGTGCAGCCACAGGATCAGCACGAAGGCCAGCGCGGTGACGATGACCGCCGACAACGGCCTGCGCACCCGCACGCCCACGGTCTGCAGCGCCAGCGAGCCGCTGTAGTCGTTCATCACCCCCGATCCGATCGAGGCGACCGCGATGATCAACAGGGCGAGCCCGCCGAGCAGCCCGCCGCCCATCACCGAGCGGACCCCCTCGGCGGTGTGCTCGGCCACCACTCCCGCCGCGGCGATGCCGAGCCCCTGGACGAAGACATACGCCGCCAACAGGCCCGCGACGGTGTAGCCGAACACCCTGATCCGGGACACGTCGGCGGGCAGGTAGCGGCTGAAATCGGCCGCGTAGGTCGCCCAGGAGACCGCGAGGCTGAACGCGATGGTCACCTCCAGCACGAATGCGCCGGCCAGGTCGGCACCCGCGACCGAGGCCGGGGTGACGATCTCGTGGCCGGCGACCAGCTTGACGGCGAACACCACGAACGTCGTGAACAACACCACCGTCAGCACGGCCTGCAGCCGGTGGATCAGCTCGTAGCCGAAGAAACCGACCACGCCCTGCACCCCGAGCACGATCAGCACCGCCGACCAGAACGGGATCCCGAGCAGCACCGCCAGCGCCTCACCGCCGAACAGCCCCACCAGGGCGTCCCACGCGATCGACGAAAGCCACTGCAGGACAGCGGGAACCGCGACCGTCGGCCCGAACGCCATCCGCGCGTTGGGCAGCTGCCCGGCTCCGGTGCGCGGCCCCCAGGTGGACAGGTAGCCGACCACCAGCGATCCCAGCACGGTCCCGATGACCATCGCCAACAGACCCAGCCAGAAACCGAGGCCCAGCAGGATGGCCAGCGTGCCGGTGAACACTCCGGTCATGTTGACCTGCGGGGCGAACCACACGGTGAACAGTCGCGCCGGCCTGCCGTAGCGCTGGTCTTCGGGCACCGGGGCGATGCCGTGTGTCTCCACCGCCAGATCCCCGGCCGCCGACGGCCGCCTGCCGGTGAACGCCGCCCCCGTCAGCGCGCCGGATCCGAGCTGGGGCGAGGTTCCCTGAGCCATGGCCTTATTCGACCACGCCCCGCACGGCTGGCCCCGGCCACCCCGCGCGGCGATGATTCACCGGTCACCGCGGCTGCCCCTCGACCGGTTGTCGGAGTCGCTGCGCACGGCGCGATAATCGGGAGAAGCCGAGACTGGCTGATCACAGGACCGACTGACCCAGGGAGGCGGCGTGCACGAGACCGGGATCGACCGATCCGGCTCTGCGCTCGCCTCCCCCGCCCGGCCCCGGGTGCTGATCGCCGGGCTGGGCCTGGTGGTGCTCACCGTCGCGGTGCTGCAGACCGCCGTCGTTCCGGTGCTCGGCGTCATCGCCGAACAGCTCGACGCATCGATGGTCTCGGTCAGCTGGGCGGTGACGGCCAACCTGCTGGCCGCGGCGGCCGCGACACCGCTGATCGGGCGCCTTGCCGATCTGCACCGCAAGAAACGGGTACTGCTCGGGGTCCTGGTCGTGGTGCTGGCCGGCTCGGTGCTGGCCGCGACGACGTCCTCGCTGGCGCTGCTGATCGTCGCGCGGGTACTGCAGGCGGCCTCGTTCGCGCTCTACCCGGTCGGCATCGCCATCCTGCGCGAGGAGTTGCCCGCCGACCGGATGGTGTCGGCGATGGCGGTGCTGTCCGGCACCCTCGGCTTCGGCGGCGGCACCGGCCTGGTGGTGGTGGGGTTGCTGATGAACGGTGACGCGGACTATCACCGGGTGTTCTGGCTGACCACCGCCTTCACGGTGCTGGTCATCGCCGTCGTGGTGGTCGTCGTGCCCGACCGGCCCCGGTCGGCCGCCGGTTCCATCGACTGGCTGGGTGCGGCCGGCCTGGCGGTGGGCCTGGCCTCGGTGCTGCTGGCGATCACCCAGGGCAACACCTGGGGCTGGGGTTCACCGCGCACGATCGGCGCGCTGGCCGGCGGGTTCGGCGTGCTGATCGCCTGGTGGATCTGGGAACGACGGGCTCCGCGACCGCTGGTGTCGACGCGGATGCTGACCCAACGATCGATGCTGTTCACCAACCTGGCCACCGTCAGCGTCGGCATGGGACTCTACTTCGCGTTCCTGGGACTGACCCAGTTCGTCCAGATGCCCAGCGACACCGCCGGTTACGGCTTCGGCGCCACCGTGCTGCAGGCCAGCGTCGTCTACCTGCTGCCGGGAGCGCTGACCGGGTTCCTCATCGCACTGGTGTCCGGGCGCTTCATCGATCGCTTCGGTGCGCGTCCGGTGCTGACGGTGGCCGCGCTGGCGGGCATCGCCGGGTTCCTGCTGATCGCGTTCGCGCACACCGCACCGTGGCAGGTGATCGTCGCCAGCATCCTGGCCAATGCGTACATCAGCCTGGGTTACGGCGCGCTGCCCGCCCTGGTGGTCGCCGAGGTCAGCAGCGCCGACACCGGTGTCGCCACCGGAGTGAACGCGATCGCGCGCACGATCGGCAGCTCGGTGGCCGCCGCCGTGGTTGCCGTGCTGCTGGCCCGCACGACCGCCACGGGGATGCCCGCCGAGAGCAGCTTCGTGGCGATATTCGTGGGCGGGGCCGCCACGGCCGGGCTGGCGATCGTGCTCATCGCCGGATCCCGGCCCCGGCCGGGCGCCACCGAATCCGCCGAGGCGCGCTACGAAACACGCGCCATGAACCACGAGTGGGGCTGAGCCGCCGAAGATCGTCCGACACTCCCCGAAACGGCCGACACCGACGAGCCCGGGCTGCGAAACTTGACGTCGGCGACGACTCCCTGCCGGCCGGCTTCGGTCAGGCACCACTCGTTTGCGTCTTCGATGCGCGGATTCTCCCGCGATGAGCCAGAATCCCCAAGGAAATCCATTGTAGAAGTGTAAATTCGTTGCGGAATCGCTTGCGAAGGTCAGCGCTATCCGCGAAGGTTTATCCACAGCTCGCTGGCTGCACCCGAGGAGGACTCGCCCTGTCCGGCACAGACACAACCGCTGTAGATCAGACGGCGGGACACGAGGCCACCCCCGGCAAGGGCGGCCCGGTCATCGAGATCGACCATGTCACCAAGCGCTTCGGCGACTACATCGCGGTGGCCGACGCAGACTTCTCCATTGCGCAGGGCGAGTTCTTCTCGATGCTGGGGCCCTCGGGCTGTGGCAAGACGACCACGCTGCGGATGATCGCCGGATTCGAGACCCCGACCGAGGGCGCCATCCGCCTCGAGGGCGCCGACGTGTCCAGGACGCCGCCCAACAAGCGCAACGTCAACACCGTGTTCCAGCACTACGCGCTGTTTCCGCACATGTCGGTATGGGACAACGTGGCGTACGGGCCGCGCAGCGCGAAGAAGAGCAAGGCCGAGGTGCACAAGCGGGTCGACGAACTGCTCGAGGTCGTGCGCCTGGCCGACTTCGCCGAGCGCAAACCCGCCCAACTCTCGGGCGGTCAGCAGCAGCGCGTCGCGCTGGCGCGGGCCCTGGTGAACTACCCCAGCGCGCTGTTGCTCGACGAGCCGCTCGGCGCGCTGGACCTCAAGCTGCGCCACGTCATGCAGTTCGAGCTCAAACGCATCCAGCGCGAGATCGGGATCACGTTCATCTACGTGACCCACGATCAGGAGGAAGCGCTGACGATGAGCGACCGCATCGCGGTCATGAACGCCGGCAACGTCGAGCAGATCGGCACCCCGACCGAGATCTACGACCGGCCCTCGACGGTGTTCGTCGCCAGCTTCATCGGCCAGGCCAACCTGTGGCACGGCCGTCAGACCGGCCGCGTGAACCGGGATTTCGTCGAGGTCGAGGTGCTCGGTTCGACGCTGAAGGCGCGCCCCGGTGACACCCACATCGAGCCGGGCGGCAATGCCACGCTGATGGTGCGCCCGGAGCGGCTGCGGGTCACCCCGGGAGCGCAGGACGTCCCCGCCGGCGATGTCGCCACCGTCCGGGCCACCGTGACCGACCTGACGTTCCAGGGTCCGGTCGTGCGGCTGTCGATGGCCGCCCCCGACGATTCGACCATCGTCGCCCACGTCGGGCCGGAGCAGGAGCTTCCGATGCTGCGTCCGGGCGATGAGGTGCACGTGTCCTGGTCACCCAGTGCCTCGCTGGTGCTGCCCGGCGCCGACGTCCCCACCGCCGAGAACCTCGAGGAAATGCTCGACGACTCCTGATCCCGATCCCGCTTGCCGACCCCATCCCCTCCCTGGAGCCGACGAAAGGCACAGTCGCCATGTCCCGTGAGATCGATCCCACCCTGTTCGCCCGCCTGACCGCGAACCGCACGTCGCGGCGCCGGTTCATCGGCGGCAGCGCAGCGGCCGCCGCCGGGCTGACCCTCGGCTCGTCGTTCCTGGCCGCCTGTGGGTCGGACAGCAGCACCTCCACCACGACCACCGACGACGGTGGCCCGGCCGGCGGCACCCTGCGGATCTCGAACTGGCCGCTGTACATGGCCGACGGGTTCGTCGCGGCGTTCCAGACCGCGTCGGGCATCACGGTGGACTACAAAGAGGACTTCAACGACAACGAGCAGTGGTTCGCCAAGGTCAAGGAGCCGCTGTCGCGCAAGCAGGACATTGGCGCCGACCTGGCCGTACCCACCACCTTCATGGCGGTGCGACTGCACCAACTCGGCTGGCTGAACAACATCAATCACGACGCCGTGCCGAACATGAAGAACATCCGCACCGACCTGCTCGAGGCCAGCGTGGACCCGGGCCGCGAGTTCAGCGCCCCCTACATGTCGGGTCTGGTCGGTGTCGCCTACAACCGGGCGGCCACCGGCCGCGACCTGAGCACCATCGACGATATGTGGGATCCCGCGTTCAAGGGCCGGGTCAGCCTGTTCTCCGATGCCCAGGACGCCCTCGGCATGATCATGCTCTCGCAGGGCAACACGCCCGAAGACCCGACCACCGAGAGCGTCCAGAAGGCGATCGACCTGGTGCGCGAGCAGAACGACAAGGGCCAGATCCGCAAGTTCACCGGCAACGACTACGCCGATGACCTCGCCGCCGGCAACATCGCTGTCGCCCAGGCGTATTCGGGCGACATCGTGCAGCTGCAGGCCGACAACCCGGATCTGCAGTTCGTCGTGCCCGAATCGGGTGCCACGACGTTCGTCGACACCATGGTGATCCCGTACACCACACAGAATCAGAAGGCCGCCGAGGCGTGGATCGACTACGTCTACGACCGGGCGAACTACGCCAAGCTGGTGTCCTACGTCCAGTACATCCCGGTGTTGTCGGACATGACCGCCGAACTCGAGAAGATCGATCCCGAGTCGGCCAGCAACCCGCTGATCAACCCTCCGCAGGAGGTGCTGGACAAGTCCAAGGGCTGGGCCGCGCTCACCGACGAGCAGACGCAGGAGTACAACACCGCCTACGCGGCCGTCACCGGTGGCTGAGGTGGCTCTGCGCACGCGAGGAGCACAAATGGCCCCGCGCACGCGAGGAGCATAAGTGGCAGGCGTAGCGAGCAGCAGTCGGCAGCGGAGCAAGATCGCTCCATACCTGATGGTGGCGCCGGCCCTGGTGTACCTGGGCGTCTTCTTCGTGGTGCCGTTCTTCTCGCTGGCGCGCACCTCGCTGTCGGAGACCAGCGGGTCGATCTACCTGCCGACCCTGACGTTCGCCTGGGACTTCAGCAACTACACCGACGCGTTCAGCGAGTACCGCGAACAGATACTGCGCTCGTTCGGGTACGCGTTCGTGGCCACCGTGCTGTGCGTGCTGCTGGCGTTCCCGCTTGCCTACGTGATCGCGTTCAAGGCCGGCAGGTTCAAGAACCTGATCCTCGGCCTGGTCATCCTGCCGTTCTTCGTGACCTTCCTGATCCGCACCCTCGCGTGGAAGACGATCCTGGCCGACGACGGCTGGGTGGTCAGTGCGCTGGGCACGATCGGCCTGCTGCCCGAGGAGGGCCGGCTGCTGTCGACCAGCTGGGCGGTCATCGGCGGGTTGACCTACAACTGGATCATCTTCATGATCCTGCCGCTGTACGTCAGCCTGGAGAAGATCGATCCCCGGCTGCTGGAGGCGTCCAAGGACCTCTACTCGTCGGCCCCGCGCAGCTTCCGCAAGGTGATCCTGCCGTTGTCGATGCCGGGCGTGCTGGCCGGCAGCATGCTGGTCTTCATCCCGTCGGTGGGTGACTTCATCAACGCCGACTACCTGGGCAGCACCCAGACGACCATGATCGGCAACGTCATCCAGAAGCAGTTCCTCATCGTCAAGGACTATCCGGCGGCGGCCGCGCTGTCACTGGTGCTGATGCTGATCATCCTGGTCGGGGTGCTGCTCTACACCAGGGCACTGGGAACCGAGGACCTGGTATGACCGCCACTCACCCCCCAGTCGCGCGGCACAGCTCGGTGCCCAAGAAGGTCAGGGCACGGTACAGCTGGGGCGATCTGCTGCTGCGCATCGTCGCCGTCCTGGTGCTGCTGTTCCTGTTCCTGCCGATCTTCGTGATCATCCTGTTCTCGTTCAACAAGCCGCTCGGCAAGTTCAACTACGCATGGCAGGGCTTCACGTTCGAGAACTGGCTGCATCCGTTCAAGTACCCCGCGTTGACCGATGCCCTCAAGCTCAGCCTCAACGTCGCCGCGGTGTCCACCGCCATCGCGCTGGTGCTGGGCACCCTCGTCGCGATCGCGCTGGTCCGGCAGCGGTGGCGCGGCCAGCGCGCGGTCGACACGTTCCTGGTGCTGCCGCTGACCGCGCCCGAGGTGGTGATCGGCGCCGCGCTGCTGACGTTGTTCCTCGACTTCGGTTGGGCCGCCGGCTATGTGACGATCCTGATCGCTCACGTCGCGTTCGAGGTGAGCTTCATCGCGATGACGGTGCGCGCCCGGGTGCGTGGCTTCGACTGGACCCTCGAGGATGCGTCCCTGGACCTGGGCGCCGGCCCGGTGCGGACGTTCTTCAAGGTGACGCTGCCGCTGATCGTCCCCGGCATCGTCGCCGCCGCGATGTTGTCGTTCGCGCTGTCGCTGGACGACTTCATCATCACCTACTTCGTCAGCGGTTCGACCGTGACCTACCCGCTGTATGTGAACGCCGCGGTCAAGGCCGCGGTGCCCCCGCAGATCAACGTGCTGGCCACCGCGATCCTGCTGATCAGCCTGCTGCTGTTGGCGGCGGGAACGCTGCTGCGGCGCAAGCAGACCGAGAACTGATCGGTCACTAGGCCGAATCGACGGTGACGTTCACCGTCACCCGGCCGCTGTCGTCGCGGCGGGCGACGGCGTGGCCGGTCCGGTCGGCGCCGTCGAAGCCGAGCAACGTGATCGGTCCTCCCGCGCCGGTGAAGTTGCGCCACCAGTTCTTCGCGTCCGGCGCCATCACGTGGATGACGATCCCGCCGTCGCAGCGCCGGTAGTTGACCGGGGTCTGGAACGTCGCCCCGGACCGTCGTCCCACGTAGCTGATCACCACCATGCTGCGGCGCGCCAGCGAGCCGATGCCGGGGACGTCGAGCAGCCGGGCCGCACCGGAGTTGAACAGGCCCACCATCGGCGAGCCGAAGATTCCACGAGCCATAGGCAACGGTATCGCCGGTGGGTGTCCGGCGGCTCAACCGAGTTCGACCGGAACGGAAACGGTGCGCGCGCCGGTGCGGGCGGCACCGATTCCGGCGCTGACCACCAGGCAGATCCCGAGCATCCCGAAGGCCCCTGGAACCTGGTGCAGCACCACGAAACCGACGACCATCGCGAACGCCGGTTCCAGGCTCATCAGGGTGCCGAACGCGGCGGTGGTCAGCCGGCGCAGTGCCATGAGCTCCAGCGCGAACGGCACCATCGGCAGCAGCACCGCGAGGCCGAGCCCGATCAGCAGGATCTGCGGGGTCATCCGCTCGATGACCGCGGGGCCCACCGCCAAGGTGGCGACCAGTCCCGCGACCGGCATCGACACCGCCAGGCCGTTGATGCCCGCGACCTGGTCCCCCACCCGCTGGGTCAGCAGGATGTAGCCGCCCCAACAGACCGCCGCACCCAGGGCGTAGGCGACGCCGACCGGGTCGACCGCGCCGCTCCACGGCTGGGTCAGCAGGACCACGCCGACCGCCGCCAGCCCGGGCCACACCAGCCGGTCCCTGCCCTGACCGCGTGCCACGGCCACGGCCAGCGGGCCGAGGAACTCCAGCGCACTGGCCGTCCCCAGCGGGATGCGGTCGAGCGCAGCCATGAACAACAACGTGATCGCGGCGGTCACCCCACCCAGCAGCACGCAGGTCAGGAAGCTGGTCCGGGTGAAGGCCGCCCGGCGGGGCCGGACGATGACCAGGAACAGCAGACCCGCCCAGGCCAACCGCAACCACGCCGCACCCTCGACGCCGATGTCGGCGATCAGCGTGACCGCGATCGCGAGCCCGAGCTGGACGGACGCCATCGATCCGACCGCCATGAGGGCACCCGAGCGGGCCTGGTTGGTACTCACCCCTGTATTGAACGGGACCAGAACCGTTGCGGTCCACGTGATTTTCCTGGATATACCGTTCATGATCCATGAACGGTGAGGTGAGGTCGGGCCAGCCGCTCAGGTAGCCGGGTCGCCCAATGGTTGCCACCCTCGCGAGACCGAGTTACTCCAGCGCGGCGGCCGACGCTCCAGGAACGCCGCCACGCCTTCGCGCGCGTCGTCGGTTCCCATCACGCGCCGGTGCAGATCGGTCTCCAGCGCCGCGACCTCGCGGGGCCGGTAGCCGTTGGCCAGCGTGTCCCAGAGCAGCCGTTTGCTCAGCGCCGCCGACATCGGCGCGACGTTGACCACGATGTCGCGGGCGATCGTCAGCGCGGTGTCGAGCACCTCGGCACCGGGCACCGCGCGGGTGGCGATCCCCATCGCGGCGGCCTCGGCTCCGTCGAACGCCCGTCCGGTCAGCAGCAGGTCGGCGGCCACCGTGGCCCCGGCCAGGTGCGGCAGCGTCCAGTGCGACATGCAGTCGCCGATCACCCCCCTGCGCGCCTGTGCCACAGCGTATTTGGCTTGGGTGGCCATGATCCGGATGTCGGCCTGCAGCGCGATCGTCAGGCCGATGCCGATCGCGTGCCCGTTGACCGCCGCGATCACCGGGGTCCGCAGTTCGAAGGCGGCGGGGTCGGTCGGGGTGGCGCTGAAACCCTCCGGCGCCACGTCGAACGGGCCGGTGGGCGCGGCGAAGTCGGCGCCGGCACAGAACGCGCTGCCGGCGCCGGTGACCACGATCACCCGCACCGAGTCGTCCTCGTCGCAGCTCCGGTAGGCGACGTTGAGCAGCTCACCCATCTGCGCGGTGTAGGCGTTGCGCCGCTCGGGCCGGTTGAGCACCAGCACGGCAACGCCGTCGTCGACGGCGACGGTGAGCTCGGTCATGCGGCGAACTTACCGACCCACCGGGCGTCTTCTGGGGACAATCCGAGGGTGGACACCCGCCGACTCGAACTGCTGCTGGCCCTGTCGCGTCTCGGTTCGATGCGCGCCGTCGCCGAGGCACACCACCTGACCACCTCGACGGTGTCCCAGCAGATCGCGGCGCTGGCCCGGGAAACCGGTGCGCCGCTGATCGAACCCGAGGGCCGCCGGGTCCGACTGACCCCCGCCGGTCGCCGGCTCGCCGATCACGCGGTGACCATCCTCGCCGCGGTGGACGCCGCCCGGCTCGACCTGGACCCCGAAGCCGAGCCGGCCGGCACGGTCCGCATCGGCGGCTTCGCCACCGGAATCCGGGTCTCGCTGCTGCCGATCGTGGCCGAGTTGTTCACGCGCTACCCCGACGTGGACTTCGTGATCAGCGAGTACGAGCCGATCGAGGCGTTCGCGCTGCTCACCGCAGATGATCTGGACCTCGCACTGGCTTACGACTACAACCTGGCACCCGCATCGCCCGGCGCGGCGCTCGAGGCGATGCCGCTGTGGTCGACCGGCTGGGGGCTCGGCGTGCCGACCGAGGCCGCCGGGGACACCACCGGTATCGCCGCGTTCGCCGACGCCACCTGGATCGTGAACTCGCGCAACACCGCCGACGAGACCGCAGTGCGCACGCTGGCCTCGCTGGCCGGCATCACGCCGCGCATCGCCCACCAGATCGACAGCCTCGATCTGGTGGAGGATCTGATCGTGGCCGGATTCGGTGTCGGCCTGCTCCCTCTTGACCGCCCTACCGGGGCGGGGGTGACGGTGTTGCCGCTGACCGATCCCGAGGTGATCCTCACCGCCTACGCGGTCACCAGGCGCGGTCGCTCGGACTGGCCGCCGCTGAGGGCGATCCTCGACCGGATGCGAACGCCCGCCGGCGAGCTGCCACGCCCACGGTGGCCACGACCCGAAGCCGCCCGGCCCCGCTGACCGCCGCAGGTGTCGCTCAGCTCCGCCCGGCCAGCCACATCGCCTGCCGCCGAACGAAATCGGCGTCGACCACCGCGCCGTGTCCCGGAACGTAGAGCGCCGACTCACCGCCGATCTCGATCACCCGCCGCAGCGTCGAGGGCCACTGCGCGGGATCGGACTGCTCGTCGAAGCACGGATCGCCGGATTCCTCGACCAGATCACCGCAGAACACCACCGTCGGCCCGGCGCCGGCGACCGCGACGATCAGGTCGTGGTCGGTGTGCCCGCGGCCCGGGTGGGAGATCGCCACGTCGAGCGCACCGAGCCGCAGCGTCGCCTCCCCGACGGCATCGCGGGGCGGTGCCAGCGCGGCGACGGCACGGTCCACTTCGGCGGCATCGGCGCCGTAGCGAACCGCCTCGGCGCGCAGGCCTGGACCCGCGGTCGCCATCGTCGCCAGCACCGCCGTAGCGCAGTAGAAACGCGCACCGGCAAACACCGAGCTGCCGAGGATGTGGTCAAAGTGGTTGTGGGTCAGCACCACATGACCGACCTCGTGGCCGGTGAGCGAGCGAACGTCGGCGGCCACGGCCTCCGCCTCGGCCAGCGTGGTCCCGGTGTCGATCAGCAGCGCCTGCCCGCCACCGGCCACCAGGCCGACGGTCACATCGCAAAACGCCAGCCGGCATCGGAACACCTGCGGCGTGAGCTGTTCCCACGCCAACCCCGCATCGGCCACGTCGCCAAACTACCCCGGCTGCGTCAAGATACGGGTTTGCGCCGGAGCCGGCCGGGGCATACTCGATCCATGTTGATCCGCCGTGTCGCGCGCCCCATGCTTTCCGCCGTGTTCATCTCGCGTGGGATCGAGGCCCTGCGCAGCCCGAAACCCGCCGCCGATGCCACCCGACAAACCCTCGAGGGCCTGAGCAAGCTGCCCGACCCGGTGGGCGCCAACGTCCCGTCGAACGCCGAGACGGTGGCCCGGGTGAATGCGGCGGTGCAGATCGGCGGCGGGCTGCTGCTGGCCACCGGCAGGCTCCCGCGGGTGGCCTCAGCCGCACTCGCGCTCAGCGTGGTGCCGGGTTCGCTTGGCGGGCATGCCTTCTGGAACGAGGTCGATCCCCAGCGCAAGGCCGACGAGCGGCGCGCATTCGTCACCGACATCAGCCTGATCGGCGGGCTGATCATCGCGGCGGTGGACACCGAGGGCAAACCATCGCTGGGCTGGCGCGGACGGCGCGCCGCGCGCAAGGTGTCGGAGGCGGTGCACTCCGCGCTGCCCGCCGGCGCGGACGCGAACCCGTCGTTGACCGACAGCGCACTCGGCGAGAAGGTGGGCCAGGGCCTGCATGTCGGAGCCGAGCGGAGCCGAGAGCTTGCCCACATCGCCCGCGAACGCGGCGGTGAGCTCGCCGGCGAGCTGGCCGTT
>NZ_JAIFZS010000032.1 GCF_019710635.1 Mycolicibacterium xanthum
CAGCGCACTCGGCGAGAAGGTGGGCCAGGGCCTGCATGTCGGAGCCGAGCGGAGCCGAGAGCTTGCCCACATCGCCCGCGAACGCGGCGGTGAGCTCGCCGGCGAGCTGGCCGTTGTCGCCCGCGAACGCGGCGGGGAACTCGCCGAGGTCGCCCGCGAACGCGGCGGGGAACTCGCCGAGGTCGCCCGCGAACGCGGCGGGGAACTCGCCCACATCGCCCGCGAACGCGGACCGGAGCTGGCCGAAGTGGCCCGCGAGCGGGCCGAATTCGCGCGCGGACGGGCCGCAGATCTGGTCGACACCGCCGGGGCGGAGATGAAGAAGCGCCGCAGGCGCTGACCCGAATCCCTTCCGCGGACCACCGGCCACTCGGTACCGTGTGGTCACTCCTGGTGACCTCGCGAGAAAGAGCCGACCTATGACGAGCGACTACCCGCCCCAGCCCGGCCAGTACGGCTACCCCGGCGGCTATCCCCCGCCGGCCGGCGGCGCCCAGCCCGGTGGGCTGGGCAGGCGGTTCTTCGCCCGGGCGATCGACGGGATCATCGTCGGCATCGTCGGCTCGATCATCGTGTACCTCATCGGCGCGATGTCGAACTACTGGATCACCGGCCTGTTCACCGGGCTGTTGACGTTCGTCTACTTCATCGCCTTCGAGGTCACCCAGGGCTGGACCCCGGCCAAGAAGCTACTGGGACTGAGCGTGCACGGCCCGGCGGGCGCAGCCAAGCCCGATCTGAAGCAGTCGGCCATCCGGAACTCGTGGACGTTGCTGCCCATAATCCCGTTCGTCGGCGGCTTGCTGGGCGTGATCGCGATCATCATCATCGCGGTGACGATCAACAGCAGCCCCACCAAGCAGGGCAAGCACGACGAACTCGCGGGCGGGACCCAGGTCATCTACAGCTGAGTCGTTCGACGGGTCGGCCACGACCACCGGACGGCCGACCCGGTCATTCCCGCCGCGCGTAGGTGTAGTCGATGTGCTGGCCGTCCACCGCGGTGACCGTCAGCACGAATACGGCGCTGGCCGGCCAGACCGCAACGGTGCATTCCACGGTGTTGCCCGGCCGCCCCTCGAGGTCCCCGGCGCACTCCGCGGAATCCGGACGGCGGCCGAGTTGCTGCGTCAGTTCGCCGAGCAGCGAGCCCTCCACCTCCACCCGGGTCAGGATGGGGATGACGTCGAACGTCATCATCAGCCCCTCCACCTCGGTGACCTCTGCGGTGCGACGCACCGTCGCTCCGTCCACGGTGACGTCGCACCGCGTCTGCGCGCCGGTCCTGCCGACCAGACCCGCAGGACAGGCCACCGCGGCGGCGGCCAGCTCCTCCCGGTCGGCGAGCAGCCGCGACACCGCCCGCTCCAGCTGCCCCTTCGACAGCGCGGGCGTCATCTGGTAATCGATGGTGGCGCCGTCGACCGCCGTGACCAGCACGATCGGCTCGAAGCTGTTGGTCGGGCCGATCACCACCTCACACCGAGCGGTCTGCCCCACCTCACCGACCAGATCACCCGCACAGTTCACCGATTGGGGTTGCACACCGGCGTCGGACAACCGCTTGGCGATATCGGATTGCAGGTCGCCGCTCGCCACGGTCGGGACCCTATCGGCCGGGGGTACCGTGCACGCCACCACCGCCACCGGCGTTGCCAGCAGCGCGACGAGCGCACCGATCACCTTCATCATGCGCTGTCCCGTCATGACCTCGACGTTTGCAGGGACGATAGCAGAACCCGCGCGCGGCGGCGTCTGATCGACTACCGGCATGACCCGGCACCGCACTATGGCCCGCCGCCTGTTCGACCGTGTCGAACCCGTCCACGCGGTGACCTAATTCGCGCCAGAGGCACGGGCCGCGCTCGACGGCCTGGGTTTGCGCGGCTTCTGGATGGGCTACTTCGCGGCCCGTTCGGCTCCGTTCGGCATCGTGCCCGCCGAGGTTGTCAGCGCCGCGTTCTACAACTTCACCGGGGAACGGGCCGTCAAGGCCCTCTCCGGCGCCTGGCAGATCGCCACACCCGCCGACGCGTTGCGGGCACGTGAGGCCTCGGCGGTCGCGGCGCTGCGTCGCTACGGGGTCACCGAGACCGAGGCCGAGGTCGTTGCCGATCTCGCCGCCAGGGTCTGCGCGCACGCCCAACTCGGTGGCCGTCCGTTGTTCGCGGCCAATAGTGCCCTGGACTGGCCGCAGGAACCGCTGAGCCGGCTCTGGCACCCGACGACGCTGCTACGCGAGCACCGTGGCGACGGGCACGTCGCGGTGCTGGTGGCCGAAGGGATCTCGGGGCGCGAATCCAATGTTCTGCATGCCGCGGCGGGACGGGTGCACGAGGCCATGATCAGGCGCAGCCGTGACTACGACGACGCGCAGTGGGAGTTGCACCGGAATGCGCTGCGCGAGCGGGGGCTGCTCGACTCCGCCGGTGCGCTGTCCACCGACGGACACGCGCTCAAACGGCACATCGAGGACACCACCGACGCCCTGGCCCTCGCGCCACTCGCCGCCCTGGACGACGACCAGGTGGAGGCGCTGTTCGCCGCGCTGACCCCGATCACCCGCAAGGTGGTGGCCGGCGGCGACGTGCCCGAAGGGACCCCGATGGGGCTGAACCGGTCCGACCTCGACGACGCCGGCGCGCATCTGCACCGAGCCGACACCGGCTCACACCCGCACCGAGCCGACACCGGCTCATCGACGAGCCAGCGAGAACCCTTCCCAGGCAAGCCTTCGTTCGGCGTGCGGATCGAACTCGATGCCGGGCCGCCGGTCGAGGACCATGACCGCGCGCGCATAGCAGTCGTAGAGCGGCCAATCCCCACCCGGCACGCCACAGTCGGCAAAGGACAGCCAGCGGGCCTGGACGTCGTCGCTGACCCTGCGCGCAATGCGCGAATCCACGCCGGCGGCGATCAGCCTGCCGAGGCCGGACCGGTAGGCGTCGAATACCGCGAGCAGCTCGGTGCCGTGGGTGGCGCCCAGGCCCGACCACCGCATCGTCCGGGTCGCGTAGTCATAGCGGTAGACGAACGTCGGCGCGTGCGTGCTGTGCGCCTGCGCGATCTGCCACACCGCCGAGCCGAAGATGAAATCGCCACCGAGGCGCACACAGGCGGCGGACTTCGGGTAGTCCGGATATGCGGCGATGATGCGTTCGCGGTCAACGGGATCCGCAAGGGACAACAGCTTTTCGATCGCGGGCTCGCTGGTCGGCAGTAGCTTCAGGAAACGGGTGAACAGCTGACCCTCGTCGGCGTTGGTGCCGACGATCAACCGCACCCGGTGCGCCGCACCGCGTCGCATCGCGTCGACCGGGTCCTGCGGCAGGAAGTCGGTGCCGAAGGTCGGCCCGATCGCGAACGCGCCCAGCATGTCCCGCTGTCCCTGGATGATGAGCCGCTCCAGCGCCTCGACCAGCTCGGCCGGGCGCGCCGCCATCAGCGCCCTGCCGGCCTCCGTCCTACTCGCACCGAGCTGCCCGGCGAACCTGACCGCGTAGTCGGCCGCGACATCCACCCCGCGGGTCATCCCGTTGCTGGGGCTTTGGCAGATCGCCTGTGTGAAAAGCCCTTCGGCCTGCGGGGTGGCCATCAGCGTTGCGACGGCGTGCGCCCCCGCGCTCTCGCCGAAAATCGTCACGTTGGCCGGATCACCGCCGAAAACCGAAATGTTGTCACGCACCCACTGCAGCGCCATCACCAGATCGCGCAGGAACAGGTTGTCGTCGATGGCGATCTCGTCGGAAGACAGCGAGGACAACTCGAGACAGCCGAGCGCACCGAGCCGATAGTTCACCGAGACGAACACGCAGCCCTTGCGGGCCAACGACGCACCCTCGTAGATCGGGGTGGCCGAACTGCCCAGCATGTATCCCCCGCCGTGGATGAACACCATCACGGGCAGCGGCTCGTCTCCGGGCGCGTCG
Organism: Mycolicibacterium xanthum; assembly: GCF_019710635.1. GTDB lineage: Bacteria > Actinomycetota > Actinomycetes > Mycobacteriales > Mycobacteriaceae > Mycobacterium > Mycobacterium xanthum. The sequence continues at coordinate 3,930 of NZ_JAIFZS010000032.1, forward strand.
GATCCGCTCGGGGCGGTGACGTTGAGCGTCAGACAGTCCTCGCTCATCGGCTGGTACCGGCCCGGCGCCAGAATCGTGTACATCCGCTGCTGGGGGGCGCAGTACCCGAACCCGTGGCAGTAGCGAACCCCCGGCCACGGTTGGACCGGTTGCGGCGCCCGGTACCGCAACGGTCCCATCGGGGGTCTGGCGTACGGGATCGAGCGCCAGCGGTTGACGCCATCGCCGGCGAAGCCCTCGACGGTGCCCGAGGCGATCTTCACCCGGACGGTGTGCTCGTGCATCCCCTCGACGGTATCGAAGCCGGCACGGCCCCGCCTCGTCCGCCGATGCGTGTCGCACGGCTAGCCTGGCCCAATGCGGATGATCGGGCTGATCGCAGTGAGCCTGTTGGCCGCCGCCTGCACCCAGTCGGTCGGTGGCGACGCCGAGCCGTCGGCCCCGTCGGGCTCGACCGGGAGCCTGCCGAGTAGCACCGCGGCGGCGCCCTCGACGGGGGGCGCGCCCGCGGCGGGCAGTGCGATCGCCGACGTGATCAAGTGGGTGGAGGCCGGCACGCCCGCCGATCCCGGGGAATACCGGGTGGCATTCCGCGACGGGGTGAGCACCGAACTGGCCGACGACATCGCCTTCACCGCGGCGTCCGGGGCGCCGCACGGCGTCACGCAGTGCATCACCGACACGGCGTTCCTCGACGGGGCCCTCACCTGCCTGGTGGACCTCGACTCGCCGCCTCCGCCGCCCAACGAGGGCGAGGGGCTGTGGAAGCCGGGGTGGACCGAATTCTCGGGCAGCGCCATGCAGGTCGGGGCGCGACACGGGGACCCGGGCCCGTTCGTCAACGGCATCGGGGCCGAGCTGCCCGAGGGACAGTCGTTGGCGTTCGGCGACTTTCGTTGCCGCAGCGACGCGTCGGGCCTGCTGTGCGTGAACTATGCGTTCCGCAGCGCGATGAAGATCAGCTCGGCGGGGGTCACCCCATTCGGCTGCCTGCAGCCGACCACGGCGCCGATCGACGTCGGCGAGATGTTCAGCTGCTGATGACCGGTTCGTGTGCCGGATAGGCGTGCACGACCACCGACGAGAGCTTGTCGATGGCATGCGCCAGCTCGTGCTCGGCGTCGTGGGCCAGCGCGTGGGCCTGCGCCAGGCTCAGCGTTCGGTCGACGTCGAGGTCCGCGTCGGCCTCCAGCCGGTGGCCGACCCAGCGCATCCGGACCCGGCGCACCCCGCGCACCCCTGGCCGGCCGCCCAGCACCCGGACGGCGGTGTCGACCAGTTCCGGATCGACCCGGTCGAGCAGCCTGCCGAACACGTCGCGGGCCGCGACCACCAGCACCCCGATGATGGCGACGGCGATGAGCAGACCGACCACCGGGTCGGCGATCGGGAATCCCAGCGCGGCGCCGACCGCACCCACCACCACCGCCAGCGACGTCAATCCATCTGCGCGCGCGTGCATCCCGTCGGCACGCAGGGCCGCGGACCCGATCCGCCTGCCCACCCGGATCCGGTACAGTGCGACCGCCTCGTTGCCGAGGAATCCGATCAGCCCGGCGACCATCACCGCACCGAGGTGTGTCAGCGGCACCGGGTCGACGAGCCGGCGCACCGATTCCACCAGTGCCACCAGCGCCGAGATCGCGATCATGACCACCACGGCCAGGCCCGCGACGTCCTCGACCCGACCGAACCCGTAGGTGTAGCGCCGGGTGGCGGCCCGCCCGCTCATCGCGAACGCGATCCACAGCGGCACGGCGGTCAGCGCATCGGAGAAGTTGTGCACCGTGTCCGACAGCAGCGCCGCCGAACCCGACACCGCGACGACCGTCAGTTGGGCGGCCGCGGTCGCCCCGAGGACGACCAGGCTGATCTTGACCGCACGGATACCCGCCCGGCTGTCCTGCAGGGCCGCGTCGAGCCGGTCGCCGTGGTCGTGGCTGTGCGGCACGAAGGTGTGGTGCCGGTGTCCGGCCATCAGCCCGCGTCCCCGCCGACGGCGTCGTGCAGCACCGTCAGGTCCCGGCTGTCCAGGTGATGGGCCGGCACCCCGCCCGCGGCATGTTCGGCGTTGTGCACCGCATCGGTCACCAGCTGGCCGACGTGGTCGTTTTCCAGGCGATAGAACACCTGGGTGCCCTCCCTGCGGGTGCGGACCAGCCGGGCCATCCGCAGCTTGGCCAGGTGCTGCGACACCGACGGTCCCGGCTTGCCCACCCGCGCTGCCAGGTCGTTGACCGACAGCTCGCGGTCCACCAGCGCCCACAGCAGCTGGATCCGGGTCGCATCGGCGAGCATCCGGAATACCTCGACGACCAGGTCGGCCTGCTCGTCGGCCAGCCGCCGAGTACAGACCTTGTTATCTGCATTCATACGCAGATAATAGCGGTCCACCCGTCGGCCCGCGCGCCGCCGGCGCCCCACGCCCGCTCCCGCTTTCGTTCCGGGTGGATCTGGGTCATCCCGAACGCGCCGATCAGCACGACCACCGGGATCACCCCTTTGGTCCGGTCGACGGCGCCGCCGCCAGTTGCCGAGCACTGCGATCAGCGCGAACACGAGGGCCCACATCAGCGTCAGGACCTGGTTGGTGCGCCGGAAGGCCGCTTCCTCCCAGTCGTGACGGCGCACCGACGCCGGTGCGTAATGAGCGGTGCAGGGCACGAAGGCCAACGAACCGAACACCACCATCAGCGACCCCGCTCGACAGCGTGGTGGCGTAGGTGTCCATCCATCCCCAGGATCAACGTCGCGGGCACGGCACAGACCGCCGCGAACATCCAGGTGCTCGGGGCCGTCCAGTAGATGGTCCACGGAACGAACCCGGGGAACGGGACCGGGTTGCAACCATTCGCCCGCGCCTCAGCGTCTCCCGGCAAGGCCGTCCAGGCGGGTCTTTGGCCGTCACGATGACCCCGCGCAGCCAAGCGGGCCGGGCGGGCGGGAGTCCTCACGACTCCCGCCCACCCGGCGAAGGGATTGATTCTGCGTGCAACCGAGGCTCGGGTCAGCCCAGTCGAAACGTCCCGGTCACCAGCTCCGGCTCGACGCCCACCCCGTTGATCTCGGCGTGCGGCTTACCGTCGTCGAACTCGATCGGTCCGGCTGGGCCGAGGTTGCGCCGGGGGCGCACGTCGTTGCGCACCTCGAAATCGTTGAACTCGTCGAGGTTGAACGGGTCGAAATCGCGGTTTCCTTCGGAGAATCCGCTGAACTGCACGCCGGTGGCGGTGCCGTCGGGGCGCACCACCCAGGAAGCACGGACACCGTCGGACGCGGCGGTGTACATGCCCGCCAGGCCGGAGACCTCGTTGGCGGTGAAGTCGAACGCGACGCCGTTCATGGTGAGCTCACCGGTCACCACCGATCCGTCGAAGTCGGCCTCTAGCGTGTCGCGGAACCGCGACGTCAGGTCGACCCGGCCGTCGGTCTGCTCCCCGAAGAACCAGGACTCGTCGTCGATCCCGTTGCACGCGTAGGCGGCAACCTCAGCGCCGTCGACGCTGATCCCGATCGTCATCGTCTTGCCGTCTGCCGCGGTCATGTCGGCCATGTACCGCGCCGACGTGGGTACCCGCCCCTGCGTGGAGGTCGTGGCCGGTTCGGATGAGGACGTGGCCTCGGTCGTCGTGCTCCCCGAGCAGGCCGACAGCGTCGCGAAAGCCACGAGCGCGCTGAGCCCCAGCAGCATCGTGCGAGTGTGTTTTCTCATGCGACCAGCATGGCCGGGTGCCACGGGCGGCGCATATAGATCCCGTGGAGATTGCGTGGAGATGCGCCCGGACCCATCAGGACGTCAGAAACCCGTTCACCTCGTCGCAGAACACCTGCCACGCCGGTTCAGTGGCCGTCAGCAGATGATTGTTGCTCGCCAGCGCGACGAGGCGGGAATCGGGAATCAGAGTGGCCAGTTCCTCGCCGTAGCGCATGGGGACACGGTGGTCGTCGCGGGAATGCAGGATCAGCGTCGGGCACCGCACTCGGCAGGCCTGATCGCGGACGTCGATGCGCGCGAACACCTCCAGGAAACGGACCGCGTTCTCCGGCGACGTGGTCCGGCGCTGCAGTTGATCGAACGCCGCCCAGTCCGTGCGGGTCCCGTCGGGCAGGAACTGCGCGGCGAACACCTGACGAAAGGCCGGGTCGTCGCGTCCCCAGCCCACCCGTGCGAGCTCCAGATCCAATGCAGCAGCGCGCTTTTCGTCATCGCTCATGGCACGAACCGCACGCCCTCGGGCGTAGGCTCCGCACAACACCAGTCGACTGACACGGTCCGGATGCCGCGCGGCGTAGGCGACCGCCACCGCTCCGCCCTGCGAGACACCCAGCAGCGGGAACCGCTCCAGGCCGAGGGCCTCGACCACCGACTCGAGGTCGGCGACCCAGTCGTCGAAGGTGAAATCGCCCGCCTCCCAGTCCGACAGCCCGCAACCGCGCTCGTCGTAGCGGATGAACGTGTGCTGCACCGACATGTCACGCACCCAGTGCTGCCATACCGGGCTCTCGATGTCATAACCGAGATGGGTCATCCAGTTCGCCGCGCGCACCAACGGCGCGCCCTCACCGACCATCGCGTAGGCCAACCTGATGCCGTCGGCCGCCCGGCAGAACGCGATGTGCTGGCGCGGTACCTCCGGCTCCGGCAGGGCCGGCGGCGGCGCGGATTCCTCGGGATGCAGGGTGCCCACGAATTGGTAGCCCCGGCCGCGCACGGTGCGGATGTACCGTTGCGACTCACCGTCGTCGCCCAGCGCACGCCGAACCGCCTTGATGCGACTCGTCAGCGCCGCCTCACCGACGAACCGGCCGCCCCAGACGGTGTCGAACAGTTCTTCCTTGCTGACGAACCGTTCGTGGTTGCTGACCAACTGGGTGAGCACGTCGAACACCTGTGGCTCCACCCGGATGACGCCGTCGGCGTGCCGTAGTTCGTAGCGGCCGGTGTCGAGGACGAAGTCGTCCCAGCGCCAGACCCGCGAGGGTGCAGGCTCTGCGCTGGACACGGAACATCACCCTACCGGCGGGTACCGCCCGCCGCGGGCTAGCGCCAGCCGTCGGCGGCGCGGGCGGCCCGCATCACCGCGTCGCACAGTTCACGCAGCTCGGCGTGCCCTGCACCCTCCTCGATGGCGGTCGCCATGTCCTCGGCGGCACACCGGACCTGATAGACCCGGTCGGACAGCAGCGAGGCCTCCTCGGCCGAGAGCACCACCGAGTCCGCAGGCATCGAGGTGCCCCGGACCAGGGTGCGCTGTTCGTAGGCTCGCTGCCGGCAGGACTGGCGGCAGTACTGACGGCGTCGGCCCAGCCCGGCATCGGCGACCTCGCGACCGCACCAGCGGCAACTCTGCGGGCGTGAACGGGTCCTGCTGGAGGAGGCCGGAGTGGTCACCGCCCGACTGTAATCCGGGCGTGTGCGAGATCCCGGTATCATCGACGGTCGAGTCGGGAACTCCACGCGCCGGATCCGCGTTGATATCCCGGACCAAATCGTGTGAATTGAGGAGTTGACGATGGCCGATCGTGTCTTGAGAGGCAGCCGCCTCGGAGCCGTGAGCTACGAGACGGACCGCAACCACGACTTGGCGCCGCGTCAGGTCGCCCGTTACCGCACCGACAACGGTGAGGAATTCGAGGTCCCGTTCGCCGACGACGCGGAGATCCCCGGAACCTGGCTGTGCCGCAACGGCATGGAGGGCACGCTGATCGAGGGTGATGTCCCCGAGCCCAAGAAGGTCAAGCCGCCCAGGACGCACTGGGACATGCTGCTGGAGCGCCGCTCGATCGAGGACCTCGACGAACTGCTCAAGGAGCGCCTCGATCTGATCAAGTCGCGCCGTCGCGGCAGCTGACCCGAACCGAACCGACGCCCGGTCCCGCCCCGCGGGGTCGGGCGCCGTTGCGTGTTCGGCGGTTCCGCCAGGTCAGCGCACGATTCCCCGGGCCCGGTCCAGCCGGCCGCGCAGACCCCATTCGGCGACCTTGAAGAGGGCTTCGCGGATGTTGGATCCGCTCATCTTGGACTGCCCGAACTCCCGTTCGGTGAAGGTGATCGGCACCTCGACCACGGTGAACCCGTTGTTGATGGTTCGCCAGGTCAGGTCGATCTGGAAGCAGTAACCCTTGGAATCGACCGCGCCGAGGTCGATCTTCTCCAGCACCTCGCGACGGTAGGCCCGGTAGCCGGCGGTGATGTCGTGGATGTCCACCCCGAGCAGGATGCGGGAGTAGCCATTGGCGGTGCGCGACAGCACCAACCGTCGGCGCGGCCAGTTGCGGACCGAGCCCCCGTCGACATAGCGCGAACCGATGACGAGGTCGGCGCCGGCGTCGATCGCGTCGAGCAGGCGGTCGAGCTGCTCGGGTGGATGGCTGCCGTCGGCGTCCATCTCCACCAGCACCGAGTACTCGCGGTTCAGACCCCATTCGAACCCGGCCAGGTAAGCCGCACCGAGCCCGTCCTTGGAGTTGCGATGCATGACGTGGACGCGGTCCGGGTCGGCGAGCGCGAGATCGTCGGCGAGGTCGCCGGTGCCGTCGGGGCTGCCGTCGTCGACGATCAGGACGTGCACCTCGGGTGCGGCCTCGTGCACCCGTGAAACGATCAACGGCAGGTTCTCGCGCTCGTTGTAGGTGGGGATGATGACCAGGGTGCGGGCACTGGGCCGCTCGTCGGGGACGCCACCGGGGATGTTCATGTGGCTCCTTCGCCGTTGTCCTTCGTCGATCGCCGGGCCCTCAGACGCGCGGGCACGAATGATCCATTGTGCAGTATCGCCCCCAGAACAGCGCAAACGCCGATCGCGATGAGCACCGCCTGGACGTACGGGCCGAACCGGGTGGCGGGCGTCAGCACGGTCTTGAGCCTGATCTGCTGGTCCAGGTAGGCAGGTTCGAAGAAGCCGGTGCGGGCCAGTTCGCGGCCGTCCGGGGCGATCACGGCACTGATCCCGGTGGTGCCCGAGACCACCACATAGCGGTCGTGTTCGACCGCCCGCAACCTGCCGAAGGTCAGCTGCTGCTCGCTCATGGTCTCGTCGAATGTGGCGTTGTTGGTGGGCACCGTGAGCATCTGCGCGCCGCTCCGCACCGCTTCGCGTGGGGCGCGGTCGAAGATGACCTCCCAGCAGGTGGTGACACCGACCGGAACCCCGGCGGCGCGGACCACCCCGTCGCCCTGCCCGGGCACGAAATAGCCGGCCCGGTCGGCATAGGGCGAGAGCTTGCTGAAGAAGCTGCGCCACGGCAGGTACTCACCGAAGGGCTGGACGATCTGTTTGTCGTGGCGGTCGGCCGGCCCGGTGCCGGGGTTCCACACGATGACGGTGTTGTACGAGACCGGGTCGGTGCGGCTGTAGCCGGGTGCGGCGATCACTCCGCCCACCAGGATCGGCGCGTTGATCGCCGCCGCGGCCCGCGAGATCGCCTGGCCGGCGTCGGCGTTGGCGAGCGGGTCGATGTCCGAGGAGTTCTCCGGCCAGATCACCAGCATCGGTTGCGGGGCTCGGCCCGCCCGCACGTCCTCGGCGAGCCGCAGCGTCTCGTCGACATGGTTGTCGAGCACCGCGCGGCGCTGCGCGTTGAACTCCAGGCCGAGCCTCGGGACATTGCCCTGGACGACGGCCACGGTGACCGGCGGCTCGTCGCCGGACCCCGAGCCCGACGTGCGCACCGACGGCCAGACCAACGTCGCCGTCAGCAGCACCAGGCTGATGCAGATCCCGGGGAGCACCACGGCCGGAGGCGCCGCGCCCCGGGCATCGGCGTCGCTGCGCCACCACCGGAGGATCTCCAGTGTCAGCGCGGCCACGCTGAACCCGACGAGAACCACCGCGAAGGACACCAGCGGCGCACCCCCGTAGCGCGCCAGCGGGAGCAGCGGGCCTCCGGTCTGGGAGAACCCGGCGACACCCCAGGGAAACCCGCCGAACGGCACGGTCGACTTCAGCCATTCCTGTGCCGACCACAGCCCGGCGAACCACACCGGCCAGCCGGGCAACCCACGAACCGCCACCGCCACCGCGGCGAACAGGCCGACGAAGAGCGCCTGGACGAGGCTGAGCGCCAACCACGGCAGGGCACCGACCAGTCCGCTGATCCACGGCAGCAGCAGCACGTAGAACGCCAGCCCGAACAGCAGTCCGTACCCGAAACCACCCGCGATCGTGGTCGAGGGCCGGGTCAGTACCCACCCGAGCAACGCGAAACCCAGAATCGCCGAGTACCACCAGCCCAGCGGCGGAAAGGCGGCATAGAACGCCAGCCCGGCCAGGATCGCGACACTCAGAGCGGGCAGCCGGTCTACCACTGCCTGGACGAAGCGCGCGGCCCGTGACGGCCCCGCAGCAGCGTCCGGCGACGTCTGGGTCTCCCGCGACGTTTCGGTGGGCTCGGCGTTCGGCGACGTCTCGGTGGGCTCGGCGTCCGGCGACGTCCGGGTCTCCCGCGACGTCTCGGTGGGCTCGGCGTCCGGCGACGTCCGGGTCTCCCGCGACGTCTCGGTGGGCTCGGCGTCCGGCGACGTCTCGGTCGGCTCAGCCATGGATGACCGCACCTCGGTGCACGGTCCGGCGACACCGCGGCAGCCGGTCATCGAGCCTGGGCAGCACCGGTACCCGGGAACGCGGGTCGGTGGACCAACGCTGCACCGCGTCGGCGGGCGCACTGACGTCGAATTCGTCGGCGTCCCAGACGGCATAGGACGCGGGGGCCCCCGGCACCAGGGTGCCCGTGACGCCGTCGCGAACCCCGCCCGCCCGCCAGGCCCCGCGGGTGGCGGCGGCGAAGGCCGCCCGGGCCGAGATCGCGCTGCCGGGCGTGTGGTGGACCGTCGCCGCGCGGACGGCGGCCCACGGGTTCATCTCGGTCACCGGGCTGTCCGAGCCGAAGGCGAGTGGCACGCCTTGGGATGCTAACAGCGCGAAACGGTTCATCCCGCGAGCCCGGGCAACGCCGAGACGCTGGGTGTACATCCCGCGTTCCCCGCCCCACAGCGCGTCGAAACCGGGTTGCATGCTGGCGACGACCCCCCAGCCGCCGAGCTTGGCGGCCTGCTCTTCGGTGACCATCTCGAGGTGCTCGAGGCGGTGGCCGCACCGGGCCACCGCAACACTGCCGAAGCGCTCGGCCACCACATCCAGCGCGGCCACCACGGCCGACGCCGCGGCATCACCGATGACGTGGAATCCGGCGGTGATCCCGGCTTCCGTGCACGCCGACAGGTGGGCCGTGATGGCTTCGGTGTCGAGGTAGCTGTTGCCGGTCGGAGCCGGACAGCCGTCGGGCAGGTCGCAATAGGGTTCGTGCAGCCAGGCGGTGCGCGAACCCAGCGCGCCGTCGACGAACAGGTCGCCAGCCAGCCCGCGTGCGCCGGTCGCGTCGATCATCTCGCGCGCCTGCACGGCGGTGCCGACCCATTCACCCCAGTAACCGACGACGTCGACACCGTGTGCCACGGCACGAAGTTCGTCCCAGTCCTGCGGTCCCCCGATGTCGGGTCCCGCACACTCGTGCACCGCGACGATGCCGTGAGCGGCCGCGGCATTCAGCGCCGCCAACCGGGCGGCGGAGCGCTGGGCCGCCGTGAGGTGCTCCCGCGCCGCGCTTCGGACCCGGTGGTGGGCGTCGGCCGTCAACGGCATGTCGTCCGGCACTCCCGCCGCCCGCCGCAGCGCCGTCGACGCCGCCGCCGAGTGAACGTCGATCCGTGCCAGGTAGGCGAGCCGGTCACCGACCGCGGCGTCGACGTCCGCGGTGCTCGGCGCCACCCGCTCCGGCCAGGCCGATTCGTCCCAGCCGTGCCCCCAGATCACCCCGTCGGGATACGACCGGGCATGCGCGGCGATCAGGTCCAGGCAGTGCCGCAGCGACGTGGCCGCACGCAGGTCGAGGCCGACCAGCGTGAGGCCGGTCGCGGTCACGTGGACGTGGCTGTCCACGAACGCGGGGGCGACGAACCCGCCGTCCAGATCGATGAGCGTGGCATCGGGGAACTGGGCGCGTCCGACGTTGTCGGTGCCCAGCCAGGCGACCACACCGTCGCGCACCGCCATCGCGGTCGCATCGGGCATCGCGGGACTGTGTACCCGCCCGTTGAACAGCAGGGTGGTCGTCATGGCGACGGCCGCGGCGGTCACTCGGTCAGGCGTCGCTGATCGGCGCGTTCCGCGGCACCCGGCACATCGTCGACCACGTCGATGACCTCGCCGTCGATGTATTCCCCGCGCCCGGCGCCGGGCCGATAGGCGGCCGCAGCGCCGCCGACGGTGCTCACCCCGACGATCAGCGGGGCACGCTTGGCGGCCAGCACGGTCACCAGGGGACGGGCCGCGGCGCGGGTCGGGGGCAGCAGCAACAGGGCGCCCAGAGCGGAACTGGCCAGGCCGGGAATCACGACGAGCACGGTACCGAGCGCGACGAGCACGCTGTCGGTCACCGCCCCCTGGGCGTTGGCCGCCGTCAGGCCCGATTGCAGTCGCTGCAGGTGGCGGCGCGACTGCGAACCGGCCAGCGCCAGACCGACCACGAAGACCGCGGCCACCAGCAGCACGGTCCAACCGAAACCGATCGTGGAGACCAGGGCCACCAGGACGGCCAGCTCGACCAGCGCGTAGATCAGGAACAGCCGCATCGCCATGTCGGGACAACGCGCGGGAACCGCCGTGGGTTCCGCGCCCGGGCAGCTGTGTCCGAGCACGCCTAGCCGGTAGGCCGCGCCTGGACCTCGATCGCCGCGTGCACCCTGTCGATGCCGCCGCGCAGGATCGCCTGCGGGATGAAGTACCAGGCGTGGTTCCAGTACCGCCGGACGATCATGTCGAACACCCGCCGCGTCTCGGACTTGGGCAGCATGCGCGCCACCGCCTCGACCGGCTCGCCCTTCACCTTGCCCAGCACCCCGCACTTCTGGATGGTGACCCGCGGGGTGTTGTTGATCCGCTTGGTCTTCCACGAACCGTCGTCGGTGATGATGAGCAGCTTGTCCCCGTCCGGAACGCCCCACACCGGGGTCGGCTTGGGCCACCCGTCCTTGGTGAACGTGGTCAGCAGCAGGTATTTCTCCCGATAGACGTCCCCGAACGCCGGCGTCCTCGGTCCGGTCACCGCCTCATGCCGCCTTGATCTCGAGGGCGACGTTGTTCTTCATGCCGCCGCGCAGCTTGGAGAAGAAATTGAAGGTCTTCCCGATCACCCCGTACCGCTCGGCGATCGCGTGGTACGCGTCTCCGGTGCGGGTGGGATCGACCGAGGCCACCGCCTCGACCGCCTCACTCAGCGGTTTGCCCCGCATGTCGCATCGGGCGATCGTGACGCGCGGGGTGTTGCGGATCCGCTTGACCTTCCACGACGAGCCCTGGGTGATCACGATCAGCCCGTCGCCGTCGGGGGCCGCCCAGATCGGGGTCGGCTTGGGCCGGCCGTCCTTGGTGAAGGTGGTCAGCAGGATGTACTCCGCGCCCGCGATGTCGCCGAAGGTGAGTGCCATGCGGCCAATCTAGCGACGGCCGGAACCCGCGCACGCTCGAGCCGGTCAGGCGGCGTCGAAGGTGACCAGGTCGACGCTGAGTTGGCCTTCGGCGAGGCTGAGTCGTCGTCGTCGTGGTGGGCCGGGTAGCGGTGGTGCGGTGGAGCGGTAGGTCGCGCCGGTGGGGGTGGTGTATTCGGCGGTGTGGCAGCCGTTGTGCTGGCTGGTGGTCACGGTCCAGCCGGGGGCTTCTTTGGTGTAGTTGCAGGCTTCGCAGTCGCCCAGGCCGTTGAGGGCGCTGGTCGCTCCGCCGTCGCGGGCCGGGGTGGCGTGGTCGTGG
>NZ_JAIFZS010000033.1 GCF_019710635.1 Mycolicibacterium xanthum
TGTATTCGGCGGTGTGGCAGCCGTTGTGCTGGCTGGTGGTCACGGTCCAGCCGGGGGCTTCTTTGGTGTAGTTGCAGGCTTCGCAGTCGCCCAGGCCGTTGAGGGCGCTGGTCGCTCCGCCGTCGCGGGCCGGGGTGGCGTGGTCGTGGTGGCGGATCGGGGCGTCGCAGTAGGGGGTGCGGCAGCTTTGATCGCGCAGCCCGATGAACCGGGCCAGGCCGGTGGGGAAGATCCGGGCTTTGGATTCCATCGCCACCAGTTGGCCCGAGGTGGGGTGGCGGTAGAGGCGGCGCAGGGTAGCTTTGGTGTCGGCATCGGCCGCGGCGTCGCCGGTCAGTTGGCGCACCACGGCCGCGGGGACCGGCCCGAACCCGGACAGAAAGCCGGGGGCGTCGTCGTCGCCGAACA
>NZ_JAIFZS010000034.1 GCF_019710635.1 Mycolicibacterium xanthum
CCGCCGTCGCGGGCCGGGGTGGCGTGGTCGTGGTGGCGGATCGGGGCGTCGCAGTAGGGGGTGCGGCAGCTTTGATCGCGCAGCCCGATGAACCGGGCCAGGCCGGTGGGGAAGATCCGGGCTTTGGATTCCATCGCCACCAGTTGGCCCGAGGTGGGGTGGCGGTAGAGGCGGCGCAGGGTGGCTTTGGTGTCGGCATCGGCCGCGGCGTCGCCGGTCAGTTGGCGCACCACGGCCGCGGGGACCGGCCCGAACCCGGACAGAAAGCCGGGGGCGTCGTCGTCGCCGAACAGGGTGGTGTCGGCCAGCACCAGGTTCAGCGCCACCGCTACCGGCTCATCGGCCGCCCGTCCGGTGACCCGCTCGTAGAGGGTGTCGGCCATCACCTGGCCGCGGGAGCGCCCGTCGACGGTGGTGTCGGCTTGGCGTTTGAGCGCGGCGTAGAGGGCCACGCCCTGCGCGACCGGCAGCAGCGCGGTCACATAGGTCATGGTGGCCGGGGCGGGGCGGATGCTCACGCAGCGGTCTTGGGCGGCTTTGTTGCTGCGTTCGACGACCGCGGCGGCGTCCAGGCGGGTGGTGATCTTCTTGGCTTCGGCCTCGACGCGTTTGTCGCCCCAGCCGCTCAACCGGGCCGCGTCGGCGCACAGCTCGGCGTCCAGTGCGCGGCGGTGGTCGATGCTCAGGCAGGCCGATTCCCGCACGATCAGGGTGGCCCGCCATTCCGAGAGCGCCCCGCCTTGCAGCGCGGCCAGGGTGTGGGGCATTTCCTCGACCAGGGCGCGGGCCATCCCGAGATGGCGGCCCCCGCGCACCGGGGCGTCGTGGCGGGCCAGCGCGACCTCGCCGGCCAGCCCGCGGCCCCGCCGCGCGGCCGGCACCCCGGCGGCGGCCTCGGCGGCGCGGCGTTTGGCCGCCCACAACGCGGTCGCGCGGGCCTGCGCGGCGGCCGCGGCCGACTTGAGCCGTTCGCAGCGTTCGACGAGGTCACGCAGGTCGGCTTCACCAGCCCCCGGATCGATATCGAACACACTTTCGAACATGAACCCGACGCTACACCCGACCCCCGACAAACCGG
>NZ_JAIFZS010000035.1 GCF_019710635.1 Mycolicibacterium xanthum
CCGCGGCCGACTTGAGCCGTTCGCAGCGTTCGACGAGGTCACGCAGGTCGGCTTCACCAGCCCCCGGATCGATATCGAACACACTTTCGAACATGAACCCGACGCTACACCCGACCCCCGACAAACCGGTCAGCCTTCCAGATCGCCCTCGGTCTCCAGCAGCACCTGCCGCAGTCCGTCCAGCGTGGCCTGCTCGGGACTGGCCCACATCCCCCGCCCGGCGGCCTCCAGCAGTCGCTCGGCCATCCCGTGCAGCGCCCACGGGTTCGACTCGGCCATGAACTTGCGGTTCTCGTCGTCGAGCACGTAGCTCTGCGACAGCTGCTCGTACATCCAGTCGGCCATCACCCCGGCCGTCGCGTCGTAGCCGAACAGATAGTCCACGGTGGCGGCCATCTCGAACGCGCCCTTGTACCCGTGCCGCCGCATCGCGGTCATCCAGCGCGGGTTGACCACCCGGGCCCGGAACACCCGGGTGGTCTCCTCCGAGAGCGTGCGGGTGCGCACCGCGTCGGGCCGGGTGTTGTCGCCGATGTAGGCGGCCGGCGCCTCTCCGGTCAGCGCGCGCACGGTGGCCACCATGCCGCCGTGGTACTGGAAGTAGTCGTCGGAGTCGGCGATGTCGTGTTCGCGGGTGTCGGTGTTCTTGGCGGCCACCGCGATCCGTCGGTAGGCCCGGTTCATGTCATCGGTGGCCGCGGCCCCCTCCAGGCCGCGGCCGTAGGCGAAGCCGCCCCAGGCGGTGTACACCGCGGCCAGGTCCGCGTCGTCGCGCCAGTTGCGGCTGTCGATGAGCTGCAGCAGCCCGGCGCCGTAGGTGCCCGGTTTGGAGCCGAAGATGCGGGTGGTGGCACGCCGCGGGTCGCCGTGGTCGGCCAAATCGGCCTGCGCATGGGCGCGCACGAAGTTCACCTCGGCGGGTTCGTCGAGGTCGGCGACCAACCGCACCGCGTCGTCGAGCATCGTGACGACGTGCGGGAAGGCGTCCCGGAAGAACCCCGAGATGCGCACCGTGACGTCGATGCGCGGCCGGCCCAGCTCGGCGGTCGGGATCGGCTCCAGGTCCACCACCCGCCGGGACGCGTCGTCCCAGATCGGGCGCACCCCGAGCAGGGCGAGCACCTCCGCGATGTCGTCGCCGGCGGTGCGCATCGCCGAGGTGCCCCACACCGACAGCCCCACCGACTCCGGCCAGCGCCCGTGGTCGGTGCGGTAGCGCTCCAGCAGCGAGTCGGCCATCGCCACACCGGTCTCCCACGCCAGCCGCGAAGGCACCGCCTTGGGGTCGACCGAGTAGAAGTTGCGCCCGGTCGGCAGCACGTTGACCAGGCCGCGCAGCGGCGATCCGGACGGACCCGCCGGGATGAACCGCCCGTCCAGCGCCCGCAGCACCTGCTCGACCTCGCCCGCGGTGCCGGCCAGCCGCGGGACCACCTCGGTGGCGGCGAACCGCAGGATCGCCGCCACGTCGGCGTCGTCGGTGAGGCCGTCGACGGCTCCGGGGTCCCAGCCGCTGCCCTGCAGTGCCGCGACCAGCTCGCGGGCCCGGGCCTCGGCGGCGTCCACCTCGGCCCGGTCGTCGTGGCCGTCCTCGGCCAGGCCGAGGGCCTGGCGCAGCCCGGGCACGCTCTGTTCGCCGCCGAACAGCTGGCGGGCCCGCAGGATGGCCAGCACCAGGTCCAGTTCGGCCGCCCCGGCCGGCGCCTGGCCGAGCACGTGCAGGCCGTCGCGGATCTGCACGTCCTTGATCTCGCACAGCCAGCCGTCGACGTGCAGCAGCATGTCGTCGAAGGACTCCTCGTCGGGCCGGTCCTCCAGGCCCAGATCGTGGTCCATCTTCGCGGCCCGCATCAGCGTCCAGATCTGCTGGCGGATCGCGGGCAGCTTGCCCGGGTCCAGCGCGGAGATGGTGGCGTGCTCGTCGAGCAACTGCTCCAGGCGCGCGATGTCGCCGTAGGTCTCGGCCCGGGCCATCGGCGGGATCAGATGGTCCACCAGGGTGGCGTGTGCCCGGCGCTTGGCCTGGGTGCCCTCACCGGGGTCGTTGACCAGGAACGGGTAGATCAGCGGAACGTCGCCGATCGCCGCGTCGGTGCCGCACGCCGCCGACATCCCGAGGGTCTTCCCGGGCAGCCACTCCAGGTTGCCGTGCTTGCCGAGGTGCACGATCGCATCGGCCCGAAAGGCGCCGCCGAACTCCCCGTCCAGCCAGCGGTAGGCCGCCAGGTAGTGATGGCTGGGCGGCAGGTCGGGGTCGTGATAGATCGCCACCGGGTTCTCGCCGAACCCGCGCGGCGGCTGCACCATCAGCACCACGTTGCCCGACCGCATCGCGGCGATGACGATCTCACCATCGGGGTCGCGGCTGCGGTCGACGAACAGATCGCCCGGCGGCGGGCCCCAGTGCTCGACGACGGCGTCGGCGAGATCGGCGGGCAGCGTGGCGAACCAGGCCCGGTAGTCCTTCGCCGACACCCGGATCGGGTTGCCGGCCAGCTGACCCTCGGTCAGCCAGTCCGGATCCTGGCCGCCGCGCTCGATCAGGGCGTGGATCAGGGCGTCACCATCCGCGGCAGCGAGACCGGGGATCTCGCCGACGTCGTAACCGGCGTCGCGCAGCGCGGACAGCAGCGCGATGGCGCTGGCCGGGGTGTCCAGCCCGACGGCGTTTCCGATCCGGGCGTGCTTGGTGGGATACGCCGAGAACACCAGCGCCACCTGCTTGGCGGCGGGCGCCACCGACCGCAGCCGGGCGTGGCGCACGGCCAGGCCGGCCACCCGCGCGCAGCGTTCGGGGTCGGCGACGTAGGAGATCAGGCCCTCGTCGTCGATCTCCTTGAACGAGAACGGGACCGTGACGATGCGGCCGTCGAACTCGGGCACCGCCACCTGGGTGGCCACGTCCAGCGGCGAGAGGCCGTCGTCGTTGTCGGCCCACTGTGCCCGCGAACTGGTCAGGCACAGGCCCTGCAGGATCGGGATGTCCAGCTCGGCCAGGTGGGCGACGTTCCAAGTGTCGTCGGCCCCGCCCGCCGACACCGCGGCCGGGGTGGCACCGCCGGCGGCCAGCACCGTGGTGATCATCGCGTCGGCGGTGCCGAGCAGGTCGATCAGCGCGGCATCGGCGGTGCGCAGCGACGCGCAGAACACCGGCAGCGGCACTCCCCCGGCCCGCTCGATCGCCGCACACAGCGCCTCGACGTAGCCGGTGTTGCCGGCCAGGTGCTGGGCCCGGTAGTAGAGCACCGCGACGGTGGGCCCTCCACCGCCGGCCCCCGGGCGCTCCAGCACGCCCCAGTTCGGGGTGCTGCCCGGTTCGGCGAACCCGAACCCGGTCATCAGCAGGGTGTCGGACAGGAACGCGTGCAGGTTCGCCAGGTTCGCCACGCCGCCCTGCGCCAGATAGATGTGCGCCTGCAGCGCCACCCCGACCGGTGTGGTGGAGTGGTTCATCAGGTCGGCGTCGGCGGCCTGCTCGCCGCTGACCACGACCGTCGGGAGGCCGCTGGCCACCACCGCGTCGATGCCGTCCTCCCAGGCGCGGTAGCCGCCCAGGATGCGCACCACGACGATCGCGGCGCCGGCGAGCAGTGCGTCGAGTTCGCCGTCCACCAGCCGCGACGGGTTGGCCCACCGATATGGCGCACCACTGGCCCTGGCCGTGATGAGATCGGTGTCGGAGGTCGACAGGAGCAGTACGGTCGGCGCAACGTCATCGGCCGGCTCGGGCGCAGTCACCCCACATTCGTACCGCAGTCGGCGGGCCGGTGATTCGCCGCCCACCGGGTGGCGTCGGGTCAGCCGGCCCGCTGGTCCCGGCCGACCGCAGCCATCAGATCCTCGCGGGCCCGCGCCACCCGCGAGCGGATCGTCCCGACCGGGCATCCGCACACCTCGGCCGCCTCGGCGTAGGACAGGCCGAGCACCTGGGTCAGCAGCAGTGCGTGGCGGCGGTCCTCGTCCAGACCGTCGAGCAGCAGCCGGACCTCCACGACGTTCTCGAATCCGCCGACCGGACGGCAGCTCTCCAGGAGTTTGTCGACGTCGACGGCGTACTGCGCGCGGGGCCTGGCCCGGTTGTGCCGGATCTGGTCGACGACGACGCGGCGGGCGATCGACAGCAGCCAGGTGCGCGCCGAGGAGCGCCCGCTGAACCGCGGTAGCGCGGAGATGGCCCGCAGGAAGGTCTCCTGGGTGAGGTCGTCGGCGGTGCCGGGGTCGCCGAGGTAGGCCACCGAGCGCCAGACGTCCCGCTGGGTCGACCTGATGAACTGCTCCAGGGCGGCGGCGTCACCGCGTCCGGCGGCCAGCGCCAGCCGGGTAACTTGGTCGTCGTCGCCGGAGGTCACATCCAGAACTTTATTCGATGGCTGACGGGAACTCATGGGCGGCCGGAGCCGACCTAGGTTCTGACGGCCCGGCCGCTCCGGCCGGTGCCCACGAGAGTGTGAGGAACGACGTTGACCACATCGGTCGCCGCTGACCAGGACGACAAGAACGTCACGGACACCGCCGGGGTCACCCGCATCCAGCTCGACGTCGAGGGGATGTCGTGCGGATCGTGCGCGACCCGCGCGGAGAGCACCCTGAACAAGATCGACGGCGTCCGCGCCTCGGTGAACTTCGCCACACACGTGGCCACCGTGGAGGCCGCCGACGACGTCAGCGTCGAGGACCTGTGCGCCGCGCTGGGCTCGGCCGGCTACCCGGCGCACCGCCGCGCCGAGGACGCGCCGAGCGATGACGACCCCGACGCGCGGTATGCGCGCAGCCTGCTGCGCCGGCTCGCGGTGGCGGCGGTGCTGTTCATCCCGCTCGCCGACCTCTCGGTGATGTTCGCCGTGGTGCCCGACACCCGCTTCACCGGCTGGCAATGGGTGCTGACCGCGCTGGCAGCCCCGATCGTGACCTGGGCCGCCTGGCCGTTCCACGCCGCCGCCTGGCGCAACGCCCGGCACGGGACCGCGACGATGGAGACGCTGATCTCTATCGGGGTGACCGCCGCCTCGGCCTGGTCGGTGTACACCATCTTCTTCGGTGCCGGGCAGCGGCGCAGCGACGGCATCGTGGACGCGCTGCTGGGCAGCGACTCGATCTACCTCGAGGTGGCCGCCGGGGTGACGGTGTTCGTGCTGGCCGGCCGGTACTTCGAGGCGCGGGCCAGGTCGAAGGCCGGCAGCGCGCTGCGCGCCCTGGCCGCGCTGAGCGCCAAATCGGTGTCGGTGCTGCTGGCCGACGGTTCCGAGCTGGAGATCCCGGCCGCCGAACTCAAGGAGGGCCAGCGCTTCGTGGTGCGGCCCGGCCAGTCGATCGCGGCCGACGGCCTGGTGGCCGACGGCGCCGCGGCCGTCGACATGAGCGCGATGACCGGGGAGTCCAAACCGATCGACGTGGCCGAGGGTGGCAGCGTCATCGGCGGCACCGTGGTGCTCGACGGCCGGTTGATCGTGGAGGCGGCCGCGGTCGGCGCCGACACCCGGTTCGCCGGGATGGTCCGCCTGGTCGAGGAGGCGCAGGCGCAGAAGGCCGACGCCCAGCGGCTGGCGGACCGGATCTCGGCGGTCTTCGTGCCGTGCGTGCTGATCCTGGCGGTGCTGACCGGCCTGGGCTGGCTGGCGGCGAGCGGCGACGTCGACCGTGCGGTGACCGCGGCGCTGGCGGTGCTGGTCATCGCCTGCCCGTGCGCGCTGGGGCTGGCCACCCCGACGGCGATGATGGTGGCCTCCGGGCGCGGCGCCCAGCTGGGCATCTTCCTGAAGGGACACCGCGCGCTGGAGGCGATCCGCAGCGTCGACACGGTGATCTTCGACAAGACCGGGACGTTGACCACCGGCGCCGCCACCGTGACCGGTGTCTTCACGGCCCGGGGCCATCGGCGCGAGGACGTGCTGGCCGCTGCGGCCGCGGTGGAATCGGGGTCCGAACATGCCGTCGCCCGTGCCGTGGTGGCCGCATCGGATCAGCGGGCGCCGTTGACCGCCATCGAATTCCGCGCCAGCGCCGGCAACGGCGTGACCGGCGTCGTGGACGGTGTGCTGGTCGCCGTGGGCCGTCCGGCCTGGGTGGCGCGCGGACGGGTGGTGCCCGCGGACCTGGCCGCCGCCCGCAAGGACAGCGAGGCGCGCGGACAGACCGTCGTGTTCGTCGCCGCCGGCGACGCGGTGTGCGCCGCGATCACCGTCGCCGACGGGGTGAAGGAGTCCGCGGCGGGTGCGGTCGCCGCGTTGCGCGAAGCCGGCCTGCACACGCTGCTGGTGACCGGTGACAACACCGCCACCGCCGAGCACATCGCCGCTCAGGTCGGCATCGACGACGTGGTGGCCGAGGTGCTGCCGGAGGGCAAGGTCGAGGTCATCGACGCGCTGCGCGCCCAGGGCCACGTGGTGGCGATGGTGGGCGACGGCATCAACGACGGGCCCGCGCTGGCCCGCGCGGATCTCGGACTGGCGATCGGGCGCGGCACCGACGTGGCCATCGGCGCCGCCGACATCATCCTGGTCCGCGACAGCCTCGACGCCGTGCCGTTGGCGCTGGGGCTGGCCAAGGAGACCATCCGCACCATCCGGATCAACATGATCTGGGCGTTCGGCTACAACATCGCCGCGATCCCGATCGCGATGGCCGGGCTGCTCAACCCGCTGATCGCGGGTGCGGCGATGGCGTTCTCATCGTTCCTGGTGGTCTCCAACAGCTTGCGGCTGCGCAAGTTCGGGCAGCACGCGGGCCACTGAAACAGCCGACACTGAGCGGGGGCTTCACCGGCGCGCGCCGTGACGGGCGCGCAGATCCGGGTGCGATCGTTCCACCGGGGTGAGCAGCACCGAGATCCACAGGGCGGTCAGCACGGCGGCGAGGACCCCGGCCAGCGCCGTCGGCAGCGGGAACGCGTCCACGTGTCCGGTCCGGTACCACCAGAACGCGCCCAGGCCTGCGACGGTCGCGACGGCGCTGACATAGCCGGCCGCGCAGCACCACCTGAACCGCCGAACCCACAGGCCGACAAGCGAAGTCACCGAGGACAACAGCAGCAGCGTGTGCGCGACCACGGCGACGGTGTGCCCGTGCCGGTATGCGGCGGTCAGGCAGAGCGCGGCCGTCACGCCCAGCACGGTCGCCAGAACCCGGCCGGCGCGCCGACGCACCGGACCCACCCACAGGTCCTCGAGCACCCGCTTCTCGACAGCCCGCATCGTGGCCTCGATCGGGTCGTGCCGGCGCATCACTCACCCCTGAAATCTGTGGACGTTCCCGAGCATCTCAGGAATTGGTCGTCCGCGCACCGGCCCCGGTTCCCGGCGGGTTCGCGGGGTCAGGCCGGGTGGTAGAGCCGCCGGTCCCAGATCGCGCCGCCCTTGAGCCGGTGCATCCCCTTGGCGCCCGCCAGGACGGCCAGGTCGGCCAGCGGTTCCACGACGATGACCAGCAGGTAGGCCACACCGAAGAGGGCGACGTCGGCAACGGCCTGGCCGGCGAAGCCCTGCCCGCGTGCGACCGGTGCCGATCAGCGCCGGGTACGGGCAAGTTCGCGCAGCATTGCGTTGTAGGCGTCCAGATCGTCGTCGTAGCCGCTGTCGCTGTGCCGGTCCTGGCGGGCCCCGGCGCGGCGGTCCTGGCGCGCCCACTGCGCCACCAGGGCGATCACCACGATGATCACCGGCAGTTCGCTGGAGCCCCACGCGATCGCCCCGCCGAGGTGCTGGTCGTCGGTCAGCGAGGCGACCCACGGCAATGACAGGTAGCCGTAGAACGGACCACCCAGCACCGAGGTCATCGTCATCGTGGCGATCCCGAAGAATGCGTGGAACGGCATCACCGCGAACAGCAGCCCGAGCCGGCCGAGGAACGGCAGCCGGCGCGGTCCGGGGTCGATGCCGATGATCCCCCAGTAGTACAGGTAGCCGACGAGCAGGAAGTGCAGGCTCATCAGCTCGTGGCCCCAGTGGTAGCGGACCAGGGTGTCGAACAGCGGGGTGAAGTAGACCAGGTACAGCGACCCCACGAACAGCACGAACGCGACGACCGGGTGGGACAGGAACCGCGTCACCGGGGAGTGCACGAACCACAGCAGCCACTCGCGGGGGCCGGGCGCCGCACCGGACCGGGCGGCCGGCAGTGCGCGCAGCGCCAGCGTCACCGGCGCGCCGAGCACCAGCAGTACTGGCACGAACATGTTGAGTGCCATGTGCTCGCCCATGTGGACGCTGAACATCGCCGAACCGTAGGCCCGCACCCCCGAGCCGGTCACGACGCACAGCGCCAGGCAGCCGGTCATCCAGCCGACCGTGCGGCCGGCCGGCCAGGCGTCGCCGCGGCGACGCAACCGCAGTACCCCGGCGGCATAGGCCACGGCGAGGACCACGGCGGCGGTGCCGAACAGTGGGTCGAACCGCCAGTAGGTGACCAGGTTGAACACGGTCGGGGGGCCGGGCAGCTGGTAGCCGAGGAACACGTCCCAGACGGTGACGTCGTCCACCAGGAATCGGGGCGCGGGCTGCACCGCCATCGCCGCGACGGCGCCGAGGACCAGCACCATTCCCAACGCTGCGGCAGCGGTCAGCACCGCGGGCATCCTGCGTGAGGTGGCCAGCAGGACGACGTCGACCGTCCACCCGGCCACCAGAACCACCCCGGCCGCCACCGCAAGCCGCCCGTACCCGGTGTCCAGCAGGCCGGTGCCCTGCACCATCAGGCCCACCAGGATCGCGCCGTATACGACCGCGACCGCGCCTGCCGCCACCGACAGCCATTGCACCCGGCGCTGCACCCGCGGCTCCGTCGGCGGGCCGGCCGCCGCCGCCACCCTGACCCCGGCCAGCACCGCGACGGCGACCACCCACACGATGGCCAGGCTGGTCGCCAGGTCGTGGTCGGGGCCCTCACCGGGGTTGCCGGTGACCGGCACCGCGATCAACGCGGTCAGCGCAGGCACCAGCAACACGACGTGCCCCACCCAGCGCAGCGTGAACCGGATGCCGACGGCCAGCACAGTGGCCGCGATCGCCGCGGCCAGCCAGCCCCTGGCGGACTCCGAGGCTCCCAACGCGTCGCCGACCGCGCCGCCGGAGATCAGCCGCGGCACCGTGACGCCGGTGGCGTTGGCGCCGTCGATGACCACCATGGCCGTCGCCAGCAGCGCCCAGCCGGGCGCCAGCCGCTCCACCCACAGATGGAACCGGTACGCCGCCGGGTCCAGTCGCCCGTCGTCGTCCGGGCGTGCGGTGGTCAGGATGAAGACCAGCACGCCCACGCACAGCGCCCCGAGCAGCGTCGCCGCGAAGTATCCGACGAACTCCGCGGCACTGGTCACCGGGCCCGGGTAGGGCACGCCGGCCGCGGCGAACCGCATCGCGCCGGAGGCCACCCCATAGCCGGCGACGGCGACCGCCGTGGCGATCGCACAGGCGACGTAGGCGGGCACCACCCACCTGCCCGGGCGGGCGGTTCGCGTCGGTGCCGTGCTCATCCCGGCCAGTCTACGACTCGTCGTCGTAGCAGCCGTCAGGCCGCCGGGTCCTCGCTGGCCCGCAGCCGCCGGTCGCTCAGCGAGTCCGTCCCGAGCGCCTCCCGGACGTCACCACCGGCACGCCCGGGTCCGCCGATTCGCCACAGCACCAGCACGAGGACTGCACCCAGCACGACGGGCAAGTGGCTGACCACCCGCCCCGCGGTGACCTGACCGGCCAGCGCGTCGGCCGTCACGAAGTACGCCAGCAGCAGCGCGTAGACACCGCTGACACACGCGACGCCGGAGGCCAGTACCGGTCGCCACGCGGCCGCGATCAGCGCGACGCCCACCGCGGCCGACCATGCCGTGGATTCGTTGAGCAGATGCGTCCCACCGGCGACGCCGTGGTGACCCGCGACCAGACCGAAGTCGGCGCCCAACAGCTGCGCTACCGCCACCCCGATCATCACCGCGCCCACGGCCACCAACGCGGACTTCAGCCCCACCGCCAGCGGCCGCCGGGGCGGGCGCACCACCGCGGTCCGGTTCCCGGCGGGGCGCGGCGCCCCGGCCAGTCCGTGCAGCAGCGCGGTCTGCTCCCGGGCACGCTCGTACCAGGCGGCGCAGCGCGCACAGGACGCGATGTGTTCGTCGACGCGCGCCGACGGCACCGGCTCCCGCTCGCCGTCGATACGGGCGGACAGCGCCTCCCGTGCCACGTCGCAGTTCACCCGCCCATTTTCGCCCATCGCAGGGTGCGATGTCGCGTTCCCGGGCGGGTTGTCGCGATCAGTGCCGCGGGTTCCAGCGGCCGTACCAGGTCTGCTGGTAGGGCCGCCCGACCAGGGCGACGGGCAAGAGGATGAGCGCGGCGAAAGCGATGATTGCGAACATCGTTGTTCCTTTCCGAATGCCCGTTGTTGGACACGGGTTCAGTAAGGCCGACGGTATCGCGGGTATCGCCAGGGTGGATCGATCTGTGTGTGACGAGACGGCCCGCCCCGGTGTGTGACGACGGTCACACGGTCTGCACGTCGAAGTCGGTGACCCGGGGTGCGCGCAGCAGCTCGGTGTAGTGATCGGGCGCCCACGGGAACAGCTCGGGCAGGCCGTCCCCGCCCAGATACCAACTGCGGCAACCGGTGGTCCACACCGTCTGCGGCATCGCCGCCTTCATGTCCTCGTTGTAGGCCTTGGTGGCCGCTTCGGTCGGTGCGGCGGACCTGATCCGGCCCGCGCGGAGCTGATCGATCCACCACATCACGTAGCCGGCCTGGTCCTCGGCGATCGGGACCAGCGAGTTGTTGCCGATCGGAGAGTGCGGACCCATCAACATGAACATATTCGGGAATCCGGGCACCGCCACGGAGCGGTAGGCCAGCGGCCCGTCGGCCCACACCTCGTCGAGGCGGCGTCCGCCGTCCCCGGTGACGGCCAGGGGCCGCACGTAGGCGCGGGCGTCGAATCCGGTCGCGAGCACCAGCAGGTCCAGTTCGTGCAGGACACCGTCGGCGGTGACGACGCCGCGCGGTTCGACATGGTCGATCGCATCGGTGACGATCTCCACACCGGGCTGCTGCACCGCCCGGTAGTAGTGGCCGGCGAAGATCATCCGCTTGCACATCGGCTGATCCCGCGGCGTCAGCTTGGCCTTGAGGGCCTTGTCGCGCACCGACAGCCGCAGGTTCCACCGGCACTGCGCCTGATACAGGCTGCGCTGCCAGCCGGGCCGCACCGGGGCGACACCGAACAGCGACCGCACGAACCCGCCCCAGAACCGGTAACCGACGGTGTTGAGCCACGGCCAGCGCCGCAGCGCCGCCTTGGTCCGCTCCGACACCGTGGGATTCGGCCACGGGCAGATCCATTGCGCCGAGCGCTGGAACACCTTCAGCTGCTTGACGTTTCCACCGAGTTCCGAGGTGATCTGCACACCGGTCGAACCGGTGCCGATGATCCCGATCCTCTTGTCCGGCAACGACACCGAATGATCCCAGCGTGCCGAATGGAACATCGGCCCGGCGAAGGTGTCCAGGCCGGCGATGACCGGGTAGCGCGGAACCCGCAGCACCCCGGTGGCGGTGACCAGCACGTCGAAGGCCTCCACCCCGGTGTCCGTGGTCAGCCACCACCGGCCGTCGCGGTAGTCCGCGGCGGTGACGTCGGTGCCGAACCTGATGTGACTGCGCAGCCCGCGCTCGTCGGCAACCCGGCAGAAGTACCGCTGGATCTCGGGGCCCGGCGGCAGCATGTGCGACCAGTCCGGGTTGGGCCGAAACGAGTACGAGTAGTACCGCGACGGGATGTCGCAGGTCAGCCCCGGATAGGTGTTGTCGCGCCAGGTGCCGCCGACCTCGCCGGCCTTCTCGAAGATGGTGAAATCCTCGATGCCGGCGTCCTGCAGCTTGATCCCCATGCAAAGGCCCGACATGCCCGCCCCGATGATCGCCACTCGCACCGGGTTACCGGATGTTGCCATCGGCGCCCCCTTCGAAGCGGACTGCTTACCGCCCCGAACGGTACGCCGACGCAACTCCGCCGGAAGCCATTTCGGCCCACCCCTACAGCCGGTGCATCTCCCGTGACATCGCCGCGTGCTCCATGAAGTCGTAGCGGCGCGGGTAATACCGCGGCGTCTTGCGGTCGTCCGAGGTCTGCGAGGACTCCGAGGCGGCGAACAGTACGCGCACCCGGGCCCACACCCCGGCCCGGCGCACCGCCGGACCGGCCAGGGCCGCGGCCGATCCGATGAGCACCTGCTGCTCGCTGATCAGCACCGGCAACTCGGCCGGCGTCACCAGGCGCTCGCCCACGTCGGCGTCGACGTCGCGGCGGGTCTCGATTTCGGAATTCGTTGCCAATTCGGTCATTTCCATCACTCTCCGGGTCTGCTGGCCGGGTGCCCGGCCAGGCTGTGCTCTCTGATGACGCCAAAGCTATGGCCCGGCGGACCGCCGATCGTCAGTAGTGCGCTACCCGGATCCCCAGTTACCGGCCCGTGCAGTACCTGCACGCCGGCCGCGACTACTCATACACCGCCGCAATCGTCCTGACCTGCGGCGATATCGCCCAGCCCACACGGTCCAGGCGCGTCCGGCGGCCCGAAGGCCGGCCCTGCGCCGGCCAGCAACGCTCCAGTACCGTGGATGGATGGCCAGGGCACGGGACGACGACGCCTGCCCCGGCGCGCTGCGCACCCACCGCGCCGCCGATGGCGAGCTCGCACGTATCCGGTTGCCGGGTGGGATGATCACCGCCGCACAGCTGGACGCGCTCGCCCTGGCCGCCATCGATCACGGTTCCCCGGCGCTTGAGCTGACCTCCCGTGGCAACATCCAGATCCGCGCCCTGCACGACCCCGCCGCCGTGGCCGCCGCCATCGAGGCGGTCGGGTTGCTGCCGTCGACCGACCACGAGCGGGTCCGAAACATCGTCGCCTCCCCGCTGTCCGGGCGCCGCGACGGGCTCTGCGACGTCCGCGGACTGGTCGGCGACCTGGACACCGCGCTGCAACGCGACCCCCGGCTGACCACCCTGCCGGGGCGGTTCCTGTTCGGCATCGACGACGGCCGCGGCGACGTATCCGGGCTGGGCGCCGACGCCGGCGTGCACGCCGTGGACGGCGCCACCGCGGCGCTTCTGTTGGCCGGTCGCGACACCGGGGTGCGCATCCCGACCTCCGACACCGTCGCCGCCCTGCTCGACATCGCCCACCGGTTCACCGAGACCCGCGGAAAGGCCTGGCGGGTAAGCGAACTCGACGACACATCCGGCCTGATCGCCGGGTTGTCGCCGAGCGGGCCGCCGGTGGTGATCCCGTCCGGGTACACCCGGCCGCCGGTCGGCTGGATCGAGCAGGACGACGGCCGGATCTGCCTGGGCGCCGCCGTGCCGCTGGGCGTGCTGGACGCCGGCGTGGCGCGGTATCTGGCCGCGGTCGGCGCGCCGCTGGCGGTCACACCGTGGCGGTCGGTGCTGCTGTTCGACCTCGACGATGACGTCGCCGACGTCGCGCTGCGGGTGCTCGCACCGCTGGGACTGGTCTTCGACGAGAACTCGCGATGGCTGTCGCTGTCGGCGTGTACCGGCAGCCCGGGCTGCGCCAACTCGCTGGCCGATGTGCGCGCCGATGCCGCCGCGGCCCTCGACGATCCCGTCCCCGGGGGCACACACCGGCACTTCGTGGGCTGCGATCGCGCCTGCGGCAGCCCGGCCGACGGCGAGGTGCTGGTCGCGACGGGAGAGGGCTACCGGGCCCGAGACGCCCACCCGTAGGGTGAGCGGATGCTCGACTACATCCGCGACGCCGCCGAGATCTACCGGCAGTCGTTCGCGACGATCCGCGACGAGGCGGACCTCACGCGCTTCCCCGAGGATGTCGCACGGGTGGTCGTGCGGCTGATCCACACCTGCGGGCAGATCGACGTCGCCGATCACATCGCGTTCACCGCCGACGTCGTCGCCCGAACCCACGCCGCCCTGGCCGCCGGCGCCCCGGTGCTGTGCGACTCCTCGATGGTCGCCGCCGGCATCACCCGCTCCCGACTGCCCGCGGCCAACGAGGTGGTCTCGCTGGTCGCCGACCCGCGCGCACCCGCGCTGGCCGCCAGCCTGCAGACCACCCGGTCGGCGGCCGCGATCGACCTCTGGGCCGACCGGATGGCGGGCGCCGTCGTGGCGATCGGCAACGCCCCGACCGCGCTCTTCCGGCTGCTCGAGCTCGTCGACGACGGGATGGCCGCGCCGGCGGCGGTACTGGGCGGACCCGTCGGGTTCGTCGGATCGGCGCAGTCCAAGCAGGAGTTGATCGACTCCCCGCGCGGCATGTCCTATCTGGTGGTGACCGGCCGCCGCGGCGGCAGCGCGATGGCCGCGGCGGCTGTCAATGCGATGGCGGCCGAGAAAGAATGAGCGGGAACCGGGAAGCACCCCGGCGGGGAACGCTGTGGGGCGTCGGGCTCGGCCCCGGGGACCCCGAGCTCGTCACCGTCAAGGCGGCCCGGGTGATCGGGGCGGCCGAGGTGGTGGCCTACCACAGCGCGCGGCACGGACACAGCATCGCGCGCTCGATCGCAAAGCCGTATCTACGCGCCGGGCAGATCGAGGAGCACCTGGTCTATCCGGTCACCACCGAGACCGCCGACCATCCGGGCGGCTACGCCGGTGCGATGGAGGACTTCTACCGGGAATCCGCCGAGCGCATCGCGGCGCACCTGGACGCCGGTCGCGACGTCGCGCTGCTCGCCGAGGGCGACCCGCTGTTCTACAGCTCCTACATGCACATGCACACCCGGTTGACCGAGCGCTTCGACGCGGTGATCGTGCCCGGGGTGACCTCGGTCAGCGCCGCCTCGGCAGCGGTGTCGACTCCCCTGGTCCAGGGTGACCAGGTGCTGACGATCCTGCCGGGAACGCTGCCCGCCGACGAACTCGAGCGCCGGCTGGCCGACACCGACGCCGCGGTGATCCTCAAGCTGGGACGCTCGTATCCCGTTGTGCGCCAGGCGCTTTCGGATTCCGGACGGCTCGATGAGGCGTTCTACGTGGAACGGGCCAGCACCGACCGGCAGCGGGTGCTGGCGGCGGCCGACGTCGACGACGCATCGGTGCCGTACTTCGCGTTGGCGATGGTCGCCGGCGCCCGGCGGGCACCAGCGGGCACCGGGACCGTCGCGGTGGTCGGGCTGGGGCCCGGCGACCCGGACTGGATGACACCGCAGAGCCGCCGCGAGCTGACCGCGGCCACCGACCTGATCGGCTACGGCCCCTATCTGGACCGGGTGCCGCTCCGCGACGGTCAGCACCGGCACCCCAGCGACAACACCGACGAGCCCGCCCGCGCCCGGCTGGCCTGCACGCTCGCCGAGCAGGGCCGCACCGTGGCGGTGGTGTCGTCCGGCGATCCGGGGGTGTTCGCGATGGCCACCGCGGTGCTCGAAGAGGCCAAGCAGTGGCCCGGCATCGCGGTCCGGGTGATCCCCGCGATGACGGCCGCCCAGGCGGTGGCCAGCCGGGTGGGCGCGCCGCTGGGCCACGACTACGCGGTGATCTCGCTGTCCGACCGGCTCAAGCCGTGGGACGTCATCGCCGAACGGCTCACCGCCGCGGCCCGCGCCGACATGGTGCTGGCCATCTACAACCCGGCGTCGAAGACGCGCACCTGGCAGGTCGGCGCGATGCGCGACCTGCTGCTCGAGCACCGCGACCCCGGCACACCGGTGATCATCGGCCGCGACGTCTCGGGTCCGGCGGAGACGGTGACGGTGGTCCGGCTGGCCGATCTGGATCCCGCCGCCGTCGACATGCGGTGCCTGCTGATCATCGGGTCGTCGCAGACCCAGTGGTACTCGGCCGGCGACGGCAGCCCCGATCGGGTCTTCACGCCGCGTCGCTACCCCGGCTGTTGACAGCCGTCGTTCATCGTTGACAGTCGTCAGAACCGCGGGCTAATGTCGCGCGTCACAGGCCCAGGAACGGAGGGCGCTGCGGTGCAGCGAGGACTACCGGTGCGGTCGCCGACCGACCGGCGCCAACCGCAGAAGAGCGACCTGCGCCGCAGCGCGATCCTGGAGTCACTCGACCACCACCTGCGCGAATCGGGCTTCGACGGCATCAACATCGCCGACGTCACCCGCCGCGCCGGCGTGACCCGGTCGGCGTTCTACTTCTATTTCGAGAACAAGGCCGCCGCCGTCGCCGCGCTGCTGGAACCTATGTACGACGACGGGTTCATCGCCGGGGACATCCTGACCGACACCGCCCGGACGCCGCGATACCGGATCCGCGCCATGGTCGAGGCCCTGCTCGACACCGCCGACCAGCACCGCTACCTACTGGAGGCGATGCTCGACGCCAAGGCGACCAGCCCGGCGATCCGCGCGGTCTGGGACGACGCCCGGGAATCCTTCGTGCCGACCGTCGCGGCGATGATCGCCGCCGAACGTCGCGCCGGGCGCGCACCGGACGGCCCACCGACGGAGGTGATCGCCGGCATGCTGCTGGAGTTCAACGACCGACTGCTGGAGCGCTACACGCTCGGCGGACCACTGACCCGCGACCAGCTTCGCGACGGTGCGGAGACGGTGTGGTTGCGCACCGTCTACGGCGATGTCGGCGCGCTGGGCGCCGGCGAGGGACGGAGGGTCACATCGTGACGATTCCCCGCAGACCCGAGGACATCACCCCGGCCTGGCTGGGCTCGGTGCTGGGCACCGAGGTCACGGCCGTGCAGGTGACGGCCATCGGCACCGGACAGACCGGCGCCACCTACCGGGTGGCCGCCGAATACCCGGCCGGGGCCGGCGCGCCGCCGACGTTCGCGGTGAAACTCCCCGCCCAGGACGACGCCGTTCGTGAACGCGTCGCGTTCGGATACCTCTCCGAGGTGGGGTTCTACTCCGAGGTGTGCGAGCACGTGGCGATCCCGGTGCCGAGCTGCTTCCACAGCGAGATCTCCTCCGATGGAAGCGATTTCGTGCTGCTGCTGGCCGATATGGCACCTGCGGAACAGGGTGACCAGATCGCGGGCTGCTCCCCCGCCGAGGCCGCACTGGCGGTCGAGGCGCTCGCGGGTCTGCACGGACCCAGCTGGTGCGATCAGCGCTGGTGCGACCTGCCGTCGATCGTGATGCCCAAGCCCGGCGACGCGGAGGCCGCCAAGGGGCTGGGCGACATCGCGGCGATGGCCGCCGGTATCACGCTGGACAAACTCGGCGGCTCGGTCGGCGACGAGGATCGCGACACGCTGACCACCTCGATGAGCCTGGTCGGCCCGTGGCTGATGGCGGTGCCGCAACGGTTCTCGCTGATGCACGGCGACTACCGGCTGGACAATCTGCTGTTCGATCCGGACCGGACCCACGTCACCGTCGTCGACTGGCAGACCATCGGGGTGGGCCTGCCCGCTCGCGACCTCGCCTACTTCACCGCCACCAGCCTGCTGCCCGACGACCGGGCCGGCGTCGAGCGCGAGCTCGTCGAGCGCTACCACACGGCGCTGGTCGGTTATGGCGTCACCGACTACGACGCCGAAACGTGTTGGCACGATTACCGTCTGGGCGTACTTCAGGCTCCGCTGCTGACCACGCTCGGGTACGCGTTCGCCGCGTCCACCGAGCGCGGCGACGAGATGATCCTGACCATGCTGCACCGGGGCTGCCGGGCGATCCGCGAGCTGGACGCGATCGAGCTCGTCAGGTCGTATCAGGCTTCGACACCGTCCACTGGGTGACCGGCATCGCCGGCCGCCAGCCGGTGAACGAACCGACCGGCTCTCCGCGGTAGTGCTGGAACCTGCGCAGCTGTCCGCCGCAGCGGCCATACCACTGGGCCAGAACGGCTTCGGACTCTGCGGTCACGGCGTTGGCGACCAGGCGGCCGCCCGGCGGCAGCTTGTCCCAGCACGCCTGCATCAGCCCGGGGCCGCTCACCCCGCCGCCGACGAAGATCACCGCCGGGGGCGCGACGTGTTCGAAGGACTCCGGGGCGCCGAAGGACACCTCGACGGGCACACCGAAGGCCATCGCATTGGCCGCGATCCGGGCCCGGCGATCGGGGTCACGCTCGAACGCGGTGGCCCGGCACCCCGGCGCGCTGCGGCACCACTCGACGGCGACACTGCCCGCCCCCGCCCCGACGTCCCACAGGTGCTCACCGGCCCTGGGCGAGAGCGCGGCCAGGGTCACCGCCCGCATGTCCTGCTTTGTGATCTGCCCGTCGTGGGCGAACACCTCGTCGGGCAGCGTCGCGAAGACCCGCTCGTCGGGCAGGTACCGGATCGCCATCACGTTGAGATCGTCGACGTCGCCCGGCGGGCGGCGGGCCCACTCCGCCGCGGTCGACGACCGACGCAGCTCCCTGGGCCCACCGAGCTGCTCGAGCAGGGTGATCTCCGAATCGCCGCGACCGGTCTCGGTGAGCAGCCGGGCCAGCTCGGCCGGTGTGGTGGCGTCGCGGGACAGCACCACCGCCTGCCCGCCGCGCCGCACCGCGGTGGTCGGCTGCTGCCACACCAGGCTGATCACCTCGGTGTCCTGCACCGGCCAGCCCACCCTCGAACACGCCAGCGTCACCGACGACACGTGCGGTAGCACCGCGACCCGATCGGCGCCGTGGATCCGGATCAGCGTGCTGCCGACCCCGTGCAACAGTGGGTCCCCGCTGGCCACCACGTGGACGTCGCCGTCGACGTCGTCGGCGAACGTGTGCAGCGCCGGCAGCATCGGGCTGGGCCAGCACCGCCGGACCGCCGTCACGGTGTCGTCGAGCAGGTCGAGCTGGCGCTGCGACCCGTACACCACGGTCGCCCGGCCCAGTTCGGCGCGCGACGGCGGCGCCAGCCCCGCCATGCCGTCGGCACCGATGCCCACCACCACTATCACCTCGGCAACCTCCGCCAGATCGCCCGCGGCATCACCCGGAACCCGAAGGCCAGCACCGCCAGCGCGGGCGGCACCCACACCACCCTTTTACCCTTGCGCAACGCCCGCACGGTCGCCTCGGCCACCTGCTCGGGCGTGCTCGACAGCGGCGCTGGGCTCATCCCGTCGGTCATCCGGCCGATCACGAAACCGGGCCGCACCAGCAGCAGTCGCACGCCCGAGCCGTGCAAGGCGTCGGTGAGACCGCTGCAGAAGGCGTCCAGCCCGGCCTTGGCCGAGCCGTACAGGTAGTTCGCGCGCCGCGCCCGCACCCCGGCCACCGACGAGAACGCGACGATGTCGCCGCGGCCGGCGGTGCGCATCGTCTCGGCCAGCACCGTCAGCAGGCTGACCTGCGCGACATAGTCGGTGTGCACGACCGCCGCCGCATGCGCCGGGTCGGACTCGGCACGGGCCTGGTCGCCCAGCACGCCGAAGGCGAGCACCGCGGTGCCGATGGGCCCGTGCGCGGCGACGACGGCCTCGACGATGCCCGGGTGTCCGGCCAGGTCGTCGGCGTCGAAGGCCACCGCGTGCACCGCTGCGGCGCCGGCGCGCCGGAGGGTTTCCACCTCGGCGGCCAGATCGTCGGGACGCCGCGCGGCGAGCACCACCGTGGCACCGGGCGCCAACCGCCGGGCCACCGCGACACCGATCTCGCTTCGGCCGCCGAAGACCACAACCAGGTGGCCGTCCGCCGTGTCGTTCATGGCAGCGATTATGTCCTGCGCTAGCGTGGACCCGATGGCGAAGACAACCACGCGGCTCACCACAGATGCTCTGGCGTTCCTCACCGAACGTCACCTGGCGATGCTGACCACGCTGCGCTCCGACCAGTCCCCGCACGTGGTGGCGGTCGGGTTCACCTTCGACCCCACCACCCACATCGCGCGGGTCATCACCACCGGCGGCTCCCAGAAGGCGGTCAACGCCGACCAGCGCGGGGTGGCCGTGCTCAGCCAGGTCGACGGTGCCCGCTGGCTGTCTTTGGAGGGCAAGTCCAGCGTGCACACCGACATCGACGCCGTCCGCGACGCCGAGTTGCGCTACGCCCAGCGCTACCGCACCCCGCGGCCCAACCCGAAGCGGGTCGTCATCGAGGTGCGGGTCGAGCGGGTGCTGGGCTCCTCGGATCTGCTCGACCACCGCGAGGACTGACCCTCAGGACACCGGCACCACGACCAACTCGTGGGGCCGGTTGTTCACCGACAGCGCGCCGTCCGCGGTGACGATCACGATGTCCTCGATGCGGGCCCCCCACTGGCCCGGGAAGTAGATGCCCGGCTCCACCGAGAACGCCATCCCCTGCCGCAGCGGTAACCGGTTGCCCGCCACGATGTAGGGCTCCTCGTGCACCGACAGCCCGATGCCGTGGCCGGTGCGGTGCACGAACGCCTCGGCCATGCCCTCGTCGGCCAGCACGTCGCGGGCGACCGCGTCGACCTGCTCGGCCGTCACCCCGGGGCGCACCGCGTCGACGGCCGCCCGCTGCGCGCGCTGCAGCACCGCGTACCGCCGCGCCACCTCCGCGTCGGGCTCACCGAGGCTGTAGGTGCGGGTGCAGTCGGAGTTGTAGCCCGGTTCGTAGGGACCGCCGATGTCCACCACCACGATGTCGCCCGCCTGCAGCTCCCGGTCCGAGCACTCGTGGTGCGGGTCGGCGCCGTGCGGGCCCGACCCGACGATGATGAAGGCCACTTCCGAATGCCCCTCGGCGACAATCGCTTCGGCGATGTCGGCGGCGACGTCGGCCTCGGTGCGGCCGGGCGCCAGGAACTCCGGGACCCGGGCGTGCACCCGGTCGATCGCCGCCCCGGCCTTGCGCAGCGCGTCGATCTCGGCCGGGTCCTTGATCATCCGCAACCGGCGCAGCACGTCGGTCGCCAGCACCGGGACCACCCCGAGCAGGTCGGCGAGCGGCAGCAGGTGCAGGGCCGGCATCGAGTCGGTGACCGCCACGGCCGGCTCCTCGCGTGCGCCCCTGCCTTCTTGCTCCTCGCGTGCGCCCAAGGCATCGGCAACCAGCCGGTACGGATCCTGCCCGTCCACCCAGTCATGCACTGCGACACCGAGTTCGGTGACCGCGGACTCGTGCAGCGAGGCCAGCTCCAGGCGCGGCACCACGATGGTCGGGGCGCCCCCGACGGGCAGCACCAGCGCGGTCAGCCGCTCGAAGGTCTGCGCGCGCGAACCCACCAGGTAGCGCAGGTCGTAGCCCGGCGTGATGACCAGGCCGGTCAGGCCCGCCTCGGCCGCCGCCTCGGCCGCCGCGGCCAGCCGGTGCGCGTATACCTCGGTGCTGAAACGGCCCTGGCTCATCCGTTCAGGCTAGTCCCGGGCAGGATGGCACGCATGAGCTCACCGCTGCTGCTGCTCGACGGCGCGAGCATGTGGTTCCGTTCGTATTTCGGCGTGCCGTCGTCGATCACCGCACCCGACGGCCGGCCGGTCAACGCGGTCCGCGGCTTTCTCGACGCGGTCGCGACGCTGGTCAACCGGGAGCGCCCGCACCGGCTGGTGGTGTGCCGCGACGACGACTGGCGCCCGCAGTGGCGGGTCGACCTGGTCCCGTCGTACAAGGCGCACCGGGTGGCCGAGCCGGCCGGCCCGGGCGCCGCGCCGGGGGAACCCGACGTCGAAGAGGTCCCCGACGATCTCACCCCGCAGGTCGACATGATCATGGAGATTCTCGACGCGTTCGGCATCGCCACCGCAGGCGCGGCACAGTTCGAGGCCGACGACGTGCTGGGAACGCTGGCCGACCGGGAACGCCGCGACCCGGTGCTGGTGGTCAGCGGCGACCGCGACCTGTTGCAGCTGGTCCGCGACGAACCGGTACCGGTGCGGGTGCTCTACCTGGGCCGCGGCCTGGCCAAGGCCACCGTCTTCGGCCCCCTCGAGGTCGCCGAGGCTTACCGGGTGCCGGTCGATCGCGCCGGGCCCGCCTACGCGGAGCTGGCACTGCTGCGCGGCGACCCGTCCGACGGCCTGCCCGGCGTCGCCGGCATCGGTGAGAAGACCGCGGCCACGCTGCTGGCCCGGCACGGGTCGCTGGAACGGGTCCTGGCCGCCGCCGGGGACCCGTCCTCGTCGCTGTCGAAGGCCCACCGGGCCAAGCTGCTGGCAGCCGGCGACTATCTCGGCAGGGCCGAGCCGGTGGTCCGGGTCGCCACCGACGCCGACGTGACGTTCTCGACGTCCTCGGACGCGCTGCCGCTGGCCGCACGCGACCCGGGCCGGGTCGCCGAACTGGCCGAGCGCTACGGCGTGACCTCGTCGATCGGGCGCCTGCAGGCGGCGCTGGACAAGCTGCCCGGCTGAGCCGCTACTTCGGGCGGCCCACCTCGTAGGTGCCGCTGTCGTCCTGGAACGTGACCGTCACCTGGCGCTTGGTGCCGTCGATGCTCACCTCGCAGTTGAAGGTGTCGCCCTTCTTGACCGTCGGGCTGACGCCGTTGTTGCACTTGACGTCTTTGACGTTCTTGGCGCCGTAGCCGTTGGTCTCGTCGGTGAGGATCTGCTGCACGCCGGCCTGGGCGGCGTCGATGTCCAGCTTGGTGGTGACGAAGAAGCCCGGCTTCCAGAATCCGAGGACCAGCACCACGGCGACGATGACGGCGGCGAGCAGGCCGACGACGCCGCCGATGACCGCCAGCGAGCGCTTGGAGCTCTCCTCGCTGCCCGGGGTCGGATATCCGGTGGCCGGGTATTGGCCGTACTGGCCGTACTGGCCGGGCTGCTGGCCATACCCCGGCTGCTGGCCGTAGGCCTCCTGCTGACCGTACTGCTGACCGTAGGCGCCGGATTGACCGTACTGACCGGGTGGCGGGTAGCCGGCCGGGTTGTACTGGGTGGGCTGCTGGCTGTACTGGTCGGCGCCCGGATACTGCTGGGGCGGGTACGTCGGCGGCTGGCCCGGCTGCTGGTACTGCTGGTACTGCTGCGGCGGGTACGCCGGAGGCTGCCAGGACTGCTGGTCGGGCGACCCGGACGGCTGCTCGGATCCCGGGGTCGGCGGTTGCCAACCCTGGTTGCCCTGAGCCTCGCCCGACGGCTGATCCGTGCCCGACTCAGGCTGCTGACCCGGCCATTGCTGGGTCGGATCAGATCCCTGCGGTCCGCTCATTTCTCTCCTCGTGGTCCGCGGCTGGTGTGCCGTCTGGTGGCGCGGTGCCAATCTGTTCGGGCGTGCTGGCCACACACACTACCCGGCATCAACAGCTACGACGCCGCGCCGAACGTCGTTGATCGCGCGTTTCGCGGTCGCCCGCAGTGCCGGTGACGGAGCGGCGTTGCGGACCTGATCAGCCAGGTCCAGCACCTGACGACACCATCGCACGAAATCGCCCGCTGACATGGAAACCCCGGTTCCCGCCGTGTCGGACGCCGCCAGCGCGGAGGCCAGGTCCCCGGTGGTCGCCCACCGGTGGATCGGGGCCACGAAACCGTCGTCGGGTTCCCGGCTCTGGGTCAGCCGGTGCCGCTGCTCGTCGGAGCGCAGCTCGGTCCACAGCCGACGGGTCTGGTTGAGCGCCCGGCGCAGCCGTCCGGTCGGGATGTCCGCGCCATCCGGCACGCCGCCGTCGCGGCGGGACTCGTAGAGCACCGAGGACAGTGCGGCGGCCAACTCCGCGGCGTCGAGGCCCTCCCACACGCCCGAGCGCAGGCACTCGGCGACCAGCAGGTCGCTCTCGCTGTAGATCCGGGCCAGCAGCCTGCCGTCGTCGGTCACCACGGGATGCGACGGCTCGCCGTCGGACGCCCGATCACCATCGGAGGTCGAGGAGCCATCGGAGGTCGAGGCGCCCTGGATGATGAAGCCGCGCTCGGTGAGCAGCACGACGATCCGGTCGAAGGTGTTGGCCAGCGAGTTCGTCGCCGTCGCGATCTCGGCACGCAACTGTGCGTTGTCGTGTTCGATCTTCAGGTAGCGCTCCGCGACGCGGACCCGGTCCTCCCGGTCGGGCAGCTGATGGGCCCGGTGGGCCCGCATCCGGTCGCGCAGCGCCACCAACTCCGGGTCGATGTCGGGGTCGGTGGCCTCGCCGCTGCGCCGGCGGCGCGCCGAGGGCGCATCCAGGCCGGCGGCCGCCGACCGCAGCGCCGAGGCCAGGTCGCGGCGGGCGCGCGGATTGCGGTGCTCGACGCGCTTGGGCAGCGACATCGTGCCCATCCGCCCGCCGGCGCCGGAGTAGTCGGCCGATGAGATGCGGCCCGCCCAGCGGTGCTCGGAGAGCACCAGCGGCCGCGGATCGTCCTCGTCGCGGGCCGGTTCGAGCACCACCGCCAGCCCGCTGTGCCGGCCGTGGGTGATGGTGATGATGTCACCGCGGCGCAACGCGGCCAGCGCGTCATTGGCGGCCTGCCGCCGCTGCAGCCGCGAGGCCCGGGACTGGGCCCGCTCCCGCGCCGAGATCTGGGCGCGCAGCCGGGCATAGTCGAGGATCGCGGCGTCGCGGCCACCGAGCTCGCCGGCCAGTTCGGCGAGCATCCGCTCGCCCCGCTGCACACCGCGCACCAGCCCCGACACCGACCGGTCCGCCTGGTACTGGGCGAACGAGCGCTCCAACAGCTGGTGCGCCTGCTGCGGGCCCATCTGGTGCACCAGGTTGATGGTCATGTTGTAGGTCGGGGCGAACGAGCTGCGCAGCGGGAAGGTCCGGGTGGACGCCAGCCCGGCGATCTCGGCCGGCTCGGCGGTGCTGTCGTTGGGGTTCCACAGCACCACCGCATGGCCCTCGACGTCGATCCCGCGACGCCCGGCCCGGCCGGTGAGCTGGGTGTACTCCCCCGGCGTCAGCGGCATGTGCTGCTCGCCGTTGAACTTGACCAGCCGCTCCAGCACCACGGTGCGGGCGGGCATGTTGATGCCCAGCGCCAGCGTCTCGGTGGCGAACACCGCCTTGACCAGCCCGGCGGTGAACAGCTCCTCGACGGTGTGGCGGAACGTCGGCAACATGCCCGCGTGGTGGGCGGCCAGACCCCGCAACAACCCGTCGCGCCACTCGTGGAAGTCCAGCACGACCAGGTCGGAGTCGTTCAGGTCGGCCGTGCGGCGATCGACGATCTCGGCGATGCGCGCCCGCTCCTGCTCGGTGGTCAGCCGCAGCGGGGAACGCAGGCACTGCTTGACGGCCGCGTCACACCCGGCCCGGGAGAAGATGAACGTGATAGCGGGCAGCAGCCCGCGTTCCGCCAGCACGCCGATCACGTCGGGCCGGCCGGGGCTGCGGTACAGCCCGGGACGGCCCGACCGGCCCCGGCCCCGCGGCTGCCAGTCGGCGAGCCGGTCGGCCTCGCGCCGGTGGGCGATGTGGCGCAGCAGTTCCGGATCGACGACCAGGTCATGGCCCGCACCGACGGGGCTCGCGGCCGGCCCGGCGGTGCGGTAGTCGAACAGGTCGAGCAGCCGCTTGCCGACCAGCACGTGCTGCCACAGCGGCACCGGGCGGTGCTCGTCGACGACGACGGTGGTGTCGCCGCGCACCGCCTTGATCCAGCCACCGAACTCCTCGGCGTTGCTGACCGTCGCCGACAGGCTGACCAGCCGGACGTCGTCGGGCAGGTGCAGGATCACCTCCTCCCACACCGCGCCGCGCATCCGGTCGGCCAGAAAGTGCACCTCGTCCATCACGACATAGGAAAGACCGTGCAGCGCATGAGAATCCGCGTACAGCATGTTGCGCAGCACCTCGGTGGTCATCACCACGACGTCGGCGTCCCCGTTGATCGCCTGATCACCGGTGAGCAGCCCGATGCGCTCCGGGCCGTACCGGCGCACCAGGTCGTTGTGCTTCTGGTTGCTCAGCGCCTTGATCGGCGTGGTGTAGAAGCACTTTCGCCCGGCCGCCAGCGCCAGGTGTACCGCGAACTCGCCGACGACGGTCTTGCCCGCGCCGGTCGGGGCGCAGACCAGCACGCCGTGGCCCTGGGCCAGCGCGTCACAGGCCCGGCGCTGGAACGGGTCCAGCGCGAACGACAGCTGCGAGGTGAAATCCTCGAGCGTGGGTGCGGGAACCTCAGGTGGCTTGATCATCGAAGTCATCGACCACAAGCCGCGACGACACGGCCGACGGCGTCTCGATCGCCTCGGCCGCGCCGATCGCTTCGGCCGCGCCGATCGGCGCGGCCTCGTCGTCGGGGACCTCCTCGAGCGCGGCCCGGCGCGCCCTGCGCCGGTCGTTGAGCCGGGCGATCTGGATCGCCACCTCCAGCAGCATGGTCAGCGCCAGGGCCAGCGCCAGCATCGAGAATGGGTCGGAGCCGGGGGTCGCGAAGGCGGCGAAGATGAACAGGCCCATGATCAGCCCGCGGCGCCACGCCTTGAGCCGCTCGTAGGTCAGCACGCCGACCAGGTTGAGCATGATGATCAGCAGCGGGAACTCGAAGCTGATCCCGAACACCAGCAGCAGGTTGATCAGGAAGCCGAAGTACTGGTCGCCCGACAGCGCGGTCACCTGGACGTCGCTGCCCACGGTGAGCAGGAAACCCAACGCCTTGGACAGCACCACGTAGGCCAGCACCGCACCGGAGATGAACAGGATCGCGCCCAGCGAGACGAACGCCACCGCGAACCGGCGTTCCCGGGAATACAGGCCCGGGGTGATGAACGCCCACAGCTGGTGGAGCCACACCGGGCAGGCCAGCACCAGACCTGCGGTGAGCGCCACCTTGAGCCGCAGCATGAACTGGTCGAACGGCGCGGTGGCCAGCAGCCTGCACTGCCCGTCGGGGGCGATCGACGCCCGTGACGAGTCCGGCAGCGAGCAGTAGGGGCCCCGCAGCCAGTCGCCGAGGCTGGGCAGCCCGAACACCCCGTGGCTGTACCAGATGAACCCGAGGACCGTCGTCACCAGGACGGCGAGCACCGAGATGAGCAACCGGCCGCGGAGTTCGGTGAGGTGCTCGACGAGCGACATCGTGCCGTCGGGGTTGACGCGCGACCGGCGCCGGCGCGGGTCCAGCTTCTTCAGGAATCCGGGGATCTGCACGACGGGCTGCCTAGCTGATGCCTAGATGATGCGCGGAACGCGTGCACCCGCCGCGCGGCACGGTGCCGCGCGGCGAGAAACGGCCGCTCAGGCCGGGCGCTTGTCCGACGAGGGCTCGGTCGAGGCCTGCGTGCCGGTGCCGTCGGCGCCGTTGATCGGGTCTGGCACCCGCTCCGAGGTGATCTGCGTCGGCTGTTCCGGCTTGGCCGAGCCGGACTCCGACTGCATCTCCTTGATCTCGGACTTGAAGATCCGCATCGACTTGCCGAGTGAGCGCGCCGCATCGGGGAGTTTCTTGGCGCCGAACAGCAACACGAACACGGCGATGACGATGATCCAGTGCCAGGGTTGTAGACCACCCAATTTGGTTACCTCCAGACGTCTGCGCCGAGTCTACTCGTCCGACGGTTCCATACCGACCCGATAGGCGTCCAGCGCAGCCGATGCCGCCCCGCGCACCCGATCGGCCAGTTGCGGCGGCGCGAGCACCCGCACGGCGGATCCGAAGCCCAACACGAACCGCGCCATCCACACCTCGGACGCATACGTCATCGCAGCCTCACACGAACCGTTCTCGAACTCCCGCAGAACCCGCAGTGGGTAGTAGTCGAACATCCACGACGCCGAACGCGCGACCAGCAGTGTCGCGGTGGGCAGCGACGGGTCGGCGGTGTCGGGGTCGAACAGCGAGGTGTCCGGTCCGGCCTGCACGGCCGGTGGCGGCGGTGCCGACGGTTCGTCGAGCACGCGGGCGTCGACGATGCGGTCGAACCGGAACAGCCGCACCCCCTCGGCCGACCGGCACCACGCCTCCAGGTAGCTGTGGTCGGCGACCAGCACCACCCGGATGGGGTCGACCACCCGGCTGGACAACATGTCGTGCGAGGCCGAGTAGTACTCGATCGCCAGCGCGCGGTCGCCGCGCACCGCGGTACGCACCGCCGCGGCCGCCTCGCTCTCCATCGGGGCGGGCTCGTCGACGGCACAGTCGACCTGGCTGTCGGGGCCGTACCCCGCCCGGCCCGCGGCCGACTCGATCTTGGCGATCGCGCTGCGCGCCGCCTCCGGATCCACCATTCCCGGCACGTCGGCCAGCGCGCGCAGCGCGATCAGCACACCGGTGGCCTCCGGGGAGGTCAGCCGCAGCGGGTGGTCGATTCCCGCGCTGAACGTCACCTCGATGGTGTCGCCGGAGAACTCGAAGTCGATCAGGTCGCCCGGCCCGTAGCCGGGCAGACCGCACATCCAGAGCTGGTTCAGGTCGTCGCGCAACTGCTTGACGCTCACCCCGAGGTCGGTCGCGGCCTCGGTGTAGGTGATCCGCGGGTTGGCCTGGAAATACGGCACCATGTTCAGCAGCCGGACCAGCCGCGCCGACGTCGCGGTCACGCGGTCACCTCCGAGCCGGTCGAGGCCTGCGCGGTCAGCCGGGCGACCACGTCGTCGACCAGGCTCGCCGGTTCCAGCGCGACCGCGTCGGCCCCGTAGCCGGCGATCTCGCGCGCGAGCCGGTCGAACATGCCGATCTCCACGCTGATCTCCGCGCCGGCCCGCCCGCCCAGTGTGCGCGGGCCCAGCACGGTGGCCCGGCGCCGCAGCGCGGTCGCCCTACCGTCGGCGACCCATACCCTGGCCTCGCCGGTGGCCGGCCGGTCACCGACCACCCGGTCGACGATCTCGCGCAGGTCCACCCCGTCCGGTCGGCGCACCGTGCCCGGTTCGCCGATCACGGTGACGTCGGCGCCGATGCGGGACAGCCGGAAGGTGCGCACCGCATCGCGGTCGCGGTCGTGGCCGACCAGGTACCAACGGCCCCGGTCGGTCACCACCCCCCACGGCTCGACGGTCCGGGTGACATAGGGCTCGCTGCGCGACGGGCGGTGCGGGAACTGCACCGGCACCCCGGAATCGATGGCGGACAACAGGATTCCCAGCACCTCCTCGGAGCCGCGCAATCCGGGCAGCGCGGCGGTGGAGGTGATCGCGACGTCACCGTCGACGGCTTCGATGTCGATGCCCGCGGCGCGCAGCTTCAGCAGCGCGCCCTGTGTCACGGTGATCAGTTCGGGCGACTCCCACAA
The DNA here is from genome assembly GCF_019710635.1 of Mycolicibacterium xanthum. Classification (GTDB taxonomy): domain Bacteria; phylum Actinomycetota; class Actinomycetes; order Mycobacteriales; family Mycobacteriaceae; genus Mycobacterium; species Mycobacterium xanthum. The sequence continues at coordinate 28,937 of NZ_JAIFZS010000035.1, forward strand.
CTGGGTGGCCACCGCGACCGCGGCCGCCTCGTCGGGGGTCAGGTCGACGGCGGGCAGCGCATAGGCGTCCCGGTTGATCCGGTAGCCCTCGGCCGGGTCGGTCGAGGACACCCGGCCGGTCTCCAGCGGGATGCCCAGATCGCGCAGCTCGTTCTTGTCCCGTTCGAACATCCGCGAGAACGCCTCGTCGCTGCCGCCGGCGGGGTACCCGTAGACGGTTTCGCGGATCCGGTCGGCGGTGATGAACGTCCGGGTGGACAACAACGCGATGACGAGGTTCATCAGCCGTTCGACTTTGGAGATCCCCACGGTTAGAGCTTAAGGCGCTTCGCGGGTGTGGCCGGACGCCGAGGCGGCGCGTCTGACAGGATCTCAGGCCATGGGCACCCGCTGGCAGCAGTCCGACGCACCGCGTGGGCAGGACTACGACGCGCGATGGGAGCAGCTGGCGGCCACCGGCGCCGGCGTGCACGGCGAGGCCGACCTGATCGAGTCGCTGCTCCGGTCCGCGGGCGGCACCGACGTGCTCGACGCCGGCTGCGGCACCGGCCGGGTCGCGATCGAGCTGGCCGCGCGCGGGTTCTCGGTGGTCGGCCTGGACAACGACCGCGCGATGCTCGACGCAGCCCGGGCCAAGGCGCCGCACCTGCGGTGGATCGAGGCAGACCTGGTGGACACCGACGCGCGCATCGACGGGGCCTTCGACCTGGTGGCTCTGGCGGGCAACGTGATGATCTTCCTCGACCCGGGCACCGAGGCCAACGTGGTCGCCCAACTCGCCGACCGGCTACGACCCGGCGGGTCGATGGTGGCGGGCTTTCAGCTCAGGCCCGGGCGACTGTCGCTGGAGCGCTACGACGAGCTCGCCGAAGCGGCCGGCCTGACGCTGGTGGACCGGTGGGCGACGTGGGACCGTGAGCCGTTCCACGGCGGCGACTACGCGGTGTCGGTGCACGCCCGTCGGTGAGGGCGCCGGCCCGGTCACATGCTGGCGATGAGCCGCTTCACGCGCTCGTCCACCGAGCGGAACGGGTCCTTGCACAACACGGTGCGCTGCGCCTGGTCGTTGAGCTTGAGATGCACCCAGTCCACGGTGAAGTCGCGGCCGGCCTCCTGGGCCGCGCTGATGAACTCGCCGCGCAACTTGGCCCTGGTGGTCTGCGGCGGGGTGTCGACCGCGGCTTCGATCTCCTCGTCGGTGGTGATCCGGGCGGCCAGACCCTTGCGCTGCAGCAGGTCGAACACGCCCCGGCCGCGTTTGATGTCGTGATAGGCCAGGTCGAGCTGGCTGATCTTGGGGTCCGACAGCTCCATGTTGTAGCGGTCCTGGTAACGCTGGAAGAGCTTGCGCTTGATCACCCAGTCGATCTCGGTGTCGACCTTGGCGAAGTCCTGGCTCTCGACCGCGTCGAGCTGGCGCCCCCACAGGTCGACCACCTGGGTGATCTGCGGGTTCGGTTCGCGGGTCTGCAGGTACTCGACCGCGCGGGCGTAGTACTCGCGCTGGATGTCCAGCGCACTGGCCTGCCGGCCGCCGGCCAGCCGGACCGGCCGCTTACCGGTCAGATCGTGGCTGACCTCGCGGATCGCCCGAATCGGGTTGTCCAGCGAGAAGTCCCGGAACGCGACACCGGCCTCGATCATCTCCAGGACCAGCGAGGCCGATCCCACCTTGAGCATCGTGGTGGACTCGCTCATGTTGGAGTCGCCGACGATGACGTGCAGTCGGCGGTACTTCTCGGCGTCGGCGTGCGGTTCGTCGCGGGTGTTGATGATGGGGCGTGACCGGGTCGTCGCCGAGGAGACGCCCTCCCAGATGTGCTCGGCGCGCTGCGACAGGCAGAACGTGGCGGCCTTCGGGGTCTGCAACACCTTGCCCGCCCCGCAGATCAGCTGACGGGTCACCAGGAACGGCAGCAACACGTCGGAGATGCGGGAGAACTCGCCGGCGCGCACGATCAGGTAGTTCTCGTGGCAGCCGTAGGAATTGCCCGCCGAGTCGGTGTTGTTCTTGAACAAATAGATGTCCCCGCCGATGCCCTCGTCGGCCAGCCGCTGCTCGGCGTCTATGAGCAGGTCCTCGAGGACCCGCTCGCCGGCCCGGTCGTGGGTGACCAACTGGGTCAGGCTGTCGCATTCGGCGGTGGCGTACTCGGGGTGGCTGCCCACGTCCAGGTACAGGCGCGCGCCGTTACGGAGGAACACGTTGCTGCTACGGCCCCACGACACCACCCGCCGGAACAGATAGCGGGCGACCTCGTCGGGACTCAACCGGCGATGGCCGTGGAACGTGCAGGTGACACCGAACTCGGTCTCGATGCCCATGATTCGTCGCTGCACCTCACCGAGCCTACTTGCTGCCCGGCCGTGACGGTGGCCGGACCACGCCCGGGACGGCCACGATCGACAAACCCCACATCGCGGGCGGGCCCGCGCGCCACAATGAGGCCATGGCTTCACGGGCCTTCCGCAGCGCGCCCGTCGACGGTTTCCGGCTGACCTTCGACCGCTTCGGCACCCCCGGGGGCGGCGCCGTGGTGCTGCTGCACGGCTGGCCGGGCACCCGACACGACTACCGGGACCTGGTGCCGATACTGACGGCGGCCGACGACGATCTCGACGTCGTCGTGCCCGACCTGAGGGGTTTCGGCGGTTCGGACAAGCACGCGGTGTCGGTGAACCACTTCTACAGCGCCTCGGCGCAGGCCGCCAGCGTGGTGGCGCTGATCCGGGAGTTGGGCCTGACCGAGGTCGTGCTGGCCGGCTACGACGTGGGCAGCCGGGTGGCGCAGAGCGTGGCCAGGATGCACCCCGACCTGGCGCGGGCGCTGGTGCTGTCGCCGCCGCTACCGGGTGCCGGCGACCGGGTGCTCGCACCACAGGCCCAGGGCGAGTTCTGGTATCAGGCCTTCCACCAGCTGCCGCTGTCGGCCGAGCTGCTCGACGGCAACGCCGACGCGGTCCGCGAATACCTGCGGCACTTCTGGAGCCACTGGTCGGGGCCCGGATTCGAGCTGAGCAGCGACGCCCTCGACGCACTGGTGTCCGACTACGCGCTGCCCGGTGCGTTCTGCGCCTCGATCGCGTGGTTCCGCGCGGGCGCCGGGACGATCACCCAGTCGCTGACCGAGTTGCCGCCCGAGCGGGCGATCAAGATCCACACCCCCACCGAGGTGCTGTGGCCCGGCCACGATCCGCTGTTCCCCCCGCAGTGGGCCGACCGGCTGGACGACTACTTCACCGACGTCCGGTTGCACATGGCCGAACGGGCGGGACACTTCGTCCCGTTGGAGTCCCCGGAGCAGTTCGCGGGTCTGGTGCTCAGCCGGGTGCGATCCGGCCCGGCGTGAGGATGCCGGCTATTCGGCCGGTTTCTCCGGGTTGTCGGTGTTCTCCGGGCCATCCGGCTTCTCCGGGTTCTCCTCCGGCAGCAGCGCTTCCAGTGCGGGACCGGTGATCCGACGGAACGCCCGCCGCGGACGGTTGGCGTCGAGGATGGCGACCTCGAGGGTGGACGGCCCGAGCGTGCGGGGCTCGGTACCGTTGCCGCCCGCGGTCAGCGCCGCCACCGCGATGGACACCGCGTCGGCCAGCGACGCGTTCTCGGTGTAGGACTCGTTGAGCGCCGCGATGATCGGCTCGGTCGTCCCACCCATCACGACGAAGTGCGGCTCGTCGGCGATCGACCCGTCGTAGGTGATGCGGTAGAGCTCGGGCGCCTTGGTCTCGCCGTAGTGGGCGACCTCCGCCACGCACAACTCCACCTCGTACGGCTTGGCCTGCTCGGTGAAGATCGTGCCCAGTGTCTGGGCGTAGACGTTGGCCAGCTGCCGGCCGGTGACGTCGCGCCGCGAGTACGCGTATCCCTGGGTGTCGGCGAACCGGATGCCGCCGCTGCGCAGGTTGTTGAACTCGTTGAACCGGCCCACGGCCGCGAAACCGACCCGGTCGTAGAGCTCGCTGACCTTCTGCAGGGACCGCGACGGGTTCTCCGCGACGAACAGCACACCGTCGGCGTAGGCCAGCGCGATCACGCTGCGGCCACGGGCGATGCCCTTGCGCGCGAGCTCGGAACGCTCACGCATCGCCTGCTCAGGCGAGATGAAATACGGAAAACTCACAGCTCGTCACCCCGAACAGGCGCCTCGTGCCCGAATTTGTCTGTGCGCGAACGGTTCTCGATGATCTCCCGGCATACCGACGCGATCTGCTGCTCGGCCACCTCGACGGCGCCGTCGACGCCGATCACCACCGCGGTGGGAAAGATCCCCCGCACCAGGTCGGGGCCGCCGGTCGCGGAGTCGTCGTCGGCGGCATCGTAGAGCGCCTCGACGGCCACCCGCAGCGCCGAGTCGGCATCGGTGACCTGGGCGAAGAGCTTCTTCATCGACGATTTCGCGAAGATCGAGCCCGAGCCGACCGACTGATAGCCCTCGTCCTCGACGTTCCACCCACCGGCGGCGTCGAACGAGACGATGCGTCCGGCATCCTGCGGGTTGGGGTCGTCGAGGTCGTAGCCGGCGAGCAGCGGCAGCGCGACGAAGCCCTGCAGCGCCGCCCCGAGATTGCCACGCACCATCGTGGACAGCCGGTTCACCTTGCCGGGGAACGTCAGTGCCACCCCCTCGAGCTTCTCGTAGTGCTCGAGCTCCACCGCGTACAGCCGGGCGAACTCGACGGCGATCGCCGCCGTGCCCGCGATGCCGGTGACCGTGTAGTCGTCGGTGATGTAGACCTTCTGGACGTCCCGGCTGGCGATCATGTGGCCCTGGGTGGCCCGCCGGTCGCCGGCCATCACGACCCCGCCGGGATACTTCAGCGCGACGATCGTGGTGCCGTGCGGCACGGCGTCGGTCGGCACGCCGCCGGTCGCCGCGGCGCCGCCGGGGAGCAGATACGGTGCCTGTTGCCGGAGGAAATCGGAGAATGACGAGAGATTCACGCCGCCATGGGACAAGCCCTGCGGAAGGGCGCTAAAAGCTCCGGATTGGGGGGACGGAAGGGCCGGCTGATCGCGATGCGGCCAGGTCACTGTCCACCCTTCTGGACGTACGCACGCACGAAGTCCTCGGCATTCTCTTCCAGGACGTCGTCGATCTCGTCCAGCAGGTCGTCGGTGTCCTCGGCCAGCTTCTCGCGGCGCTCCTGCCCGGCGGCCGTGCTGCCGGTGAGGTCGTCGTCCTCGCCGCCCCCACCGCCGCGCTTGGTCTGCTCCTGGGCCATCGCTGCCTCCTGCGTGTGTATGCCCACCCGTTGCGGGCGACCGGCCGCCAGCCCGCCGGTCTCCCCACACTACCGGTCTCGGGCCATCCTGCTGGGGATGGCGCGGTCAGTTCGTCAACTGCTCGACGAGTTCGACCGCGCTGTCGACGGAGTCCAACAGCGCCCCGACGTGCGCCTTGCTGCCGCGCAGCGGCTCCAGCGTGGGGATGCGCACCAGTGAGTCGCCGCCCAGATCGAAGATCACCGAGTCCCAGCTGGCCGCCGCGATGTCGGCGCCGAACCGGCGCAGGCACTCGCCGCGGAAATAGGCGCGGGTGTCGGTCGGTGGGTTGTCCACCGCGTCGAGCACCTGCTGCTCGGTGACCAGCCGCTGCATCGAACCGCGCGCCACCAGCCGGTTGTAGAGCCCCTTGTCCAGCCGAACATCGGAGTACTGCAGGTCGACCAGGTGCAGCCGCGGGGCCGACCAGCCGAGGTTCTCGCGGTGCCGGAAGCCGTCCAGCAACCGCAGCTTGGCCGGCCAGTCCAGCAGGTCCGCACACTCCATCGGATCGCGTTCGAGCAGGTCCAGGACATGTGCCCAGGTTTCCAGCACGCGCGACGCGCGTGGGTCGGGGTCTTTGCTGTCCACCAGCTTCGCCACCCGGTCCAGGTAGATGCGCTGCAGCGCCAGGCCGGTGAGCTCGCGTCCGTCGGCGAGCGCCACCGTGGCGCGCAACGACGGATCACGCGACAGCACGTGCACCGCGTGCACCGGCCGCGCCAGCGCCAGATCGGACAGATCCGCGCCGATCGACGGGCCCTCCTCGATCAGGTCCAGCACCAGCGAGGTGGTTCCGAGCTTCAGGTAGGTCGAGGTCTCTGCCAGGTTCGCGTCGCCGATGATGACGTGCAGGCGCCGGTACTTGTCGGCGTCGGCGTGCGGTTCGTCGCGGGTGTTGATGATGCCACGCTTGAGCGTGGTCTCCAGACCGACCTCGACCTCGATGTAGTCGGCGCGCTGCGAGAGCTGGAAGCCGGGCTCGTCACCGGACGGGCCGATCCCGACCCGGCCGGAGCCGACAACCACCTGGCGGGACACCAGAAACGGCGTCAGCCCGGCGATGACCGCCGAGAACGGGGTCTGGCGGCTCATCAGATAGTTCTCGTGCGAACCGTACGACGCGCCCTTGTTGTCGATGTTGTTCTTGTAGAGCTGCAGCCTGGCCGCGCCCGGCACGCTCGCGACGTGGCGCGCGGCCGCCTCCATCACGCGCTCCCCCGCCTTGTCCCAGATCACCGCATCCATCGGATCGGTGCACTCCGGCGCCGAGTACTCGGGGTGTGCGTGGTCGACATAGAGCCGGGCGCCGTTGGTGAGGATCATGTTCGCCGCACCGACCTCGTCGGCGTCGACCACCGGCGGCGGGCCCGACGAGCGGCTCAGGTCGAAGCCCCGCGCGTCGCGCAGCGGTGACTCGACCTCGTAGTCCCACCGGGTGCGCTTGGCGCGCTGGATCCCCGCTGCCGCCGCATAGGCCAGCACGGCCTGGGTCGACGTCAGGATCGGATTCGCGGTCGGGTCGGACGGCGAGGAGATGCCGTACTCGACCTCTGTTCCGATGATCCGTTGCATGGCGACCAGCCTAAGGGGCAGGCGGTGCCACGTCCGCGCTGCCCGCCGCGAAGGCCCGCGGCGGACCGGGCCTCGTGATGAGATTGGCGACGATGAACGCCAACGATCAGCGCCAGTCGGCCGAACGCTGGTTCCTGCGGCGCGGCCTGCCTGCAGTCTTGCGTCCCGGCACGCTGCTCCGGCACGTCTGGCAACGGTCGGCGCCCGCGCTGGCCGCGTTCGCGGTGATGATGGCGTTCTCGATCCTCGTCGTGGCGGTGACCGGTAAACGCACCATCGACATCGTAGGGACGCCCAACCGCACCGAATGGTTCGTTCTCGCGGTGGTCGTGCTGGTGCTGCCGACCGCCGCGGTGGCCGGCTGGCTGGTCTCGCGCGTCCACGGGAGCCGGGCCCGCACCGTCATCGTGGCGGTGTCGATCGGGGTGGCGGTGCTGGGCGCGCTCTTCGGCGGTCCCAGCCCCCGCTTCGTCGTCGACCTGCTCGCCGAAGCCGTGATCATCGGGGCGATCCTGCTGTGCACCGTGACCGGCGTCGGGGCGGTGCTGGCGTGGGCGGTGCGGATGATGTGGGAGAACCTGGCCTCGGTGGGCGGGCTGCTGGTGGGCGCACTTCCGGTGATGCTGTTGACGGTGCTGGTGTTCTTCAACGGCCCGGTGTGGACGATGGCGTCCAAGGTGACCCGCGGCCGGCTGTGGCTGGCCCTGTTGTTCCTGCTGATGGTCGCCGTCACGTTCCTGATCTCCGGCACGTTGGCGCGGGTGCGGCCGATCCTGGATCCGGCAGCCAAGCGCCCCGAGCACGCCGCGCTGTTGGCGGGGACGCCGTTCGGCGCGATGCCCGACCGGCCGCGCCGCAAGCCGCTGTCCGGCCCGGAGCGCATCAACGTGGTGTTCGTGCTCGCGATGTCGCAGATCGTGCAGGTGCTGACCGTCGCGCTGGTCACGGGTCTGCTGTTCCTGTTCTTCGGGCTGATCCTGATCAGCCCGGAGTTGCTGGCCGCGCTGACCGCCGGCGGCGCCAGCGACGGCCATTTCCTGGGCATGACACTGCCGATCCCGCAGGCCCTGATCCAGGTCGCGATGTTCCTGACCGCGCTGACCTTCATGTACCTGGCGGCGCGCGCGGGCGGTGACAAGGAGTACCGCGCGCAGTACCTGGACCCGCTCATCGATGACCTGCTGCTGACCCTGGTGGCCCGGGACCGGTACCGCGCGGCCACGGCCGCCACATGACCGACTCGGCCGGGGCTGCGCGGGCGATCCACGAGTGGTTCCTGCGTCGCGGGCTGCCGCTGGTGCTGACCCGTCGGGTGCGCTCGCGCGCGCTGATCGCCCGGTCGGCTCCGGCGGTGGCCGGTGTCGGGGTGCTCACCGTGGTCACGCTGCTGCTGGCCGACTGGACCGGCGAGGACCCCGATGCCGCGTACATCGCGCGGCTGGCGATCGTCGCGGTGGCGCTGGCCGCCGCCCCATCCGTGCTGCACACGCTGCACCGGCGCGGCACCGCGGCCTCCGAGGCCGGCCGGCGGACCGCCGCGCTGGCCGTGATGGGGATCTTCGTGCTGCTGGTCCCGGTGATCTCGGAGGGGTGGTCGGCCGAGGCGCTGGCCGAGGTGCCGGTGTTCCTGCTGGTCTCGCTGGCCACGATCTGGTTGACCTACCTCGGCTTCGGGTCCATCGCGCTGTGGGCGTTCCGGTTCGCCTGGGCGCAGCTGGGCGCGCTGGGCACGCTGATGAGCCGGGCGCTGCCGCTGTTGATGCTCACCGTGGTGGTCTACTTCACCGGGGAGCTGTGGCAGCTGGCCGCCCGGATGACCCGGGAACGGCTCTGGCAGACAATAGGATTCCTCGCCCTGGTGGCGGTGGTGTTCATGATCGCCACCATTCGCGACGAGGTCAGCGCACTGCGCCAGGACCGTTCGGAGCAGTCGGATCCGGCCGCGCTGCTGGCCGGCACGCCGCTGGCCTCCGCGGGTGCGGCACCGGTGTCCCGCAGCCCGTTGTCGCTGGCCGAGCAGACCAACGTGGTCGCCGTGATGGTCGTCGCGCAGGCCATCCAGGTCGTGCTGTTCACCGCGGGCCTGTTCGTGTTCTTCCTGGCGCTGGGCATCATCGCGGTTCCCGATGACGTGACGGTGCTGTGGTCGGGCGAACAGTCCTGCCCGGTCGGTGAGCCACCCTGTGCGGGAACGTGGTTCGGCATCCACATCCCCATTCCACAGACCGTGGTGCACATCTCGTTGTTCGTCGCCGTGCTCTCCGGCCTCTATTTCACGGTCAGCACCAGCGTCGACCCGTTGTACCGGCAGCGGTTCTTCGACCCGCTCATCGCCGATGTGGCGGTCAGCCTGGCCGGCCGGGACGCCTATCTGGAGCTCGAACATCGCCGGTCCTGAGCAAGCTGGCCGCACGAAGCCGCGGCGCTCTGCCATGCTGAAGTCGTTCATCCCGCCGGGGCAGGAGTCACCGTGAAACATCTGCTGCCCGGCCTGACCCGCGGCAATCTGGCGCGCGAGGTGATGGCCGGCATCACGCTGCTGGCAATCGCCGTGCCGCTCAACATCGGGTACGCCCAGATCGCCGGCCTGCCACCCACCGCCGGGCTGTACGCGCTCGTCGTCCCCGCGGTGGTGTTCGCCGTGCTGGCGTCGTCGCGCCAGGTGGTTGCCGCGCCCGACGCCGCCGCAGCGGCGTTGGTCGGCTCGTCGGTGGCCGGGCTCGCCGCGGCCGGAAGCCAGCAGTACGCCGCAATGGCGGCCGCCCAGGCGGTCGTCGGCGGTCTGCTGTTCTTCGCCTTCGCGTTCTTCAAGCTCGGCTTTCTCGCCGACTTCCTCTCCAAACCCATCCTGATCGGCTTCGTCGGGGGCCTGGCCCTGGAGATCCTGCTCAGCCAGCTCGCGAAGATGCTCGGCATCAAGGTCGGAAGCCGGGTGGAGTTCTTCGAGAAGATCGTCGAGATCATCACCCGTCTCGGCGAATTGAGCTGGTGGTCGGTCGGGGTGAGCCTGGGCGCGCTGGCCGTGTTGCTTCTCGGCCGCCGGGTGCTGCCCGCGGCCCCGTGGGCGCTCGTGGTGCTGGTCGTCGCCACGATCGCCTCGGTGGCGCTCGCGCTGCGCGACAAAGGGGTGTCGGTGCTGGGCGACGTCCCCGCCGGTGCGCCCGTCCTGCGCTGGCCGGATCTGAGCCTGACGGAGTGGATTTCGATCACACCCGCCGCGATCGCGCTGACCATGATCACCGTGGCCGAGGGGTTGCTGGTCGCGCGTTCCTACGCGGACAAGAACGGCTACAGCGTCGACGCCAACCGCGACCTGGCCGCATTCGGCGCGGCGAACGTGGCCGCGGGCCTGTCGTCGTCGTTCACCGTCGGCTCCTCGACGTCGCGCACCGCCGCCGTCGATCAGGCCGGCTCCCGCACCCAGCTGCCGTCGCTGGTGATGGCGACCGGCGCGCTGCTCCTGCTGCTGTTCGGCACCGCCCTGCTGGCCGACATCCCGTCCCCGGCGATCGGTGCGATCGTCGCGGTCGCGGTGCTGAAGCTGCTCGGAGTGGCGGAGTTCCGCGAGCTGTGGCACCAGTCGCGGTTCGAGTTCGCGGTCGGGGCCTCGTGCTTCCTCGGGGTTCTGCTGGTGGGTCCACTGGGCGGGATCATCATCGCGTTCGGGTTGTCCGTGGTAAACCTGTTGCGCCGCGCCGCCGCACCGGCGATCGACATACTGGAGGGCACCGACGATCCGTCGGTGTCGCTGACCGGTCTGACCCCGCACAACCTGGAGACCGTTCCGGGTGTCATCGTGCTGCGGTTCGCCGCTCCGATCTTCTTCGGCAACGGCTCGGTGCTGCATCAGACCGTCTGCGACGCGGTCGACGCGGCCCCCCATCCGGTGCACGCCTTCGTCCTCGACCTGGAGGGGGTGTCCGGCATCGACATCACCGGCGGTGATGCGGTCAGGAAGACCCAGGCCTGGCTGCGCGACCGGTCCGTCACCTTCGCCTACTCCCGCGTCCGACCCGAACTGCGCGACAGCCTGGAACGGCTCGACCTGCTCGAGGGCGCATTGGAGTTCGACACCAACCGGGCGGCCGTGGCCGCGCTGCGCCGGCCCTAGCACGGCGGGCAGCTAGAGTGCCGCTGATGCGTATCCGGGCGTTCGCGCCGGCGATCCTGCCGTATCAGCGTGGGTGGCTGCGCGCCGATCTGCTCGCCGGGCTGGCCACCGCCGCCGTGGTCATCCCGCAGGCCATGGCCTACGCGACGGTGGCGAACCTGCCGCCGCAGTTCGGCCTCTATACGTGCATGCTGCCGCTGGTGGTCTACGCCTTCGTCGGCGGCTCCCGCACCGCGAGCGTCAGCACCACCTCCACCATCGCGACGCTCACCGCGTCCACGATGCTCGGTGCCGGTATCGCCGCCGGGTCACCGGACGCCCCGTCCGAGCTGGTGACGCTGACCCTGCTGGTCGGGGTGATCCTGTTGGTCGCCCGGGTGCTGCGGCTCGCGTCGCTGGTCGAGAACATCAACGAGGCGACCCTGATCGGCATCAAGGCCGGTGTCGGGCTGACCGTCGCGGCCACCCAGCTGCCCAAGCTGCTCGGTGTGCCCGGCGACCCCGACGCGGACGGCTTCCTGCGCACCGTGCTGTCGATGGTGCGCCACCTCGGCGATGTGCACCTCGCCACCGTGGCGCTGGCCGTGGCGAGTATCGCGATCCTGCTCGCGATGTCGCGGTTCGTGCCCGCGGTGCCCGGCCCCCTGCTCGTCGTCGTCCTCGGCATCGGCCTGGCGGCGGGCGTCGACCTGCCCGGCCACGGCGTCGCGTTGATTCCGGAGGTGCCGCAGGGGATTCCGCTTCCCGGCCTGCCCAGCCTCGACCATGTCGGCGGGCTGCTCCCGGGGGCGCTGGCGATCGCACTGATGGCGTTCCTCGAGACGGTCGCGGTCGCGCGCGGCGTCCGCCGGCCCGACGAGCCGCCCGTCGAACCCGACCGGGAACTGGCCGCCAGCAGCATGAGCGCGCTCGTCGGCTCGTTCTTCCACGCGCTGCCGCCGTCCGCCGGGTTCTCCCAGAGCAGCGTCAACGCCCGCGCGGGCGCCAAGAGCCAGGTGGCGGGGCTGGTCACCGCGGCCCTCGCGGTGCTGGTGTCGCTGTTCCTGGCACATGTGCTGAGCATGTTGCCGCAGGCGACCCTGGGCGCCATGGTGCTCGTTGCGACGCTCGGGCTCGTCGACATCACGGCACTGGCACGGCTGTACCGCTACGACCGCGTCGAGTTCGGGATGGCCGTCGCGGTCGCGGTGTTCGCGCTGACGGCCGGACTGCTGCGGGCGATCGCCGTCGGCGTGGTGCTGACCCTCTACCTGGTGCTCCGCGAAATCAACACCCCGAACGTCATACGCCTGGTCCGGCAGGACGGCGCGGGCTGGCACGAGGCCATCGAAACCGCGGGAGCCACCGAAACCGCTGCGGCGCCGACGGACCCGCTGGTGCTGAGGTTCGGAACGGCGCTCTACACCGCCAACCTGCGATCGAACACCGCGGCCGTGCACACCTTCGTCGAGGCCGCCGGGTTTCCCGGCACCGTCATCCTCGATCTGCGCCGGCTACCGAAGATGTCGTCGACCGTGCTGGACGGATTGCGCGACTTCGAAACCGAACTCGCCCCCGACGGTGTCCGGATCGTCTACGCCTGCCTGTCCGAGCACGTGCACACGATGGTGCGCGGGTGGCCGTGGTGGCAGCAGGTGGAGTCCGAAGGCCGGTACTTCACCACCATCGACGACGCGGTGAACGCCGTGCGGTGAGGGGCGCCTAGAGGTACTGCCCCAGGTTCGACTCGGTATCAATAGCACGGCTAGCCGACGAACTCTTGCCGGTGACGAGCGTGCGGATGTAGACGATCCGCTCGCCCTTCTTGCCCGAGATCCGGGCCCAGTCATCGGGATTGGTGGTGTTGGGCAGGTCCTCGTTCTCGGCGAACTCGTCGACGATCGAGTCGAGCAGGTGCTGGATGCGCAGGCCGGGCTGGCCGGTCTCGAGCACCGACTTGATCGCGTTCTTCTTCGCGCGGTCGACCACGTTCTGGATCATCGCCCCGGAGTTGAAGTCCTTGAAGTACATGACTTCCTTGTCACCGTTGGCGTAGGTGACCTCCAGGAACCGGTTGTCGTCGATCTCGGCGTACATCCGGTCCACGACCTTCTCGATCATCGCCTTGATGCAGGCCGCACGGTCCCCGCTGAACTCGCCGAGATCGTCGGCGTGCACCGGCAGAACCTCGGTCAGGTACTTGCTGAAGATGTCCTGCGCCGACTCCGCGTCCGGCCGCTCGATCTTGATCTTGACGTCCAGGCGGCCGGGCCGCAGGATCGCCGGGTCGATCATGTCCTCGCGGTTGGAGGCGCCGATGACGATGACGTTCTCCAGGCCTTCCACGCCGTCGATCTCGGACAGCAGCTGCGGCACGACCGTCGTCTCGACATCGGAGCTGACCCCGGTGCCACGGGTGCGGAAGATGGAGTCCATCTCGTCGAAGAACACGATCACCGGGGTGCCCTCGGAGGCCTTCTCCCGGGCCCGCTGGAAGATCAGCCGGATGTGCCGCTCGGTCTCGCCGACGAACTTGTTCAACAGCTCGGGACCCTTGATGTTGAGGAAGTAGGACTTCGCCTCCCTGGAGTCCTCACCGCGCAGCTCGGCCATCTTCTTGGCCAGCGAATTGGCCACCGCCTTGGCGATCAGCGTCTTGCCGCAGCCGGGCGGGCCGTAGAGCAGCACACCCTTCGGTGGGCGCAGCGCGTACTCGCGGTAGAGGTCCTTGTGCAGGAACGGCAGCTCCACGGCATCGCGGATCTGCTCGATCTGCCGGGTCAGGCCGCCGATGTCGTGGTAGCTGACGTCGGGCACCTCCTCGAGCACCAGGTCCTCGACCTCGGCCTTCGGGATACGCTCGAACGCATAGCCGGCCTTGGTGTCGACCAGCAGGGAATCGCCGGGCCGCAGCTTGCGGGGCCGGTCGTCACCCAGCTCGTCCTCGTAGTCCTCGGGCAGGTGCTCGGCGGCCACCAGCGGCTCGGCCAGCCAGACGATGCGCTCCTCGTCGGCGTGGCCGACGACCAGCGCACGGTGACCGTCGGCGAGGATCTCACGCAGCGTGCTGATCTCGCCCACGGACTCGAAGTGCCCGGCCTCGACCACGGTCAGCGCCTCGTTGAGACGCACGGTCTGACCCTTCTTGAGCTCCTTGGTCTCGATGTTCGGCGAGCAGGTCAGGCGCATCTTCCGCCCGGAGGTGAACACGTCGACGGTGTCGTCCTCCTGCACACCGAGCAGCACGCCGTAGCCGCTCGGCGGCTGACCGAGGCGGTCGACCTCTTCACGCAGCGCCAGCAACTGCTGGCGGGCTTCCTTGAGCGTGTCCATCAGTTTGGCGTTGCGGGCGGCCAGCGAGTCGATCCGAGCCTCCAGCTGGTGCACGTCACGCGCGCTGCGCAACCCGCTCTGGGGGCCTACCGCGTCCTCGAGCTGCTCACGCAGGACGGCTGCTTCGCGCCGCAGCTCTTCCAGTTCTGCGGCATCCTCGCCGGAAATGTGGTTATCGGGGGATGTCCCAAAGACTTCAGAGGCTTCAGAACGCTCGGACTCACTCATGCTGCGCTCCCTTCCCACACCGGAAGTTGGTGCGGTAACAACTTCAACGCTACCGGCGATTCAGCCATTGTGTGTGGTCTAGGAATTCGACACACCTGGCGACACTGTTAGCCTCTGTAGATCAGTCGGCCGAACGAAAGGACAGCCGTGACCCCGAAATCCCTCGTCACCAGCTTGACCGCTGGGGCGGCAGCAGCCGTGGTGATCGGCGCTGCGGCCGCGGGTGTGACCTCGATTTCAGCCGGCGCGGGAATCGCGTCCGCGCAGCCGGCCGTCTTCACGGCACCGCTGCCCGCCGCACCGGCGCCCGAGCTGCAGGGTCCGCTGATCTCGACGCTGACCGCCCTGGCCGGACCGGGTTCGTTCAGCGGGGCCAAGGGCACCTACGTGCAGGGTGGGCTGGGCCGCATCGAGGCCAGGATGGCCGACAGCGGGTACAGCAGCGCCGCCGCCAAGGGGTATTTCCCGCTGAGCTTCACGATCGCCGACATCGACCTCAACGGCCCGGTGGCAACCGCCAACGTGACCGCGGCGGCACCCTCCGGCGTCGTCGCGACACAGCCGCTGACCTTCATCACCGGCCCGAGCCCGACCGGCTGGCAGCTGTCCAAGCAGTCCGCGCTGGCCCTGATGTCGTCGGTGGGCTGAGTATCGCGGGTTTCCCGGTCGCTCACCGGAGAATGACGCGGGTGCGCGGCATCGCAGTGGCTCTGGGCGCCGCCGCCGTGGTGGCGGCGCTGGGGCTCGCCGGGTGCAGCCAGCCGAGCCATCCGGCCGCGTCACCGTCGCCGGAGACCTCACCGGCGCCCTCGGTCGGGATGCCGGCACCCAGCGCCCCCGCCCGTGGTGGCCCGCCGCTGCCCCCGGCCTCGGCGCTGACCGATGTGATGGGCAGGCTCGCCGATCCCGCGGTTCCCGGCGACCAGAAGGTCGTCCTGATCGAGGACGGCTCCGCCGACGAGGCCGCCGGCCTGGACCGGTTCGCCGCCGCGCTTCGCGACAACGGCGCCCTCCCGTTGACCTTCGAGGCCCGCGATCTGGCCTGGTCGCAGTCCGATCCGGGCAATGTCGTGGCGACCGTCGTCGTCAGGACCGCCAACCCGGAGGGCAACGAGTTCACCTACCCGATGGAGTTCGCCCCTGCCTCGGGTTCCTGGCAGCTGACGCGTCAGACCGCCGATCTGCTACTCGCGCTGGATCCCGGCGCCTCGGCGACCGCCACCCCGGCGCCCGCACCGGCTCCTGCCCCGGCACCGACGACGACGCCGACCCGCTGAGCCGATGTGGATCGGCTGGCTGGAGTTCGACATCCTGCTCGGCGACGTGCACTCGTTGAAGCAGAAGCGCTCGGTGCTGCGGCCGCTGGTCGCCGAGCTGGCGCGCAAGCTGGCGGTGTCCGCGGCCGAGACCGGCGAGCAGAACCTGCACCGGCGCGCGGGCGTCGGCGTCGCCGTGGTCGCCGGTGACCGCCAACACGTGGTGAACGTGCTCGACGCCGCCGAGCGTCTCGTCGCGGCCCGGCCGGAGATCGAGTTGTTGTCGGCGCGCCGGGGGCTGCGCCGCAGCACCGACGAGTAGCCCCGACCGCTCCCCGCCGAAATGGCATTCCGGCAGCCAGAGTGCGGGTGACGCCCTGCTGGAATGCGAGTTCGGCGGGGCCGGGCTCAGACCCCGGGGCGCTTCCTGCGCAGCGGGATCGGCGCCACCGCACCCGGAGCGAGTTTGCGCGCGCTGATCAGAAACGCGGTGTGTCCGCGCATCGAGTGTTCCGGGCGCACCGCCAGGCCCACGACGTGCCAGCCGCGCTGCATGCTCTCCCAGGCCCGCGGCTCGGTCCAGCACTGCTGTTCGCGCAGCGCCTCGACGGTCCGGGACAGCTGGGTCACGGTGGCGACGTAGATCATCAGCACCCCACCGGCGACCAGCGCGTCGGCGACGGTGGGCAGCACCTCCCAGGGCGCGAGCATGTCCAGCACGACGCGGTCGACCTCGGGCCCGGCATAGTCGGCGAGATCGGCGGTCACCAGCTCCCAGTTCGGGGGGTGCTCACCGAAGAACGTCGTGACGTTGCGCACCGCGTGCTCGGCGTGATCCTCCCGCACCTCGTAGGACGTCACGCTGCCACCGGGGCCGACCGCCCGCAGCAGTGAACAGGTGAGCGCGCCCGAACCGGCGCCCGCCTCCAGGACCCGCGCGCCGGGGAAGATGTCGCCCTCGTGCACGATCTGCGCGGCGTCCTTGGGGTAGACCACCTGGGCGCCGCGCGGCATCGACATCACGTAGTCGACCAGCAGTGGCCGAAGCACCAGGAACTGGTCTCCGTTGGTGGACCGCACGACGCTGCCCTCGGGCAGCCCGATCACCTCGTCCAGCGCGATGATGCCGCGGTGGGTGTGGAACTCACCGCCGGGCTTGAGCAGCATCGTGTACCGCCTGCCCTTGGCGTCGGTGAGCTGCACGCGGTCACCCACTTCGAACGGACCGGTTCTGCGCACAGCTGACCAGCCTGCCAGCCGACGCGCCGACGGACACCGCCGGGTTGCCCGCTGAATGTCGCACCCCGGTTCTAGGGTGGGCTCATGAGCGAGCAGACCGGGCCGACGGGGCCCGATCGACCGGTCAGCCGTCCCGCGTTGTCGCCGTCTCGCGCCAGTGACTTCAAGCAGTGCCCGCTGCTGTACCGGTTCCGGGCGATCGACCGGTTGCCGGAGCCGTCGTCGCCGGCCCAGGTGCGCGGCTCGGTCGTACATGCCGCGCTCGAGCGGCTCTACGCGCTGCCCGCCGCGCAGCGGCTCCCGCAGACCGCGATGTCGCTGGTGGCTCCCGCCTGGGAACGGATGGTCACCGAACAACCGTCGCTGGCCGACGACGTCCCGCCGGCCCTACAGACCGAGATGCTCGACCAGGCCAGAACACTGCTGTCGGGCTACTACCGGCTGGAGGACCCGACCCGGTTCGACCCCCAGGGCTGCGAACAGCGCGTCGAGGTGGAGTTGGCCGACGGGACGCTGCTGCGCGGGTTCGTCGACCGCATCGACGTCGCACCCACCGGCGAGCTTCGGGTGGTGGACTACAAGACCGGCAAGGCGCCGGCGGCGGCGCGGGCACTGGCCGAGTTCAAGGCGATGTTCCAGATGAAGTTCTACGCCGTCGCGCTGCTGCGGTCGCGCGGGGTGCTGCCCGCCCGGCTGCGGCTGCTCTACCTCGCCGACAGCCAGGTACTGGACTACACGCCCGCGCTCGACGAGCTGGAACGCTTCGAGAAGACGCTGATGGCGATCTGGCGCGCGATCCAATCCGCCGGCGCGACGGGCGATTTCCGCCCGCAACCGTCCCGGCTCTGCGACTGGTGCGCCCATCGCGTGCACTGCCCGGTGTTCGGCGGCACACCGCCGCCGTATCCGGGGTGGCCCGAAACCCTCGACGACGGTGACCCGGACGCGGTTCTGCACTCCGAGCCCGCTGCGTGACCACAGCGGCTACGTCAGCGGCTCGAGGTCCTGCAGCATCGTCGGCACCAGTTCGCTGACCGTGGGGTGGATGTGCATGGTGCGGGATATCGCGGTGTAGGGCAGCTTCGCGGTCATCACGTCGAGGACGCAGTGCACCACCTCGTCGCCACCGACGCCGAGGATCGCCACGCCCAGGATCTCCTCGGTCCCGGCGTCGACGACGATCTTCATGAAGCCCTGCGTCTCGCCCTTCTCGACCGCGCGGCCCACCCGGGTCATCGGCCGCTTGCCCACCAGCGCTCTGCGGCCGGAACGGCGGACCTCGTCGACGGTCATGCCGGCCCGTCCCAACGGCGGGTCGATGTAGAGGGCGTAGGTCGTCACCCGGTCGCTGACCCGGCGGGGGTCGCCGTGCAGCAGGTTGGCCGCGACGATCTCGAAGTCGTTGTAGGAGGTGTGGGTGAACGCCCCGCGCCCGTTGCAGTCGCCCATCGCCCAGATGTGCGGCACGTTGGTGCGCAGCTGATCGTCGACGACGATGTAGCCGCGCTTGTCGGTCTCGACCCCGGCGGCCGCCAGCCCGAGGTCGTCGGTGTTGGGTCGCCGGCCCACCGCGACGAGCAGATGACTGCCGGTGATCGGCTCTGCACCGACGCGCGGCGTGACGGTGCAACCGCCGGAGTCGTTGTCCCGCTTGGCGAAACTGATCGCATCGGCACCGACCACCACGTCGATGCCCTCGGCCTCGAGGATCTCTTTGATGGCCGCCGAGACGTCCTCGTCCTCCCGCGACGTCAGCCGGGGACCCCGCTCCACCACCGTGACGCGGGCGCCGAAGCGGCGGTACATCTGGGCGAACTCCAGCGCGATGTAGCTGCCACCGATGATCACCAGATGCTCGGGAACCACGTCGAGGTCGAGGATGCCGACGTTGGTGAGGTAGTCGACCTCGGCCAGGCCGGGCATGTCCGGGACCACCGCGCGGCCACCGACATTGAGGAAGATGCGGTCGGCGTGCAGCAGCCGGTCACCGACCCGGATCGTGTGCGGATCCTCCAAGCGGGCGTGCCCGCGGATCAGCGTCGCGCCCCTCATGCCCTCGATCCAGGACTCGACGCCCTCCCGGTCGCCGCCGCTGATCCGGTCCTTGCGCGCCTTCACCTTCGTCATGTCGACGGTGATGTCGCCGGCGCCGACGCCGAAATCGCCGCCGCGGCGGGCCAGGTGCGCGGCGTGCGCACTGGCCACCAGCGTCTTGGTCGGGATGCACCCGTAGTTCACGCAGGTGCCGCCGACCAGCTTGCGCTCGATGACCGCGACGGTCTGTCCGTCGGCGGTCAACCGACCCGCCAGCGGTGGCCCGGCCTGACCGGCGCCGACGATGATCGCGTCGAAGTGTGTTGGCTCGGAATCGGTCACGGGCCGGCTCAGACCAGGCTGACCAGGAAGGCGACCAGGAAGCCCCCGCCGACGGCGACGATGTCCTCACCGAACGCCCCCGGCTTGTCGTTGCCGTTGTTGGCGGTGTAGAGCCGGCCGCGCACCGCCGCACCACCGAGGGTGCCGATCACGGCGCCGATCATCCCGGCGCCGAGGGCGCTGAAGGTGTGGAAGAACGCGCTGCCGATCACCGCGCCCGCGAACGCGCCGGTGACGAGGCGGGTGATGAACTGCTGGGGGACCTTACGGCTGGGAGTCTTGGGCAGCTGGTCGGTGACCAGCTCCCCCAGCAGGAAGATGGTCAGCACGGTGACGGTGATCGGGTGCGCCACCCACTCCGACCACTTGCCGTCCAGGTCGATCCAGCCGAACATCGCGCCCCAGGCCACCACGGCCGGTGCGGTCATCGCGCGCAGACCGGCGATCACACCGATCAGCAGGGCCAGCAGCAGTACCAGAGCGTGGGTCATCGGACCTCCGTGCGGTGTGCGGTCATCCGGACGCTAACACGCCCAACGGTGCGGTGAGTGGCCTCGATCAGAAGCGGCAGAACCGGATGTCGGACGCCAGAATCGCCTTGGCCCCGATCCCGGCGAGCTCGTCCATGATGGCGTTGACGTCCCGGCGCGGCACCAGGGCGCGCACCGCCACCCAGGCCGGGTCGGCCAGTGGCGCGATGGTCGGCGACTCCAGCCCCGGGGTCACCTCGGTGGCCCGGTCGAGCAAGCTGCGCGGGCAGTCGTAGTCGAGCATCAGATACTGCTGACCGAACACCACGCCCTGCACCCGGGCCGCCAGCTGGTCACGGGCAGCGGACCTCTCGTCACCGTCACGCTCGATCAGCACCGCCTCGGAGTCGCACAGCGGCTCGCCGAAGGCCACCAGGTCGTGCAGCCCCAATGTGCGCCCGGATCCGACCACGTCGGCGATCGCGTCGGCCACACCGAGCTGCACCGAGATCTCCACCGCGCCGTCGAGCCTGATGACGGTGGCCTCGATTCCCCTGGCGGACAGATCTTTTCGCACCAGGTTCGGAAATGCGGTGGCGATCCGCTTGCCCGCCAGGTCCTCGACCCGCCAGGTCCGGCCGGCCGGAGCCGCGTAGCGGAACGTCGACGATCCGAAGCCCAGCGCGAGCCGCTCACGCACCGGCGCATCCGATTCGCGGGCCAGATCGCGGCCGGTGATGCCGAAGTCGAGCTGACCCGAACCGACGTAGATGGCGATGTCCTTGGGTCGCAGGAAGAAGAACTCGACCTGGTTGGCCGGGTCGACGACGGTCAGATCCTTGCCGTCGGTGCGGCGCCGATATCCGGCCTCGGACAGGATCTCGGCGGCCGGTTCGCTGAGGGTGCCCTTGTTGGGCACGGCAACCCTGAGCACCCTCACAACTTCCCGTACACGTCGTCGAGGGTCAGCCCGCGCGCGACCATCAGCACCTGCGTCCAGTAGAGCAACTGGCTGATCTCCTCGGCGAGGGCCTCGTCGCCCTCGTGCTCGGCCGCCAGCCAGACCTCGCCGGCCTCTTCGAGGATCTTCTTGCCGATGCCGTGCACACCGGCGTCCAGCGCCGCGACGGTGCCGCTGCCCGCGGGGCGGGTGCGGGCCCGTTCACTCAGCTCGGCGAACAGCGCATCGAAGGTCTTCACGAGGTGGGATTGTTCCATGTCGCCGCGACCGGCCGCGAACAGCCGGCGCGGGTCGGCGGCAGGGGCTCAGTGCGGCGCGCGCTCGTGGTGCCATGCTTCGTCGTGCATGTCCTCCAGCGTCTTGCCCTTCGTCTCCTCGACGAACTGCCAGACGAACACGAAGGACAGCACCGCGCAGATGGCATAGAACCCGTAGGCCATACCGAGGACGTCACGCAGGCTCGGGAAGGTCCAGGAGATGACGAAGTTCGCGATCCACTGAGCGGCGGCGGCCAGGCCGAGCGCCGCTGCCCGGATCCGGTTAGGGAACATCTCACCGAGCAGCACCCACACGACGGGTCCCCAGGACATGCCGAACGCGACGACGAACAGGTTGGCCGCGACCAGCGCGATCGGTCCCGCGGCGCCGCTGAGCTGCGGCTGTCCGTCGACAGCCGGCGCGGTGCCGAAGATGATCGCCATCGTGCCAAGCGTCACCGCCATGCCCGTCGAACCGATCAGCAGCAGCGGCTTGCGGCCGACCTTGTCGATCAGCGCGATGGCGATCAGCGTGGTCGCGATGTTGGTCACCGAGGTGATCACCGTGATGATGAACGCGTGCCGTTCCTCGAAGCCCACGGCCTCCCACAGCACGTTGGAGTAGTAGAAGATCACGTTGATGCCGACGAACTGCTGAAAGACCGACAACCCCAGACCGACCCAGACGATGCCGTAGAGTCCGCCGGCCATCCCCACCCAGACTGCGAGCGCGACGAAAACAATCGCCACCGGCCACCACCCGATACCGAACGCCGCGACGGCCAGCACACCGAAGATCAGCAGCAGCCACCACATGTACTGCCGGACCACGTTGCCCAGCCCCGAGGCGGCCGTGGCTGCGCGTGGCTTGCACAGGTCCATCCAGGACGGCGGCTTCTCGCGGCGCAGGCTGTCCTGGATGCGGTTGATGGTGATCTCGAGGTTCTTCTCCCCGAGCAGCATCGTCAGCACCCGACGGGCCTCGGGAATCCGGTGGGTGGCCACCAGGTAGCGCGGTGATTCGGGGATGGTGAAGGCCAGCAGGCCGTAGGCCAGTGCCGGCACGACCTCGGCCAGGAACATCCACCGCCAGGCTTCCAGGCCCAGCCACAGCTCGTTGGAGGATCCGCCGGCAATCTCGGCCAGGATCCAGTCGACGGCCAGCGACACGAAGATGCCGCTGACGATGGCCAGCTGCTGCAGCGAGCCCAGTCGGCCCCGGATTCGGGGAGGCGAGGTCTCGGCGATGTAGGCGGGGGCGATGACGGAGGCGACGCCGACGGCGATACCGCCGATCACGCGGAACGCCATGATGACCCATATGTCGGTGCCTATGCCGGTCACGATCGCGCTGATCAGGAACAGCACCGCGGCCAGCTTCATCACCCACAGCCGACCCACACGGTCGGCCAGGCGCCCGGCGGTCACCGCGCCGACAGCGGCCCCGAGCAGCGCCGAGGCCACCACGAAGCCGAGGGTCAGGCCGCTGATGGCGAATTCCCGCTCCAGTGCGCTGACGGTTCCGTTGATCACGGCGCTGTCATAGCCGAACAGCAGACCGCCCAGCGCGGCCACCGACGCCACCCGCACGGCGCTGCGCCCGGAGCTGAATTCGTTCTCGGCTGAAACCCCGCCGACCCCTGCGGCCATGACGCCGACCCCCTTCCGGGCTGTGAAATATGACGTAGATCACATCTACGATCGCACAGAACGCCCTCGACAGAAGCAATATTGCGGGAGGCCGTCGCCGGAGGTCAGGCGGTGCGTTGGCGCGCCGTGCGCTCGATCTCCGCGTAGATCCGGCGCAGCGCGGCGGTGTCGAGACCGGCCAGCGAGTCGACATGCCGACGCCGGTGCCCACCCGGCACCGGCACGTCGTTGGGCACCACCAATACCGCGCAGCCGGCACTCTCGGCCGCCGCAGCCCCGGTGACCGAGTCCTCCACCGCCAGGCATTCGGAAGGCGGCACCCCGAGCAACTGCGCGGCGCGCAGGTACGGATCGGGTGCCGGCTTTCCGGTCGCCACCTCGTCCCCGCACACCGTGACGGAGAAATAATGCCGCCCAATGCTGTTCAGGGCGCGCTCGGCGAGCTCGCGCTGGGTGTTGGTCACCAGGGCCATGGTGGTGCGTTCGGCCGCAAGCGCTTCCAGCATCTCGCGGGCCCCGTCGCACCACGGCAGGCCCCCGTCGAACAGCTCGGCCGTGGTGTCGTGCAGCCAGCGGATCGAGTCGGCCATCGCCGCGGGATCGTGCACCAGGCCGAGCTCGGTGTAGACGGTCACCATGGTTTCCTCGGCCGATGCGCCGACCAGGGCCGCCCTGGTCTGCCGGCTCATCTCGCCGCCGAACGACTCGTAGAGCGCGGTCAGCGAAAGATCCCACAGCTTTTCGGAATCGACGAGGGTGCCGTCCATGTCCCACAGCACCGCCCGCACGCCTCGATTCTGGCACGCGTGCGCAGGGTTGTGCGAACCCGCTCGACATGCCCGGAAATGCCTCGACATGCGAAGAGGCCGGATCTGGCCGATTCTTGGACGATGGCGGCTCCCACGACGGCGAACCAATCCAAGCGTGTGCACCCGGTCGATGAGGTGCTGCCCATCCCGAAGCTCGCGACCTACGGTTTCCAGCACGTCGTCGCGTTCTATGCGGGCGCGGTGCTGGTGCCGATCATCATCGCCGGCGCCGTCGGGCTGACCGGCGAGGAGCTCGTCAAGCTCATCACCGCCGACCTGTTTACCTGCGGCATCGCCTCGATCATCCAGGCCGTCGGATTCTGGAAGATCGGTGTCCGGCTGCCGCTGCTGCAGGGCGTCACGTTCGCCGGGGTGGCGCCGATCATCGCGATCGGGCTGGCCAACGGCGGCGGCTCGGCCAGCATGCTCTACGTCTACGGCGCGGTGATCGTCGCCGGCATCTTCACGTTCGCGATCGCGCCGATCTTCATCAAGCTGCTGAAGTTCTTCCCGCCGGTGGTGACCGGGACGCTGATCACCGTCATCGGTCTGGCCCTGGTGCCCGTCGGCGCGATGGACGCCGTCACCAATCCGCACACCCACGAGCTCGACCCGACGAATATGCGCTGGTTCCTCTACGCGCTGGGCACCATCGCGATCATCGTCGCGATCCAGCGGCTGTTCCGCGGGTTCCTGGCCACCATCGCCGTGCTGCTCGGCCTGGTGATCGGCTGCGCGGTGGCCTACCTGCTCGGTGACATGAACTTCGACAAGGTCGGTGAGGCATCGGCGCTGGGCTTCACCCCGCCGTTCCTGTTCGGCATGCCCAAGTTCGACTTCGTCGCGTGCCTGACGATGATCATCGTGATGCTGATCATCGCGGTCGAGTCGACCGGGTCGACGATCGCGACCGGCGAGATCGTCGGCAAGCGGATCAAGGCCGACGACATCGGCAACGTGCTGCGGGCCGACGGCGTGGCCACCACGATCGGCGGCATCTTCAACTCGTTCCCGTACACCGCGTTCTCCGAGAACGTCGGCCTGGTCCGGTTGACCGGCGTCAAGAGCCGGTGGGTGGTCGCCGCGGCCGGCGTGTTCATGATCCTGCTGGGCTTCCTGCCGAAGGTGGCCGCGGTGGTGGCCTCCATCCCCAACCCGGTGCTCGGCGGTGCGGCCTTGACGCTGTTCGCCACCGTGGCCGTCGTCGGCATTCAGACGCTGGGCAAGGTCGACTTCACCGACCACCGCAACCTGATCATCGTGACCACCAGCCTGGCGCTGGCGCTGTGGGTGACCGCCTACCCGGACATCGCCCAGGGCATGCCGACCGGCCTGGACCTGATCTTCGGCAGCGGCATCAGCATCGGCGCGGTCAGCGCGATCCTGCTCAACATCGTGTTCTTCCACACCGGCTCGCGCGGACCGCGGGTCGCCGGCGGCGGATCCATCACCCTCGACGAGGTGAACTCGATGACCAAGGAGCGGTTCACCGAGGTCTTCGGCCACGTCGTGCAGGACGTGCCGTGGGCGGTCGAACGGGCCTACGAGCAGCGCCCGTTCACCGACACCAGGGCGCTGCGCGAGGCCTTCCAGGACGCGGTTCTGACCGGCTCCTCGGACCAGCAGCTGGAGTTGCTCAACGCATTCCACGACCTGGGCGCCGAGGACGAAACCGGCCATGCGCTGGCCGTCGACCACACCGCGCTGTCCAACCTCGACGAATCCGACCACAACGACGTCGTCGAGTTGGCCACCGCCTATCGGGAACATTTCGGCTTCCCGCTGGTGATCTGCGCACGCGAGACCGAACACTTCGACCGGGTGCTCAAGAACGGCTGGTCGCGCATCGACAACTCGCCGGGCGCGGAGAAGGCCTTCGCGTTGATCGAGGTCGCCAAGATCGCCAACTACCGTTTCACCGACCTGGTCGCCGACGCGAATCCCATTGCGGCGGCCCGGTTCAGCCGCCTCGACGAAATGCTCTAGATGGTCACATATGAACCCCTGGGCATCGAGGGTTTCAACGCCATGTCCGAACGGCAACGGATGCACCTGCTGTTCGAGGTGTGCTCGTCGACCATCTGGGCCCGCCGGGTGCTCGCCGGCGGCCCGTTCCGCGACGCCGACGCGCTGTTCGACCGCGCCGACCGGGTGCTGGCCGAGTTGC
The DNA here is from genome assembly GCF_019710635.1 of Mycolicibacterium xanthum. Taxonomy (GTDB): domain Bacteria; phylum Actinomycetota; class Actinomycetes; order Mycobacteriales; family Mycobacteriaceae; genus Mycobacterium; species Mycobacterium xanthum. Next base: position 54,611 of record NZ_JAIFZS010000035.1, read on the forward strand.
CCGACGCCGAGATCGACGCGGCGCTGGACGGCCATCCCCGGATCGGCGCCAAAGCCGACAATCCGAGCTCGGCGCAGGAGCAGGCGCGGGTGGCCGACGCCGCTGATGCCGTCAAAGCCGAACTGGCCGAGAAGAACCGGATCTACGACGAGAAGTTCGGCTACGTGTACCTGGTGTGCGCCAGCGGCCGCACCGCCGAGGAACTGCTGGCCATCCTGACCGAGCGGCTGGACAACGATGCCGAGACCGAGCGCCGGGTGATGCGCTCGGAGCTGGCCAAGATCAACCGGCTGCGGCTGGAGCGCCTGCTGGCCAAGGCGCAGAGCGCATGAGCTTGTCCACCCACGTCCTCGACGCCGTGACCGGCACCCCGGCGGCCGGCGTGACGGTCACCCTGACCGACGCCGACGCCACCGTGCTGGCCACCGCCGCCACCGACGACGACGGCCGGGTCAAAGCCGTCGCCGCCGACCTCGAACCCGGCGTCTACCGGTTGAGCTTCGACACCGCAAGCTATTTCACCGCCGCCGGGGTCACGGCGTTCTACCCCGAGGTGGTGATCGCGTTCACCGTCACCGACACCTCGGCCCACTACCACGTTCCATTGTTGTTGTCGCCGTACGCATATTCCACCTACCGCGGAAGTTGACAGGAGATGGGAGCTCACAGGTGAAGGCCATCATCATCGGTGCCGGAATGGGTGGCATGAGTGCGGCGATCGCGCTGCGTCAGATCGGGATCGAGACCGAGGTGTACGAACGGGTCACCGAGAACAAGCCGGTGGGCGCTGCGATCTCGGTGTGGTCCAACGGGGTCAAGTGCCTCAACTACCTCGGGCTGGAGGAGCAGACCGCCCGGCTCGGCGGAATCGTCGACTCGATGAGCTACGTCGACGCCCACACCGGCGAGACGATGTGCCGATTCTCGATGCAGCCGCTGATCGACGAGGTCGGGCAGCGCCCCTACCCGATCGCGCGGGCCGAACTCCAGCTGATGCTGATGGAGGCCTACGGCATCGACCAGATCAACTTCGGCCGCAAGATGGTCAGCGTGGCCGACGGTCCCGACGCGGCGACCGCGACGTTCGCCGACGGAACGACGGTGTCGGCGGACGTGATCATCGGCGCCGACGGGGCCAGCTCGATCACCCGCGAATATGTGCTCGGCGGTCCGGTCACCCGGCGCTATGCCGGTTACGTCAACTTCAACGGCCTCGTCGAGACCGACGAGGGGATCGGACCGGCCACCGAGTGGACCACCTATGTCGGTGACGGCAAGCGGGTCTCGGTGATGCCGGTGTCGGACGGGCGGTTCTACTTCTTCTTCGACGTCGTGATGCCCGAGGACTCCGAGGAGAAGAAGAACTACGAGCGCGCCGACGCCCGCGAGGTGCTCAGCGGGCACTTCGGCGACTGGGCGCCCGGCGTGCAGGCGCTGATCGCCAAGCTGGATCCGCTGACCACCAACCGGGTGGAGATCCTCGACCTGGACCCGTTCTACACGTGGGTCAAGGGCCGGGTGGCCGTGCTGGGCGACGCCGCGCACAACACCACACCCGACATCGGGCAGGGCGGCTGTTCGGCGATGGAGGACGCCGTCGCGCTGCAGTGGGCGTTCCGCGACCATCCCGGCGACGTGCACGGCGCGCTGCTGGCCTATCAGCACGCCCGCGCCGAACGGGCGGGCGACCTGGTGCTGCGTGCGCGCAAACGCTGCGACGTCACCCACGCCAAGGATCCGCAGAAGACCGCGCAGTGGTACGACGAGCTGCGCAACGAGGACGGCACCAACATCATTCGCGGCATCGTCGGCAACATCATGGGCGGACCGGTGACACCGGTCGGCTGACGTACCCATGGATCTCAACACCGTCGAGACGGCGCGAACCCCGACCAGCCGCGACGACCTGTGGCCGTTGGGGCCGGGCGACTCGATCCTGGCCGGCGGCACCTGGCTGTTCTCCGAGCCCCAGCCGCACGTCCGCAGGCTCGTCGACATCACCGGGCTGGGCTGGCCACCGGTCACGGTGACAGACGACGGGATCGAGCTGGCGGCGACGTGCACGGTGGCCGGCGTGTCCCGGCTTTCGGCACGGCTGCGTGACGAGCGGCCGGACTGGGCGGCCGCCCCGCTGCTGCACCGGTGCTGCACCGCGCTGCTGGCGTCGTTCAAGATCTGGGCGACGGCCACCGTCGGCGGCAACATCTGCCTGTCCTTCCCTGCGGGGGCGATGATCTCGCTGGCCGCCGGCCTGGACGCCGAGCTCACGGTGTGGCGGGCCGCCGGTGGCGACTACCGCATCCCGGTGACCGAGTTCGTCACCGGCGCGGCGACCAACGTGCTCGAGCCGGGCGACGTCCTGCGCTCCGTGTGGTTGCCCGCAGCGGCGTTACGGGCCACCACCGCCTACCGCAAACTGGCCCCGTCGCCGTTGGGCCGTTCCGGTGTGGTCGTGACCGGACGGCGCGACACCCTCGCCGACGGGCGGCGATTCGTGGTGTCGGTGACCGCGGCAACGGTGCGTCCCTACGTCTTCGCGTTCGCCAACATGCCGAGCCCGATCGAGCTGGAGGCCGTACACGCCACCATCCCCGACGAGGCCTGGACGCGCGACGCACACGGCGACCCGGACTGGCGGCGCGCGGTCAGCCTCGTGCTCGCCGAACAGATCCGCCGGGAGTTGTCGTGAGCATCAGGGTGAACGGCCAAGACACCCAGGGTGTTCCGGGTGCGGGCCAGTGCCTGCGCACCTACCTGCGCGAGCACGGCCACTTCGAGGTGAAGAAGGGCTGCGACGCCGGTGACTGCGGCGCGTGCTCGGTGCTCGTCGACGGACAGGCGGTGCACTCGTGCGTGTACCCGGCGTTCCGCGCGGAAGGACGCGAGGTGACCACCGTCGCCGGCCTGGGCACCCCGGCCGATCTGCACCCGCTGCAGCGCCGGTTCGCCGAGGCCGGCGGATTCCAGTGCGGCTTCTGCACGGCGGGGATGATCACCACCGCCTCGACACTGTCCGACGATCAAGTCGGCGACCTGCCGCAGAACCTGAAGGGCAACCTGTGCCGGTGCACCGGCTACCGCGCCATCGCCGACGCGCTGGACGGCACGGTGAACATCGAGAAGTCCGGCGGCGTGGGCCGCTCGATTGCAGCACCGGCCGCGATCCGCGTGGTGACCGGGACCGAGCAGTACACAATGGATTTCGCCCCGCCCGGACTGCTGCATCTGGTGGTGTTGACCAGCCCGGTGGCCCACGCGCGGATCACCGCGATCGACACCACCGCGGCCGAGGCGATCGCCGGGGTACAGCTGGTGCTGACTCACCGCGACAGTCCGGCGGTGGCGTTCTCCACCGCCCGGCACGAGAACCGCAACGACGATCCCGACGACACCGTGGTGCTCGACGACACGGTGCGCTTCGTCGGACAGCGGGTGGCCGCGGTGGTGGCCGACAGCGTGGCGATCGCCGAACGGGCCTGCCGTGCGATCGAGGTGACCTACCAGCCGCTGCAGCCGGTGTTCGACCCCGAGGCCGCCCGCACCCCGGGCGCTCCCCAGCTGCACGCGGGCAAGGGAGCCGAGTCCCGCATCGCCGACCCGTCCCGCAACCTGGTCGCCGAGGTGCACGGCGGGCAGGGCGACGTCGACGCGGGCATCGCGGCCGCCGAGGCCTGCGGCGGCTCGGTGGTGCGGGAGCGCTACACCACACAGCGGGTGCAGCACACCCACCTGGAGACGCACGGCTGCACGGGTTGGCGCGACGAACACGGCCGGTTGGTGCTGCGCACCAGCTCCCAGGTGCCGTTCCTGGTGCGCGACGAGCTGTGTCACGTGTTCGGCCTGGGCCGCGACGACGTGCACGTCTTCACCAAGCGGGTCGGCGGCGGGTTCGGCGGCAAGCAGGAGATGCTCACCGAAGACATCGTCGCGCTGGCGGTGCTGCGGTCGGGCCGGCCGGTGCGCTACGAGTTCGCCCGCTCCGACGAGTTCACCATGGCGCCGTGCCGGCACCCGTACCGCATCGACGTCACCGCCGCGGCGGGCCCCGACGGCGTGCTCACCGCGCTGGCGGTGGACGTGCTGATGGACGCCGGCGCCTACGGCAACCACAGCCCCGGGGTGATGTTCCACGGCTGCGCCGAGTCGGTGTCGGTCTACCGCTGCCCGAACAAGCGGGTCGACGCCCAGGCCGTCTACACCAACAGCCTGCCGTCGGGCGCCTTCCGCGGGTACGGCCTGAGCCAGATGATCTTCGCGGTGGAGTCCGCGCTCGACGAGCTGGCGCACCGCCTCGGCCTGGACCCGTTCGACTTGCGGCGCCGCAACGTGGTCGTCCCCGGAGACGAGTTCGTCGACGCGGCCGTCGGCCACGGGGACCTGGCGTTCGGCAGCTACGGCCTGGACCAGTGCCTGGATCTGGTCCAGCGCGCGCTGGCCGACGGCAACGGCGTCACCGGCCCCGACGGCTGGCCGGTAGGCGAGGGTATGGCGGTCGCGATGATCGCGACGATCCCGCCGCGCGGCCACTTCGCCGAGGCCTCGGTCGCCGTCACCCCCGACGGCGACTACCGGCTGTCGGTGGGCACCGCCGAGTTCGGCAACGGCACCACCACCGTGCACACCCAGCTGGTCGCCACCGAGCTGAACACCACCGAAGACCGTGTGCTCGTCCATCAATCCGACACCGCCGCAGTCGGTTACGACACCGGCGCGTTCGGTTCGGCGGGCACCGTGGTGGCGGGCACCGCGGTGATCGCGGCCTGCCGGGAGCTGCGCTCGGCGATGCTGGCCACCGCGGCGGAGCTGACCGGGACCGGGCCGCAGGCCTGTGAGCTGACGCCGCACGGTGTGCGGTGCGGCACCCGGCTCGTCGAGTTCGCCGAGCTGCCCGCGGGGCTGGCCGGACACGGCAGGCACGACGGAACGCCCCGATCGGTGGCGTTCAACGTCCAGGGCTTCCGGGTCGCGGTGAACCCGGCGACCGGCGAGGCCCGCATCCTGCAGTCCGTGCAGGCCGCCGACGCCGGCGTGGTGATGAACCCCGAGCAGTGCCGGGGCCAGGTGGAGGGCGGCGTCGCGCAGGCGATCGGCTCGGCGCTCTACGAGCAGATGCTGATCGGCCCGGACGGCACGGTGCTGACCCAGACACTGCGCAATTACCACATCCCGCAGATCGCCGACGTCCCGCGCACCGAGGTGCTGTTCGCCGACACCTATGACCAGATCGGCCCGATGGGCGCCAAGTCGATGAGCGAGTCCCCGTACAACCCGGTGGCCCCGGCGCTGGCCAACGCGATCGCGCGGGCCTGCGGGGCGCGGGTGCGCGACCTGCCGATGACGCCGGCGCGGGTCTGGCGCACGCTGTCCCGCTAGCGATTTCGGTGTAGTTCGTCAGCGACAGCGTGACGAACTACACCGAAATCGCCTAGTCCTCGGGGTTGTAGCCGAGGTTGGGGGCCAGCCAGCGCTCGGCTTCGGCCAGGGTCCAGCCCTTGCGCCCGGCGTAGTCGGCGACCTGGTCCTGGGCCAACCGGCCGACCACGAAGTACTGCGACTGCGGGTGCGAGAAGTACCAGCCGCTGACGGCGGCACCGGGCCACATCGCCATCGACTCGGTCAGCTCGATGCCGGTGCGCTCCCGGACGTCGAGCAACTCGAACAGGGTCGCCTTCTCGGTGTGCTCCGGGCAGGCCGGGTAGCCGGGGGCCGGGCGGATTCCCGTGTACTTCTCGGCGATGAGCTCCTCGTTGTCCAGCTGCTCGTCGGGCTGGTAGCCCCAGAACTCCTCACGGACCCGCTGGTGCATCCGTTCGGCGAACGCCTCGGCCAGCCGGTCGGCCAGCGACTCCAGCAGGATCGCGCTGTAGTCGTCATGGCCTGCCTTGAACTCGGCGATCTTATCTGCGCTGCCGAGACCCGCGGTGACGGCGAAGGCACCGACGTAGTCGGTGACCCCGGTTTCCTTGGGCGCGATGAAGTCGCCCAGCGACCGGTTCGGGATGCCTTCGCGGTGCTCGCCCTGCTGGCGCAGGTTGTGCAACGTGGTCAGCACCTCGGTGCGGGTCTCGTCGGTGTAGACCTCGATGTCGTCCCCGACCGCGTTGGCCGGGAAGAATCCGATCACCCCGTTGGCGGTCAGCCACTTCTCCTTGATCAGGGTGTCGAGCATCGCCTGGGCATCGTCGTAGAGCTTGCGGGCGGCCTCGCCGGAGGCCGGGTTGTTGAGGATGTCGGGGAACCGGCCCTTCATCTCCCAGGCGTTGAAGAACGGCTGCCAGTCGATGTACTCGCGCAACTCGGCCAGGTCGTAATCCTGGAAGTCGCGCACGCCGATGCCCTGGGCCGGCACCGGCGGCGTGTAGTCGTCCCACTCGATCGGCGTGCGGTTCGCGCGGGCCATCGCCAGCGTCAGCATCGGCCGCTCGCTCTTCTGGGCGTGCCGTTCGCGCAGGGCCGCGTAGTCGGCCTCGGTGGCCTCCAGCAGGGCCGGCCGCTGCCTGTCGTCGAGCAGCGCCGCAGCGACCGGCACCGAGCGGGACGCGTCCTTGACCCAGACGACCGGGCCGGTACGGCGCGGCGCCACCTTCACGGCGGTGTGGGCGCGCGAGGTGGTCGCGCCGCCGATCAGCAGCGGGATCTGCAGCCCCTCGCGCTCCATCTCGACGGCGAAGTTGACCATCTCGTCCAGCGACGGGGTGATCAGACCGGACAGCCCGATGATGTCGGCGTTGTGCTCCCTGGCCGCGTCGAGGATCTTCTGGGCGGGCACCATCACACCGAGGTCGATCACGGTGTAGTTGTTGCACTGCAGGACGACCCCGACGATGTTCTTGCCGATGTCGTGGACGTCGCCCTTCACGGTCGCCATCACGATCGTGCCGTTGGTGTCCCCGCCCGCGTCTTGGCCGTTTCCCGTCGCTTCGCTCGCCCCGGAAGCGCCGGACTCCACCTTCTCCGCCTCGATGTACGGCAGCAGGTAGGCCACGGCCTTCTTCATCACCCGGGCCGACTTCACGACCTGCGGCAGGAACATCTTGCCCGAGCCGAACAGGTCACCGACGACGTTCATACCGTCCATCAGCGGACCCTCGATCACCTCGATCGGGCGACCACCCGCGCTCTCGATCTCGGCCCGCAACTCCTCGGTGTCGGCATCGACGTGGGCGTCGATGCCCTTCACCAGGGCGTGCGTGATCCGCTCCCGGACCGGCAGGCTGCGCCACTGCGCTGCCGCTCGATCGTCGTCCCCCGAGTTCTTCGTGTTGAACCGCTCGGCGATCTCCAGCAGCCGTTCGCCCGCGTCCTCGCGACGGTTCAGCACGACGTCCTCGATCCGGTCCCGCAACTCCGGGTCGATCGAGTCGTAGGGCACCAGCGCACCGGCGTTGACGATGCCCATGTCCAGGCCGGCCTTGATGGCGTGGAACAGGAACACCGCGTGGATCGCCTCACGGACGGGGTTGTTGCCCCGGAACGAGAACGACACGTTCGAGATACCGCCGGAGAGGTGCACCCCGGGCAGGTTCTCCTTGATCCAGGCGCAGGCCTCGATGAAGTCGATCCCGTACGTCGCGTGCTCCTCGATACCGGTCGCCAGCGCGAAGCAGTTCGGGTCGAAGATGATGTCCTCGGCCGGGAAGCCGACCTCTTCGGTCAGGATCCGGTAGGCGCGCCCGCAGATCTGCTTGCGACGCTCCAGGTTGTCGGCCTGACCCTGCTCGTCGAAGGCCATCACGACGACGGCGGCGCCGTACTTGCGGCACAGCCGTGCCTCGCGGATGAACTTCTCCTCGCCCTCCTTCAGGGAGATCGAGTTGACGATCGGCTTGCCCTGCACGTTCTTCAGGCCCGCCTCGATGACCTCCCACTTGGAGGAGTCGATCATCACCGGGACGCGGCTGATGTCCGGCTCGGCACCGATCAGCTTGGTGAACCGGTCCATCGCGGCGATCCCGTCGATCATGCCCTCGTCCATGTTGATGTCGATGACCTGCGCACCGGCCTCGACCTGCTGCAGGGCGACCGACAGCGCGGTGTCGTAGTCCTCGGCCTTGATCAGGTTGCGGAACCGGGCGGAGCCGGTGATGTTGGTGCGCTCACCGATGTTCACGAACAGCGAGTCGTCGGTGATGTCGAGCGGCTCCAGGCCGGCCAAGCGCGTGGCCACTTGATCTTCAGGGATCTGCGGCAGCTCGCGCGGCGGCGTGCCCTCGACGGCCCTGGCGATCTCGGCGATGTGCGCCGGTCCCGTTCCGCAGCAGCCACCGACCAGGTTGACCAGGCCGGCCTCGGCGAACTCGGCGAGGTAGCCGGCCTGACACTCCGGGGACTCGTCGTACTCGCCGAACGCGTTGGGCAGCCCGGCGTTCGGGTAGCAGGAGACGTAGGTGTCCGCGATCCGCGCCATCTCGGCGATGTAGGGCCTCATCTCCGGTGCGCCCAGGGCGCAGTTGAGACCCACCGCGATCGGCTTGGCGTGCCTGATCGAGTTCCAGAACGCCTCGGTGGTCTGACCGGACAACGTCCGCCCGGAGGCATCGGTGATGGTGCCCGAGATGATCACCGGCCAGCGGCGTCCGCGCTCCTCGAACAGCGTCTCGAGCGCGAACACCGCCGCCTTGGCGTTCAGCGTGTCGAAGATGGTCTCGACGATGATGAGGTCGGCACCACCGTCGACCAGGCCGTTGGCGGCGTCCAGGTAGGCGGCGACCAGCTGGTCGTAGGAGACGTTGCGGGCTCCGGGGTCGTTGACGTCCGGCGAGATCGACGCGGTCCGCGTCGTCGGCCCGAGGGCGCCGGCGACGTAGCGGGGCTTCTCCTGGGTGCTGAACTCGTCGCAGGCCTTACGGGCCAGGGCCGCGCCGGCGTAGTTCAGCTCGTAGCTCAGCTCCGCCATGTCGTAGTCGGCGAGCGAGACCGCGTTCGCGTTGAACGTGTTGGTCTCCACGATGTCGGCGCCCACCTCGAGATACTCGCGGTGGATCCCCTCGATGATCTGCGGCTGCGTCAGGTTGAGCAGGTCGTTGTTGCCGACCAGATCGCGCGGCCAGTCCTTGAACCGTTCGCCGCGGTAGCCGGCCTCGTCCGGCCGGTCCCGCTGGATCGCCGTGCCCATCGCGCCGTCGATCACCATGATCCGCCGGCGCAGAGCAGCCGTCAGTTCGTCGGTGCAGTCGGGGCGGATGTTGGGTTTCATGGTGTTCGACGTTGTGTTCACGGGGGTGTTCACGTACGTGCCTTCCGTAGCGGAAGGCGTCCTTGACTCTGCCGAGCGTGGCGGATACCCGGGGGCCCGGATCCGTTGCAACGCCTCTCGACGGAAAAAGTCTACGTCGTCACCCGATCGACGTCCGGACGCCCAGGCTGGAGCGGGTGGCAACCGGACGTCTGGTCTCGACCCGCGCCGACGCCGACAGAGGCCGGCGCGAGTCGATGCCCGTCATCCGGCCCATGCAGGGCTTACGCTGGTTTGGTGACCCCCTCGGATTTCAGCGGTCCGAAGCGATCCGACCTGCCCGACCTGCACGACACCATCATCGTCGCGGCGTTCGAGGGCTGGAATGACGCCGGCGACGCCGCCAGCGACGCGCTGCAGCACCTGGACGCCATCTGGGAGGCCGAGACGATCGTCGAGATCGACGACGAGAGCTACTACGACTACCAGGTCAATCGCCCGGTGATCCGCCAGGTGGACGGCGTGACCCGCGAACTCGTCTGGCCCTCGATGCGGATCTCACACTGCCGGCCACCCGGCAGCGACCGGGACATCGTGCTGATGCACGGCGTCGAGCCGAACATGCGCTGGCGGACGTTCTGCGCGGAGCTGCTGGCCATCGCCGACAAGCTCAACGTGCACACCGTGGTGATCCTGGGCGCACTGCTGGCCGACACGCCGCACACCAGGCCGGTACCGGTGTCCGGGGCCGCCTACTCCGCCGACTCGGCGAAGACCTTCGGCCTCGAGGAGACCCGCTACGAGGGCCCGACCGGCATCGCCGGGGTGTTCCAGGACGCCTGCGTGCAGGCCGGGATACCGGCGGTGACGTTCTGGGCCGCCGTCCCCCACTACGTCTCGCAGCCTCCGAACCCGAAGGCGACGGTGGCGCTGCTGCAGCGCGTCGAGGACGTGCTCGACATCGAGGTGCCGCTGGCCGACCTGCCCGCCCAGGCCGAGGAGTGGGAGCAGGCGGTCAGCGAGATGACCTCCGAAGACGAGGAGATCGCCGAGTACGTGCAGTCGCTGGAGGAACGCGGCGACGCCGAGGTGGACATGAACGAAGCGCTGGGCAAGATCGACGGCGACGCACTTGCCGCCGAGTTCGAGCGCTACCTGCGCCGTCGCGGCCGCGGCTGAGGTCGCCTGCTCAGCGGAACCGGGTGAGATAGTCCGGCCAGTCCCAGGTGGACAGGAACCGTTCGGCGGCCTGCCACCCCTGCGTGTACAGCAGCCGTTTGTCATCCTCGGACAGGTCGAAATCGAGCACGCCGACCTCGCTGGTGTCGATGCGGATCGTGCGCGCACTCACCCGGGGCTGGTTCAGATAGGCCTGATCGCGGCCCACCAGGATCGTCGTGACGACCTGTTCGAGCAGGGCCGCCCCGCCGAGCAGGTGCAGCGGGCGCAGCGCGGGGACGACCTGCTCATTGTCGGCGGGCAGTTCCGGCAGCAGGGTCACCCCGAACGTCGGCCAGCGCGGTGGGGCGCCGTCGGTGCGGTCCAGGGAGTCGATCGGGAAGTTCGACAGCAGCCCGCCGTCGACCAGATCCGAGGTCCTGCCGGCGGCGCTCTCCAGCGACGCGGGCCTGTAGAAGAACGGGATGGCCGCCGACGCGCGCACCGCGTCGGCGACCGACTGCTCGTCGGGATCGAGGCCGTAGAGCCGCCGATAGTCCCACGGCAGCCGGACCAGCTGTCCCAGGGTGACGTCGGCCACGGTGACGACCAGCCGGTAGCGCTGCTCCGGCGGGACCTCGTCGTCGTCGATGGCCAGGTCGCCGAAGGTCGTCACACCGTAGTCGGCGAGCCGGGCCGCGACCCACTGCCGCAGCGCGTCGCCGCGGTAGATGCCGCCGCCGGTGAGCACGCCGAACGCGTGCCCGACCACCGGAACCCGTTCGACGAGGCCGGGATCGAGGAACTCGCGGTAGTCGATGTCCATCGCGAGCTCCTGCAGTGCCGCGGCGGACAGTTCGCCGCGCTGGGTGGCGGCCGCCAGCACCGCGCCGACCAACGCGCCCGCGGATGTTCCCGAAATACGTTGCGGCACATAGTCCGCCGTGGTCAGTGCGGCTACCGCACCGGCCAGCGCAATGCCCTTGACGCCGCCGCCGGACAGCACCAGGTCGGCGCGCTGAGGGATGCGGCTCATCTCCCCTCGACGCTCTCGGTCCGCTCGCCCATCGACCGACCCAGCGCTACGACCTCGGCGTCCATCCGGTGAAGCAGGTCGGGCACGAGCCCGGCCACCGGACGCTCGCCGATCGGCATGGACAGCAGCGGCTTGAGCCAGCGCGGCACGCCCACCCATCTCGGGCAGTTGACCCGGCGGCTGCGACGCTCGATCCCCGCGACGAACGCCGCACCGCAGTCCTGCACCGAGGTGATCCGGTTCAGCGGCAAGGGCAGCCTGGACAAGAACTCGCCGAAGGTCGACAGGTCGGCCTGGATGTCGCGGACCAGCGGGGTATCGATCCAGGACATGTGGGCCGAGCCGACGTCGACGCCGCGGTGGGCGACCTCGAGGCGCAGCGCGTTGGCGAAGTGCTCCACCGCCGCCTTCGAGGCGTTGTATGGGGCCAGCCCGGGTGCCGCGGCGTAGGCCGCCAGCGATGAGACGATCAGCACGTAGCCGCGGCGATCGAGCACCGACGGCAACGTGGCACGGACGGTGTTGAACACGCCGGTCACGTTGACGTCCATCAGCGTTCGAAACGCCGCCGGTTGGACCTCCAGAACCGATCCGTAGGTCAGGATCCCGGCGTTGGCCAGCACGACGTCGATGCCGCCGAAGCGTTGCACCGCCGAGGACGCAGCGGCCTGCATGGCGGTCAGGTCACGCACGTCGGCGACGATTGTGTGCACCCGGTCGCCGCGCAGGCCGGCACCGAGTTCGTCCAACGGATCCGCGTCGAGGTCGGTCAGCACGAGGTTGGCACCCTTGGCGTGCAGGCGGCCCGCCACCTCGGCGCCGACACCGCGTGCTGCGCCGGTGATCAAGACGGTCTTTCCGGCCACGGAACCCATGGCCGCAACCTACTCCACCGGGCTGGGCGACAGCTGAATACCGAGCAACGCGTCGACCGCGGTCGCCACGGCCTGTCCCGCGGTCGGGTCATGGCCCCCGTAGGACAGCGCATCGGTGGCCCAGCCATCCAGTGCGGCAAGGGCTTTCGGGGTGTCGAGATCGTCGGCGAGATAGCGCCGGACCCGGGCCACCACGTCGGTGGCGTCGGGCGCCGCGGGCAGCGCCGTCGCGGTGCGCCACCGCTGCAACCGTTCGAGGGCCTGGTCGAGCACGGCACGGCTCCAGAACCGGTCGGCGCGGTAGTGCCCGGAGAACAGCCCGAGCCTGATGGCCGCCGGATCGACGCCGTCGCCGCGCAGCTGGGACACCAGCACGAGGTTCCCGCGGCTCTTCGACATCTTGTGGCCGTCCCAGCCGATCATGCCGGCGTGCACGTAGTGGCGTGCGAAGCGGCGCTCCCCGCTGACCGATTCGGCGTGGGCGGCCGAGAACTCGTGGTGCGGGAAGATCAGATCGCTGCCGCCGCCCTGGATGTCCAGCCCGGTGCCGATGCGGCTGAGCGCGATCGCCGCGCACTCGACGTGCCAGCCCGGCCGGCCCGGCCCGAACGGCGAGGCCCAGCTGGGTTCCCCGGGGCGCTCGGCCCGCCACAGCAGCGCGTCGAGGGGATCGCCCTTGCCGCCGCGCTGCGGATCTCCGCCGCGCTCGGCGAACAGCTCGAGCATGGTGTCGCGGTCGTATCCCGACTCGTAGCCGAACTGCAGCGTCGCCCCCGCGCGGAAGTAGACGTCGGGGTACTGGGCGTCGTCGACCACATAGGCCGCGCCGGAGGCCAGCATCTTCTCGACGACCTCGATCACCTCGGCGATCGCCTCGGTGGCCGCGACGTAGTCGCGTGGCGGCAACACCCGCATGGCCGCCATGTCGGCGCGGAACAGCTCGGTCTCCCGGTCGGCCAGCTCGCGCCAGTCCACCCCGTCGCGCTGCGCACGCTCGAACAGCGGGTCGTCGACGTCGGTGATGTTCTGCACGTAGTGCACGTCGTGGCCGGCGTCCAGCCACAGCCGGTTCACCAGGTCGAAGGTCAGGTAGGTGGCCGCGTGCCCGAGGTGGGTGGCGTCGTACGGCGTGATCCCGCACACGTACATGGTTGCGGTGGAACCCGGGGTGACCGGCCGGACCTGCCGGTCGGCGCTGTCGTACAGCCGCAGCCCGGGCCCACGCCCGGACAGCACCGGCACACTCGGGGCAGACCACGATCGCATGTCGTCGACTCTAAACATCACCGTGTGGGACGACGACGACGGCCGTTTCATTCCCGGTCATCGGCGATACGCCGACCAGATGGCCTCCTGCAGCACCTCGGCGACCTCGGTGCGGCACATCAGCAGGTCCGGCAGGTAGGGGTCGCGGCGGTTGTACACCAGCGGCGAGCCGTCCAGCCGGGTGGCGTGCATGCCCGCGGCCCACAGCACCCCCGCCGGGGCCGCCGAGTCCCACTCCCACTGGCCACCCGCGTGTACGTAGGCGTCGACGTCGCCGCGCACCACGGCCATCGCCTTGGCCCCCGCGGAGCCGATCCGGATCAGCTGGATGTCGAGCATGTCGCGCAGGTGCCACAGCACCGCGGGCGGACGGTTGGAGCTGGCCGTGATGCGGATCGGGCCGTCGGAGCGCGGTGGCGGCGGGGTCACGGTGTCGGAGCGGAACACCTCCCCGCGGGCCGGCAGCGCCACGGCGGCGTCCGTGATAGCGCCGCCTGGATCTGCGGTCCGCTGCCACAGCGCGATGTGCACCGCCCAGTCGGCACGGCCCGGCATCGAGTACTCGTAGGTCCCGTCGACCGGGTCGACGATCCACACCCGGTCGGCATCGACCCGCGAGACGTCGTCGACCGCTTCCTCGGAGAGCACCGCGTCGTGGGGGCGGTCGCGGTGCAGCCGGTCCAGGATCAGCGTGTTGGCCCGCTTGTCCCCGGCGTCCCCCAGATCGTAAGGATCGTAGAAGCCGATCTGCTCGCGCATCGCCAACAGCAGCTCACCGGCCTGGGCGGCCACCTCTGCGGCCAGCGCAGCGTCGGTCAGCGTCGTCACCGACCAAGTAGACCACGGTAGACCACGTCAGAACGCGGGCCAGGGTATCGGCCGTCGCCGGTCGGGTGCCGGCATCACCGGATTTCGCAGCAGGGCAACGACTCTGGACCGTAGAGCGGCCACCTCGCGCGGGGTGATGTGGCGGCACAGCTCGTCGGCCAGGCCGGTGGCCAGCGCGTCACCCAGCGCCGCGACGTCGGCCAGCGTCGCGTCGTCGACCGCGGTGCCCGACCAGCCCCACAGCACGGTGCGCAGCTTGTCCTCGACGTGCAGGCTCACCCCGTGGTCGACGCCGTACACCCGCCCGTCCACCCCGGACAACACGTGGCCGCCCTTGCGGTCGGCGTTGTTGATCAGCACGTCGAACACCGCCACCCGGCGCAGCCGGTCGTCGTCGGCGTGCACCAGGGTCACCTCGTCACCCGCGTAGTCGTAGGCCTGCAACACCGGCAGGTACCCCGCCGGGATCCGGCCGGCCGGCAGCAGGTCGATCAGATCCGGGCCGGTGTCCGGCCCCGCCGTGTGCTCGGCCGCACCGACCGGTTCGTCGCTGGGCTGTTCCACCCAGCGTTGCAGCATCCCGGGCCCGGCGGGCCCGTCGCGAATGATGGTGTAGGGAACGACATTCCAGCCGAGCGCCGCCGACACCAGATAGGCGGCGAGCTCCCGGCCGGCCAGCGTGCCGTCCGGGAAGTCCCACAGCGGGGCCTCACCGGAGACCGGCTTGTACACGCAGTGCTGGGTGAGTTGGCCCAGCACCGCCTCGCACAGGAAGGTCGCATTGCTGGCCGATCGGATCCGCCCGATCACGGTCAGCTCGCCGCAGCGCAGCACCTCGTGCCGAACGGCGCCGTCGTCTCCGGCGGATTCAGGTGCCGTCGTCATCGTCGGCTTCGGCCAGTTCGCCGCGCCGGTACCCGTTGGTACGAACGCAGATGTGCCCTTCCGGATCCAGCGGCTCGTCGCACAGCGGGCACGGCGGGCGGCCCGCCGAGATCACCCGGTTGGACCGCGCGGCGAACTGGCGCGCCGACTCCGGCGTCAAGAACACCCGCACCGCGTCGGGCCCCTCCTCGGAGTCGTCGAGCACCACCGAGGCGTCGAACTCGGTCTCCGACACCGCGAGCAACTCCACCACGACGGTCTGTGCCTCGGAGTCCCAGCCCAGACCCATCGTCCCGACGCGGAACTCCGCGTCCACGGGCATGACCAGCGGGCTGAGGTCCTCGATCTCGCCGGCCTCGGGTGGGATCGGGGTGCCGAACCGGCGGTTGATCTCCACCAGCAGCGCGTCGATGCGCTCGGCCAGCACGGCGACTTGCTGCTTCTCCAGCACCACCGAGATCACCCGCTTGTCGTGCACGGCCTGCAGGTAGAAGGTCCGGTTTCCCGGCTGGCCGACCGTCCCGGCCACGAAGCGGTCGGGTGTGCGGAAGACGTGGATCTCACGGGACATGGCACTGTCCAAAATACCGGCAATCCAACCTCAGCCGTAATTGTGTGAGGGTGGCGCTCACTCGGTCGAGCCGCCCACCACCGCGTCGTCGGCGGGCACCGCGCCGTCCTGAGCCGCATCCTTGGCCGGCGGCGCGACCAGGGCCGCGTTCAGCGCCGCACCGGTGTGGTTGACGTGGATCACGAACGGCCGGAACGGCGTGTAGCGCACCACGCTGATCGATGCCGGGTCGGCGTTGATGCGCTGGAAGCTGTCCAGATGGCTGCCCAGCGCGTCGGCCAGCACCGCCTTGATGACGTCGCCGTGGCTGCACGCGACCCAGAGCACGTCGCCGCCGTGCTCGTCGGCCAGCCGGCGATCGTGCTCGCGCACCGCGGACACCGCGCGGGCCTGCACGCCGGCCAGGCCCTCGCCGTCCGGGAAGACCGCGGCGCTGGGCTGCTGCTGGACCACCGCCCACAGCGGCTCCTTGACCAGCTCGCCGAGCTTGCGACCGGTCCAGCTGCCGTAGTCGACCTCGGAGAGCCGCTCCTCCAGCACCGGCTCGAGGCCCAGCGCCGCGGCCAGCGGTTCGACGGTGCGCCCGCAGCGCAGCATCGGCGAGCGCACGATCGCGCGGATCGGCAGCCCGCCGATGCGCTCCACCAGGGCCTGCGCCTGCTCGCGGCCGCGGTCGTCGAGGTCGACGCCCGGCGACCGGCCGGCCAGCGTGTGAGCGGTGTTGGAGGTGGACCGCCCGTGGCGCAGCAACAGCACGGTCATGTCGCGGCCACCACACCCGTGCCGAGCAGCGCCAGCACCACGACACCGAGCGCGATGCGGTAGCCGACGAACCAGTACATGCTGTGGCTCACCAGGAACCGCAGGAACCACGCCACCGCGGCGTACCCGACCACGAAGGCGATCACCGTCGAGACCAGCAGCTGCGCACCGCTGGCGCTCATGCCCTCACCAACGGGCGCGAACGCGTCCGGCAGCGAGAACAACCCCGAGGCGAACACCGCCGGAATGGCCAGCAGGAAGCCGAACCGGGCGGCCAGCTCACGGTCCATTCCCAGGAACAGACCCGCGCTGATCGTCGCTCCCGACCGCGACACGCCGGGAACCAGGGCCAGGCACTGGGCGAGGCCGACGGTGACGCTGTCCTTCCAGGTCAGTTGCTCGACGTGGCGGGTCTGCCTGCCGTAGTACTCGGCGGCGGCGATGACGAAGGAGAACACGATCAGCGCGCTGGCCACCAACCACAGGTTGCGGGCACCGGTGCGGATCTCGTCCTTGAACAACAGGCCGACCACCCCGATCGGAATGCTGCCGATGATCACCCACCAGCCCAGCCAGTAGTCGGTGCCGCGGTGGGCGGCGACGAACAGGCCGTTGAACCAGGCCTTGACGATCCGCAGGATGTCGCGCGCGAAGTAGACCAGCACGGCAGCTTCGGTACCCAGCTGGCAAACCGCCGTGAACGAGGCGCCGGCGTCGTCGGCGAAGAACACCCGGGAGGCGATCGCCAGGTGCCCCGACGAGGACACCGGCAGGAACTCGGTCAGACCCTGCAGCAACGACAGGACGACAACCTGCAGCCACGACATCGCGGGCACGTCGATCACGTCGACGACCGTACCGTGAGGTCGGCTCAGCGTCCGTTTCGCGGTACCGGCTTCACATCGGCGACCGCGTCGCGCACCGCCGCGGTCATGCTGCGCTCGTCGCACAGGTCGATGTCGGTCAGTTTGCGGGTGGCCGTGGCGACCACGTCCTCGGCCTGCGGGACGGGCCCGCGCAGCCGCGGCCGGTACACCTCGACGACGAGCTCCTGGCGTTCGATGTGGAACGAGAAGCTTCGTCCGTCGCCGACCTGCCCGAACCCACTGGCGTGGACACCGGTGGTGATGTCCTCGACAGCAAATCCCTGACCATCCCTATCGCTATCTGCAAGAAGGGTCATGGTCGGTACCATACCTTGACTTATGTTGGTTGGCCTGCTGGACAGGGCCGATTCCGGCATTTCGAATTCAATACACTGTCAACTCGATCGAGTTTCGTCCGACAACCGAGAGCTATTCCTTGCCACGGCCATCCAACGTCTCCAAACTGCCGATTCGGCTCTGCGCTGCCGCGTTGGCAAGTGCTCTGGTGAGCTGCTCGTCGAACCCGATGGACGCGCCACCACCGACCATCGTCCCGGCAGGCCCGGCCGACTCGCCTGCTGCGGTCGCCGAGCCGCCGGGCCGGGTGCTTCCGCTGGCCGCCGACGCACAGGCGGCGCTGTTCGACATGGCTACCCACTCACTGGTGGTGCTGGCACCCGGCCCCGGTGCCGGGTCGGCGGTCACGGTGCTGCCCGCCACGGGTCCCGCCACGACGACCGAGCTCGGCGGCGTCGCCACGGCGCTGTCCGGCGACGGCGACGGACAGGCCGTGCTGTCGACCCGCGGTGGTTACATCCGGTTCGACATCGCGACGGCCGAGGCGGTCCGGGTCGGCGTCGAGGGTCAGGAAGCGGTGGATTTCACCGCGCTGGCGCGCCGCGACGACGGCCGGCTCGTGCTCGGCAGCGCCGACGGCGCGGTGTACACACTGGACTCCGACACCACGGTCGGGGCCCGGCTGGACATCTTCGCGCGGGTGGACGCCCTTGTCACCCAAGGCAATACCGCCGTGGTGCTGGACCGCGGCCAGACCTCGGTCACCAGCCTCAACACCGAAGGCACCTCCTCCGAGCACGCGTTGCGGGCCGGCCAGGGCGCGACGACGATGGCCGCCGACCCGGCGGGCCGGGTGCTGGTCGCCGACACCCGCGGCGGTGAGCTGCTGGTGTACGGGGTGAACCCGCTGATGCTGCGTCAGCGCTATCCGGTACCGGATGCGCCCTACGGGCTGACCACCTCGGGCGGAGCGAACGGGCCGGGGCTGGCGTGGGTGGCACAGACGGCGACGAACACCGTCGTTGGTTACGATCTGGCGACCGGGATCCCCGTCGAGAAGGTGCGATATCGAACCGTGCAGCAACCCAACTCGCTGGCCTTCGACGATGCGTCCGACACCCTCTACGTGGTGTCCGGCGCGGGTGCCGGTGTCCAGGTGATCCCGGCCGCGACGGGCCCAGCCCGATGAGCATGCCGTCGCGGGGCCGGATGCCCGCGGCCTGGGACAAGGTGGTGGCCGAGGACGCGGGCGAGTACGAGTGGATCCCGCTGCGGCTGCCACCCGACGTGACCAGGGTCAGCGCCTCCATCCGGCTGTCCATCGAGGCCGAGTACCGCGGCTGGGAGCTGACCCGGGTGCGGCTCTACACCGACGGCAGCCGGCGGGTGCTGCTGCGCCGCAAGAAGCGCGCCGAGGCGCCGCGCATCCCCGACCAGCCGGCGCAGTAGGTGGGGCGACGGTGATCTACGACTTGCTGCGGCGGGGCCTGTTCCTGGTCGAGCCGGAACGGATCCACACCTGGGTGTTCGCCGGGCTGCGGGCCGCCACCGCCCCGGCGCCGCTGCGCCGGGCGCTGGTGCGCCGGCTGACCCCGTCCGACCCGGTGCTGGCCAGCACCGTGTTCGGGGTGCGGTTTCCGGGCCCGATGGGGCTGGCCGCCGGCTTCGACAAGGACGGCCTGGGCGTGCAGACCTGGGGCGCGCTGGGCTTCGGCTACGCCGAGGTCGGCACCGTGACCGCGCAGGCGCAACCGGGCAATCCCCCGCCGCGGCTGTTCCGGCTGCCCGCGGACCGCGCCCTGCTCAACCGGATGGGCTTCAACAACCACGGCGCGGGCGCGCTGGCGACCCAGCTGACCCGCCGGGTGCCCGACGTGCCGATCGGCGTGAACATCGGCAAGACCAAGGTCACCCCGGCCGAGCAGGCGCCGCGGGATTACGCCGAGAGCGCCCGACTGCTCGGTCCACTGGCCGCCTACCTGGTCGTCAACGTCAGCTCGCCGAACACCCCCGGCCTGCGCGACCTGCAGTCCGTCGAGTCGCTGCGGCCGATCCTGACCGCGGTGCTGGCCGAGACCTCGACGCCGGTGCTGGTCAAGATCGCCCCCGATCTCGCCGACGAGGACGTCGACGGCATCGCCGACCTGGCCGTCGAGTTGGGCCTGGCCGGCATCGTCGCCACCAACACCACGGTGTCCCGCGCCGGGCTGGCCACGCCGGGGGTCGACGAGCTGGGGCCCGGCGGTATCTCCGGCCCGCCGGTGGCCCGGCGCTCGCTGGAGGTGTTGCGCCGGCTGCACCAGCGGGTGGGTGACCGGTTGGTGCTGATCAGCGTCGGTGGCATCGAGACCGCCGACGACGCCTGGGAGCGCATCCTGGCCGGCGCCTCGCTGCTGCAGGGCTACACCGGATTCGTCTACGGCGGCGGGCTGTGGGCCAAGTCCATCAACGACGGCGTCGCCCGCCGCCTGCACGACGGCGGCTTCGCAGACCTCGCCGCGGCGGTCGGGTCAGCCGCGCGCTAGTTCCGCCCTACTTCTGTCCTACTTCTGCTCGTAGGTGCCGTGGATCAGCGCCCGGGCGATGGCGTGGCCGAACAGGTTGAAGCCGAGATAGGCCGGGGTGCCCTCGGCCGGTACATCGAGCTTCTCGACGCCGACGGCGTGCACGGCCACGAAGTAGCGGTGCGGTCCGTGGCCGGCGGGCGGCGCGGCGCCGATGTAGCGCCGCAGGCCGGCATCGTTGGCCAGGGTGATTGCGTCACCGGGAAATCCGCTGCCGTCGCCGACCCCGGCAGGCAGGTCGGTGACGGTGGCGGGCAAGTTGAACACGGCCCAGTGCCAGAACCCCGACACGGTGGGCGCGTCGGGGTCGTAGACCGTGACCGCGAAGCTGCGGGTCTGCTCGGGGAAGCCCGACCAGCTCAGCTGCGGCGACTCGTCGGAGCCGCCCGCGCCCATGATCCCGCTGACCTGGGCATTGGCCAGTGGCCCGCCGTCGGTGAAGGACTGCGAGGTCAACGTGAAGGTGGGCAGCACGGGCAGGAAGTCGTAGGGGTTGTACGGAAAAGCCACGGGCGGTCTGTCCTTTCGGTGGTGTCGGTCGGTTTCTAGCAGTGCAGCAGGAAGTGTTCGAGGACCTGCGCGCCGAACGTCAACGCGTCGACGGGCACCCGCTCGTCGACGCCGTGGAACAGTGCGGCGAAGTCCAGGTCCGGTGGCAACCGCAGCGGCGCGAACCCGAAACAGCGAATCCCCAATCGGGCGAAATGTTTTGCGTCCGTTCCGGCGGAGAGCATGTAGGGCACGGTGCGGGCGTCGGGGTCGGTGGCCAGGATCGCATCGTTTATCGCGTCGAGCAGTTCGCCGTCGAACGGGGTCTCGTAGGACGGCAGGTCGGTGATCCACTCCCGCGCCACATCCGGCCCGATGATCTCGTCGACCTCGCGTTCGAACTCGGCGAGCCGGCCGGGCAGCACCCGGCAGTCCACCACCGCTTCGGCGGTCGCGGGGATCACATTGGCCTTGTATCCGGCGGTCAGCATGGTCGGGTTGGCGGTGTCGCGCAGGGTGGCGCCCACGATGCGGGCGATGCCCCCGAGTTTGGCGACCGCGCCTTCGAGGTCCGGCGAGGACGGGTCGAAGGTGTACCCGGTCTCCTCGCTCACCGCGGTCAGGAACTGCTCGACCGAGTCGGTCAGCACCACCGGGAACCGGTGTCGGCCCAGCTTGGCCACGGCCTCGGCGATCAGGGTGACGGCATTGTCGCTGTGCACCATCGACCCGTGACCGGCCCGGCCCCTGGCCGTCAGCCGCATCCACAGCATCGCCTTCTCGGCGGTCTCGATCAGGTACAGGCGGCGTTCACCGCCGTCGCGGCGCGGCACGGTCAGCGAGAACCCGCCCACCTCGCCGATCGCCTCGGTGACGCCCTCGAACAGGTCCGAGCGGTTCTCCACGAGCCATTTGCACCCGTAGCTGCCGCCGGCCTCCTCGTCGGAGACGAACGCGAACACCAGGTCACGCGGCGGAACGATGCCCGAGCGCTTGAAGTGCCGGGCGACCGCGATGATCATCCCGACCATGTCTTTCATGTCGACGGCGCCGCGGCCCCACACGTAACCGTCCTCGATGGCCCCGGAGAACGGGTGCACACTCCAGTCGGCGGCCTCGGCAGGCACCACATCGAGGTGGCCGTGCAGCATCAGCGCACCGCGTTGCGGGTCGGCCCCGGCCAGCCGCGCGAACACATTGGCCCGGCCCGGCGCCCCGGCCTCGACGTACTCGCATTCGTAGCCGACCTCGGTGAGCTGCTCGACCACCCATCGGGCGCACTCGGCCTCCCCTTTGGTGGTCGCGGGGTCGCCGGTGTTGGAGGTGTCGAACCGGATGAGTGCGCTGACAAGGTCGACGACCTCGTCACTGGGCGTCTGTCGATCTCCAGAAAGACCACTCACAGTTCCCTTTCCTACCATCCTTGCCGGGCGCCCCTAGGCCTTGGTTTGGGTCACGGGGTGGTGATCCGATAGCCTTAGCTGCCCACAGCAGGTCCGAGTGGCGGAATGGCAGACGCGCTAGCTTGAGGTGCTAGTGCCCTATTAACGGGCGTGGGGGTTCAAGTCCCCCCTCGGACACAATTTGGTTAGCTTTGTGTGCCCAAAACTCCGCTTTGACCTCGGTCGGGGCGGTTTTTTAACGTTTGCCGATTTTCGTCTACTCCGACTTGAACCCCCACAACTAACGCCTATCCGCTGCACCGCCGTAATGGATTCACTCCTATGACCGCCGAAGGTCGCAGCCGATCAGGCATCTCGATCAACAGAGCCCCGCGAAAACGACTATGGCGAACAAGATTTCGTTGTGACTCCAGCTGCGTGATCAGGCCCTGCCCAAAGAACTGATCGGGGTCGCCAGGATGGTCGTCCAACAGGCCAATCAATGGCGTATAAGAGCGCGGATGATTGATAAGTCACACGCCGGAATGAAGTCGAGCGGGTGACCGTCGAAGAAGGCGATAGAGCTACTTCGGCGTTTCGCGGCGACCGTGCTGGCGCCGACAGACATCGCTGACAGCCACTGAAGAAGTGAGTCAGACCTAGCCCGGTCGGCGCATCGGATCCACATTGGCCGACAACCCGCCAGCGGTGGGGCGGCGCAGCGGCGCGGCCTTGCCGCCGTCGGATTCGGTGATGTAGTCGGCATACACGGTGAGTGTGGTCACGAAAGACGCGTGACCCCTTGCAGGCGGCCGAGGAATGGGACTTCGTCCCAACTTCGTGGTCGGATTGAACCGGGCGATCTCATGGTCATGCCGATGAAGACCACAACGCAGATAGCCCTCGGCCTCGTATCCGGCCCGTATGGATACCGCTCGCGCGAGGAGGATGCCAACAAGCGCCACGTCGCAAGTCGTATTCCCACGCCGTACTGACCGCCGCCGCCGTGGCGCACGCTGCGCCGACATGCGATCGTAACCCGGTGAATCAGCACACCCGGCTCATGCCCAAAAGCCGGCTCGAGGCCTTCTCCGACGGGGTGTACGCGATCGCCCTCACCTTGCTCGTCATCGGGCTCCACGTGCCCGAGTCCTCGGATCGATTGCTGGAGGAATTGACCGACGAATGGCCGTCGCTGCTGGGCTACCTGGTCAGCTTCGCCTTCATCGGTGGTTCGTGGTTCGTACACACCAACCTCACCCGCCTTCTCGCGACGGCCGACAGCGCCTTCGCGCAGCTTAATCTGCTACTGCTGCTGTTCGTGACTTTCCTCCCGTTCACCACGGGTGTGCTGGCCGCCCACCTCACCGGCTCAGGCCAGCGGCTCGCGGTGGTGCTGTTCGGGGCGAACCTGACCCTGGCGGAGGCGATGCTGGGGGTGCTGTCCACCTATGTGGCGCGAAACCCCGATCTCGTTCATCAAGCGGGGCCGGAATTGCGGGGGTTCGCGAAAGTACGGTGGGCTTTCACGACGTTGCTGGTGCTCTCTACAGTCGCGGGCTGGTTTGTGCCTCAGTTCGCGGTGGGCTTCTACCTCGTCGTGTCGGCGCTCATCTTGATTCAGCCGATCCGACTTCTGGAACGTCGTAGCCGACTCGCGCATCAGCGAAATCGCAGAAAGCCCCCGATCGAACGCCAATAGATGACTTGGCAGGTTGAGGAATCGTCGAGCCGCATCGGTGAAGTGGTTGGTCTGAGCCTCGATACTGCACCCGCGCTCCGAGACCAGATCGACTGGGAAAAACCGCAACTGCCGCCTATCGCGTCGAACGAATCAGTCCGTTCCCGCGGCCGTCGAGGCCTGCGGCTGCCCACCCGCCACGGTGTAGGGACCCTGGTCGGCGCGTCCTGGCCTTGTGCGCCCGAACCAGGCCACACGGAGATTCCACTGGATGGCTGCCGCGCGCAATGCGAAGGTCCCGAGGATACAAACGATTGACCCGATTACGTCTGGCCAGTACGCCAACATCAACGCAAAGCTATTGCACCCCAGCATCACCGGCACCGCATACAGTTCGGGCCGCAACAGCAACGTGGTCCGACCCGGCAAGCACATCCCGCAATAGCCCGCCGCCAATTGCCGTGATGATCCCGAGGATTACCCACGCAGCGGGCAACCCGAAGCCGACATGGCGATACCTTCGCCGCGCCCGGTACCCCGAACATCGCGGCCCCGAAACCATCGAGGTAGAGCATGATGCTGAACAGGTGGCGGGACCCGAAAAGCCTGCGCCCGAGGGACGCAACGACGGAAGCTACAGCGGCCCAATCGGTAGCGCTTTTGAGCTCTCTTCTCAAATGCTGAAATGTAGGGATCAGCAGAATCGTTCGAACTCTTTCCACTCACTTGCCCGGCGCCTGGTCAGCGCCGCTTTGGGCGCATCAGTTCGCTGGCCGCGGGTCCGCCGCCCATCACGTGTGCACTCAGGTGCCGACGCGCGGACCATGTGGCGGTTCGGGTGAACCATCTCCCGGCACTAGGTGCTCGGGGGACGTCTCGTCGAGGCCCGCGATCCGCCTGGCATACAGGTTGATGCCGGGCTGTGCGCTCATGCCATGGGCAAAGATGCTCAACAGCACCGTCGCGATCACCGCCAGTCGGATCGTTGGAGTGCCCGGTAAGTTTGCCTCGCGTTCGAGGTAGACCAGCCCGAGCACGATGGACGCCAGGCCTCTGGGGCCGAACCAGCCCATGAACAGCACGGTCGCCCGGCTCAACCGAGTCCCCAGCAACGCCAGCGCAACCGGCACCATGCGCACCACGGTCAGGCTGAGCACGGCATAGAGCAGGACATCCGGGGTGAAACTACCCCAGATGTCGGCGACGGAGGTGCCGAAGAAGAAGAAGAACACGAAATAGTTGAACAGTTGCCCCCAGTCCTCGGCGAACTCGACGCTGCGCCGACCCGCGTCCTTGTAGGCGAATTGGGCGGCGAATCCGGCGACGAACGCCGCGATGAACATGCTCGCCGCGGTGGCCTCCGCCACGATGACACACAGCACCGGCAGCGCCACCACACCGAGTTGCCCCAGCGACGGCGCCATCCACTGCCTGCGGTGCGCAACGCCGAGCAACCACCCGCCCAGGCCGCCGATCCCGATTCCGATCAGGGTGCCGTAGCCGAGTTGCTCGCCCAGCAACCGGACGAACACGCCACCCGCGGACACCGTGTTGTCTTTGGCGACCGCCAGCACGATGAACAACATCAGGAACGGAACAGACAGCCCGTCGTTGAGGCCGGCCTCAACATTGAGGCCCTGGCGAATTCGTAGAGGTACTCGTTCGCTGTCCACGATGACCTGGCCGAGGCCGGCATCCGTGGGGGCGAGGATGGCCCCCAGAATTGCCGCTTCCCACCATGAAAGTCCGCTCAACACAACGATTGCGCACGCGGCGCCCAACACGATGGTCAGCGGGGTACCCACACCGAGCAGGCGTAGGGGCAAGCTGCGCCCGGCCGTCAGCACCGATGGGCTGATCCGGCTGGCGTCGGTGAACAGCAACATCACCAGGCCCAGCTCAGCGAAGAGGAGCAGCAGCTCACGATCGACGACCAGTTCGCGTGCGGCCTCCGGCAGCAGGATCGTTGCGGCCCCGGCGAACGTGAACAGCATCGGCGCGGTGATGACCGTCCGTTGCAGCCGCTGTGACACCAGGCTGTAACCGAAGACGAGCAACACGAAGACAGCTATCAGGACCATGGCGCGAATCAGGCTCCGGTATCAGGTGATCAGGCTGGGGATCGCTGACCACAAGCATGGGAGTTCCGCCGGCCAGCGACACAGTATTCCGCAATATCGTTCCCGAGTGCCGTTCAGCAGGGCGCATTGCGGAGGACGCCACCACTATCAGCGCGATGCAGGTGCGTGCGGGTATGGATGCCTTAGGGTCTCTGACTACGTGTTTGACACCAACCACGATTGCTCGCCCTGGCTCACGGTCACGTTATCGTGGGGGATGTCAACGACACCATCAAAACTGTTGCGCCGGTCTGGACTCCTGCCCAAGCTGCCAGCGCCGATCAGTCCAGCACTTGTCAAGCACGCCGAGTACCGGGCCAGCAGCATCCAAAACCGGATCGCAGACAACATCACTCGCTTCGCCGGATCGATGATGTTCGTCTATTTGCACATCATCTGGTTCGCGGTCTGGATCATTTTCCGCGTCGAGAACTATCCATTCGGGTTGTTGACGATGATCGTGTCGCTCGAGGCCATCTTCCTGTCGACCTTCGTGATGATCAGCCAGAACCGAGCCGACGCCAAGCGCCAAGTCATTGCCGATCAACAGTGGAAGACGGTGCAAGAAGAGGATCAGCAGAACCGCCAGCTGCTCGATCTCTCCAATCAGATACTCGAGCTGACAAAGGCCGTCCATGCTTATGCGCTGACTGCGGCGAGCAACTCTCCATCGGGCGGTGCTGCCGAAACCGACGGGCGGAGCTGACTCACGGGAGCGGAAGGGCGACTGCGCATCCTTGTCGTGGGGGCCACGTCTCGAACCAGCACACCGTGCGGCCTTCAAGCACCCGCCACCCGTGCACCACAAAGATCGAATGCCCACCTGCGGAGGGCAGTAGCCTGACTTCAAGCGTGCCGCTGCGCCGCAGGGAGAGTGATGCTATGACGACCGCAGCCACGATGCCGGCAGGTTTCCTCATCCGCGGAGCGCGGGTGTTCGACGGAACCTCGCAGCGGCTCATCGAGGGCAAGGACGTGCTCGTCCGAGACGGCAAGATCGCCGTCATTGCAAGTGGCATCACAGCCGACAGCGGAGTCGTTACCCTCGACGCCGACGGTCGCACCCTGATGCCTGGGCTCATCGACGCGCACTATCACTCGATGTTCAATTTCTGGCCCGTGAGCAAGGTGCTGAGCTCCGATTTCGGACTGCTGTGCATCGCGGCCTCAAAGATGGCGCGGGAAACCCTGCTCCGAGGGTTCACCACCGTCAGGGATGTGGGTGGCAACTGCTTTCCGATCGTGCGGGCCACCGACGAAGGGTTGATCGACGGGCCGCGTGTGTACCCCTGCGGCGGATACATCAGCCAGACGTCCGGGCATGGTGACTTCCGCGGCCCGCTCGACGTTCCCACGAACGACGGCTCACCCCTGGACTACTTCCAGAGGGTCGGTCACACGCTGATCGCCGACGGGGTGCCGGAGGTGATCAAGCGCACCCGGGAGGTGTTGCGCATGGGCGCCACCCAGATCAAGGCGATGGCGGGAGGAGGGGTGACCTCGCTGTACGATCCGCTCGATGTCACGGAATACACCTTCGAGGAGATGAAGGCGATCGTCGACGTGGCCAAGAGCTGGAACACCTACGTCGCGATTCACGTGAACACCGATGCGGCGATCCGGCAGTGGGTCGAAGCCGGTGCCACGTCCATCGAGCACGGGTTCTTCATGGAGGACCGGACGGCGCAGCTGTTGGCGGAAAAGGGCGTGTGGTGGAGCATGCAGCCCATGGCGACCGACGAGGACGCGCTGACATTCGAGAACCCCATCAGCACAGCCAAATACGCGCAATGCGTGTCCGGCCTGGACAACGCCGTCGCGGCCGCAAAGAAGTACAAGGTCAAGACGGCATTCGGCTGCGACATGCTCTTCGATCCCAAGCAGGCGGCGAAGATGGGCAAGTACCTGGCCAAGCTGCAGAAGTGGTACACGCCCCACGAGGCGCTGAGCATGGCCACCTCCGCGAACGCCCAGCTACTCAAGCTGTGCGGACCGCGCGACCCCTACCCGGGCGACCTCGGTGTCGTCAAGGAAGGCGCACACGCCGACCTACTCCTGGTCGATGGGAACCCCCTGGAGGATCTCGACCTCGTCACGGACCCGGACACGAACTTCGTCGTCATCATGAAGGCCGGAAAGGTCTATAAGAACGCGATCCACTCATCCTAGCGATTAAGGCCAGAAGGATACGACATGAATCTTGACGCTGAGATCGACCGACTAGTGGTCTGTCTGTAAATTAATATGGTAGTCTGTACTATGCCGGTTATGACAGCTGCCGCGTTGCCGGTCAGCGATGCTCAGCGTGCGGAGTTGGAGCGGATGGCGGCCTCGACGTCGTTGCCGCATCGTCAGGTGGTGCAGGCGC
>NZ_JAIFZS010000036.1 GCF_019710635.1 Mycolicibacterium xanthum
CACCGCCTGCACCACCGCGGCGGCATCACCATCACCGGACCCGCCCCTGACATCACCGTCACCGACCGCTACGGCCGACAACTCAGCTCCGCATCACTAGCCCGCCCACCAACCCAACCCCCACCCGCGGTACCCCCCTACCCCGGACCCACCGGCGAACACGCCGACTGGTGGTGGTACGACCCCTACCAACCCCCACCACCAGACACCAACTGAGCCCGCGGACACCAACTGAACCGGCGGTCACCCGAGCCGGCCCCTGACTTCTGGGCATCGTTGCTCGAACCGGTCGGCGCTCACCTCGACTGGTGCGAAAAGGAATTTGATCGCGCACACCATTGCTGGCAGGTTGCGAGGAGGCTGTTGGCCGCAGGACCGTAATCGTCAGTTGTCCACGTGGTCGGGATACAACTTGTGGCCGGTGCCCTGTTCGACGACGCGCCCGAGCAGATCGCGCAGCGTCTGCTGCTCCGCCGCCGTCAGCACCCCGAACACCTCGTCGTGCGCGGCGATTGCGTCATGCACGACCGCGCCGGCGACCTTGCGCCCCTCGTCGGTCAGATAGGCCTGCAGGATCCGGCCGTGTTGCGGATCCTGCTTGCGCTCAACGAGGTTGCGCTTCTCGAGTGCGGTAAGGGCCAGCTGCACACCCTGCGGGCTGATCAACAACCGTCGGGCCAGTTCGGCCCCGGACAGGCCGGGCTCGTTGGCCAGCTGACGCAGCACGCCGATCTGGGCGGTGCTGACGCCATGCTCACTCACCGCGTCGTTCATCGTCGTCAACGTGAAGTAGAAGGCCTGCTTGAGCAGCCACAGAATGTTCTCGGTGAGCTCGATACCCATCCCGGTCTCTGCCTTCATGTGCGCCTCCATTCCTCGACGTTAGCGCTTGTAGACCACGCCGTCCTTCATCACGAACCGCACGTCGAGGGTGGTCTCGATGTCGCGCGAGGGATCTCCCGGCACCGCGATGACATCGGCGAGAAAGCCCGGAGCGAGCCGGCCCAGGTCGTCGTCGGCCTCGATGAGCTCGGCGCTGGTGATCGTCGCGGCGCGCAACGCCTGCATGGGGGTCATCCCGCGCGCCACCAGCGCGCCCAACTCCTTGGCGTTCTGCCCGTGCGGAATCGCCGGAGCATCGGTGCCGCAGGCGATCCGGACCCCCGCAGCGATCGCCTTGGGCAGCATGGACCGCGCACGGGGGAACACCTCCTCGGCCTTCCTCCGCAGCTCCGGGGCGATCCGGTCCACAGCCATCGCCTCGGTCAGATACGTCGTCGAGACCAGGAAGGTGCCGTGGTCGAGCATCATCTGAATGGTCTCGTCGCTGGCCAGGAAGCCGTGCTCGATGCAGTCGATCCCGGCCCGGATGCAGGCCCTGATCGCGGTGTCCCCCACGGCGTGCGCGGCCACCCGGACCCCGGCCCGGTGGGCTTCGTCGGCGATCGCGGCGAACTCGGCATCGGAGTACTGCTGCGCGCCGGGGGCGGTGCTGTGCGACATCACCCCACCGGAGGCCGAGACCTTGATCAGCTTGGCGCCGTGGCGGATCTGATACCGCACGCAGGCCTGCACATCGGCCACACCGTTGGCGATGCCCTCGGCCACCGACAGCGGCATGATGCCCGGCGCGAGCCGCTGGAACACCGTGGGGTCCAGGTGCCCGCCATACGGGGTCACCGCGTGCCCGGCCGGGTAGATCCGGGGCCCGAGGTGCCAGCCCTGATCGATGGCGCGTTGCAGCGCCACGTCGAGCAGGTAGCCCCCGGTCTTGACCATCAGGCCGAGGTTGCGGACGGTGGTGAAGCCGGCCTCCAGCGTCGTGCGGGCGTTGACCGCGCCGCGCAGCGTGCGATAGACGGGATCGTCCTGCACCCCGTGCATCGGGTTGGGCAGTCCCTCCGGACCGCCCGGACCACCGATGAGCAGGTTGAGTTCCATGTCCATCAGGCCGGGCAGCAGCGTCACATCGCCGAGGTCGATGTCCTGGGCCGGACCCTGCGGCAGCACAGGCGGATTGACGGACTGGATCCGGTTTCCCTCGACCACGACCACGGCCGGCGAGTGCACGACCCCCGCCTCGACGTCGGCCCAGCGCGCTGCCCGCAGGATCGTGACAGCGCCAGATCCGCCGGCGGTCACGGAACCGGCTCGGCGTCGCAGTCCAGAGTCGTGGCGCCGGAGTCGGGAACCCGCGGCTGCTTCCAGCACTCGACGGGAAACGACACCATGATCATCGAGTACAGCAGGTGCATCAGGTTCAGCACATCCTCGGGCAGGTCGTCGAGGGAGAACTTGTCGCAGTACGCGATCGCCTCCTCGGCGCGCGCGGTGACGGCATCGTAGAACGCCTGCATCTCGCGCATCGAGCTGGCCAGCCGCTTGGCGTAGCGCTCGGGTTCGGAGCCCAGGCACCAGTCGGAATAGGGCTCCAGATCGGCGAACTCGGGCGGCAGCATCGACGTCGTCGCGGTGGTGCCGGCAGCAGCCATCGTCACACCTCAGCCATCTTGCGCTGGTACTCGTCGACCCAGGCGGCCGTCTCCTTGTGCAGATGACGGATCAGTACCTCCTGATCGCACAGCACGAAGTCGTCGAGC
Source organism: Mycolicibacterium xanthum (assembly GCF_019710635.1). Lineage (GTDB taxonomy): Bacteria > Actinomycetota > Actinomycetes > Mycobacteriales > Mycobacteriaceae > Mycobacterium > Mycobacterium xanthum. The sequence continues at coordinate 2,601 of NZ_JAIFZS010000036.1, forward strand.
ACCCGCGATTCGATCATGCTCTGGGTGGCCTCCAGGGTGTTGGCATCCTGCAGGCCGTATTCCTTGAACGACACCGCCGCCAACTCCTGGGCGATGCGCTCGCGCGGGGTCCGTGGCTGCGGAAAGTAGATCGTTCCCTCGAAGATGTGCGTGTTGTGCGACGTCGGCCAGTAGTGGTAGGTCAGATACCAGCCCTGCCCCCAGAACAGCATCACGAAGTTGGGGAACAGCTGGAACGAATCCAGGCCCCATGGATCGCATTTCGCCGGGTTCAGCCCGACGGGCATCTCGCCGAGATCCGGCTTGTCCCAAGGGCCGAACAGTCCGCTCTGACAGATGTCCTCGATCGGTTTGCGCATCTCCGCGGCCATCTCCCAGGCCCGCACACCGGAGGTGCTGACCAGCCGGTGCGGGCCCTCGATGCGGTAGTGCGGAGCCTCGAAGCCGGCCTGCGCGGCGGCCTTCGAATACGCTGTCGGAGACTGGTTCGCGTGCAGTACCGGCGCGTGATAGAACTCCTGGAACGCGTCCATGTAGAGCTTCCAGTTCGCCTTCACCTCGGACTGGTAGTGCCACCGCGAGGTCATCTTGTCGAACGGATAGCCCTCGAGGTCGGTGATCATCGGCCCGAGGAACTCGCGCAGCGACTGCTCCGGCTCGCGGGCGAAGTTGACGAAGATGAAGCCCTCCCACACCTCGCAGTGCACGGGTACCAGCCCGTAGCGACTCTTGTCGAGATCGAAGAACTCGCCTTCCTGTTGGACGAAGGTCAGGTTGCCGTCCAGGTCGTAGCGCCAGGCGTGGTACTTGCAGGTGAACTGGCGGCACACCCCGCTGGTCTCCTCCAACGGCATGTCGTTCCATACCAGCTTGTTGCCACGGTGCCGGCAGATGTTGTGGTAGGCCTTGACCTCGCCGGCGGTGGTGCGCACCACGATGATCGACGTGTTGGCGACCTTCAGCTCCTTGGTGAGGTAGCTGCCCTTTCGCGGAATCTGTTCGACGCGGCCCACATTCAGCCATGCACGCTTGAAGACCGCCCGGCGCTCGGCCTCGTAGAACTCCGGGTCCACAGAGTCCCGGTAGGACACCGGGCCCGTTCCCAACTCCGGATAGTGCTGGGTCCAGCTGCCTTCGGGCGGTTTCGGAAATCGGGCCATGTCGTCTCCTGTCGACTGCAAGTCTTACCGACCGCTCACCGGCGATGCACTGAGATTCATTCTCAGGCAAACGATCACGCGCAGCTGCTCTTTCGCCATTTCGCAGGAGACGGCACGGCCGACGTTATATGCTCGAGCGTGCAATCGCAAGTAGTTGATATTGATCCTTCGGGGTGGATTGGAGGCCGGCCACGTGCACTACGACGAGCTGTTCATCGCGGGCACCTGGCGCAAACCCGGCACCGACGCGCACATCGAGGTCGTCTCGCCGCACACCGAGACCACCGTGGCTCGGGTCGTTGCGGCGGGGCCGGCCGACGTGGACCTGGCGGTACAGGAGGCACGGACGGCATTTGACGAAGGCCCGTGGCCACGGACCGACCCTGCCGAACGAATCGACACCATCCGGCGCCTCGCCAAGATCTACGGGGAGCGGCGCGCCGAGATGGCCGAGCTCATCACCGCAGAGATCGGCGCACCGATCAGCTTCGCCCAGCGGGCACAGGTAGGCCTGCCTGCGATGATGATGAACGCGTTCTGCGACCTGGCGCAGTCCTATCCGTGGCAGGAGAACCGCGCGGGCAGGTACGGCCCCGATATCGCGATCCGGCGCGAGCCGGTGGGCGTCGTCGGCGCGATCGTGCCGTGGAACATGCCGCAGTTCCTCGTCGTGACCAAGCTGATCCCGGCGCTGCTCGCCGGCTGCACGGTGGTGGTCAAACCCGCACCCGAGTCACCGCTGAACGCGCTGCTGCTCGCCCAGATCATCGCCGAGGCCGGCCTGCCACCCGGGGTGGTGAGCGTGCTTCCCGGAGGCGGGGCCGTCGGCGAGAGTCTGGTTCGCCATCGCGGCGTCGACAAGGTGTCCTTCACCGGTTCGACGGCCGCCGGAAGGTCCGTGGCGACGGCGTGTGCCGCCGATCTGCGCCGGGTCAGCCTCGAGCTGGGCGGCAAGTCCGCGGCGATCGTGCTCGATGACGCCGACCCCGATGCGGTCGCCGCCGGCATCCGCTCGGCGAGCCTGTCCAACAGCGGCCAGATCTGCAACGCGCTGACCCGCATTCTGGTCCCGGCCAGTCGCGCCGCGGAGTTCACCGATGCCCTCGCCGCGGAGGTGCAGGCACTGGTGGTGGGCGATCCGACCGACCCCGCAACCCAAACCGGTCCGCTCGTCTCCCGACGCCAGCAGCAGCGGGTCAGCGGGTACATCGACCAGGGCATCCGAGCCGGCGCACGGGTCGTGACCGGCGGCGCCGGGATGCCGGCCGGACTGGAAAAGGGGTGGTACGTCAGGCCCACCGTGTTCGACCAGGCCGACAACGCGATGTCGATCGCCCGCGAGGAGATCTTCGGCCCGGTGCTGACGGTCATCGCCTACGCCGACACCGACGACGCGATCGCCATCGCCAACGACTCCGAGTACGGGTTGGCGGGCGCGGTGTGGACCGCGGACGACGAGCGTGGGCTCGACGTGGCCGCCGCGATCCGCACCGGCACTTTCGGGGTCAACCGGGGCTACACGATGGATCCGTTCGCGCCGTTCGGCGGCGTGAAGGCCAGCGGGTACGGCCGCGAGCTGGGCCGAGAGGGAATCGACGGCTACACCGACACGAAATCCATCGCCGTGGCATGACACCGCCCGGGTCCACCATGTGCCGTGAGGAAGGAGTGGCATGCGCATCGGGTTGATGGTCGGCACCGACAAAGAGCGTGCCCGCGCAGACCGGTTGTCCGGACTGCTGGCCGACGGGGTCGCCGCGGAAGCCGCGGGCTTCACATCGTTCTGGTTCCCTCAGGTGCCCGGGTATCTCGACGCGATGACGGCGATCGCGCTGCTTGGCCAGCGGACCACGTCCATCGAGCTGGGCACGGCAGTCGTCCCGATCCAGACCCGCCATCCGCTGATCATGGCGCAACAGGCGCTGACCACGCAGGTCGCCTGCGGCGGCCGCTTCACGCTGGGGATCGGCGTGTCGCACGACTGGATCATCGACGGACAGCTGGGTATTGCGTACGACCGGCCGGCTCACCTGCTGCGCGACCAGCTCGAGGTGCTGGCGGCGGCCTTCTCCGGGCCGGGCCCGGTCGACATCGAGAACGACGCCTTCCGGGTGCACAGCCCGGTGGACGTGACGGATATCGGCGGTCCGCCGGTGCTGCTCGCCGCGCTCGGGCCCGCGATGCTCCGGATCGCGGGAGAACGCGCCGACGGCACCATTCTGTGGATGGCCGACGAGCGCACGATCGCCGAGCACGTCGTTCCGCGCATCAGCGCCGCCGCCGACGCCGCGGACCGTCCGGCCCCCCGAGTCGTCGCCGGCGTGCCCGTCGCGCTGTGCGCAGACGACCAGGTCGACGCTGCGCGCGCACACGCCAGCGAGGTGCTGGGGCATGCGCACTTCTCCCCCAACTACGTGCGCCTGCTCGAGCACGGCGACGCCGAGGATGTCGGCGACACCATGGCCGCCGGGTCCGAGTCGTCGGTGCTCGAGCGCCTGCGCCGCTACCGCGACGCCGGCGTGACCGACCTGGCCGCGCGGGTCGTTCCCCTCGGCGCAGACCTCGAGTCCCGCCGGGCATCCCGCGAACGCACCCAGCAGTTCCTGGCGGCGATCGGACCCCGGCTGTAGTCGCGCAAATCTCATTTAGTTAGACACTGGTCAACTATTGGCAGCGCCTACTTTTGCTGCTAGATTGCGGTCTATGACGCGAACCGAGGACGCAAAGGGTGCTGACCGTGGTCAACGTCGCGCATCCTTTCAACGTGCTCGTTCAGTCGAGACGAAGCGCGCGCTCGTCCAGGCCGCCATGGCGCTGTGGCGCACCAAGGGCTACCCGACCACCACGGTGGCCGACATCTGCACCGCGGCCGGCGTCTCCAAGGCGCTGTTCTACTTCTACTTCCCCCGCAAGGAGGACGTCCTCTTCGAGATCGGCGTCATGTCGACGCGGTCGGCGCAGGAGACGATCCACCGCCTACTGGACGGGCCGTATGAAGTCGGCGAAGTCGTCGCCGCGGCACTGACGGCATTCGAGCGATCGATGATGCGCAACCCGCCCGAGCTCATCATCGAAGCCATCCTCGAGGGCTACCGCCATGAGCACCGCATCCTCGCTGCCGGGGGCGCGCCCGAGAGCAGCGTCGACATGTTCACCGAACTGTTCGAGCGCGCCGCCGCCGATGGCAAGCTCGGCGCGCACACCGGCCCCGACGACGTGAGCCACCTGGCATACCTGGCCCGGACGTTGGTCAGCGAAGGCGCGCGGCACTGGGCGGCGGACGCCTTCGGGCAACGCTCGTTCGCCGAGGTGGTCACCGCCGACATCTGCGCACTCGTTCGTGGATACACACACCGACCCTGAATCACCGGCAAGGAGGCCGTATGTGGGATTTCGAGACCGATCCGGAGTACCAGAAGGTGCTCGACTGGGCCGACGAGTTCGTCCGCGAGGAGGTCGAACCGCTCGACCTGGTCTGGCCGCATCAGCAGTTCGTGCCGCTGGAGGGTATGCGGCGCAAGGCGATCGAGCCGCTCAAGGAGGAAGTCCGCCGCCGGGGTCTGTGGGCCACCCACCTCGGGCCTGAACTCGGCGGCCAGGGCCACGGCCAGCTGAAGCTGGCTCTGCTCAACGAGATCCTCGGCCGGTCGCAGTGGGCGCCCATCGTGTTCGGATGTCAGGCGCCCGACACCGGCAACGCCGAGATCATCGCCCACTACGGCACCGACGAGCAGAAGAGCCGCTACCTGCGCCCGCTGCTGGACGGCGAGTTGTTCTCCTGCTACTCGATGACCGAACCGCACGCCGGCGCCGACCCCACCATGTTCACCACCAGCGCGGTGCGCGACGGCGACGACTGGGTGATCAACGGCTGGAAGTTCTTCTCCTCCAACGCCAGCACGGCGTCGTTTCTGATCGTGATGGTCGTGACCAACCCCGATGTGAGCGCATATCAGGGCATGTCGATGTTCCTGGTCCCCACCGACACCCCCGGGGTGAAGATCGTCCGCGACGTCGGTCTCTACGGCGAGAAGGCCGATGAGGGCTCGCACGCGCTGATCCACTACGACAACGTGCGGGTTCCCGACTCCGCACTGCTGGGCGGGGAAGGCCAGGCATTCGTCATCGCGCAGACCCGGCTGGGCGGCGGCCGGATCCACCACGCGATGCGCACCATCGGGCTGGCCCGCAAGGCGCTGGACATGATGTGCGAGCGCGCGCTCAGCCGCCAGACACAGGGCAGCCGGCTGTCGGACAAGCAGTTCGTCCAGGGCTACATCGCCGACTCCTATGCGCAGCTGTTGCAGTTCCGGCTGATGGTGCTCTATACGGCCTGGGAGATCGACAAGTACAACGACTACAAGAAGGTCCGCAAGGACATCGCCGCGGTCAAGGTGGTGATGCCCACCGTGTTGCACGACATCGCCTGGCGCGCCATGCAGGTGCACGGTGCACTCGGGGTCACCAACGAGGTGCCATTCCTCGGGATGGTTACCGGTGCAGCGGTGATGGGACTGGCCGACGGCCCCACCGAGGTGCACAAGACCACGGTCGCCAAGCAGGTGCTGCGCGACTACCGGCCCACCGACGGGACCTGGCCCTCGGAGTGGATTCCAGCCAAGCGTGACGCGGCGCGCGCCAAATTCGCCGACTACCTGGAACTCGAGGTGGGGAACCTGTGAGCGAACACGTCGACACCGCGGGGCAGGCCCCGCAATCGGACACCGCGGGGCAGGCCCCGCAATCGGACACCGCGGG
>NZ_JAIFZS010000037.1 GCF_019710635.1 Mycolicibacterium xanthum
GTGGGGAACCTGTGAGCGAACACGTCGACACCGCGGGGCAGGCCCCGCAATCGGACACCGCGGGGCAGGCCCCGCAATCGGACACCGCGGGGCAGGCCCCGCAATCGGACACCGCGGCCCCGCAGTTGGATACCGCGCGGCTCGCCGACTGGATGGATTCGGCCGCACTACCGGGCAAGGGCGAGCCCCTGACGGCGCGGTTCCTGTCCGGCGGCACCCAGAACGTCATCTACGAGATCAACCGGGGCGAGCAGCGGTGCGTGCTGCGAATGCCGCCCCCGGGCGCCCCCGCCGACCGCGACAAGGGCATCCTGCGGGAATGGCGGATCATCGAGGCGCTCGACGGCACCGAGGTGCCCCACACGGCGGCTGTCGGCGTCTGCGACGACGCGTCGGTGCTGGGCCGGCCGTTCTACCTGATGGGGTTCGTCGACGGCTGGTCGCCGATGGACACCCACGGCCGCTGGCCGGAGCCCTTCAACAGCGACCTGTCCCTGCGTCCCGGCCTGAGTTACCAACTGGCCGAGGGCATCGCGCTGCTGTCCAAGGTCGATTGGCGCGCGAGGGGACTGCAGGATCTGGGCCGCCCCGAGGGCTTTCACGAACGCCAGGTGGACCGCTGGACCGCCTTCCTGCAGCGGATCAAGCAGCGCGATCTGCCCGGTCTGGACGCAGCCACCGACTGGCTGCGGGCGCACAAGCCGCTGGACTTCGTCCCCGGCCTGATGCACGGCGACTACCAGTTCGCCAACGTCATGTACCACCACGGCGCACAGGCCCGGATGGCCGCGATCGTGGACTGGGAGATGGGCACCGTCGGTGACCCGAAGCTCGATCTGGCGTGGATGGTGCAGTCCTGGCCCGCGGACACCGCCAATCCGGAGCCGTCGGAGATGGGTTACGTCGACATGCGGGGCATGCCGTCGCGCGACGAGGTCGTCGCCCATTACGCCGCGGTGTCCGGACGCCAGGTCGATGACCTGGATTACTACCTGGTGCTGGCGAAGTGGAAGCTGGCCATCGTGCTCGAGCAGGGTTTCCAGCGCGCCGGCGACGACGAGAAGCTGCTGGCCTTCGGACCCGTCGTGACGGCCCTGATGGCCTCGGCCGCCGAACTGGCCGAGTCCACCGACTACCGGGGCTAGCACGTCCATGCGTGCCGCGGTCTGCCCGCACTACGGGCCACCGGAGGTGGTGCAGGTGGTGGAGCACACCGCACCGGCGGCCGGACCCGGCCAGGTCGGCGTGCGGGTGGACGCCGCGGCGGTCAACTATCCCGATGTCCTGCTGGTCGCGAACTCCTACCAGATCAGTGTGCCGCCACCGTTTGTCCCGGGCAGCGAGTTCGCCGGCGTCGTCGATGAACTCGGCTCGGGCGTGACGGCTTTCGCCATCGGCGACCGGGTGACCGGGACCGGCCTGTTCGGCGCCTTCGCCGAGCGGGTCGTCGTGGAGACGGCGAGCCTGTCACCCATTCCCGACGGCATCGATGCCCGTACCGCGGCGGCCTCCGGCGTCGCGCACCGCACCGCCTATCACACCCTGCGGTCGATGGCGCGGGTGTCCGCCGGCGACGAGCTCGTCGTACTCGGTGCGGGTGGCGGCGTGGGCCTGGCGGCGGTCCAGCTCGGCGTGGCGCTCGGCGCGCATGTCACCGCGGTCGCCTCATCGGATGAAAAGCTTGAGGTGGCAGGCAATTACGGCGCCCGACGGCTGATCAACCACCGCCATGCGGAGCTACGCTCGGCGTTGCGCGATGCGCTGCCCGACGGCGCGGATGCGGTCGTCGACCCGGTCGGCGGTGAACTCTCCGAGCCCGCTCTGCGATCACTGCGGCGCGGTGGCCGCTTCGTCACGGTCGGCTACGCATCCGGTGTGATTCCCCGCATTCCGCTGAACCTCGTGCTGGTCAAGGGCATTCACATACTGGGGTTCCAGTTCCGGGACGTCGCGCCCGAGGAGTTCGAGCGCAACGAGCGCGAGCTGCACGCGCTGCTGACCAGCGGCCGCGTCACACCCCACATCGGTGCCGTGTTCCCGCTCGACGACACCGTCGGGGCGCTGCGCCTGGTCGGCGACGGCAAAGCGATCGGCAAGGTGCTGATCGAGATGGGCTGACGCCGGGAGCCCCTCAGCTCGCGGGCACCAGGTCCGACGCCACCGACGGGCGCGCCATCACTCCGCACAGAAACGTCTCGGTATCCCCGACCGACGTGTCCCGCGTGTCGGCCGCCGCCAAGGCCTGCGTCTTGAACGCCCGGGCCGCCGCGCTGAGCTGGTGCTGGACCGATCCCACCGTGCTGTGCAGTTCCTCAGGGCACTGTCCGCCCCACAGCGTCACCTCGGTCAGCCCCTGGTCGAGCGCGTTGAGCACACCCTGTCGAACACGCTCATCCCGGGAGAACATGTCGGCCGCCACCGCGACGGTCTGCGGATGTGGGCGGTCGGTCCACTCCCCCAGCGCCGTTTCCAGGTCGTGGGTGCCGACGCCGAGGATCTCCAACGGGCGGGTGTCCTCACAGTCGGCGATCAACACGGTCACATCCCAGCCGGCCATCACCCGATCGACCAGCCAGCCACCGGCGAAACTCACGACCTCCGCCACCGAGGGCGCCACCACGTCGAGTCGATACCTCATCTCATGCTCCTGTCCACCGGCATGAAGTCCCGGGCCAGCATTTCGGCGTACCCCTTGAACACCTCGACGAGGGGAATTGAAGGATCGAGCAGCCATGCGGTCTCCATTCCGTTGACGAATGCCAGGATCTCGACGGCCTTTGCCGACGGATCGAAGTCGTTGCGGTAGCGCCCCTTGTCCTGCGCGCGGCCGATGAGCCCCGCGACGATGTCGACCGCCTCCTGCTGGCGCACCTTGAGGCGGTCGTGGAGCGGCGCGTCGGGCGAGATGTTCTCCACCAGGAGCACGGTGAACGTCCCGACGAGTTCTGGGGCGCGGTGAAAACGCTCGGCGACCCGGCAGATCTCCGCGACGAGGTCGCCGGTGCGGTCGGCATGCAGGTCGTCGTCCAGATCGCGGGCGTCGAGCACGGCATTGAGCAGCTGTTCTTTGGATTCGAAGTGGTGCAGCAGCCCTGCTGGAGTGACGCCCGCTTCACGGGCGATCTGGGCCAGCGAGGTGTTCCGCCAGCCGTTGCGGGCCAGCAGCCGCTCGGCCACCGCGAGAATGCGCTGTTTGCGATCCTCGCCCTTGGCGAGGAGCGTCGCGTACGGCCTGGCCGCCGCCTGGGGTGCGGACACCAAACTCCTTCGTTCAAACCAACCTAGTGAACACACAGTAGGTAGGTTTGGCGGCTGTGACAAGGGTCGCACTTAACAATCTTGTGCACGATTGTCACGGCGCAGGTCAGCGGGCATGCGGCGGTCAGGGCCGCTGTGACGGGTGTGGCCGGCGGGAGCGCCGCCCAGTATCCGATGATCGAATTGCCCGCACGCCGCAGCCTCGAGGAGCGGTGGCAGATTCAGGCCGAGTTCGAACACCTCTTGACCGACTGGCCAACCGACTCGGTCCGCGCCGCCTCGTAGCCACGGGTCAACCAATACACCGTCCGGTCCAGGATGGGGAGGATGTCGGTGACGGCGATCTCGCCCGCCGAGAACCGGCCGAGCAGGCCGTAGATCACGCTGGTGACAACGACGTTGAGGTCGTCGGCGAACTCATCATCGACACCGGCGAGGACTTCCATCCCGGCCGGGGCGACCATTTCCAACCCGAAGCGAAACAGCTTCTGCCCGTTAGGCGATGACCGTACCCGAAAGTAGGCCACGAGCATCTCCGGATGGCTCTCCCAGGGTTCGAAGATAGTGCGGAACAGCCCCATCAACGCGTCATACAGCGATGCGCCGGGTTGCCGCCCATGCACGGCGATGCCCGCGTACCGGTGCTGCCGCGTCCAGTACTCCAGTGCGGCCAAGATCAGGTCGTCGCGCGTCGGACAGCGCTTGTAGATGGTGGCCAGCGACGTCTTCGCCCTGCGGGCCACCTCGCGCAGTTGGACCGCGTCGTAGCCCTCGGTTTCGAGAATCTCGACGACGACATCGAGCAGTCGGTCGCCGTGTTGCCCGGGTACCGAAGGTTGGGTCATCGCCTCTTGCCCTCTCGTACGTAACGTGGTTACTCTAACCTGAGTAACTCGGTTACTCAGGTTCGCGAAGCTCCTGAGCACAGCAACGAAGCGAGGAAAAGTGGGGTCTCTGGACGGCAAGGTCGCCTTCATCACGGGTGTCGCCCGTGGTCAGGGCCGCAGTCACGCGGTGCGGCTGGCCGCCGACGGCGCGAGCATCATCGGCGTCGACATCTGCGCGGACATCGAGTCCAACGGCTATCCGATGGCCTCCCGCGCGGAACTCGACGAGACGGTCGCGTTGGTCGAGGCGGCCGGCGGGAAGATCCTCGGGTCGGTGGCCGATGTGCGCGACTTCCAAGCCGTCAAATCCGCGCTCGATGCCGGCGTGGAACAGTTCGGGCGCCTGGACATCGTGTGCGCCAACGCCGGCATCGCGCCGACGGCCTTCCGTGAGACCAGTATCGAGGAAGACCTGCAGATGTGGACCGATGTGGTCGACGTGAACCTGGTCGGGTCGTTTCATACCGCGAAGGCGGCGATCCCGCATCTGATCGCCGGCGAGCGCGGCGGATCGATCGTTTTCACCAGCTCGACAGCCGGGCTCAAGGGATTCGGCGGCATGCAGGGCGGCGGCCTCGGTTATGCCGCCTCCAAACACGGCATCGTCGGGCTGATGCGCACCCTGGCCAACGCCCTTGCGCCATACAGTATCCGGGTCAACACCGTGCATCCGACCGCGGTCAACACCATGATGGCAGTCAACCCGCAGATGACCGCGTTCCTGGAACATTATCCCGACGGTGGCCCGCACCTACAGAACCCGATGCCGGTGGGCATGCTCGAACCCGAAGACATCAGCGCGGCAATCGCCTACCTGGTGTCGGACGCGGCCAGGTACGTGACCGGGGTGACCTTCCCGGTCGACGCCGGCTTCTGCAACAAGCTATGAGCGGGCGCGTCGAGGGCAAGCGGGTCCTGATCACCGGCGCCGCCCGCGGCATGGGCCGCAGCCACGCCGTGCGGCTGGCCGAGGAGGGCGCCGACCTGATCCTGGTCGACATCTGTGAGTCGTTGCCCGCGGTCGAATACCCATTGGCCACCTCCGATGACCTCGCCGAGACCGCGTGCCTGGTCCGGGAGCACGGGCGCCGCGTGGTCACCCATATCGTCGACGTGCGCGATGAAGCGGGGTTGACGGCGGCGGTCGACGATGGGGTGGCCCAGTTGGGTGGGCTGGACGCGTCGGTGGCCAATGCGGGTGTGCTGACCGGCGGCACCTGGGACACCACCACCGCGCAGCAGTGGCGCACCGTGGTCGATGTGAACCTGATCGGCGCCTGGAACACCTGCCGGGCCGCGATCCCCCATCTGGTCGACCGGGGCGGCAGCCTGATCAACGTCAGTTCGGCGGCCGGCATCAAGGGCTCACCCCTGCACACCCCCTACACCGCGTCCAAACACGGGGTGGTCGGGATGAGCAACGCGCTGGCCAATGAACTTGCCGAATTGAACATCCGGGTCAACACGGTGCACCCGACCGGCGTGCCGACCGGCATGCAGCCGACGACGCTGCACTCGCTGCTGCACGAGCAGCGGGCCGACCTGGGGCCGATCTTCCAGAACGCGCTGCCGATCGTGATGGCCGAGGCCATCGACATCAGCAACGCGGTGCTGTTCCTGGTGTCCGACGAGGCCCGCTATATCACCGGCCTGGAGTTCAAGGTCGATGCCGGCGTCACGATCCGCTGAACCCGGCAAGCAAGAAAAGAGTTTGATGTGACCACATTTGACACCGAGCGACGGGAACGAGGCCGGCAGGCATTCGCCGAGATCATGACGTTCCCGGCACCCGAGGACACTTCGCCGGCGACGACACAACTGCTGGATTTCGTGTTCGCCGAGGTGTGGCGACGGCCCGGCCTGACCCGCCGGGAACGCCGCTTCGTCACGCTGCCCTGCGTCGCTGCGGCCGACGCCGACCAACCGTTGCGCGACCACGTCTACGCCGCGCTGAACAGCGGCGACCTGTCCATCGTCGAGATGCAGGAAACCGTGCTGCATTTCGCGGTGTACGCGGGCTGGCCGAAAGCCTCCTGGTTCAACATGATCGTCGACGAGCAGTGGGAGCGCATCCACCGCGAGCGGGGCCTGTCGGTGCCCGCGCCGGAACCGTTGTCGCCCTTGGCCACACCGAGTGACCCCGAAGCGCGTATCGCCGGTGGCGAGCGATCGTTCAAGGACATCAACTGCCTGGAGTACGCCCCGATCCGGGACAACCCCTATCACGGGGCCGGCATCCTCAACTTCGTCTTCGGAGAGATGTGGCAGCGGCCAGGTCTCGGGATGAAGGAACGGCGCCTGATCACCGTCGCATGCGTGGCCTTTCAGGACGCCGCCTACCCGATCCTGAGCCACGTCTATGCCGCGATGAAGAGCCGGGATGTGTCATTCGATGAAATGGACGAGCTGGCATTGCATTTCGCCGCCCACTATGGCTGGCCGAAAGGTTCCAACCTCAACCAGGTCATCGCCGAGCAGCAACAGCGGGTGCTGCAGGAATGGGCTGCCGAAGGAGCCGCGCCGTGACGCCGGTCGTTCTGCCGGCACAGACCGTCGGGCTGCTGGTCGGAACCGACCGCATCACGGCGACGTCTGCCGACCGGCACGCACACATCTACCCCGCCACCGGAGCCCCGAACGCGACGGTCGCACTGGCCGGCGCCCCCGAGATCGACCACGCCGTCGGTGTGGCGAAGGACGCTCAGCGACAGTGGATGGCGCTCGGTGTCGATGGGCGCCGCGACGCGTTGATCGACCTGGCCGATGTGGTGCACGCGCATCTCGACGACCTCGCCGAACTCAACACCCGCGACTACGGGGTTCCGATCTCGTTCGCCGGCAACGCAATCCTGCTGGAGCAGTTCCTGCGGCACTTCGCCGGATATGTCGACAAACCGCACGGGTCGAGCACACCGGTCAGCGGCAGCTCCGACGTCAACCTGATCGAGCGCGAACCGTACGGGGTGATCGGCGTGGTCGCCCCGTGGAACGGCTCACTGGTCGTGGCAGCCTCCTGCGTCGCGCCAGCGTTGGCGGCGGGAAACGCCTTGGTGTTCAAGCCCTCCGAGCTGGCACCTCTGGCCGCCCTGCGGTTCGGCGAACTCTGCCTCGAAGCGGGCATTCCGCCTGGCTTGGTGAACATCGTCCCCGGTGCCGCTGACGGGGGTGATGCCCTGGTGCGTCACCCCGGAATCGGCAAGATCCACTTCACCGGCGGCGACCAGACCGCCCGCACGGTACTGAAGGCGGCCGCCGATAACCTGACACCCGTCGTCACCGAACTCGGCGGCAAGTCGGCGAGCATCGTCTTCGCCGACGCCGACCTGGACACCGCCGCGGCATTGTCGGCGCACCAGGGCCCGCTGATGCAGTCCGGGCAGAGCTGCGCGTGCGCCAGCCGCATCCTGGTGCACGATTCGGTCTACGACGCCTTCGCCGAGCGATTCCTCGCCGCCATCGGCGCCTCGCGTGTCGGCGACCCGCTGGACCCCACGGTCACCTTCGGGCCGGTCATCTCTGCCGCGTCTGCCGACCGCATACTCGCGGCGGTCGACCAGGCCGTCGACGAACGTGCCGGTGAACTACTCACCGGCGGGCGTCGCCTCACCGAAGGTGCACTCGCACAGGGCTACTACGTCGAACCGACGGTGCTCGGCGATGTCGACAACCGCTCGGCGCTGACACAGACGGAGACCTTCGGGCCGGTGGTCTCCCTTATCCGGTTCAACGACGACGCCGACGCCGTCCGGATCGCCAACGACACCCCTTACGGCCTGAACGGCTTCATGCACACCCGTGACCTCGCCCGCGCCCACACGGTGGCCCGGCAACTGGAATCCGGTTCGGTGTGGATCAACCAGCTGTCCCGGATCTCCCCGCAGGGCCCCTACGGCGGTTACAAGCACAGCGGCGCCGGCCGCACCGGCGGTCTCGAGGGCCTGCAGGAATTCCAGCAGGTCAAGAACATCCGTATCGGGCTGGGCTGACAGACTGCGATCGTGTTCCGCGCGCTACGGCAACGCGTCGCGGCATCGACATATCACCCGGAGCTACGGCACAACACCCGGTTCCTGCCCAACACCCTGCTCACGCGGGCCACGGTCAGGGTCTTCCGCCGGATTCCGCGGCGCGAGCGACCTCATCCGAATACCGGTGTGTGACCACCTTGCCTTCAGGACCGCAGACGAAACCGCCGTGATGTCACGGCCCTCGACCCGCCCGCTGGCAGGACTACGTGGGGTGCGCAGATTGCGCAACCCCACGTACCTCTGTCTATTCGCCGCTCGATTTAATCGTCGCGTTACGCCCCGCTCTTGGCGGTCTCTGCCTTCTCTGGATCGGGGATGGACTGGGTGTCGCCATCGAGGGTCGAGGTGATGTGCCCTGTCACCGACTGGGTGAACTCATTGACCACAGCGTCGGCATCCAGGTTCCCTCGGTTGGCGCCGGTGGCGTCTGTGACATCGATATCGGCGAGGTAGGTAACGCTGCTTTGGCTCGGTCCGTAGATCGCCGATTCGGTTCAATTGAGGATCAGCCCATCCCCGTTGACGTAGTTGGTGTAGGTGACCGTGCGGGTTGTCTGGAACGTCGTCGGATTGACAACCTCGCTGACCACCGCCGCGCCACCGAGCGCGCCCTCATAGGTTCCAGTCGGCGGCAGCGGCGTCGTCTTGGCGACGTATGTGCTGAGCTCAGGGAACGCCGACGGGTCGAAGATCGTCGTGGTATCGCCGTGGCCCAGACCGCGCCGAGCGCGAGCTCCGCGGCCGAATAGCGCGCTGCTCGCGCTACGGCGCGCGATCGAATTCGATGTGCAGTTCGGTGAGACCACGCAGCAGGAACGTCGGCTCATAGGCATAGTTGTGCGCACCGACCCGACCGTGGAACGCCTCGTCGATGCGGACCTCGCTCATCCGGTCCAGTAGTCGGCGCACGGTGATCTGGCCCTCGACCCGGGCGAGCGGCGCACCGGCGCAGGTGTGGATACCCCGCCCGAATGCGATGTGCTCGCGGACGTTCTTGCGGTCGGGCCGGAACTCGTGCGGATCGTCGAACTTGCGCGGGTCACGATTGGCCGCACCCAGGCACAGCATCACGACTGTTCCAGCCGGCAGGTGCACACCACCCAACTCGGTGGTCCTGCGGACCAGGCGGAAATCGACCTTCGTGGGCGAGTGCATCCGCAACGCTTCCTCGATGAACGTCGCTACGCCGGAAGGGTTTTCACGCAACCTCTGCTGGTGCTCGGGATGGTCCCCCAGCACCTGCACCGCAGCGGACAACACCTTGGTGACCGTCTCCTGACCGGCGGCGAACAGGAACGTCGCGGGTTTGACGAGTTCGATCAGCTCGGGTGTCGACCCGTCGGGGTAGAGCGCGGCCGCCATACCGGACAGGACGTCGTCACGCGGTTCAGCGCGCCGGGCGGCCAGATAACCGGCAAACTTGTCATCGAGATATTGCAGCGGGTCCAACGCCACCGGTTGGCCATCGAGGGCACCGACCCGGGTGCCCTCTGGGCGCTCGGCGCCCAGGGCGGCGAGAAACTCGGGGCGGTCCTCTTCCGGTACGCCGAGCAGGTCGATGATGGCCGAGGTTGCGAAAGGTTTGGCGTACTCGGACAGGAATTCACAGCGGCCGTTGTCGATGAACTGGTCGATCTGCTGATCGACCAGTTGCCACATGAAGTCCTCGTTCTCTTTAAGGCGCCGCGGTGTGAGCAGTTTGCTCAGCAGCGAGCGGGCCTTCTCGTGCGCCGGCGGATCCATCACGACCATGTGCTCGTGGATGGGGAATTCGTGGCGATGCGCTTCGATCTGCTCACTGATGTCATCGCCCTCGGGCGTGAAGGGCAATGGCGGGAAGGGACCGCCGATGGCGTTGACGGCCGAGAACGTCGCATGGTCCTTGAATGCCGCCATCACCTCCTGGTAACCGGTGACTGCGACTACCCCCTGATGATGCTCCCGGAAGACCGGGTTCTGCTCGCGCAGGTAATCGAAGTAGGCGTAGGGATCCTGGGCGATCGCCGGGTCGGAGAAGAAGTCGACGTTGGCCAGATCGGTCATGAACGTGGCTGTCCTTTCGGTCCCGAACTCAGTTCCTGCAAAGTTGTGTCGTCAGTCTTCGACGCGTGCCCTTCGCACAACTGCGGATCGACCGACACTCGTCTATTGATGGTCGACATCGCAGACCGCCATTCTTGTCATCCATTCTCATCGAAACTGATCGACCGACCAAATTGTTAGTATGCTGCATACTTACCACGGCGCCGGATCAACGGTCAAGCAATCGAACGGCAGGAGCGCACCGAATGGCGGCACCCCGCAAGGCCCGGCCCGCGGACAACGGTGCACGCATGCGCCTGCTCGAGGCCACGGCGAAAATCATGCGCGACGAAGGCTACGCCGCGGCAACCTCGCGGCGGGTCGCCACCGAGGCCGGTGTCAAACAGGCGCTCGTCTACTACTACTTCCCGTCGATGGACGATCTGTTCGTCGAGGTGCTGCGAGCCGGCGCCGAGGTTTCCCTGGCGCGTATGCGAGATGCGCTCACCGACGACGACCCACTGCTCACGTTGTGGAAGCTGAACAGCGATCTGGGGATGACTGCCCTGAACTCCGAGTTCACCGCGCTTGCCAACCATCGCAAAGCCATCCGCGCCGAACTGAAGGCCTACGCAGAACGGGTGCGTGATATCGAAACCGCCGCCGTCACCGTTGCGCTGCGCGCCAGGGGGATCGACCTCGAGGCCTACCCGCCGGTGGCGGTGTCCATGCTGATCGCACAGACGGCGCGCAGCCTGTGCAACGAGGATGCCGTCGGGGTCACGCTCGGACATCGGGAACTGCGCGATTTCATCGAGCGACAACTGCGCCTTCTGGGCGCACCGGCGCAGGATACGACGGGCTCCGGGCGGTAGGCGCTGGGCACCCGCGGCCACATCGCCGATCCGGACCCGAACGCGATTCGCGCAGCCGCTATTGACAGCCGCGCAACAAACTGCCAACCTTGCTGATCGATCGACCAAATTGCCAAGGAGGGCCGCAGCCGGGCAGAGCAGGTCTTCAGGCGGTCTGAGAGAAGAGGTGGTTCCCCAATGGGCGGACGGGTAGAGGGCAAGGTCGCATTCGTCACCGGTGCGGCGCGCGGACAGGGCCGCAGCCATGCGGTCCGACTGGCCGAAGAGGGCGCCGACATCATCGCGGTCGACGTGTGCGGGCCGATCAGCCCCGACAGCCAGATCGCACCGTCGAACCCCGATGACCTCGCCCAGACCGCGGACCTGGTCAAGAACCTGGACCGGCGCATCATCACCGCGCAGGTCGACGTCCGGGATTACGACGCGCTGGCGGCGGTGGTGGATGGTGGCGTCGAACAGCTCGGACGCCTGGATATCGTGGTCGCCAACGCCGGCATCGGCAACGGCGGCCAGACGCTGGACAGGACCAGCGAAGCCGACTGGGACGACATGATCGGCGTCAATCTCTCCGGCGTCTGGAAGACGGTCAAAGCCGCTGTCCCACACATCCTTTCCGGCGGAAACGGCGGATCGATCGTCCTCACCAGCTCAGTGGGCGGATTGAAGGCCTATCCCCACACCGGGCATTACATCGCCGCCAAACACGGCGTCATCGGGTTGATGCGTACCTTCGCCGTCGAACTCGGCCAGCACTTCATCCGCGTCAACGCCGTCTGCCCCACCAACGTAAACACCCCGATGTTCATGAACGAAGGCACCATGAAACTGTTCCGGCCGGACCTGGAAAGCCCCGGCCCCGACGATCTCGCGGTCGCCGCCCAGTTCATGCACACCCTGCCGATCGGCTGGGTCGAGCCAGACGACATCAGCAACGCGGTGCTGTTCCTGGCTTCCGACGAAGCCCGCTATATCACCGGTGTTCCGCTTCCCGTCGATGCCGGCAGCATGCTCAAGTAGGTGCTGGTGCGGGACCAGAGCAGAAGGTCCGGAGACCGGACTCCATAGGTGGAGCAGTGGCAATCTTCGTCATCGAAACGGCAAATCCCAGAACCAGACGGTGGTCCAGGAATCACGCTCAGCCCTGAAAGTCTGGCCGGGACCTCATTCCAGCTCAGTGTATATATTGTAGACATCCCGATATATACTACCGCGGTGGGAAAGCATCTGATCGATATCGACGAGCAAGCCTTGGAGCAGGCTCGCGTGCAACTGGGCACCTCCACGATCAAGGACACCGTGAACGGCGCCCTGCGAGCAGCTACCGCGCAGCGCAAGCAGCGGGTGACGAACGCCCTGGACGCACTGGCCGCCGCGCCGCTCGACGACCGTGACGACGCATGGCGCTGAGCTACCTACTCGACACAAGCGTCATCAAACGGCTGGCGAACCCCACCGTCCGGCAAGTGGTGCAACCCCTAGCCGAAGCCGGCGAAATCGGCCGTGCTCGCATCACCGATCTCGAGGTCGGATACTCTGCCCGCAACGACCAAGAGTGGGATGAGCTCATCGACGCGTTGAACACGTTCGCCCTGGTCGAGTCGACCGCCGCCCACCACCGCCGCGCGCTGCAAGTCCAACGACTCCTTGCCCAGCGAAGCCAACGAGGGCACAAGATTCCCGACCTACTGATCGCGGCCGCCGGGGAAGAACGCAGCCTGACCGTGCTCCACTACGACGCCGATTTCGACATCATCGCCGCAACCACCGGACAGTCCACCCAGTGGGTAGCTCCCGCAGGAATCATTGACTAACAACTACTTTGAGTGCGATAAGCCCACGCAGGTCAGCAGGCATGCGCCGGCTCGACCCCTGTGACGGGCGTGACCGATGGGGTTCAGGCCCGCTACAGACCGAGCGACTTCGCGATGATGACCTTCATGACCTCGCTGGTCCCCGCGTAAATGCGGGCCACCCGGGCGTCGGTGTATAGCCGGGCGATCGGGTACTCCATCATGTAGCCGTAGCCGCCGAAGAGTTGCAGGCAGCGGTCCACCACGCGCTGCTGCATCTCGGTGCAGAACAGCTTCACCCGGGCCGCATCGGAGCCGGACAGCTCACCTTCGACGTGCAGCGCGACCGCCCGATCGAGCATCGCCTGGGCCGCCTCGACCTCGGTCGAACACGATGCCAGCTCGAACTTGGTGTTCTGAAACGACGCCACCGGGGTGCCGAAGGCCTTGCGGTTCTGCGTGTAGTCGATGGCGGCGGCGATCGCCGAGCGCGCCTGCGCGACCGAGCCCACCGCGACGGTCAGCCGTTCCTGCGCCAGGTTGTGGCCGAGGTAGCCGAACGCCTCGTCCACCTCCCCCAGCACGTTGGCGGCCGGCACCCGGACGTCGACGAAGGACAGCTCCGCGGTGTCCTGAACTTTGCAGCCCATCTTCTCCAGCTCGCGGCCGCGGGTGAAGCCCGCCATGCCGTCCTCGACGACCAGCAGCGTCAGCCCCTTGCGGCGGTTGTCCGGGTCGGTCGACGTCCGCGCGACGACGATGGTCAGGTCGGCCTGCATGCCGCCGGTGATGAACGTCTTGGCGCCGTTGACGATCCAGTCGTCCCCGTCGCGCACCGCGGTGGTGCGCATCCCGGCCAGATCCGAGCCGGTGCCGGGCTCGGTCATCGCGATCGCGGTCAGCAGCGTGCCGGCGGCCAGCCCGGGGAACCACCGCTGACGCTGCTCGGCGTTGGCGTAGTGCAGGAAGTACGGCAGGATCACCTCGAGCTGGGTGCGCACCGTCGACAGCGTCACCAGCGCGCGGGCGGCTTCCTCCTGCAGGACCACGTTGTAGCGGTAGTCGGGCGCACCGCCGCCGCCGTACTCCTCCGGGATGGCCATTCCGAGCATCCCGAGCGACCCCATCTGCTCGAACACCTCACGCGGCATCCGGCCGCCCTTCTCCCAATGCGGATAGTGCGGCACGACCTCCTTGTCGACGAAGTCGCGGGCCAGCTCGCGGAACGCCTCGTGGTCCTCGGTGAACAGATCTCTACGCACTCGGTTTCTTCCTCCAGGTATCAGGCGATCAACTCGACCAGCGTGGCGTTGGCGGTGCCGCCGCCCTCGCACATGGTCTGCAGGCCGTATCGAATCCCGTTGTCGCGCATGTGATTGATCATTCGGGTCATCAGCACCGCACCCGATCCACCCAGCGGGTGGCCGAGCGCGATCGCGCCGCCGAGCGGATTGAGCCGCTCCTCGTCGGCGCCGGTCTCGGCGAGCCAGGCCAGCGGAACCGACGCGAAGGCCTCGTTGACCTCGAACACTCCAACCTCGTCCAGGGCGACCCCGGCCTTGTGCAGCACCTTCTCCGTCGCCGGGATCGGCCCGGTCAGCATCAGCACCGGGTCGGCACCGGTGACCACGCCGGCGCGGTACCGCGCGATCGGGGTCAGCCCCAGCGACACCGCATTGTCCTCGGCCATCACCAGCAGTGCCGCAGCCCCGTCGGAGATCTGCGACGAGTTGCCGGCGTGGATGACGCCGTCCTCCTTGAACGCGGGTTTGAGCCCGGCGAGCTTTTCGACGGTCGTGCCCCGGCGGATACCCTCGTCGGCAACCACCGGCCCCCCGTCGGTCAGCACCGGATGAATCTGGGCCTCGAAGGCACCGCGATCCTGCGCGGCGGCGGCCAACTCGTGCGAGCGGACCGAGTACTCGTCGAGACGGGTACGCGAGAATCCCCACTTCTGCGCGATCAGTTCCGCGGAGATGCCCTGGTTGAAGCTGAAACCGCTGTAGCGGTCCAGGACCTTGGGCCCGTAGGGCATTCCGGTCGAGCGGGCCGCACCCAGCGGCACCCGGCTCATCACCTCGACGCCGCCGGCGACCACCACGTCCTGCTGCCCCGACATCACCGCGTGCACGGCGAAATCGAGCGCCTGCTGGCTGGACCCACACGCCCGGTTGACCGTCGTGCCGGGAATCTTCTCGGGCCAGCCCGCGGCCAGCACCGAGTACCGCCCGATGTTGCTGGACTGGTCGCCGACCTGCGACACACAGCCCCACACCACGTCGTCGATGATCTCGGGGTCGACGCCCGCCCGTTCTACCAGGGCGTTGAGGACCACCGCGGACAGGTCGGCGGCGTGCATCTCCGACAATCCGCCGTTGCGTTTGCCGACCGGTGTGCGGACCGCCTCCACGATCACGGTTTCGCGCATGTTGCTTACTCCGATCCCTTCTCGGTTGTCGATAGATAGGGCGACCAGTCGCCGGTGAACACCGGCTCCCGCTTGCCGGCGAACGCGGCGTACGCCTCCGTCGAGTCGGCCGTCGCGAAGTTCCCAGGCTGGGCGCGGGCCTCGTTGGCGACCGCCTCGCGCAGCGTCGTGCACGCGCCGTCGTTGAGCAACGCCTTGCTCTGCGCCAGCGCGAACGACGGTCCCTGCGCGAGCCGACGGGCCAGGCCCACGACGAACTCGTCGATCTCCTCGGCCGGCCGGACCCAGGTGACCAGCCCCAGCGCATGGGCCTCTTCGGCGTCGATCATGTCGGCCAGCAGCACCAGGCGCTTGGCCTGCTGCAGCCCGACCAGCTTGGGCAGCAGCCATGAGCCTCCGAGGTCGATCGACAACCCCCGCTTCGAGAAGATCTGGCAGAACCGCGATTCCGGGGTGGCGACGACCAGGTCGCAGCCCAACGCCAGGTTCCAGCCGGCACCGACGGCGACACCGGTCACCTTCGCGACGGTCGGTACCGCCAGCTCGTGCAGCGCCAGCGCCACCTCGCTGAGCCTGCGCAGCTTGTGCCGCGGATGAATGGTCTCCCCGGTGCCGACATCGGCACCCGAGCAGAATGCGCCGCCGGCACCGGTGATCACCAACGCCCGCAGGTCGTCTCGCGCCGCCGCGCGCAGCGCGTCGGCCAGTTCTCCCCACAGTTGCGCATCGATCGCGTTGCGCCGGTGCGGACGGTTCAGCGTGAGAGTCCGAACACCTTCGTCGTCGTCGACCAGCAGTACCGGGACGTCACCCATGGTAGGCCGGCCCGATCGCGCCGTCGGCTCGCAGCTGGGCCAATTCCTCTGGCGTCACTCCGAATTCGGTCAGGACGGCATCGGTGTGCTCCCCCAGCCCGGGAATCGCATCCATCGGCTGCTCGAAACCACGAATGACCGGAGGCGGCCGCAACGCCTGGATGTCGCCGTGCGACGTGGCCACCGTGCGCCACCGGTCGCGGGCGGCCAGCTGGGGATGACGGACCACCTCGCTGGGCTTGTTGTAGCGTGAGTTGCCGATACCGGCGTCATCGGCGGTCTTCTGGATCTCGGCGAGATCGTGCTCGGCACACCAGGATCCGATCGCCGCGTCGAGGATCTCGCGATGGGCGCAGCGTCCGGAGTTGGTGGCGAGTCGCGGATCCTCGGCGAGGTCGGGACGGTCGATGATCTCCCTGGCCACCCGCTGCCATTCCCGGTCGTTGGTGGTGCCGAGGACCACCGTCTGGCCGTCGCGGGTGGCGAACGCCCCGTAGGGCGCGACCGCGGGCGAACCGACCCCGAGCGGCTCCTGGTCGATACCAGAATGCTGGGTGTAGGTCAGCGCGTAGCCCATCACGTCGGTCATGACGTCGAACAGGCTCAGCTCGACCGACGGGGCCGGGCCTGCGACCGGGCGGCGGGCACGCCCGTATAGCAGCGCCATGATCGAGATCGCCGCGTACAGACCGGTGGAGAAATCGGCCATCGCCGGCCCGGGCTTCGCCGGCATCCCCGGGTAGCCGGTCACCGCACAGGATCCCGACTCGGCCTGCACGAGCAGGTCGTAGGCGCGCTTGTGGGAGATCGGCCCGCCGGGACCGTATCCGTCGATCTCCACCGGGATGACGTTCGGGTGGCGCTGCGCGAGGTCGGTGGCCGAGATCCCCAGCCGCGCGGTGGCACCCGGCGCGAGGTTGGACACGAATGCGTCGGCCCGGTCGAGCAGTCGGTGCAGCAGTTCCATGCCCGCGGGCGACTTGGTGTTCAGGGTGACCGACTCCTTACCCCGGTTGCACCAGACGAAGTGCGCCGCCAGGCCACCCGGCCCGTTGACGACGTCGTCGTAGTCACGTGCGAAGTCGCCGCCCTTGGGGTTTTCCACCTTGATGACCCGCGCGCCGAAATCGGCCAGCACCCGGGTGCAGATCGGCGCGGCGACGGCCTGCTCCATCGCGACGACGGTGACGCCGGCCAACGGCGCGGTGCTCGGGTCGGGTTGTGTCACGGCTTCACATAACCATGCCGCCATCGACCGGCAGCACCTGCCCGGTGATGTACGACGCGGCATCGGAGGCCATGAACACGAATGCACCGGCGATCTCGGCGGGGTCCGCCCAACGCTTCATCGGGATCCGGTTCATCATGTTGGCCGCGAACTTCTCGTTGGTGCGGATGGTCTCGGTCATCGGCGTGGCCGCCAGTGGAGCCAGCGCGTTCACCGTGATGCCCTTGGTCGCCAGCTCCCGGGCCAGTGACTTGGTGAATCCGATGATGCCGGCCTTGGCCGCCGAGTAGTTGACCTGCCCGAGGGTTCCGGTCAGCCCAGCGGCGGAGGTGACGTTGATGATCCGTCCCGTGCCGCCGGTCGGCAGGTAGGGCAGCGCGGCCTGCGTGACGTTGAACGCGCCCATCACGTGGATGTCGAACAGCAGCCGGAAGGATTCCTGGGTGGTCTTGTCGAACATCGCCGGTTTGGTCACCCCGGCGTTGTTGACGACGATGTGCAGCGCGCCGTCGGCCAGCGCGGCCGCCTGTGCGGCGGCCGCATCGGCGGAATCCCGGTCGGAGACGTCCAGGGCGGCCGACTCCGCCCGCCCACCGGTCTGCGAGATGCGTTCGGCCACCGCGGCGGCGGCATCCTTGTCCAGGTCGGTGACCAGGACCGCGGCCCCCGCGTCGGCGAGCGCGGCGGCGACCGCCGAGCCGATGCCGCCGGCCGCGCCGGTGACCAGCGCAGAACGGCCGGTGAGGTCGAAATAGGTCATCAGTAACGCTCCATCGTCAGTAGCTACGGGGCAGGCCCAGCACGTGTTCACCCAGGAAGTTCAGGATCATCTCCTGGCTGACCGGAGCGATCTTCATCAATCGGGACTCGCGGAAGTAGCGCGAGACGTGGTACTCCTCGGAATAGCCCATGCCGCCGTGCAGCTGCAGGGCACGGTCAGCGGCGCCGAAACCGGCGTCCGCGCACAGATACTTGGCGGTGTTGGCCTCGCGGCCACACGGTTTGCCGTTGTCGTAGAGCCAGGTCGCCTTCCGCAGCACCAACTCGGCGGCGTCGAGCCGGGCCAGCGAATCCGCCAGCGGGAACTGCAGCCCCTGGTTCATGCCGATGGGCCGGTTGAACACGACGCGTTCGTTGCCGTACTTGACGGCCTTCTCCAGCGCGACGCGGCCGATGCCCAGCGCCTCGGCGGCGATCAGCATCCGTTCGGGGTTCAGCCCGTCGAGGATGTACTTGAAACCCTTGCCCTCGTCGCCGACCCGGTGCTCGACCGGCACCATCAGGTCGTCGATGAAGAGTTCGTTCGAGCTCACCGCATTGCGGCCCATCTTCTTGATCGGCCGGATGTCGACGTGGTCGCGGTCCAGGTCGGTCAGGAACAGCGTCATGCCGTCGGTCTTCTTGGCGCCGCGCTTCTCCAGGTCTTCAGGAGACTCGGTACGGGTCAGCAGCAGGATCTTCTCGGACTCCAGGGCCTTGGAGATCCATACCTTGCGGCCGTTGACCCGGTAGTGGTCACCCTCGCGCTTGGCGAACGTGGTGATGCGCGACGTGTCCAGGCCCGCACCGGGTTCGGTGACACCGAAGCAGACGTGCAGGTCACCGTTGACGATACGGGGCAGCGTCGCGGCCTTGAGCTCGTCGGATCCGTGTTTGACCACCGGCTGCATGCCGAAGATCGACAGGTGGATGGCGCTCGCGCCGTTCATCGCCGCCCCCGACCGCGATACCTCTTCGAGGAGCAGGGTGGCCTCGGTGATGCCCAGGCCGTGCCCGCCGTACTCCTCGGGGATCGTCATGCCCAGCCAGCCGCCCTTGGCGATGGCGTCGTAGAACTCCTGCGGGAACTCGTGAGCCTGGTCCTTCTCCATCCAGTAGTGGTCGTCGAACTTGCTCGCCAGCTCCGCGACAGACTTGCGGATCAGCTCCTGATCCTCGGTCAGCTCGAAACTCATGCCACTCGGCATTGCTGTTTCCTCTCGTCCTTCTCACCGCCGAAATGGCATTCCAGCAGGCTCCCACTCGCTGTTTGGCTGCCGGAATGCCAGTTCGGCGGAGATGTCGTTCAGTCGGTGTTGCCGGACAGTTCCTTGGCGCTGGCGGCGAAGTCGGCGAAGGACGTCGTCACGGTCTTGTCCTTGTTGGACAGGGCCTGAATCGAGACGTCGTGGCCCTCTGCGGCCTTGCGCAGCGCACCCACGGTGGCCTGCTCCTTGGGGATGTGGCTGAACGGATCCCAGTGATACCAGCGCATCGCGTTCTGATAGGTCATCTTGTCGACCTCGTCGTCGGGCACGTCGTTGGCCTTGAGCACCTCGTCGAGCTGCTCGGGCGCCCCCGGCCACATCGAGTCGCTGTGCGGGTAATCGGCCTCCCAGCAGATGTTGTCCACCCCGATCTGATGCCGCGTGCTCACCCCCACCGGATCGGCGATGAAACAGGTCAGGACGTGCTCCCGGAACACCTCGCTGGGCAGTTTGCCCTTGAAGTCCTGCCCCGTCCACGTCGAATGCATCTCGTAGGTGCGGTCCACCCGCTCCAGGAAATACGGAATCCACCCGGTACCGCCCTCGCTCAGCGCGATCTTCAGATCGGGATACTCCTTGATCGGGCGCGACCACAGCAGATCGGCGGCCGCCTGCACGATGTTCATCGGCTGCAGCGTGATCATCACGTCCATCGGCGCGTCCGGAGCGGTGATCGCCAACCGCCCCGACGACCCGATATGCACGTTGAGCACCGTGTCGGTGTCGACCAGGGCGTCCCACATCGGCTTCCAGTAGTCGAAATCGTGGAAGCTCGGATACCCCATCGCCGACGGGTTCTCGCTGAACGTCAGCGAATGCACACCCCGCGCCGCATTACGCCGGATCTCCGCCGCGCACGCCACCGGATCCCAGATCACCGGCAGCGTCATCGGGATGAACCGCGCCGGATAGGCCCCGCACCACTCCTCGACATGCCAGTCGTTGTAGGCCTGCACCAACGCCAACGAGAACTCCGGATCCTCGGTGGCGAACAGGCGACCCGCAAACCCCGGGAACGACGGGAAACACATCGAGCCCAGAATCCCGCCGGCGTTCATGTCCTTGACCCGCTCGTCGACCTGCCAGCAGCCCGGCCGGATCTCGTCCAGACCCTGCGGCTCCAGCCCGTATTCCTCCTTGGGCCGGCCCGCCACCGCATTCAACGCGACGTTCGGGATCACCACGTCACGGAACTGCCAGGTATCCGACCCATCCGGGTTGTGCACCAACCGCGGCGCCTCATCCAGATATTTCTTGGCCAGATGGTTCTTGAACATGTCCGGCGGCTCGACAATATGGTCATCGACGCTGATCAGAATCATGTCGTCCTTGTTCACGACGACTCTCCTCCCGCCACAACGGCACCTGGGGTGTTGTTCTCCTACTGAGGAAACTAGCTTCTCCGCCAGAGAGAATCAATGTCCGATAGTGGCGTCATGGCTTCCCGTCAGCGGACTTGCCCATTACCGGTGGGCGGACTGACCGGCGGATCTAGCCTTGGGCGTTGACTCGTTCACAAAAAAGTGGAAATCTATTGGCGAAATATGAGAACCTGATTCTCATGAGCGAGAGGAGCATGACGGTGCGAGTCGCCCCACTGCCCACCGACGAGTGGGACGAGGCCGTCGACCAGGCACTCTCGGGCATGCTGCCGCCGGAGCGACGCAACCCGGCCGGGGCCGGCAACCTGCTCGCAACGATGGTGCGCCACCCCAAGCTCACCCGATCGTTTCTGCGGTTCAACAACCACCTGCTGTTCAGCTCGCCTCTTCCCGCCCGGCTGCGGGAGGTCGCGGTGCTGCGGGTGGCACACCGCAGCGACTGTGAGTACGAGTGGCAACACCATGTCGACATGGGTCGTTCCGTCGGCCTGTCCGACGCGGACATCGAGGGCATCACGCGCGGCGAGGCTGCCGACGAGCTCGACCGTGCGGTCATTTCGGCGGTCGACGAGCTCAGTAACGACGCGGTGGTGTCCGACCCGACCTGGGCGGTACTGTCCGCACATCTCGACGAGCGCCAGCTGATGGATCTCGTCTTCACGATCGGCTGCTATGGCTCCCTGGCCATGGCGATCAACACCTTTGGCGTCAAACCCGATGAGGAGAGGTAGACACCGTGTCATTTTTCCCGAAACCCAAAGCTGGGAGCTGGACCGAGAACTGGCCCGAACTCGGCACGGCACCGGTCAACTACGAGGACTCGATCGATCCCGAACAGTGGAAGCTCGAGCAGCAGGCCATCTTCCGCAAGACCTGGCTGCAGATGGGTCGCGTGGAGCTGATCCCCAAGAAGGGCAGCTACGTCACCCGTGAGCTGCCGTCGGTCGGTCCGGGCACATCGATCATCATCGTCAACGACGGTGAGCAGATCCGCGCGTTCTACAACCTGTGCCGCCACCGCGGCAACAAGCTGGTGTGGAATGACTATCCGGGCGAGGAGACTTCCGGAACCTGCCGCCAGTTCGTCTGCAAGTACCACGCCTGGCGCTACGACCTGCAGGGCAATCTGACCTTCGTCCAGCAGGAGGGTGAGTTCTTCGACCTCGACAAGGCGGACTACCCCCTCAAGCCCGTGCGCTGCGAGGTCTGGGAGGGCTTCATCTTCGTCAATTTCGACGACGACGCGGTCTCGCTGGAGGAGTACCTGGGTGAGTTCGGCCAAGGCCTGAAGGGTTATCCCTTCCACGAGATGACCGAGCATTACAGCTACCGCGCCGAGATCAACTCCAACTGGAAGCTGTTCATCGACGCGTTCGTCGAGTTCTACCACGCTCCGATCCTGCACATGAAGCAGGCGGAGAAGGAGGAGGCCGAGAAGCTGGCCAAGTTCGGCTTCGAGGCGCTGCACTACGACATCAAGGGCGATCACTCGATGATCTCGTCCTGGGGTGGCATGAGCCCGCCGAAGGACCTCAAGATGGTCAAGCCCATCGAGCGGATTCTGCACAGCGGCCTGTTCGGCCCGTGGGACCGGCCGGACATCAAGGGGATCCTGCCCGACGAGTTGCCACCGGCCATCAACCCCGGCGGCCACTCGACGTGGGGGCAGGACTCCTTCGAGTTCTTCCCCAACTTCACCCTGCTGTTCTGGGCGCCGGGCTGGTATCTGACCTACAACTACTGGCCCACCGGTGTCGACACGCACATCTTCGAGGCCGACCTGTACTTCGTGCCACCGAAGAACCTGCGCCAGCGACTCTCGCAGGAACTGGCAGCGGTCACCTTCAAGGAGTACGCGCACCAGGACGCCAATACGCTGGAAGCGACCCAGACCCAGATCGGCACCCGGGCAGTGGTGGACTTCCCACTGTGCGACCAGGAACTTCTGCTACGCCACCTGCATCACACGGCACACAAGTATGTGGACAGGTACAAGGCGGGCCTCAACGGCGATTCAGCGAATGGCAAGACCGCCACCACCAGCCAGAAGGATCACGCAAATGTCTAAGCTGCCAGAGGAATTCGCGGACCTGGAGAAGTTCAGCGACTGGTGTCTGCCCACCGAGGAAGAGCGCTACCAGAAGCGACTCAATTCGTCGATGGAGGAGATGCAGGAGCTCTACGATGCCGGCATGGCGCGCCTCGAGGACATCATGGTCTACGTCGACGAGCGATTCCCGCTCGACTCGATGCCGGAGGACGCCAAGGCCCTCGTCCATCTGGGGCAATCGATCGTCATGGTGAGCTTCCCGGTCGAGGTGTGGAAGCAACCGCGCGTGCTGGATGCCGGCGCCGCATACGTCCAATGCATCAAGGAGCCGGTGGTCTGACTTGTCGGCTCTTCGCGCAAGCGGCTCATCGCAGGGTGCGGTGGCGACCCTCAAAGCCGCGGGTCTGCTCGATGTCGATGCCGGGGAGATCATTCGCCCCGGCATCGTCCACGTCGAAGACGGCGTGATCGTCGGCGTCGGTGGCGCCGCACCGCAAGGGGCGGAGTCGTCGGCCGTCATCGACCTGGGTGACGCCATCCTGCTGCCCGGCCTGATGGACATGGAGGTCAACCTCCTGATGGGCGGGCGGGGCGAGAACCCCGGCCTGTCGCAGGTGCAGGACGATCCGGCCATCCGGGTGCTGCGGGCGGTGGGTAACGCGCGCCGCACGCTGCGGGCCGGCTTCACCACCGTGCGCAACCTCGGCCTGTTCATCAAGACCGGCGGCTACCTGCTGGACGTCGCGCTGGGAAAGGCGATCAACGCCGGCTGGATCGACGGGCCCCGGATTATTCCGGCCGGCCATGCGATCACCCCGACCGGCGGGCACCTGGACCCGTCGATGTTCGCCGCGTTCATGCCCGGTGTCCTCGAACTGACCGTCGAGGAGGGCATCGCCAACGGCGTCGACGAGATTCGCAAGTCGGTGCGCTACCAGATCAAGCACGGCGCCCAGTTGATCAAGGTGTGTTGCTCGGGCGGCGTGATGTCGCTGACCGGAGAGGCCGGCGCGCAACACTATTCGGACGAGGAACTGCGCGTCATCGTCGACGAGGCGCACCGCCGCGGGCTGCGGGTGGCGGCGCACACCCACGGCGCCGAGGCGGTCAAGCATGCCGTCGCCTGCGGCATCGACTGTATCGAGCACGGCTTCCTGATGGACGACGAGGCCATCCAGATGCTGGTGGACAACGACCGCTTTCTGGTCAGCACCCGCCGGCTGGCGGAGGCCATGGACGTTTCGCACGCCCCGAAAGAGCTGCAGGCCAAGGCCGCCGAGATGTTCCCGAAAGCACGCACCTCGATCAAGGCCGCCTACGAGGCCGGGGTCAAGATCGCGGTGGGCACCGACGCTCCGGCCATCCCGCACGGCCGCAACGCCGACGAACTCGTCACGCTCGTCGACTGGGGTATGCCGCCGGCGGCGGTGCTGCGGGCGGCCACCGTGGTGGCCGCCGACCTGATCAACAAAACCGACCTCGGCCGGCTCGCCGAGGGCTACCTGGCCGACATCATCGCCGTGCCCGGCGACCCACTGGCCGATATCACCGTTACACGGAATGTCTCTTTTGTAATGAAGGGAGGTAAGGTCTTCCGCAATGAGCACGCCAACGAGAACTGACGACCTGGTCGAGATCCAACAGTTGCTGGCCAAGTACGCCGTGACCATCACCCAAGGGGACATCGACGGTCTGACCAGCGTTTTCACCCCGGACGGCACCTACAGCGCCTTCGGTGAGACGTACACCCTGAACCGGTTCCCGGTCCTGGTCGACGCCGCACCGAAGGGGCTCTTCATGACCGGGACCGCCCTGGTCGACCTCGTCGAGGGCGCCGACACCGCGACCGGAACCCAACCGCTGTGCTTCATCGAGCACTCCAAGCACGACATGCGGATCGGCTACTACCGCGACACCTACGTCCGAACCGACGACGGGTGGCGGCTGCGGACCCGTGCCATGACGTTCATCAGGCGCAGCGGTGACCACGACCACGGTCGGCCACATGCCATCGGCAGGCCCGAATCCGGATGACCGATCTGCACGATCCCGCACAGTTTCGGACTGCGCTTCGGACCTGGCTCGACCAGACCGACCTCACCCCGCCCGAGGATCACACCCTGGCGGGACACATGCGCCAGTTCGCCCGGGTGCAGCGGGCCCTCTACGACGCGGGATGGAGCCGATACGGGTGGCCCGAACACGCCGGCGGGCTCGGCGGACCGGCGATGTTGCGCGCTATCGTCGGCGAAGAGATTGTCGGTCGCCGGCTGGCCGAACCGGGCCCGTACTCCATGCTCGAGGTCCTGGCGCCGACGATGATCGACTACGCCGCACCGACGTTGGCCGCCGAGATGGTCCCGAAGCTGCTGAGCGGCGAAGAGCAGTGGTGCCAGGGGTTCTCCGAGCCGGGCTCGGGCAGCGACCTGGCATCGCTGACCACCCGCGCGGTGCCGGATGCCGGCGGTGAGCGCTACGTCATCAGCGGCCAGAAGGTCTGGACCAGCTTCGCCCAGTACTCACACCGCTGCATCCTGCTGACCCGCACCGGGGATGCCGACACACCCAATCACCAAGCGATCACCGCATTCTTCGTCGACATGGACACCCCCGGCATCACCGTGCGCCCGCTGCGCACCATGCACGACGTCGACGAGTTTTGCGAGGTGTATTTCGACGACGTCGTGGTGGATCGCTCACGGATGCTCGGCAAGCTCGGCGACGGCTGGCAGCTGGCGATGGATCTGCTGCCCTACGAGCGCTCGACCTGCTTCTGGCAGCGCATCGCCTACCTGTACTCACGCTTCGATGCGTTGGTGGACGAGGTGAAATCCCAAGGCCAGTCGGCGGATTCAGAGTTGGGCGAAGTCTATCTGGCCCTGCACACCCTGCGTTGCCGATCCCGGGCCACCCAGCACCGGCTTGCCGACGGACACAAGCTGGGTCCGGACACCTCGATCGACAAGGTGTTGTTGGCCGGCGCCGAACAAGGACTCTACGACACCGCCAGGCACCTGCTGCCGGGTGTCATCGAGCTGGACGGCACCGACTGGCGGACCGAGTTCCTGTACTCGCGTGCGGCCACCATCTACGGCGGCACCGCCGAAGTGCAGCGCAATATCATCGCCCGCCGGCTGCTGGACCTCGGGAAGGAATGAAAGTGGCCGCAGGAATGGATGAAGAATCACTCGAATTGCTCGAGGACGGGCTGCGTAAGACCATGCTGTCGGCCTCCGGCCCCGAGCTCGACGCCGCGCTCGCCGACCTGGGGTGGGCCGACATGCTGACCGAAATGCCTGAACACGCGATCCCGCTGGTGTTCCGCCTGCTGGGCGAAACCGGTTCGCAAGCTTCGGTTCTCGTCGACGTTGTGTTGCATGCGACCGGCAATGAGATCGGCTCCCCGGTCGAGTTGCCGCTGCCGTACGCCGGCAACAGTTGGGTGGTGTGGGACCGCACGGGCGCGGTGGAATCCACCCTGGGCGGGCTCCCACTGCGGCGGGAGGAAGAGGGGTACCCGATCCGGGTGGCCGAGGCCCGCGTTGCGGCGGGGTGGTGGCTGGTGGGTTCGGCACGCGCGATGCTGGCCCTGGCCCGGCAGCACGCGCTGGACCGGGTGCAGTTCGGCCGTCCGATCGCGTCGTTCCAGGCGGTCCGGCACCGGCTTGCCGAGACGCTGGTGGCCATCGAGGGCGCCGAGGCGGTCCTCGGCACGCCCATCACCGACAACCCCGACCTCACCGCGCTGCTCGCCAAGGCCGCGGCGGGCAAGGCAGCGCTGACCGCAGCCAAGCACTGTCAGCAGGTGCTCGGCGGGGTCGGCTTCACCGAGGAGCACGGTCTTCAGCATCACGTGAAGCGGGCCCTGGTGCTCGACGGATTGCTGGGCAGTTCAAGTGAACTCACCCGCAAAGCCGGCGCGGGACTGCGCGCCCGTGGCTCGGCCCCCCGCCTCGTCGACCTCTGACACTCGTTCCGTGAGCGTGCGTGTCTGTCCGTCGACGCGCCGCGTTGTGCGTCATTTCGCGCGCGCTCGGCGCGGATGAGTGCGCGCACTGGGCACAGGGTGAGCGTCACCCCACGCAGAGTGAGCCGCTGCCGGCCACTACTTGATGTTGGCCTTCATCTCCTCGAGGTTGACCAGCACCGGCCAGCCACCGACGCTGAGCGCATTGCCGTGGCCGGTCTGGTGCACGTCGAACACCGATTGGATCGCGGCGTAGAACCCCTGCACATCCAGGGTCTGGTTGACCGCACGCTTGGCCTGGCGCAACGCGAACGGCGGCATCTTGGCGATCTGCTCGGCCAGCGCACGCGTCTGGGCGTCGAGCTCGTCGCGCGGCACCACCCTGTTGACCATGCCGGTGGCGAGGACTTCTTCAGCGGTCATCGCCCGTCCGGTGAACAGGATCTCCTTGGCCATTCGGGGACCGAGTTCCCAGGTGTGGCCGTGGTATTCGACGCCGCCGATGCCCATCAGCACCACCGGGTCGGAGAAACTGGGCGTCGTCTGCAGCGATGATCAGGTCGCACGGCCAGCACAGCAACAGGCCCCCGGAGATGCACCGGCCCTGGACGGCGGCGATGCACCCGCCCTGGACGGCGGCGATGGACGGCTTGGGCACGTTGCGCCAGCGCAGCGTGTACTCCAGATAGCGCTTCGCCTCGTGCTGGATGATGAACTCCAGCGTGATCTTGTCCGGCACCGGACCGCCGCCACGTAGGTCGTGGCCGGCGGAGAAGTGCTTGCCGTTGGCGCGCAGCACGATCACCGAGACATCGTTGTCCTCGGCGGCCCGGGTCCAGGCGGCGTCGAGCTCGTCGAGCAGCTCGGGATTCTGCGCATTGGCCGCCTTCGGCCGGTTGAGGGTGATGGTCGCGATCCGATCGACCACGTCATAGCCGATGCACACGGGGTCCTCGGGTCTCTGCGGCCACAGCTCCAGATCTGGGCCTTCTGTTATCTCGGAAATGAGAATACTATTCTCGTGATGAGGAAGTTACAATCTCAGACACGCTCGCCGAGGGGGGGTCGAGGACCGCTATGGCAAGGCGTTCTCCGGTACAGTCAGTTCATGTTTCCCCCAATCGGGCCGCCGCCGAGCCGCCGGTGACCAGCCCCAGCGAAGAACCTGCCTGGAAGCAGCGCGCGGTGGAGCGATCGATCAAGACCGCCAAGCTCCGGGCCGCCCAGCGCGTGCAGCGATTCCTCGACGCCGCGCAGGCCATCATCATCGAGAAGGGCAGCACCGACTTCACCGTCCAAGAGGTCGTCGACCGCTCCCGCCAGTCGCTGCGCAGCTTCTACCTGCAATTCGACGGCAAACACGAACTTCTCCTCGCCCTGTTCGAGGATGCGCTGAGCCGCTCGGCCGACCAGATCAGGGCCGCCACCGCCAGCCAGGACGACCCGCTGGAACGGCTCAAGGTGGCGATTCAGCTGCTGTTCGAGTCGTCGCGACCGGACCCCTCGGCCAAGCGCCCGCTGTTCACCGACTTCGCGCCGCGACTGCTGGTGTCGCACCCGTCCGAGGTGAAGGTCGCCCATGCTCCGCTGCTCGCGCTGCTCACCGAGCTCATGGAGGAGGCCAGCGACGCAGGTCAGCTGCGTGCCGGCATCAACCCGAGGCGGATGGCGGCGATGACGATGCAGACCGTCATGTTCGTCGCGCAATCCAGCAGCGACGTCGGCGAGGGCGCGGCCCACCCCATCACCGCCGCGGAAGTCTGGGACTTCTGCGCACACGGTTTCTCCGCCGAATAGGCGAGAACCACACTCTCACCGCATTAGAATCTGGTTCGCTACATCGGAAGCGCGTTTCCGCAAAATAGCGCGATCAGAAGCTCTGTGCTGCCCTGCGGAGAGGGCAGTTCTTCACATTGGAGAGGATGGTTGCGACAGGCGAGCCCGGCATTGACACTCGCATGCCCGCGATGACAAGGTTGTGAGACAAATTTTAGTCAGTTGTCTTACGCAAAGGTCTGGCGAGAGGGACACAGTGACGATCAGTGCCGAGAACTCCACGACGCAGGATGCCTCGCAGGAGGACCTGTACTACGACCCGTACAGCGTCGACCTCAACATGAATCCGTA
Source organism: Mycolicibacterium xanthum (assembly GCF_019710635.1). GTDB lineage: Bacteria > Actinomycetota > Actinomycetes > Mycobacteriales > Mycobacteriaceae > Mycobacterium > Mycobacterium xanthum. Next base: position 28,885 of record NZ_JAIFZS010000037.1, read on the forward strand.
TCCGGTGTTCGCCCGCATCCGCGAGGAGGCGCCGCTGTACTACAACGACAGGCACGACTTCTATGCGCTGAGCCGGTTCGACGACGTCAACAAGGCGCTGATCGATCACGAGACGTTCATCTCCGGCCGCGGCGCGCTGCTCGAGATCATCAAGTCCGGCATGGAGATACCGCCCGGGACGCTGATCTTCGAGGATCCCCCGATCCACAACATCCACCGCAACCTGCTGTCGCGGATGTTCACGCCGCGCAAGGTGCTGGCGCTGGAACCGCAGATCCGCGAATTCACCGCCCGCTGCCTGGATCCGCTGGTGGGCACCGGGCGTTTCGACTTCGTCAACGACCTCGGCGAGCAGATGCCGATGCGGGTGATCGGCATGCTGCTGGGGATTCCCGAGGAGGACCAGCGCCGGGTGACCGACCATGGCGAGGCCACCCTGCAGAGCAAGCAGGTGGACCTGCTGGCCACCGGGGAGGTATTCGCCGAGTTCATCGACTACCGCACCGAGCATCCGTCCGACGACATCATGACCGACCTGCTGACCGTCGAGTTCGAGGACGAAACCGGCACGGTGCGCCGCCTGGGCCGCGAGGAGTTGCTGATGTATCTCACGGTGGTCGCCACCGCTGGAGCGGAGACGACCACGCGCCTGATCGGCTGGGCCGGAAAGACCTTGGCCGAGTACCCCGATCAGCGCCGCGCGCTTGCCGAGAACCCCGCCCTGATCCCCCAGGCAATCGAAGAGATCCTGCGCTGGGAACCGCCCGCGCTGCAGATCGCGCGTTACGTCACACGGGATATCGAGTATTACGGTCGGACGGTGCCCGAGGGCTCGGCGATGTTGATGCTCGTCGGCGCGGCCAACCGCGACCACCGGCGGTTCCCCCCCGATGGCGACGTCTTCGACATCCACCGGGAACCACATTCGCACATGACATTTGGCGCTGGAACCCATTTCTGCATGGGTAACGCGCTGGCCCGGCTGGAGGGGCGCATAGCGCTCGAGGAGATCCTCAAGCGCTTCCCCGAGTGGGAGGTCGACTGGGCCAACGCGGCACCATCGCAGACCACCGCGGTGCGCGGCTGGCAATCCATGCCCACGATCATCGCCTGACCCGAAGCCCGAACAGACCGAATCCCAGCCCCGACAAGACAAGGACGAGACAACCATGGCAGGACGCGTAGAAGGCAAGGTCGCTTTCATCACCGGCGCGGCGCGCGGACAGGGGCGGGCGCACGCAGTGCGGATGGCCCAGGAGGGCGCCGACATCATCGCCGTCGACATCTGCAAGCAGATCGACAGCGTGCAGATCCCATTGTCCACTCCGGAGGACCTCGCCGAGACCGCCGATCTGGTCAAGAACGCCGGCGGACGCATCTATACCGCCGAGGTCGACGTCCGCGACTATGACGCGCTCAAGGCGGCCGTCGATGCGGGCGTCGAGGAGTTCGGCAAGCTCGACATCATCGTCGCCAATGCCGGGATCGGCAACGGTGGCCAGCTGCTGCACGAGACCAGCGAGCCGGACTGGGACGACATGATCGGGGTCAACCTGTCCGGAGTCTGGAAGACCGTCAAGGCTGGTGTCCCGCACATCCTCGCCGGCGGCAATGGTGGCTCGATCATCCTGACCAGCTCGGTAGGCGGGCTGAAAGCCTACCCGCACACCGGGCACTACGTTGCCGCCAAACATGGTGTGGTGGGCCTGATGCGGACCTTCGCCGTCGAGCTCGGCGCCCAGAACATCCGGGTCAACTCGGTGCATCCGACCAACGTGAACACCCCGCTGTTCATGAACGAGCCGACGATGAAGCTGTTCCGGCCCGACCTGGAGAACCCCGGCCCGGAGGACATGAAGGTCGTCGGGCAGCTCATGCACACCCTGCCCATCGGCTGGGTCGAACCCGAGGACATCGCCAATGCGGTGTTGTTCCTGGCCTCCGACGAGGCACGCTTCGTCACGGGTGTCACGCTGCCGGTCGACGGCGGCAGCTGCCTGAAGTAGCGGCGCGCACGTGGCGGCCACCGAGCTGGCCATCCCCCAGGGTTGGGATGAGATCACCCCGCAGTGGATCACCGCGGCGTTGGCGCCGCACTTCCCGGGAGCCGAGGTCGGGGATCTGCGGGTCGTGCTGCGCGACGACGGCACGAATCGGCGAGCCCGGCTGGCGCTGGACTACGTCGCGGGTAGCGGACCTGCGACGGTGTTCGGCAAGGCCGTGGATCCGGAGCACGCCGATCTGGTGGCGCTCACCAGCGGGCTCTATCACGAGCCGCGGTTGTTCTCGAGCGGGGTGACCCTGCCGCTGGATCACCCCGCGGTCTATGCCGCGATCATCGACGAGGACCGCCGCGACTTCCTGATGATCATGGAGGACGTGGTGGCCCGCGGCGCCGATCCCCGGGACTCCACCCGGCCGTTGACCGTGGAGGAGGCCGCCTCGGGCGTGCGGGGGCTGGCGCGGCTGCACGGCGCCTATTGGGGCAGTCGACTCACCGGTCGGCCCGAACTGGGGTGGGTGGAGCCTTTCGTGGCGTTTTCGGGTCTCGAGTACGCGCCCCTGCACATTGCCCACGAGCGCCTGGGCGACACGGTGCCGTCCGCGGTCCTGGCACTGTCGGGCACCGAGTTGTTCGTCGACATCTGGGCGCGCTACATCGGCACCCTGACCGCCGCGGGCACGCCACCGACACTGCTGCACGGCGATCCGCACATCGGCAACACCTACGTCGCACCGGACGAATCCGGTGCGCCGAATGTGGGGTTCCTTGACTGGCAGATGGTCCGGCGCGGGAGCTTCTCGCTGGACCTCGGCTATTTCCTGCAAGGCGCCCTCACCACCGCAGACCGGCGTGGTCACGAGCGCGATCTTCTCGCGGAGTACCGCCGGGCACTGCCGCTGCCCGACGACGAGGTGCCGACCGAGCAGGACGTCTGGCTGGGTTATCGGGCGTCGGTCGCGCATGGGCTGGCCATCTGGATGGCCACCCTCTCGGGCGGCGACGCATGGCAGCGGCCCGACATCTGCCTGGCATTCGCTCAGCGTTATGCGGCAGCGTTCGTCGACCTGGAGACGCCGGATGCGATCGACGCGATCAGCGCCTGACCCGTTTCGGGCGAAACACTCGCGGTCACAAGGCCCGAGTGGTTGCATGATTCACCATGAAACGGCTCAACGGCATGGACGCGATGCTGTTGTACAGCGAGACACCGAATCTGCACACCCACACGCTGAAGGTGGCGGTGATCGACGCCTCGCAATACAGCACTGCCCACGAGGGCGAGTACGGGTTCGAGGCGTTCCGGCGCACCATCGCCCGGCGCCTGCACCTGCTGGAGCCGCTGCGCTATCAGCTGGTCGACATCCCGCTGCGACTGCATCACCCGATGTGGCTGCAGAACTGCCCGGTCGACCTCGACTATCATCTGCGCCGGGTGCAGGTGCCCGCGCCCGGAGGCCGTCGGGAGCTCGACGACGTGATCGGTCGGATCGCCAGCACACCGCTGGACCGCACCAAGCCATTGTGGGAGTTCCACTTCGCCGAGGGCATGGCCGATCAGCGGTTCGCGGTTATCGGCAAGATCCACCATGCGCTGGCCGACGGCATCGCCTCGGCCAATCTCCTTGCCCGCTTGCTGGATCTAACCGGCGCCCCACAGAATGAGCGCGACGAACCCCCGTCACCCGCAACGGTGCCCACCAAGGGTCGGCTGCTCTGGGAGGCGCAGGTCGACCACGCCCAGAACATTGCCGAACTGCCCAGGCTGGTCGCCGACGCCGCACGCGGACTGGCCAAGCTGCGCAGGCGATCCAAGCAACGCACCGTCAACCCGGACCTGGCCAAGCCGTTCAACGCCCCGCCGACGTTTCTCAACCACGTCGTGTCGCCGGTGCGCACCTTTGCGACGGCCACCCTGTCCCTGGCCGAGGTCAAGGAGACGACCAAACACCTTGGCGTGACGTTCAACGACACGATACTCACCGTGGCCGCGGGAGGGCTGCGTGAGCTGTTGCTTCGCTACGACGGCCGAGCCGACCGCCCGATCCTGGCCGTCGTCCCGGTCGCGACCGACAAGTCCGGCGACCGGATCACCGGCAACGAGATCGGCGGAATGATGGTGTCGCTGCCGGTGCACATGGATGCGCCACTTCGGCGCCTGGAGCTGACGACGCTGTCCACCGCCCGCGCCAAGGAGACCAACGATCTGCTCGGCGCGACACTGGAGGGCCGGGCAATGGGGTACCTGCCGCCTCCGCTGGCACCCGCGGTGTTTCGCGCGCAGTCAAAGCGCGCCGACCACAATCGGCTGATGAACGTCGCGCTGTCCAACGTCGCCGGCCCACGGGAGCGTGGCCACATCGGTGGTGCCCCGGTCAGCGAGATCTACTCCGTCGGAGTGCTTTCCGCCGGGAGCGCGTTCAACATGACGGTGTGGAGCTACGTCGACCAGGTCGACATCGCGGTGCTCAGCGACGACCGCACCTTCAAGGATACGCACGAGGCCACCGATGCGATTGTGCACGCGTTCGACGAATTGAGGCAGGCCTGCGGGCTACCACCGGCCACCACCGTCGACACCGCTATGGGACCGGCTCCGGCCGGCGACAGCTAGCTCACCTGCCACGCAGTTCGCTGCGCAGGATCTTGCCGGTGCTGCTCCGCGGGAGCTCCGGCAGGATCGTGACGTCCCGCGGCACCTTGTAGTTCGCCAGATTGTCCCGCACGTGCTGCTTGAGCTCGTCGACCGACGGTGCGGCGGACCCGTCGCCGCGGAGCACCACCCACGCAGCCAACCGCTGGCCGTAGTCGTCGTCGTCCACCCCGAGAACGGCAGCCTCGGCCACGCCGGGATGTGCCGCCAGGACCCGCTCCACCTCGATCGGGTACACGTTCTCCCCGCCGGACACGATCATCTCGTCGTCGCGTCCGACCACGAAAAGCCGTCCGGCTCCGTCGAGATACCCCATGTCGCCGGAGGGCATGAACCCCTGATGGAACTCCTTGGTACTCCCCGAGGTGTACCCGTCGAACAGCGTCGAGCTGCGCACGAAGATCTGGCCCACCTCACCTGCCGGCAACTCGCGCAGGTCGGCGTCGAGGATGCGGACCTCGGTGCCGTCCGCGGGCCTGCCGGCGGTGTCGGGTGCGGCGCGCAGGTCGGTGGGTGTCGCCGTGGCGATCATGCCCGCCTCGGTTGCGTTGTAGTTGTTGTAGATGACGTCGCCGAACTGGTCCATGAAGGCCGTGACGACGTCCGGCCGCATCCGGGAGCCCGACGCGGTGGCGAACCGAAGCGACCGGCAACTGTACCGGCCGCGCACGTCGGCGGGCAGATCCATGATGCGGTCGAACATCACCGGCACGACTACCAGGCCGGTCGCCCGGTACTTCTCGATCAGTGCCAGCGTCGCCTCGGGATCGAATTTGCGGCGGGTCACGATCGGGCAGGCCAGCAGCGCGGCGAAGAGCAGTTGCGAGAACCCCCAGGCGTGGAACATCGGTGCGGCGATCACGATCGGTTCCTCGGCGCGCCAGGGAATCCGGTCGAGCACCGACTTGAGGTCAGCTGCACCACCGCTACCCTCGGAACGCTTGGCACCCTTGGGCGTTCCGGTCGTCCCCGAGGTGAGCAGGATGATGTCGCTGGCGCGAGCGGCCGGATGCGGGCGCCGGCCCAGATGCGTGTCGATCATCGATTCGAGCGCCGGGGTGTCATGACCATCTCCCGTCGCTCCGCTCGCCCCGGTGTCGTTGTCGACCCAGCCCAGGATCCTCACCGCATCAGGGGCGTTCTGCAATGCGCGTTCGACCGTCGCGGTGAACTCCTGGTCGTAGATCACGGTGATGGGCCTGCCGGCGCCCTCGCGGTCGATCACCTCGGCCAGCGCAGGTCCGGCGAAAGACGTGTTGAGCAACAGCACATCGGCCCCGATGCGGTTGGACGCGACCAGCGCCTCGATGAAACCCCGGTGGTTGCGGCACATCACCGCCACGGTCGCCGGCGAGCCCGCGCCGCCATCCTGTGAGTTCAGCTCCTGCAGTGCGACGGCCAAGGCGTCGCACCGGTCATCGAGCTGCTTCCAGGTCAGGGTGCCGCGTTCGTCGATGACGCCCGGGCGATCGGGGCAGCGCTGCGCCGCGGCGGCGAATCCGACCGTGGCGGTCAGCCCCGCGCGCCGCATCGCCGCGCCCATCCGCAGGTAGCGGTCGGGCCGCATCGGTGCGATCAGCCGGGACCGCCACAACGTGGCGAGCAGACCCAGGTGATCCGCCACGAAGCTCAGCCCAGCACCGGGAATCGGCGCTCGCGGGCCAGGTCGTCGAGCGCTTTCTGCATCACCGAACGGACGTGCTCGTCGACCGCCTCGACGTCCGGGTCTTCACCGAACTGCGCCTCCACGTCGATGGGGTCCAGCACGCGGGTCACGATCTTGGATGGCAGCGGCAGGTTGGGTGGAAACATCACCGACAGGCCGAACGGAAGACCGACGCTGATCGGAAGGATCTCCACGCGTGCGCGGTTCAAGCCGACACGACGAGCGATCGACTCACCTCGGGCCAAGAAAATCTGGGTTTCCTGACCCCCTATCGAGACCATCGGAACGATCGGGACGCCGGACTCGATCGCAGTACGGACATAGCCCTTGCGGCCGTTGAAATCGATCCGGTTTCCGGTGCTGCTGGGCCGGTAGGCGTCGTAGTCGCCGCCGGGGAAGACCAGCACCACGCCGCCGTCGCGCAACGCTCCCGCGGCATTGTCCCGGCTGGCCTCGATGACGCCGGCCCGGCGCAGCAGGTCACCGAGCGGCCCGATGAACACACTGTCGTGCGCCAGCGTGTAGACCGGTCGGTCGAAACCGAAGCGTTCGTAGAACGCCGGGGCGAACACCAGCACATCGGGCGTGAACATGCCACCGGAGTGGTTGGACACGACCAGGGCGCCACCGGCGTCGGGAATCGAATCGATCCCACGCACCTCGGCGCGGAAGTATCGTCTGATCAGCGGCCCCACTCGATTCACGATCTGGCTCGTGAATCCGGGGTCCCATTTGGCCGTCTCGGCAAGGTCATCGGACATCGTGGCGAGATATGTTACTCTCCGATAAAGAGAATGTCATATCCGCAGGTAGGAGACTATAATGGCGGGCACCGTGCTGGTCACCGGCGGGTTTGGCCTGGTGGGTTCGGCCACCGTCCGACGACTGAGCGAGCTCGGCCGCACCGTCGTGGTGGCCGACCTGGAGAGCCCGGCCAACCGCACCGCGGCCGAGAACCTTCCCGCCGGGGTGTCCGTGCGGTGGGTCGACCTGACCGACGAGGACCAGACCGCGCGGATGGTCGCCGAGGTGGCGCCCGAGGCGATCATCCATCTCGCGGCGATCATCCCCCCGGCGATCTACAAGAACCGCACTCTGGCGCGGCGGGTCAACGTCGACGCCACGGCCACTCTCGTGCGCATCGCGGAGTCTCAGCCCACTCCCCCGCGCTTCGTCCAGGCTTCCAGCAACGCGGTGTACGGCGCCCGCAACCCGCATAGCGTGACCGGCCTGGAGACCGCGGACATGCCGATGAAGCGCTCCGACCTGTACAGCGCCACCAAGGCCGACGCGGAGTCCATCGTCCGGGCCTCGTCCCTGGAGTGGGTGGTGCTGCGCCTGGGTGGCGTGCTCAGCGTCGATCCCAAGGCGATTCCGTTCAACGCGGATGCGCTCTACTTCGAGAGCCTGCTGCCCACCGACGGCCGGATGCACAGTGTCGATGTCCGTGACGTCGCCTGGGCGTTCGCCGCCGCAACGACCGCCGACGTGGTGCACGAGATCCTGCTGATCGGCGGCGACGACTCGCACAAGTCGCTCTACGGTGAGATCACACCCGCGCTGGCCGCCGCACGCGGCCTCGCGGGCGGACTCGCCCCCGGCCGGAAGGGCAACCCGGACAGTGACGAGGACTGGTTCGTCACCGACTGGATGGACACCACCCGCGCACAGGAAGCGCTGCAGTTCCAGCACTATTCGTGGCAGGACATGATCGACGAGTCCCGCCGCAATGCTGGAGTATCACGGTACGCGCTGCAGATCGCGGCCCCACTCATTCGCGCCGTCCTCAAGCGGCGCGGCGCCTACTGGAGGCAACCAGGCCAGTACGCCGATCCGTGGGGGGCGATCAGGCGCAAGTTCGGAGATCCCTCGCCGGACAGTTAGCCGGACGGGTGGCTCCTAGCCTAGGCCGGTCCGAGGGTGGGCGCACCACCCTGGGGGTGGAAGTACCAGCCCCCGGCGGCGTGCGTGCCACCATCGACGTGGATCGTCTGCCCGGTGATGTAGCTGGCCATGTCGGATGCGAGAAACACTGCTGCAGAGGCCATTTCGTCGACATGTCCGGCGCGTCGCATCGGAATGCCATCGGCCAGTGAGCCCGAGATGTCCCCGGACGCGATGGCCTTCAGCCCCTCGGTCATGGTGAGGTCCGGGGCCAACGCGTTGACCCGGATTTCGTACGGGGCCAGTTCGAACGACGCGGTCTTGGTGTAGTTGATGACGCCGGCCTTCGCGGCCGCGTAGGCCGCGTAACCCGGTGCCGCGCGCACCCCCTCGATCGAGGTGATGTTGATGATGCTGCCCGGGGCACCGGCATCCACCAGCCGGCGCGCCACCCGCTGGGTGCACAGCAGCACGTGGCGCAGGTTGCTGCGGTACAACGCATCCCAACCGTTCTCGGTGGTCTGCAGTAGCGGCGAGTTGAACGTCCCGCCGGCGTTGTTGACCAGAATCGATACCGTGCCCAACGCACGCTCGGTGCGCTCCAGCGCCGCGTCGACCGCCGCCGCGTCCCGCACGTCGATGGGCTCGGCCAGGCCGCCGACCGCCTCCGCAGCAGCGGCGCAGGTGTCCGGATCGCGCTCCCAGATCGCGACCGACGCACCGAAGGCGGCCAACCCCTCGGCGATGCCCCGCCCGATGCCGGCTCCCGCGCCGGTGACGACGGCCACACGGCCCGTGAGCAGGATGTCCGATGGAGCGATCGTCATAGCAGACGAGGTTAGCGGGCGATGGTGTTGCCGATGACCCCATCCGCCTCCAGTCGGGCGATCTCCTCCTCGGCGACGCCCAACTCGCTCAGCAGCTCGTGGTTGTGCTGGCCGAGCAGCGGTGCGGGCGTGGTGTGCACGCGCTCGGGACCACCGCCCAGCCGGAAGGGCAGGGTGCTGTGGTCGGTGGTGGGGTTGATGGGGTGCTCGACCGCCTCGAAGAACCCGCGGGACTGCAGCTGTGCCAGTTCGGACTGCCGGTGCGGCTGCATCACCTTGCCCACCGGTACGCCGTGCTCCCACAGCGCGGTGACGATGTCGTCGCCGGTGCGCTCGGCGCACCACTGACCGAGATGCCGGTCGATCAGATCGTGGTGCGTCCGCCGGCCCGCCGCGGTGGCCAGCTCGGCTCCGGTCGCCCACTCCGGCCGCCCGAGCGCTTCGCAGAGCCCGGCCCACTGGGCGTCGGTGACCACCGCGATCGCGACCCAGCTGTCCAGGCGACCGAACTCGTCGATCTCGTTGGTGCGGTACAGGTTCTGCGGCGCGGCGGTCGGCCCTCGGTTGCCGGCGCGCTGCAGCAGGGCACCGTAGGTGGAGTACTCGATCACCTGCTCGGCAGCGATGTTGAGGGCGGCGTCGACCATCGACGCCTCCACGATCGAACCCTCACCGGTACGCCGTCGGTGTTCGAGCGCCAGCAGCAGTGCGTTCAGCGCGTGCACGCCGGCGTTCGGGTCACCGACTGAATACGGCTCGAACGGGTTGAGATCTGGATAGCCGGTCAGCCAGCTGATCCCGGCCGCCGCCTCGATGACGTAGGCGAACGCCGGGTTGTCCCGCCACGGTCCGTCCAGCCCGAAGCCGGGCATCCGCAACATGATGATGCCGGGTTGAACAGCCTTGACGGCGTCGTAGGTCAGGCCCATGCTCTCCAGGACGCGGGGCGTGAAGTTCTCGACCACCACGTCGGCGGTGGCGATGAACCGTTTGAGCAGCTCCCGTCCCTCGGCGCTCGCCAGGTTCAGGGTCACACCGCGTTTGTTGGTATTCAGGCCAGAGAAGATCGGCGAACGCTCCCACCAAGCCTCCTCGGTGGCCGGGATGCCGGCGATCAGCCGGGTGCCGTCCGGATGGCGGGTCGACTCGACGTGGATCACGTCGGCGCCCAGCATGGCCAGCAGATGGGTGCAGCTCGGCCCGGCCCAGAACGTCGTCATGTCGATGACGCGCACACCGGCGAACGGCAGCTCCCTTTCACCCGAACGTGCATTCCCTGTCACCGCCGAGCCGGATTCGCTACCGCGCGTGCACGTTCGCACGAGCTCGCGGTAGTGCTCGGTGTGCTCGCCAAGGCGGGGGGCCGGGGCCGGCGGGCGCAGCGTCGCCGGCGCGATCCGGTAGGGGTGGGTGGGCTGGGTGAAACCGTCGCGCGGGTTGACCACGAACGAGCCGCGCGCCACGAAATGGTCCAGGGAGGCGATGTTCTCGCCGTTGGCGACCGGAGCGTTCGGGATACGGAACGCGGTGGCCAGATCCCGGATTTCGTCGACGGTCTGGTCGGCCACCCAGGCGTAGAGTTCGTCGGCCTTCTCGTTGGCCTGCTCGGTGATCGACAGCGGCGAGTCCTCGTCGATCCACTCGTCATGGCCGGTCATCGCGCACAGGTCGAACCATTGCTGGGCGGTGCCGCAGCCGATGTCGACGAGGCCGTCCTTGGCGCGGGCGATGCCGGGCACGGTCAGCCGCCGGGCGTCGCGCCAGGGCCTGCCCAACATCTCGAAATAGCTCACCGGATAGTAGGTGAGTCCCAGCACCGAGGTCTCGAGCATCGACAGGTCGATCAGCTCGGCCCCGCCGCGCATCCGCGATGCCAGCGTCGCCACACTGGCGTAGGTGCCGGCAAGGTACTCGCCGACCTGCCCACCGACATACACCGGCGCCCGGTCCGGCGCGCCACGGCCGAGGCCGACGATCCCACCCGACCACGCCTGCAGGGTGAACTCCGTCGCCGGGCGGTCGTGCCACGGACCGTCCAACCCGAACGACGTGATCGCCGTGACGGTCAGATGCGGGTGCGACCGACGGATCTCCGACGGGCCGAACTCGGCCAGATCGGCTACGCCGGGACCAGGCGACCACACCACCGCATCAGCCCCGGCGAGCAGCGCGTTGACGAAATCGACATCGGATCCCGGATCGGCGACCACGCTGCGCTTGGAACACGCCAGGAAGGAGAACAGCGCACCGTCGGCGCCATCGGCGATGTCCGCCCCCGAGGCCGACCAGGCCCTGAGTGCATCACCCTGCGGGGGCTCGACCTTGACGATCTCGGCGCCGCCGTCGGCAAGCAGTTTGGTGCAGTAGGCGCCGGCGATCCCGTTGGACAGGTCGATGACGACGTAGCCGGAAAGGGGTGGATCAGGCACTGGAGGCACCGAAGTTCTAGTCCTCCTTGGCCCGGTTGCGCTTGCTCAACCGGAATTCGGGCGGGAACTTGCTGTCGTAGTCGTTGACCGCGGCGGACAGGCCGGAATCGATCGACTCGAACATGTCCAGGTCCTCGTCACTGTCGTTGGCGACCCCGTTGCCCATCGACTCGAAGAACGCACTGAGCAGGCTGCCCATGTACTCACCTTGTTGCTGCTTGAAGATCTCGAAGAACATCTTCTGCTGAAACACGGTGTCCACCGGGCGATTCCGCGCGCATGCCAGCGCGTACTTCTGGGTCTCGGCCTCCAGCTGGTCGCGCGCCACGACCTTGTTCAGGAAGTTGCAGTCGTACATCTCGGCGGCGGTGAACGGACGTCCGGTGAAGACCATCTCCTGGAACTTGCGCAGCCCCATCATCTGCACCCAGGTCCACATCCGTGGGCCCCAGCCGTGGTAGCGGAACGACGGATGACCGAACAGCGCATCGTCGGAGGAGATCACCAGGTCGGCGTCGGCGCACTGGTAGAAGTGCCAGCCGTAGCAGTAGCCCTTGGCCTCGACGATGCTGATCTTCTTGAAGTCCTGCAACGCGCGGTTGCCGGCCTGTGAGTTCGCATACCAGGAGCTGATCGTGGCGCCGTTGCGGAACGTCCCCTTCGGGGGATAGGTCACCGGGCCGATCCCCGCGACATCCGAGTCCTCCAGCCGGAGTTCGGCCAATCGCGCGGCGGGGTTGTCGTTGCCCTCCATGAACTCCGGGAGGTCCGCGCCGCTACCCAGGTTGTCCCCGACGCCGCGGATGATCACCACCTTGACGTCGTTGTCCGTGTTGGCCGCACGCAACACGTCGGCGTAGCGCAGGCGCGCCATCGAGGTGGGCGCGTTCAGGAACTCGGGACGGTTGAACGTGATGGTGGCGATCTTGGTCTTCGGATCCTTCTCGTAGAGAACGATCTCCTCGGGCGAGGGCCGCTCAGCCATGAACGGCTTCACCGTAGGCGGGGGCGGCCGAGAGCAGCTCGGCGCCGTCGGCGGTGATCAACACCGCATCACGGGTGAACACCGCTCCGACGCCCTGTTCCCAGACGTAGGCGGTGACCGCGAGCACCATGCCCTCTTCGAGGATGTCGGCCTCCGCGGTGGCCCGCAGACTCGGTGACACCACCGGCGGGTCGAAACCCAGGCCGAGGCCGTGCGCCACCGGCATGACCGGCAGTTGCTCACCGGCCTGCTGGTAGGCGTCCAACAACGCGCTGGTAGCCATGCCGGGTCGGCAGACCTCGACCAGCCTGTCCCACAAGGCATCTCGGCGCAGGTACAGCCCGCGCACGGCATCGGTCGGCTCACCGACGCAGAGCGTGCGGGCCAACTCGGCGACATATCCGTCGGCCAGCACCCCGGCCGACAACACCACCAGGTCACCCTCGCGTATCACACCGTCGTCCTCGACGCGGCGCCACGGATGCTCCTTCGACGTCACCCAGGCGGCCTCCTGGGTTGCCGGGGTACTCACCCCACCGGCGGCCTCCGCCTCCAACACCGCAGCGGTGATGGCCTTCGCGGTGGTCCCCGCACCGAGGGCTGCCACACCCGCGGCCAGGCCCTCCTCGGCGATCGCCAGCGCGTGACGCAACGCCTGCACCTCCTCGGGAGTCTTGACCCGGCGGGCAGCCTGCATGGCCTGCTCGGCGTCCACCAGCTCCGCGTTCGGGAAGGCCATCGGCAACAGCTTGGCAAAAGTCGGTGTCAGGGCATCGGTGCCGACGCGCCGTGCGGTGTCGGCGCCCTTGATGTTCTGCAGGATGCCGACCAATGTCATCGGGTTCCACGCGAACCCATACAGATTCTGGTGCGGGATCTCCTCGGGAATGCCCTCGTCCCATGTGCTGTTCAGATGGATCTCGCCGGTGGCGCGCACGAATTCGCAGATCGGCCCGAACGGGCGGGTGCCCACCACCCACAGCTGGGGGGCACCGGAAATGTAGCGGACGTTGGCCTGACGGCCGAGCACCAGCACGTCGATGTCGTGGGCCTCCATCTGGGCCAAGGCCCGCTCGCGACGACTGAAACGCAGAGCCCGGGCGTCGGCCTCGATCTCAATTCCCATTGGACACCTCATACGGTTCGTATGGATAGGCGGTCAGCGGCGTCCAGCCGCCCTCGGTGATCACCACGATCTCCTCGCCCCGATAGCCGCCGGTGCCGTCCTCCCACACCACCGGCTCGAACACCAACAACATGCCGGGCGGAAAGACGAAGTTATCGTCCCATTCCTGGCCGAGATCCGTTCCGATCATCGGCATTTCGGCCGCACTCGTTCCGATCCCATGACCCAGGTAGAAATGCGGCAGCCACGGCTTCTCCCCGCCGGCGGCCGCGGTCGCCGCACGTCCGAGGTCACCACAGGTGGCACCGGCCTTGGTCACCGACAGCACCCCGTCGACGATCCGGCTCCATTTGTCGAATTGGTGCTGCTGGGCCGGTGTCGGTTCCTGACCGACGATCCAGGTGCGCCCGTGGTCGGAGCAGTAGCCGTGGTACGAGATGGACACGTCGGTCCACAGCACATCGCCCTGTGCCAGTTCGCGCTCGGTCGTCAGCAGCGGCAGGGCGAGATCACCGGTGGTGGTCCAGGTTCCCTCGGCCTTCGATGTGGGCATGACCTGCCAGATCGAGTCGAACATGTTGGTGGTGGCGCCGAGTTCGAAAGTGCGACGCACGAATTCGGCAGAAAGGTCGATCTGACGGGCACCGGGTGCCAGCGACTTCTGAATCTCGGCGACGGCCAGTTCGGTGATCTGACAGGCCCGCCGGATGCAGGCGATCTGATCGATGGTCTTGACCAGTTTCGCTGCGCCGATCACCGGGCCCGCATCCACCGGCGCACTCGGGAACAGCACGCTGCCGGCCCGCCGCATCGCCCCGGTCAATTCGTCGGTCGCGACCGTCGCACCCGCCGGGATCAGACCGGCCAGGATCTTCGCGAATTCCGCCACACCTTCCTCGAATTCGAGGTAGACCGGCCCGTGCAGATGGTCATCGGGCAGGCCGGACTCCATCGCCGCGCCCTCGCGGAACGGCAGGAACAGGTGCGGGTGCTCGTCGCCGGCCAGGACCACCGCCACCGGCCGCTCGACATGCGACAACCCGGCGTCGGCCAGCGGCCAGCTGATGCCGGTGGCGTAGATGACGTTGCCGTTGCCCAGCAGGACCAGTGCGTCCACGCCCTGATCGGCCATCGCGGCATGCAGACGCGCGCCGACTTCTCTACGCATCCGGGCGAAGTCGGGCTCCTGCGGGATGTCCAGCCAGGTATACCCGGTCCGGGCGATCTCGGTGACGCCGTACTGGGTAGACGCCGTCACAAGACCCCCAGGAACTTCTGCACGTTGGTGCTGACGATCTTCACCGCGGCTTCGGCGCCGACCGCCTCGACCACCGACGCGAGCGACTTCTCCGAATAACCGAAAGTGCTCTCGTTGTGCGGGTAGTCCGAGGACCACATCACGTTGTCCACGCCGATCTGGTCGATCAGCTGCAGGCCGAGCGGGTCGACCATGAACGACGCGCTCATGTGCTTTGACCAGTAGTCGCGCACCGGGTGCTCGAGCTGATGGTTGAACATGTGCCGGTAGGAGGCCAGCATGTGCTCGGCATCCTGCAAAGCGGTGGGCACCCAGGCGATCCCGCCCTCGAACCAGCCGACCTTGAGGCTGGGATGCCGATCCAGGATTCCCGAGAACACGTACTTGGCGAACTGCTCGCGGAACGAGTCGACGTTGACCATCATGCCGACTACCACGCTGTTGTTCTGGCACGGCGTCTTGGGCGGGGTCTCGCCGATGTGGTGGCTGACCGGCAGGCCGGCCGCCTCGATCTCATCCCAGACCGCGTCCATGTCGGTGCTGCCGTAGTCGTAGATGTTGCCGTCGTCGTCCTTGCCCGGGTTCAGCGGCAGCAGGAACGTCTTGAGCCCCAGCGACTTGAGCTCGGCGAGGGTGGCCCGGGTTCCAGCGGGGTCCCACCAGTTGATCAGCCCGACGCCGTAGAAGCGACCGTTGGAGCGCTCCTGCAAGTCGGCGATGTGCTCGTTGTAGATCCGGAACACCCGCTCCCGCAGCGCTTTGTCCGGGTAATGAAACAAGGCGAGTACAGCGTTCGGAAAGGCGAGTTCCTTGTCGATGCCGTCCTCTTTGAGCTCGCGGATGCGGGCCTCGATGTTGTTCGACGCCGCTCCGGCCAGGTCGTCGTACTGCATGAGCACCCGCCCGAAGTCACCACCGGTCCAGGCCTTACCCTTCATGCCGACCATGTAGGCACCGTCCTCGTACCAGATGCGCGGGGCGGCACCCTTGAGTTCCTCGGGGAAGCGCTCGTAGAAGATGTCTTCGGCCACCGAGATGTGGTTGTCGGCCGAGAAGATCTCGGTCCCGGCCGGCAGCCCTGCGACACTGCCGGTCGAATGGCCGTGGCGGTTCTTGGGTGCGCCGAAACCCTCCGGGGGATAGAGCGTGGTCGGGGGGTGGGTGGGTGATACTCCAGTTGCGCTGGTCATTCTGGTCTCCAATCAGGGCTGTGGGATGTGGGGTTCGGGTGGCTACCAGGTCACAGGCACTTCGTAGACGCCGTAGGCGAGGTGGTCTTCCGCGAACGGCACCTCATCGAACGGGATCGCCAACTTCATGTTGGGCATGCGGCGCAGCACTGTGGGGAACACGATCTGCATCTCGGCACGGGCCAGCTGCTGGCCGACGCATTGATGCCGGCCGTACCCGAATCCCAACTGCTGGCTGGCATCGCGGGTCAGATCCAGCGTGCCGGGGTTGGCGTACATGGCGGGATCCCAGTTGGCCGGAGCCAGATCCAGGATCACGCCCTCACCGGCCTTGATGGTCTCGCCGGCGATCTCGATGTCCTCCAGCGCCACCCGGCGCTGACCGGTCTGGATGATCGACAGGTACCGCATCAACTCCTCGACGGCGTTCGCGATGAACTTGGGATCGTCGGAGTCACGCAGCAGCGCGGCCTGTTCGGGGTTCTCCAACAACGCCAGCAGACCGAGCCCGATCATGTTGGCGGTGGTCTCGTGCCCGGCGATCAGCAGGCCGGTGCCCAGCTGCGCGGCTTCCTTGACGTCGATCTCGCCGGCGGTGACACGTTCGGCGAGGTCGGAGATGGCGTCCTCGGCGGGCTCGTCCTGCTTCTTCTTCACCAGGTTGATCAGGTACTGGTGCAGAGTCATTGCGCCCTTTTGCATGGCGTCGGCCGCGGCGTAGCGGGCCAGCCCGGCGTTGGCGTGCTCCTGGAAGAACTCGTGGTCCTCGTAGGGCACGCCGAGCATGTCACTGATCACCCGGGTCGGCACCGGCAGGGCCAGCTTCGCAACCAAGTCGGCGGGCTGGGGTCCGGCCAGGATCTCGTCGATGCACTGGTCGGTGACCTGCTGGATGACGCTGCGAAGCGTCTCCACGCGGCGGAAGGTGAACGGCTTGGACAGCATCCGCCGGAAGCGGGTGTGCTCCTCGGCGTCGGAGGTGAACACCGAGCGCGGCCGCTTGTCGACCGTGGAAAGCATGTGCTCGTTCCAGTGCGGGAATCCGCTCTTACGGTCATCGACGCTGATCCGCGAATCGGCGAACAGCGACCGGGCCGCCTCGTAGCCGGTCACCAGCCACGGGGTGCTGCCGTTCCAGATCCGCACCCGCGACAGCGGCTTGGTCTCGTTCATCTCGAGTAGCTCGGGCGGCGGCGCGAACGGGCACCGCGCGTCGCGCTGCATCGGGTACTCCGGAAGCTGGGCTTCGACGGTGCCTTCGGCGAGCGTGTCGGTCATGTACTACTCCTCGATGTGGATGGCGAGGGCCGGGCAGGCGGCCGCGGCCCTTCGGGTCTGTTCGGCGAGTTCCGGGCCCGGCTCGGCGATCAACAGCACGACGACCCCGTCGTCGTCGCGCTGGTCGAAGACCTCACCGGCGTTGAGCACGCACTGGCCCGAGGAGACACACTTGTCCTGGACGACGGTGACTTTCATGTCAGGGCAGCTCCGTGACCGGCGCGTACCAGAGGCCGACGATCGCGTCGATCAGGCCGCTGGCCGCGGCCTGCCAGGTCGGCCGCCCCACCGCGGAGCCCTTGGCCAGGAGCCGTTCCCAATCGGCGCAGCTGTGCATCAACAGGTTGCGGCCCATGATGTTGCGTTCGACGCGCACCTCGACCGGCAGCTCCGGCAGGCATCCGTTGATGCCGTCGAGGACCTGGACCAGCGACGGCGAGGACAACGCGTCCTTGACGATGATGTTGTGGTAGGCCGGATCGGTCATCACCTGGGCCGCGAACCGCGCGTACCAGGTCGGGTTGCCCAACTCCGCCAGGTGGTCGGTCAGCGGACAGACCAGGGCGGCCACCCAGTCCCGCATGTCCTTCGAGTCGCCGATCTCGGCGACTCGTCGCTCGCGGAGCTCTTCGATGGGTCCACGGTGCTTCTGCTCGATCGCGCGCACCAGGTCGGCCTTGGTGCCGAAGTGGTAGCCGACCGCGGCGTTGTTGCCCTGCCCGGCAGCCTCGCTGACCTGGCGGTTCGACACGGCGAACACGCCGTGTTCGGCGTAGAGCCGTTCGGCCGCCTTCAGGATCGCCTCCTGCGTGTTGCTGGCACGGTCGGCACGCACTGTCCGGGCTGTCGTCACTCCCCCAGTGAACCGGGTCACAGCCACTAAGTCAAGCGACTGATTTAAAACAATCACAGGCCGTCGTCCCCGGGGCCTCCCTTACGGACGATCACCTTGCCCGCGGTGGTCCCGCCGTCCACCGGCAGCACCGTGCCCGTCACATAGCGGGACCGGTCGGTCGCGAGGTACATCGCGGCCTCGGCGACGTCTTCGGCCGTGCCCTCCCGCTTGAGCGGACGATCGTCACGCATCTGCTGGCGGATCCTGGCCTCGAACCGCTCGAGGCGTTCACGGTCCTCGTCGGTGGCCGAGGTCGCCAGGATGGGCGTCGGGATGTTGCCCGGTGCCAGGCAGTTGACCCGCACCTCATAGTGCGCCAGGTCGATCGCCGCACACTTGCTGAAGTGGATGATCGCCGCCTTGGACGCACGGTAGACCGAGACGCCGCCACCCGCCTGGATGCCGCCGATCGAGCCGAGGTTGATGATCGACCCGCCCCCGTGCTCGGACATGTACTTGCCGGCATCACGGGTACCTGCCATCAGGCCGAGCAGGTTGACGCGCATCACCCGGTCGAATTCCTCGAAGTCCTCGGCGAACAGGCCCTTGCGCAGCGGACTCGAGATCCCGGCGTTGTTGACCATGACGTCGAGCCCCCCGAAGGTCGCGACCGCCGTCGCCACCAGGTCCGCGACCTGGCCCTGTTCCGCGACATCGGTCGGGTGGAACACCGCCGACCACCCGGCCTCCGTGAGCTCGCCGGCGAGGGCTTCGCCGAGTTCCTTGCGTACGTCGGCGATCACGACGCTGGCGCCCTCGGCGGCGAACCGCTCGACGATGCCTCGCCCGATCCCTGATGCCCCCCCGGTGACGACGGCAACCTTGCCGGCGAGTTCGTCAGCCATCTTGGTGTCCTTTCAGTGTCGGCGTCATACCGATGCCAGGAATTCCAGCAGTAAGGCGTTCACGGCCTCGGGCTGCTCGATCTGAGGGCAGTGCCCGGCCGCGGCGATCACCGCGGACCGGCCTCCGGAAATCTGTCCGGCAATCTCCTCGGCCCATCCCGGCGGCAGTAGTTTGTCGCCGCCGCCCTCCACCACCAGCGTCGGCACGGTGATGCGGTGGTATGCGCGGGTGGCGCTCGGCGTGGACGGCGCCTCCAGGCCGGGCCGGCGGAATCTCGCCGCCGCCAACGACTCCCACGCTCCCGGAGCGATGCTGGACTCATAGCGCCGGGTCACGTATTCCTCGTCCTTGGGATAGGACGGATCGAGGAACAGCGCCGCGACGATCCGCCTCATCCCCTCGAAGGTGGCGTCGTAGTCATAGAGCGCACCGACGTGCTCGTTGCGCTGGATCTCCCCGCCGCCGCAGATGGCCACCAGGCTGCGCACCGGCAGCACCGGCGCCTCCGAGGTGGTGTCGACCAGCAGGTTGATCGCGCCCATCGAGTTACCGATGAAGTGGGCCGACTCGACGCCCAGCACCTCGCAGAAACGTGCGATGTGCCGTATCCGCATGCCACGACCGTCGGTGAAGTCGACCACCTTGGCAGATCCACCGAAACCCAGCATGTCCGGGGCGAGCACACGGTAGCGCTGGGCGAGCGCGTCGATCGTGTGCTCCCAGCCGATGCGGGCGTTGGCGCCGAACTCGCCGCCGTGCAACAACACGACGGGATCACCCTGACCCGCCTCCAGAAAGCTGGTGAGCAGCCCATCGACCAGCACGCTGTGCTGATCGGTCATGCTGTCGCCTTCCTGCTCCCGGCGAACGCCAGCAGCTGGGTGGCCAGCAGGTCGAGCTGGTTGCCGGCGGCCGCGGCCTGCGGGGTGTCGGCGAGCTCGCCCGAGGCGTCCCAGATCTTGTCGGCCGAGTTGATCGCCACCCCGAGCGGGGTCGGCCAGGCGCGCAGTGCGTGCCCGATACCGCGCAGTTGGGTGAGCGTTCCCACCGCTGCCTGCCAGCCGAACGCGCAGCTGATGCATCCCCAGGGGGTGTTGTCGAGGTAGACGCGCGGATCCTCGCGAAGATCCTCGATGTAGTCCAGGGCGTTCTTGACCAGTCCGGAGACCGCACCGTGGTAGCCGGGCGAGCCGACCACCACCGCGTCCGCGTCGCGCAACGCGTTGACCAGCTCCAACGCACGCGGCGTGCGTTCCAGCTCGTGTGGCGCATACATCGGCAGGTCGAGGTCCTCGGCGCTGAACAGCCGCGTTCGCCCACCCTGGCGTTCCACCGACGACAGGCAGTAGCGCAACGCGCGCTCGGTCGACGAGCCGGCACGCAGCGTTCCACCGAGGCCGACGATGAACGGTCGATCGATATCGGTCACTTCATCCACTCACTTGATCGCAATCGGACTGACAGGGGCGCCGACCGCGCCGACGACCTTCAAAGGTGTTGCGACCAACTGGAATTCGTACACGCCGTCGGCCGCGCAATCGGCAGCCAGCGGACCGAGATCCCAGTACTCACCGAGCATGATGCCCATGTCGCGCAGGCACAGCATGTGCATCGGCAGGAAGGTGCCCTCGACACCGTTGGCCGGGTCCGGGTCCTCCACCATCAGGTTGTCGGCGGCGACGGCGGCGGCCTCGTGCTCGTGCAGCCACCGCGCGCAGGTCCAGTGCAGACCGGAGCCGGCCTCGGCGCCGTCGCCGGTGGACAGGAACCGCGTCCACCACCCGGTGTGCACGACGACGATGTCACCGGAACGGATCTCGACGCCCTGCTTGGCGACGATCTCGTCGAGTTCGTCCGGCGTGATGGGCGATCCGGGTTCGCAGAACACGTCGGCGCCCCGGTGCGCCACCACATCGAGCAGCACACCACGCGAGGTGATGCCCTTGGCGTCCACCTTCTCGATCCCGAGGTGGAACGCCCCGAAGCTGGTCACCGAATCCGCCGGGAAACCGTTGTAGAGCTTGTCCTCGTAGTAGACGTGCGACAGCGCGTCCCACTGCGTGGCGGCCTGCAGTGGCATGACAATGATGTCGTCGTTGAACCGGAACGGGTTGTCGGCGAAAAAGGCGCTCATGTCGGCGGCCACCGCGTTGCGCAGCCACTGCGGGCCGTAATCGACGAGAGTGGACGCGTCACCGCCGTCGACGGTCATCACATGTACCGGGTTCTGCCGGAACTTGAACGCCCCCTGCGGCCCGCCCGCGGAGAAGTCGCCGCCCAGCGAGATGACCTTGCCCTGCTTCACCGTCGCCGCCGCCTCGGCGACCTTGTCCGGGGTGATGAAGTTCAGGGCGCCGATCTCGTCGGCGTCCCCCCACCGCCCCCAGTTGCGGACCTGGTCCGCCATGGCGCGGAAGTCACTCATGCTGCTGGTCGCCATCGTCAACTCCCTTGTGACACTTCGGCATTGTGGATTGATGAGATGAAACGCTGGGCGAGGATCCCGCCGTCGGTCCACACCACCTGCCCGGTGATGTAGCCGGCCGCCCGGCCGCCGAGGAACACCAGCACCGCGGCCTGTTCCGCGGCGTCCGAGACGCGCCCCAGCGGTGCGGTGAACGAGTCGAGGAACTGCTGGCCGTACGCCGAGCGCAGCTGATCGAGGATCGGGGTCTCGGTCACCCCCGGTGCGGTGCAGTTGATCCGGATGCCCCGCGCGCCCAGGTCGACCGCGCGGCGCATTCCGTAGAGGATGATCGCCTCCTTGGACAACCGGTAACCACCGTCGGCGAGCGCGTCGGGGTTCTCCGCACACCACTGCAGGCCTTCGGCGACCGACCCGGTCTCAACCAGGCCGATCGAGGTGGCGGCATTCTCGCGGTAGGCCGAGGCGGCCAGCGAGGACACGTTGGTGATCGCGGCTCCCGCGGGCATCCGCGTGCTCAGCGCCTCGGTGAACTGGCGCATGCCCAGAAAGTTGATCCGTACCACCAACAGCGGGTCGCCGATGCCCGAGGACACCCCGGCGACGTTGAACAACGCGTCGACCTCGCCGTCCACCGCCGCTGCCGCGGCGGCGACGGATTCGGGATCGGACAGGTCGATGGGGATGAATTTGTCGGGCACGCCGGGTGTCTGCGCCGGCGGGCGCAGATCCAGGCCGGTCACCCGGGCACCGAGAAGACCGAGCTGGTGCGCCACCTGCGCCCCGATACCGGAGGCGCAGCCGGTCACGACAACATGCCTGCCGTCGTAGCGCACCAGCTCGTCGAGTGCCGTCACGGTCAGCTCGCGGCTTCCCGCGCGGCCTTTTCTTCCTTTTCCCTGGCTTCTTTTTCGGCTTGGGCGGCCTTCACGCGGCCCTCGTTGATCTCGGCCATCGCCTCGGGGATCTCGCCTGCGGTGAACTTGCCACCCCGACCGGTCGGCAGCCCGCCGAACGCGTAGGTCTCGTCGAACAGCGGGGCATCCGACGGCTGGCGGCGCGCCTCGACCTTCTCGATGATCGGCTCGAGCCGCTTCGCCTTGTCCGCCACGGCTTTGGCATCGCGCTCGATGAACTCGGGCAGGATCTCCTTGCCCATGATCTCGATCGACTCCATCGTGCCCTCGTGGCTGCGCGGATTGAGCAGCAGGATGATCTCGTCCACGCCGCTGGCCTCATAGCCACGCAGGAACTCCCGCACCGTCTCGGGGGAGCCGATGGCGCCGCGGCCCGGCCCGTAGGCCAGTGTCGGATCTTCCTTGACGGCCTCCTGGTAGCGCTCCCACACCTTGGTACGGCCGGGCGTGTGCATGCCGGTCAGGTAGTAGTGCATGATGCCGAACGAGAAGAACCCGCCGCCGATGCCGAGCCGCTTGAGCGCCTCGTCGTCGGACTTGGCCACCATCATCGACAGGTCACCGCCGATGGCGAGGATGTTCGGGTTGATCGCCGGTGTGACGGGCGCGCCCTTCTCCTCGAATTCCTTGTAGTAGCCGTCGACTCGTTCCTTGAGCGCTTCCGGCCCCGTGTACGCGAAGCTCAGCGCACCGATGGCCTTCTGCGCAGCCATCTGCACCGAGGACGGGCGGGTGCACGCCACCCACACCGGCGGGTGCGGCGACTGCAGCGGCTTGGGGATCACGTTGCGGGCCGGCATCTCGATGTGCTCACCCTTGAAGCCGCTGAACGGCGTCTCCGTCATGCACCGGATGGAGACCTCGAGCGCCTCCTCCCACTGCGCCCTCTTGTCGGCGGGGTCGACGCCGAATCCGCCCAACTCGGCCACCGAGGAACCCTCACCCGTGCCGTACTCCACCCGGCCACTGGACAGATGGTCCAGGGTGGCGATCCGTTCGGCGATACGGGCCGGCGGGTTGATCGCCGGCAACAGGTGCATGACGCCGAAGCCCAGCCGGATGTTCTTGGTGCGCTGGCTGGCGGCGGCCAGGAACATCTCCGGCGCCGTGGAATGGCAGTACTCCTCGAGGAAGTGGTGCTCGGTCAGCCACACGGTGGAGAACCCGGCCTTGTCGGCGAGTTCGACCTCGTCGAGGCCGTGCTGGAACAGCTGGTGTTCGTCGTCCTCCGACCAGGGCCGGGGCAGCGGGAACTCGTAGAACAGCGAAATTTTCATACTTGGTTACCTCCTTGAGGTTCTGGGAAATTCGGTGGCTGGTGGGGCTGGGTCAGGCGGAGACGGCAACCCGGCCATGTGCTGTGCGGCCACATAGCCGAACGTCATGGCCGGGCCGATGGTGGCTCCGGCGCCGGCATAGCTGCGGCCCATCACGGCCGCGGATGCGTTGCCGACGGCATAGAGTCCGGCGACGACGGTGTCGTCGGCACGGAGCACCCGGGCATGCTCGTCGGTCCGCAGACCACCCGAAGTCCCGAGATCGCCCAGGATGACCTGGAACGCGTAGTACGGCGGCTTACCCAACGGGTGCAGGTTGGGGTTGGGTAGCGTCTGGTCGCCGTAGTAGTTGTCATAGGCACTGTCACCGCGGTTGAAGTCGTCGTCGTGACCCTTGGCCGCCAGTGCGTTGAA
This sequence comes from Mycolicibacterium xanthum, assembly GCF_019710635.1. Classification (GTDB taxonomy): domain Bacteria; phylum Actinomycetota; class Actinomycetes; order Mycobacteriales; family Mycobacteriaceae; genus Mycobacterium; species Mycobacterium xanthum. The sequence continues at coordinate 52,957 of NZ_JAIFZS010000037.1, forward strand.
ACGCTGTGCGGTCTCGCGCAGCGCCGCAGCCGGTACCCCGATCTCGCAGGCCAGCTCCTCCCAGGTCGAACCCTGTTTGACCACACCGGAATCCAGCCAGGCCTGCGGCACCTTGCGCCCGGTCGGCACCGGCGCGAACGGGACCTTGGGGATCGGCAGATGACCGCCCACCACGTAGCGGTGGAACGACCGGATGTCGGTGATCAGCCAGCACGGGATGTGCGTCACCCCCGAGCGCTGCCCGTCGATCATCGCGTGCGCGAAGTCCATGTACGGCGCCGCTTCGTTGATGAAGCGCCTACCGGCACCGTTGACGACGAACTGGGCAGGCATCATCCGTTCGTTGAGCATGAACTGCAGCCGCCCGTCGGGCCAGCAGATCGCCGGGAACCACCAGGCCTCGTCGAGCAGCTCGGTGGCGCCGCCGACCTTCTCCCCCGCGCGGATGCCTTCGCCCATTGCCGCAGGATTGCCGAAACTCCAGTCCTTTGCCTCGCCGGGCATCTCGCGAACGCGGCCGAGCTCGGGCAGGTGCTCCATCCGCCACTGCATGTCATGGTCGAAGCCGCCGCTGGCCAGCACCACGCCACGGCGCGCCCGAATGCGCCGGGTCGAGCCATCACGCTCGATCACTGCGCCGATCACCGCGCCGTCGACGTCGGTGATCAGCTCGGTCATCGGGGCGTTGAGCCACAGCGGGATGTCCTGCTGCTTCATCGCCAGCCGAAGCCGCGCAGCCAACGACTGCCCGATCGCGGCCATCCGGTCCCCGAACACGTGTGCCCGGAACATCCGCCAGATCAGTTTCAGCAACACCGCTTTGCCCCGCCACGACTGACGGACCTGGTAGAACAGCCGAAGATCCTTGGGCGCAAACCAGATTCCGCGCGGCGCCAGGGCCAGCGGCGCCAACAGGTTCTGCTCCTCGTCGCCGAGCTTCCGCAGGTCGATCTCGGGCACGTTGATCGTGCTGCCCAGCGCCGAGCCCCCCGGCAACTCGGGGTAGTAGTCGGCATAGCCGGGCTTCCACACGAACTCCAGCCACGGGCTGCGCTTCTCGAGGAACTCCATCATCTCCGGAGCGGCCTCGACATAGGTCCGCAGCCGCGCGTCGCTGACCAGTCCGCCGGTGATCTCCTTGAGGTAGGTGAAGACCTCGTCGGGATCCGGCACATAGCCTTCCCGGCGCTGCGATGGCGCACCGGGCACCCAGATACCGCCACCGGACAGCGCGGTGGAGCCACCGAAGCGCGGCGACTTCTCCACCACCACGGTTTCCAGGCCTGCGGCCTGTGCGGCGAGCGCGGCAGTCATCCCGCCGCCGCCGGAGCCGACCACCAGCACGTCGGTGACGTGGTCGAACGGCAGATCGGTTTCCGCGGTCACGATGCCGACACCGCCGTCCGGATGGCGAAACCCGCGATGAGGTCGGGTGCCGCGCGGTAGAAGTGGTTGTCGGTCCGGTAGCCGCCCTGCGCGGCCAGCGCCGCGAAAGCCGCCACCCACGTCCTCACCTCGTGGGCCGAGTTGCCGGCCTGCTCGGCGATCCACGCGTTGTCCCACGCATCCGTCTCGGAAAGCCGGTTGGTGTCGAGCAGGTCGAGGAACGCGTGATCCCAGTCGGGGTTCAGTGGCGCCAGCGACCCGTTGCCGGCCGCGAACTCGCGCGCCGCTTCCATCACGGCGGTCTGGCGGGCCTGGCGCTGTTCGGTGGTCATCGGCACACCGTGCACGATGCGGTCCAGGGCCGCGGGCGGCGCGGTGGCCAGGGTGGGCACCGGCGGGTCGTGGGACAGCCCGCCCGACCCGATGATCAACACCCGTTTTCCGAGCGTGCCCAGGTACCGGCCGACGGCGTCACCGAGCGCGCGCACCCGCCGCAGCGGCCCCAGCGGGGTGGCCACCGAGTTGATGAAGATCGGAATCACCGGCACCGATGCGGCGTCGCCGAACAGATTCTGCAACGGCTGCACCGTTCCGTGGTCGACGTCCATCGCCGCCGAAATCGCGATGTCGACGTCCGCATCCAGAACCGCTCGGACACAATCGGTGGCGAGTTCCGCCTGCACGTTCAGCGGGCCCTTGTAGGTGCCGTAGTCGCCGACCCCCTGGGCCGCGGTACCGATGCAGAACGGCGGCATCGCGCGGTAGAAGAACCCGTTGTAGTGGTCGGGCGAGAAGACAACGACGAGTTCGGGGTCGAACGCGGAGACGAACGCCCGGGCCGACGCAATGGCCGCCTCGATGTCGTCAAGCAGTTCCTGTGACGGTCCCGGAAGGTTCAGTAGCGGGCTGTGCGACATGCAGCACAGCGCCGTCTGGTTGTTGGTCGACATGAGAACCGGAGCCTCCTCCCTGGGTGAGATGCAGCACGGTGAACAGCTCGGCGGACACCTCGGGTGCACGCTGCGCGATGCAGGCCGCCGCGATGCACCGGTCCGGACGCACGAACAGCACCGAGTCGGTGTAGACGTCGAACCAGGACTTGAGGGCTCCGGTCCGGTCACCGACGACGGTGACGTCGGCATCGTCGTGACCGGGCCAGCGCAGCTGGGTGGTCGGACGCACTTCGATGAACTTCGCGCCCAATGCCTTCCACCGCTCGAAGGCCTGCGCCCCGAGGACCGCACGCAGGTTGTTGCTCCAGCACAGCACGGCGAACCCGGTACCCAGCACGTCGTCGAGAAGGACGTTCTGCGCGTCACGGGTGTCGACGCGGGGCTGGATGAACAGTGTCCCCGTCGGCGAGTTCGACGATTGGTCGATTCCCGGCTTGCCGTGGAAGACGGCGCCCTGCTGGTACCTCGGCATCGGTTTGAACCGCATCTCGAGCACATAGCGCTTGAGCGACGGCACCACCGACGCGTTGTGGATCACCCGGTCCCGCAACCACGCCACGCGCTTGTTGGTGGGCGAGATGACGCGACCGACCATGGTGGACAGATCGATCATCGCCCGGGCGTGCTTGCGCCGTTCGACGTCATAGCTGTCCAACAGGGATTCGCCGGCCCGGCCGGTCACCACCGCGGCCAACTTCCAGCCCAGGTTGCCCGCATCGCGGATGCCGCTGTTGTAACCCTGGCCCTGCCAGACCGGCATCAGATGAGCGGCATCGCCGGCCAGCATCAGCCGGCCCTTGCGGAACGACCCGGCGATGCGCGAATGATGGGTGTAGACCCGGTGCCGAATCATGTCGACGCGCTCGGGATGCGGAATCAACTTGGCGAGCATGCGCCGCACGAACTCCGGATCGTCGGCCTGCTCGTCGGTCTCGTCCGGGTGAATCATGAACTCGAACCGGCGGATGCCGTGCGCGATCGCGATCGACACATACGGCCGCTCCGGGTCCGCACCGACCTCGCTGTTCGGATGGCCGAGCGGATCGTTGGCGATGTCGACGACCAGCCAACGGGTCGAGGAGGTGGTGCCGTCGAAGGAAACCCCCATCAACCGGCGGGTGGCGCTGCGCCCGCCGTCGCAGCCGACGACATAGCGCGCCCGCACCGGCTCCTGCCCGTCCTCGAACTCGACGGTGACACCGTCGGCGGTCTCGACGCAGTTGGCCATTCGATGACCGAAGCGGACCTCGACGTGCCCGAAACGCTCCAGGCCGGCGAACAGTTCGGCATCCACCATCGGCTGTACGAAGCCGTTGCGCTTGGGCCAGCCGAATCGCGAGTCGGGCGGGGCCATCTCGGCCAGCAACCGGCGTTTGCCGTCGAAGAACCGCAGGATCTGGTTGGGCACCGTGTGCGGCAACACGCGCTCCACCAGACCGATCGACTGGAACGTGCGCAGCGACTCGTCATCCAGACCGACGCCACGCGGGTAGTCGATCAGCGTGTCGCGCTCGTCCACGACGAGCGTCCGAACTCCCTGCAGCCCAAGGATATTGGCCAGGGTCAGGCCGGATGGCCCGGCCCCCACGATGACGACGTCGGCACCGGGTGAATCCACACTCATCGCCTCCCCAGCAGGAAGTCCAGATGCAGCCGGTCGAACGTCTTGGGGTCCTCGTACTGCGGCCAGTGCCCGCAGCCTGGCATCACCTCGAAGCGCGCACCCGGGATCATCGACGCCATCCGGCGCCCCTCGGCGACATCGGCGGTCGGGTCGTCACTGGTCCACACCACCATCGTCGGCGCACTGATCGCGCCGTACTCCGCCGGGCCGAGCAGGTTGCGGGCCCGGATCTCCGGGTCCTGCAGCGCCATGATGTCGCGCATCGCGTCAGCGAAGCCGGGCTGGCGATACACCCGCTGGCGGCTGGCGACGATGTCGTCGTAGTCCTTGGTCTTGTCGGCCATCAGCCACTTGATGCGTGCCTGCACGGTCTCCCAGGTGGGGTTCTCGGCAGCGGCCATCGACAAGGTGATGATCCGCTTCATCACCTCGGGGTCGGCCTGCGACCCCCCTGCGGTGTTGAGCACCAGCCGGTCCACCCGTTCGGGCAGGTCCACGGCGAACCTGGCGGCCACCCAGCCCCCGAGTGACTCGCCGCTGATATATGCGCTGTGCGCACCGACCGCGTCCAGGAATGCGGCCAGATGTTCTACATAGTGCGGGATTTCGAGCAGATGGCCGGGCTTGTCGGTATATCCGTGGCCCAGCATGTCGATCGAGTAGGTCGAGAAGTGCTCGGCGTGCGACTCGAGGTTCCGGACATAGGCCTCGGCGTGGCCACCGGAGCCGTGCAGGAACACCAGAACAGGCTTGGCCGGGTCCCCGGCGTGCAGGTACCGGGTGCGCACCCCGCCTGCGTCGAGGTAGCCCTGCGAGAACGCGACCCCCTGCAGGTCGCTCCACACACTCTCGAATTCCGTCACCGCACCCTCTCCCGAGACGTTGACCGCAAGAATCGAATTCTCCTAATTTGTAAGCAGTCTGCTCATTTATCGCACATACATGTGCACTATAGTCAGAGCATCACCCTCTTGAGAGTGATATGTCAAGGAAGGCCCCTATGACTCGAGCGTCAGCCGAATCAGACCGCCAGCGCGGCCCGGGTGGCCCCGCCACGAACGTGGCGGGCAACGGCGCACCCGGATCCCAGACGCTGGCCCGCGGGCTCAGCGCCCTGCAGCTGGTCGCAAGCTCGCCGAACGGGTTGACGGTCGCCCAGGTCGCCGAAGACATCGGGGTGCACCGCACCATCGCCTACCGAATACTGACCACGCTTGCGCAGTTCCGATTCGTCGCCAAGGGTGAGGACGGGCGATACCGTTCGGCCGCGGCGCTGGCTGTGCTCGGCGCGTCGTTCGACAACAACGTCCGCCAACTGTGCGTACCCACGCTGCGCAGCCTGGCCGACGAACTCGGCACCACGGTGTCGCTGCTGGTGGCCGAGGGCGACCAGCAGGTCGCGGTCGCGGTGATGGTGCCGACGAACGTCTTCTACCAACTGTCCTTTCACGAAGGCAGCCGCTATCCACTGGATCGCGGATCGGCGGGGATCGCGCTGCTGGCGAGCATGCCGCCGCGCCCGGGTGAGCGCGACCTGGTTCCTCAGACGCGCCAGCAGGGATGGGTGATCACCCACGGCGAGATCGAACCCAACACCTACGGACTCGCGGTTCCGGTGCGTCGCAGGCCGCCGTCGCCGCCGACGTGCATCAACCTGATCTCACACCGGGAGGACATCGTCCTCGACGGCCGCGATTCGGTGATCGCGGCCGCCAACGAGCTCTCCACGATTCTGTCCTGAGGGATCACGGAGCACAACGCGACAACAACACCACGAGGAAGGAGATAGCGGTGACCGACTGGGACCACGACGTCGACGTCGTCGTACTGGGCAGCGGAGGTGCCGGACTGACCGCAGCACTTACCGCGGCGGTCAGCGGCGCCTCGGTGGAGGTATACGAGAAGGCCGACACGTTGGGCGGCACCACCGCGGTGTCGGGCGGGATCATGTGGATTCCCGCGCACAATCGCGGTGCCGGTGGCGAACTGACCATCGAAGACGCCATGGCCTATCTGCACGCACAGTCGCTGGGCTACATGGACGACGATCTGGTCGACACGTTCGTGCGCACCGGTGGACCGATGCTCGATTTCGTCGAGCAGCACAGCGACATCGAGTTCGAGGTGGCCGAAGGATTCCCCGACTACAAGCCGGAACTGCCCGGTGGCCTGCCCGGCGGCGGGCGCTCCCTGCATGCCAAACCCGTCAAGCTCTCCGAGCTGGGCGACTGGCGGGACCGGATAACGTCCTTTCCCGCCGACTTCAGCAACGTCGGTATCGACGCCGAGACCCGCGCGCGCATCCACGCGATCGACGACGACACCGGCGACTACTGCGTGGCCGGGACGGCGCTGATCGCCGGCCTGCTCAAGGCGCTGCTCGATGCGGGCGTGGTACCGCAGAACGATTCCCGCGCGGTCGAGCTCATCGCGGACCCGCTGGGAATCACCGGCGTTCGGATCGAGCAGGGCGGCAAGGACATCTACGTCCACGCCCGCCGCGGAGTGGTGTTGGGCACCGGCGGCTTCGAATGGGACGAACGGCTCGTCGAGGCCTACCTGCGCGGCCCGATGCGTGGCGCGGTGTCCCCTCCCAACAACACCGGGGACGGATTGCGCATGGCGATGGCGCACGGCGCAGACCTCGCGAACATGGGTGAAGCCTGGTGGGTGCCGATCGTGCAGATCCCGGGCGACACCTTCGAAGGACATCCACGCAGCCGCAGCGTGCGGCTCGAACGCACCCGTCCGCGCAGCATCATCGTCAACCGGTCGGGCAAGCGGTTCCTCAACGAGGCCGGCGAGTACAACTCGATGGCCGGTCCGTTCCACTTCCTCGACCCCAAGCTCGGCTACGCCAACGACCCGGCCTGGATCGTGTTCGACTCGATCCATCTCAAGCACTACGGGTTCCTCGGTGTCGATCCGGACGGACCGGTGCCGGACTGGTTCTGCCAATCCGCCGACCTCGCCGAACTCGGCGAGAAGACCGGCATCGACCCCGACGGCCTGGCCGCGACACTGGCGGCGTGGAACGCCAACGTCACCGAGGAACGGGATCCGGACTTCGGCCGTGGCGCGAGCGCATACGACGGCTACTGGGGCGACGCCAACGCCGCCACGCCGGCCGGCAAGACGCTGGGCCCCATCGACACCGCCCCGTACTACGCGGTGCCCGTGTTCATCGGGGCTATGGGCACCAAGGGCGGCCCACGCACCGACCGTGACGGCCGGGTCCTGCATGTCAACGGCACCGCGATCACCGGGTTGTTCGCCGCCGGCAACGCGATGGCCGGAGCCACCGGCAAGGCCTACGGCGGGGCGGGCGGCACGCTCGGTCCGGCATTGGTGTTCGGCTACCGCGCCGGCTACGCGGCTGCCACCGGCCACTCGGCGTCCTGAGGGCAACCCTCAGGTCGCGATGGCCGAGCCGACGACGTAGGTGCCGAGCAGCGAGGCGCCGATCAGGACGACCCATAAATCGGTGAGCCGGCACAGCAGCGCGGGCGCGCGCCGCACTTCCATGAACTCCCGGAAGATGATGCGCACCTTGACGAGTGCGATCACGATCGCACCGACGGTGACGGCGGTGCTCGCCTGGACGACCCCGTTGCGGTCGGCCATGTGATCGAGCAGGACATAGATCAGGGTCATCGCGGACAGGACCGCCCAGACGATGAGCAGCCTCTTGTTCGACAACACGCTCATCACCTCACGACGTAGAGCAGGGCGAAGATCAGGACCCACAGGAAATCAACTGTGTGCCAATAGGTCGCGCCCGTCTCGACGAGCTGCTGGGAGCGACGCTGCGGCCCGCGCAACTGGTAGACGACGACACCGAGCACGACGAATCCGATCAGCAGGTGCAGACAGTGGATCGCGGTCAGGAAGTAGTAGTGCTGGAAGAATTCGTTGGTGGTGAACGTGTTGCCCCGCCGGATCTCCAGCGTCCACTCGATCACCTTCGACACCAGGAACACGAGACCGAAGGAGATCGTCAGGTACGCGCTTGTCAACGCGGCGCGGTAGGCGCCCTGGCGGGCGGCCTGCACGACTCGGGCCATCGCCCACGAGCTCACGAGAAGCACGATGGTGTCGAACACACCGAAGCGGAGGTCCAGTTCGCCCTGCGACGCCAGGAACAGGTCGCGGTTCTGGGTGCGGGCGAAGAGGTACACGCAGAAGTATCCGGTGAACAGCAGAGACTCGAAGAAGACGAACACCCACATGTCCGGCTGTCCGGGAATGAACTTCGTACGGATGGCCACCGTTCGATCGGCGTCGGTGGTGTCGGTCATCGACCGCCTCCCGTCGGTTGCGCCAGTTGATCGGCCTTGGGCGGCAGGTCCGGTAGCGGGCCGGTGCCGAACTCCTCGCGTCCGATCAGCCTCCGCAGCAGGGTGATGAAAACGACTGTGTAGATACCGAAGACGATCACGTTGATCCACCAGGCGATAGCGCCGTTCCACGCGAACACGCCACGTTGGAAGATCCACGCCGGTGCGACGACCACCTCGGTGAGCGCATTGCAGAGATTCAGGTAGCCGAACCATTTCGGGAACACCCGGTTCTTGTCGATCAGTATCGCGAGCATCCACACCAGCGAGCCGACCAGGAAAACACCCATCGTTCCGCTGAAGGACAGGAACGCCAGATCGTAAAGCCACACGATCAGTTCGGGATCGCGGTCGGGGCGCAGCGCGGCAACGGTGATGGCGATGGCCATCACCAGCATGCCCGGTATGGCACTCAAGGCGTACATGATCATGTACGAGTAGGCGAAGACCCGGCTCACCGACATCCGCAACATCGAGTACGCGAGAAGGGCGTTCATCGGCCCGCACATTCCCGCGACGAGGAACACCACCGAGAAACCGGCAAGAATGCCGAAGTGGTGATCGTTGACCCAGTGCGCGATGGTCGCCGTGTCCCAGCCTGGACTCGGCGGCGGCTGAACACGGGTGACGACGAAGAACAACAGGCCGTAGAGGTTGTAGAAGACGACCATCACCGCCCACGCGAACCACAGCTCGCGCTTGGGACCGTGCCGCAGCTTCCACCAGAACCCCGCGCCGGGCGGCTCGACGGCGACGTGCTGCGCAGACATCGTCACGCCGCCACCCGGTGCTCGACTCGCTGCGCATGAATGACCCGGCCGACCACGGCGGCGGTGACCAGGATCCAGACGGCGATCGCGACGTTCTTGACCCAGAACGAGAGCAGGCCGTCCCACGCGAACGGCCCGCTCTTCGCCAGTGCGGTGAAGGCCGCCGGCATCAATGCGATGGCGATGAGAATGTTGAAGTGCGCGAACCACCTCGGTAGCACGGGCTTGGCCGGCTCATCCCAGTGGATCGCCAAGGCGACCAACAGACACTGGGCGATGAGGTACGGAACCAGGGTGGTGAACGAGACCCATGCCAGATCGTTGTACATCTGCGTGAGCTCCGGCGCCCGTTCCGGCCGGAAGGCGGCCAGCAGCCAGAAGATGTTGGCGATCAGGAAGATGGCGGGTGGCCCTCCGGCACAGGCGATCAGGCTGTAGGTCAGGATCGGCGTACGGTGGGCCATCCGGTGCACCTGGGTCGCCAACATCATCACGACGGGGATCAGGCCGACGCAGATCCAATTGAACAGGATCATGCTGTAGCGGATCCGTGCGGTCTCGTCGCGATAGAACGCGGCGACCTCGTCCGCCGACATGTTCGGCGACATCGGATGGACGAAGCCCGGAAACAGGAAGAACGCGGAGATCCAGATGACTGCCAGCACGGGCAGTGTCCAGAACAGGATCAACTCACCATCAGGTCGTCTCATCGTCGCGCCTCTTCGTCGAGCCGTGGTTGCCGATCGGCAACTTGGACGGTAGCCGATCGGCAACCAGGCGGTCAATCATCGGCTAGCGTGGCGGCTGTGACGAGGACCCAACCCAGGACCCAACCGAGGTTCAGCGCGATCCAGCGCACCGCGGCGCAGACCCGGGTCCTCGACGCGGCCCTGAAGCTGATCGCCGAACACGGTGTCAGCGGGACCTCGTTGCAGATGATCGCCGACGCGATGAACGTGACCAAGGCCGCGGTGTACCGCCAGTTCAGGACCAAGGAAGAGATCGTCATCGCGATCACCGAGCGGGAGATGGCCACGCTGGAGGATGCGGTGGAGGCCGCCGAGGCCGAAGGGCACCCGGTGCGGGCCCGCGAGGTTCTGCTGCAGCGGATGATCGACCAGGCCATCGAGCGTCGAGGGGTGGTCAGCGTGCTGCAGTTCGATCCGGTGATCATTCGGCTGCAGGCCGAACACGAACCCTTTCAGCGCTTCATCGAGCGACTCTACGCCGCGCTGCTCGGCACGGAAGCCGGGGTCGAAGCGCGCTTCCACGCGGCGATGCTGTCGAGCGCGATCAGCGTCGCGGTCATGCATCCGCTGGTCGCCGACCTCGACGCTGACACGCTGCGCTCGCAACTGAACGCGATGACCCGACGGATGCTGGATCTACCGGCTCAGGAGTCGGTGGGGACGACGAGCCGCTCGGCCGCCGTGTAGGGATCGTCGCGACCCTCTGCGACGGCTTCGGCCAACCGCCCGAGATCGGGGTGCTGGCGGAGCAGGCTCTGCGCCAGGGACAGGATCTGTGCGCGCGCCCGCGCGGCCCGTCGGGCGGGGTTGTCCGTGCGGTGATGGGCCTCGATCGCCGCCACCAGTTCGGCGATGCCGTCCCCTTGGGCGGCAACGAGTTTGAGGATCGGCGCGGCGGTTTCGGCGCGGAGGTCGCGCACGGTCTGGTCCGCGCCCTCGCGATCGGCCTTGTTCACCGCGACGATGTCGGCGACCTCCAAGAGCCCGGCCTTGGCGGCCTGGACGGCATCGCCGGCGCCCGGGTTGAGGATCACCACGGTTGGATCGGCCACCGCCGCGATCTCGATCTCGGACTGCCCCACGCCCACGGTCTCGAGGATGACCCGGTCATAGGACAGCGCCGAGAGCAGCCTGATCGCGGCGGGCACGGCGGCGGCCAGCCCGCCGAGGTGACCCCGGGTCGCCACCGACCGGATCAACACGTCGGGGTCGTTGATGTGGGCAGCCATCCGGATCCGGTCGCCGAGCAGCGCACCGCCGCTGTACGGCGAAGACGGGTCGACGGCCAGCACCGCCACCCGACTGCCCACAGCGCGGTAGGCGCCGACCAGCGCACCCACCGTCGTCGACTTCCCGGCACCGGGCGGACCGGTGATCCCGACCACGGCAGCCGGTGTCCCATCCCCCAACACCGCGAGCACCTCGTCGCGGCGCGGGCTCTCCACCATGCTCAACAGCCGACCGGTGGCGCGTACGGAGCCGCGGCCGGCTGCCGCGAAAAGCTCGTCGATGGTCACCTGACTCAGAGTACGCAGCCGATTTCCCTCAGTGCGAACGGTTCCTTCCCTTCATGAGAATGCTATTCTCCAAGATTGAGAGTGATCGTTTCAAGGAGGATTCACTATGCAGATCACCGGTAGTTCGGCTCTGGTCGTCGGCGGCGCGGGCGGGCTGGGCGAGGCCACCGTCCGCCGCCTGCACAACGCAGGCGCCAAGGTCGTCGTCGCCGACATGGCCGATGACAAGGGCAAGGCGCTCGAGTCCGAACTCGGGGTGCATTACGTACGGACCGACGCCACGTCCGAGGAGTCTGTCCAGGCGGCGATCGCCGAGGCCGAATCGCTTGCTCCGCTGCGTATCTCCGTCGACACCCACGGCGGCCCGGCCAGCGGCGGCCGGCTCGTCGGCAAGGACGGCTCGCCGCTGGACCTCGACGGGTTCAAGACGACCATCGAGTTCTACCTGACCGCGGTGTTCAACATCATGCGGCTGTCGGCTGCGGCGATCGCGAAGACCGAGCCGCTCGACGAGGGCGCCCGCGGGGTCATCATCAACACCGCATCGATCGCTGGTTACGAGGGGCAGATCGGCCAGCTGCCGTACGCGGCCGCCAAGGGCGGGGTGCTGGGCATGACCCTGGTCGCGGCGCGCGATCTGTCCCCACTCGGTATCCGCGTGGTCACGATCGCCCCCGGCACGATCAACACCCCGGCCTACGGCAAAGCCGCCGATCAGCTCGAGCAGTACTGGGCTCCGCAGGTGCCGTTCCCCAAGCGGATGGGCCGCTCGACGGAGTACGCACAACTCGCCCAGAGCATCATCGAGAACGACTACCTCAACGGCGAGATCATCCGCCTCGACGGGGCGCTGCGGTTCCCGCCGAGGTGAGTGGGCCGCTGGCGGGCAAAGTCGCCTTCGTCGCCGGGGCCAGCCGCGGGATCGGCGCGACCGTCGCGGCCGCCCTGGCCGGTGCCGGAGCGGCCGTCGCGGTGGCGGCACGCACCGAACAGCCGGGTAAGCTGCCCGGCACCATCGGATCCGTCGCCGCGGGCATCACCGCAGCCGGCGGGCGCGCGCTGCCGGTGAACTGCGACGTCACCAGCGAGGAGTCCGTCGAAACCGCCGTGGCCGCAACGGTCGAGGAGTTCGGCGGCATCGACATCCTGGTCGCCAATGCCGGGGTGATGTGGCTGGGCCCCATCGAGACCACGCCGCTCAAGCGCTGGAAGCTGTGTCTCGACGTCAACACCACGGGCGTCTTCCTGGTCACCAAGGCCGTGATCCCGCATGTTCGCGCCCGCGGCGGCGGCTCGTTGATCGCCGTGACGACCACCGGTGTCACGATGACCGACCAGGGCGCGAACGCCTACTGGGTGTCCAAGGCCGCAGCCGAGCGGCTGTATCTCGGGTTGGCCAGCGATCTGAAACCGGACAACATCGCGGTCAACTGCCTGAGCCCGTCGCGGGTGGTGCTGACCGAGGGCTGGCAGGCCGGCGGGGCCGGGATGCAGATCCCGCCCGAGATGGTCGAGCCGCCCGAGGCGATGGCCAACGCCGCGGTGTTTCTGGCCCAGCAGGACGCCAGCGGGATCACCGGCACCATTCAGCGCTCAGAGGACCTCAGCCTCTGACCGCCTCTGACCGCGAGCGCGCATAGGCACGCAGACACGCCGCCGGCGCCGGCAATCCACGCCCTTTCGTCGGCGGCGAGCGCGCACTTGCGTACGCGACACACCGCGCGCGGTCGCACAGACACGCGCGCCGAACGGCCGGAACGGCTCAGCCCTTGGCGATCAGGCCGTCGACGATCTTGTTGAAGTCCGCCGTGCCGAAGGACACGTACTCGGCCAGGTTCGCGTAGTCCAGCGAGGCCATCACCGACTTCTCCAACTGAAGGTTCATCAGCCGCTTGGTGGCCTCGACAGCCTGCTGCGGAAGCTCGAGGAGCTTCTTCGCGCACGCGATCGCCTCGGTGACCGGGTCGGCGACGACGTGGTTGGCCAACCCGAGCTCGACAGCGCGCGGGGCTTTGATCCGCACACCGGTCAGCGCGAACTCCTTGGCCTGCAACAGGCTGATCTGACTCCCCCACACCAGGGGCCCACCGTCGGCGGCGACCAGGCCGATGGAGACATGCGGATCGGCGAAGAACGCGTTCTCGGCGATGTAGACGATGTCGGACAGCGCGGCCAGGCTGCAGCCCAGGCCGACCGCCGGCCCGTTGACCGCGGCGACGACAGGGATCCGGCACCGCACCATGCCGATCACTATGTCGCGGCCGTGCTTGATCGTCTTCTGGCGCAGCGCTTCGTCATTGCGCAACTCGTTGAGGTAGTTGAAGTCACCGCCGGCCGAGAACGCCCGGCCCGCACCGGTGATCACGGCCGCTCGCGCGCCCGCATCCTCGCTGAGCGCATCCCAGATTCGGGCCAGGCCCACGTGCAGGTTGTCGTTGACCGCATTGAGGTCGTCCGGCCGGTTCAGGGTGATGATGCGCAGCGCACCATCGGCCTGGACGTCGATCTCATCGGGCATGTCGTACATGTCTAGCCTCCCAGTCCGAGGATGCGTTGGGCGATGATGTTCTTCTGGATCTGCGACGTTCCGCCCATGACGCTCTGTGACCGGCTGTACATGTAGGCGCCGAAGAGCTCCTCGTCGCCGGTGCCGACGGAAGCCAGCGCGGCGTGACCGACCGACTGCTCGACCCAGGTCATCAGCAGCTTGTCCAGGGAGCCCTGCGGACCGTGCTTGATACCGCCGAGCTGCTCGGACAGCCGCCGGCGCACGTGCAGACGCAACATCTCGGTCTGCACCCACGCCCACGCCAACTCCTGCGGCGGCGGACCGTCGACCCGGGAAGCCATCTGCCGCACCGTCTTCCCGTACCTGGCCGAGAAACCGAGGGTCGAGGGCTCGCGCTCATGGCTCACCACGGTCATCGCGAGCTTCCAACCATCCCCGGGAGCGCCGATCATGTTGGCCGCGGGCACCCGGGCGCCGTCGAACACCACCTGACCGAACTCCTTGGTCACTCCGCTGATCATCTTCAGCGGGAACTGCTCGATGCCGGGTTGATGCATGTTCACGATGAATGCCGAGATGCCCTTGTGCTTCGGCACATCCTTGTCGGTGCGTGCCAGCACCAGGCACCAGTCCGCTACATCGGAGTAGCTGGTCCAGATCTTGTGCCCGTTGATGACGTAAACATCGGGATCGTCGTCGCTCGGAGTGGCCGTCGTCGTCAACGACGCCAGATCAGATCCGGCGCCCGGCTCCGAGAAGCCCTGGCACCAGCGCTCGGTGCCGTTGATCATCCCGGGCAGGAAACGCTGGCGCAGTTCTTCGCTGCCGTGATGGCTCAAGCCGACGACGAGGTAACCGAGGCTGGGCCGCGCGGGCGCACCCGCCTTGGCGATCTCCTCGTCGACGATCACGTCGTAGACCGACGGCAGATCCTGGCCGCCATATTCCTTGGGCCACGAGGTCCCGAAGAACCCTGCTCCGTACAACGCCTGGTGCCATTCGCCCTGCTTGGCCCAGTACTCATCACCCGAGGTCGGGAACCGACCCTTCTGCTCGGTCAGCCAGCCGCGCAACCGTTCCCGGAATGCGGCCTCGTCTGGCGAATCACGAAAGTCCAATGGTCAGCTCCTCCAGCTTGACAGGCCAGGTTTCGGTGGCGGCGAGGACCCGCCGCAGATAGATGTGTGCCAGGCATTCCCAGGTGTTGCCGATGCCGCCGTGCACCTGGATCGACGTCTCGCACACCGTCATCGCCGCACGCGCACAGTAGATCTTGGCTACCCGGCCCGCCTCGATCGCTTCCTGCACGGGCAGTTCGTCGACCGCCCACGCGGCGTGCCGCGACACGCTGATCGAGCCCTCGATCAGCGCGAGGCTCTCGGCGAGCAGATGCCCGACCGCCTGGTAAGACCCGATCGCCGACCCGTATTGCTCACGGACCTTGGCGTACTCGGTGGCCAGCGCGTGGGTGCCCTGTGCCGCCCCGACGATGTCGGCGGTGCTGGCGGCCAGCGCGAGCGCATACCAGCGACCGGCCTCCTCCTCGGAGAGCTGCGCCAGCTCGGCGGGCGCCTCGACAACGCCGATCAGGCTTCCGGTGAGGTCGACCGATGCCGGTGCCGCATCACTCCTCTGAACCTGCCCGCCGAGGCGGCGGGCCAGGTCGTCGGCGAGCACCGGCCCCAGGTAGGGCACGTCGACCAGGCCACGGGCGAACTCCCCAGCCACGATCGCCACCTCGACGCCGGACGCGCCGTCGGAGCGCAGGGTACGGAAACCCGTGGCGTCCACGGCCTTCTCCAGCCGCGCCAGCCGCGCCTGCTCACCGAGCTCGGCGACCGAACCCGGTCCCAGGTCGTCGGCGAGGTCCGCCGCGGCGGAACTCAGCAGCTGTTGTTCTTCGGTCAAACGGACGTCCACAGACGCTCCTTCAGCACTCGGCGGAGCACCTTGCCGGAGGGCAGGCGCGGGATCTCGGAAACGACTACCACCCGGCTCGGCCGCTTGTACGAGGCCAGCCGGTCGGCGACCAACTGGGCGAGTTCGTCGGTGTCCACCGGGACGGAAGCGGTCACCGCGGCGACGATGGCCTCCCCATCGGTGCCGGCGGGCACCCCGAACACCGCGCAGTCGTCTACGGCGGGGTGCCCGTGCAGCACCGCCTCCACCTCGGCGGGCGCCACCTGGAATCCGCGGACCTTGATCATCTCCTTGGCGCGGTCGGTGATGCGCAGCCAGCCGTCGGCGTCGAGGGTGCCGACGTCACCGGTGCGGTACCACCCGTCGGCGAACGCCCCGGCGGTGTACTCGTCGGGCAGGTACCCGGCCATCGCCGCATCGGAACGCACCTGGATCTCGCCCTCCGCGTCCGGCCCGACCGGTTCGCCGGTGTCGAGCGAGACGATCCGCACGCTCACCCCGGACACCGCGCGACCGACGGTGTCCAGCCGTGGGTGATCCAGGTCGTTGCACGAGATCACCGGTAGCTCGCTGGCGCCGTAGGCGGTCACCCAGCGCACCCCGGTGCGGGCGGTCACGGCCTCGGCGACGCTCTGGGTCACCGGCGTGGCGCACCACATGATGTAGCGCAGCGAGGACAGGTCGTGGTCCTCCAGCCGGGGATGCGCCGAGAGCGCCAACGCGATGGGCGCCACCGCCATCTCGACCGTGACGCGGTCCGATGCGATGTGGGCGAGCATCGAGTCGATGTCGAAGCGTCGGTGCAGCCGGATCCACGCGCCGGTGTCGAGCGCGGTGACGATGTTGAGCAGCCCCAGGATGTGCGACGGCGGGGTCATGATCTGCATGCGGTCTGCATCGGTCAGCCCCAGCGCGTCACGCCAGTGCCCCACCGCAGCGGCCAGCGAGGCATGCGTGTGCCGAACCGCCTTGGGCATACCGGTCGTTCCCGAGCTGAACACCAGCACCGCGTCATCGGCGGGATCCGGCCCTGCGAAGGTGTCTTGCGCCGGCGCCGGCGCCTCGTCGAGGTGCAGCATCGGCATCAGCCCGGCGAGCACCGGATGGTCGCCGACGGCATGGGTCGGAGCGGTCAGGGTCAGCGCGTGGTCGACCTCGGTCCTCTTCCAGGCCGGGCTCAGCAGCACCGCCGCCGCCCCCAGCGACCAGATCGCGCGGACGGCGACGACGAACTCGGGCCGGTTCGACGACATCAGCGCTACGCGCGAACCGCGGCGCACGCCGCGCCGCTGCAGCTCGGCTGCCATACCGGCGGCGAGTGCATCCAGGTCGGCCAGACTGAACTGGCGGTCCTCGAAGGCGAGCGCCATGCGGTCACTCACGTCGCGCGCGCCCCTTCCAGCTAGCGGTGATAACGATGGGCAGTGATTGCGAGAAGATTACCGTTTGTCAGCGAGAATAGTATTCTCCTATTATCAGAATGACAATGTCGAGAGAGGGTTGTATGGCCGCCCCACACACTCCGGGATCGGGGTCTGTAGTGACAGAGACGACCGACGCGCAGGGTGAAATCACCATCGAGTTGGACGGCAAGACCGCGACGGTGGCGCCCCAGCCGGGCGAAACCCTGCTGGAATGCGCGCGGCGCGCGGGAATGGCGCCACCGTTCTCCTGCGAGGCGGGCAACTGCGGCACCTGCATGGCCCTGCTCAGGGAGGGCACCGCCACGATGCGGGCCAACGACGCGCTGACCGAGGACGAGGTCGCCGAAGGATACGTGCTCACCTGCCAGGCCGTCCCGGACACACCCAACGTCACGGTGACCTACGACGAGTGAGCGACCGGGGCGGCGCTGGCCGCCCCGTGCTCGTCGAGCCGCGGCGCGGCCCGGTAGCTGGGCTGGTAGCCCGCGATGTGGATTGGACTGCCCACCAGTTTGAAATCCCCGGCCGTGACCACGACCTCCGGCGTGGCGGCCAGCGCCTCCGGCAGGCTGCGCACCGCCGCCGCCGGAATGCCCAACCGCCGCAACCTGTCCTCCCAGCCGGCCGCGGTGTCGGCCGACAGTGCCGCACTGACCACGGAAAGCACCTCGTCGCGGCGCGCGGCGCGCTCTGCCATCGTCGGGAACCCCTCGATGCCGGCCTCTGCGGCGAATGCCGCCCAGAAGCCGTCATGGGTGATGAACAGCGCGAGATAGCCGTCGGCCGTCGAGAACAGCTGCGCCGGAACGTAGTACGAGTGCGCCCCGAACGGGTACCGCTGCGGTTGCACCCCGTCGTTGAGATAGGCGGCCGCGCGGTAGTTCAACTGGGAGAGCATCACGTCCCGCAACGAAACGTCGACCTGTCCCCCTCGGCCCGAGATGATCTGGGCCAGCAGCCCCAACGCCGCGGTGAGGCCGGTGGAGTTGTCCGCCGACGAGTACCCCGGCAGCGTCGGCGGCCCCTCCGGATCACCGGTCATCGCGGCCACCCCGGTGGCGGCCTGGATCACGTAGTCGAACGCCGGGTCGTCGCCGCCGTCGAGGCCGAAGCCGGTCATCGCGACACAGACGATGCCCTCGTTGAACTCGCGCAGCGACTCGTAGGTCAGGCCGAGGCGCTTGATCGCGGACGGCTTCATGTTCACCAGCAGCGCATGGGATTCGGCGACCAGTTCACCCAACCGCTGCCGGCCCTCGGCCGACCGCAGATCCAGACAAACGCTCTGCTTGTTGCGGTTCAGGCTGGCGAAGTAGCTGTCGCTGACCTGCCGGGAGATCTCCCCACCGGGCGGCTCGATCTTGATCACCTCGGCGCCGAGATCAGCCAGCAGCATCGTGGCGTACGGCCCGGCCAGCATCACCCCGACCTCGAGGATCCGGATGCCCGCCAGGGGACCTGCCGGTGCGCTCACCGCACGGCCTTGGCAAGCTCGGCGATCACCTCGCGGGTGCGATACTTCGACGCCACCAGTTCATCGCGGGTCTCCCCGATCGGCAACAGCCGCACCGAGAGATCGGTCACACCGGCATCGGCGAACTGCTTGAAGCGGGCCAGGATTGAGTCTTCGTCACCGGCTGCGCAGAGATCGCCGACGTTGCGGGCCTCGCCGCGATCGAGAAGCCGCTGGTAGTTCGGCGACGTCTCGGCCTCTGCCAAGATGCGATTGGCCCGCTCCTTGGCCGCGTCGATCTCGGAGTTCGCACACAGGCACACCGGAATCCCGGCCACGATGCGAGGCGCGGGGCGGCCCGCGTCGGCGGCGGCCTTGTTGATCTTCGGCGCGATGTGGTCGCCGATCGCCTTCTCGTCGGCCATCCACAACACGGTGCCGTCGGCGAGTTCACCGGCGATCTGCAACATGACCGGACCCAGTGCGGCGATCAGCACCGGCATCGGGGTCTGGGCGCCCAGTGCGGTCGGGTTGTGCACGGTGAAGGTGTCGTTCTCCACGTCGACCGGCCCGGGGCCGGCGATCGCGGCGTTGAGCACCTCGAGGTAGTCACGGGTGTAGGCGGCCGGTTTGTCGTACGGCAGGCCCAGCATGTCCCGGACGATCCAGTGGTGCGACGGGCCCACCCCCAGCGCCAGCCGTCCGGCCGACATGGCGTGGACCGAAAGCGCCTGGCGGGCAAGCGCGATGGGGTGCTGGGCCTGCAACGGCACGACCGCGGTGCCCAATTCGATCCTGGAGGTGTGCGCGGCCATCAGCGCCACCATCGTCAGGCAGTCGAAATCGTCGGGCACCTGGGGCATCCAGGCCGTGTCCAGGCCCGCCTCCTCGGCCCACTCGATGTCGGCGACCAGCTTGTTGACCTTGCGCGCCATGTCGCCACGCTCGGCACCGATCATCACGCCAAGACGCATGTCCACTCCCCTTTGTTCATCGAGCGTGCATTCACTGCGAGAAACCGGCCATGATCTCGCGCTGAGTGCACGCTCGGCGAACGACGCCTCACTCTGCCGCCTTGGTCAGCTCACGCACATCACGAACCAGATCATCCAATGAGGTCCCGGTCGGGAACACCGCCGCCGCACCGGCGTCGAGCAGTTTCTGCACGTCGCCCTGTGGGATGGTGCCACCCACGACGACGGCGATGTCGCCGGCGCCGGCGGCGCGCAGCGCGTCGACGGTGCGCGCCGTCAGCGCGACGTGCGCGCCGGACAGTATCGAAAGACCCACCAAAGCAACGTCTTCCTGCAGCGCAATCGACACGATGTCCTCGATGCGCTGGCGGATCCCGGTGTAGATGACCTCGAAGCCGGCATCGCGTAGCGTGCGCGCGACGATCTTGGCACCCCGGTCGTGCCCGTCCAGCCCGGGTTTGGCGACCAGTACCCGAACACTCACTGTTTTGCTCCTCGCGTCCGCGGCAACTGTTCTGCTCCTGGTATCCGCGGCACCTAGAACACCACCGGCTGCTGGAACTCGCCCCACACCGACTTCAGCGTGGAGACCATCTCGCCGACGGTGCAGTACGCGTTGGCGCAGTCGATCAGCTTGTGCATCAGGTTGTCGTCGCCTTCCGCGGCGCGCGCCAACTCGGCCAGGGCGGCCTTGACCGCCGTGTCGTCGCGTTCGGCCTTCACCTTCGACAGCCGCTTGAGCTGCAGATCGCGCCCCTCGGCATCGAGCTCGTAGGTGGCGATCTCCGGCGGGGGTTCATCGGTGACGAACCTGTTGACGCCGACCACCGGCCGCTCGCCTGACTCGACCTCCCGGTGGATCTTGAACGCCTCGTCGGCGATCAGGCCCTGTAGGTAGCCGTCCTCGATACAGCGCACCATGCCGCCGTGGTTCTCGAGATCGTGCATGATCTCGATGATCTTCTCCTCGGTGGCGTCGGTGAGCGCCTCGACGAAGTAGGAGCCGCCCAGCGGATCGGCCACCTTCGTCACGCCGGTCTCGTAGGCCAGGATCTGCTGGGTGCGCAGCGCCAACGTCGCCGACTCCTCACTGGGCAGCGCGAACGGTTCATCCCAGGCCGCGGTGAACATCGACTGCACCCCACCCAGGACGGCGGCCATCGACTCGTAGGCGACGCGCACCAGGTTGTTCTGCGCCTGCGGCGCGTACAGCGACGCACCGCCGGCCACGCAGCCGAACCGGAACATCGACGCCTTGTCGGTGGTCGCACCGTAACGCTCGCGCACGATGGTGGCCCAGCGCCGCCGTCCCGCCCGGTACTTCGCGATCTCCTCGAAGAAGTCGCCATGGGTGTAGAAGAAGAACGAGATCTGGGGTGCGAACTTGTCGATCGTCATCCGGCCCCGCTCGACCACGGTGTCGCAGTAGGTGACGCCGTCGGCGAGGGTGAACGCCATCTCCTGCACCGCGTTGGCCCCGGCGTCGCGGAAGTGCGCACCCGCCACCGAGATCGCGTTGAACCTGGGCACCTCGGCCGCGCAGAACTCGATCGTGTCCGCGATCAGGCGCAGCGAGGGCTCCGGCGGCCAGATCCACGTCCCGCGGGAGGCGTACTCCTTGAGGATGTCGTTCTGGATGGTGCCGGTCAGCTTCTCCCTCGGCACCCCCTTCTTCTCGGCGGCCGCGACGTAGAACGCCAGCAGGATCGCCGCGGTGCCGTTGATCGTGAAGCTGGTGCTGATCTTGTCCAGCGGGATGCCGTCGAACAGGATCTCGGCGTCGGCCAGTGTGTCGACCGCCACACCGACGCGGCCGACCTCCTCGCCGTACTCGGGGTCGTCGGAGTCGTACCCGCACTGCGTGGGTAGGTCCAGGGCCACCGACAAGCCGGTGCCGCCCTGGTCGAGCAGGTAACGGTAGCGCCGGTTGGACTCCTCGGCGGTCCCGAACCCGGAGTACTGCCGAAACGTCCAGGTCTTGCCCCGGTAGCCGGATGCGAAGTTGCCGCGCGTGAACGGGAAGGTCCCCGGAGCAGGCGGATCGGCGGCGCGGTCGGCCGGTCCGTACACGGGTTCCAGCGGAATTCCCGACGGGGTCTGTACTGGCTCGGTCATCACCGGATAACGTACTTGCAAAAAATGAGAATGCCAATACCGCTTCGGGGAAAGCCGCACGCAGCAGTGGGTGCCGAGGCTGTCCGGGCCTGGCCGAAACCCCGGTACACAGCGATTATGGGATTCGCCTAAAATGAGAACGCCACTATCTGGCGCCGCAGCGAGGAGGCTCCGTTGTCCGAAAAACTCACCGATCCAGGCGAGGCGCAGTTCACCGACCGCACCATGGTGGTGTCGGGCGGCAGCCGCGGGATCGGCCTTGCCATCGCACTCGGCGCCGCCCGTCGCGGCGCCAACGTCGTGCTGCTGGCCAAAACGGCCGAGCCACACCCGAAACTGCCGGGCACCGTGCACACCGCGGTCGCCGAGATCGAGGCCGCCGGCGGTCGCGGGGTCGCGGTGGTCGGCGACGTCCGCAAGGAGGAGGACGTCGCACGCGCCGTCCACACCGCGGTCGAGCACTTCGGTGGCATCGACATCGTGGTCAACAACGCCAGCGCGATCGCCACGGAGCCCACCGAGGACCTGTCCGCCAAGAAGTTCGACCTGATGATGGACATCAACGTCCGTGGGACCTTCCTGCTCACCAAGGCCGCGCTGCCGCACCTGCGCAAGTCATCCTCCGCACAGGTGATGACCATCTCGCCGCCGCTGAACATGAACCCCTACTGGCTTGGCGCGCACCCGTCCTACACGCTCTCCAAGTACGGCATGACGCTGTTGAGCCTGGGCTGGGCCAGCGAGTACCGCGACGCCGGCATCGGGTTCAGCTGCCTCTGGCCGCAGACCTACATCGCCACGTCGGCGGTCGCCAACCTGGCCGACGGCGACGCGCTGGCCGCCGCGTCACGCAGCCCCGAGATCATGGCCGACGCCGCGGTGCAGATCCTGAGCAGGCCCTCCGCCGAGGTCAACGGCGAGTGCTTCATCGACGCCGACGTCCTCACCGCCGCCGGTGTCAACGACCTGTCCCCCTACGGCGGCGGCGACGACCCGCTGTGGGATATCTTCGTGGACAAGTCATGAGTATTTCGCTGCTGCTGGAGATGGCGCTGTCGGCCGACCCCGACAGGACCGCCGTGGTCTCCGACGACCTTCGGCTCACCACCGGGGAACTGAGCGCGATGGCCGACGGGGGCGCGGGCGTCATCGCGGCGTCCGGCGCCGCCCACGTGGCCTACGTGGGAACCGGCGGCGCGATGCTGCCGCTGCTGCTGTTCGCGTCGGCTCGCGCCGCGGTGCCGGTCACCCCGCTGAACTACCGGCTGTCGGCCGAGGGCCTGCGCGCGCTGCTCGACCGTCTCCCCGACCCGCTGGTCGTCGTCGACGAGGAGTACCGCGAGGCGGTCGGCGACGGATACCGGACCATGGGTTCGGAGGAGTTCCTGGCCGCGGCCCGCACCGCCGAACCGGCCGCGGAGTTCGCCGACCCGGACTCCGTGGCGGTGGTGCTGTTCACCTCCGGCACGACCTCGAAGCCCAAGGCCGTCGAACTGAGCCACGCCAACCTGACCAGCTACATCACGGGCACCGTCGAGTTCGCGTCCGCCGAGCCAGGCGACGCCGCACTCATCTGCGTGCCGCCGTACCACATCGCCGGCGTCAGCGCCGCGCTGTCGAACCTGTATGCCGGCCGGAAGATGGTGTACCTGACCTACTTCGACGCCGGGAAGTGGGTGCGCCTGGTAGCCGATGAGGGCGTCACCTCGGCCACGGTGGTCCCGACGATGCTCGACCGCATCGTGGCGGTGCTCGAAGCACAGGGCACCACGCTGCCGACGCTGCGCACGCTGGCCTACGGCGGTTCCAAGGTCGCGCTGCCGCTGGTGCGCAAGGCGCTGTCGCTGCTGCCCGGCGTCGGGTTCGTCAACGCCTACGGCCTGACCGAGACCAGCTCGACGATCGCCGTGCTGGGCCCCGAGGACCACCGCGCCGCGCTGGCCGCCACCGACGACGCGGCCGCCCGCCGGCTCGGCTCGGTCGGCCAGCCCGTTCCTGGGATCGAGGTCGAGATCCGCGCCGACGACGGCACCGTGCTGGGCCCGGGCGAGCCCGGTGAGCTGTTCGTGCGCGGCGAGCAGGTGTCGGGCAAGTACACCGACATCGGTTCGGTGCTCGACGAGCAGGGCTGGTTCCCGACCAAGGACGTGGCCTACCTCGACGGCGCCGGCTATCTGTTCATCGGCGGACGCTCCGATGACACGATCATCCGGGGCGGCGAGAACATCGCGCCCGCCGAGATCGAGGACGTCCTCGTCGAGCATCCGGACGTACGCGACTGCGCGGTGGTGGGTGCCGACGACGCCGAGTGGGGGCAGATCATCGTCGCGGTCGTCGTGCCGCAGCCGGGATCGGACCCCGATGTCGAGAACCTCCGCGCGCACGTCCGTGCCCACTTGCGCGGATCCCGCACGCCCGACCGGGTGGTGTTCCGCGATGAACTACCCACCAACGCGACGGGCAAGGTGCTGCGCCGCGAACTCGTCAACGAACTCAATGCTCAGTCGAAGGAGCCAGCATGATCAAGAACGGCACCCGCCTGCAGAGCCAGGTCTGCGACACCCAGGTGATCGTCGTGCGCAGTGCCGACAGCCTCGACGATCTGCGGGCCGGCGGTGCGCCGATGGTGCCGATCGGCTCGGAAGGCTCAGCCGTGGATTCCGGCCTGTCGATCGACGCGGCGCTCTCCGACGGCAACCTGATGGGTAAGCGCTACGTCGACGACGGCGGAGCCGAGGTGCTCGTCACCAAGGCCGGCGCGGGCACCCTGTCGATCGGGTCGACCCCGTTGGCGCTCAAGGAAGCCAAGCCGCTGCCCGCCAGCGACTGATACCGTCGGCGAGTGAGGCCACACCGCCTGCTGTTCAGGTATGCCGGCGGCCTCACCACGGCCTACCTGTTCACGCTAGCCGAGGTGGTCGCGATCGTGCTGGCGCTGGTCGGCCCCTCCGCCATCACCACCGGTAGCGTCATCGCGCTCTCGCTCGTCGGAGCACTCGGCACCAGCACCGTCGCCGGGGGCGCGGTGGCGCTCATCAGGCCGTCGCTGCGCTGGCTGGCCGCCGGTGCGACGCCGACACCCAGACAGGTGCGCGCCGCGGCGAACATGATGCGATGGCAGAGCGTGATCACCGTCGCGCCGTGGTTGATCACCTCCGCGGTGATCGGGCCGCTCACCTTCGACTCTAGCATCGAAGCTTTCGTGGTCATCATCTCGGCGCTGCTGTTCGGCGCGATCGCCACGGTGTCCACCGGCTTCCTGCTCACGTTGCGCACGCTGCGA
The DNA here is from genome assembly GCF_019710635.1 of Mycolicibacterium xanthum. Taxonomy (GTDB): domain Bacteria; phylum Actinomycetota; class Actinomycetes; order Mycobacteriales; family Mycobacteriaceae; genus Mycobacterium; species Mycobacterium xanthum. The sequence continues at coordinate 77,971 of NZ_JAIFZS010000037.1, forward strand.
CCGCTGTTGGCGGCCGTGCCGGTCGACGTGAAACGGCCACATGCGCCCGGAGTGCGGGCCCGGCTGCTGCTCATGTGGGTCGTGTGCACGGCGTTGCCGGGGTGCGCGATCGCCCTCCTGGTCGTCATGCGCAACAACAACTGGCTGCTCGACCAGAACACCTCGATCGAGCTCGCGCTCCTGGTACTGGCGATGGTGGCCGTCGTGCTCGGGTTTCGGGCCACGATGGTGCTGTCGATATCGATCTCAGATCCCCTCGAAGAGGTGGTCAACGCGATGGCCGCCGTCGAGAAGGGCCAGATCGACCAGTCCATCGACGTCTACGAGTGGTCCGAAATCGGGCAGCTGCAAAGCGGATTCAACCGGATGGTGGCGGGCCTGCGGGAACGAGACCGGTTGCGCGAGCTGTTCGGACGCCACGTCGGCGAGGAGGTCGCCCGCCGAGCCGTCACCGCGGACTCGTCGCTGTCCGGCGACGAACGCGATGTCGCGGTGCTGTTCATCGACCTGGTGGGTTTCACACGGCTGACCATCGACCACGAACCACATGAGGTGGCCGAGTGGCTCAACGACTTCTTCCGCATCGTGGTCGCCGAGGTGGACGCACGGCACGGCCTGGTGAACAAGTTCCAGGGTGACGCGGCGCTCGCGGTGTTCGGCGCTCCGCTGCGCATCGCCGATCCCCCCTCGGCCGCGCTCGCCACCGCTCGCACATTGGCCAACGAATTGCGCAGCCTTCCGGTCGATTTCGGTATCGGCGTTTCCGCCGGTCCGGTCTTCGCCGGCAATATCGGCGCCGAGAACCGATATGAGTACACCGTGGTCGGGGATGCCGTGAACGAGGCGGCGCGACTGGCCGATCGTGCCAAGGACTTCGGCGGCAGGGCGCTGTGCTCCGGCGCCGCGTTCGGCCTTGCCGAAGAGGCCGAACGCGCACAGTGGAAGCCCGAGGGGTGGGAAATGCTTCGAGGCCGCTCGGTGGTCACCGCGCTGTTCGTCCCCACCGGGTGCGGATCGGCTGAGGCGCACCCGATTCCTTGATCAGCCGGGGCCCATGGCTGTCTCGATGGCCTGTTTGATGAATCGGACGGCGTCGTTGCGCGACACCGACCCCATCATCTGGGCGGCCGCGCGCGTATTCTCCCCGACGATCCAGGTCGGGCCGTTGGCGAGATTGTCGAACGCCTCCCCGACCACCTCGGTGGCGGTGGCGGTGTCGGCGGGGCGCTCGTCCGGTGACGCGATCTGGCCGCGCGCGTGCTCAAGACGCCGCAGCGCGGGGGTGTCGGTCTTACCGAGGATCAGGCCCAACACGTCGACACCGCTGTCGTGCAGTTCGGCCCACAGCGCCTCGGCGAAGACCATGTCGAACGCCTTGGTCGCGCTGTAGGCCACCATGTTGGGGCCGCCGGCGAAACCCGCCCCCGACCCGAACAAGACGATGCCGCCGCGGCCGCGTGCCACCATTGCTGGCGCGAAATGGTGGCACAGGCGCATCGGGACGAGGCAGTTGCGCTGCACCATCTTCTCGGCGGACTCGATCGGTTGCGACAGGAACGGCCGAAATTCCGGGTCGGCGCCGGCGCAGTACACGACCATCCCGACGTCCAGGCCCGCGGTGTGTTCGGTGACGATGTCCACCGCGTCCGGCTCCGCCAGATCGACTGCCAGACAGCGCGTCCGGGCACCGGTGCGTTCCTCGATGCCGGCCGCCACCTCGCGCAGCACCTCGCCCCTCCGGGCCAGCAGCACCACGTTCACGCCGCGCTCGGCCAACCCCTCGGCGAACACCGCGCCCACCCCGTCGGACGCGCCGGCGACCAATGCCCACGGGCCGTACCTGTCGACGAAGCTCATGACGCGCTCACAGTCCGGACCAGGACGGTGGTGAACCGTCGCCGGCTGATCCGCCACCGCCCGTCGGCTCGAACCAGCTCGTCGTCGTAGAAACCAGCGGCGTTGACACCGGAGCTGTTGTCCTGGGCCATGATCAGCGCGTCAACGTAGGCGCGGGCCGTCGCCGTGTCGCCGTCGACCCTGACCGCCTGATTGGTGATCCGGTGCAGTGTGTGGCCCGCCATCTCGTGGGCGGCCACCATGAAGTCGACGACGGCGTCGACGCCCTGCCAGGACCCGATCTCGCCGTAATCCACGGTGCAGTCGCCGGTGAACACGGTGCGAAACAGCGGCCAGTCACGCCGGTCGATCCCGGTCGCGTAACGCACCTGGACATCACGGATTTCCTGCTGGTCGGCGGTCATGTGGCTGAACCTCCGTTGCCGGCCCCTGCGGGGGCCTGTGGGTGGACGACGATCCGGGGCGGGCCGTCGGACCTGCGAGCGAGTTCCATCGCGTCGGGGACCTCGTCGAGCGTGATGATCCTGCCCACGCTCGGCAAGGGGTCGAGGCGCCCGTCGGCGATCGCGTCGAGGGTTCCGTACCAGTCCTGGGGCATCGGACCGCCGCCGAATTGGATGGTCACCCCGGCGCGGGTCGCCGCAGTGATATCGAGCGTATCGCCGGTGTACCAGCCTCCGGCACAATAGATCCGGGTCGCCATGTCCGCCTCGTCGACGAGCCGTTGGATCAGCCCGGCGGCGCCGACACATTCGAACACCACCAGCGGCCCCCACCGGCCGCGCGCCGCACGCACCTCCCGCCAGACGTCGAACGGCGACCTCTCGCCTGGATCGACGGCGATGTGCGCGCCGAACCACTCGGCCAACCGGCGGCGTTCGGCGTTGTAGTCGGACACGATGATCGGCTCGACACCGCGGGCGGCGAGCGCGGCCACGGCCGACAGCCCGATTGCACCCGCCCCGACCACCAGGGGTATCTCGCCGGCCTGCAGGCCGGCCGACCGGACGTAGAACTCCCCGACGGCGAAGGCATCGACCAGTGCGGCAGCGTCATTGGGCACCTGATCGGCAACGGGAGTGGCGACGGCTTCGGCGATGACGACGAGCTCCGCGAAGCTGCCCTGGGCATCGGGGTGCTGGCCGATGATTCGGGTGCCATCGGCACCGCCGTTGACCAGGCGGATCGGAATGGAGGTAGCCCGGGTCCCGACCGCAAATCGGTCCGTACAACCCGGCCCGTGGCCGACAACCTCACCGACGAACTCGTGGCCCAGCACGATGTCTCGTTCCGGGTCGTAGAGCGAGCGTCCGGTGGGATCGTCGACTGCCATCTCGGGGTGATCCATGAAGTGCACATCGGAGGCGCAGATCGCGGTGCTCAGCGTCTTGAGAAGCAGCTCGCCATGGCCCGGTACCGGATCGGGGGTCTCCCCGACCTCCAGGCGCCCCTTCCTCAGCACAACGGCGCGCATCGTTGCACTCCTTGATGTTGTCGTGGCATATTCTCGAATATTCGATAGCTTTTCTCGATAGTTTGTCGTCACTATAGGAACGCCTCGAGGGAGGGTCAAGGGATGGCTGGCTCGGCACCGACCGCCCGGGTGGTCGACATCATCGAGCTGCTGGCCCGGCCCGGTCATCGGGATCTGCGCTTCTCGGACATCGTTTCCGAACTCGGTGCGACACAGGCCACCACCCACGCGATCCTGTCCACGCTGAGCGAACGCGGCTGGGTCGGCCGCGACCCGGCGACCAAGACGTACTCGCTCGGACCGGCGCTGGCCGCGGTCGGCCTGCGCGCCGAGAACGCCAACCCGCTGCTCGCCGCGGCCCGCACCGCCGCGCAGCGGCTACACACCGAAACCGGGTTCGCCACCTCGGTTCTCGAGCGGGTCGACGATTCGTTGATAGTCGCTGCACATGTCAGTGCCGACGACTCCACCCCCGCCCTCGGTCCAGGGGACCGCATCCCGTACGCGCCGCCGTTCGGTGTTGCGCTGGCCGCGTGGGATTCCCCGGCGGGGCGCGACATCTGGCTGCGGCGCGCGGCCGCCGATCCGGAGCTCCTGGCGCGGCTCGAGAACGTCCTGCAACGCACTCGCGACCGGGGCTTCGACGTCGACTGGACCACACCGGCGATGGCTCAAACAGCTGCCCTCGTGGTCACGCTGCAGCGGGACGGGGTTCCCGCTCAGATTGCCGGGATCATGGACCGGCTTCTGGTGGAATGCACCGCGGTCGGGTCATTGTCCGATGACGATCCCGCCAGGAGAGCACAGCCGGTTGCCACCATCGCCGCGCCGGTGATCGATGACCGGGGACGCGCATCACTGATCCTCGCCGTGCACCCGCTGCGCCGGCAGTCCGCCCGCCAGATCCAGGCGGTCGGTCGCCGGGTGCGGGCCGCCGCCGGAAGCCTCAGCGATCGGCCGACCGGTGACGCGGCAGGCGAAATCAACTACGGGGCAGTCCGAGGATCATCTGCGCGATGATGTTGAGCTGGATCTCCTTGGTGCCGCCGCCGATCAATTCGGCAGGCAGGTGGAAATACTGCTCGACCACCGGCAGCCGGCCCTCGGCAGTCGTTTCGACCATCGCCGCGGGCGCGGTGAGCTGCAGGGTGGCCTCGGAGATGCGGCGCAGCAGGACGTTCATCGCCACCTTGGCGATGCTCGACGCCGGGCCGGCAGCCTGCCCGTCGAGCAACCGGATGACCTCGCGCACCGCCAGCACCTTGATCGCATTGGCATAGGCGTCGACCCGACCCAGCTCGGTCAGCACCCTGTCGCCGTCGGGTCCGCCGTCGATGGCCAACCGCCGCAGGATGCCGGCCCGGTCGGAGTTGACGTAGCCGCTGATCGCGACCCGTTCCTGGGCCATGGTTGCGATCGCCAGGCTCCATCCGTCGGTGGGTTCGCCCATCAGCATCTCGTCGGGCACGAACACGTCGGTGAGGAACACCTCGTTGAAGTGTGCCTCGCCGTTGACCCAGCGGATCGGCTGCACGTCGATGCCCGCCGAGCGCATGTCCACGATGAAATAGCCGATGCCGCGATGTTTGGCGACGCCGGGATCGGTGCGGGCGAGCAGGGCACCGAAGTCGGCGTTGTGTGCCGAGGAGGTCCAGATCTTGTGCCCGTTGATCCGCCAGCCGCCGTCGACCCTGGTCGCCCTGCACGTCAACGACGCCAGGTCGGATCCGGCGCCGGGTTCGCTGAACAACTGGCACCAGACGAGTTCGCCGCGTTGCGTCGGCGGGATCAACCGCTGCTTCAGGTGTTCGGGCGCCGCAGAGATCAGCGTCGGCAGAATCCACTCGGCGATGCCGAGCGACGGCCGGACCAGGTCGGGGCGCTTGGCGAACTCCTCGTCGATGATGAGCTGCTGCAGCTGGGTGGCGCCCAGTCCCCACGGCGGGGGCCAGTGTGGCGCGATCAGGCCCGCCTCGGCGATGCGCGTGCGTTGCGGCCCGGTGGCGAGATTCGGATGGTCGCCCTGCCTGCCCGGCCCGTCGTTGTGCAACGTGCCCGCCTCGTCAAGCACGGCGGCCACCATCCGCCGGAACTCCGCGTCCAGATCGCCCAGCTTGACCGAGACGTCCCGGCTCTCGGTGCGGGTGAGCTCGCCCAGGGACCGTGCGAAGCGCTCGGCCGGGCCGATCGAGGCGGCCAGGCTGGTGGCCTTGCGCCAGTACAGGTGCAGATCGTGCTCCCAGGTGAAGCCGATCGCGCCGAACATGGTGAGGGCGTCGAGTACCAGTTCCGGTGCCGGACTCACCGCGATCAGCGCGGCACCCGCGGCCGCGATCCGGCTCTGGACAAGGTTTTCCGAGGTTGCCCGCACCGCGTCCCAGGCCGCCGATGTCGCCAGTTCGCTGTCCACCAGCAGTGTCGCCGCCCGGTGCTGCAGCGCCTGGAACGTACCGATCGGCCGGCCGAACTGCTCGCGGGTGCGCAGGTGCGCGGTCACCGCGTCGACGCACCAGCGGATGATTCCCGAGGTGGCGCTGGCGGTCAGCGCCACCGCCAGGCACCGGGCACGCTCGTCGTCGATTTCGGCAAGCACCGAATCCTGTTCGCAGACATAGTCGTCCAGGCGCAGCACACCGACGTCGACGGTCTTGTCGGTCCCGTCCAGCGCCTCCACCCCGGCCCCTGGGCGCGACGGGTCCAGCGCGAACCAGAGGGTCCGTTCCCCGGCACGCGCGGCCACCACCAGCACCCGCGCCGAGCAGGCCCCCAGGGCCGGGTCCGCGGTCCCGCTGACCGACCAGCCACCGGGGGTCGGGACGGCGTGCAGTGCGTCGCCGGGCGGGACGACCGCCGCCGGGGCACCCTCGGCGAGCCGGCTCAGCAGGCCGCCGGCCGCCGGGGAATCGGGTGCGAGCGACCCGACCGCCCCGGCGATCACGGTCGGCAGCAACGGCCCGGGCAGCAGGGCCGTAGCGGCGGCCTCGAGAACAGCGGCGCAGTCCATCAGGGTGCCACCCTGGCCCCCGACGCTCTCGGGCAGGTGTACCGCGTGAAAACCGTTGACGACGAACTCGTCCCACCACTGAGGCAGGTCGCCGGCGCCCAGCGCATCGAATGTCGCACGGGTCTTCTCGATCGGGGCGTGCCGGGCCGCGAACTGCGCGACCGCCTCGGCCAGTTGCTGCTGTTCCGGGTTGAGCCCCAGGGTCATTCGCTCTCCTGCACCGTTGTCACCACACCGCGGTCTGCGCCGGTGAAGAACCGGGCGGCCCGTTCGATCGCCTCCGAAATCGGTCGCGGCCGCCAGCCGAGTTCGCGCATCGCCTTGGTGTGATCGAGCGGCGTCATGATGTGCATCAGCCGGATGTTGAGCGGCGTGAGCATGGTGTCCCGGCCACGCACCCGGGCCACGGCGCTGCTCAGATACCCGGCGAGCGACATCGCGCGGATCGGGACACCCCACCGCGGCGGTGCGACACCGACGGCACGACAACCGATCTCGTGGACCTCGCGGGTGGGCATGAACCGCTCGGAGACGATGTAGCGTTCGCCGACCCGGCCCCGCTCGCCCGCCAGGATCAGCGCGAGCGCGGCGTCCTCGATGCCGACCACCTCGGCGTCGTAGCCGTCGATGAAGAACGGCAGCCTGCCCCGAACCGCGGCGGCCAGCATGCCGCCGTGCGGGGTGGGCAGGAAGTCGCCGGGGCCATAGGTGTTGGCCACGCACATGGCCACGCCGGGCAGGCCGCGGTCGGCGCAGTACCGCATGACCATCTCCTCGGCCGCCACCCGGGAACGGATGTAGTCGCCGCCGCGGTCGAGCCAGTTGTGGGCGGTGCCCTCGTCGGCGAGCCCGCCGTGCACCAGCCCTATCGTCCCGATCGAACTGGTGAACACGAAGCGGTACAGCTGTTGCGCGGCGGCGACGTCGAGAACGTTGCGCAGCCCGTCGACGTTGGTACGCCACATCGGGCGGGGGTCGCGAAGCCAGGGGCGGGCATCGACCACGCAGTAGTAGACGACGTCGCAGCCGGCCATTGCAGACCGCAGCGCGTCGGTGTCGAAGATGTCGCCGTAGCGGATGTCCACCGGCAGACCGTCGATGCCCCGGGTCGAGCTGGTGGTGCGGATCAGCACGCGCACATCGGGCTCACCCCGCTCGACGAGCTGCCGGGTGACATGCGACCCGAGAAAGCCGCTGGCGCCGATCACCAGCTTCGTTCCCGCCATTGCGCGCTGACCCTCCGATGCCGACAAACGAGACGCAACGTCTCGTCTTGTGGCAGGCTACGGGCGATGGCCCAGCGTGTAAAGCCCGATCCGGCCGGGGTCGGCGTGCCGCGCCGGCGCAGCGAGAAGTCCCGGATGGCGATCGTCGCCGCGACCAGGAATCTGCTGCTGGAAGGCGGTTTCGACAAGCTCACCATCGAGGCGGTCGCCGCCCGCGCGGGGGTCGGAAAACAGACCATCTACCGCTGGTGGCCGAGCCGGCACGCACTGGTCGCCGACGTGATCCTGGAGGACGCCGACAAGATCCTGCGCCCGATCGTGGCGACCGACGACCTCACCGCCGACGTCTGCGCGTGGGCGGTGAATCTGGCCGCTGCCCTGACGACGATGCGTGGCAACGCCATGCTGTGCATCCTCACCATCGCCGGGGTGGAACACCCCGACACCTCGGCCCGGCTGCAGGCCGGCTTCCGCGCGCCGCTACACGCCACGGTGCACAACCGGCTGCTGGCCGCCGGCTTCGGCGCCGAGGCGGCACAGAACGCGTCCGACGCGATCGTCGGCGGCATCGTCTACGCCATCCTCGGCGAAGGCCGTTCGTTTCCGCGCGACCGCGCCGAATCCATCGCCAGGACGGTGCTCGCGGGTATCGCGGCGGATTGACCTGGCGGTCCGGCGCACGACCGAGTTGGATGGGGGCATGGTCGAGGTCAGCCGCTCCCGCACCGTGGACGCCGGGCCCGAGGCGATCTGGGCCGTGCTGGCCGATTTCGGGTCGCTGAGCGAATGGGCCGACGACATCGACCACTCCAGCCTGCTGCATGAGACCGACCCCGCCCACCCGATCGGCACGACACGGCGCATCCAGGTCGGCCGCGACACCCTGCTCGAGACGATCGTCGAGTTCGACCCGCCGCACTCGCTGGCCTACGACATCACCGGACTACCCCGCCGGGTCAGCGCGTCGAACCGCTGGACCCTGCATCCCGACGCGGGCGGCCGCACCACCGTGACGCTGACCAGCACGGTCGCCGTCGCGGCCGGGCCGATCGGCCCGATCGCCGAGCGCGCCGTCGCCCGGCTGATGGCCAAACGCTCCGACGGGCTGCTGACATCGCTGTCCTCGACCCCGGGAGGAACCACCGGATGACCTCGCACCGGCCCGACATCGTCATCGTCATGACCGACGAGGAGCGGGCAACCCCGCCGTACGAGAGCGGCCCGGTGCTGCTTTGGCGCGAGCAGACCCTGAGCGGCCGCAAGTGGTTCGACGAACACGGGATCAGCTTCACCCGCCACTACACCGGTTCGCTGGCCTGCGTACCGAGCCGGCCCACGATCTTCACCGGCCAGTACCCCGACCTGCACGGGGTCACCCAGACCGACGGAATCGGCAAGGCCTTCGACGACTCCCGGCTGCGCTGGTTGCGCCGCGGCGAGGTGCCTACGCTGGGCAACTGGTTTCGCGCGGCGGGCTATGACACCCATTACGACGGCAAGTGGCACATCTCCCACGCCGATCTGACCGACCCGGCCACCGGCGCCTCGCTGGACACCAACGACGAACGGGGGATGGTCGACCCCGATGCCGTGCAGCGCTACCTGCAAGCCGATCCTCTTGGCCCGTACGGCTTCTCGGGCTGGGTCGGCCCCGAGCCGCACGGCGCCAAACTGTCCGACGCCGGGATCCGCCGCGACCCGCTGATCGCCGAGCGGGTCGTCGCATGGCTCGAGGACCGTTACGCACGGCGCCGTGCCCGCGACCCCGCTGCGCTGCGCCCGTTCCTGCTGGTCGCCAGCTTCGTCAACCCGCACGACATCGTGCTGTTCCCGGCCTGGTCGCGACGCAGTCCGCTGTCCGCCTCGCCGCTGGACCCGCCGGCCGTCCCGCCGGCGCCGACGGCCGACGAAGACCTGTCCACCAAGCCCGCCGCCCAGATCGCGTTCCGGGAGGCCTACTACTCCGGCTACGGCCCGGCCCGGGTCATCGAACGGGCCTACCGGCGCGACGCCCAGCGCTACCGCGACCTGTACTACCGGTTGCACGCCGAGGTGGACACCCCCATCGACCGGGTGCGTCGCGCGGTCACCGAGGGTGGATCGGGCATCGGCCCCGACGACACCGTGCTGGTGCGCACCGCCGATCACGGCGATCTCCTCGGCGCCCACGGCGGGCTACATCAGAAGTGGTTCAACCTGTACGACGAGGCCACCCGGGTGCCGTTCGTCATCGCCAGGGTCGGCCGCTCCGCGACCACGGCACGCTCGGTGTCGGCGCCCACCTCGCACGTCGACCTGGTCCCGACGCTGCTGTCGGCGGCCGGCGTCGACGTCGACACGACCGCCGCGGTGCTGGCCGAGACCTTCTCCGAGGTGCATCCCCTGCCGGGGCGTGACCTGATGCCCGTGGTGGACGGCGCACCGGCCGACGAGGACCGCCCGGTATACCTGATGACCCGCGACAACATGCTCGAAGGCGACACCGGGGCGTCGGGAATCGCCCGCGCGCTGAAGCTGACGTCGAATGTTCCCGCACCGCTGCGGATTCGCGTCCCCGCGCACACGGCGGCGAACTTCGAGGGCCTGGTGGTGCGCGTCGACGACGCCAGCGCACCGGGCGGCGCGGGACACCTGTGGAAGCTGGTGCGCTCCTTCGACGACCCGGCCACCTGGACCGAACCGGGGGTGCGCCACCTCGCCGCCGACGGGCTCGGCGGCCCGATGTACCGCAGCGACCCACTCGACGACCAGTGGGAGCTCTACGACCTCACCGACGATCCGATCGAGGCACGCAACCGCTGGACCGATCCGCAGCTGCACGAGCTGCGGACCCATCTGCGCACACAACTCAAACACGCTCGCGCGGAGTCGATTCCCGAACGCAACCGGCCCTGGCCCTACGCCCGCCGCACGCCACCCCGACACACCCAACGGTGGTCACCGATGGCCGCGGTGCGCGCGCTGCTGCCGGACCGGTCGCCGCGCTGAAAGCGCGCCGCGACACCCGCCGCGCGGGCGATCAGGCCCGCGCGAACTGCTTCTCGTTGTAGAGCCGCGCCCACTCCGCACGCGGGCGGATCGACACGTCGACATCGGTGGCCTTGGCGCGAAGGGCGCCTGCCGTAGCTTGTTCCCGCGGCGTCAGCTTGAACGGATCCCAGCTGAAGAACCGGCAGGAGTTCTGCCAGGTGATCTTGTTGATGTCGGAATCGTCGGCGCCCGCGGCGTTCAGCTCGGCGAGCACCTGCTCGGGGGCATCCGGCCAGAAGCAGTCCGAGTGCGGGTAGTCGCACTCCCAGGCGATGATGTCGATACCGATCTCGTGGCGCAGCTTCAGCGAGGTCTTGTCGGTGACGTAGCAGGCCAGCGAGTGCTCGCGGAACACGTCGCTGGGCAGCTTGTCGCCGAAGTCGCGGCGCAGCCACTTCTGGTTGGTGTAGTGCCGGTCGCTGCGGTCGAGGTAGAACGGGATCCAGCCGATGCCGCCCTCGGAGAACGCGAACTTCAGGTCCGGGTAGTTGCGCATCGCCGGGCCCCACAGCAGGTCCTGGGCGCACATCGCCGACACCTGGGTGGCCAGGATGATCATGTTGTCGATCGGCGCGTTCGGCGCCATCGAGATCGCGCCGAAGCCCGTCCCGATGTGCAGGCACATCACCACGTTCTCCTCCGAGAGCGTGGTGAACACCGGCCCCCAGTAGTCCTCGTCGTGGTAGCTGGGCAGACCCTCCAGGTGCGGCAGTTCGGGCATGGTCACCGCGCGGCAGCCCTTGGCGGCGACGCGGCGGATCTCGGCGCACATGGCCTCGGGGTTCCACGTCGGCAGGATCGCGATCGGGATGAACCGGTCCGGGTAGCTGCCGGCCCACTCGTCGATGTGCCAGTCGTTGTAGGCCGCCACCATCACCAGCGTCGCCTCTTCGCGATGCATGTTCAGGTGCCGCGCCGAGAACCCGGTGAACGTCGGAAAGCACATCGAGGCCAGGATGCCGTTGCGGTTCATGTCGCGCACCCGCTCGTGCACGTCGTACACGCCCGGGCGCATCTCGGCGAAGCCGGCGGGGTCGCGGCCCCACTCCTCGGCCGGCCAGGAGACCACGGCGTTGAGTCCGCTGACCCCCTGCGGCCTGCCCTGGTACATCCACTGATCGACGCCCTTGTCGTCGGTCACGACGATCGGCGCCTCCTCCTTGTACTTGGCCGGGACGTGCCGCAGGAACATGTCCGGCGGCTCGACGACGTGGTCGTCGATGCTCACCAGGATCAGGTCTTCAGGGCTCATGCTTGCGCTCATACTCAAGTAGTACCGTGTGATCCCATGACCGTCTCTGCATCTTCGGACAGAGTATTGTCCGAACCGGCCAACTTGGCTCCGGAGGGGGCCCGGCGGGTCATCGAACTGCGCCGCGGCGGGCAGGCGCTGGCCGGCAGCTACCTGTACGAGGGTGATGCGCTGATCACCGGATGGCACTCCCACGAGGTGCACCAGGTCGAGTACGCGCTGCACGGGGTGGTCGAGGTCGAGACCGATTCCGCGCACCATCTGCTGCCGCCCCAGCAGGCCGCCTGGATACCGGCCGGCCTGGAACACCAGGCGGTGATGAACCCCGACGTCAAGACGGTGGCGGTGATGTTCGACCGATCGCTGATCCCCGATGGCGACGGCCGGGCCCGCATCCTGGCGGTGTCCCCGCTGATCCGCGAGATGATGATCTACGGCCTGCGGTGGCCGATCGACCGCCGGCCGGGCACCGCCGAGGACGAGAGCGTGTCCGACGGGTTCTTCCGCACCCTGGCCGCGCTGGTGCGCGAGGCACTCGACCACGAGGCCCCGCTGAGCCTGCCGACCTCGGACAACCCGATCGTGGCCGCCGCGATGGACTACACCAAGCGACACCTCGACACGGTCACCTGCGAGGAGGTCAGCCGCGCGGTGGCGGTGTCGGAGCGCACGCTGCGGCGGCTGTTCGCCGACACCCTGGGGCTGTCGTGGCGGACCTATCTGCTGCACGCCCGGATGCTGCGGGCAATGGCGCTGCTGGCGGCGCCGCGCCAGACCGTGCAGGAAACCGCGACCGCCGTGGGCTTCGACAGCGTCAGCTCGTTCACCCGGGCGTTCGCGCAGTTCTGCGGCGAAACCCCGTCGGCCTACCGCCGGCGGGTCAGCGAAACGCCGGACTGAGGATCCTCGGCGGATCGGCCCTGCTCACCAACGAGCTGCCCAACCCGTATTCGCTTTCCTTGCAGCAGATCTCACGCGGCCTCGGCGAAACGCAGAGCCGTGCAGGCCGCGGCGAATCTCCCCCACTCGTCCGCATTCGGTCTGACGAGCCCGGCGAGGACGGCGTCGTCAGGCACCGGGAAGCCGGGCGCGATCCTGCGCAGCCTCTCGGCGAGCTCCAGGGCGTCCGACGCGGGGCTGTCCCACCCGCACCCGAAGATCCGTTGGCGCAGCGACTGCTCGGCCTCATCGACGACGGCTCGCCAATTCAACGGCGGGATGCGCAAGCCGTCCACACACCGGGCGACCTGCTGCTCGTAGCGGTCTTCCCAGAATTCGAAATTCCACCCATGCCAGATCTCCGCTAGCCGGTCGAGAACCGCCGACCCGTCGGCCGTCCACCACACCCCGACAGTCTTGCTGGACGGATCCACATGGACCCCGCGGGCCGGAATCGCCTTGAGCGCGACCTTCCTCCTTCCCCGACCCGGTAGAGCATCGAGGAACGCGGGCCCGTAAGCCTCCGGGTGGTGGTAGTCGACCAAGGGCCAGAGTCGCACGGCACCGTCGCGGGCGACGACCGAGACCAACTGGCACGGCGAATACCGGTCCGAAGTGACGACGGCGGTCGGCTCGCCATCGAGCGCTGGCGGGCAGTCATGCCCCACGTACGCCGCCAGTTCCCGGGTGCCGCCGTACGCCCACACCACCTCAAACCCCGACCAGACATCGGCGAGCACCGCCATCAGCGCACGCCGGTGCGGCGGACCGTCGATCAATTCGTCACCGAAGAACAGCAGCCGGTGGCGGTCCAGGTCTATGACCGCACCGCTGGACTCCGGCGCGATCCAGTCGAAATCGCGGTCGTCGGACCGCCAAAACGTCTGGATATGCCGATGTGCGAGGTCTGGACCACCGATCAGCATGTCGAGGATCCGCCGCCCCGCCCAATGCCAGTCGTACGCGCGCCAGTCGCCGTTCTCGACGACGATGACTTCTCCCCAGTTCTTCATGCCGGCCTCCTGTCGCGGACACACCGCGCGGCGTGTCTCTCGGGCCGAGCATGCAAGCAGGGTCTGACATCGAGTGCGCGAGGGGGGACTCGAACCCCCACGCCCATAGGGCAATGGAACCTAAATCCATCTCGTCTGCCAGTTCCGACACTCGCGCAGGCCCGCCGATCTTAGCGCGGCGCGGTGCCAGATCTGTCGGAGCTCATCCGTACGTTGCTGTCAACACCCCGCGAAAGGGTTTCAGCATGAGATCCAAGGAAGAGTTCGACACGGTTCGACAGCTCATAGTCGAAGGCGTGAACGACTGCGAGATAGCAAGACGGACAGGCATTCCACGAAAGACGGTGTGGCAATGGCGTCGCGCACCGGGAACCCGGTACCGCGCGCGGAGGGGCTCGTCGAGGTGTGGTGTCGAACATGACTTCACTGCTATCCCAGCCGCACCGTACGCTTACCTGCTCGGCCTCTACTTGGGCGATGGCTACATCTCACGTGGAAGTCGCAGCTACAAACTCCGCGTCACGTGTGACAAGCGCTACCCGTCGATCATCGATCGTTGTCGCGAAGCCATCGATGCGCTCTTCCCAAGACAGCGCGCCGCCGTCTACTGGCGGAAATCCGGCTGTGCAGATGTCTACCTGTGCTCCAACCACTGGCCCTGCCTGCTTCCTCAACACGGGCCGGGCCGCAAGCACCACCGCCGTATCGCGCTGGAGCCGTGGCAGCAGGCCATCGTCGAGCGCGAGACCGAGGAGTTCGTCCGCGGTCTGATCCACAGCGACGGGTGCCGCGTCGTCGCCAACGACCGCGGTGTCCGCAGCGTGAGATACCACTTCAGCAATCGGTCGGAGGACATCATCGGCCTGTTCACCGGCGCCCTCGATCTTCTGGGCATCACGTGGCGGCGGTCGGACGGGCACACCGTGTCCATCTACCGCAAGGCCGCGACGGCCCGGATGGACGAGTTCATCGGGCCCAAGGACCGCGCGGTACCGTTGAACGGTGTCCACTACGCGGCGTAGGAGGCCGGCGCTCATCCTGTTGGTGATCGTCGCCGCCGGCGGCTGCCTCGGGCTGGCCTGGTGGCAGTGGACGCGTTTCGAGTCGACGTCGGGTGATTTCCAGAACCTCGGCTATGCGCTGCAGTGGCCGATGTTCGCCGTGTTCTGCGTCTACGCCTACTACAAGTTCGTCCGCTACGAGGAGGCGCCACCGCCGGCGCCCTCGGAGGAAACCGCCACCGAGATCCCGGCCGGGCTGCTTCCCGAACGGCCCGGACCCGCCGCCCGCGCCGAGGCCGACCCGGCGCTGCGGGAGTACAACGCCTACCTCGCCGAGCTCGCCCGGGCCGACGACGATGACACCAGACTCCAGCGAGAATGACAGGATCCGGTACGTGACCGCACCCGACTCCCCCGCACCCACCGCCCCCGTCGAGACGATCCGCAAGGCCCTGACCGGCTACCGGGTGATGGCCTGGGCGACCGGCATATGGCTGATCGCCCTGTGCTACGAGATGGTGATGAAGTACGCCTTCAACGACGATTCGCTGGGCTGGATCGCGATCGTGCACGGCTGGGTGTACTTCGTGTACCTGCTGTTCACCGCGAACCTCGCGGTGAAGGTCCGCTGGCCGATCGGTAAGACCGTCGGCGTGCTGCTGGCCGGGACCATTCCGCTGGTCGGCATCATCGTCGAACACTTCCAGACGCAGAGCATCAGGGAGCAGTTCGGGCTCTAGCGTCCGCGCGACGACCGGTCGCCACCATTTACTTAGCTACACTCGGCGATATGGCAGCCAGCCTCGGCGAGCGCTGCGGCGCCGCCCCGGCCGGCAGCCACGTCGCCACCCCCGCCCGCGATCCCGCCCTCACCGGGATGCGCGCCGTCGCCGCGCTCCTGGTGGTCGTGACCCACGCGGCGTTCGCCACCGGTCAGCTCACCCACGGATACCTCGGGTCGGTGTACGCCCGGCTGGAGATCGGGGTCGCGATCTTCTTCGTGCTGTCGGGATTCCTGCTGTTCGGCCCGTGGGTACGGGCGGCCGCCGCCGGGACGGCGCCGCCCGGCCTGTCCCGATACTCCCGTCACCGGGTGCGCCGGATCCTGCCCGCATACCTGATCACCGTCGTCGCGACGTTCGAGATCTACACCGTGTTCACTCCCGGGCCGAACCCGGGCCAGACCTGGTACGGCCTGCTGCGCTACCTGACGTTCACCCAGATCTACAGCAGCGATTACCTGTCCACGCTGCTGCATCCGGGGCTGTCGCAGATGTGGAGCATGGCCGTCGAGGTGGCGTTCTACGCCGTCCTGCCGGGACTGGCCTGGCTGCTGCTGCGCGTGCTGTGCCGCGACCGCTGGCAGCCCGCCCGGGCGCTGGCCGGGATCGCCGCGCTGGCCGCGGTCACCCCGGTGTGGCTGATGGTGCTCAACACCACCGGCCTGCTGCCGAACTCGGCCGGCATGTGGCTGCCCGCGCATCTGGCCTGGTTCGCCGGCGGCATGGCGCTGGCCGTGCTGCACACGCAGGGGGCACGGTGCCGGGCCGCGTTCGCGGTGCCGGCCGCGGTCGCGGTCTTCCTGGTGGTGTCCTCACCGGTGGGCGGTACGTTGTTCGGGCCCGACCCGGTGTGGGCGCCGGCCACGAAATCCCTGGGCTACGCCGTCGCCGCGACGCTCGCCGTGGCGCCGCTGGCGCTGGGTGAGCGCGGCCGGTACCGCGCGCTGATGTCGAGTCGGCCGCTGGTCTGGCTCGGCGGGATCTCCTACGAGATCTTCCTGGTCCACGTCGTGATGATGGCGCTGGCCATGTATGCCGTGCTCGGCTGGCCGCTGTTCACCGGGTCGCTGCCCGGGCTGATCGTCGCCACCCTGGCCCTGACGATTCCCGCCGCGTGGGTGCTACACGCGGTGACGCATCGTCACCACGATGCCAGCTCCCGCAACGCGGGAAGCAGCAGGGTCAACGCCCGGCCCCGGTGCGAGGCGGCGTCCTTCTCGGCGGGGCTGAGCTCGGCGGCGGTCCTCGCCGAGCCGGTGGGCACGAACACCGGGTCGTAGCCGAACCCGCCGTCACCGCGGGGGGCCCGCGCGATGCTGCCCGTCCACTCCCCGCGCACCACCACGGCGTCGGACTCGGCCGGACCGTGCACCAGCGCGCAGGCCGACACGAATGCCGCCCCGCGCCGTTCGTCAGGCACGTCGCCGAGCTGGCCCAGCAGCAGCGCCGTGTTGGCGGCGTCGTCACCGTGGCGTCCCGACCATCGCGCGCTGAGCACACCCGGCATCCCGTTGAGGGCGTCCACGGCCAGCCCGGAGTCATCGGCCACCGTGGGCAGCCCGGTCGCGGTGAACGCATCGCGCGCCTTGGCCAGCGCATTCTCCTCGAATGTCGCGCCGGTCTCGGGCGGCTCGGGGAACGGCGGCACGTCGTCGAGCGACAGCAGCGTCAGCCCCGACACCCCGGCCGTCTCGAGCACCCGCTGCAGTTCGGCCAGCTTCTTGCGGTTGCGTGAGGCCACCAGCAACCGGGACATCCCGGTCAGCTTCCGAACGCCTTCTTGGCCGGCTCGTTGGACACCGGCAGCTCGCCCGGATAGGGCAGCTCGAGTGCCTGGCGCTGGACCGCGAACAGCTGATCGCACGCCACCATCGCCGCGTCGAGCATCTTGTCCAGGGTCGAGCGCGGGAACGTGGCGCCCTCACCGGTGCCCTGGATCTCGACCAGCGTTCCGGTGTCGGTGGCCACGACGTTCATGTCGACCTCCGCGCGGGAATCCTCGCTGTAGGGCAGGTCGACGCGGATGCGGCCGTCGACGACACCGACGCTGACCGCCGCGATCGCACAAGACAGCGGACGCGGATCCGACAGCCGGCCGGCCGCCGACAGGTAGGTCACCGCATCGGCCAGCGCGACATAGGCACCGGTGATCGCGGCGGTGCGGGTACCGCCGTCGGCCTGCAGCACGTCGCAGTCGATCGCGATGGTGTTCTCCCCGAGCGCGCCCAGATCGATGCAGGCCCGCAGCGACCGGCCGACCAGCCGGCTGATCTCCTGGGTGCGGCCGCCGACCCGGCCCTTGACCGACTCCCGGTCGGAGCGTTCGTGGGTGGCGGCCGGCAGCATCGCGTACTCCGCGGTCAACCAGCCCTGTCCGGAGCCCTTACGCCAGCGCGGCACACCCTCGGTCACGCTGGCCGTGCACATGACCCGGGTCTCGCCGAACGCCACCAGCACCGACCCGGCGGGGTGGGAGGTGAATCCGCGGGTGATGGTGACGGGTCGCAGTTCGTCGTCGAGCCGGCCGTCTTCTCGTCTGGACACGGGCCAACACTATCCGGTCGGCCGGAGACGTCCGGCCGCGGTCAGCCCCGTCGGGACGACCGGCCGACGTCGAACGACTCGTTACACACCACGGCCTGCACCGGGCCGTCGAACTCGGCCTTCGCCTCGCTGATGACGTCCTCGCGCGACGTCCACGGCGGGATGTGGGTCAGCAGCAGCTCCGAGACACCGGCGCGGGCGGCGATCCGGCCCGCCTCGGTACCCGAAAGGTGCAGCCGTGGCGGGCGCGACGGCGAATGCGTCCACGACGCCTCGCAGAGGAAGACGTCGGCGTCCCGGGCGAGGTCGATCAACGCATCGCAGTATCCGCTGTCGCCGCTGTAGACCAGCGTGCCGCCGGACCGGTCGGTGATCCGCATGCCGTAGGACTCGCAGGGGTGGGCCACCAGTCGCGGCTCCACCGACAGCGAACCGATCTCTACGGGCTGGCCGTCACGCCAATGTCTGAGCTCGAAGATGTCGGTGCAGTCGTCGATCTCCCCGCCCTCCGGCGACGACGCCGCACCCAGCCGCTCCCATGTGCTGGCCGGCCCGTAGATCACCCCCCGCTCGGGGGCCGGCGTCGGGTGGTAGCGCCGCCAGACGAACAGGCCGGGCATGTCCAGGCAGTGGTCCGCATGCAGGTGCGACAACAGCACGTGCACCGAGTTGGGATCGGCGTGGCGCTGAAGCGCACCGAGCACACCGCCGCCGAAATCGAGGACCAGGGGTGGCGTGTCGGGGGCAGTCAGCAGGTAGCCCGACGCCGGCGAATCAGGGCCGACCACGGAGCCGGAGCAACCCAGGACGGTGATTCGCACGTTCACTAGCTTGCCATGCCCGCCGAGAACGTGGCCAAAACATCGCCGCTTTGCGCGACGAACATCATGTTCCCGCGCCGACGTGACGCCGCACCCGGCGCACACCGTCCAGCGACGGGCCGAGGAACCGGGCCGCCAGCGCGGTGAACGCCTCCGGGTCCCCGGTCGCCTCGAAGGCCCGCAGGGGTGCGGCTGCGGCGCCGCCCCCGTCGGCCGGATGCGGTGCCAGCAGATCGTTCTCGGTGAGCACCCGCAGCAGGTCCTTGGCGGTCTCCTCGGCGCTGGACACCAACGTCACGTGGTCACCCATCGCCAGCTGGATCAACCCCGACAGCATCGGGTAGTGGGTGCAGCCGAGCACCAGCGTGTCGACCTCTGCACGCTGCAACGGCTCCAGGTAGCCCTCCGCGAGGCCGAGCACCTGCCTGCCACTGGTCACGCCGCGCTCGACGAAGTCCACGAACCGCGGGCAGGCCGCCGAGAACACCTCGATGTCCTGCGCCGCGGCGAACGCGTCCTGGTAGGCGCCGGACGCGATGGTGGCCTCGGTTCCGATGACGCCGATGCGGCCGCTGCGGGTGGTGGCGACCGCGCGCCGCACCGCGGGCAGGATCACCTCCACCACCGGGACCGGCGCGTAGCGTTCCCTGGCGTCGCTCAGACACGCCGACGATGCCGTGTTGCACGCGATCACCAGCGCCTTCACCCCGCGCCCGGCCAGGTCGTCGCCGATCGCCAGCGCGTGCCCACGGATCTCGGGGACCGTCAGCGGTCCGTACGGGCCGTTGCCGGTGTCGCCGACGTAGATGATGCCCTCGTCGGGCAGCTGGTCGATCACCGCCCGCGCGACGGTCAGTCCGCCGACTCCGGAATCGAAGATCCCGATCGGGCGTGCCGCGTCCTCGGTCATGTGCTCAGCGAAGGCGGTCCGACCGGGCGCCGCAACGCGCGCGCCTTGCGCTCGGGACCGGACAGCAGGTACGCCGCGAGCACCCCGGCCAGCGCTCCGCTGAGATGGCCCTGCCAGGACACGCCCAGCGTCCCGGGCAGCACGCCGAGCAGGATGCTGCCGTAGATGAACAACACCACGACCCCGACGACGATCTCCCAGACCTTGCGGGTGAAGAACCCGAACACGATCAGGAACGTCAGCCATCCGAAGATCAGCCCGGAGGCGCCGATGTGGTTGGTCTCGACGACCACACCTTGATAGGTCGGCGCCCCGATGTCGCCGATCAGCCAGGTGCCCAGGCCGCCGAGGACCCAGATGATCGCGGTCGCGAAGATGAACCGGGACAGCCCGGCCAGCGTCATCAGAAAGCCGAGCACCAACGCCGGCCCGGTGTTGGCGATCAGATGTTCCCAGTTGGAGTGCAGCAACGGGGCGAACAGGATGCCGGTCAGTCCGTCGGTCTCCAGCGGGCGGATGCCGTTGCTGTCCAGACGGTGTCCGGTCAGCGAGTCGATCAACTCGATGAGCCACAGCAGGACCACGAACGACACGATGGTGAGCCCGCCGACCACCCACGCGGGGCGCTTTTCCGGCTGCCCCTGCGGGCCGGATTGCCCACCGGTGCCCGTCATGCCCATAGCTGCCCTTCCAGCGCGTCCTCCGCGTCATCCAGGCTACCGGTGTACGCACCGGTCGACAGATACTTCCAACCGGCGTCGGCGACCACGAACGCGATGTCGGCGCGCTCACCGGCCTTGACCGCCTTGGCCGCCATCCCGAGAGCGGCGTGCAGCACCGCGCCGGTGGAGATGCCGGCGAAGATGCCCTCCACCTGGACCAGCTCGCGGGTGCGTTTGACCGCGTCGTAGGAGCCCACGGAGAAGCGGGTGGTCAGCACGCCCTCGTCGTAGAGCTCGGGGATGAACCCCTCGTCGAGGTTGCGCAGCGCGTAGACACCCTCGCCGTAGCGCGGTTCGGCGGCGACGATCTGGATGTCCGGCACGTGCTCGCGCAGGTACCGGCCGGTGCCCATCAGCGTGCCGGTGGTGCCGAGACCGGCCACGAAATGCGTGATCTCGGGCAGATCGGCCAGCAGCTCGGGCCCGGTTCCGTGATAGTGCGCCAAGGTGTTCGCCGGGTTGCCGTACTGGTAGAGCATCACCCACGAGGGGTGTTCGGCGGCAAGCTCCTTGGCGCGCGCGACGGCGGTGTTGGAGCCGCCTTCGGCGGGCGAGAAGATGATGCGCGCGCCGTAGAGCTCGAGCAGCTGCCGCCGTTCGATCGAGGTGTTCTCGGGCATCACGCAGACCATCCGGTAACCCTTCAGCAGCGCGGCCATCGCCAGCGAGATACCGGTGTTTCCGCTGGTCGGCTCCAGGATCGTGCACCCGGGGTGCAGCAGGCCGGCGCGTTCGGCGTCCTCGATCATGCGTAGCGCGGGCCGGTCCTTGATGGATCCGGTCGGGTTGCGGTCCTCCAGCTTGGCCCACAGCCGCACGTGCGGGGTGTCGTTCCACGCCGGAGACAGCCGCTGCAGACCGACCAGCGGGGTGTCGCCCAGCGCTTCGAGTAGCGAGTCGTACCGCGTCATCGGGACGTTCTCAGCCTCCGGCCACGGCGGCAGAATCGTCGCCTCCGGCAACCGCGGGCAGGATCGTCACCGAGTCCCCGTCGGAGATCTCGGTGGCCAGCCCACCGGAGAACCGCACGTCCTCGTCGTTGACGTAGATGTTGACGAAGCGCTGCAGCTTGCCCGGGTTGGCGGGGTCGACCAGCCGCTCGGAGATGCCCGAGTAGTTGGCCTCCAGATCGGCGATCACCGCCTGCAGGGTGTCCCCGGAGGCGCTGACCCGCTTCTCGCCCCCGGTGTGGGTGCGCAGGATGGTCGGGATCGACACAGAGACGGGCATTGATCGGGCTCCTTCTTCACGCTCTCGGTCAGTACTGCTCGACGATGCTGACTGGCTCTTCGGTCACGACGCCGCCCGCGATCCGATAGCTGCGCAGTTCGTGCCGGTCGGGGTCGCGGGTGGACACCAGGACGTAGTGCGCATCGGGTTCGGCGGCGTAGGAGATGTCGGTGCGGCTCGGATAGGCCTCGGTGGCGGTGTGCGAGTGGTAGATCACCACCGCGGCCTCGTCGGCCTCGTCCATCGCCCGCCACACCTTCAGCTGCTCGGCGGAGTCGAACCGGTAGAAGGTGGGCGACCGCTCGGCGTTGACCATCGCGATGAACCGTTCTGGGCGATCGGAGCCGTCCGGACCCGCGATGATGCCGCACGCCTCGTCGGGATGGTCGGCCCGCGCGTGCGCCACCATCGCATCGACCAGGTCGGCCCGGATCGTCAGCACGGTGCCTCTTTCACGTGCTCCCTTTCGTCTCGAACGCTCCCGGCAACAGGCCACGGTAGGTGGGTATTCCAGCGACCGGCTCAGCGGCCAGAACTCCGACCAGCACCGCGCGGGCCAGGCAGTCCGCCGCCGCGGCACCCACCTGCATGATCAGCGGCACCTCCGGTGACATCGACGCAGGCGTCGTGGGGTCCGGCATCACCTCGACCGCGCCGGTGGCCAGTGCGAACACCGTATCGCCATCGAGGGGGGTGTGACACGGCCGGATGGTGCGCGCCAGGCCGTCGTGGGCGGCCACCGCCACCCGCCGGCACCCCGCGGGGCTCAGCGCCGCGTCGGTGGCGACGACCGCGATGGTGGTGTTCAGCGGGCTGAGCTCACCGTGCCGATCGGCGTAGCCGGCCAGCTGACCGGCGGGCGGGGCCGCCAGGCCGAACTCCTCGATCTGGTAGGCCAGCCAGGGCAGCCCGGTGCCTGGGTCGACGACGTCGCCCGCGGAGTTGACCACCACCAGCGCACCCACCGTGACGCCGCAGTCCAGCGTCACCGACGCCGTTCCGACACCTCCCTTGAGCACCCCGGCGCGCGCACCCACACCGGCCCCGACGGTGCCGATCCCCACGTCGGCACCCGCCGCGGCGGCGGCCTGATAGCCGAACCCGGCGTCGGGCCGGCACGCCCAACCGCCGACCGGCAGGTCGAAGATCACCGCGGCGGGAACGATCGGGACCACTCCGCCCTCGAGCGCGACGCCGCGCTGCTGCTCCTCGAGCCAGGTCATCACGCCGTCGGCCGCCGCCAGGCCGAAGGCGCTGCCGCCGGTGAGCACCACGGCGTCGACGTGGCGCACCGAATTGCTCGGGTCCAGCAGGTCGGTCTCCCGGGTCCCGGGGGCGCCGCCACGACCGTCGACCGCCCCCACCGTTCCGGGCGGGGCCAGCACCACGGTGGTACCGGTCGCCCAGCCCGAACCGAGTTCGGCGTCCGGGTCGAGCCGCTGATGGTGACCGACGTGGATACCACCCACGTCGGTGATGGCGCCGCTCACCGCCGACCCCCCGGTATGCGGGCACTCATCGTCAGCGCGACCTGCCCATCAGGCTGAGCACCAGGTACTCCTGGAGAACGGTCAGCCATTGGTAGACGTCCAGATGCCCGGCCATCGGGTCGTCGCCGGGCAACCGGTCGGGACCGTTGGCGCCGATGTCGAGCATGGTGCCGAGGGCGAGCCGGACGTCGTTGACGGCGGCCACCCACGACTGCGCGTCGTCCTCGTCGAGCTCGAACTTTCCGCCGCCGGCCGGGACGGTGTCGAGCAGGCGTTGCGCCGCTTTCCGTTTCGCATCGATGATCTCGGGCTCGTGCAGGCTGCGCAGCGCGCCGTTGAGGCTCTCGGCAGCATCCGAACCCGCCGGGTGCCCGGTGGCCGACCGGTAGAAGTCCGGCAGCAGCCGCTTCATCGTATCGTCTTGTGGTGGAACGGAATTGCCGGTGCGCATCCCGGTGATCTCGGCCAGTTCGTCGACCGGCGCCGAGCGCTCGCGGTCGTCGAGCATTCCCAGCATCGAAGTGACCAGGCTGACCAGCAGTTCGGATTCGTGCGCGGCCAACGCCGACCTGAACCGCGGGCCGTCCGCGCCCTCGACCCGCTTCCACTTACGCACGGCGGTGGTCAGCGATCCTGCTGAAGGGTCGCCCACAGCCCCGCGGCGTGCAGCTTGGACACGTCGACCTCCATCGACTCCCGGGTACCCGCCGACACCACGGCCCTGCCCTCGTGGTGCACCTGCAGCATCAGTTCGGTCGCGCGCGTTTCGCTGTAGCCGAACAGCTTCTGGAACACATAGGTCACGTACGTCATCAGGTTGACGGGGTCGTCCCAGACGATGGTCACCCAGGGAGCATCGGCGGCGGCGTCCTCCTCGACGGCGGTGGCGACGCCGCGTTCTTCGCGGGTGCCCGGGCGGGCCTTCGCCGACGTGACCATGTGGCCCAGAATACCGGTGACATCGTGGCGCCCCGGAGGTGATCCGACCCGATACGGTTGCCCTGTGAATCCCTGGTCTCCGGGCCCGTCGGTGGCGTTGCTGACCGACAAGTACGAGCTGACGATGCTGGCCGCTGCGCTTCGCGACGGCAGCGCCCACCGGCGCGCCACCTTCGAGGTGTTCGCCCGACGCCTGCCGGAAGGCAGGCGCTACGGCATCACCGCCGGAACCGGCCGTTTCGTGGATGCGTTGCAGGAGTTCAGGTTCGACGACGCGGCGCTGAGTTCGCTGACCGACTTCCTGGACGACGCCACCCTGCAGTACCTGGCCGGATACCGGTTCAGCGGTGATATCGACGGCTACCCGGAGGGCGAACTGTACTTCCCGGGCTCCCCGGTTCTCTCGGTGCACGCGACCTTCGGCGAGGCCGTACTGCTGGAGACGCTGGCGCTGTCGATCTTGAACCACGACACCGCCATCGCCTCGGCGGCGGCGCGCATGGTCAGCGCCGCCGCCGGCCGGACGCTGATCGAGATGGGTTCGCGCCGGACCCACGAACGGGCCGCGGTGGCCGCCGCGCGCGCGGCCTACATCGCCGGTTTCACCGGGTCGTCCAACCTGGAGGCCCAGCGCAGCTACGGGGTGCCCGCCCTGGGTACCAGCGCGCACGCGTTCACGCTGCTGCACACCACCGCGGGTCACACCACCTCCGAGGCCGAACGAGCCGCCTTCCAGGCCCAGGTCGCCTCCCTGGGACCCGGCACCACGCTGCTGGTCGACACCTACGACATCACCACCGGCGTGGCCAACGCGGTGGCCGTGGCCGGTCCCGAGTTGGGTGCCGTGCGAATCGACTCCGGCGACCTGGGCGTGGTGACCCGCCAGGTCCGTGATCAGCTGGACGGCCTGGGTGCGACCGCCACCCGCATCGTGGTGTCGGGGGACCTCGACGAGTTCGCGATCGCCGCGCTGCGTGCCGAGCCGGTCGACATCTACGGGGTCGGCACGTCGGTGGTCACCGGGTCGGGGGCGCCGACGGCCAACATGGTCTACAAGCTGGTCGAGATCGACGGAATCCCCGTCGAGAAGCGCAGCAGCCACAAGGAGTCCCACGGCGGCCGCAAACAGGCCCACCGGCTGGCGCGGCAGACCGGCACGATCGTCGAGGAGGTCGTGCACCCGGCCGGCGATCCGCCGCCCGCGCCGGCCGACCTCGTCGCGCGGCCGTTGACGGTGCCGCTGGTGCGCGGCGGCGAGCCGGTCGGCGACCTCGACGTCGACGCGGCCCGCGACCGGGTCGCCGAAGGCCTGCACAGCCTGCCGTGGGACGGCCTCAAGCTGTCCAAGGGCGACCCCGCGATTCCGACCCGGATGGTCGGTCCCGTCCGCGGCGGGCGCTGAGGTCCCGATGGACGACGAGATCACCGAGCTGCTGGCCACCGCGGTCACGGCGCTCGGTGGGGCCGGCCGCGACGGCCAGATCGAGATGGCCGAGGCGGTGGCGCGGGCGTTCCGCAGTGGCGAGCACCTGGCCGTGCAGGCCGGTACCGGCACCGGTAAGTCGCTGGCCTATCTGGTGCCCGCGATCGCGCGGTCGCTGTCCGACGACCGGCCCGTCGTCGTCTCGACCGCGACGATCGCGTTGCAGCGCCAGCTGGTCGACCGCGACCTCCCCCGGCTGGCCGACTCGCTGGCTTCGAAGCTGCCCCGCCGACCGGAGTTCGCGCTGCTGAAGGGGCGCGGCAACTACCTGTGCCTGAACAAGGTCCACAACGGGTCCGGCAGCGGCCTCGACGAACCCGGAGATCGTCCGCAGGAGGAGTTGTTCGCCCCGACGGCGGTCAGCGCATTGGGCCGCGACGTGGCCCGGCTCACCGAGTGGTCGTCCTCGACACCGACCGGCGACCGCGACGAGCTGACCCCCGGCGTCGCCGACCGGTCCTGGGCACAGGTCAGCGTGTCGGCCCGGGAATGCATCGGGGTGTCGCGCTGCCCGTTCGGCACCGACTGCTTCGCCGAGCGCGCCCGCGAGCGGGCCGGGCGGGCCGACGTCGTGGTCACCAACCATGCACTGCTGGCCATCGATGCGATGGGTGACGCCAACGTGCTGCCCGAACACGACCTGCTCGTGGTCGACGAGGCGCACGAGCTGGCCGACCGGGTCACCGGTGTGGCGACCGCCGAACTGTCGGCCACCGCCCTGGGCATCGCGCAGCGGCGCGCCGCCCGGGTGGTCGCACCCGAGCTGGCGCAACGGCTGGATGCGGCGTCGGCCACGTTCTCGTCGGCCGTCTTCGACGCCCAGCCGGGCCGCATCGACGTGCTCGACCCCGAGCTGGCGACCTACCTGACCGCGCTGCGCGACGCGGCTGTCGCCGCACGCACCGCGATCGACACCGCGCCCAACGACCCGAAGACGGCGTCGGCGCGGGCCGAGGCGGCCACCGCGTTGATCGACGTCAGCGACACCGCCGCCCGGATCCTCGACTCGTTCGCACCCGCGATACCCGACCGCACCGACGTGGTGTGGCTCGAGCACACCGACGACGGCCGGTCGGGTACCCGTGTCGTGGTGCGGGTCGCCCCGCTGTCGGTGGCCGGGCTGTTGCGCTCCCGGCTGTTCGCCCAAACCACCACGGTGCTGACATCGGCCACGTTGACCATCGGCGGCAGCTTCGAGTCGATGGCCCGAGGCTGGGGGCTGACCGGCGTGGGGGACAGCGAGATCGCTTGGCGTGGAATCGATGTGGGCTCCCCGTTCGACCACGCCCGGTCGGGCATCCTCTACGTGGCCGCACACCTGCCGCCGCCGGGCCGGGGCGGGACGGCGGCCGCAGACGGCACCGTGGGCGGCTCCACCTCGGCCGAACAACTCGACGAGATCGAGTCGCTGATCACCGCCGCCGGCGGGCGCACGCTGGGCCTGTTCTCGTCCATGCGCGCCGCGAAGGCGGCCGCCGAGGAGATGCGCGAGCGGCTCGACACCCCGGTCCTCTGCCAGGGCGAGGACACCACCTCGGCGCTGGTGCGCCGATTCGCCGACGACGAGCCGACGTCGCTGTTCGGCACGCTGTCGCTGTGGCAGGGCGTCGACGTGCCCGGCCAGTCGCTGTCGCTGGTGCTGATCGACCGCATCCCGTTCCCGCGCCCGGACGACCCGCTGCTGACCGCACGCCAGCGGGCGGTCGCCGCCCGGGGCGGCAACGGGTTCATGGCGGTGGCCGCCAGCCACGCGGCCCTGCTGCTCGCCCAGGGCGCCGGCCGACTGCTGCGCCGGGTGGACGACCGCGGCGTGGTGGCGGTCCTGGACTCGCGGATGGCGACTGCCCGCTACGGCGGGTTCCTGCGCTCGTCACTGCCCCCGTTCTGGGCAACCACCGACGGTCCGGCGGTGCGCGCCGCCCTGCGGCGGCTGCGCGGCGGCGGTGAGCCGAACCCGGCGTGACGCACGCCCGGCAACCCGGCCGCGCACTATCCTGACAGCGGACTTCGCGAGCGGGCCGCCCGGCCACCGAGGAAGGACCGAAAGGCGGATCCATGAGGCGAGGACACCTGGTCGGCGCCGCGGTCGCGGCCTGCTCGGTGCTGGTGGCCGGCGCGTGTTCGACGACGGTGCAGGGTGACGCCGTCTCGGTATTCGACGACCCGTTCAGCGTGGCCGGCATGCCGGCCACCGACGGCCCGACCGGTTTCCGCCCCAACGCCGCGGCTCCGACCCGCGAGGTCGAGGGCACCGACGGTGGCTCCATCGACGAACTGGCCGCCGGGGCCACCAGCGACATCGAGGAGTACTGGGCGACCACCTTTCCGGAGACCTTCGACGAGGACTTCACCCCGGCGGCAGACCTGTTCTCGTGGGACTCCGACGGCTTCGACGGTGAGTTCTGCGGTGAGGACACCTACGGACTGGTCAACGCCGGGTTCTGCTACGACGACCGCACGATCGGCTGGGACCGCGGGCAGCTGCTTCCCGGCCTCAAACGCGCCCACGGCGAGATGGGCGTGGTGATGGTGCTGGCCCACGAGTACGGCCACGCGGTGGCCCGCCAGGCCGGGCTGTCGGCAGAGGACACGCCGACGCTGCTGTCCGAACAGCAGGCGGACTGCTTCGCCGGGGCCTACATGCGCTGGGTGGCCGAGGACAATTCGCCGCGCTTCACCGTGAGCACCGGCGAGGGCCTCAACAACGTGCTGGCCGGCGTGATCTCCTTCCGCGACCCGTTGTTGACCGAGAACGATCCCGATGCGGGATACGACGAGCACGGCTCGGCGTTCGAACGGCTCTCGGCGTTCCAGTTCGGCTTCACCGACGGCCCGTCGGCGTGCGCGGCGATCGACATGCGCGAGATCGCCCAGCGCCGGGGCGACCTGCCGGTACTGCTGCCGGAGGACCAGACCGGTGAGCTCCCGGTGACCGAGGAGTCCGTGCAGTCGATCGTCGAGGCGATGGAGATCCTGTTCGAACCGGCCGACCCGCCTGCGCTGAGCTTCGACGCCGCCGAGGCGGAATCCTGCGCCGACGCCCGGCCGAGTCCGCCCGCGTCGTTCTGCCCGTCGACCAACACCATCGTCCTGGACATGCCCGGGATGGAGGACATGGGCGCTCGGACCGATCCGGACGAGGGCGGGACGCTGGCCACCGGCGACAACGCCGCGTACTCGGTGCTGGTGTCCCGATACATGGTCGCGATCCAGCACGAACACGGCGGCGTCAGCCTCGACAACGCCGCCGCCGCGCTGCGCACCGCATGCCTGACCGGTGTCGCGACGGTCAAGATGTCGCAGGACGTCACCACCCCCGGCGGAGACACCATCGCACTGACCGCCGGCGATGTCGACGAGGCGGTGTCCGGGATGCTCACCAACGGGCTGGCCGCCAGCGACGTCAACGGCGAGACCGTGCCGTCGGGCTTCTCCCGCATCGACGCTTTCCGGCTCGGCGTGCTCGGCGACGCCGAGCGCTGTTTCAAGCGCTTCCCGTGAGCCCCGACGGCCCGCCGCGGCCGCCTGACACCCGCCCCGAAGAACGTGACGGTCGCCGCGTCGGCCTGTCGGGTGATTGAACGGCGCACTACGGTGGGTATAGGCGCGGCAGGGCTGAATCGAACTGTGAACGAGACCAGACAACGCACGCGCGGCGGACGCCGCGTGGATGTTCGAAAGTGGTAGGGAGTGGGTTAGGTGACCGCCGGTCGGATCGAGATCGATGACGTTCAGCCCGTGGTGTCCGGCGGGCGCTTTCCCGCCAAGGCGGTGGTCGGTGAGGTGGTTCCGGTGACGGCCACCGTGTGGCGCGAGGGCCACGACGTGGTGGCGGCGACGCTGGTGGTCCGCCATCACGGCACGTCCTACCCACCGCTGGCCGACGCACCGCCCGGCCTGGTCTGGCCGGCTCCGGCCGTGCCGATCGAAGAGGTGGTGAGCCCGGCCCCCCGGGTCCGGCCCGCGACACTGCCGATGGCCACCGGCCGCACCCCCGATGTCTTCCACGGCCAGTTCGTCCCCGACGCGGTCGGGCTGTGGACCTTCCGCGTCGACGGGTGGGGCGATCCGCTGGCGACGTGGCGCAGGCACGTCGTCGCCAAGCTGGACGCCGGCCAGAGCGAGGGCGAGCTCTCCAACGATCTGCTCGTCGGCGCCCGGCTGCTGGAACGGGCCGCGAGCGGTGTGCCCCGCCAGGACCGCTACCCGCTGGCCGAGGCCGCGGCCCGGCTGCGCGAACCGGGCGACCCGTTCTACCGGGCCGGTGCCGCGCTGGCTCCCCAGGTGACCGAGCTCGTCGAGCGCTATCCACTGCGTGAACTGATCACCCGCGGCGAGCAGTACGGGGTGTGGGTGGACCGGCCGTTGGCCAGGTTCAGCTCGTGGTACGAGTTCTTCCCCCGTTCCACCGGCGGCTGGGACAGCGCCGGCGAACCGGTGCACGGCACGTTCGCCACCGCGGCCAAGGCGCTGCCCCGGGTCGCCAGGATGGGGTTCGACATCGCCTACCTGCCGCCCATCCACCCGATCGGCAAGGTGCACCGCAAGGGCCGCAACAACAGCGTCACCGCCGCACCCGGCGACGTCGGCTCGCCGTGGGCCATCGGCAGCGACGAAGGCGGCCACGACGCGGTGCATCCGGACCTGGGCACCATCGACGACTTCGACGAGTTCGTCGGCGCCGCACGCAACGAGGGCCTCGAGGTCGCCCTGGACCTGGCCCTGCAGTGCGCTCCGGACCACCCGTGGGCGCGCGATCACCCCGAATGGTTCACGGTGCTGCCGGACGGCACGATCGCCTACGCCGAGAACCCGCCGAAGAAGTACCAGGACATCTATCCGCTGAACTTCGACAACGACCCCGCCGGGCTGTACGAAGAGGTGCTGCGCGTCGTCCGGTTCTGGATCTCCCACGGCGTCAAGGTTTTCCGGGTCGACAATCCGCACACCAAGCCGCCGAACTTCTGGGCGTGGCTGATCGGCGAGGTCAAGAACGTCGATCCCGACGTGCTCTTCCTGTCCGAGGCGTTCACCCGTCCCGCGCGGCTGTTCGGTCTGGCCAAGCTCGGCTTCACGCAGTCCTACACGTATTTCACCTGGCGCACGGCCAAGTGGGAACTCATCGAGTTCGCCGAGCAGATCGCCGAGCACGCCGACTACAGCCGCCAGAGCCTGTGGACCAATACACCCGACATCCTGCACGCGAGCCTGCAGCACGGCGGTCCGGGCATGTTCGCGATCCGCGCGGCGCTGGCGGCGACCATGAGCCCGACGTGGGGCGTGTACTCCGGGTTCGAGCTGTTCGAGCACCGGGCGGCGGGCGAGGGCAGCGAGGAGTACCTGCATTCGGAGAAGTACGAGTTGCGTCCGCGCGATTTCGACGCCGCGCTGAGCGACGGCGAATCGCTGGAGCCGTTCATCACCCGGCTCAACGAGATCCGCCGTGTGCACCCCGCGCTGCAACAGCTGCGCACCATCAAGTTCCACCACATCGACAACGACGCGCTGCTGGCCTACAGCAAGTTCGACCCGGTGTCCGGTGATCAGGTGCTCGTGGTGGTGACGCTCAACGCACTGGGCCCCGAGGAGGGTGTGCTCTGGCTGGACATGGGCGCGCTGGGCATGGACGACCAGGACCGGTTCTGGGTGCGCGACGAGATCACCGGAGAGGAATACCAATGGGGCAAAAGCAATTTCGTTCGCCTCGAGCCGGCCCGCGCGGTGGCACACGTGATCAACCTGCCCCAGATTCCAGCCGACCAACGATACAACCTGCTGCGTAGGGAGTGACGAGATGACCAACGCGCCCAACCTGACGAACCAGATCGACAGCCCGCACCTGCGGCCGCACACCGCCGACCTGAACCGGGTGCTGGCCGGTGAACACCACGACCCGCATTCGGTGCTGGGCGCCCACGAGTACGGCGACCACACGGTGATCCGGGTCTATCGCCCGCACGCCGCGCGGCTCAACGCGGTGATCGGTGACACCCGCTACCCGCTGTCCCACGTCGAGGCGGGATTGTTCGCCGTCGCCGTGCCGTTCACCGATCTCGTCGACTACCGCCTGGAGATCAGCTACTCCACCGACGAGTCGGCGTTCGTCCACCACCTCGCGGATGCCTACCGGTTCCTGCCCACCCTGGGCGAGATCGACCTGCACCTGTTCGCCGAGGGCCGCCACGAGCGGCTCTGGGACGTGTTGGGCGCGCACCGGCGTAGCTTCACCACGGCAGACGGTGTCGTCGAGGGGGTGTCCTTCGCGGTGTGGGCGCCCAACGCCAAGGGCGTCAGTGTGACCGGCGACTTCAACCACTGGGGCGACGAGGCGCAGATGCGCGTGCTCGGTTCGACCGGGGTGTGGGAGCTGTTCTGGCCGGGCTTCCCCGCCGACGGCCTCTACAAGTTCCGGGTGCACGGCGCCGACGGCTCGGTCACCGATCGCGCCGACCCGATGGCGTTCGCCACCGAGGTCCCGCCGCAGACCGCATCGAGGGTGTTCGAGAGCGACTACACCTGGAACGATCAGGACTGGATGACCCGGCGCGCGCTGCGCAACCCGGTGTTCGAGCCGATGAGCACCTACGAGGTCCATCTGGGATCGTGGCGGCGCGGCCTGAGCTACACCGAGATGGCCGACCAGCTCACCGGATACGTCGTCGAGCACGGGTTCACCCACGTGGAGATGCTTCCGGTCGCCGAGCACCCGTTCGGCGGGTCGTGGGGCTACCAGGTCACCTCCTATTACGCACCGTCGTCGCGGTTCGGTTCCCCCGACGAGTTCCGCTATCTCGTCGACCGCCTGCACCAGGCCGGGATCGGGGTGATCGTGGACTGGGTCCCTGCCCACTTCCCGAAGGACTCGTGGGCGCTCGGCCGATTCGACGGAACCGCGCTCTACGAGCATGCCGACCCCCGCCGCGGCGAGCAGCTGGATTGGGGCACCTACGTTTTCGACTTCGGGCGCACCGAGGTGCGCAACTTCCTGGTGGCCAACGCGCTGTACTGGCTGCAGGAGTTCCACATCGACGGGCTGCGCGTCGATGCGGTGGCCTCGATGCTCTACCTGGACTACTCGCGCCCCGAGGGCGGGTGGACACCGAACGCGTACGGCGGCCGGGAGAACCTCGAGGCCGTGCAGTTCCTGCAGGAGATGAACGCCACCGTCCACAAGATCAACCCCGGAATCGTCACCATCGCAGAGGAATCCACGTCCTGGCCCGGGGTCACCCGGCCCACCAACCTCGGCGGTCTCGGGTTCTCGATGAAGTGGAACATGGGCTGGATGAACGACACGCTGGAGTTCGTCAAACGCGACCCGGTGTATCGCACCTACCACCACCACGAGATGACGTTCTCGATGCTCTACGCATTCAGCGAGAACTACGTGCTGCCGATCAGCCACGACGAGGTGGTGCACGGCAAGGGCACCCTGTGGGGACGGATGCCGGGCAACGACCACGTGAAGGCCGCGGGCATCCGTGGGCTGCTGGCCTACCAGTGGGCGCATCCCGGCAAGCAGTTGTTGTTCATGGGCCAGGAGTTCGGCCAGCGCGCCGAATGGTCCGAGGAACGCGGGGTCGACTGGTTCCAGCTCGACGAGAACGGCTATTCCGGCGGCATTCTGCGGATGATGACCGACGCCAACGCGATATACCGCACCCGGCGGGCGCTGTGGTCACGCGACACCCAGCCCGAGGGCTACTCGTGGATCGACGCGAACGACTCGGCCAACAACGTGCTGAGCTTCTTGCGCTTCGGCGACGACGGCTCGACGATGGCGTGCGTGTTCAACTTCTCCGGCTCCGAGCACAGCCGTTACCGGCTCGGCCTGCCGCATGCGGGCACGTGGCGTGAGGTGCTCAACACCGACTCCGACACCTACAACGGCGCGGGCATCGGCAATCTCGGCTCCGTCGAGGCCATCGACGAGCCGTGGCACGGCCGGCCGGCCTCGGCGGTGATGGTGCTGCCGCCGCTGTCGGGGCTGTGGTTCGAGCCGGAGGCCTGACCCCCAATTTCGCCGAAATGGCATTCCAGCCGCGAAAGGTCGAGTAACGGCCTGCCGGAATGCCAGTTCGGCGCTGGGTCGGTCAGCGGTCAGTACAGCGCGGGTCAGTACAGCGCGTTGGCGAGGTTGCGCCGTCCCGCGATGACCGCGGGATCCGCCGGGTCGAACAGCTCGAACAGTTCGATCAGCCGGGTGCGCACCGTGCTGCGGTCGTCGCCGGCGGTGCGCTTGACCAAGTCGGTCAGCCGCTTGAAGGCGGCGTCGATGTCCTGCTGCAGGATCTCGACGTCGGCGGCGGCGAGCGCCGCGGCGATGTCCCCGGGTGCGGCGTCGGCGGTCGCCACCGCGTTGCGCGGATGCGTGGTGGCCCGCTGCAGGAAGGCGATCTGACGTACGGCACCACCCGCCTCGGCGTGGGTCGGGTCCCGCTGCAGGATCGCCTGGTAGGCCTTCAGCGCGGAGTCGAAGTCGCCGTTGTCGAGGAATGTGCGCGCCTGTTCGACCTCGGGGTCGACCGCTTCGGGCTGTTCGGCATCGCCACCGCCGCTGAGCTTCCCGGCGGTGGCGGACAGCAGCGAGTCGATCCAGCGCCGCAACTGCTCGGGCGGTTGCATGCCCTGGAAGCTGGACAGCGGCTGCCCGGCGGCCAACGCGACCACGGTCGGGACGGCCTGGACGCCGAACATCTGGGCCACCCGCGGCATGGTGTCGACGTTGACCGTCGCCAGCGACCAGTTCGGACCGTCGGTTGCGGCCAGGCCGGCCAGCACGTCGCCGAGTTGCACGCTGGACTCACTGCGCGGTGACCACAGCAGCACCACGATCGGCACCTCGTTGGAACGGATCAGCACCTCGGCTTCCAGGTTGGCCTCGGTGATCTCCACACCGCCCGGCGCTCCCTCGGTCGGGGTCTCCGGGGCGGTGGCACGCTGCTTGAGGGCAGACAGGTCGACGGCACCCGCCATGGCGGGCCCGACCGGGGGACGAGAACGAGTCACGTGATCAAGTCTGTCACGTCGTTTCCGGTGCCCGACGCCCCGCCCGCACGGACCCGGCAGGCGCCGATTCCAGGCCCGATTCCGGACCCGTTTGCGGGCCCATCCGCCCCGTCCGATCAGCCCATATGAGGAACATCACACTGCCGAGGGGCACGACGCTGCCCAGCAACGCCAGCAACCATGTGCCGAGTCCCCATCTGACCGCGATACCGGTCAGTAGCGCCGCCACGACGAAGGCGATGAAGATCGCGCCGTGCACCGGACCGAAGACCTTGACACCGATCTCGGTCCGGGGCGAGCCCAGGTACTTGAAATACATGCCCAGCAGCAGGCCGACCCAGGTGGCGGCCTCGGCCAGTGCGATGATCCGGAACCATCCGGTCGCGCTGCGAACGTCGAACGAGCTAGTACGGGTCGTCATGGCCGCCATTGTGCCCGACGCCCCGGCCAGCTACTACGTCGCGTCGTTGACCGATCGCGCAGCTCAGGGGCGACGCAGGATCAATGCATCGCCCTGCCCGCCGGCCCCGCACAACGCGGCCACGGCGTAGCCCGGACCTTCGTTGTTCCCGTCGCTTCGCTCGCCCCGGCGGCGGGCCAGCTCCAGTGCGGCGTGCAGCGTGATCCGGGCGCCGGACATGCCGATCGGATGGCCGATCGCAATGGCACCGCCGTTGGTGTTGACCTTGGCCGCCACCGTAGCCTCGTCGAGGCCCAGCTCCTTGGCCGACGCGAGCGCGACGGCGGCGAACGCCTCGTTGATCTCGATGACGTCCAGCTGATCGACCGAGATGCCCTCTTTGGCGACGGCCTTCTTGATCGCGTTGGCGGGCTGGCTCTGCAGGCTCGAGTCCGGTCCGGCCACCACACCGTGGGCCCCGATCTCGCACAGCCAGCTCAGGCCCAACTCCTGCGCCTTGGCCTTGCTCATCACCACGACCGCGCATGCGCCGTCGGAGATCTGAGAGGCCGAGCCGGCGGTGATGGTGCCGTCCTTGCGGAACGCGGGACGCAGGCCCCCCAGCGACTCGGCGGTGGTGTCGGCACGCACGCCCTCGTCCTCGGTGAACTCGATCGGGTCGCCCTTGCGCTGCGGGATCTTCACCGGCACCACCTCGTCGGCGAACACGCCGTCCTTCCAGGCGGTCGCGGCCTTCTGATGCGACGACGCAGCCAACTCGTCCTGCTCGGCGCGGGTGAACTGGTCGACGTCATTGCGCTGCTCGGTCAGCGCACCCATCGGCTGGTCGGTGAACACGTCGTGCAGGCCGTCGTAGGCCAGGTGATCGAGCACGGTGACATCGCCGTACTTGTAGCCCGAGCGGCTGTTCATCAGCAGGTGCGGGGCCTGGGTCATCGACTCCTGGCCACCGGCGACCACCACCTCGAACTCGCCGGCCCGGATCAGCTGATCGGCCAGCGCGATGGCGTCGATGCCGGACAGGCACATCTTGTTGATGGTCAGCGAAGGCACGTCCCAGCCGATGCCTGCGGCCACCGCCGCCTGCCGGGCCGGCATCTGCCCGGCGCCGGCGGACAGCACCTGGCCCATGATCACGTAGTCCACCAGTTGCGCGGGGTCTTCAACATTGGGGAAGGCCTTCTGCAGCGCTCCGGCGATCGCGATCGCCCCCAGATCGCTGCCTGAGAAGTCCTTCAGCGAACCCATCAACTTGCCCACCGGCGTGCGGGCTCCAGCAACAATCACCGACGTCGTCATAACTACCTCCAAGCTGGTTTCCGGCGGCTCCGAAAGGGCAATTCAACGCTGTAGCGCCATATCGACCTGTTCGAAACCGATCTGATTAGGTTACCTTTACGTTATGACCGCCGAGCAGACAGACGCCCGTCCGGTACTGGCCACCGCGCTGGTCACCGCGATCGATCACGTCGGCATCGCCGTGCCCGATCTCGATGCGGCCATCAAGTGGTATCACGACAAGCTCGGCATGATCGTGCTGCACGAGGAGATCAACGAGGAGCAGGGCGTCCGCGAGGCGATGCTCTCGGTGCGGGGCGCGCCGGTCGGCAGCGCGCAGGTGCAGCTGATGGCACCGATCGACGACGAGTGCACCATCGCCAAGTTCATCGACAAGCGCGGCCCCGGGCTGCAGCAGCTGGCCTACCGGGTCAGCGACATCGACGCGCTCACCGAGCGGCTGCGCGAGCATGGCGTGCGACTGCTCTATGACGCACCGCGCCGTGGCACCGCGAACTCCCGGATCAACTTCGTGCACCCCAAGGACGCCGGTGGCGTTCTCGTCGAGCTGGTCGAGCCGGCCGCCGACGCGCACTGACCGGCGAGCGCTCACGAAACCGGCCCATCAGGACCATCTCCGAGTAGGTCGCCGGTTGGCCCGATGTGTCCAGCACGGCGTGTGCCAGTGCCGCCGATCGTCGATCCCCCGCTCTCCCGCGTCGGCGGGCCATACCAGCAGATGCGTTGTGCCCGGGCTGATCTCGTGGTCACACCCCGGACAGCGGTAGATCTTGACGGCGCGCGCCGCGGCGATCGGCCGGACCTCGTAGTCGTACCCGTCCGGCCCGACTTCGATGCGGCGCGGCGCCGGCAGCGGGTTGCCCCGCACGGGTTTGGCCCGCGCGGGTCTGCGCCGCTTCGTCATCGCAGCATCGCCACCGCAACCATCGTGAGTGCATCTTCCAGGCGCGGCAGCGACGACTCGGCGCCGGCGCGCACCTCGCGGCCGACCAACTCCGTGATGCCACCGACGAGCGCGATGTAGTACTCGATCGGGCGGGCCCGCCCACTGCCGTAGTCACGGTCGATCTCGCTCAACAGCGCGGCGAAGCCGTCCAGATACCGGTCTCGCGCCCGCACCCCCGCCGGCCCGGCCGCGGCGAGTTCGAGCACCCACGCGCGGGTGTGATCCGGTTCTGCCGCACACGTTTCCAGGTAGGCCCGGATGATCGCGCGCAGTACCGTTTCCAGCGAGCCGCCGGACACCTCGTCCATGGCGTGCGAAATGCGTGCCACGACCAACTCCCGACCACCCTCGATCGCAGCCAGGAAGCAGTCCAGCTTCCCGTCGAACTCGCGGTACATCACGGAGCGCGACACCCTGGCCCGCTGCACGATGTCGGCGATGGTGGTGGCCTGATACCCCTTCTCGGCCACCGCGGCCACGACCGCCCGCTGCAGACGCGCGCGCTGGTGGGCCGTCGCGTCGAGCGGATCGAGCCTGGTCCGCCCGCGGGGCAGTCCCGGGGCGGATTTGGGGAAGGAACCCGACAGCGTGCTCACCCACGGGACCCTACGCCGTAGGGCGGTCCCTGGTGTTGTACAAAAGTACGGTTTAGTACTACAGTCGGTGCCATTCGATCCCCCGTCTCCTGGGAGCTGCACATGACCACCCAATCGCCGGCAACGCATTCGGTCGCCACGCTGGACACCCTGCCCCGGCCGAAGATCCCGGCGGCCGCGTGGGCTCGGCTGTTCTTCGCCCCGGAGTCCGCCCGCCGGCACTTCGCCGCACTCGGCGAGCGGTTCGTCATCGACGTTCCACTGATGCCGACGATGTTCTGGACCGCCTCCCCGGAGGACGTCAGGGCGGTCTTCTCGGACAAGACCCGGGCGCTGTCGTTCGGCACGGCGCTGCGCCGGGTGGCACCGCACGAGATTCTGTTCGGCGACCGGATCATGACCTGGTGGGCCAGCGACGATCACACCGTGCTGCGCCGCAAGGTCGCACCGGCCTTCATGGGCAAGGCCCTGAAGGGCTACGAACCGGCGATGGCCGAGGTGGCCGGCAAGATGGTGCGCGAGCTCCCGACCGGCCGGCCGATCAGCTTCCACCCACACATGCTCAAACTGGCCCGCGAGGTGATCATGTCGGTCGTCTTCGGGGTGACCGAGCCGCAGCGGCGGGCCCGGCTTACGGCGCACCTGAGCGAACTCGACCATCTGATCGGATCGCCCGG
Source organism: Mycolicibacterium xanthum (assembly GCF_019710635.1). Classification (GTDB taxonomy): domain Bacteria; phylum Actinomycetota; class Actinomycetes; order Mycobacteriales; family Mycobacteriaceae; genus Mycobacterium; species Mycobacterium xanthum. The sequence goes on from NZ_JAIFZS010000037.1 coordinate 116,636, forward strand.
CTTGGCGCTTCGGTATGCGGCGGCCATGGTTTCACGCGGGCGCTGGCTGCCGTTCCCCGCACTCGACCGGGTACTGGCCGACCTGGACCAGGTCACCTACGACGAGATGTCAGCCCGCCGTTCGGCATCCGGCGACGCCGACCGGCACGACTGTCTGGCCACCTTCCTGCGGCTGCAGCAGGCCGACGAGGACGGCCTGATGGACGACGAGATGGTGGCCGGATTTCAGCGGCTGCTGCTGGTCGCAGGCAACGACACCACCGCTGCGACACTGTCCTGGGTGGTCGAACGGCTGGTCCGCCATCCCGAGGTGCTGCACCGGGTCGAGCAGACGCTGGCCGCCGGTGACGAGAGCTACCTGGACGCGGTCATCACCGAGACCCTGCGGTTGCGTCCGACCATCCCGTTCACCGCGCGCACGGTCAACCGTGATGTGGTCGTCAACGATGTCTTCCTGCCCCGGGGATCGATGATCTTCCTGTACATCAACGGCATTCACCGCCGCGCCGACCTGTACGACGCACCCGACGAGTTCCGCCCCGAACGGTTTCTGGGGACGACGCCGGACCCGGCGCACTGGCTCCCGTTCGGTGGCGGCATCAACCGGTGCCTGGGCGGCAACATGGCGATGTTCGAGGCACGCGTACTGCTGCGCACGATCCTGCAGGAGGTGACCCTCGTCCCCGAGGACACACCCGGCGAAGACCAGCAGGCGCAGACCGTTTTGTTGTTGCCGCGGCAGCGGGCCCGGGTCACCCTGCAGGCGCGCCCCGAACGGGCGGCCACCCGATGACCACGGTGCGGGTACGGGTCGACCGGCAGCTGTGCATGGGTTCGGGTACCTGTCTGGCCACCGCGCCGGCGCTGTTCGACATGGGTGACGACGGCACCGCAGATCCGGTGGCGCCGCTGGTGGCGCCCAGCGCCGTGTTGGACGCGGCGGTGTCGCGCTGCCCGACCGGGGCAATCCAGACGCTACCGGGATGACCGGTCAGAACAGCCGGTACTCGTCGCTGTCCATCCCCCGCATTCCGTCATAATCCAATGTCACGCAGCGTATTCCACGATCAGTGGCGAGCGTGCGAGCTTGCGGTTTGATCTGCTGGGCGGCGAACACCCCGGCGACCGGCGCCAGCACCGAGTCGCGGTTGAGCAGTTCGAGGTAGCGGGTGAGCTGCTCGACGCCGTCGATCTCGCCCCGGCGCTTGATCTCGACGGCCACCGAGCGGCCCTGTTCGTCGCGGCACAGCAGGTCCACCGGCCCGATCGGGGTCATGTACTCGCGGCGCACCAGGGTGTAGCCCTCGCCGAGCAACTCGACGTGCTCGGCCAGCAGCGCCTGCAGGTGGGCCTCCACCCCGTCCTTCACCAGGCCGGGATCGACCCCCAGCTCATGACTGGAGTCGTGTTCGATGTCCTCCACGGTGATGCGCAACTGCTCACCGGCCTTGTTCTCCACCACCCACACCTGGGTCTCGCCGGCGAGGTCCTCGACCAGCCTGCACGGCGGGCTCATCCAGTTCAGTGGTTTGTAGGCCCGGTCGTCGGCATGGACGCTGACCGAGCCGTCGGCCTTGAACAACAGTAGCCGCCGGGCGGAGGGCAGATGTGCGGTGAGCCGGCCGACATAGTCCACGGTGCACTGGGCGATCACGAGACGCACCGGACCACCCTAACCGCCCGAGCCGGTCACTAGGCTGACGCCACGATGGCGAACAGGACGGCGGCGCAGCGACTCGGCCGGGTGTTGGAACGGGTGACCAACCAGAGTGGCAGGGTCGCGGCGACGCCCGAATACGGATCCTGGATTCTCGGCCGCGTCTCGGAGAGCCAGCGACGGCGCCGGGTCCGGATCCAGATCATCCTGACCGTGTTCGTGGTGGCCGCGAATCTGATCGGCATCGGTGTCGCGACGCTGGTGGTCACCGTCGCGTTTCCCACACCCAGCGTGTTCGACCCCGAGGTCGCATGGATCACGTTCATCGCGGTGCCGATCTACCTGGTAGCCGCGCTGGTGGTGGGGGTGTTCTGGGCGACCAGGCGGATCATCACCAACGTGCGCTGGTCGATCGAGGAGCGCACCCCCACCCGCGAGGACCAGCGCAACACGTTTCTTTCGCCGTGGCGGTTGACCCGCGTGCTGCTGGTGTTGTGGGGCCTGGGCACGGTGCTGCTGACCACGCTCTACGGCCTGCACGACCCACAGTTCATCCCGAAGTGGCTACTGGGCGTCAGCTTCCCGGGCATCGTGGTGTCCGCCAGCTGCTACCTGTTCACCGAGTTCGCGCTGCGGCCGATTGCGGCCCAGGCACTGGAGGCCGGCCGGCCGCCGCGCAGCGTCGCCGAGGGCCTGATGGGCCGAACCATGCTGGTGTGGTTGCTGGGCTCCGGCGTGCCGGTGCTCGGCATCTTCCTGGCCGCGGCGATCACGCTGATCCAGCGCAACCTGACCCCGACGCAGTTCACCGTCGCGGTGATGATCCTGGCGTTGTTCGCGCTGGTGTTCGGCGCCATCCTGATGTGGATTCTGGCCTGGCTCACGGTGACCCCGGTGCGCGTCGTCCGGCACGCGATGAACCGGGTGGAGCGCGGTGAGCTGGACACCAACGTGGTGGTCTTCGACGGCACCGAACTCGGCCAGCTGCAGCGTGGCTTCAACGCGATGGCTGCCGGACTGCGGGAACGCGAGCGGGTCCGCGATCTGTTCGGCCGCCACGTCGGCCGCGAGGTGGCGGCGCTGGCCGAACAGCAGCGACCCGAACTGGGCGGCGAGGAACGCCACGCGGCGGTCGTCTTCGTCGACATCATCGGGTCGACCAAGCTGGTCACCAGCGTGCCTGCAACCGAGGTCGTCGAGCTGCTCAACCGCTTCTTCGCTGTCATCGTCGAGGAGGTGGACCGTCACCACGGGCTGGTGAACAAGTTCGAGGGCGACGCGGTGCTGGCGGTGTTCGGCGCCCCGGTGTCGCTGGAACATCCCGAGGACGAGTCGCTGGCGGCGGCGCGGCGGATCAGCCGGCGCCTGCGCGCAGAGGTCCCCGAGTGCGAGGCGGGGATCGGGGTCGCCGCCGGAACCATCGTCGCAGGCAATGTCGGCGCGCGGGAACGGTTCGAGTACACCGTGATCGGCGAACCGGTCAACGAGGCGGCGCGGTTGTGCGAACTGGCCAAGAACGAGCCACAGCGCCTGGTGGCCTCCGCCGGCGCGGTCGCCGGTGCGACCGAAACCGAAAGGGCGAACTGGACTCTGGGCCAGACCGTGACCCTGCGCGGACACGACGGGCCGACCCGGCTCGCCGTCCCCGCCGACGGGGCCTAGTTCCGGGGCGCCGCGCGCAACCAGGCGCGGGCCGCCCCTACCGCATCCTCGACGGTCCGGAATCGCACCGCCTCCAGATCGGGTTCGTTGCGCAGGACGATCCCGTCCGGATCGACCAGGAAACCCGCCTTGCCCTCGGACCGCAGCTCGGCGCTCATGCCCGAGAGCAGCCCGCGTGCGGCGTCGTCGATGTCGTCGACGCGCGACACGTCCAGGATCGCCACCTCGTAGTCGTCGCGCTCGCGGTCGGCGATACGCAGCACCTGCTCGGCGCCGCTGAACAACAGGTCGCCATGGGTCTCGTAGACGCGGATGCCGTCGTCGGGCCGATAGACCGCGCGCAGCGCGGAGCGCGAATCGCGCGCCACGGTCAGAAAGTGCAGGCCCAGTTGCTCGGACAGGCTGCGGCACACCCGCACTCCGCGCAGCTGTTGCCCTTCTCGTCGAGCAATGGGGAGTACACACCGATGCCCAGCTGCCCGGGCAGCACCGCGACGATGCCGCCGCCGACCCCGCTCTTGGCCGGCATGCCGACCGCGCTGACCCAGTCGCCGGCGGCGTCGTACATGCCGCAGGTCACCATCACCGAGAGCGTGCGCTTCACCACCGCGTCATCGGGCCCGCTTGCCGGGATCAGCGAAACGGCCGCGATGGCACCGGCGTTGATCATCGGGTTCTTCGGCGTCTTGGTGGCCCGGTCGACGCTGATCTCGTTGAACGCCTCACCGGAGGGCTCCACACCGATTCTGGCGTCCACCGCCGACGCGCCGATCCGGTCCAGTGCCAGCGCGTAGGTGAACGGCTTGGAGATCGACTGGATGGTGAATTCGACACCCGCGTACCCGGATACATAGATGAACCCGTCGGACGACGACAGCGACAGCGCGAACCCGCCGGGGTCCACCGCGGCGAGCTCGGGGATGTAGCAGGCCAGCGCGCCGTCGGTGACACCGGCGTGCTCGGCGCGGATGCGGTCGAGGTAACGCTGCACCAGTTCGGCCTCGGCACGAAGTCTAGAGTCAACCAACGGTGGGCCGGCTGGACCTCCCCACCACGGCCGGGCCACGCCGCGGCTGTCAGAGAATCACGACGGACCTGAGCACCTCGCCGGCATGCATCCGGTGAAACGCCGCTTCCACGTCGTCGAGACCGATGCGCTCGGAGACGAACTTCTCCAGCGGCAGCCGACCCTGCCGGTACAGGCTGACCAGCGACGGAAAATCACGCTCCGGCAGGCAGTCGCCGTACCACGACGACTTCAGCGATCCGCTCCGGGAGAAGAAGTCGACCAACGGCATCTCGAGGGTCATGTCGGGAGTCGGTACCCCGACCAGCACCACCGTGCCGGCGAGGTCGCGGGCGTAGAAGGCCTGCTTCCACGTTTCCGGACGCCCGACCGCGTCGATGACGACGTCGGCTCCGAACCCGCCGGTGAGGTCCTGAATGGCGGTGACGGCGTCCACCTGGCGGGCGTCGACCGTATGGGTGGCACCGAATTCACGCGCCCAGGCCAGCTTCGTGTCGTCCATGTCGACGGCGATGATCGTCTTGGCGCCCACCAGTGCGGCGCCGGCGACCGCGGCGTCACCGACACCGCCGCAGCCGATGACGGCGACGGTGTCGTCCCGGGTCACGGCCGCGGTGTTGATCGCGGCTCCGATACCGGCCATCACACCGCAGCCCAGCAGGCCTGCGACCGCCGGGTCGGCGGCGGAATCCACCTTGGTGCACTGGCCTTCGTGCACCAGGGTCTGCTCGGCGAAGGCGCCGATGCCCAGCGCCGGGGTCAACTCGGTGCCGTCGGCGAGCGTCATCTTCTGCGTGGCGTTGTGGGTGTCGAAGCACAGCTGCGGGCGCCCCCGCTTACAGGCCCGGCACCGACCGCACACCGCGCGCCAGTTGAGCACCACGAAGTCACCGGCCGCCACCGAGGTGACTCCGTCGCCCACCGAGTTCACCGTCCCGGCGGCCTCATGGCCGAGCAGGAACGGAAACTCGTCGTTGATCCCGCCTTCCCGATATGTCAGGTCGGTGTGGCACACGCCGCAGGCGATGACGTCGACGACGACCTCGCCGGGGCCGGGATCGGGGATGACGACGTCGACCAGCTCGACGGGCGCCTTGGCGGAGCGGGCGATGACGCCACGGACGGTTCTGGGCATGGGGATCTCCTGGATTTCAGTGGGGAATTCGGACACTCAGGCGGGTAGCGACGCCAACTCGAGGCGCGCGCGGTCGATCTGCTTGCGGTAGCGGGTGAACAGCCGGGCGTTGTCGCGGGCGAACACCGCCACCACCTGTTCGTCCCGCTCGTAGACGGCGACGAACGAATCGTCCGAGAGGTCACCGTCGACGACTCGCAGGGTGTCGCTCCCGGTGCGGTGGCCGGCGAACTGCAGCCGGTGCCCGTACTGGTCGGACCACATGTAGGGCGTCGCCGACGGCGGAACGGCAGTGCCGGCGATCGCGGCGGCCACCGCCTTGGCCTGAGTGGTGGCGTTCGTCCAGTGTTCGCTGCGGTGGTGCTCGCCATGGTCGGGGCTGAAGGCTGCCGCACAGTCGCCGAGCGCATACACGCCGCGGACGTCGGTCCGCCCGCATGCATCGGTGCGGATACCACCGGACGGGTGGTGCAGGACGATCTGCGGATGGTTCAGCCACTCGGTGTTGGGCCGTGCACCGATACCGACGACGACGGCGTCGGCGGGCAGCCGGGTGCCGTCGGCCAGGACCACCTCCTCCACCCGGTCGGATCCCGACAGGCCCTGCACGCCGACGCCGGTGCGCAGCCGGACCCCGTGCGCGCCGTGCATCGCGGCGCAGGAAGCTGCGACGGCGTCACCGAACGCGTGCGCCAACGGCAGGGCGGCCGCCTCCACCACGGTGACGTCGGCGCCGCGGGCCGCCGCCGTGGAGGCCACCTCGGCGCCGATGAATCCGGCACCGATCACCACCAGCCGCGCGCAACCGCGCAGCGACCGGCGAAGTGCCTCGGCGTCGTCGAGCGTGCGCAGACTGTGCACACCGGCCAGGGCCCGGTGTCCCGGCAGGGTGCGGGCACGGGCGCCGGTGGCCACGACCACGGCCTCCGCGGTGACCTCGGCGCCACCGTCGACCTCGACGGTGTGGTGGTCGGCGCTCTGACTGGACAGTCCGGTGGCGCGGGTTCCGAGCAGCCAGCTCGCCGACAGCTCGTCGAGTTCGGCGGCGTCGGCCAGCGCCAGGTCGGGTCGCGGTCCGTCGTGCAGGAAAGCCTTGGACAGCGGAGGCCGATCATAGGGGCGGTGGGTCTCCTCGCCGATGACCGTCACCGGGCCGGTGAACCCGGCAGCACGGAGTTCCCGCAGGACCGACAGCCCGGCCAGCGACGCACCGACGATCGCGACGCTGTCCGGTGTCATCGGCTGACCTCGAGCCAGATGTCGTCGCCGTCGACACCGACGCCGTGGACCCGCACCGGGTTCTTGGCCGGAGGTCCCGAGACCGAGCCGGTGCGCAGGTCGAAGCAGGATTCGTGCAGGGGGCATTCGACCGTGCAGCCCTCGACCCACCCGTCGGCCAGCGACGCGTCCTGGTGCGTGCAGGTGTCGTCGATGGCGAACAGGCCCTCCTCGGTGTGAAAGATCGAGATCGCCGGATCGCCCGGGAGTGTCACCGTGACCACCTCACCGACCGGAAGGTCGGTCAGCTTGGCGACGACGACGCGGGTGCCGGTGCGTTCCACCAGAAGCCTCCTGTTGCTTATTACGCAACTTGTGCGGACGGCGCAACAGTCTGCCGACACCGACACACCCTGTCAACCCAAGCGCGGCCGGTGTGCCGATGTGGATTCTGGACTTGCCCACCAGGCGAGATGCGAGTTATTGTTGCGCAGCACGCATTCGTTGCTTCTTCCGCAACAGGAGCAGGTTATGGCCCAGCCCAAGATCGTCATCATCGGCGCAGGAATCGTCGGCACCTCACTGGCCGACGAATTGACCGCGCGGGGATGTTCCGACGTCACGGTTCTCGACCGCGGACCGCTGTTCGCCACCGGCGGTTCGACCTCACACGCACCCGGCCTCGTCTTCCAGACCAACGGATCGAAGACGATGACCGAGTTCGCGCGATACACCGTCGAAAAGTTCTTGAGCCTCAACGCATTCGAGCAGCTCGGCGGTCTCGAGGTCGCGACCACGGAAGCCCGGTGGACGGACCTGCACCGGAAGCTCGGATGGGCCCGCTCGTGGGGCATCCCCGGCCGGCTGCTCGACCCGCAGGAGTGCCGGCAACTCCATCCCCTGCTCGACCAGGACAAGATCCTGGGCGGCTTTCACACCCCCACCGACGGACTGGCCAGGGCGCTGCGCGCCGCCACCGCCCAGGCCGAGCGGGCGTCCGAGCACGGCGCCCGGTTCATCGGCGAGCAGGAAGTCGTCGATGTACTCGACGAGGGCGGCCGGGTCGTGGGTGTTCGCACCGCCGCCGGGGAGGTGTTTCCCGCCGACGTGGTGGTGTCCGCAGCCGGGTTCTGGGGTGCGCAGCTCGGCGCCCGCGTGGGACTGACCGTGCCGCTGGTGCCGATGGCGCACCAGTACGCCAAGTCGGGCCAGGTCAGCTCGCTACGGCGGGAGGGAATCGGCGCAGAGGAGGCGTACCTGCCCATCCTGCGCCACCAGGACCAGGACCTCTACTACCGCGAGCACGGCGACCGGATCGGCATCGGTTACTACGGTCACCGGCCGATGCCCGTGGACATGACGACGCTGCTCACCGACACCGCCGCCGAGGCGATGCCGTCGATGCTGCCGTTCACCGAGGACGACTTCGCCGCCGGTTGGGCCGCAAGCACCGAACTGCTTCCCGCACTGGGTGATTCCAAGGTCGAAGAGGGCTTCAACGGCATCTTCTCGTTCACCCCGGACGGCTTCTCCATCATGGGCGAGCACCGCGACCTGCCCGGCTTCTGGGTGGCCGAAGCGGTCTGGGTGACCCATTCGGCCGGTGTGGCCAAGGCGATGGCCGAGTGGATCCTCGACGGCGCGCCGGAGACCGATGTCCACGAGTGCGATCTGTACCGGTTCGAGGAGCCGGCCAAGAGCCCGGAGTTCATCCTCACGACCAGCTCCCAGGGTTTCGCCGAGGTGTACGACATCATTCACCCGCATCAGTATCGCGCCGAGCCCCGCGATCTTCGCGTGAGTCCATTCCACGCCCGACAGAAGGAACTCGGCGCGTTCTTCTTCGAGGGCGGCTGCTGGGAGCGTCCGGCCTGGTACGAGGCCAACGCCGCCCTGGTCGACGAGTTGGCCGGTGCCGGAGTGGCTTTCCCCGAGCGCGATGCCTGGTCGGGACAGTTCTACTCGGAGATCTCCATCGCCGAGGCCCGATGGACGCGTGAGCACGTCGCGCTCTACGACATGACCCCGCTGACCCGCTACGAGGTCGCCGGGCCGGGTGCCTGCGCCTTCCTGCAGGAGCTGACCACCAACAACGTGGCCAAGCGCCTGGGATCGGTCACCTACACCCTGCTGCTCGACGAAACCGGCGGAATCCGCAGTGATCTCACCGTGGCCCGCCTCGACGAAGACACCTTCCAGGTGGGGGCCAACGGACCGCTGGACATGGACTGGCTGATCCGGCATCTGCCGGACACCGGTGTGACGGTCCGCGACATCACCGGCGCGACCTGCTGCATCGGCGTGTGGGGCCCGCGCGCCCGAGACCTGGTGGCACCGCTGTGCGCCGCCGACATCTCCCACGAGGCGTTCGGCTACTTTCGCGCCATCCGCACCTTCATCGGCTCGGTGCCGGTGACGATGATGCGGGTCTCCTACGTCGGCGAACTCGGCTGGGAGATCTACACTTCCGCAGAGCACGGAGCCAAGCTGTGGGACCTGCTCTACACGGCGGGTCAGCAATACCGCGCCATCGCCGCCGGCCGCATCGCGTTCAACAGTCTGCGGATGGAGAAGGGCTACCGGGCCTGGGGCACCGACATGACCACCGAACACCTCCCCGCCGCCGCCGGTGTCGGATTCGCGGTGTCCGCCAAAAAGGGTGACTTCTTCGGCAAGGCCGCCCTGGACGCGGCACCGGCGCCGGCGTCGGTGTTGCGCAGCATCGTGTTCGACGACCCGTCCGCCGTCGTGCTCGGTAAGGAACCGGTCAGCATCGACGGTGCGGTGGCCGGCTACGTGACCAGCGCCGGATACTCGGCGACCATCGGCCAAAGCATCGCCTACGCGTGGCTGCCCGCAGACGTGGCGGTCGGCCAGCCGCTCAGCGTGGACTACCTGACGAACACCTACACCGCGACCGTGCATGCCGAGCCGGTCGTGGATCCCGACATGGCATTGATCCGGAGGTGACTCCCGCAATGGGTGACAACAGCTTTGACGTGATCGTCGTCGGCCTCGGCGGGATGGGCAGCGCTGCCGCCTACCATCTGGCCCGCCGCGGAGTGCGGGTGCTCGGCCTGGAGAAGTTCACGCCGGCCCACGACCGCGGTTCCAGCCACGGTGGCTCCCGCATCATCCGGCAGTCCTACTTCGAGGATCCCGCCTACGTACCGCTGCTGATTCGCGCCTACGAGCTGTGGGAAGAGCTGGCGCAGAGCACCCAGCTGGAGGTGTACCGGCTGACCGGCGGACTGTTCGTCGGCCCACCGGACTGCCTGACCGTGTCGGGAAGCCTTCGCGCCTCCCAGGAGTGGTCGCTACCCCACGAGCTGCTCGACGCGGCCGAGATCGCCCGGCGTTTCCCGACATTCACCCCGGCCCCCGGTGACGTGGCGCTCTACGAGGCCAAGGCCGGCTTCGCGCGTCCGGAGATGACCGTCCAGGCACACCTCGACCTCGCGGCGCGCGCAGGCGCCACCCTGCGTTTCGGCGAAGAGGTGCTGCAGTGGGCCGACGCCGGTGCCGGTGTGACGGTCCAGACCCGGACCGGTACCTACACCGCGGGTCAGCTGGTGATCTGCCCCGGCGCCTGGGCACCGCAACTGCTCACCGAACTGGGCATTCCGATCAACATCGAGCGGCAGGTGCTGTACTGGCTCGATCCGGCCGGCGGCACCCGGCCGTTCGAGCAGCATCCGATCTTCATCAACGAGAACGCACTCGGCCAACAGATCTACGGTTTCCCGGCGATCGACGGTCCGGCCGGCGGAGTCAAGGTGGCGTTCTTCCGCAAAGGCCAGGTGTGCACACCGGAGAACATCGACCGCACCGTGCACGACCATGAGGTCGAGGAGATGCACCAGCGCGTGACCGAGCTGCTGCCGGCGCTCAGCGGAGCGCCGGTGCACACCGCGACGTGCATGTACTCCAACACACCCGATGAGCACTTCGTCATCGCCCGCCACCCCGGGCACGCCAATGTCACTGTGGCGTGCGGGTTCTCCGGACACGGGTTCAAGTTCGTCCCGGTCGTCGGCGAGATCACCGCCGATCTCGCGATCGACGGCACCACTTCACATCCCATCGGACTCTTCGACCCGCATCGGCTGGTGACCACATGACAACGATCGACGACTCACAGCTTCCCGAAGCCAACCTCCCCGCCGCATTCAGCGCCCCGGCCGCGAACGGCGGGAACCTGCGCCCCACGCTGGGCGGCGGGTACTACTGCGATCAGGCGATCTTCGCGATCGAGCAGGACCGCATCCTGGAGCGCATGTGGTTCTGCGCGGTGCGCAGCGCCGACCTGGCCACCCCGGGCGCGTTCAAGAAGATCCAGGTGGGTCGCGAGAGCGTGCTCGTGGTGCGCGGTCGCGACAACGCGGTCAACGCCTTCCTCAACGTGTGCCGGCACCGCGGTGCAGCGCTGTGCACCGAGGACTCCGGGACGGTGAAACGACACCTGCGCTGTCCCTACCACGCATGGACCTACGGGCTGGACGGAAAGCTCGTCGCCGCACCTAATCTCGGAGCCCTCACCGACGAGACCGGGGCACGGATCGACCGCACCGAGTACGGCTTGATGAGGGTTGCGACACGCGAGTGGCTCGGCTACACCTGGGTGTGCCTTGCTGACGATCCTCCCTCGTTCGAAGACGAGGTGATCGGCGCGGTCACCGCGCGCCTGGGCGACGCGCAGGCGGTCGAGCACTACGACATCGCCGCGCTGACGGTGGGCCGTCGCATCGTCTACGACGTGGCGGCCAACTGGAAGCTCATCGTCGAGAACTTCATGGAGTGCTACCACTGCGCGACCATCCATCCAGAACTGACCGAGGTGCTACCGGAATTCGCCGATGGCCTGGCCGCCCAGTACTTCGTCGGCCACGGCGCCGCGTTCGGCGACGACGTGCAGGGGTTCACCGTCGACGGCAGTGCGGGACTCGGCGCCATCCCCGGGGTGACGCCCGAACAGGACCGCCGGTACTTCGCGATCACGGTGCGCCCCAACGTCTTCATCAACCTGGTGCCCGACCACGTGATCGTGCACCGCATGTTCCCGCTTGCCACCGACCGCACGGTGGTGGAGTGCGACTGGCTCTACCTCCCCGAGGTGGTGGCCGAGGGCCGCGACGTCGACCGGTCCGTCGAGCTGTTCCACCGGGTCAACCAGCAGGACTTCGACGCCTGCGCGAGGACGCAGCCGGCCATGTCGTCGCGGGCGTACCGCGATGGCGGCGTGCTGGTGCCCTCCGAGCACCACATCGTCGAGTTCCACGACTGGGTGGCGGCCCAGGTCGCACCCCCCGTGCCGTGACGCTCCCGGGGTGCGCTAACAGAAGGTAGGCAGCTTGTCCGTACAATGTGTGAACCATGTCCTCTGACACCCCCGGAAGATCCCGGCGAGATACGTCTGGCGCGGCGGTGCAGTCGGTCGATCGAGCGCTGATGGTGCTCGAGATCCTGGCGAACCTGGGATCCGCGGGGGTCACCGAGATCGCCGCGGAGCTCGGGGTGCACAAGTCGACGGTGTCGCGGCTGATCGCGGTGCTGGAGGCGCGTGGTTTCGTCGAGCAACTGTCCGAGCGCGGCAAGTACCGGCTCGGCTTCACGCTCGTGCGGCTGGCCGGTTCGACCAGCGCGCAGATGGACCTCGCCAAGGAGAGCCAGGCGATCTGCGACAGGCTCGCCGAGGACAGCGGTGAGACCACCAACGTCGCGATCCTCGACGGCGACCGCATCATCAACATCGTGGAGTCCTACAGCGACCGGGAGGTCACCCTGCGCACCTGGGTGGGCCAGAACTGTCCCGCCCATGCAACCTCCAGCGGCAAGGCGCTGTTGTCCGGCCTGACCCGGGAAGAGCTGGGCGCGCTGCTCGGCGAACAGGACCTGGAGGTCTTCACCCCGAACACGATTGCGAGCACCGAAGCGCTGGCCGCCGAGCTGGACGAGGTCCGGCACACGGGCTGGGCGAGTGTGCGCGAGGAGCTGGAGGAGGGGCTGCACGCCGTTGCCGCCCCCATCCACAGCAGCAGCGGGAAAATCGTTGCGGCGATCAGCCTTTCAGCTCCCGCCTATCGCCTGAAGACAGAAGACTTCGACGCCGCCGCGAAGCTGACGATGGCCGCCGCCGAACAGATCAGTCGCCGGCTCGGGTATCTCCGCTAGCCGGATTCTCCACCAGAAAAAAACCGGCCTACACGGGTTGACAGGCTCCCCTCGTCGCGCCACTATTAGTTGCGTAATGTGCATCGGTTGCGTATTGCGCAACTCAACAAGCAGCAAACTGAATACGCCATAGTCGTGGTGGGAGATCCCGAGTGCGTGCCGCGCCTCGGGAGCCGAAGGAGCAAGACCCTCCCGAGAATCTCTCAGGCCCCCGTACCGCCGCGATCGGGCAACTCTGGAAAGCAGTGCATCGGAGCACTCGCCGACGAGGCAAACCGCCGACATCCGGTGGTGAATCTTTCAGGCAGTCATGACAGAGCGGGAGACCTCGACACCGTGCGCTACCGCGCCGCCGAAAGGGGATCCACCCATGACTGCCACTCTTCCCGTCGCCGATGCCGGCCCCGCAGGTGCTTCCCGCGGCGAGGTACTCGTCACTCCGCTGCGGACGTTCGACCCGGAGATCGCCACGCTGCTCGACCGCGAGCTGGACCGCCAGCAGCGCGGCCTGGAGATGATCGCGTCCGAGAACTACGCGCCCCGCGCGGTCATGCAGGCCCAGGGGTCGGTGCTGACCAACAAGTACGCCGAAGGCTATCCGGGACGCCGCTACTACGGCGGCTGTGAGCATGTCGACGGTGTCGAGGCGCTGGCGCTGGCCCGGGTCAAGGCCCTCTTCGGTGCCGAATACGCCAACGTGCAGCCACATTCCGGCGCGCAGGCCAACGCGGCGGCGATGCACGCCGTCCTGCGACCGGGCGACAGGATCCTCGGTCTGGCACTCGCGCACGGCGGGCACCTCACGCACGGCATGAAGTCGAACTTCTCCGGCCGCCTCTACGACGTGTCCGCTTATCACGTGCGGGCCGAGGACCATCGGGTCGACATGGCGGAGGTGCGCCGGCTGGCCCACCAGCACCGTCCCCGGCTCATCCTGGCCGGCTGGTCGGCCTACCCCCGCCATCTGGACTTCGCCGAGTTCCGCCGGATCGCCGACGAAGTCGACGCCTATCTGATGGTGGACATGGCCCACTTCGCCGGCCTGGTGGCGGCCGGACTGCACCCCTCACCGGTTCCCCACGCCCACATCGTCACCTCCACCACCCACAAGACGCTCGGCGGCCCGCGCGGCGGAATCATCCTGGCCGAGGAGTCGTTGGGCAAGAAGCTCGACAGCGCGGTCTTCCCCGGACAGCAGGGCGGGCCGCTCGAGCACGTCATCGCGGCCAAGGCCGTCGCCTTCAAGATGGCCGCCGAGCCGCACTTCGCCGAGCGCCAGCGGGTGACCCTGTCCGGTGCCCGGCTTCTCGCCGAGCGCCTCACCCGGCCCGACATGGCGGCCGCCGGCGTCAGCGTGGTCAGCGGCGGCACCGACGTGCACCTGGTCCTCGTCGACCTGCGGCACAGCGAGCTGGACGGCAAACAGGGCGAGGATCGCCTGCAGCGCGTCGGCATCACCGTGAACCGCAATGCCGTCCCGTTCGACCCGCGCCCGCCGATGGTCAGCTCGGGTCTGCGGATCGGCACACCCGCCCTGGCCGCACGCGGGTTCGACGACGAGGCGTTCGGCGAGTTCGCCGACATCATCGCCGCCGCACTCAAACCGGACACCGACGATCACCGGATCGCACGGCTGCGCGCACGGGTCGACGAGCAGGCGGCCCGGTTCCCCCTCTACACCGGCTGGACGAACCCATGATCAGCGTCTTCGACCTGTTCAAAGTCGGAATCGGACCGTCGAGTTCGCACACGGTCGGGCCGATGCGGGCCGCCCGCCGCTTCGTCGACTGGCTCGACGAGCAGGATCTGCTGAGCCGCACCGACGGCATCCGGGTGGAGTTGTTCGGCTCGTTGGGCGCCACCGGCCACGGGCACGGCACCGTCGCGGCCGTGGTGCTCGGCCTGGCCGGACAACGTCCCGAACACATCGACCCCGATGCGGCGGCCGATTTGTTCGCCCAGGTGCAGGCGGCGGACAAGGTGGTGTTGGCCGGTACGCACGCGATCAGCTTCTGCGTCGCCGACGACATCGTGCTGCACATCGGCCCGCGACTGGACCACCACAGCAACGGGATGCGCTTCCACGCTCTCGGCACCCAGAACACGCCGCTTGCTGCCCGCGAATACTATTCGGTCGGAGGAGGTTTCGTCCTCGACGAGGACGAAACGGGGACACCCGACGATCACTCCTGCAGCGGTCCGGTGCCCTACCCGTTCCGGACCGCCGGAGAACTGCTCGCCCTGACATCGCAGACCGGTCTGCGCATCAGCGACATGATGCTGGCCAATGAGTCCCGGCTGCGCCCCGAGGCAGAGGTGCGCCGCGATCTGCTCGACATCTGGTCGGTCATGCAGCAGTGCGTCGCACGCGGCATGGCGGGCACCGGTGTGCTGCCGGGCGGCTTGCGGGTGCGCCGCCGCGCGGCGGCGATGCGCGCCAAACTCGATGCCGACACCGACGAGCGGGATCCGCTCCGGGCGATGGACTGGGTGACGCTGTATGCGCTCGCGGTCAACGAGGAGAACGCCGCGGGTGGCCGGGTGGTGACGGCGCCGACCAACGGAGCGGCCGGCATCGTGCCTGCGGTGCTGCACTATTGCCGCGATTTCGTGCCGGGCTTCGACGACGACGCCGTGGTCCGGTTTCTGCTGGCTGCCGGCGCCGTCGGCATCCTGTGCAAGACCAATGCGTCGATCTCGGGCGCGGAGGTCGGCTGTCAGGGCGAGGTCGGCTCGGCGTGCGCGATGGCCGCCGCCGGGCTGGCCGAGGTGCTGGGCGGCACCCCTGCGCAGGTCGAGAACGCCGCCGAGATCGGAGTCGAGCACAATCTCGGGCTGACCTGCGACCCGGTCGGCGGGCTGGTGCAGATCCCCTGCATCGAGCGCAACGCCGTCGCCTCGGTCAAGGCCATCACGGCGGCTCGGATCGCATTGCGCGGCGACGGTGACCACCACGTCGGCCTGGACACCGCGATCAGGACCATGCGCGACACCGGCGTCGACATGGCCGACAAATACAAGGAAACGGCGATGGGCGGACTCGCGCTGACCGTCGTCGAGTGCTGAGCGAATTCTGTCCTGCCGTCGGGCGCCGAGCGTCGAGGTGGCGACGGTCAGTGCGGCTCGGTCATCCCGGTCATCTCGGGCGTCGGACGGGTGAAACCCCGGGTCAGCCACGCCAGGTAGACCACCCCGACGCTCGCCCACGACACCCCGGCGATGAGCGCGTCGGCATCGAGGTGGATCAACAGGTAGATGTTGACCACGGCGCCGATCATCGGGAGCAACACATATCGCCACGCCGGCAACGACCGACCGCGGTGCCGCAGAAAGTACGCCACTACCGCCAGGTTCACCATCGTGAAGCCGCTGAACGCGCCGAAGTTGACGAACGACGTCGATGACGCAACGGTGAGAAACATTGCGGCCAGCCCGATCACACCGGTCAGCCCGATGTTGAACATCGGGGTACGGAACCTCGCAGACACCATGCCGAACGACCGTTTCGGGAGCACGCCGTCCCGCCCCATCGCGTACAGCAGCCGCGAGACGGCGGCCTGCGCGGCCAACCCCGAGGTGAACTGCCCGACCACCAGCGCGGCGAGGAACACCGAGCCGAACACGGCCCCGCCGACGGTGTATGCGATGTCTTCGGCCAGCGAGTCGGCGTCGGTGAACGTGGCCCCCGGCGCCACCAGGCTGACCGTATAGGCCACCACCACGAAGATGCCACCGCCGATGAGCCCGACCAGCACGATCGCCCGGGGCACCGTGCGGGCGGCGTCGTGGATCTCCTCGGTCAACGTGCTGACGGCATCGAATCCGAGGAACGAGTACGCCGCCACCGCCGCACCGGCCGCGATCGCCGAAAAGCCACCCTCACCGATGAACGGCCGCAGCGAAACCAGCGATGCCGCACCGGTATCGGAATGCCGCAGCAGGTGAGCCAGTGTCAACGCCACGAACAGCGCCACGATCAGCAACTGGAAACTCATCAGGACGAAGTTGGCCCGGTCGGCCACCTTGAGCCCGACGACGTTGAGCGTCGTGGTGAGCACGATGAACGCCAGGATCCACACCCAGGGCGGCACGGCGGGAAACTGCCCCTGGAGGTAGGCGCCGCCGATCAGCCAGATCACCAGTGGAAGGAACAGATAGTCGAGCAGGATGGCCCAGCCGACCAGGAAACCCAGCCGCGGATCCAGTGCCTTGCGGACATAGGTGTAGGCCGATCCGGCCACCGGGTAGTGCCGGGCCATGATGCCGTAGCTGAGTGCGGTGAACAGCATCGCCACCGTGGCCAACAGATACGCACCGGCGCTGGCGCCGCGGGACCGTTCGGCGATCACCCCGAAGATTCCGAGCACGATGATCGGGGTCATGTAGGCCAGCCCGAACAGGACCGCCGAACGCAATCCCAAAGTCTTCTGCAGTTGTGCGCCGGTGCCGGAATCCATCGCCTCAGAACCTACGCCCGATGCCAAGGCGCTGCGCCGGGTCGTGGCCCACGGCGCGGCGGACCACCCTCCGAAGTCTCACCTCCATGTCGCTTTTCCGCTAGTAATGCACCGGCGGGCCGTGCCATTGTCGATGTCATGCACACCGACTTCGACCGTTGCTACCGGGCCGTGCAGGCCAAGGACGCCCGGTTCGACGGTTGGTTCGTCACGGCCGTGCTGACCACCGGGATCTACTGCAGACCCAGCTGCCCGGTGCGTCCACCGTACGCGCGCAACGTCCGGTTCTACCCGACGGCGGCGGCCGCCCAGCGGGCCGGCTTCCGGGCCTGCAAGCGATGCCGGCCCGACGCCTCGCCCGGATCGCCCGAGTGGAATGTCCGCGGCGACGTGGTGGCGCGGGCGATGCGGCTGATCGCCGACGGGACCGTCGACCGTGACGGCGTCTCCGGGCTGGCGGTGCGACTCGGCTACACCGTTCGCCAACTCGAGCGCCTGACGCAGGCCGAGGTGGGTGCCACACCGCTGTCGCTGGCCAGAGCGCAGCGCGCCCAGATGGCCCGGGTACTGATCGAAACCACCGAAATGCCATTCGGCGATGTCGCTTTCGCGGCGGGATTCACCAGCATCCGGCAGTTCAACGACACCGTGCATGCGGTGTACGACCTCACGCCGACGATGCTGCGCACCCGGGCACGGACCCGGTTCGGCCGCGCAGATGTCGCGGCCACCGGGACGTTGTCGGTGCGGCTGCCCGTCCGGACGCCGTTCGCCTTCGAGGGCCTTTTCGGGCACCTGGCCGCCAGTGCCGTGCCCGGTGTCGAGGAGGTCCGCGACGGCGCGTACCGCCGCTCGCTGCGGCTGCCGCACGGCACCGCGATCGTCGCGCTGACGCCGCACCCCGACCACGTGCGCTGCCGCCTCGAGGTGGCGGACTTCCGCGACGTATCCGCCGCCATCGCGCGATGCCGGCGGCTACTGGACCTCGACGCCGACCCGGAAGCGATCGTGGGCGCGCTCAGCGCCGACGAACGTCTGGCCCCGCTGATCGCCAAGGCACCGGGTCAGCGCATCCCGCGCACCGTCGACGAGCAGGAGTTGGCGCTGCGCGTGGTGCTCGGCCAGCAGGTGTCCGTGGCGGCCGCCCGCACTCACGCGGCGCGGCTGGTCGCGGCCTACGGAGACCCGATCGCCGACGCCGAGGGCGGGCTGACCCACGTGTTTCCGTCCACCGAGCGACTCGGCGAGATCGACCCGCAACGTCTGGCCTTCCCGAAGGCGCGGCAGAGCACCCTCGGCGCCCTGATCGCCGCGATGAACCGCGGCGACGTGGAGCTCGACTCCGGCTGCGACTGGAATGCCGCACGCGAGCAATTGCAGGCACTGCTCGGCATCGGTCCATGGTCGGCGGAGATGATCGCCATGCGCGGCCTCGGCGACCCGGATGCCTTCCCCGGGACCGACCTGGGGGTGGCCGCCGCGGCCCGACAGCTGGGCCTGCCGTCGGCCGCACGAGGGCTCGCCGAACACGGGGAGCGCTGGCGTCCGTGGCGTTCCTATGCGACCCAGCATCTTTGGACCGCACTCGACCACTCCGTCAACGCGTGGCCCCCAAGGAGGAACGATGAAACACCTGCGATATCGAATGATGGACAGCCCGGTCGGGAGGCTCACCCTCGCCGGTACCGGAGACCGGCTGCAACATCTGCGGATGGTCGACCAGACCTATGAGCCGGACCGGACCGGCTGGGAGCCCGACGATTCGGCGTTTCCCGACGCGGCGCTGCAACTCGAAGAGTACTTCGCCGGCGAGCGCCGGGAATTCGACCTCGACCTCGACCCGGCCGGCACTACGTTCCAGCGCCGGGTGTGGGCGGCACTGCTGACCATCCCCTATGGCCAGACCCGCTCCTACGGTGAGATCGCCCGTCAGATCGAGGCCCCGGGAGCGTCGCGTGCCGTCGGAGTGGCCAACGGGCACAACCCGATCGGGATCATCGTCCCGTGCCATCGGGTGATCGGCGCGAACGGAAGTATGACCGGATACGGCGGCGGAATAGAGCGGAAGAAGACGCTACTGGCTCTCGAGAAAAGCCATTGTTCGTCGCCGACTCCGACATTGTTCGATTAGTTTCGGCTGATACACAAATGCCTGTGCCCCCCAATTTTAATTGGGGGGCACAGGACTTCAATTTGTGTTCGGCGGTGTCCTACTTTTCCACCCGGGTGGGTAGTATCATCGGCGCTGGTAGGCTTAGCTTCCGGGTTCGGGATGGGTCCGGGCGTTTCCCTGCCGCTATTTCCGCCGTAACTTTATTCACTTGTTTCAGTGACAACTC
>NZ_JAIFZS010000038.1 GCF_019710635.1 Mycolicibacterium xanthum
CCCTACCCCGGACCCACCGGCGAACACGCCGACTGGTGGTGGTACGACCCCTACCAACCCCCACCACCAGACACCAACTAGAGCCGGCCCGTCATCGGCGGCCCGCCTCGCGCGGTGAGTTCTACGAACCGTCACGGGCATGAATACGCCTCCGGGCACCACAGCGTCCGCGGCTGCGCAGGCGAGTCTTTGAGAACAATGATCCACGCGACTGACTGAACGAACAGGTCAACGAGCGGGGAAGCCGCGGATCCTGTTCGCGATGCACGACTTCCACGGCTGAGCCCACACTCGCGAGACCGCAGGTCTGGCCCTTCCGGGACGCGACCGACACCGACCGCGGAATCGAATCCACGATTGCTGCGGCTCTGCATGCGATTGCGGAAGTCGGTGACCCGTCCGGCGGTTCCGGCAGGCCCCAGGTTCCCGTACCAGCCGCGCTTTCGACATCGCACCCTTCGGATTGACGACGCAAGCGGGCAAGAGGCACGTAAAGCCAGACACGCGCACGCCACGGGCAGAATCGGATAGGCGCGCGCGAGGAGCAGAATCAAGAGATGCCCGGCGAGCTCGCAATCGTGCTGATGGTCGCACTGATCCTGCTCGCGGTCGCCGCGGTGGTGCTCGCCGTGCGCACCCGCCGGGTGGTGTCCACCCCGACCGAACGCGCCGTGCACGCTGCGCTGCACACCGCTTCGCTGGCCGCCCGCGCCCTGCGCCGCGGTCTGGACACGGAGTCCGCCGAGACCGCCGCGCCGTTTCTGCGTGGTCTCACCGGCACCGACGGTCTGGCGCTCTACGACACCGAGGCCGAACTATTGGCCCGTGACCCCGCCGACGGCGCCGTCTGGGGCGACGACGTGCCGGCCGAGTGCCAGGACGCCGCCCGGCAGGCGATCTCCGGGGAACGCCGCGTCCTGACCCACACCCGAACCTCAACGGTGGTCGCACAGCCACTGCTCGCCGAGGCCGGGGACATGCTCGGTGTGCTCGTCGTCGTGACAACCCGCTCACCGGCCCCCGGAATGCTGGGTGCAGTCGGTGAGGTCGCCCGCTACGCCGCCAGCCAGGTCGAGCTCGCCGAACTCGACGCTTCGCGGGCGCGGCTGGACCGTGCCGAGGTGCTGGCGCTGCGCGCCCAGATCAGCCCACACTTCATCTACAACGCGCTCAACACGATCGCGTCGTTCGTGCGCACCGACCCCGACCGCGCCCGCGAGCTGATCCTGGAGTTCGCCGACTTCACCCGCTACTCGTTCCGCGCGGCGGGCCAATACACCACGCTGGCCGAGGAGTTGCGCAACATCGACCGCTATCTGACTCTCGAACGGGCCCGGTTCGGGACGGCACTGAAGGTCACGTTGCAGGTGGCGCCCGAGGTGCTCAACGTGGTGGTGCCGTTCCTGGCGCTGCAACCCCTGGTCGAGAACGCGGTGCGGCACGGGTTCGCGGGTCGCGGCAGCGGATCGATCGAGCTGATCGCCCGCGACGAGGGGTCCGACTGCGTCATCACGGTCGAAGACGACGGCGTCGGAATGGATCCCGACGCGCTGCGCGCCGGCCCGAGCGACGCGCTGTCCGACGGCGCCCCGGTGACCGAGGGCGACTCCGCACACGTCGGCCTGACCAATGTCGATCATCGCCTGCGCGCGGCCTTCGGCAACGATTACGGTCTGGTGGTCGAGACGGCGCTCGGCGCAGGCACCAAGGTGGTGATGAGGGTGCCGAAGTTCCGGTCAGGTGTGTGGGCCAGCGGAGGTGTGTTCGGGGTGGGCAAATCGTGACCAAGCCACTCACAGTGCTCGCCGTGGACGACGAGGCCCCGGCGCTGGACGAACTGGCCTTCCTGCTCGACCGGCACCCGTGTGTCGGGGAGGTGTTCCGCGCCAACGACGCCACCTCGGCGCTGCGTGAACTGAACCAGCGCACCATCGACGCGGTGTTCCTGGACATCAACATGCCGGGCCTGTCGGGCATCGAGCTGGCGGGCGTGCTGTCGAACTTCTCGCACCGCCCGGCGATCGTGTTCGTCACCGCGCACGACGACAAGGCCGTCGCGGCCTTCGACGTCGGCGCGGTCGACTATCTGCTCAAGCCGATCCGCGAGGACCGTCTCGACCAGGCCGTGCGCCGGGTGGCGACCGCGCAGACCGCACCCCCACCGGAGGAACCCGCCACCGCGGCCAGGGACGAAACCCCGCTCCGGGAAACGGAATCCGACGTCGTCCCCGCCGAGGTCGGCGGTGTCACCCACCTGGTTCCCCGGGACAGCATCGGCTGGGTGGAGGCCGAGGGTGACTACGCGCGGCTGCATTCGGCGTCGGGATCGCACCTGGTGCGGATTCCGATCAGCACCCTCGAGACCCGCTGGCGCGACCACGGCTTCCAGCGGGTGCACCGCTCCTACCTGGTGGCCCTGCGGCTGGTGACCGGGCTGCGCACCACCGACGGCGCGGTGCTGGTCCGGTTGCGGGCCAACGGCGCCTCGCCCGCGGTCGAGTTGCCGGTGAGCCGCCGCCAGGCCCGCGAGTTGCGCGACCGGGTCGTGCGCAATCCGATGCGCAGCCTGCGGCCGGCCGGGAGCGCCGATGACTAGCGGGGAACGGCCTCAGCGGCAGCGGGTGGTGCTCGCCCACCGCCGTGGCGCCCGGATGGTGCGCACCAGGATCGAGGTCCAGGAGCAGACGCAGGTCGGCGACGCGCTGGTGCGCGGACTGATGCGCGCCCAACTGGGGCTGGCGCTGCGACTGGCCTTGGTGGTGGTGGGTCTGATCGGTGCGATCCCGTTGCTCAACGCGTTGTTCCCGGGCCTGGCCGCGGTGACGGTGTTCGGCATCCGGTTGAACTGGCTGGTGCTCGCGGTGCTGGTGTATCCGCTGCTCTACGGCATCGGCTGGTTCTACATCCGGCTGTCCGAGCAGGCCGAGCGCGACTTCGTCGGCGTCGTCGACGCCGAGCCGTGACCGGTTCACCGCTGACGGCGGCCGCGCTGCTCGCCGCGGCGGTGGCCACCGTGGCCATCGGCGCCTATGGGGTGCGGTTCTCCCGCACCACGTCCGACTTCCTGGTCGCCTCCCGCACGGTCGGATCCCAGTGGAATGCGGCGGCCATCTCGGGGGAATATCTCTCCGCGGCTTCGTTTCTCGGCGTGGCGGGGCTGATCGCCAAGTACGGTGCCGACGCGCTGTGGTACCCGGTCGGGTTCACCGCGGGCTATCTGGGTCTGTTGCTGTTCGTGGCGGCGCCGCTGCGCCGGTCGGGGGCCTACACCGTCCCGGACTTCGCCGAGTTCAGGCTAGGTTCGGCGCGGCTGCGCAAGATCGCGATGCTGGTCGTCGTGGTGATCTGCATCTTCTATCTGGTACCGCAGTACCAAGGTGCCGGGCTGGCACTGAAAACCCTGCTCGGCACACCGGTGTGGCTGGGGCCGGTCGCCGTCGGCGCCATCGTCATCACCAACGTGGTGGCCGGCGGCATGCGATCGATCACCTTCGTGCAGGCGTTCCAGTACTGGCTCAAGCTGACCGCGGTGGCGATCCCGGCGCTGGCGCTGACCGCACTGTTGGTCAGCGACCACGGCGCCGGCGACGGCTTCGCGCTCGGTGGGCCGTTGCCGCCGACCGTGCAGCAGGCCACCACGGTGGCGATCGAGACCGACGTCGTCGTTCAGGTCACCACCCCCGCGGGGGTCACGGTGTCCGGCACCCTGGACGGCAGGCCGGTCGAGCAGGCGAAGTTCGACGCCCCCGGGCAGCACACCCTCGGCGCTGGCAGCACCCTGCACCTGGCAGGCGGCGCGGCGACGCCGGTGGTGGCGGGGGCGCCGAGCACCGGCGGCGAGTGGATCGCCTCCGGCGGCGGGTTCGGCGGGCATCACCCGCTCTATCAGGTGGTCTCGATCATGGTGGCCACCTTCCTGGGCGCGATGGGCCTGCCGCACGTGCTGGTGCGCTTCTACACCAACCCCGACGGCCGGGCCGCACGGCGCACCGCGCTTGCGGTGATCGCGCTGCTCTCGCTGTTCTATCTGTTCCCGATGCTGCTCGGGGTGTTCTCCCGGCTCTACGTGCCGCAGCTGTTGATCACCGGAAACGCCGACGCGGCGGTGCTGCTGGCCCCGGCCTCGGCGGTCGGCGGGGTGGCCGGCCAACTGCTCGCGGCCCTGGTCGCCGCCGGTGCGATCGCCGCGTTCCTGGCGACGTCGTCGGGACTGCTGGTCAGCTTCGCCGGGGCCCTGGCCACCGACGTGCTGCCCGGCCGGGTGCGCGACTTCCGGTGGGCGGCGGTGGTGGGCGGGTTGATTCCGATTCCGTTGGCGCTGACCACCTCGGGCGACCTGGAACTGTCCCGCAGCGTGGGGTTGGCGTTCGCGGTGGCGGCCTCGACGCTGTGCCCGCTGTTGGTGCTGGGCATCTGGTGGCGCGGTCTGACGGCGTTGGGCGCCGCCTGCGGCCTGGCCGTCGGGGGCCTGCTGTCGGGGGTCGCGGTGACCGTGGAGGTGGCCGGCGGTGTCGACGCCGAGGCCCTCGGCGGCTGGCCGGGCGTGCTGATCGGCTATCCGGCGGCGGTCAGTGTTCCGCTCGCCTTCGCGACGATGATCGTCGTCAGCCGCGTCACCCGGGCGCGCATCCCCGCCGACGTCGCGCAGATCTTCGCGCGCATGCACGTGCCGGAGCACCTCGGAATGGGTATCGAGCGCCTGCCGTCCAGATAGCGCCGAAGTGCGAGAGCCACGCTGCAAAAAGTGGTCTCGCGGCACACCAACCGGGAGCGGCGATCGGCGCCTGCGCGACGACCGGCCCGGTCCGCTGGGCACATCGACCCGCCCGCCGTTCGTCGTCGCCGACCGACCGCTCACCGCAGGCGTCCCCGACCTCACCGTGTCACCTGCGCAAACGCTGGATCTGTGACTCACGTCTCAACTACTTTTCCCGGAGAGCCCGTTCACATCAGCCAGGAAGCGAGGACAAGGTGTCCGAAACCGACCTGCCCATTCGCCCGGAGGCGATCAGCGGCGAGAGATACCTGGAGGTCCAGGCCAGCCCTGAATTCCAGGACCTCAGGAACCGCTTGCGCCGCTTCGTGTTCCCGATGACCGCGATATTCCTCCTCTGGTACGCCCTCTACGTGGCGTTGGGTGCGTTCGCCCACGACTTCATGGCCACCAAGGTGTGGGGGGAGATCAACGTCGGCCTGGTCATCGGGCTCGGCCAGTTCGTCTCGACGTTCCTGATCACCGGGCTGTACGTGCGGTTCGCCAACCGCGTCCTCGACCCGCGCGCCGAGGCGATCCGCGCCGAACTGGAAAGCGAGATGAAATGACAACCCTCCTGGCGCAGTCCGAAGCCGTCGGCAACACGGCAGCCAACATCGGCATCTTCAGCCTGTTCGTCGTCGTGACGATGATCGTGGTGATCCGGGCCAGCAAGAAGAACGCGACGGCCGCCGAGTTCTTCACCGGCGGGCGCGGATTCTCCGGCCCGCAGAACGGCATCGCCATTGCCGGTGACTATCTGTCCGCAGCCAGCTTCCTCGGCATCGCCGGGGCGATCGCGGTGTACGGCTACGACGGCTTCCTCTACTCGATCGGCTTCCTGGTCGCCTGGCTGGTGGCCCTGCTGCTGGTCGCCGAACTGCTGCGCAACACCGGCAAGTTCACGATGGCCGACGTGCTGAGCTTCCGCCTCAAGCAGAAGCCCGTGCGCCTGGCCGCCGCCACCAGCACCCTGACGGTGTCGCTGTTCTACCTGCTGGCCCAGATGGCCGGCGCCGGCGGCCTGGTGGCGCTGCTGCTCAACGTCAACAGCCGCGGCGGGCAGTCCATCGTGATCGCGGTGGTCGGCATCCTGATGATCGTCTACGTGCTGGTCGGCGGCATGAAGGGCACCACCTGGGTGCAGATCATCAAGGCGGTGCTGCTGATCACCGGCGCGGCGCTGATGACGCTGATGGTGCTCAGCAAGTTCGGGCTGAACTTCTCCGAGATCCTCGGCGCCGCACAGTCTGCGATCAGCGGCAGCTCGTCGGAAGCGGTCGCCGCACGCGACGTGCTGGCCCCGGGCGCCCGCTACGGCGGCTCGCTGACCTCGCAGATCAACTTCATCTCGCTGGCCATCGCGCTGGTGCTGGGCACCGCGGGCCTGCCGCACGTGCTGATGCGGTTCTACACGGTGCCCACCGCCAAGGAGGCGCGGCGCTCGGTGGTGTGGGCGATCGCGCTGATCGGCGCGTTCTACCTGTTCACCCTGGTGCTGGGCTACGGCGCGGCCGCCCTGGTCGGCCCGGACACCATCCTGGGCGCAGCGGGCGGAGTGAACTCGGCGGCGCCGCTGCTCGCCTTCAAACTGGGCGGGGTGATCCTGCTGGGCATCATCTCGGCGGTGGCGTTCGCGACGATCCTCGCGGTCGTCGCGGGCCTGACCATCACCGCGTCGGCGTCGTTCGCCCACGACATCTACGCCAGCGTGATGAAGTCGCACAAGGTGACCGAGGACGAGCAGGTGCGGGTCTCCCGCATCACCGCGGTGGTGCTCGGCGTGTTCGCCATCGCCCTGGGCATCCTGGCCAACGGGCAGAACGTGGCGTTCCTGGTGGCGCTGGCGTTCGCGATCGCCGCGGCGGCGAACCTGCCGACGATCGTGTTCTCGCTGTACTGGAAGCGGTTCAACACCCGCGGCGCGCTGTGGAGCATGTACGGCGGCCTGATCTCGACGCTGGTGTTGATCGTGTTCTCCCCCGCGGTGTCCGGATCGTCCTCGGCGATGATCCCCGGTGCGGACTTCGCGTGGTTCCCGCTGGCCAACCCGGGCATCATCTCGATCCCGCTGGCGTTCATCCTGGCCATCGTCGGCACGCTGACCTCGCCCGACCGCGGCGATCCGAAGGTCAACGCGGAGATGGAGGTGCGCTCGCTGACCGGGATCGGCGCCGAGAAGGCGGTCGCTCACTAGCGCGGAACCTCAACGAGAGAAACAGAACTCGCACCGACGGCCCTGTCGGTGCGAGTTCTGCCGTTCCGGAGTGGCTCAGTCCGGCAGCGGCGCGCTGCCCTCCGGCGGCGCCAGACCCCAGGTCTGGAACGCCGTCGCGAGCATCGCGTAGGTACCGACGACGAAGATCACCTCCATCGCGGCCCTGGTGCCCACCGCCTCGACGAGCCGTCCCCACGTCGGCTCGTCGAGACTGCCGTCGGCGAGCAACTGATCGGTCGCCTGCAAAACGAGCAGATCCGTGCCGGTGAAACCGTCGTTGCCCGCGGCCAGCCGGGCGATGTCTGCCTCGGGCACGCCACCGTCCAGCGCGACCCTGCTGTGCTCCCCCCAGAAGAACGCCGACCGGCGGGTGGCCGCGACCCGCAGGACCGCCAGCTCGCGCAGCCGCAGCGACAGCTCGCCCCGCTGCAGCAGGAAGCCGTTGAAGGTCAGGAAGGCGCCGGCCATCTTCGGATGCCGGGCCAGCAGGCCGATGATGTCGAAGTTCAGCGGGTCCAAGGCGTGCCCCGATCCCGCCCGCGGCACCTTCTCCCCCGGGATGCCGAGCAGCACCCCGAACGCCGCGTATTCGTCGTCGCCCCATTCGTCTGCGCCCAGCGGCGTCAGCAGGGCGTCCGTCGTGTCGTCGGCGGTCATTGGGAAACGCCGACCTCGTCCATGCCCCGCAGCATCTCGGGGGCCAGTGGGGTCATCTGCAGATAGTCGTCGATTTGGGTGACCTTGCCGTCGTCGGCGCGGGTCACACCGACACACCGGCCTCGGCCAGGCGGCGTTCCAGCGCGGCCACGTATTCGCCGGTGCCGTGGAACGGGCCGTGCACTCCGATGGCGACATCGAGGAACGCGTTGTACTCGTCGTTGACGTGGGTCTCCCAGCGGGTCAGCTCGCCGGCCTCGTTGGTCTCGATGAAGCTGTAGGAGTAGAAGCCCATTCGGACGCCTTCGCGGGTGGTGCCCTCCCAGCGGGTCTTCATGACCACGCCGTTTTCGGCCGGCCAGTACCGGAAATCGGCGGGCTTCCAGTCCGGGAACGTCAGCGAGTAGGCCTTGGCCTCCATCGTGGAGGCCCGTGCGGTGTCCTCCGGGAACTCGCTGAACTTGAACACCTGGTCGCCGGTGAAGTAGGGCGACACGTAGACCCCGTCCTCGGCGAACTTCCACGCGTCGGCGAAGGCCTCGCCGGCCTGGACTCCCTGACGCAGGTACGCGTCGCGGTAGGCCTCGGCCATCCGACGGTGGTGCGCGATACGTTCCTCGATGTTCATTGAGGGTCCTTTCCTGGTCAGGCTTTGTCGGCCATGTAGCGGTCCACCACCGAGTGGTAGTGGCCGATGACGACTTCCTCTCGCACCAGCGACATGTGGTCGAGGCGACTGTTGCGCAGACCGAGCTGCTGGCGCGGCATCTGCTCGTAATCCTGTTGCAGCGCTTCGAAATACTTGTAGCTGCCGGGTTCGTCCACATCGGTCAGGCCGACCCGGAACGCGTCGCGGTGCTCGGGGGGCAGGTACATGTAGCTGCTGACGTGCCAGACGCAGCGGTTGGGATCGCCGTCGGGGTGCGGCTCCGACATGATGACGTGGCATTCACCGGCGCGGACGGTCATGAAGTAGTTCGGGAACAGCACCCACCCCTGGTTGTCGCTCATCTGATCGTCGGTGAGCCCGCTGACGTCGAGGCCCATGCCGGTGAGGGTGTCCCGGGTCGCCTGCTGGAGCAGCTTTCGGGCGGTGACGCCGGACGGGAAGTCCACCGACCCATCGTCGTTGCGGTAGTCGGCGACCAGTTCCTGGAACCGCGGCATCACCGCAACCGTGGACGGGAAGGTGTCCGGCAGGTTCAGGATCCCCTCGACCTGCTTCTCCGCGCTGGCGCCCTTCACCTCGAACGGGGCCACCGCCACACTGTGATCCGGGAAGAAGCGATAGCGCGCCGTTTCCGGATCGATCGCCAGCACGGCGAGCAGCTGAGGGTGGATTCCATTGATGTGGTAGCCCTCCTCGAAGGCGTCCATCACGACTTTCCAGTTGCACTCCAACGGCTCCCGGACGTCCATCACGGTCACCATCTCGTCGAGGTGGTAGGGCTCGAGCAGTTCGCACACCTCGGGCCCCAGGAAGTCGCGCAACGGCGCTGCCCCGGGGTCGGGGTTGAGGAAGATGAACCCGCCGAACGTGTCGACCGAGACCTGAAGCAACGAGTTGTCGGTCTTGTCGACCTGGCCGGTCAGGTTCTCGCGCAACACCCCGCGCAGCTTGCCCTCCAGGTCGTAGGACCACAGGTGGTACTGACATAGGAAGCCGCGCTTGGCATTTCCCGAGTTCGCGGTGCACAGCATGTTCCCGCGGTGACGGCAGGCGTTGACGAACCCGCGCAACTCGCCGTCCTTGCCCCGCACGATCACATACGACTGGTCCATGATCCGGTACTGCTTCCAGTCGCCGGGCTCCGGCAGTTCGTCGACGCGCCCGGCGATCTGCCAGACCCGCATCCAGATCCGCTCGCGCTCGCGCTCGGCGTAGTCGTGCGACGTGTAGCGATCCGTCGAGATCTGCATGCCGAAGGTGCCCGGCCCGACGTCGTCGAGACCGAGCCCGATCCCTGAATCGGGCTCCACCCACCGGCCGGGCCTCGTCGCCTGGGTCATGTCGAACCTCCTCGCGGGAAAGGCGCCCACCGAACAGGACACCATGTGATGGCCATCACGATATACGCTTGTGCATTAGATATACAAGCATGTATAAATGTGGTTGTAGTCACATCCATCGGGGATCCTGGCGGCCGGCAGGGCGTCATCGGCGGGAGCCGCCGTGATTTTGAATCGCGCTGTCCGGCAACCAGTTACGAGGCAGGTGTCAACATGGCCAGGTCCGCCGCCCGGATATGGCAGGATGAATCGGTGCCGGAACGGTGGACGAGGGAGCGGCGCCTCGAGCACACCCGCAACCTCCTGCTCGATGCCGCCGAAGAGTCCTTCGCCCGCAAGGGTCTGACCGCGTCGGCGCTGGAGGACATCGCCGACGCCGCCGGCTACACCCGGGGTGCCATCTACTCGCATTTCGGCGCCAAGGAGGAGCTCTTCCTCGCGGTGATCGACCGCCAGCGCGACCGTTTCCTGGAGATCTTCACCGAGGTCATCCAATCGTTCCGCGAGTTCGGCGATCTCGACGTCGACGAATTGTCCCGGCGGTGGCGCGAAGCCGGCAGCGACCCGTTGCGCGCCGCGCTCAACTACGAGCTCACGCTGTTCCTCCTGCGTAATCCGCAGGCGCGGGAACGCCTCGCCGAGCAGCGCCGCGAGACGGTACGGTCGCTCGGCGAGTTCATCAGCAAGGGCGTGGCCAGGCTGGGGGCACGGCTGACGATCCCCGCCGAGTCGCTGGCCCGGGTGATCCTGGCCGTCAACGACGGTGTCACATTGGGCAGCTACCTCGACGAGGTCGACCTGTACCGCCCGTATCTCCAACTCGTCGCGTCGAGCATTGTGCCCGCCGACACCTGAGCGCCGCGGCCCCGCACCGCTTGGCGGGAAGCGAACCGATGCCGGCCGACGTTGAGGCACACGTGCGCCGCTATCCGATGTTGCTGCTCGCCTACGCGTTCACCGCGGTGATGGCGGGCACGACGCTGCCTACCCCGATGTACGCGCTCTACGCCGAGCACATGGATTTCGGGGTGCTGACCACCACGGTCATCTATGCGACGTACGCGGGCGGGGTGTTGTTCGCGCTGCTGGCGTTCGGCAGGTGGTCCGACGCGCTCGGGCGCCGACCGGTATTGCTCGCGGGGGTCGTGTTCGCGGTCGCCAGCGCGCTGGTCTTCCTGGCTGCCGACTCGGTGCCGCAACTGTTGGTGGGGCGGGTGCTGTCGGGACTGTCGGCCGGTCTGTTCACCGGGACGGCCACCGCTGCGGTCATCGAGGCGGCGCCGCCGGCATGGGGTCACCGCGCCGCAGCGGTGGCCACCGTCGCCAACATCGGCGGGCTCGGCGCGGGCCCCGTGCTGGCCGGCCTGCTGGTCCAGTACGCACCACAGCCGCTACACCTGAGCTTCGTCGTGCACCTCGCGCTGGCCACCCTCGCCGGGGTCGCCGTCCTGCTGGTGCCCGAAACCTCCCCCCGCACCGGCCGGCTTGGCGTGCAGCGGCTGTCGGTTCCGGCGCAGGCGCGCGGGGTGTTCGTGATCGCCGGCCTGGCCGCGTTCGCCGGCTTCGCGGTCCTCGGGCTGTTCACCGCCGTGGCGCCGTCGTTCCTGGCCCAGATAGTCGGTGTCGGCAACCATGCCGTCGCCGGGCTGATGGCCGGGGCGATCTTCGTCGCCTCGGCCGGCGCGCAGATCGCCACGACGCGGACGGACCCCGCGAGAGCGGTGGCGTTGGGCTGCGCAATCCTGGTGGCGGGCATGGTGATACTCGCCGCCGCCCTGCAGTTCACCTCGCTGACGGGATTGATCGCCGCCGCTTTGGTGTCCGGTATCGGTCAGGGCATCAGCTTCGGTCGCGGGTTGGCCGCAGTGGCCGAGCACACGCCGGTGGATCGCCGCGCCGAGGTCAGCTCGACGTATTTCGTGGTCGCCTATGTCGCCCTGTCGCTGCCGGTTGTCGGCGAGGGGTTGGCCGCACAGGCCTGGGGGCTGCGCACCGCCGGTGTGACCTTCGCGGTGGCGGTCGCCGCCCTCGCGTCGGCGTGCCTGGCCGCCATCCTGGCACGCGAGGCGCGGTATCGGAATGCCTGAGTGGATCTACTCAGGCACCCCGTCGCACGCGCACATAGATTCGCACCCATGAGCGTCACCGCGCTGTTTCCGCGCCCCGCCGAGGTCGAATCGGGCACCCCGCCCGACCGGGACCGCGCGATCGACGTCATCCGGCTCGCCGCGCTGATCGGTGTCGTGGCCGGACACACCGTGATGGCGACCAGCACGCTGCGAGACGAGGTGTTCATCTGGGACAACCTGCTCACCACCGCTCCGGTGTTCCAGGCGCTGACCTGGGTCTTCCAGGTCATGCCGCTGTTCTTCTTCGCCGGGGTGGCGGCGTCGGTGCGATCGTGGACCCCCGGCGCGTCCTGGGGGGACTGGCTGATGCGCCGGTGTACCCGGCTGTACCGGCCGGTCTTCGCCTATCTGGCGTTCTGGGCGGTGACGCTGGTGGCGCTCCGCCCGCTGCTTCCGGTGCATGTCTACGAACCGATCGCGGGCATCTCCGTCCAACTGCTGTGGTTCCTGGGCGCGTACGTGCTGGTGCTCGCGGCGGTGCCGGTGCTCGACCGCATCACCACCCCAATCCGGTTCGCGGTCTGGGTCGCCGCGGCCTACGCCGTGGTCGCTGTCGTCGACGCGGTCCGCATCACCACCGACGTGTGGCCCGGCGTCGGTTACCTGAACCTCATCGTGTGGCTGATCCCCGGCATGTTCGGGGTCGCCTACCGGCGCGGACTGCTTTCGGCACGGCACGCGCTCGTCGTGGCGGCCGCGACGTTCGCCGTCGACCTCGCACTGGTCGTCCTCGGGCCCTACGAGCTCAGCCTCGTCGGCATCGAGACCCAGCACCTGAAGAACATGTTCCCTCCGTCGCTGCTGCTGGCCGGGCACGCGATCATGCTGTGCGCGTTCGCGATTGCCGCCGCACCCGCGATCTCGAGATGGGCCCACCGGCAACGGGTGTGGTGGCTGACCATGATCGGCAACTCGGGTGCGATGACGCTGTACCTCTGGCACATGCCGCTGCTGCTGGCCGTACATCTGGTGTTCGACCACCTCGGGCACCCGAGGTTCGATCCGGCCGCGCCGGACTTCGTCGTGTTGTCGGTGCTGCAACTGCTCGTCGTGACGGTCACGGTCGCGGTGGCATTCGTGGTGCTGAGGCCGCTGGAGAACCGTCCGCTGCCGCTGTGGGACGGCGGCCACGTCGCCGGACCCGGGACCCGCAGCGCGGTGGTGGGCACTCTGCTGTGCGTCGCCGGAGCGGCCACCCTGGCCTCCGTCGGCTGGGGACTCAAGGACCACGGCCTGTACTGCGTCGCGGTGATGCTGGCGGCCCTGGCCGCCGCCCGCGCCCTGGCCGGTGATCGGCCGAGCTAGCCGCTCTTGCGCCGGAACTCGCGACGGTTCTCGACGGGGCCGTGCGCACGCGGCTGCTTGGCTCCGCCGTCCTTGTGCGCCGATCCGCCAGCCGATTTCGCGTTCTTGCGCGCCAGCGCTTCGCGGAACCTGCGCTTGTTGTCGTCCTCTTCGGACTCCTCCGCACCCGCCGATCCCCTGGTTGCCATGACAGCAGCGTAGTCGGTTCAGCGCCGCCCCGGCGGCATCCCGTACACGTGGCTGATCGGCAGAGTCATCAGCACCCTGCGATCGTCGACCATTGCCCGGCGGTAGTCGTCCCAGTCGGGGTGTTCGCCACTGATGTTGCGGTACAGCTCGACCAGACCGTCGACGGTGTCGTCGGTGGGGTCCGCGGCCGGCGGGGTCAGCACGGCGTCGCCCTCGGCGACGGCGTAGGCCCAGCCGTCGTCGGAGCTGACGTGGATGGCCGCACGCGGATCGCGGCGCAGGTTGCGGGTCTTGGCCCGCGGTTCGGCGATCGACACCGAGATGGTCAGCGCGCGGGGGTCGAAGTGGTAGGCGACGTTGGACAGCTGGGGTCGTCCGTCCCGTTTGAGGGTGGCCAGGACGCCGAGGGAGTTCCCGGCGATCAGCGCCAGCAGTTTGTCGTCGAAGACATCGCGCGTCATCCCACGAGCCTAGAACGAACGCGGGTCTGGGATGATCGAACCGATGGGCCCGAACACCCGATCGACGACACCCCGATGACCCGTTACGCCGCGTTCCTGCGCGGAGTCAACGTCGGCGGGGTGAACCTGAAGATGGCCGCCGTCGCCGAAGCCCTGACCGAGGCCGGCTTCACCGACGTCAAGACGGTGCTGGCCAGCGGCAACGTCCTGCTCGACAGCAGGGCCGGGACCGAGACCGTCCGGAAGAAGGCCGAGGCCGCGTTGCGCGACCGATTCGGTTACGAGGCATGGGTGCTCGCCTACGATCTGGACACCGTCGCCCGGATCTCGGCGGACTACCCGTTCGAGCGCGACGTCGACGGTCACCATTCCTACATCACGTTCGTCAGCGACGACGACGTGCTCCGGGAACTCGGTGACCTGAAAGGCGGACCCGGCGAGCGGATCCAGCCGGGCGTCGGCGTCATCTACTGGCAGGTGGCCCGGGAGACCACCCGCGACAGCGCGATGGGCAAGACGATGGGCAAGAAGCGCTACAAGTCGTCGACCACCACACGCAACATACGCACGATCGACAAGGTGCTGCGCGGTTGACGCACGCACGGATTGGGACACCGATGACAACCACCGCCAAGCACACCACAGATCTGACCAAGGTCTCGGAGACCGCGCTGCTGACGCTGATCGTGCGTGCCAACGAGGCACGCAGGCCCGATGGGCTCATCGACGACCCGATGGCGATCCGCCTGGTCGACTCGATCGACGTCGACTTCGCCAAGTTCGGCCACACCAACCGCCAGGACATGGCCCTGCGCGCCCTGCTGTTCGACAAGTACACGCGGCGCTACCTGCTCGACCACCCCGAGGCGACGGTGGTCGCGCTCGCCGAGGGGCTGCAGACGAGCTTCCATCGGCTCGAGGCGGCCGACGTCGGTGACCGGTTTCGGTGGCTGACCGTGGACCTCCCCCCGGTGGTCGAGCTGCGCCGCAAGCTGCTGCCGCCCTCCGAGCGGGTGCAGATGTGCGCGCAGTCCGCATTGGACTTCAGCTGGATGGACCGGGTCGACACCGACGGCGGGGTGTTCATCACCGCCGAGGGCCTGCTGATGTACCTGCAGCCCGAGGAGGCGATGGCCTTGATCACCGAGTGCGCGGCCCGGTTCCCGGGTGGGCAGATGATGTTCGATCTGCCGCCGGCGGCGTTCGCCGCACTCACGCGTCGCGGCATGCGCACGTCACGTCGCTTCCGCGTTCCCCCGATGCCGTTCACGCTGACCGTCGCCGAGGTCGCCGACCTGGTCAACACCGTTCCCGGGGTACGCGCGGTGCACGATCTGGCGGCCACCCGCGCCCGGGGGCGGCTCATGAACTCATTGCTGTGGACCGTCTATCGGGTGCCCCTCCTGGATGCCATCCGCCCGACGACGACGCTGCTCGAATTCGGCTGAGCGGGCGCGTACACGCTGGTCAGCCAGCGCTGCCCGATTGTTCGGCTCAGCCGAACGCCGCCTCGACGTAGCGCATCGCTTCACCCTTGCCGACGCCGAGGGCGCGCGCCGCGGACACATACGTGTTCGCGGCCGTCGCCATCGCCGCATCGGCGGGATCTGAGCGCGCCACGTAGGTGCCGAAGCGCCCCCTGGTCTCGAGAATCCCCGCTGCTTCCAATTCGCGGTACGCGCGTGCGACGGTGTTGACTGCCAGGTCGATCTGACTCGCCAGCTCACGAACCGTCGGCAACCGGGTGCCCGGCTCCAACTCCCCATCCCGGATACCGGCGATGATCTGGGTCCTGAGCTGATCGAAGAGCGGCCTGGCAGCGTGCGGATCTACGCGTACCCAATCCCCCAACTCGGCCACGTGCCCAGTATCACTCATAGCCGCTACTTTGGTGTGGTGCAGGTGACGGTATTCAGTGGTGCGGGGATCTCCGCCGAGAGCGGCGTACCCACGTTCCGCGACGTCGAGACCGGGCTGTGGGCCCATGTCGATCCCTACGAGATCTCGAGTTCACACGGCTGGCAGACCCATCCCGACCGGGTGTGGGCGTGGTATCTGTGGCGCCACCACATGATGCGCACCGTGGATCCCAACGACGCCCACCGCGCCGTGGCGGCATGGGAGGACTACGCCCAGGTACACGTCGTCACCCAGAACGTGGACAACCTGCACGAGCGGGCCGGCAGCAGCCGGGTGCACCACGTGCACGGCAGTCTTTTCGAATTCCATTGCGACCGTTGCCGATCCGTATACACCGACGAGGTTCCGGACATGCCGGAGGCCCTCGAATCCGTCGATCCGCCGCGCTGTCGGTGCGGTGGCCTGATCAGGCCCGACGTGGTCTGGTTCGGTGAACCGCTGCCCGACGAGGCCTGGCAGCGGTCCGTCGACGCGGTGGTCAACGCCGATCTGGTGGTCGTCGTCGGCACCTCGTCGGTGGTCTATCCGGCGGCCGGGCTGCCCGAGCTGGCGGTGGCCCACGGCACGCCGGTCATCGAGGTCAACCCCGAACGCACGCCACTGTCGGACAGTGCGACGCTCACGCTGCGGGAGACGGCGTCCAGCGCCCTGCCCGGGCTGCTGCAGCGACTGCCGGCACTGCTGGGCTGACGGGGCGTCAGGACGGCCTGGCGGCCACCCCGATCGCGAACTCGGCGACCGGTATCGGCGCCCAGGACGGCAGGGTCCACTTCCGGGTGGCGCTGGTGACCTGGAAGCCGGCCCCGGCGATCGCCTCCTCGGTGTGACGATGGGTGTGACAGTTGCCGAACAGCCGGGGCCAGAACGTGGCATCGACGAACCGCTGCAACCGGGCGCGTGCCCCCCACCCTCCGACATGCTCCAGATAGTGCAGCTGACCACCGGGTCGCAGTAGCGAGAACAGCTCGTCGACAACGCCTTCCAGATCTTCCACCGAGCACAGCACCAGCGAGCACACCACGGCGTCGAACTTCTCGTCGTCGGTGAAGTGCTCGACCGTCTCGGTGCTGACCCGCACCGGCACCGGCGCCTCGGCGGCCGCTTTCTCGGCCAACTCGGCCAGCCGCCGCTCCGGCTCGATGGCCACCACCTCGGTGACGGTGTCGGGGTAGAACTCGAAGTTGGTGCCGGTGCCCGCGCCGATCTCGAGCACCCGGCCGGACAGCCCGGCCAGGTTCCGGCGGCGCAGCCGGCGGATCGCTTCGGATTCGTGGCGCGACATCGTGATCCACAGTCGCGCGAAGAACGGATTGTCTACTGCGTCGGTCATCGACGACCTCCCTGAGCCAGTTGGCGATGTCCTGTGACGTGTCGGACGGCCGGATGCCGCCGGACACGATGTGGCCGAAACACACCGACCTCAGCACACGGCCGGCGAACCCTTCTACATCACTCCACGGTAGCGATGAGTTTCGCCGCCGCACCGGGTCGGCATGGTCATGAACATCGACCCTGCGCTCGACTCACCCGAATCGACGAACTCGGCCGATGCGGCCACCCGACCGAACGCGGACGCCGGCCCGCTGACCGGCCCCGCCGAAGAGGGCCTGCTGGTGCTGCGCTCCACTTCAACGACCCGCCGTCATGATTGCTACCCGCAGGTAGCCTGCGGACCCTACCCGGCGGTAAGAATTGCCACCATTTTCCGAAACGAGACTCAAAGATTCCTTAAAGGTGATGGTTACTGTTCAGTACATGTGGATCGACGACACCAACGCTGATGTCATCAAGGTTGACTTCGAGGCTCTCTACCACGGTGATTACCTGGTCGAGGGCGACACCTCGGAGCAGCTCGACGACGAGATGGCCCTCAAAGCCGCCGTATGAGAAAACGCGCGCCCCGTGGGGCGCGCGTTCCTCTTTTCGTGCTCTCGTGCTCTTTGCGGCGCGGACCTCAGACGGACGCCGGCTGCGCTGAGGCCGTGACCATCCCCGCGAGACGTCCATTGATCAGGCTCTCCGCCTCCGAGACGATCCGCGAGACCAGTTCCCCGACGGTCGGGATGTCGTTGATCAGTCCCATGGCCGTTCCCACGGTCCAGATACCGGCATCGACATCCCCCTCATCGAACACCCGCCGCCCCCGCACACCGGCCACCAGGTCCTTGACGGCATCGAACTGACCGCCGTCCTTGAGGATCTGCACCACCTCGCGCGAGACCACGTTGGAGGCCACCCGGGCGGTGTTGTGCAGGCTGCGGAAGATCAGCTCCGTGCCCCGCTCGTCGCCGGCGACGATCGCCTCCTTGACGTTCGGGTGGATGCAGGACTCCACCGTGCACATGAACCGCGACCCCATGTTGATGCCGTCGGCACCCAGCGCCAGCGCGGCCACCAGCCCGCGTGCGTCGGCGAAGCCGCCCGAGGCGATCATCGGGATCTCGATCTTGTCCGCGGCGGCCGGGATCAGCACCAGACCGGGAATATCGTCCTCACCGGGATGCCCCGCGCACTCGAACCCGTCGATGCTGATGCCGTCCACACCGAGGCTCTGAGCCTTCACCGCGTGCCGCACCGAGGTGCACTTGTGCAGCACCTTGATGCCGTTGTCGTGGAACATCGGCAGGTGCGGCGCCGGATTGGACCCCGCCGTCTCGACGATCTTGATGCCGGCGTCGACGATCACCTGGCGATACTCGTCGTAGGGCGGCGGATTGATCGCCGGCAGGATGGTCAGGTTCACACCGAACGGCTTGTCGGTCAGATCGCGCGTCTTGGCGATCTCGTTGGCCAGATCGGCCGGGGTCGGCTGAGTCAACGCCGTGATGAACCCCAATGCGCCCGCGTTGGCGACCGCGGCCACCAACTCGGCACGACCCACCCACTGCATACCGCCCTGCGCGATCGGATGCTCGACCCCGAACGCCTCGGTGAACTTCGTCTTCAATGCCATTTCTCTCTTTCTGGTCTACCGCGGAGCCATCCGGATGGCGCCGTCGAGGCGGATGGTCTCGCCGTTGAGCATCGGGTTCTCCACGATGTGCACGGCAAGGGCGCCGTACTCGTCGGGGTCACCCAGGCGGGCCGGGTGCGGCACCTGCTTGCCCAGCGAATCCTGCGCCTCCTGGGGCAGCGAGCCCAGCAGCGGAGTCTTGAACAGCCCGGGCGCGATCGTCACCACGCGGATCAGCTCACGGGACAGATCGCGCGCGATGGGCAGGGTCATGCCGACCACACCGCCCTTGGACGCCGAGTAGGCGGCCTGCCCGATCTGGCCCTCGAAG
Organism: Mycolicibacterium xanthum; assembly: GCF_019710635.1. GTDB lineage: Bacteria > Actinomycetota > Actinomycetes > Mycobacteriales > Mycobacteriaceae > Mycobacterium > Mycobacterium xanthum. Next base: position 18,927 of record NZ_JAIFZS010000038.1, read on the forward strand.
GCGGCGACCGACGCGGTGTTGATGATGACGCCGCGCTCACCGTTGATCGGCTCGGTCTTGGCCATCCGCTCGGCCGCCAGCCGGATCACGTTGAAGGTGCCGATCAGGTTGACCTCGACGACCTTCTTGAAACCGTCCAGCGGGAACGGCCCGTCCTTGCTCAGCGTCTTGGCCGCGTTGCCGATCCCGGCACAGTTGACGTCGATGCGCAGCGGGCCCATCTCCTCGGCGGCGTCCAGCGCGGCACCGACCTGCTCGGGGTCGGTCACGTTGGTTTCGACGAACTTGGCACGTGCGCCGAGTTCCTTGACCGCATCCTCACCCTTGAGGTCGATGACGACGACCGAGGCGCCCCGGTCCAGCAGCCGCTTCGTCGTCGCCAGCCCCAGACCGGATGCACCTCCGGTGACGACCGCCAGGGCGTCCTTGATCTCCACAGATCGGTTCCTTTCTTGTCCTTGACTTTCCTAAACCCATTCCTGCAGAACAGCTTCGGTGTCCGCACCGGGAACACCCGGCGGCTTGGGCGCCGCCGGGGCGGTGCGCGAGAACCGCGGAGCCGGTGCCGGGTAGAGGTATCCGTTCTCGCGGTAGAACGTGTCGCGCTCGGTGTTGTGCGGCTCGGACTCGACCTCGGCGAACGACAGCACCGGGGTGACGCAGGCATCTGTGCCGGCGAACACCTTGGCCCAGTGGTCGCGGTCGTGGGCGGCGAAGGCCTCGGTCAGCCGCGCCCGCAGCTCGGGCCAGCGGCGCATGTCGTTCTGGTCGGGCAGCTCCGCCGCATCCAGTCCGACCCCGGCGAGCAGCTGGGCGTAGAACTGCGGCTCGATCGCACCGACGGCGACGTAGCGCCCGTCGGCGCAGGTGTAGGTGTCGTAGTACGGTGCGCCGGTGTCGAGCATGTTGACTCCGCGTTCGTCGCTCCACATACCCATCCCACGGAACGCCCACATCATCATCGACAGCACGCTGGAGCCGTCGACCATGGCCGCGTCGACCACCTGGCCGGTACCTGAGTGCTCCCGCTCCCACAGCGCCGAGAGCACGCCGACGAGCAGGAACATCGAGCCGCCGCCGAAATCACCGACCAGGTTCAGCGGCGGTACGGGCCGCTCCCCGGCGCGACCGATCGCGTGCAGCGCCCCGTTGAGCGAGATGTAGTTGATGTCGTGTCCGGCCTGCTGGGCCCGCGGCCCGTCCTGACCCCAGCCGGTCATCCGGGCGTAGATCAGCCGCGGATTGAGCTCGGCACAGTCGTCCGGGCCGAGACCCAACCGCTCGGTGACGCCCGGCCGGAAGCCCTCGATGAGCACGTCGGCCTTGGCGATCAGGCCCAGGACCATGGCCCGGTCTTCCTCGCTCTTGAGGTCGGCGGCCACCGAACGGCGGTTGCGCAGCAGGTAGTCGTTGCCCGGATCGGTGGCCGGTCCCGGGCCCTTGCCCGGTCGCTCGACCCGCACGACGTCGGCTCCGAGGTCACCCAGGATCATCGCGGCGTGCGGGCCGGGGCCGATGCCGGCGAGCTCCACGACCCGCAGTCCCTGCAGTGGTCCAGCCATGCCTAACCGCCCTTCGTCAGAATCGCTCGGTTGACCGCCGACATAGCTTACTTGTATAACCAAGTCGGACCGCCCACGGGGCATCGGCGCGAGGGATGCTCCCTGAATTCATGGGGACGTGCATGACGACCACCGACACCTTCACCGGCAGCTACCCGGCGATCGACGACCTGACGGTCGCGCTCGACGACGGCGTGCTCACGGTGACGCTCAACCGACCCGAGAGCCTGAACTCCCTGACCGCACCGATGCTGGCCACCTTCGCCGAGGCGCTCGAGCGCGCTGCCGAAGACCCCCGGGTGCGGGTGGTGCGCATCGGCGGGGCCGGCCGGGGCTTCTCCTCCGGGGCCGGCATCAGCGAGGAAGACCACGCCAACCCGGGCGCGGCGGGAACTCCGGCCGACGTGCTCGACGCCGCCAACCGCTGTATCCGCGCGATCGTGAACCTGCCGCAGCCCGCCGTGGCCGTCGTGCAGGGTGCCGCCGCCGGTGTCGGGGTCTCGCTGGCCCTGGCCTGCGACGTGGTGCTCGCATCGGAGAAGGCGTTCTTCATGCTGGCGTTCACCAAGATCGGCTTGATGCCCGACGGCGGCGCCTCGGCACTGATCGCCGCCGCGGTCGGCCGCATCCGTGCCATGCGGATGGCGTTGCTGGCCGAGCGCATCTCGGCGACCGAGGCCTACGACTGGGGTCTGGTCAGCGCCGTCTTCCCGGCCGAGGAGTTCGCCGCGGGAACCGACGCGGTGATCGGCACGCTGAAATCCGGGCCCGCGGTGGCGCTGCGCAAGACCAAGGACGCGATCAACGCTGCCACGCTGACCGAGCTGGAGGGTGCGCTGGAACGCGAGAAGGCCGGCCAGCTGGTGTTGTTGGAGTCCAACGACTTCCGTGAAGGCACCAAGGCCTTCCAGCAGCGCCGGCCGGCGACCTTCACCGACTCCTGACGTTCAGACTGCGTCCACGGCGGACCCCACTCGAACTTCCCCGCCGCCGGCGCAGTCTGAACGGATAGTCGCCACCCGCCGGGGTGCTGACCGCACCGTGAACGGCGCGCCTCAGAGGCCGAAGATCGGGGGCAGCGCGAGCACCATGATCAGCCCCCAGAAGAAATGCGTCAGCATCGGCGCCAGCACTCCCCCGGTCGCGCGCCGCTCCAGCGCGCACACCGCGCCCAGGATGATCGCCGCGAAGCCCAGCATCGGGTTCCCGGTGGTCGCCGCGGTGGCGATGACGTAGAGCAACGTCGACACCAGCGCGGGCCGGTATCCGACCAGCGCGGTGTACATCGCGCCGCGGAAGAACAGCTCCTCGGCGACACCGTTGATGACCGTGATGAACACGATCAGCACCAGCGGTCCGGCGTTGGAGAATTCCAGCACCCTGGTGATGTATTCCCGCACGCCGGGGATCTGGCGGCATACCAGCGCGCCGGCGACGAAGACGGCGCCGAGCCCGAGCCCGACGAGCGTGCCGGTTATGACGGGCCGCTGGCTGCGGTCCCGGAATCGCACCGATCCCAGATGCAGTGGGCCTGACGCGAACGCCCCGATGGACCAGACCGCCGCCAGCGCCAACGTGAGCCAGATGAACGTCTCATCGCCCGGCGAGCGACTCAACGAGTAGCCGAGCAGTGCACCGCCGACCAACAGCACCGCGAAGACGACGACCTTGCGGCGCCGGATGACCGACGGCGCCTCGTCGTGCGGTGCGGCCCGGTTGCGCGCGATCCCGTACAGCTCGGAGGGCAGGCCGGGTCGCCGCGGCGGGGTCACGCCGGGCTCACCTTCGGGACCAGACCGGACACGGTGACCAGGCGCGAACCGATGCAGCCGGTGGCTCCGGCGACCAGTGTGCGCACGGGATTCACGGTAGGTCAGTACCCCGACGAGCCGGCAACCCAACCGGCCTAGGCGTTGCCCGCGTCACGGTGCACCTTGACCAGCTCCTGGTACAGCACGGCGTTGGTCCGGATGCCGGCCACCTCGTCGTCGGTGAGCTCCCGGCGCACCCGTCCCGGAACCCCGGCCACCATCGACCGCGCCGGGATCAACGCGCCCTGGGACACCACGGCCCCCGCGGCGATCAGCGACCCCGTTCCCACGGTGGCACCGTTCAGCACGACCGCCCCCATGCCGATCAGGCAATGGTCGGAAATGGTGCAGCCGTGCAGCACCGCGTTGTGTCCGACGGTCACGCCCGCACCCACCCGGGCCGGGAAGCCGGGGTCGACGTGGATGGTCACGCCGTCCTGGACGTTGCTGCCCGGGCCGATATCGATGGGCTCGGCCTCGGCCCGCAGGGTCGCGCCGTACCAGACGCTGGCCCCGGCGGTCAGCACGACGTGTCCGACCAGCGTGGCGTTGGGCGCCACCCAACTGTCGGGATCCAACTGCGGGGTACGTCCGGCGACGGACAGGATCAGCGGCTCCGGCATGGCCGCCATGGTAGGACCGAGGGCACCCGCGAGGGCCGGGCAGGGCGCATGCGATCCTCGCGGGATGACGTCAACACCATCAGCACCGTCGGCCCTGGACGTCGTCGAGGGTGTCGACCTGTCCGGCAAGACGTGCGTGATCACCGGGGCGTCGTCGGGGCTGGGCCGCGAGTCGGTGCGGGCGCTGGCCACCGCGGGAGCACACGTCATCCTGGCCGCGCGCAACGCGGCCGACGTCGCCGGCACCGAGACCTGGGTGCGCGAGCAGGTGCCGCGGGCGCGGCTGTCCCCGGTGCACCTGGACCTGACCTCGCTGGCCTCGGTGGCGGCGGCCGCGGCCGCCATCTCGGACCTGACGCCGACCGTGCACGTGCTGATGAACAATGCGGGCGTGATGTTCACACCGTTCGGCCACACCGCCGAGGGATTCGAAACCCACTTCGGCACAAACCATCTGGGGCATTTCGAACTGACCCGGCTGCTGCTGCCCACGCTGATGGCCGCCGACGGCGCCCGCGTGGTGGTGCTGTCGTCGGACGGGCACCGGATGAGCGACATCGACCTCGCCGACCCGAACTGGCAGCAGCGCGGCTACGACAAGTTCGCCGCATACGGCGCGTCGAAGACGGCCAACGTGCTGCACGCCGTCGAGCTGGATCGGCGGCTGCGCGACCACGGGGTGCGCGCCTTCGCGGTGCACCCGGGCATCGTGGCGACGTCGCTGGCGCGCCACATGACCGCCGAAGATTTCACCGCCCTGGGCGGCGTGCGGACCGCCGAACGCGACCCCGAGGCGTCCCGGGTCGACGTCGCCCGCGACTTCACCACCCCCGACCGGGGGGCTGCCACACAGGTGTGGGCGGCGGTGACGGACGAGCTCGACGGCGAAGGCGGGGTGTACCTGTCCGACTGCCGGCTCGGCCGGGCCGCCCCCTATGCGCTCGACGAGTCCCGTGCGCTGGCGTTGTGGGAGCGCTCCGAGCGGCTCTGCGCACCCGGTGTGCCGAGTCTAGGCTCGACGATGTGAACGGGGCCCGCGGGTGAGCGGCACGGCCGAGCCATCCGGTGGGCCGCCCTCGAACGTCGTCTATCTACGGTCCTACGGTGACCGCGACGACCACGACGTGGTCAGGCGGGTAATCGACGCCACCGTGCTGCTGCTGCGCGACACCGCGTTCGCCGACCTGACCACCCGCCGGATCGCCGAGCGGGCCGGTGTCCCCCATTCCGCACTGTGCACCTATTTCCGGTCCAGGACGCGATCGTCGCCGAGGTGTATCTGGGCCTGCTGCGCGACGCCCCGCTGTCCGTCGATGTCGGGCAGCCGTCCCGGGCACGGGTCGTCGCACTGTTCGAACAGCTGGTGATGCTGATGGCCGACGAACCCGGGCTGGCCGCGGCGTGCTCGAGCGCGCTGATCACCGGCGAGCCGTCGGTGCGGGCGATCCGCCGGCGGATCCACGCCGAGCTGCGCCGGCGGGTGCGCACCGTGCTGCGCTCGGGGGCCTGGCCGGAGGTTGCCGAGGCGCTGGAGTTCGGCCTGGTGGGCGCTATGGTGCGGGCCGGTTCGGGATCGGCGACGTTCCGCGAGACCGCCGACGAGCTGGCGGAGGTGGTCGCCGCACTGGTGCCCGGGGAGGTGTGAGGCACCGCGCCCGGTAACGGCCGGCATGCGCCGTTGCGATAGTCAGATCGAGCACGATGATGAGCGCGGCCCGCCGAATCGGGGTGCTCGCACCCCGGTGTGACGGGCGCCTCACGACTTGGCCGTCATCAATTCGTGCCCTTACCATGCCAGGCGACCTGAAGAGCGTGAGGAGCACTACGTGAACACCCGCACCAGCAAGGCCATCGGCGTGGCTCTGAGCACCGCCGCGATCGCATTGTCGGTTCCGCTGGCCGTCAGCGCCTATGCCGAGCCGACCACCCCGGTCGCAGAGATCCCCGACCCGCAGGGTCCCGACTGCGGCGCCTTCAAGGAGTCCATACCGAACTGGAAGAGCCTGGCCAACCTGCCGGTGAGCCAGGCGCTGGCCAGCATTCCGCAGATCAGCTCGTTCAACTCCGCGATCTCCGGTGGGCTGAACCCGGCGGTCGACATCACCGCGATGCTCGACAACGGCCCCTATGTGGTGTTCGCGCCGACCAACGAGGCGTTCGCCGCGCTGCCGCCCGATCAGCTCGAGATGCTGCGCACCGACCCGGCGGCGCTGACCACGCTGGTGTACTACCACGAGTTCCTGGGCCTGCTGGGCCCCGACGACGTCAAGGGCCAGCGCCCGACCCAGGAGGGCACCGAGGTCGAGGTGACCGGCTCAGGCGGCGACATCTCGGTCAACGAGACCACCAAGGTACTGTGCGGCGGCATTCCGGCACAGAACGCCCGGATCTACATCATCGACAACGTGCTGAATCCGGCCGAGGCGCCCGCACCGATCACGCCGGAGCCGACGACCTCCGCCGAACCCACGGAAACCTCGACCGAGGCCACCGAGACCCCGACCGAGTCGACGGAAACCCCGGCCGAGTCGTCACCGGCCTCGCCGACCACGTCGGCCACGCCACTGCCCGCGGAAACCGCCGAGGCCTGACGCGATTTCCCTGCTACAGGCCCAGGTCGCGGCCGATGATCTCCTTCATGATCTCGGTGGTGCCACCGAAGATGGTCTGGATGCGGCCGTCGACGTAGTCGCGGGCGACGCGGTACTCCATCATGTAGCCGTAGCCGCCGTGCAGCTGCACACACTGGTCGACGATCTTCTTCGCGGTCTCGGTGGCCCACCACTTGGCCTTGGCGGCCTCGACGGCGGTCAACTCGCCGTCGACGACGCCCTGCAGGCAGCGGTCGATGTAGCACTCGGTGATCTCGAGCTCGGTGTCCATCTCGGCCAGCAGGAACCGGTTGTGCTGGAAGCTGCCGATCGGCTGCCCGAAGGCCTTGCGGTCCTTGGCATACTGCACCGTCTGACGCCAGGTCTCGCGCGCCCCGGCGATCGCGCTGATGGCGATGGAGAGCCGCTCGGAAGGCAGGTTCTGCATCAGCTGGTAGAAGCCTCGGCCCTCCTTACCGAGCACGTTGGCACTGGGCACCCGGACGTTCTCGAAGTGCAGCTCCGAGGTGTCCTGGGTGTGCAGGCCCATCTTGTCGAGCTTGCGACCGCGGGTGAACCCCTCCATGCCGCGCTCGACGACCAGCAGTGTGAAGCCCTTGTGCCCGGCCTCGGGGTCGGTGCGGCACACCACGACGACCAGGTCGCAGTTGATGCCCGAGGAGATGAACGTCTTGGAGCCGTTGACGATCCAGTCGTCGCCGTCGCGGACCGCAGAGGTGCGGATGCCCGCGAGGTCGCTGCCGGCGCCGGGTTCGGTCATCGCGACCGCGATGACCGTCTCGCCGCTGGCGATGCCGGGCAGCCACCGCTGCTTCTGCTCGTCGTTGGTCAGGTCCTTGAAATACGGACCGACGACGTCGTTGTGCAGGCTCAGCGCGGGCGCGGGCACGCCCGCCTTCGCGATCTCTTCGTCGATGATCGCGTTGAACCGAAAGTCGTCGCTCCCACCGCCGCCGTACTCCTCGGGCATGTTGAACCCGATCAACCCGTGCTTGCCGGCGGCGACGTAGGCCGACCGGTCGACGATGCGTTCGGCTTCCCACTTCTCGGAGTTGGGGACGAGTTCACTCTCGATGTAACCGCGGACGGTGTCGCGGAACGCTTCGTGCTCGGCGTCGTAGATCGTGCGCTTCATAGATGATTCCTCACTTGTCTTGGCCTACTTGGCTTACCGGGCTTTCCACACCGGCGGGCGCTTCTGCGCGAACGCCAACGGCCCCTCTTTGGCATCCTCGGAGCTGAACACCACCGCCACTTCGCGCATCGTGCGTGTCCAGCCCGGCTCGTCGGCGGCGACCACGGCGTCGTCGGCGCCGACGGCGACGCGCTTGCTGGCCTGCACCGCCAGTGGCGCGTTGACGGTGATCCGTTCGGCCAGGGCCAGCGCGGCGTCGAGTTCGGTCCCGTCCGGCACAACCTGGTTGATCAGGCCCCACTTCAGCGCGTCGGCCGAGGTGATCGGCTCACCGGTGAACATCATCTCCAACGCGACCTTGCGCGGGATCTGCTCGACGAGCCGGAAAACACCGCCGGCCGCCGCGATCAGACCCCGTTTCACCTCGGGCAGACCGAATTTCGCGCTCTCACCGGCAACGACGAGGTCGCTGGCCAGCGCCAGCTCGGTACCGCCGCCCAGCGCGGTGCCGTTGACCGCGGCGATCGTCGGCTTGTCGATGAAATGCCGCACATACCCGGCGAACCCCCACTTGGGCCGATCGGGATGACCGATGTTCTCGCCCCGCGACAGCGCCTTGAGATCGGCTCCGGCGCAGAAGGATTTGTTCCCCGAGCCGGTGACCACGACGACCCGGACCTCGGGATCGTGCTGCGCCTCCTCCAGCGCATCGCCGAGTGCGATGGACACCGAGGAGTTGATGGCGTTGCGGGCCTCCGGCCGGTTGATCGTGATGACCATGACGTTGCCCCGGCGCTCGACGAGGGCGCCGGGGGCCACGTCAGCCAGTTCGGTCACAGCAGCTCCAGGATGGTGGCGTTGGCCTGGCCGCCACCCTCGCACATCGTCTGCAGCCCGTACTGAATTCCGTTGTCGCGCATGTGGTACAGCAGCGTCGTCATGATGCGGGCGCCGGAGCCGCCCAACGGGTGACCCAATGCGATCGCCCCGCCGTTGGGGTTGAGCTTCTTCTCATCGGCGCCGATGTCCTTCAGCCACGCCATGGGCACCGGGGCGAAGGCCTCGTTGACCTCGAACGCTCCGATCTGGTCGATGGTCAGGCCGGAACGCTTGAGCGCCTTCTGGGTGGCCGGGATCGGAGCGGTCAGCATGATGACCGGATCGGCGCCCGCGAGCACCGCGGTGTGCACCCTGGCCAGCGGCTTGAGACCCAGTTCCCTGGCCTTGTCAGCGGACATGAACAGCAGCGCCGCCGAGCCGTCGGAGATCTGGCTGGAGTTGCCGGCGTGGATCACGCCGTCCTCCTTGAACGCCGGCTTGAGCTGGCCCATCTTCTCCAGCGTGGTGCCACGGCGGATGCCCTCGTCCTTGAGCACCGTGCCGCCTTCGGCATCCTTGATCGCCACGATCTGATCGTCGAACGCGCCGGAATCCTGTGCCGCGCCAGCCTTTTCGTGCGAGTCGAGGGAGAACTGGTCGAGCATGGTGCGATCCAGGCCCCACTGCTCGGCGATCATCTCCGCGCCGATGCCCTGGTTGGGGGTCTGGCTGTAGCGGTTCTTGAACCCCGCCGAATACGGGTTGCCGCCGTTGGCCAGCGAGGAGCCCATCGGGGTGCGCGACATCGACTCGACGCCACCGGCGACGACGACGTCGTAGTGGCCGGCCACCACACCCGCGGCCGCGAAGTGCACCGACTGCTGGCTGGAACCGCACTGCCGGTCCACGGTCACGCCGGGCACCGACTCGGGCCAGCCGGCGGTCAGCAGCGCGGTGCGGCCGATGTCGAGTGCCTGCTCGCCGGCCTGCATGACGCAGCCCCAGATGACGTCGTCGACCAGCGCCGGGTCCACCCCGGCCCGTTCCACCAGACCGTTGAGCACCTGCGCCGACAGCTCGGCCGGGTGTACACCCGACAATCCGCCGTTGCGCTTGCCGACCGGTGAGCGGACAGCCTCGACGATGACGGCTTCAGCCATGGGAGTTCTCCTTCGACGTGTCGTGTACCCCGAACGTAATAGAACAAGGTTTACTAGGTCAACCTACTGGTTGGTAGACGGTGACTGCGGGCGCCCCCACGAATTCACCGACCGGAAAACTGACGCTCACCGGCGGCGACGACCCGGCCCGCGGGGCTGCGTCAAGATGACCGGATGGAGTCGTCCACCGATCCATCCGATCGTCTGCTCGACGTTCCCCGCACGCACCCGCCGGCCGCACAGGCCTACCTGGAGGCGGTCCTGGCCTGGCACTTCAGCGAGGACACCGGCTCGCCGTTCTGGCTGCGCGCAGCGCCAAGGCTCGGCTTCGATCCGATCACCGACATCCGAAGCTACGACGACCTGCGCCGGTTCCCCAATCTGGTCGACGAGCTGCGCGACGCCCCCGTCGAGGACCTCGTGCCCCGTGGGTACGGCAGCCCGCCGCCGGTCCCCCGGGTCTTCGAATCGGGCGGCACGACCGGCGCCGCGAAGCGCACCGCCCAGTTGCCCGATTGGCTCGAGCAGGTGACGCGCTGGCAGGTCGAGGACTTCACCGCGGGCGGGTTCGTGGCCGGCGCCGGACTGCTGTGCATGATGCCCGGCGGCCCACACGGTGTCGGGCACTTCGACCGCGCGGTGGCCGAGCGCCTCGGGTCGGTGTTCCACGCGATCGACCTCGACCCGCGGTGGGTGAAGAAGCTGGCGCTACGCGGCGACGCCGCGGCCGTCGCGACGATCGCGGACTACGTCGGACACGTGCTCGACCAGGCCCGCGACATCCTGCGCACCCAGACGGTGGCCAACCTGCACGCCACCCCGCCGCTGCTGGAGGCGATCGCCGGCGACGACGAGCTCACCGCCCTGGTCAACCGCCGGATCCGCTACATCCTGCTCAGCGGGGCGCACGTCGACGCCGACACCATGGACCTGTTCCGCGGCATCTTTCCCGGGGCGGACATCGCCGTCGCGTTCGGCAGCACGATGATCCTGTCCCAGGCCGCCACCCGCATCCACGGCGACGCGCTGATCTTCGACCCGCGCTCGCCCTATGTGGTGTTCTGGGTCGTCGACCCCGACACCGGACGGCAGGTCGACTACGGCGAGCGGGGCCGGGTGGTGATGAACCACCTCAGCAAGGGCATGTTCATCCCCAACAATCTGGAGCGCGACACCGCGATCCGGATGCCCGGCCCGGCCGGACAGATCGGCGACTCGGTCAGCGAGGTGGCGCCGGTCGCGGTGTTCGACGGGGCGCCGGTGATCGAGGGCGTGTACTGACCGTGGCCGGCGTCCCCGTCGTCGACGCACTCGGCCCGGACGGCGAATACCGCACGCGCACCCGCGAACTCGTGACCGACCCGCGCGGTACCCCGTTGGTCGACCTGGCCGTGGTGCCGCGGCTCTACGTCACCAGATCGGTGGCCGCACAGCGCCGGGCCGCACCACTGCCGATCACCGAGCGGGCGGCCGCGCTGACCCGTGCGGCCGAGATCTTCTCCTCGACGCGGATCGCGGGGCTCGACCTCGCCGGCTACGTGGATCTGACCTGCCGGGCCTCCGGGCTGCCGCTGCCGGTGGCGCGCGCAGGCGCCGAGGTCGTGGCGGAGTCGCTGGCGACGGCCTTCGACGCGGTACGCGCCGCGCTGCCCGCCGGGGTGACGCTCGACTGGCGCGATCAGCCCGGCGGCGGCGTGTGGGCACGGCGCGGGGAAGTGCTCGCCGTGCACGCGCCGGGCAACGCCCCCGGGGTGCACGGCCTGTGGCCGCAGGCGCTCGCGCTGGGTTACCGGGTCGCGGTCCGGCCGTCCCGCCGCGAGCCGCTGACCGCCCACCGGGTGGTGACCGCCCTGCGGCGGGCCGGATTTCGCGACGTCGACGCCCTCTATCTGCCGTCGGGTCACACCGGCGCCGACGACCTGGTCCGCGCGGCCGACCTGGCCCTGGTGTACGGCGGGACCGACGTCGCCGAGCGATACGCGCAGGACCCGACCGTGTTCGTCAACGGGCCCGGCCGCAGCAAGATCCTGATCACCGCCGAACAGGACTGGCGCGACCACCTCGACGTGGTGGTCGACTCCGTCGCCTCGCTGGCCGGGATGGCCTGCGTCAACGCCACCGCGGTGCTCTACGAGGGCGACCCGGCGCCGCTGGCCCGGGCACTGGCCGACCGGCTCGACACGCTGCCGGCACTGCCCAACACCGACCCTGGTGCGGCGCTGCCGACCGCCCCGATCGACAACGCCCGTGCCATCGCCGCATACCTGGGCGCCACGGCCGTGGGCACCACCCCACTGCTCGGCGCCGACCGGGTCGTCGCCGACCTCGGCGACGGATATGCGGCACTACGCCCCGCGGTGCACCTGCTCGAGCGGCCCGACCCCCGGATCCTGGGGGCCGAACTGCCGTTCCCGTGCGTCTGGGTGGCGCCGTGGTCGCGCGCGGACGGCCTGGCGCCGCTGCGGCACAGCCTGGTGATCACCGCGATCACCTCCGACGAGCAGCTGCTCGACCGAATGGTGCACGACCCGACGGTGGCCAACGTCTACCGCGGCGACGTCGCCACCCACCACAGCACGCCGCAGATCCCGCACGACGGCTTCTTGGCCGATGCCCTGATGCGCAACAAAGGATTCGTCAGCCGGTAGCCCGGCGTCGCCGGCGATGCGCGGCGCCGCGCCGACCTGCATTGATACCATCTGGCCGGGTTGCGGCAATCTCACATGGTTTACTGAGTTGCACAGCTAAACGACGGTCGGGCAGACCGGCTCGATCATTCCAAGGAGGTGCCGTGGCCCGAAACACCCCGCTGGCACCGATGATCGGCCCGAGCGCCGGCGCCTCCCGCACGGCCGTGCGCTCCCCGAAGACCGCCGAGCTGGTGGCCGGGACGTTGCGCCGGATGATCGTCGACGGGCAACTCAAAGACGGTGACTTCCTGCCCAACGAGGCCGAGCTGATGACCCACTTCGGAGTCAGCCGGCCGACGTTGCGGGAGGCCGTCCGGGTGCTGGAGTCTGAGCGCCTGGTGGAAGTGCGCCGCGGATCGCGCACCGGGGCGAGGGTACGGGTCCCCGGACCCGAGATCGTCGCCCGCCCGGCCGCCCTGCTGCTCGAGCTGTCCGGGGCGACCATCGCCGACGTGATGACGGCCCGGTCGGGCATCGAACCGAGGGCCGCCCGGCTGCTCGCCGAGTCCGGCAACGAGGCGGCCTTCGCCGAGCTGGAGACGATGCTGGAGGAACTCATCGCCGCCGGCTGGCAGTCGGGCCAGCTGGCCGAGACCACGGGCGAGTTCCACCGCCGGGTCGTCGAGCTGTCCGGCAACGCGACGTTGAGCATCATCGCGGGGATGCTGCACGAGATCACGGTGCGCCACAACGAGTTTCTGTTCAACGAGCGGCGACCGGTGTCGAAGTCCGACTACGACACGCTGATGCGGTCCTACCGCAAGCTGATGCAGTTGCTGCGGGCCGGGGACGCCAGTGGCGCCGAAGCACATTGGCGCAGGCACCTCGACACCGCCCGCGAACTGCTGCTGACCGGATTGGACACCGTCAAGGTCCGCGACGTCATGGGCTGACCGACGCCGACCACGTCACGTGCACCGGCACGGTGTCGTCCCAGGGCTGGCGGGTCACCATGTCGGCGACCATCACGTAGCCGCGTTCGAACTCACCGGTCGCGGCGTCGACGAGACGGTATTCCTGGCGCTGCCGGTGGATGGGCTGCGCGTCGAGCAGCAGCACCCGGACCTCTCCCGGCTCGAAATGGCAGCGCTTCTGCAGGGCGGTGATCAGTTGCTCGTTGTGCATGTGCCCGTCACCGAAGTTCCAGCCGATCGCCGTGCTGCAGATCCGCTCGCCGTCGGTGAGCACGTAGTCCTCCTCGTCGCCTGAGCCGGCTGAGCCGGCAATCTGACCTGAGCCGGCTGAGCCGGCAATCTGGCCTGAGCCGGCCATCGCGCGGTGGGCGAGGGTGAACATGGCCCGGCCGTGCGTGTTGAAGGACCGGAACGCGTATCCCATGTACTGGTACATCTCCGCGGTCTCCTTGCTGCCGTAGAACTTCTCCATCTGGGCGGCGGGCATGCTGGCGATCGCGACGATGCCCGCGGCGATCTTCGCCTCGGCGGAGGGCTTGATGCACCACAGCGAGGTGTCCCAATTGCCGGCGTAGTACCGCATGCCGGGCAGGAAGGACACCCGGCGCGGGAACAGGTTTCCGATCACGACGGTGCCCGCGACCACGGCGAAGAGCACGATCGGCCAGGGGCTGCCCAGATCACCGAGACCGATGCCGGCGTGGCCGACGAACAGCGCGAGCACGCTGAACATCATGAAGACGTTCCACTCCAGCGGCACCCCCATCGGGATCGACGACAGGATGCCGAAGTGGAAGCACAGCATGACGAACGCGGCCAGGTAGGTGGGCCAGCCGCCGTGGGAGAAGAACAGCACCAGCGGCACCAGCCCTTCGACGGCGGTGGAGAAGTGCGCCAACCACCGCGACGCCCGACCCGGCCGCAGGTCGTCGGGAAAATGCTCGAAGAACCTGCGTTTGATCCAGCGCGGCCGGAACACCGGGTTGTTGCTCATCATCGTCGAGATGACGAACGGGAAGTGCTTGTTGAGCTTCGACGTCGCGGCACCCAGCCAGATCACCAGGCAGACCAGCTTGGCGGCGATGACGATGTCGGCACCGGTGAACAGGAAGGCGACCGCCAGCGAGCCGTAGACCTCGCCGCGGGCGGCCAGGAAAATCACCTTGTCGCGCAGCCCGGCCACCGCGAGGACGGCCAGGATCGCGACGGTCTGCCACACCGGCAGCACACCCACCCGCGAGCCGATCTCGGGGATGGGCCCGGTGCCATCGGAGAAGAGTGCCACCAGCAACGCCACCAGCAACGCCGCATACAGCGCCACGTCGAACGGGGTGCGTTCGTCACCCGCGGTCAGCGGCACCCGGTTCGGCCAGGGCGGCAGCCGGATCGTCTTGGGCCGCAGCCAGTACAGGATCGACCCCATCGGCGGGAAGAACCGGTTGTTCAGCGGCCCGAACCCGCAGCCGAGGCCGACGACCTCGAACAGCATCGTGTAGAACACGACCTTCTGGTAGACGATCGGCTCGGCATACCAACCAGCGACGTTGGTGAACCCATCGATCCCGGCGGTGGTCAGCACCACCAGCCAGGCGCCGAGCACGTACAGCAGGACCTTGACGACGTAGAACAGGTGCAGGACGACCGGCGTGCCGAAGCCCACCTCGGCCCAGTGCCGGGCCATCGGGACGATCTTCTCGGCGCGGGTCCCCTTGCTCCATTCGGCGTAGTCGACGACGGGAGCATCCTGCTCGAGAAACCCCATGCCCGCCAGACTAGAACGCGTTCCAGTTACGCCGAGGCAGAACCACACCCACTGGGACAGCGCGCCGCCAGTGTGCGCTCTTATACCCTCGTATAGCCCTCGCCACGGCGTGCCGCGGACGAAACCGCACACTGGCGCACGGTCCCGCCCGACGACGCGCGGCTAGGTACCGCTAAGCGCCGGTCTTGGCCGGCGGACGGTAGAAGATCACCAGCTGACCGATGCCGCCGGCCAGGCCCAGTACGGCCGAGATGACCAGGCCCCACCAACCGTGCAGCAGGTCGTAGAAGCCGGTACCGGAGAACAGCAGGTAGTCCAGGCTGAGCTTGCCCGCCCCGATGGTGGCGATGCCGACGGCCGAAGCCGCCAGCACCAGGTTGTACTCCCAGCCCTCCTTGACGATGAAGAAGCCGTTGGGCTTGTGCACCGTCCACGCGGCGACCAGCATCAATGCGACGAAACCGGCAGCCGGGATCGGGGTCAGCAGACCCACCGCCAGCCCGAGGCCGGCGGCCATCTCAGTGGTCGCCGCGATCCGGGCGTGGAACATCCCGGGCTTCATGCCCATGCTGTCGAACCAGCCGGCGGTGCCCTTGAGGCCACCCTTGCCGAAGAACTTGTTGTAGCCGTGGGCGGCCATCGTCAGGCCCAGCACGACCCGCAGGATGAGCACTCCAACGTCGTAGGCAGTCATGCAACAGAATCTAGGCCATCTGTCACGCGGCGGCCGCCCAGCCCCCTCGCGCAGCTAGCCGGCGGGCACCCAGTTGCCGTGGAATCCGGCCGGAACGCGGTGCGGAAGCTTGATCCTCGCGACGTCCTGGAGGGTCTGGGCGTCCAGGATCGCCAACTCGCTGCGGTCGGTCGGCCGGTCGTAGACGAAACCCATCAGCACGCCGTCATCCTCGACGGCATCGTCGGCAGACGGGTGGAAGACGAATTCGCCCAGCGCCTTGTCGGCGCCGAAGCGACGGGTGATCGACGCGTCGCCGACGAGGTCGTGCTTGATCAGCGTGTCGGTGGAGTCGCCGCCGTCGAAGGATGGCGTGTAGCCGAACCGGTGCTGCTTGCCGACCAGGCGCTCGTCGACCCGGGGGAACTCCTGTCCACGGTCGTCGATCCGGGATTCGCGGATCTTGCCGTCGGCCAGGTCCACCGTCCAGCGATCCAACGTCGCCGGCCCCTCGTTGGGGCCCAGGTGATCGGTGTCGAACATCTTCGGATGCCGCACCACGTCCAGCACGATGGTGTCGCTGTCTTCGTAGGCGTTCATCGGATGAAAGACGTAGCACGGCTCGACGTCGAACCACCGCACGTCGGCGTTGCCACCGTTGCGCGGCATCACCCCCACCCGCGCCGGATGACGCGGGTTCCACGAGTACGGCAACCGCCGGTCGGTCGACGAGCCCACCGGCCTGCGCGCGGTGATCGGGTCGGGGATCCGGACTCGGCCGATCAGTGCAGACAGCATCAGCCGCACCGGCAGGCGCAGTGCGGGCGGCACGGCCATCGTCGCCGCCTCGCGGGCGTCGAAGGTGACCGGCAGGTCGTAGATCATCACGTGCTTCTCGGTGAGCGAGAAGTCATGCATCATCGGGCTACCGGCCACCTCGATGTCGACGGTCCGCCGCGCCCGTCCGTCGGTGCCGATCACCGAGTACTGCACGGTGTTGCCGCGCAACATGCTGTAGGACACCGCGTGCAGCTCACCGGTGTCGGGATCCCGTTTGGGATGAGCGGTGTACCCGCCGGCCAGTGTCCCGTCGAAATCGCAGATCCCGACGGTGTCGAGCTCGTCGGTCAGCTCGTAGCTGGTCGCGCCGCCCTCGATGAGCGCGAGCGTCTTGCCGGCGTGGCCGATCACATTGGTGTTCGCCCCGATCGGGAGCGCGCCGACGTCGCCGACCGGACTGCGCTCACCCAGTGCCCGCGCCGTCTGCGGGCCGCGCACCCACCGGTTGCGGTACCACTCGGCCCGACCGTCGCGGATGCGCACACCGTGCACCATGCCGTCGCCGAGAAACCAGTGATAGAGCTCCGGGTCGATCTCACCGACCGGGTTGGGGCCGTTGCGCAGGTATCGCCCGTCGAGGTGGTCGGGGATGTTCCCGGTCACCTCGAGGTCGGTCAGCGTGAATTCCTCGGAGAGCGGCGCGAATGCCCCCTCGAGATAGCGATTGTCCATTGGCACCCCTATAACAACGTTATATCCGGTTAGGTATAACACCGTTATGGCAGGATGGCAAGCATGACCGGCGCGCGCGACACATTGACCGAGGCCGGGGTGGCGATCCTGGAGCGCGACGGGGTTGCGGCGCTGAGCGCCCGCAACGTCGCCACCGAGGCGGGCACCTCGACGATGGCGGTCTACACCCACTTCGGCGGAATGACGGGCCTGCTCGACGCCATCGCCGTCGACGTGTTCGTCCGATTCACCCGGGCACTCACCGAGATCCCCGACACCGACGATCCGGTGGCGGACTTCATCGCGATGGGGCTGGCCTATCGCCGCTTCGCGCTGGACAACCCCCAGCGCTACCAGCTGATGTTCGGCGCCGCGTCGCCGCCGTCGATCGCACGGTTCCGCGCGGACCTGACCGTCACCGGTAGCGCGACCAACCGGACCGAGTGGGCCGAATCGTTCGATGCACTGCGCCGCGGTGTGCACCGCATGATGGCGGCGGGCCGCATCCGAACAGACGACGAACTGGCGGTGGCGGGCCGACTGTGGAGCATCAACCACGGCGCGGTGCTGCTGGAGATGGCGGGCTTCTTCGGCCACGAAGGCCATGGGCTGACCCAGATCGTGGGCCCGCTGATTCTCGACACCCTGGTGGGCATGGGCGATGACCGCGACGCCGCCGTGCGGTCACTGCAGAAGGCGCTGACCGACGCTCAAGCCGACGGCGGCTAGCGCCCGAGCGCCGCGTCGAGACGATCGACATAGGCGTCGATATCGCCGATCGCCGACTCGGCCGCGTGCACGCTGATCGCGACCGTGTCGCCGATGCCGTGCACTCCGTGGGTCAGCCCCATCATCGGCGACAGGCCGGGCAACCCGGCGGTGAAAACCACTGCGGCCCCGCCGAAGTGCAGATCCTTCGGGCCGCGGTCCACGCTGGACACCACGGTGTTGCCGATGACGGTGTCCGATCGGAGGGTGGCATCGAATTGCCGGACGCCCCAGCGCAACAGCGGGGCCGGAACCGAGGCGAAGGCCGCGCTCTCGGCACGCATCGCCGGGTGGGTCGCGCGGCGACGACGCCGATGCAGCTCGGCTTCGATCGCCGCCCGCCGGCGGTCCACCGCCAGCTCGGGGTGCAAGCCGATGCCGACGTTGCCGAAATGGTTGTTGGCCCTGCGTGTTCCGGCCTTGGCCATCGGTACCTCGGCACCGAGCAGCGCAGCATCCTCGCCGAGGTCACCCAGATGGCCGGCCAGTGCTTCCGACACCGCGGCCAGCACGTCGACGGTCACCGTCGCGCCCGATGTCCGGTGCCGCCCGCGGATCACCGTCCGGCTTGCGCGCCGGCCGATCGGCTGCGCGTTGCTGCGCAGCGCGGGCCGCGAAACCGCCTGGGCGGGAACCAGTCCGGCACCGGTGTCACGTACCAGTGCACGGTGCGCCCGGGCCGCCCGGAACGCGCGCCACGGCAGCGCCCACGCCGGATGCGCCGGTGCCGGCACCGGCGGGACCGCGGCCGCCCGGCCGAACAGCAGGGCCGCCAGCGCCGAGGACCGCTGCCCGTCGCCGAGCGCGTGGGAGATCTGCAGCACCGCCACCACGCTGCATCTCGCTCCCGGCGGACCGCCGGCGCCCGGGAACACATGCACCCGCCACGGCATCACCCGCGGGTCGAGCTGATGGCCGGCCAGCGCGATGACGGCGTCCAGACAGGCCTGCCACGTGGGGTCGGACAGCTCGTGCACGGTGAAGCGGTCGGCATCGACCTCGCAGGGCCGCCACTCCGGATAGCTCAACGGGTCGGTATCGGAGATCCGCAGTCGCAGTTCCGGGCATGCGCGGGCTCGTTCGGCGACATCGCGCAGGGCAGGCTCGAGATCGGCCGACCCGTCGCCGAAGCCGTACACCAGGAACTGGTCGTTGGGAATGGCGCGTGACATCCAGTACATCTGGGCGTCGACCACCGCGAGCCGGCGCGTCATGGCTCCCACGTTAGGCTCTGCCTCATGGCGCTGCCGCCCGTGTCCGACACCGGAGCGGTCCTCGTCACCGGCGCGTCCTCGGGCATCGGCGAGCAGATCGCCCGGGAGTTCGCCCGCCGCGGATATCGGGTGATCCTGGTGGCCCGGCGAGCCGAACTCCTCGATGCGCTGGCCACGTCGCTGCGCCGGGCCGACGTGCTGGCCGCCGACCTCGCCGACCCGGCGCAGCGCGCCGGGCTGGCCGACCGGGTGGCCGGGCTGGGCCTGACCGTCGACGTGCTGGTCAACAACGCCGGGTTGGCCAACCTGGGTGCGGTGGCCTCGGTAGACCCCGCCGCCGAACTGCGCCTGGTCGAGGTGGACGTCGCCGCGGTGGTCGACCTCTGCGGCCGGTTCGTCCCCGGCATGGTTTCGCGTGGCCGCGGCGCGGTCCTCAACGTGGCCTCGGTCGGGGCGTTCGGTCCGGTGCCCTGGCAGGCGTCCTATGGGGCGGCCAAGGCGTTCGTGCTGTCCTACACCCAGGCCATGGGCGAGGAACTGCGCGGCACCGGGGTGACTGCGGCGACGTTGTGTCCGGGGCCGGTCCGCACCGGGTTCGGCGAGGCGGCCGGCATCCCCGACGAGGAAGCCGAGAAGCTGCTGCCGAAGTTCCTGTGGGAGCAGGCCGGCGACGTCGCCCGCACCGCGGTCGAGGGCCTGGCCCGCGGCGCGACGGTGATCGTGCCCGGAGCGCCGAACCGGGTCGCCGCGCTGCTGTACCGGCTCGCACCCCGATGGCTCCTGCTACCGATACTTGCGCGTAGCCATCCGGGCCGCACCAGGACCTGACGGGCGGTCAGACCGGGTCGAACTCCGAGATCAGCCAGCGGCCGTCGACCTTGTCCAGGGTGACCCGGACGCTGGATGCGGTGTCGGTCGGCGCGTCCCCCCCGACGGTCACCGTCTGGTTGACGAACAGCAGCACGACGGCGTGGTCCGGGTCCGCCGACACCGACGCCGCCGCGGGCACCGAGGCGACCGCGGAGATCTGCTTCTCCTTGGCACCCGGGATCACCACATCGGTGGTCAGCGAGGTGTAGTCGTCGCGGAACTCGCCTGTCAGCAGGTCGCGCGCCGCACCGAGCTGCTGCTCGACGGTGCCGGGCTCATACGACAGCAGCGCGATCGTGCTGTCCTTGGCGGCCTGCACCGACGCCGCCGCAGCCAGCTCGCTGTCGCGGACCGTGTTGTCCCGCCACTTGAGGAAACCGGCACCGAGCGCGAGCACCAGCGCCAGCGCCGGCAACAGACCGAACGCGACGACCCGCTTCCATTCGATCCGGCGCTTGGCCTTGCCGGTCTCGGCGGCCGCGTCCTCGGCGTCCGCGGTGGACTCGGCGTCCGCGGCCCCGTCGGTGGACTCGGCCTCCTCGGTGGACTCGGCGCCGTCGGTGGACTCTGCGGTGTCGTCGGCCGGCTTCTCGTCGTCGACGACCGTGTCCTCGACGTCCTTCGAGTCTGCGGTGTCGTCGGTTGCGGCGTCTTCGGTGCCGGTGTCTTCGACGTCCTTCGGGTCTGTGGTGTCGTCGTCCACGGCGCCGGTCTCGTCCACGGTCTCGGTCTTCTCACTGCTCACGGCACGAACTCCACATTGGCCACCTTGGCTCCGTCATCCACCTTCTGCACCAGAAGCCGCATCCGCCACGCCCGCGGCGCCTGGTCGGGCGCACCGGCGTTCGACGTGCGCACGCTGACCGCGACGAGCACCTGGGCCTCGTCGTCGCTCGACGATTCCAGACCGGCCTCCGAGATCGTGCCCTCCGACTTGGACTGGGCCTGCTTGACCACCTCCACGAACGGCTCGGCGCGCTGCTGGAAATCGTCATAGAACGTGCCGGTCGCGGAGTCGAGGATGCGCTGCACGTCGGCGTCGGCGGTCTCGAAGCTGATCGTCGTGAGGTTCAGCGCGCCCTGCCGGCCCACCTGGAGGAACAGGTTGCGCTGCGCCTCGGCGCGATTCGACTCGTAGGTGCGGAATCCCAGCCAGCCGGTCAGGCCCGCCAGGGCCAGCACCGCCACCAGACCGGCGATCAGCGCGAGCTTGACGTGCGACATCGGGGCGCGCCCGTGATCGGCGTCCTCGGTCTCGTCGGACCCGGTCTCGTCGGACCCGGTCTCGTCGGACTCGATCTCAGCGTCCTCGGTCTCAGCGACGGCCTCGGTGGCCTCTCCGTCGTCCGAGTCCTCGATTTCGCCGGCCGGGTGCGCATCCTCGACGCCCGCAGGCTCGACTGCGCTCGACTCGGGTTCGACGCCGCCCGACGAGGTCTCCTCGGCTGCCGAGTCCGGCTCCGTCAATTCCCCTTCGGGGGCAGCAGCATCGTCTGCCATGTTTGCTCCTCTGCGGCACCGGGCGCCAGGTTGGCCTGTGTGTACACACGCCCGTCCGGTCCAACGTACGTGCCGCTCGCCGGATCGTATTCAGCGGCCGCCACCGGAGACGGTGGTGGAGCCGGCGGAGGGACTGATTCTGCAGGTGGGATGTCCGGGGGCACGTCCGGCACCGCTTGCCCCGATGCCGTCGCGTTGGGGTCGCCCTTCCAGTTGTATCCGTCGTTCAACGGCACGTAGACCTCGCCGCTCTCACATTCCTGCCAGGTCGGAGCGCGTTTGCCCGGCACGGTCACGCAGGGCAGGTTGCGTGCGCCGCGGACATTGAACGGGGAATCCTGCGGAACCCGGCAGTACAGATTGCCCAGCGGCCTGTCCGGATAGTCCTCGAACGTCGGCACCCGCCGCTGCTGAGCCGGCAGGAACCCGGTGGTGCAGGGCGGCGGCAGCTGCTGCGGTGGCAGCGGTATCGGTGCCGGCAACAGCGGGATCGCCAGGTTCAAGTTGAAGACCAGGGCATCGCCCATGTAGTCCTGCTTCGTGTTCCGCTTGTGCACGCCGACGGCCTGGGTGACCGCGGTGCCCTGCGGTAAGAGCACCAGCAGCTGCTCCAGGCTCGGTTGGTAGGTGACCGCCACCTCGCCGACGCTGACCAGGTTGGCCAGCACGATCGGCAGTGTCGGCTGCAACCGGTCGAAAAGCGCCCGCACTTCGTCGGCGGCCCCCGGACCCTTGTCGAGAAGACCGCCGACAGCCGCGTCCTGGCTCTGCAGCTGACCGGTGATGTTCGCCAGATTCCGGGCCCACGCCTGGATCGAGTCCCCGGTCTCAGTCTGCGAATCGAGCACCGGTTTGGATTCGTCGACCAGGGTGATCAAGGAGTCCAGGTTCGCGCGGGCGTCGATTGCGAGTGTGGCGCTTCCGCTGACCAGCCGACGCAGGTCCGGCCCCAGCCCGCCGACCGCGACGTAGGCCTCGTCGACGACGGTCTGCAGGTTTTCCTGCGGTATCGCCTCCAGCCCGCGATTGGTGGCGTCCAACACGGTGTTGATGTCCATCGGAACCGTCGTGCGGTCCACCGGTATCACATCACCGTTCTTCAACACGGGGCCGTCGCCGCTGCGGGGCAGCAGCTGGACGTACTGCTCGCCGACGGAGGACACGCTGTGCACCTCGGCGTCGACGTCGGCGGGGATGGGGACGTCGTTATTCAGCGACAGGACCGCCGCGACACCGGTGTCGGTCAGCTCGACGCTTTTCACCTCGCCGACCTCCACGCCGCGATAGGTGACATTGCCCCTCTGGTACAACCCGCCCGCCTCGGGCAGCTCCACCGTCACCCGGTACTGCCCGGCGCCGAGTAGCGCGGGCAGCCGCATGTAGGCGAAGACCATGATCGACAGCGCGGTCGCCGCTATGACGATGAAGATCGCCATCTGGATGAGGATTCGACGTGTCAGACGCATGGCTTAAGGCCCCTGATCGAAGCGGTACGGAGCGACCAACGGGTTGCCTGCGGTGCCCGGGCCGCCCGCGATGCACGGGTTGGGGAACTGGCCGATGGTGCGGCCCCACTGCAGTTCCAGCCAGGTCAGGTCGCACTCCCAGCGGCTTCCGGTGAAGAAACCGGAGTCGATCCTGCTCAGCGTCAGGTCGAGGATCAGCGTCAGGTTGGCGTAATCGCCGCGCATCCAGTTGGTGAGCGTCTCCTTGGGGAACGGGAAGGTGGGCAGGAAGCTCAGCGCGCGGGTCAGCGCAGGACCGGCGTCGGCCAATTTCTCCAGGACCGTTCCGAGGTCTTCGAGTTCGGCGACCAACGCCTCCTTGGTCTGGTTGACCGAGTCGGCGGCCAGTGCGCTGAACCTACCCAGTTGAGTCAGCGCGTCGGCGAGGTTGTTGCGCTGATCTCTGAGCACGGCCAGCGCATCGGGGATCGTCTGCAACGCCCTGTCCACCACGGGCTTCTGCTCGGCGATCTGCCCGACCAGGTTGTTCAGGCTCTCCGTCGCGGCGATGATGTCGGTCTTCTGATCGTCGAGGTACCCGATCGCCTTGTCGAGCTGTTCGATCAGGCTGCGCAGATCACCTTCGCGTCCGGCGAACGCGACGCTCAACGCCTGGGTGATGTCCTGAACCTCGCCGAGGCCGCCACCGTTGAGCAGCATGGCCACCGCGGCGAGCGCCTGCTCGGTGCTCGGGTATGCCGCTGACGACGACAACGGGATCAACGATCCTTCGTGCAGCTTGCCCTCGGGCGCGACGTCGGTGGGCGGTGCCAGCTCGATGTGCAGGGAGCCCAACAGACTGGTTTGACCGAGCGTGGCCGTCGCGTTCGCCGGCAGCTCGACGTCACCGTCGAGCTGCATGGTCACCAACGCATGCCAACCCTGGCGTTCGATCTTCCTGACGTGGCCCACATTGACGTCCGCGACCCGGACCCGGGAGTTCGGCTCGATGTTGTCCACGTCCGGCATCTGCGCCTGGATGGTGAACGCCCCCGGGCCCGTGCCCTCGACGCCGGGCAGCGGAATGGAGTTCAGCCCCCGCCAACCGGAACACCCGCTCAGCAGCCCGGCCAGCACCACCGCGACGGTCGCCGCGCGGAACACCTTGACGCGCATCATGGCCCCACGCTCCCCGGCTCACCCGTGGGCCCGGCCGGCACCATCAGTCCCTGCAAACCGTCAGCCGGATTCGGCGTGGCAGGGGGCACGGCGGGGGGCATCGCCTCGGCCGGCAACAGTGGACCCGTGCTCGGCGGGAGCGGCGCGCCGGCGGCCGGTGGTGGACCTGCCGACGGGGCCGGTTGCGGGCCTGCCGACGGAACTGGTTGCGGTGGAATGTAATCCGGACGCAGCCAATCCTCACTGTAGGTGAGTTCGTTCGGTCGGGTGCTGGCTCCGACGAAGACGTTGTTCGCCAGCGGCAGGAAGTTGTACTGGCGGTTCTTGATGATCGGCGCCAGGTACTGCACGCACAACTTCGCCGATTCTTCGGCACCCAGGCGTGAGGCGGCCTGGACGGCGCCGCACAGGAAGGAGATCGGATCGGCGAAGTTGTTGATCATCGGCACGCTGCTGATCGCGCCCTGGGCGGGCTGCCAGATGTTGACGTAGTTCTGCAGCGTGTTGGGCGCCACGTGCAGGAACTGCTTCACGTCGCCGAGGCTGTCGGTCAGCGCCTGGGTCACCCCGGCCAACTTGTCCGATGTGGTGCCCAGCGACTCCCGGTTCTCGGCCACGAACGTCTGGACCTCTCCGACCACTCTGTCGAGGTCGCGGACCGCGCCGGCCACCTCGCCGGGATCGTCGGCGAGCAGCCCGGTCACGGATGCGAGGTTCTGGTTCAGCTGACGCATGACGTCGGTGCTGTCCTGCAGCGCGGACACCAGGATGGCCAGGTTCTTGACCGTGGAGAAGATGTTGGTGCTGCGATCTCCCAGCGCCGAAACCGCTTGGGACAGCTTGATGACGGCGTCACGGATGTTGGCGCCCTCGCCGCGCAGGTTGTCGGCCGTGGTGTTGATGGCCGAACCGAGGGGGCTGACGCCGCCGGGTTCGGTCGGCTGCAGTGTGTCGGCAAGCACCGCCAGTTGCTGGCGGACCTGGTCCCATTCCACCGGGACCGCCGTGCGTTCCCGTGGGATGACGGCGTCGTCCTCCATCACCGGCCCGCCGGTGTAGGCGGGGGTGAGCTGAATCGTCCGCGCCGTGACCAGGGTCGGCGACAGGATCGCCGCCTTGGCGTCGGCCGGAACGTCGTACTTGCTGTCGTACCAGAAGGAGATCTTGACCGACATGGGCTGCGGCTCGATGGATTCGATCTTGCCCACGGGCACCCCGACGATGCTGATGTCGTCGCCTGCATAGATGCCGTTGCTGTTCTCGAAGTACGCCACGACGTGTGTGCGGTTGATCGACTCGGTGGTGCGCAACAGCACGACCACCCCGGCCACCAGTATCACGGCGAGGGCAAGACCCAGGAAGATCCGCGCGGAACGTGTCATTGTCCGTCCTCCGCGGAGCCGAGGTGGGGCGTCTCACCGGGGGCGGGGACCAGCAGCGGCAACGGCGTCGGTAGCGGCGTCGACTGCAGGCCGGGGGGCGCCTCGGCGGGTGGTCCCGGCGGCGGCCCGCCGGGCGGCGGCGCCGGCAGCGGTTCGCGATACGGGTAGCAGCCGGGGCCGGGCAACGGCAGACCGGGTGGCCCGCACGCCTGGTCGCCGGGGTTGCCGGTGATGGCGTCGGGAACGGTCAGACGCGGTTCACCGCCCTGCCCGGTCCGCGGATAGGGCACGGGCAACGCCGGCGTGCCCGGTTGACCGACCTGCGGATCGGTGCGCTCCGACGGCAGCAGGACACTGGGGTCCACACCGAGGTCGGAGAATGCGGCGTCGATGAACGGCTGCAGGAACTGTCCCGGCAACAGGTTGGCGACGTAGGTCTTGAAGAACGGGCCCGAGGACACCGATTCACCGAGCGACATCGAGTACTGCTGCAGCAGGTTGATCGATTTCTGCAGGCGTTCCTTGCGGTTGTCGAGGATCGTCAGCACACCGTTGAGCTTGTCCAGCGCAGGTTTGAGGGTTTCGCGATTCTCCGCGATGAAACCCAGCAGTTGTTCGCTCAGCGCCGAGATGCTGCCGGAGATCTGATCCAGTGCGGCGCTCTGGTTCCGCAGCTCGGCCAGCAGTGAGTTGCTGTTCGAGACCAGGCCCACGATCTGGTTGCTGCGCTCGGCCAGCACCGTCGTCGCCTTGTCGGCGTTGCCCAACAGGTTGCGCAACTCGGCATCGCGTTCGTTGAGTGTCTGGGAGAACCGCGCGACGTTGTCGACCGCCACCCGCAGCTGCGGCGGAGTGTCGGCGAACGTGTCCGCCAACACCCGGAGCGAGTCCGACAACTGATCGGTGTTCAGACCGCTGATCGTGGTCGCGAGATCACCCAGCGCGTCGGGCAGTTGATACGGAGACGTGGTGCGCTCCAGAGGAATCGGACCATCCAGTCCGTCCTCACCGCGCGGGGTGATCTCGAGCATCTTGGTGCCCAGCAGCCCCTTGGTCTTGATCGCCGCCTCGGTCCGATCACCGAGCCGGATGTCCCTGGCCACGGTGAACGTGACGAGCGCGTGCGGTCCATCCAGCTCGATGGACTTGACCTCGCCGACCTCGAAGCCGGAAACCTGCACGCCCTCACCGGTTTTCAGTCCGCCCGCTTCGGCGAAGTAGGCCGAGTACTTGTTGCCCTGCAGGAACGGCAGCCTGTCGTAGTTCAGCGACCCGGCCACGATAGCGACCGTCACCGCCAGTCCGACGGCTCCGATGACGAGCTGATTGCGTTCACTGAAGGACCTCACCTCGGCGCGCACCTCCCGGTGGACTGCCCCGCGACCTTCACGTAGACCGGCTGTCCACCCTTGCCGTTGAGTTTCAGCACGATGTCACACAGGTAGAAGCTGAAGAAATCACCGTAGATGCCCTGCCGCGCTAGGGCTTGATAGGCGTCCGGCAGCGTGTTGATCAGGTTGTCGAAGTATTCGTGGTCTGCCACCACGATTCCCGCGGCGCGGTCGGTTTCCTGAGTCGTCTTGGCGAACGGCGGACGTGCCTGCACGAGCAGATCCGCGATGCTGGAGGCTGCTGCATTCGTATACGCCAGACCGCTGCTCAGGTCCTCTCTGCGGGACTCGAGCGTCTCCATCAGGCCGGCCAGCGCGTCGATTGCCTTGGCGAACTGGTCGTTCTGATCGCCCAGCGATCCGAGCACCACGTTGAGGTTGGTGATGACCTGGCCGATCAGCTGATCCCGGTCGGCCAGCGTGCTGGTCAGCGCCGCGGTCTGAGCCAGGAACGAGTTGATCGTCGGGCCCTGGCCCTGCAAGGCTTGAATCAGCTGTCCGGACAGCGCGTTCACCTGCTCGGGATCCAACGCCTGGAACAACGGCCGGAATCCGCCGATCAGCGCGTCGAGGTCGAGCGCCGGCACGGTGCGGGCCATCGGAATCGTCTCGCCCGGCCGGAGAGTCGCCGTGCTGCCGGTCCCTTCCTGCAGCGCGAGGTAGCGTCCGCCGATCAGGTCGTCGTAGCGGATGACCGCCCTGCTGCCTTCGGTCAACACCACCGACTCGTCGGCGCTGAACTCGACCAGCGCCGAGGTGTCGGGCTGAATCGCGACGTTGTCGACCTTTCCCACCTCCACACCCGCGATGCGCACGAAGTCGCCGTTCTCCAACCCGGTCACGTTGGAGAACAGGGCCTTGTAGCCGTAGGTCTTCTCCCCGAACCGCATCTGCCCGAAGACGGCGAACAAGCCGAACACGCCCAGCAGGCACACAGTCAGGAACACGGCAAGACGCACTGCGTCGTGTCGAACCCTGGCATTCAGGCCTGGCATGGCTGGGCACCTCTCCTCTCGGTGGCGGTCATGGTGACTCGGTGGCGGTCATGGTGACGGCGCCGCCTCCCGTGGCAACGGGACCGGCGGTAACGGGGTGGGCTGCATATCCGCCGGGTGCGCGACGATGAACGGCTCAGAGCCCGGCGTCGACCCGGGTTCGCGCGGCGCCATCGGCGGCGGCGCGGGTGGTAGCCCCGGCCACAGCGGGGTGCCGTCGGGCGCGTACAGGTCCGCACCATAGGCCGGGGCCCCCGGATACGGAATCGGCCCGATCGCGGGCCCGCCGAACAGGTTGCGGATGCTCGGCGGTTCCGGCACCGCTCGGGTCGTCGGGAGGTAGTTGGCCCAGGCCGGGAAACCGATGCCCGGATTGGGCCGCCAGTCGATCCCGGTGCCGAATCCGGTGTTGGTGACCAGGTTCCGCACCGGCCAGTTCTTGGCCACGTCGGGCAGCGAGCCACACCCCGGTTTGCCGCCCGGCCCGCCCTTGGCCCCGATGACGGGCAGATGGTCCGGAAAGTGGTACGGGTCGTCCCCGAGTGCCAGTCCGGTGTCCAGTACGAGTGTCCGCCCGTTACCGCCCGGCGCTTCATAGCCGCCGGTGTCCAGCAGCGTTTTCGCGCCGACGAGCAGACAGGTGTATTCCGGGCTGTACTTGTAGAGCAGATTGGTCGTCGGCTCCAGTACGTTGATGGCCCTGATCAGGTTGGCCTGGTTCGGCGCGAGCAGGCTGATGCCGCTGTTGGAGAGCCCGATGGTGGCCAGCAGCAGGGCATCCAGCTGGTCGGCGCCGCTCGTGATGGTCGTGCTGGTCGTGCTCAGCGCGTCGAGTGTGTGCAGGATGTCCTGCGCCGCTGCGCTGTAGGTGTCGTTGAAGTTCTTCAGCACCCGCCAGTCTTCGGCTATCGTCTCGTTGCGCGGATTCAGCTCGAGCAGAACCTGGTTCGCGTCGGTGGTGGCCTGGCCTATCCGCTCGCCCTGCCCGCGGACGCCGTCGGCGAGCGCGGACAATGTGCTGTTGAGCTTGGCCACGTCGATCCGCTTGATCACGTCGACCACGTTCTGGAACACGGTGTTGGCCTCGACCGTGACGTTCCTTGATTCGATCACCTGACCGGCCTGAAGCTGTCCCACCGGATCGCTGGGATACACCAGGTCGACGAACTTGGCGCCGAACACCGTGGTCGCCCGGATCTGGGCTTCGACGTTCGCCGGGATGTGCTTGATCTTGTCGGTGTCTATCTCCAGCGTCAACGCCACCGGCTGGCTGCCACCCTGGATCGCGGCCACCCGCCCGACCACGACGCCGCGCAGCTTGACCTTTGCGTTCGTCTCCATCACCAGGCCGGAGCGATCAGAGGTCAACGTGACCGCCTCATACGACCTGAACGAGCCGATGAACAACGAATAGGTCAGCCACAGCGCGCCCACGGTGACCAGCAGGAGGATCAGTGTCCACCAACCGGGGTGCAGGCCTTCTTCCTGTTGCTCCATGGTCACCCGGCCAGATTGAAGTTGCCGGATTGGCCATAGACGGCCAGGGAGAGCATCACCAGGACGAACGCCGAGACGATCAGCGACGTGCGCACCGCGCGCCCGACGGCCTCCCCCACTCCCGCCGGTCCGCCTCGTGCGGTGTAGCCGTAATAGGTGTGCACGAGCATGATGATCACGGCCAGCACGATGCACTGACCGAACGACCACATGAGGTCGGTGGGGTTGAGGAAGGTCTTGAAGTAATGGTCGTAGACACCGGTCGACTGGCCGTAGATCACGGTGGTGCCGAAGCGCGCCGCCCAGAAGGCCATCAGCACACCCACGCAGTACAGCGGGATCACCACGATGAAACCGGCGATCACCCGGCTGGAGGCGAGGAACGCGATGCTGCGGATACCCATCACCTCTAGCGCGTCGATCTCCTCGTTGATCCGCATGGCGCCGAGTTGTGCGGTGGCGCCGGCGCCGATCGTGGCCGACAACGCGATGGCGGTGGTGGCCGGGGCGATCAGCCGCACGTTGAAGTATGCCGACACGAAACCGGTGAGCGCCTCCACGCCGAGTTCGGAGAAATCGCTGTAGCCCTGCACCGCCACCAGTGCGCCGGTGGTCACGGTCAAGAAGCCGACGATCGCGACCGTTCCGCCGATGACAATCAGCGCCCCTGCTCCGAGGCCCATTTGGGCGATGATGCGGATCAACTCGACGCCGTAGTGGGTGAAGACGTACCCGACGGAGCGCAGCGTGCGGCCGTAGAACTTCGTCTGCGTCCCGATGTGCACCCACGGAGCGGCCACCGCCTGGTACCCGGCTTTCAGCCAGGGGAACTGGGAGTGGGGCTTCGAGACGGTCATAGCGTGATCTTGATCGCTACTGCGGTCGCGACGATGTTGATGGCGAACAGCGCCATGAACGTGAACACCACCGTCTCGTTCACCGCGTTGCCGACGCCGGCTGGGCCGCCGCGTACGGAAATCCCCTTGTAGCAGGCGATCAGGCCGGCCGAGAGCCCGAACAACGCCGCCTTCACCAGCGCGATCACCACGTCGGTGGCCCCGATGATGAGGGTCAGCCCGGCCGCGAACGCGCCGGGTGAAACGTGCTGGATGTACACCACGAAGAAATAGGCGCCCGAGATGCCGACCAGGATCACGGTGGCGGACAAGGCCAACGACACCACGGTGGCCGCCAGCACCCGGGGGACCACAAGGGCGTGGATGGGATTGATGCCCATCACGCGCAGCGCGTCGAGTTCCTCACGGATCGTCCGCGCGCCGAGATCGGCGCACATGGCCGTGGCGCCGGCGCCGGCCACCACCAAAACGGTGACGATCGGCCCGATCTGCCGCACCGTGCCGAGGGCGGCCCCGGTACCCGAGAAGTCCGCCGCGCCGATCTCGGTCAGCAGGATGGTTTCGATGAAGGTCAGCAGAACGGTGTACGGGATGGTCAGCAACAGCGTCGGCAGAATCGACACCCGCGCGACGAACCATGACTGGGAGATGAATTCACGCCACGCGAAGGGGAGACTGAACAGGCCCACGAACGTGTCGAGCGCCATCGAGTAGAACCCACCGAAAGCGCGCACGGGCTTGGCGATTACGCCGGAAGCGACCATCTAGCAGGTCCCCCCTCGTTTGCACCTCACCGTCATTGGGCCCTCCGAGGCCGTGCCTGGACCCGTTCGGGTGTCGCTGACGTTACACACGGGGGCGCGCCGAAGAACCGTATATCACCAAAATCTGACGCGCCAACGAAACGGAGCGGGCAGCGGTTCTGACCGTGCAGATCGTCGAACATGGCCACCCCGACCCCTGGCCGCCGTCGAGCAGGCGGTCCCGGTAGCGGTCGACCTCGGCCTGGTCGCTGCAGGTCACGGTCAACGAGACCGCCTCGGTGAACGGGAACTGTGGTCCACCGTTGACACCGATGAACCGCTGTCCGTCCAGGACGAACGACCCGGACACCAGCTGTCCGGGTCTACCCGGCTTGGCGTCGGGGTAGCGCGTGAGCGTCTCGACCGACGAGCGGGGGAAAACGCTAGATCGCGTCCTCGACATCGTCGTCGAACCACAGCGACGGTGTGATGGCCGGCATGCGCGGACCTCCTCGGGGTCGGATCGGCACGGGTCGAGAGAAGACCGCCGGCAGCCGCGGACGCCATCGCCCGGCGTCAGCCCGGGTCGACCGCACCCACCGCACGCAGCGCGAAGCCGACGACGCGGGCCCGGGACTTCTCGAGTCCCGGCAGGTCGTTGAACACCTCGGAGGCCAGCACCCGGCCGACGGCCGCGCTGATCGCCACCGCGTCCAGTTCCGGATCTGCCAGCGGGAACGAGCCGTCGACCCGTCCCCTGGCGAGGATCTCGACCAGGGAGCGTTCGCGGTCGGCGTGCGAGCGCTCCCGGATCGCGCGGTAGCCGGCGGCCGCCCGCACCTCGTCGGAGTCGATCACGGTCACGTGCATGCGAAGCTGCGGGTCGGCGCACAGGTCGAACAGCTCGCCGATCCACGCCGCCAACTGATCCGACGGGTTGCCCGCCGCCCGCTCGGCGATTCGATCCACCCGGGCGGCGAGCGCATCGCACTCCCGCTGCAACAGCGCCAGGAACAGGTCGTCTTTCGAGCCGAAGTGCCGATAGAAGGCCCTGCTCGACACCCCGGCCCGGCGCAGGATGTCCGACACCCGGATCGGGCCGGTATGCGGTTCGAACAAACAGCTGTAGGCCGCGTCGATGATGCAGCGTCGATCCCGTTCGTGGTCGGATCCGGCCCGCACGAAGCAGAATATTAGGGACTCCGCACCGGGTCGGGACCCCAGATGGCCACAAATCCCGAACTGAGTAACGTGATAACCCGGGGCCAGCCGAGAGGACGCCTGTGAGCAAAACCCGCAGCGAGCCGAAGACCACGATGTTTCGTGGTGCCGACGACGACCTCGCACTGGTCGCCGACGAGTGGAACGACCCCGCTGCGACGGTGGGCTTCGACGAGTCCCGCCCGTCGGTGCTGATGCTGCACGGTGGCGGGCAGAACCGGTTCTCCTGGAAGAAGACCGGGCAGGTCCTGGCCGCCCGGGGCCTGCACGTGGTGGCGCTGGACAGCCGCGGTCACGGTGACAGCGACCGCTCGCCGGACGCGACCTACACCGTGGAAGCGCTGTGCGCCGACACGTTGCGGGTGATCGACCAGATCGGCAGGCCCGTCGTGCTCATCGGCGCCAGCATGGGCGGGCTGACCGGCATCCTGGCGGCCCGCCAGGCCGGGCCCGACCGGGTGGTCCGGCTGGTGCTCGTCGACGTCGTGCCGCGCTACGAGAAGGACGGCAGCGCCCGGATCCGGGAGTTCATGTTCAGCCACGTGCACGGTTTCGATTCCCTCGAGCAGGCCGCCGACGCCGTCGCGGCGTATCTGCCGCACCGCACCAGACCCCGCAGCGCCGAGGGGCTGAAGAAGAACCTTCGCCACCGCAACGGCCGTTGGTACTGGCACTGGGATCCGGCGTTCCTGACCAAACCGAACGAGGACCCGTTCGTGCGGGTCGAACAACTCGAACAGGCGGCGATGGAGCTGCAGGTCCCGATCCTGCTGATCCGCGGCAAGCTGTCCGACGTGGTCAGCGAGGAGGCGGTCGCCGACTTCCTCGAGAAGGTGCCCGGCGCCGAATTCGTCGAACTCTCCGGAGCCGGCCACACCGCGGCCGGCGACGACAACGATGCGTTCTCCGACGCCGTCGTGCAGTTCGTCCTGCGGTGAACACACCGGGCCGTACGACGGGCTTCAACTTTCTCGAACAGCCCGGATTGCCCGCTCCCCAGGTCAGCGAGTCCGCCGCTGAGAACATCCTGGCCACCCGGTACGGCCTCGTCGCGCGGGCGCGGTCACTGGGCAGCCAGCAGGACAAGAACTTCATCGTCAGCGGCCCCGACGGTGCGGTCATCGGGGTGCTGAAGGTGGCCAATCCGGCCTTCACCGCGGTAGAGCTGCAGGCACAGGACGCGGCGGCGCAGCTCATCGCCGACGCCGAGCCCGCGTTGCGGGTGGCGGTACCACTCCCCAACTCCGACGGCGGGATGTGCAGTGAGGTCACCGACGTGGTGGACGGGACCGCCTACGTGCGGTTGTTGAGGTATCTCGACGGCGGCACGCTGGTCGGCGCGGGTTATCTGCCCCCGGCCGCGGCGGCCGGTCTGGGCGAGGTGGCCGGCCGGGTCAGCCGCGCACTGCGGGACTTCAGCCACCCCGGCCTGGACCGGATTCTGCAGTGGGACCTGCGTTTCGGGATGGCGGTCATCGACGAGCTCGGTGCATACGTGCCCGACCCGGAGCTTCGCGGGCGACTGCTGACGGCGGCCCGCGAGGCCTGGTCACGGATCGCGCCGTTGGATGCCGCGCTGCCGCGCCAGGCGGCGCACATCGACCTGACCGATGCCAACGTGGTGGTCTCTCACGACGGCGGATGCCCACGCCCCGACGGGGTGATCGACTTCGGCGACCTGTGCCACACCTGGGCGGTGTCCGAACTGGCGATCACCGCCTCCTCGGTGCTCGGACACGTTGGTGCGCAACCGACCTCGGTGTTGCCGACGATCCGCGCGTTTCATGCGGTACGGCCGCTGTCGGCGGCCGAGGCCGACGCCGTGTGGCCGCTGCTGGTCCTGCGGACGGCGGTGCTGATCGTCAGCGGTGCCCAGCAGGCGGTGCTGGATCCCGACAACGACTACATCACCGAGCAGTCCGACGCCGAGCTGCGGATGTTCGAGATCGCCACCTCGGTTCCGCTGGACGTGATGACCGCGGTCATCGGCTCCGACCTCGGGCTGGCCGCGCCCACCGGCGCGGTCGCGGTGCGCGCACCGTTGATGGCGGTGGATCCGGCCGGCGTCGTCACGCTCGAACTGTCGACCGTCTCCGATGTCTATGACGAGGCCTTCGACCCGTCCGGGGCGCTGCCCGACGACGTCGAGGACCGGGCGGCCCGGGCTTTGCTCGACGGCGGAGCGGCCCTCGTCGTCACCCGCTACGGCGAGGCCCGGCTGAGCCGGGCACCGCGGCTGAGCCAGGACTCCCCCGCTGTCGTGGCCACCGGGATCAGCGCGTGGTCGGCCACCGACACGACGTTGAGCGCGCCGTGGGACGGCACCGTCGACACCGCCGACGACGGCCGGGTCACGTTGCGCGGCGAACAGTTCGAGCTCAGCCTCACCGGCGTCACCGCGGCGGCGACCGGGACGGTGCAAGCCGGCCGGCCGGTGGCGCGCTGCACGGGTCGGGTGGACGTCGGCGTGCGTCCGGCGGGGGCCGCGGCGGCCCCGCCGTTCACCTCGGCCGAGTTGTGGCCCGGATGGTCGGCGCGCACCCGTGACCCACGACCCCTGTTCGGGCTGGCGCCGCTCGAGCACGGCGACACCGGCGATCTGCTGTCGCGGCGCGACGCCAGTTTCGCTGCGGTGCAGGAGTTCTACTACCGCACGCCACCGCAGATCGAACGCGGCCGGCGCCACTTCCTGATGTCCACCGCGGGACGCTGCTACCTGGACATGGTCAACAACGTCACCGTGCTCGGCCACGCGCATCCCCGGATCGCCGACACCGCTGCGCATCAGCTGCGCAGGCTCAACACCAACTCCCGCTTCAACTACGCGGCCGTCGTCGAGTTCAGCGAGCGGCTGGCCGGCCTGCTGCCCGATCCACTGGACACCGTGTTCCTGGTCAATTCCGGTTCGGAGGCAAGCGATCTGGCGATCCGGCTGGCGACCGCGGCGACCGGGCGCCGCGACGTCGTCGCGGTCCGCGAGGCGTACCACGGCTGGACCTACGGCACCGACGCGGTGTCGACGTCGACCGCGGACAACCCGAACGCCCTCGCCACCCGGCCGGGCTGGGTGCACACCGTCGAATCGCCCAACAGCTTCCGCGGGAAGTACCGCGAGGACGAGGCGTTCCGCTACGCCCGGGACGCTGTCGCCACCATCGCGGGACTCGTCGCCGAGGGCCGGGCACCGGCCGGGTTCATCTGCGAGAGCGTCTACGGCAACGCGGGCGGCATGGCGCTGCCCGACGGCTACCTGCGGCAGGTCTACCAGGCGGTGCGCGAGAGCGGCGGCCTGGCCATCTCCGACGAGGTGCAGGTCGGATACGGCAGGCTCGGCGACTGGTTCTGGGGGTTCCAGCAGCAGGACGCGGTGCCCGACATCGTCTCGGTCGCCAAGTCCACCGGAAACGGCTATCCGCTCGGCGCGGTGATCACCAGCCGCGCGGTGGCCGAGGCCTTCGCCGGACAGGGGTACTTCTTCTCGTCCACCGGCGGCAGCCCGCTGTCGTGCGCCATCGGCATGACCGTGCTCGACGTGCTGCGCGACGAGGGTCTTCAGGCCAACGCCCGGCACGTCGGCGGGCACCTCAAGGCCCGGCTGACCGGGCTGCGCGACAGGCACCCGATCGTCGGCACCGTGCACGGCTTCGGCCTCTACCTCGGGGTGGAGCTGATCCGCGACCCCGTGACGCTGGAGCCCGCCGCCGCGGAGACCTCGGCGATCTGCGAACGGATGCTCGACCTGGGGGTCGTCATCCAGCCCACCGGCGACCACCAGAACATCCTGAAGACCAAGCCGCCGCTGTGCATCGACATCGAGGCCGCCGACTTCTACGTCGACACCCTCGACCGGGTCCTCACCGAGGGGTGGTAGTCGCCACGTTTCGGCCGCCCGTGCCGCCGCCTCGCCGCCCGTGCCGCCGCCTCGCCGCCCGTGCCGCCGCCTCGCCGCCCGTGCCGCCGCCTCGCCGCCCGTGCCGCCGCCTCGCCGCCCGTGCCGCCGCCTCGCCGCCCGTGAAGCTATCTTCACGTTCGCCGCCCAACGTGAAGGCACCTTCACACGCCAACGCCAGCGGCCCGCCGGCCTCACCCAGCGGGCCGCCGAGCCAGGCGCTCGCGTGGCCCGGCCGCCCGGGCTTGATTTACCCGGCCACGGTGGGTTTCATCGAACGATGACCCGCTCCCCCGACGACGTGGTGACCGAATTCTGCGCCAGGTGGACCACCCCGGACCCCGACGAACTCGCCGCCTATTTCACCGAAGACGGCGTCTACCACAACATGCCGATGGACCCGGTGGTCGGCCGCGCCGCGATCAGCGCGTTCATCACCGAGTTCACCAGCATGGTCGACGGGATCGACTTCCGGGTGCACCGCCAGATCGCCACCGACTCGGTGGTCTTCAACGAGCGCACCGATGTGATGCGGTTCAAGGACGGCCGCGAGCTGGCGCTGCCGGTGGCCGGCGTCTTCGAGGTCCACGACGGCGCGATCGTCGCGTGGCGCGACTACTTCGACATGGCGACGGTCACCGCCGCGTTCGGCTGACCCCGTTGGGACCCGGCATCACGCCAGCAGCGCCACGTCGTCCAGCCGGTGGTCGGTGAGGATCTCGAACATCGCCCGCCCGCTGACCAGCTCCGAGCGGTCGAAGGCCTTTCCGGCCACCTGCATCCGGCAGCGCGCGAGCGCGGAGTTGTAGCAGTACTTCAGGCCGCCGTGGGTGTCGGTGTAGGTCAGGCCGATCACCTCGGCAGGCTCGGCGGTGATCTCGCCCTCGATCATCTGCTCGCCCACCCGCGCGCCGAAGGTCCACCGGAACGGCGCGTAGCGCCCGTGGGTCTGCAGGCTGCCGGCCACGCCGCGCACCGCGAACTCCTGCTCCTGGTGCCGCAGCACGAACAGCGTCACGCCGGGTGCCAGCAGCGGACCGATCGCGGTGCGCGCCGTGACGATCTCCAGCGTCGAATCGGGCGCATCGTCGAACCCGCACACCTGCCCGTACGCGTACGCCGCGGTGTGCCGGGTGCCCCAGTTGTGGTTGACGCTGCCCAGCCAGCCCTCGACGGCCAGACCCAACCCCGGGACCTCCAGCCGGCCGTCGAACCGGGCCAGCGGATGGCGCACCTCGGTCTTGGCGGGCGGGAACCTCGACCGGTACGCCCGGTCGGGCAGTACCCGGACCGGCGCCTGCCCGCCCGGGGTGATCGACAGGTCCCACCGCGCGGCCCCCGCCAGCTCACCGCTGGCGCACCGGTCGTCGAGGCTGGTGCCGGCTATCCGGGCGGTCCACTCGTCGTCGGCGAAATCGGCGTCGGCGATCGGATACGACCGTTTGACCGCGCGGTTTCCCGACGGGTCGAACACCATCACCCACACGTCGGCACAGGGTGTACCGGTAGTCGGGACCAGCAATGTCTCGCGCAGCCAGATCGCACGATCGCCGTCGGGGTCGTTGGCGCGCAGGAAACGACTCTCGTAATAGGGGGCCTTCGCCGTCATCACGCCTTCAGCATCCAATACTGGACCGATGACCGGAGCGCAGATCGGAGCAAGTGTGCTGGCGGCGATCGTCGTCGCCCAGGCGATCGCCCTCTGGGTGCTCGCCCGTCGGCTGACGGCGGCCCGCAACGACGCCGACGAGCTGCGGCGCCGCCTGGACACCCGCCAGCTGCTGGTCTCCGGCAGCACCAAGGCGGTCAAGACGGTGTGGCAGACCGCCAGCATCCTGCGGCGCGACGGGCTGGGCGCGGCCGTCCGGTCCTCGATCGAAGAACTCGCGGACTGGGCCGAGGTGGAACGGCCCGACCTGGCACGACTGGCCCCCGGCGGCCGGGTGGCGATCATGTTCTCCGACATCGAGGAATCCACCGCCCTCAACGAACGCATCGGCGACCGGGCGTGGGTGCGGCTGATCGGAAAGCACGACAAGGCGGTGCGCCGCCTCGCCGACGCCCACCAGGGCTACGTGGTCAAGAGCCAGGGCGACGGATTCATGATCGCCTTCGCCAGACCCGAGCAGGCGGTGCGCTGCGGCGCGGCGATCCAGCGCTCACTGCGCAACCAGCCCAACGGGATTCGCGTACGGATCGGCATCCACGTGGGCAAGTCGGTGCTGCGCGGCGACGATCTCTTCGGACGCAATGTCGCGATGGCCGCGCGGGTGGCCGCTCAGGCCGCCGGTGGCGAGATCCTGGTCAGTGACGCCGTCCGCGACGCCGTGGCCGACTGCGACGACATCGTCGTCGGGCCGGGCCGTCAGGCGCAGCTGAAGGGGTTCACCGGCTCGTTCGAGCTCTACCCGGTGCGCACCGCGCGCTGACTCAGCGCTGCCCGGCCGCGTCGGCCTCGGCCAGCCGCTGGTGCAGGCGGGCCCGGATGTCGTCCGGAGTGTAGGCGTTGCGCCTGCGCTGGTCACGCGCGACGAGCACGCCACCGGCCACCACGCCGGCCGCCCCCGCCAGCCCGATCCACTTCCAGACACCACGCATGCCCGCCAGTCTGCCTAAGCTGCGGGGGTGAAGCCAACCACGGTGTCGTTGGAACGCGCACTGGAAGAGACCCGTACCGGCGATGTCTGGCTGTTCCGCGGCCGATCGGGCCCGGACCGCGCCATCCAGTCGTTGACCAACAGCCCGGTCAACCACGTCGGGATGACCGTCGCGATCGACGACCTTCCGCCGCTGATCTGGCACGCCGAGTTGGGCGACAAGCTGATCGATCTGTGGACCGGTACCAACCACCGCGGGGTCCAGCTCAACGACCTGCGCCAGGCGGTCGATCGGTGGGTGCACAGCTATGACCAGCGCTGCTGGCTGCGCCAGCTGACCCCACCCGCCAATCGCGAGCAGGAGGATCGCATGCTGCGGGTCATCGCCCGGATGGACGGCACGCCGTTTCCCACGGCGGCACGCCTCACCGGCCGCTGGATGCGCGGCCGGCTCCCCACCGTCAGCGACTTCACCCGTGGAATTCCCTTCGTGCACAGAAAGGTTCGCGAGTCGGCCGAGCGGCGCAAAGTCGAACGCTCCAAGGTCGGGCTGGAGACCGCCTACTGTGCGGAGACGGTGGCCATCACCTACCAGGAGATGGGCCTGCTCGACACGGAGAAGAACTTCAACTGGTTCGATCCGGGGTCCTTCTGGAGCGGTGACTCGCTGCCACTGACCGACGGGTACCGGCTCGGCGACGAGATCGCCGTCGTCGACTGAGCGAAACGCCGACCGATATCACGCGATTGCCCCAGCTCAAGTGGTTTGCTGTGGGACAGCGCAGCCGTTCGGAAGCGTGAGGGAGTGCAGCCATGCCGACTTTGACCGACAACCCACCCGCGCAGGACATCCCGCAGCGGAACCTGCTCACGTCCAAGGCGTCCGCCCTCTCGATCGTGCTCGCTTCCGTAGCCACGCTGGCCATCGTCTTCCTGATCGTCAACTCCTCCAGTGGTCCGTCCACGCAGGTGCAATCGGTTCCCGCACAACCGGATACCGTCTCGCAATGGGTGGCCGCGCCCGCCAAACCGGCCCTACCGACCGTTGCAGAGCCACCGCCCGCGCCCGTCGGCCCCGCCACCGACGTCCGTGGTTTCGTCGACTCGGAGGCCCGCTGCGATCCGGGCGAGCGGGCGGCCGCGATCGCGCGTACGGCCCGCTCGGTGATGGTGGTGTGCGACGATTCCGGCTCGTACCGGTACCGGGGGATCCGGCTGCGCGACGGAGCCTTCCTGGAGCTCGACGATGTACGGCCCTTCGGGGCCGGATTCGAAGCCCATAACGGGGGCACCACCTACCGGCTGTCTCCGACCGAGCTGGTCGTGCTCAACGGCGAGTCGCTGCAGAGCCGTGACGCCATCCTGGAGTTCCGGGTGGGCTGAGGCGCTCAGCCCCCTCCGCCGCATCCACCACCACATCCACCGCCGCCGGGGTTACCGAGGCCGCCATCGTGGGTGGCGCCGCCCAGATTGCCGCCCGCTCCGTAGTTCGGCGTGCCGGCCGACCATCGACCGGTGCCCGGCATCGAGCCCGCGGACAACGCGAGCCACCAGTTCTTCGGCGGCCACAGCCACCACAACCGACCCGAGCCGACCGGCTCCGCCACCTCGTCGCTCATCCCCGCCCCTCCCCGATGAAAAAGCGTAGACCTGCGGCGCCCTTTCCGTCACTCCTGAATCCTCACCCACCGGGGCCCGACCGACTACGATCTCGGCGTGGCAGCGATCGC
Source organism: Mycolicibacterium xanthum (assembly GCF_019710635.1). Classification (GTDB taxonomy): domain Bacteria; phylum Actinomycetota; class Actinomycetes; order Mycobacteriales; family Mycobacteriaceae; genus Mycobacterium; species Mycobacterium xanthum. Next base: position 59,478 of record NZ_JAIFZS010000038.1, read on the forward strand.
CGTGTACAACGACGCCGGGTTCAATGCGCCCTCGGGAATCATCGCTGCGGCCGGCGACATCTGGTTCACCAACATCGCCGACCATCGCGTCGGACGCATCCGCAACGGTTCGGTCGAGTTCTTCGCCGACCCGTCCGGGGCAGTGAAGTTGCCCGCCAACATCTTTCCCGGCTCCGACGGGCGGGTGTGGTTCACCAGCCTGGGCTCGGACGCCCTCGGCGCCATCGACCCCGCCGCCGCGGATCCGGCATCGACGATCACCACCTATCCCCTGCCGCCCGGCAGCCGACCGGTGGCGCTGAAATCCGGTCCCGACCATCGGCTCTGGTTCTCGCTGCGCGGCACCGATTCGATCGGATCGATCGATCCGCGGGCCCCCGGCCCGATCGACACCCTGCGGGTGTTCCAGTCACCCGACATCGCAGGCCCCGCAGCACTGTTCGTCACCACCGACGGCCTGGTGTGGTGGGTCAACTCCACGACCGACACCGTGGGCTCACTGAACCCCACCACCTCGACGGTCGTCGCGATCGGCGATCTGCCCGGCAGCCCGCGGGCCTGGACGCAGACCCCCGACGGGATGCTGTGGCTGACCATCCGGGATCCAGCAGGGATCATGTGCTTCGATCCGGCCGATCCGGCCGCGAGCATGCGGCACGCCACCGACGGACGATTGCGAGAACCCGACGGCGTGTGGGCCGGTGTGGACGGCGCGGTGTGGTTCGCCGACACCGCCGCCAACGTGATCGTGCGCTACCAACCGGGAGTGCAGGGATCCGCCGGGTTTCGGCTCATCGGCGGCCCACCCGAGGTGGACGGCCCGTTCGACATCAAGGCCGGACCGGACCCGGCGGACGGGTACCTGTGGTTCACCAACAAGGGCGGAAACTCGATCGGCCGGATTGCGGTTGCCGCGCGGCTGAACTGACCGCGGGCACCGAGGTGTGCCGCAATCGTGACCTGTCCGCGACCGTGGAGCGGCAGGCTCATCGTCATGACGTCGGTCGCGGTGATGGTCGGGCTGGTGTCCGCGCTCTGGATCGGATTCCTGCTCGGGCGCCACACCCGGCCCGGCACGCAGACCTGGCGACAACGCACCACGCGCAGCGCCCTGGGCCGGCAGGCCGTCGTGCTCATGGTGCTGGTCGCGGCGAACACGCTGCAGCGCAGACTGCCGATGCCCGGCCGGCACCGGCCGGCGACGCCCCTCGACCGGCTACGCAGCGCCCGCCGCCGGCTGTCTGTCTATCGCTGAGTCCAGCTGTCGCGGGCACCGGCGGCGTGGTGGCGTGCCGTCGGAAGTCCTTGCCGTCACCCGGCGGTGCGCCGACGATCTCCGCGAATCTGTGGTTCGCCCAGGCAAAGACCTGCCGACCGGGCGGCTCGGCTGCACACACTGGGCGATTCTGACCGGGGATGTGACGGCGAGTGCGTCCCCCTCCGGGTCGGATCGGCCCGCGTCGGTCGGGGTGAATGCCAGCAGTGGTATCGCACGCTCCCCGGCCGACGCCTCGTACCGTGGGTAGCCGGGGTTCCAGTGTTTGGCCAGCGCCCACAGCCGGTCGTAGTCCGCGCCACCGACCTCCTCGCCGACGAACCGGCCCTCGAAGCCGCCCGCGCTGAGCGTGACCGTGGGGTTGGCCCGAACGTTGTGATACCAGGCGGGGTGCCGGGTTCCGCCGTAGTTGGAGGCGATCAGGATCACCCGGTCAGCGTCGGTGAAGTAGATCAGCGGCGTGGTGCGCACGATGCCCGACTTGGCGCCGGTGTGCGTCAGCAGCAGGAACCGGGGCCAGGTGCCGATCGAGCTGACGCGGCCCCGGGTGGCGCGCATCAACACCGGATCGATGCGCGGGGAGATGTGCCGGAGATACCACTGGCCGGCCGGCGCCATCGCGACCTTGCCGATCGACCGTTTCAGAAGGCCGGCGCTGTCGGTGCTGGGATCGACTTCGGGGATGGGCATGGTGGATTTCACCTCGTCTGGCTCGTCAGGTGCAGTCCGGTGTAGATCTCGTCGAGTACCGCGGGCAGCATGGCGTTCGCGGTCGTGCGGTGATCGGGTGAGAGCGTCAGATTCGTCCAGATGACCAGTGCCACATCGTTGTCCGGGTCATACCCCATGAACGAGTTGAACCCCGGAAGCTCCCCACCGTGGTAGTACATCGCGGCGTTCGGACCGAAGCGCTGATAGGAGATGCCGTAGCCGTACTGCTGGCCGCCGACCGCATCGGGATCCTCGTCGCGCAGGCTGTCGAGCCACTGCTGCTGATGGTCCGCGTCGAACACCGCACCCGACACCAACGCCTTGATCCAGGTCGCGAGGTCGCCGGCGGTCGAGATGGCTCCCCCGGCGGCGGTGGCGTAGGAGGGGTTCTGGTGGGTGTAGTCGCGGGGTGCCAATGTCCCCGCTTCGGCGGCGGCCTGCAGGTCGGGCGGGTACGGATCGTCGACGAGGGCGTAGGAGCTTCCGCCGTACATGTAGCCGTGCGAATAGGGGGCGGGCAGCGACGCGTCGGCGGCGGCGGGCAACGAGGTCCGGTTCAGACCCACGGGGCCGAACAGCCGCGCCTGCAACTGTTCGGCCAGCGGGCGGCCGCCGACCTGCTCGGCGATCAGACCGAGCAGGACGTAGTTGGTGTTGTTGTACTCGTAGGAGGTGCCGGGCGGGAATTGCGGCGGGTGCGCGAACGCGATGTCGAGCACCTCCTGTGGCGTCCACACCTTTCCCGGGTCGGCGTCCAGCACGGCGGCGAACGCGGGGTCCTCGGTGTAGCCGTAGAGACCGCTGCGCATCGTCAACAACTCGGCGATGGTGATGTTCTCGCCGTTGGGCACACCTGGCACATAGTCCGACACCGGGTCACTGAATCTCAGCCTGCCGTCCTGGGCGAGCAGCACGATCAGCGCAGCGGTCATCGGCTTGGTGTTCGAAGCGATCCGGAAGTGGGTGCCAGCGGCCGGCGGGCTCGCGGCGCCGAGTTCGGTGGTGCCGACCGCGGCGGTGACCTCACCCTGGGGCGTGCGCACCAGCACCAGGGCACCGGGAACCGCCAGATCCTCGGTGGCCGCCTCGACGACGGACTGGAGCACCAACGGATCGATGGAGTTCAGCACGGGATCGGGCGCGGCGTTGGTTGCCGGGACAATCGCGGTGAGGCCAAGCACCAGCTCAGCGGCCAACAAACGGGAAACCAAGCGCTGGGTACCGCGGCCCTTCATCGTCGCCACCACCCCCGATCACGTGTTGTATCGAACGGTAGGACCGGTCACGGCAGGCGATATCGATTTGGCCGGAATCGGCGCACATTTCTCGCGGCGTCACGGCCGCGAACTCGCGGGCGGCTCGGGCGATGGGCGGCGGGCCTGCTCACGTAGGCGCCGTGCCTTGGCCTCGGCTCTGTTCGCCAGCAGGTAACGGCCGTTGACGACGAGTTCGACCAGCGCCATCGCGATCACGCCGATCGCCGCCCCCACGCCGGCCCCCACCAGCACCAGCTGCAATGTCGAACCGGACCCGCCCGCGCAACCGTGGACGCCGCAGCGCAGCGGCCCCAGACCCGCGGCGGCGATCGCGGCGGGGACGGCCGCGGCGTAGACGTATCTGACCATCCGGTGTGCCATCCCTACCCCCGATAGGACCGCCGAGACCCGCATTCTATCTGCGGAATCGCGTCAAACCGCGACTACCGCTCACACCGTGCCCCGGGCGGCCCACGCGGTGGCGGTGACGGTGAACGGTCCGTTGCCCAGGCGTTTCCGGGCCACCGCTTCGAGTCGGGCGCGGGCGTCATCACCGAGTCGCCGGACATAGTCACCGGCCGGACCGACACCGTAGGTGTAGGGCTCCCACCACTCCTCGAGGGTCGGGTGCACGACATCGACGGCAAGCGGGGTCTCTTCCACGGAGTGCAGGCCGGCCTCGTCGAACAGCCGGGACAGGTGCCCCCGGTGCGCTCCGGAAAGCAACCCTTCGTCCTCGGCATCCGGATCGATCTCGTGGACCGCATCCCAGAACGGCGCCAGGGCACCGGTCGGCCCGTCCCACACACATGCGGCGACCACACCGTCGCGCCGCGTCACTCGCGCCATCTGGCTCAGGCCGGCCACCGGATCCGCCATGAAGTGCACCACCAGTTGCGCGAGAGCCGCGTCGAATACCGCTGCGTCGTAGGGCAATTCCTCCGCCGTACCCAGGCGGGTGTCGATATCGGGGAAGCGCTCGTGGAGCGCCTCGACGAACGGCGGTGACGGATCGATCGCCGCGACCTCGGCTCCGGCCGAACGCAGATGCGCTGTCAGGGCGCCCGGTCCACAGCCGACATCGAGCACGCGATCACCCACGCCGACCCCGGCGAACGCCGCAAACACCGCCGCGAGGGGTCGCGCGTACCGGCCCATGAAGCGGTCGTAATCGTCTGCCGGGACCACGAAACTCACGGGTCAATGATGGCGCACACCATGGGGTTGCGGTGAGCAGATCGGCAACGCCGAAGCCGCCGAAACGACCACGCCATAACCGACTCGACGTGGAAGCGGGGTTCACCGCGTCGCCGCCGGACATGTAGCGGTAGTGTTTCGCCACCCAACGAGTCACAGTACGTTCGCACTCATGCCGCTGCATTATGTCGATCCGAACAAGAAACGCGGTGTGATCTACCGGGCCAACGAGTGGTTTTCGCGTACTCGTTTCGGACAGGCTTACGCGCTGGGTCCGGGCTCCCGGATCGACCCCTGGCTATTCCGTGCAACCAGAGGACGGTACCCGTGGATTCTGGGCGCGAACGCCACTGCCCCACTGAGGACCACCGGCGCGAGATCGGGCCGTCCGCGTGAGGTGCAGGTCAGCTACTTCCATGACGGTCCAGACCCAATTCTGGTTGCGTCCAACGGCGGTCGCGCCAACCACCCGCATTGGTATTACAACCTCAGGGCACAGCCGCAGTGTGAACTCGGCGATGAGAAGTTCCTTGCGGTCGAAGTGACCGATCCCGGCAAGCGGGCCAGATTGTTCGCTCTCGCCGACAGGGTCTACGCAGGCTATGCCGACTATCGCGACCAGACCGCCGCCATCGGCCGTCAGATCCCCATCGTCAGGCTCAAGGTGCGCTAACGAGCTGCCGCCCCACCGCCGGAACCGTTCCGATCGACCCGTGCTCATCGATGTCGATCACCGAAGAATGGTTCCGCCGTCGATGTTGATCACCTGGCCGTTGATCCATGACCCTTCGTCCGACATCAGGAGCGCCACCAATGCAGCGACGTCCTCGGGCTCGCCAACCCGCGGACTTCGAATCCGTCGCGATGCCGCGGACCCCAATTCCGGCCAGTGCGGCGCCACCGAATGGCTTCGTTAGCAGTGAAGCCCGGCGCCACGGCATTGCACCGAATGCCGTCCTTGCCCCGGGCAGGGTAAGCAATCCGGCGTTCGAGATGTTGCCGGTCGCAATGAGCAGAACGGCCCGCGGGCTTCCTACCGCCGTGTGCGCATACCTGGAGTCCACGTCCTTGGTGACGACGACAGCTCCGTCGGGTGTCGGCGAGGACCGCGATGTCGGAGTCGGAAACCATTAGTCCGCCGGGGAGGTCTTTCACGTGCACAGCCTCGTGCCCGCGATCAACAGAGAACGCGACCAGCCGCGGTGGAAGCTGTGCATCGACGACAAAACGCATGGCTGCTAGGGGAGGTTGCGCCGGCCGCCAGTGGCCGCCGCACCGTACACCAATGCAGCCAGGAGGTCTTCGCGCTCGAGGTAGGGGTAGTCCGCCAACACTTCGTCAAAGGTCATACCCGCGGCGAGCAGTTCGAGCACCGACTGCACCGATACCCGCATTCCCCGAATCGTCGGCTTGCCGTGCAGGATCGCCGGATCGACCGTGATCCGATCCAGACGACTATCTGCGCTCGACATGGCAACCATTGTGCACCCCTCGCCCAACTCATAGCGCCTACAGCACGAACGCTACGCAGAGCGGCCGACATCACCGTCGACCACACATCGAAGCCGAACCCCACCGGACCACGTCACCGATAGACATCACGGCGGTGGGCGATGTGGATGAAGCGCACGACCACCCGGTCATCGAAAATCTGATAGATCAACCGGAATTCGCCGCGGCGCGCGGAGTACTTGCCCTCCAATCGGTGGCGCAAAGGCTTGCCGACGCGGTACGGATCCTCGGATAGCGGACCTCGAATGAATTCCCAACAAGCGACGGCGACCGCTTCAGGCAGGGATTCGGTCAGTGCCTTCTTCGCGGCTCTGGTCAACTCAATTCGATAGGTCACCGGGGCAGCCGCCCGGCGGCGCGCATCTCCTCTGTCACCTCGTCGAGCGTGTAGACCTCGCCACCTTCGGCGTCGGCTTCGGCTTCGCGAACGTCACGCATCAACTCTTGATCGCTGAGGATCGCGAGGGTTTCCATTATCGAGTCATAATCGTCGGCGCTGAGGATCACCGCTGCCCGACGACCTTGGCGGGTGACCTCAATGCGCTGGTGGGTGCGCACCGCATCGTCCACGAGCTTGGAAAGATTGGCCCGCACCTCGGCCAGCGGAAGCGTCGACATGTACAGAATTCTAGCGTGAATGCACGGGTGCGCCACGAGCACTTCGCCGCTTCACCAACTACACGTTGAAGCGGAACTCCACCAAGATACACCGTCATGCAACAATAGGGCTATGGGTAAGGAACTCCGGACCGCGATCTACACCCGTGTCAGCGCCGACCACACCGGCGAACAACTCACCGTCACCCGCAACGAAGAGGACTGCTACCGCCTCGCCGAACAGCGTGGCTGGCCGGTAGTTGCGACGTTCACCGACAACTCCATCACCGCGACCGGTAAGAAGCACCGCCCCGCCTTCACCGCGCTACTCGAAGCCATCGACGGCGGCGAGATCGACGCGGTGGTGTCCTGGTCGCTGGATCGGTTGGCCCGCAACGCCCGTGATCGCCTCGCACTGGTTGAAGCCTGCCAGCAGCGCGGCACGATCATCTCGCTGGTGAAGGGCTCCGACATGGACCCCACCACCGCATCCGGGCGGATGGTCATCGGTGTGCTCGGCGAAGTCGCGCAGATGGAGATCGGGTTGAAGTCCGAACGCCAGACCGCCGCCGCCCGACAACGCTCCAAACTGGGCCGCCCACCGCTGGGTGTGCGGTTGACCGGCTATACCGCCAAAGGTGAGACGGTGCCCGACGAGGCCGAACTGGTGCGCCGCATCTTCAAGATGTTCTACAGCGGGGAGTCGCTGCGATCCATCGCACGACTGCTCACCGAGGAAGGCCAGGCCACCCGTCGCGGCACACCGTGGAACCCGTCGACAATCCGCACCATCCTGACCAACCCGCGCTACGCCGGCCGAGCCGTCTACCAAGGCCAAACCACCGGAGAAACCGGCAATTGGGAGCCGCTGGTGACCGCGGAGATGTTCGACGTGATCCAGGCGCGACTCAACGATCCCCGCCGCACTTCCAACCGGGAAGGCACCGACCGGAAACACCTCGGCTCGGGTTTGTTCCTGTGCGCGGTATGCAAGCAGCCGTGTTCCAGTTGGAGCGGCGGTCGATACCGCTGCAAGGCCGGTCACGTCAACCGTTCCCGCGCCCAGGTCGACGGGTTCGTGACGCTTGTTGTCGCCGAACGTATCCGGACCGCCGGGAAGAAGATCGCCGCCCGCATGAAAGCTGACAAGAGCCCGTCGGCTCCGCTCGTCACCGAACTGGACAAACTGCGGGACCGCAAGAAGCGGATCGAATCGGACTACGACGCCGACCTGATCGACGGCCGCCGTTACGCCGCGGCGATGGAGCGGGTGGGGATCGAGATCGGGCAGGTGCAGCAGAAGATGGCCGCCGACACCGACAACGCCGCCCTGGCCGATGTGCTGGCCGCCAACGATCCACCACAGGCGTTCCTCGATGCGTCCCTGATGGGTCAGCGCGCGATCATCGGCGCGCTGGTGACCGTCGAACTGCATAAAGCGGCCCGCGGCTCCAGAACTTTCGACCCGACCAGCGTGGAGATCACCCCAAAATGAGCGACCCGACCACGATGCGGATCTTCTGCGACGACCCCAAACACGCCCGCGGGAAGATCGCCGAGATCGACACCCTGACACGGATCGAGGACGGCGAGTGGATCACCAACGAACAACTCATCGCGAAGGGGCGCCCCCGGCAGCACGGTTGGCGGGCCGCCAATCAGCCATGGGGCGGTTTCCGACATGCGTATGAGTGCAGGCTGTGCGGAACACGGCTGTCGTGCAGTCCGAAACGGTTGAACGGGATGCTCGACGGGTTCGCTCAACACGGCTACCAGCAAGTCACGCTACGAGCACTTGTGCTGCTAGCATCGACACCACGGTGTTGACACCGTAGCGACCGGCGGCGCATTACCAGCCGGAATCGCCTCCCTGCCAATTGCGGCTCCGACGGGAGGGTCATACGACCCTGCCCAGGAGCACCGCCAATGGCTCTCACACAAGCCAAAGCCCACTATCGCGGCAAGATCGGCGCGATCACCCGCGCCATCCGCGCCGGCGAACGCCAACCAGACGACCCCGAACTCACCGAAGCGCGGCAGAAACTCGCCGCCGAAGGGCTCAACGAATACGCCCGCGGCCTCGTCGCGAAATGGCCCCCGCTGAGCGATGAGCAGATCGCGACCGTCGCCGACATCCTCCGCAACGGCGGTGCAGCATAGATGCCTGAGAAAGATGAAGCCCAGGCGCTCGGCCTGGGCGACACCATCACTGAATTCACCACCACCGCCGAGCACCACCAAGGCGGCTACACGCATGATACCGCCCGGCGCCGTCAGTGCGCGGACTACGCGACCGGGTTGCGTCGTCGGCGCGCCGCATCCAGGCGCCTGGAAGCTCTCGAGCACGTCCGGATGTCCGATCCGTGGCGGCCGTGGCGACCCGAGACGCTGTCGGATAAGCAGCTCGATGGTGCTGCGGCTGCGGCGAAGTGCCTAGCCGAGGCCGGATTGGCACCGTTGTTCGACGCCGAGACGCTGCGCGGACTGTGGCGGCGCGGCGGCGACCACCGTGTGCTCGCCGAAGAACTGCACCGGCTGGCGGACGGGGTGGTCGCATGAGTGAGGTAGCCCTGTCCACCGCTGACGCGGTGTTGTCCACTGCTGACGCGGAACGCCTGGATCGTCGGATCAGGTTGTTGACCAACAGCATCGGCGAGAGCCTGTCGAAGCTGTACGCCTTGGTCGAGGAAGCGAAGGCCGGCCAGATACATGTGGCGCTCGGGTATGCGTCGTGGACGGCCTATGTCGCGGACGCTTGCAAGATCCATGTGCGGATCGACCGGGATCAGCGCCGCGAGATCGTCGGCTGGCTGTCCGGTGAGGGCATGTCGCAGCGCGCCGTCGCTGATGTCGTCGGATCGAGCGTTGCCACCGTGAACGCTGATCTAGGTGTTCAGAACCGAACACCTGAACCTGATGCGGGTAACCCGGTGTCCGAGCTTGTCGATGCTGTCGTTGATGAGGCACGCCAGCAAGGGGATACCAGCGACGAGAACATCGCCAGGATCGTCGCCGACGCATTCGACGGGGATCAGAAGACGACCGGGGTCGACGGGAAGCAGTACCCGCAGAAACCACGCAACCCGAAACCGGACCCGTCCCCTGCGACATTCGCTCGTCTGATGTGCAGACTAGCGAAGCTCAACCGCATCGCTAGCGAGTGCTCGGACATCGCCGAGGCTCTGAACTTCAACGCTGACGTGAATTGGTGCGGACTGGTCTACACCCCTACTGAACAGCACGACAGCGCCGCTGCTTTGGCTGACGGACTGGTGGCGGCAGCCGACCGCATTGCCAAGGCGGTGAGCAAGTGAGGCTTGAGTGGCAACTCCACCGCCGTCAGGTGACCCGCACGGTCCAGGTCTTCTACTGCACCAAGTGCGGCCAGGAATGCGTCTTCACATGGCGCCGAGCATGGTGCGATACCGAGGGGAACCTGACGTGTGGGTTCTGTTCACGCTATGAGTTCCGGCTGTGCCGGCGCTGCTGTCAGCCACGCCGAGCCGGACACGACAAGTCCAGCGACTTCTACAGTCGCCGCACGTCGTACCCAACCGCGGGAACCATCTGTAACGGCTGCCGGTCAGAAGAACATCCGAGTTCACCCGTTCCGCGCGAGTGTGGTTGGTGTGAAGGGGCTTTCGCGCCGCGGCGCTCCGACGCGCGGTACTGCTCGGCCAAATGCCGGGTGGCGGCGCACCGTGCAACGCGGAAATTGTTAGTTTCTAAACAGGTAGCCGTTACGGGTGCCGGGGCGGTGATCGCGTGACTGACGATCTTGACCGCTCCGACGAACTGCTCCAACTCATCGCCGACGATGCCCGCCGCGATCAGGCAGTCCGCAACGGGCACCACCCCGACGATCACGGACCCGATGAACCGCCACCCGACGACGGCGACCACTACCGCGGCGACGACGACAGATCCTCTTCCAGACCGGAAGATGATCTGCCCGAGCCGACCACCTGGGAACCGCTCGATCTCGGCCCGCACCTTCTCGGCGAAATCACCCAACCGCAACCGTCGATCGGCGCCGTCCGCAGCGACGGCCTGCGGATGATCTACCCCGGCCGCGAACACGCAATCCTCGGCGAAACCGAATCAGGCAAAACGTGGTTCGCGCTGGCATGCGTCGCAGCCGAACTGGCCGCCGGCAACACCGTGGTCTACATCCACTTCGAGGAATCCGACCCCGGCTCCACCATCGAACGGCTACGCCTGCTCGGCGTGGACACGGCGCTGATCGCCTCCCGACTGCTGTTCGTGGCGCCCGGCCGCCCCGCCCGCGCCGAATGGATACGACCGCTGATCGAATCACGGCCCACGCTGGTCGTCCTCGACGGCGTGAACGAAGCCATGTCGCTGATCGGCGCGGACATCATGGCCGCAGACGGCGCCGCGAACTTCCGGCGGCTGCTGGTGACCCCGTTCCTCAAGAACAGGGCGTGCACGCTGGCGTGCGACCATCTGCCCAAGAACGTGGAGGGCCGCGGCCGCGACGCCTACGGCTCGGTGCACAAGGGCAACGCGATCGACGGCGCCCGGTTCGTGATGGAGAACGTCGCACCGTTCGGCCGGCGGATGCGTGGCCGGTCCAACGTGTTCGTCACCAAGGACCGGCCCGGGCAGCTCCGCGCACACGGCAAGCCGACGAAACTGCCCGGCAAGACCTTCGTCGGCACATTCGTCGTGGACGACTCCGAAACGGTCGGCCCCGACTTCACCGTGCGGTTCTTCGCTCCCAAAGACGACCAGGACGACGACAGCAGTTCCGGCGACGCGGCCACCACCCCGCTCATGGAGGCGCTGTGGACCAGCGTGTTCAATCGCGGCTCGGTGTCGTCACGGTCACAGATCATCGCCGCCGCCCAAAACGACAGGCACAAGTTCCGGCGCGCCGACGCGTTCGACGCGATCAACCGACTGTTCGACCTTGAACGGCTGCGTGATGTCCGAGACGGGACGAAGAAGGCGATCGAAGCCGTCGAAAACGGTTCCCAGAAATCCGGTTCCAAACCGGTTCCCGAAAACGGTTCCGGTTCCGGTTCCCCTAAGGGAGGGAACCGGGAACCGATACCGGTTCCCGGTTCCCGGAACCGGTGGGAACCGATGGGAACCGATGAGGAAGCGGAGGACGAACAGTGATACCGCAACGTATCCGGCTGCGCCGCACCAAAGGCTGGCGCAAACCCGACAGCACCATCGTGGTCGCGCGCCCCACCCGTTGGGGCAACCCGTTTCCCGTCATCGTCGGCGACACCGTCGTCACCTACAGCGCCGGCATCGAGAAAGACGGCTAGATGTTGTCGGCGGCTGATCTGGCGGTGGCCCGCTCCGCGCTGCTGTGGGTGCGCCGCCAGGTCGCCGCACGCCACGAACCCACGGCCGCGCTGGACGCCACGATCACCGCGATCGACACCGCCCTCACTTCCGGGAACGGAAGTCCGGAACAGCCGCCCAGCCACACTGGATTCGTGGATGTCACGGAAGCTGCCCGACTGCTCGACGTGAGTGACCGCCATGTCCGCAACCTCGCCCCGCATATCGGCGGTATCAAGCACGCCGGCCGCTGGATCATCCCGAGATCTTCACTCCCCGAGGACTAGAAGTGACAAACCAAGACGATCAGGAACAGCCGCCCGCGGCGACGTTGGGTGATGTGCTCGACGCCGTCGTCGGCTCCATGACCACCGAACAATTCGAACAGCTCAAACAGCGCACCGGGCACGCCGAACTCCCACCGAAACAGAAAGCCGCAGAAGCCCTCGCCCGGCTCGTCAAGCACGGCAACCTCAACGCCGACAACCTGACCTTCGGCCAGGTCGCCGACACCCTGCACGAACGCCACGGAAGGGTCTGGTAATGCTCAAGTTCGACAACAGCGGCTTCGACGCGATCCAGGCGGCGCAATCCTTCGACCGGTTCGCCGTCGAGCTGCCCGACGATGCAGTCACCGCACTGCACAAGCTGATGGAACTGCGGCAGTCTCAGCCGGAAGATCCGCCCCGCGACACGGTCGCGCACCTGATCGCCGACTCCGCCAAGCCCAACGTCATCGACGCCGCGATCGCCGCGCATGTCGGCGCCAACCACCGCCAGCAGCAGCACCGGGTCGCCGAAACCCTCACCGGCCGCCGCGTGCTGGCCGCGATCATGGCCGACCGCGCACGACTCCACACCGAACTGGCTGTCACCGCCGACGAACTCATCGACCGGCTGCACCGCGCCGCCCTCATCACCGAATCCGTCGTCGACCTGGCCCGCGCGAAACGCCCCGACGACGCCCACCTGCTCGCCGTGATCGAATCCGACGCCGCCGAACTCAAAGACCTCTACGTTTTGCGCGACCGCTACCTCACCGCCGACGGCGCCCGCTGGTCCACCGGCTGGTGGTCCTGCCAGCACTGGCGCACACCGTGGGACCACGGCCACGTCGCCGACCACGACAGCAGCCAATGGGGTGCATGGCGGGCCGTCATCCGCGCCGGCGGGAACCTCTGGTTCGTGCCCATCGAGGAAGCCACCGCCGCATCCGCGAAGCATGAACCTAGCGGCCCCGACCTGATGACCCAACCGTTCAACCCGCGCAAGGGCACGTTCGTATGACACACACCAAATGTTTGCTACCGGGTGGGGTGCAACCCCTTGACCAGCATCAACGAAGCAGGCACAGGTTTGCTGTGATCTCTATAGACCCGGGCGGTTCCACATGGGCCTAGGCGACGTGGTCCGCGCCGGTGAGCGTCTGGAGAGCCTGCGGGCGCTGCGGGACCGGCTCGCAGACGAACTCGATGAGTGTTCCTCGAGCCGGGATGTGGCTGCGCTGTCGGCGCGGCTGGCCGATGTGCTCGAGCAGATCGAGAAGATTCCGACGACCGAGCAGGTGAGCAAGGCTGATGAAATCGCAGAGCGCCGCGCTGCCCGCCGGGGTGCAGGTTCCGCGAATCCGGCACGCGCCCCGCGTTCGGGCTAACGCCTGGGAGGACATCACCGAGTTGTGCGCTGCGTACGGCTTGGTGTTGGACCCTTGGCAGGAGGATGTTTTCGAGGGGGCGATGGGCGAACGCGCTGATGGCACGTTCGCCGCCCGCCAGATCGGGGTGTCCTGTAGCCGCCAGAACGGCAAGGGGGCGATCGCGGAGGCCCGTGCTCTGGCCGGTCTGCTGCTGTTCAACGAGGCGTTGATCATCCACTCCGCGCACGAGCTGGCGACGTCGGGTTTGGGGTTTCGCCGGCTGAAATCGTATTTCGACAATTACGACGATTTGGGCCGCAAGGTGGTCGCGCAGTCCGGCGCGTACGGGCGTGAGTATCTGCGGCTGCGTTCTGGGCAGGAGGTCAAGTTCGTCACCCGATCCAAGTCCGCGATTCGTGGATTTTCGGCTGATTGTCTGCTGCTGGACGAGGCGCAGATTCTGCAGGATGAGGCGTGGGAGGCGATTCTGTACACGGTGAGTGCGCGGCCGAATCATCAGATCTGGCTGTTGGGAACCCCACCGTTGTCGACTGCGGAGGGCGCGGTGTTCGCCCGGTTCCGTGCTCGCGGTTTGGACGGCAAGGATCGCCGGTCGGCGTGGTTTGAGTGGTCGGCGCCGGACGGCTGCGATCTGGACGATCCGGAGGCGTGGGCGGCGGCGAATCCGTCGCTGGGTCATCGCGTCACCTACGACAACGTGCTGGCTGAGCGCGGCGTGGCCACCGATGAGGGTTTCGGGCGGGAACGTCTGGGCATGTGGTCCGATGTTGGTACGCAGCGGGTGATTTCGGCGGATTCGTGGCGGGCGGTGGCCGACGCGAATCTTCGGGACGCGGGCAAGGATGTCGCCGTCGCCCTGGACGTCAGCCCGGATCGTTCGGTGGCGACGATCGCGTCGGCGGCCTGGACTGCCGACGGTCTGCCGTATGTGGATGTGGTGGAGTCACGCCGCGGGCAGCCGGATTGGGGTGTGCAGCGGTTCGTGGACATCTGCGGCCGCCACGAGGTTCGCGCCGTGGTGGTCGACGGCATGTCCGCGGCCAACACCCTGATCGACCCGCTGCAGCAGGCCGGGGTGACGGTGACGGTCACGACGGCCCGGCAGATGGCCGCCGCGTGCGGCGGCTTCTATGACGCCGTGATGGACGCCAAGATGCGGCACCTCGATCAGCCGCTGCTGAACACGGCGTTGTCGGTGGCCCGGAAGCGCCGGATCGGGGACAGCGGGTTCGGCTGGTCGCGTAAGGACTCCGAAGCGGACATCACCCCGGTGACGGCGGCGACGTTGGCGTTGTGGGCGTTGACGAGCTCGGAGGTCGCGGCCAAACCGAAACGGCGCAGCGGGAAGGCGACGTTCGTGTGAAGGCTTCGCCTGCTCTTTCAACTATGGGGTTGTTGGCAGGCGAAGGGCGGGGGCGGTGTGCGCGCCAAGAGGTTGAGCTTGGCTGCTGCACCCGCCCCCGTACACGAACACCCTGACCCACCCCGCAAATCTGGTACTTGCGTACCGTTTCGTGTCATTCTGACTCACGGTGATCGCGAACCCCGACGGTGCGCTGGCACCGGCTCTGCGCCGGCTGTCCGACGGTGTGCGCGCCCTGGCCGACCCGGTGCCCGAGTGGTCGCACGGCACGCTGCGGTGGTCTGATCCGGTTTACGACCGGTTGCGGGCCCGGTTGGCTGGTGGAGCGTTGTCGCGGTCAGGGTCGGCGTCGAAGTCGCGGCCACCGTGCAACGTCGCCGCGCTGGATTGGCTTGCCGAGGTTGACGGCGTGGTGGCGGGGTGGACACGCGACGGCAAGGGCACGACGGCGGCGCGGCTGCGCGCCCTGGTTGATTACGGCTGGCGGCCGATGGATGTCGAACAGATCGACGGTTACAGCGACCGGATCGAGCGGTGGGTGTTGACGGCGGTCGAGCTGCTCGGTGATGCGCCGATCATCGTGCCGCTGCGGATGCCGTGCCCGAGTTGCGGCTGCCGGTTCGCGTATCGGCGCGCTGACGATGGTGGGCATTTGCGTGTCGATGCGTTGTCGGTGGGCGAGTTCGGTGCGGGGTGCGCGGCGTGCCGGGCGAAATGGCCGCCGGCCGAGTTTCACTGGCTGGCGAGGCTGTTAGGTGTGCCCGCGTTGCCTGCCTGATCCTGGCCTGCCTTGACCATAGTTTTTACTGACCTCAGTAAAAACCTCGCCAACGCCTTGGGCGCGGAGTTTCGCGAGGGGGCGTAGGACACGCTCACCCGTCGGAGCAATTCCGTTTTCGCTTGGGAAACAGCCCGCCCGGACGCGCCGGTCGCCTTCGCGGCCTGCTCCCGAGACTTGCGTTCACGCTCCGATAACTGTGGCAGATCTGCCACAGTTTTCTGGTCGTCCTTGCGTGGCCTGCCTACCGGGTTGGTATCGCGGAATCTCCTGCAGATCTGCAGGAGTTTTCTGGTCGTCCTTGCGTGGCCGGCACCGTCCATGCTGGAAGAACTTCCACTATGGGTATGTCCGGTCCCTGCGCGCGGTGGGCGGCACGTCATGTACGGAGATCAACTCCGCAGTCACCACGACGGTCGTGATGACCGTAGGTCAACGTGTATATTATCAACGTTGACCCCATCGCCTGAGTGTTTGGTTGCCGAGAACGATGCGATGGTCTGGTGGGTGCGCCAGATCGTCAAGTCGCTCGTTCACACTAAAAGATTTAGTGTGAACGCGAAGCCGGTTCCGGCGAAGGGTGCGGTTGGGGCCGATCATCAAGTTTGGTCGTGAGACTAAAAGATTTAGTGTCGCGACCAAAGCGCAAGTCGCAGGGCGTGGGTGCGCCAGATCGTCAAGTCGCTCGTCGACACTAAAAGATTTAGTGTCACGGAGCGGGGCGGCTCTAACCAGAACGCCAACCGAGAGAGCAGCTACACGGCGAACCCGGACAAGCCGCCGATGGTCGCCCGCGCTTGCTGGTCTTGGACCGGTCGGGCCGCTTCGATGGCGACTTAGTACTAGGTACTAAGTCCCCACAATCTCGCAGCGCCGCAATGTCGTTGCGGATTGCGGACTGGCTGACGCCGAGCGCTTTCGGCGATGGAGATCTGCGCCCTGTCCCTGCGCGTGTGGGCGGCACACATGTACGGAGATCAACTCCGTGCGCGCCCAGTCCGGTCCCTGCGCGCGTGGGCGGCACCATACTCACGAATCCGTGAGTATGGGTATTTCGGTCCGGTCCCTGCGCGCGTGGGCGGCACCCACGACGCAGGCAAATCGCCAGTAAACTGGCGATTTGAGATCACCGGGTGGGCGTCCGCCACGACGCAGGCAAATCGCCACTATGGTGGCGATTTGAGATCACCGGGTGGGCGGCACACTTCCCGACCTGCACACAACGAAGCCGGCCCGCCACCCAGGGGGAAGGGTGACGGGCCGACGTTCGGGGAACGGGTTAGCCGGTTTGGTGATCCTGCACCATCTGCCAGTACCGGTCGCCGTCGATGAGTCGGTCGATGATCTTGTCGGGCTGCATCGAGCAGTCGATCAGCCACAACTCGTCGTCGGTCACAGACGGGTCGATGGCGGGTGGCCGGTGCTGCCCGATCAGCGGCCACGCGGCGGTCATGTCGTCGGCGATGGCGTCGATGTCCCAGTCGGACAGTTCGTCCCACGGCAGGGTGTCGTGGATGTAGCGGGTGATGTCGTCGCGGGTGACGATGGTCATCGCTGCACCGTATCGTTCCCGTCGAGCTTGTCGAGGACGGTTGCCGCTTTCAGCAGCGCGCGGGCAAGGTCGACGGCCTGCGCGGCGGTCAGCGACCGGTCCTTGATGTCGTACAGCGAGATCCCGCGTTCGATGCGGCCATCGTCGGAGTGCTGGAACCCGTCAATCGCCACACCCACGGTGCCGGTGTCATGCCGCGACCATGTCAGGGACCGCATGGCGGTGCCGTCGACCAGGCAGACGGCGTCCCACGGATCAGCGGTCGCGCCGGCCGGGACGGGGAAGTCCGGGCGTAGACCGGGGCAGCGGTCGGTGTGGCGGCCGATGGTGTTGCAGCACTGATGGTAGGTGCTGTCGACGGGGTACTTGGTGGTCATAGGACGGGCCTTTCACTGGGTGGCGAGCCGAACCGTATGACTGACCACCGACAGGTGGGGCGCCTACTTGCTCGGCTTAGTTGTTGCTCCGTGTCGGAACTCCACCACGTCGCCGTCGGCCATCACGTAGTCCTTGCCCTCCATCCGGACCTTGCCCGCGGCCTTGGCAGCAGCCATCGAGCCGGCTGCCAGAAGGTCGGCAAAGGAGACGATCTCGGCTTTGATGAAGCCCTTCTCGAAATCGGAGTGGATGACCCCGGCCGCCTTCGGCGCGGTGTCGCCTTGGTGGATGGTCCACGCGCGGGCCTCCTTCGGGCCGGCGGTCAGATAGGTCTGCAGCTTCAGCGTGTGAAACCCGGCGCGCGCCAAGGCATCCAGGCCACGCTCGGTCTGGCCGATGGACTCCAGCAGTTCGGCGGCCGACTCGTCATCGAGTTCCTGGAGTTCGGCCTCGATCTTGGCGTCCAGGAACACCGCATCGGCCGGCGCCACCAGTGCACGCAACTCGGCGACGCGGTCGGCGTCGGTGAGCACGGACTCGTCGGCGTTGAACACGTAGAGGAAAGGCTTGGACGTCAACAGGTTCAGCTCGCGCAGCAGCGACACGTCGGCGCCCGCCGAGAACAAGGTGCTGCCGCTGTCGAGCACCTGCTGGGCCGCCACCGCGGCGTCGTAGACGGGCCTGCGGTCCTTGTGGGTTCGGGCTTCCTTCTCCAGTCGCGGCACCGCCCGCTCGAGGGTCTGCATGTCGGCCAGGATCAGCTCGGTCTCGATGATCTCGATGTCGGACTTCGGGTCGACCCGGCCGTCGACGTGCACGACGTCGTCGTCGGCGAACACCCGCACCACCTGACAGATCGCGTCGCTCTCGCGGATGTTGGCCAGGAACTTGTTGCCCAGCCCGGCCCCCTCCGAAGCGCCCTTGACGATCCCGGCGATGTCGACGAACGTCACCGGCGCTGGCACCACCTTCTCCGAGCCGAATATCTTCGCCAGTTCGTCGAGGCGGGGATCGGGCAGCGCGACCACACCTTCGTTGGGTTCGATGGTGGCGAACGGATAGTTGGCGGCCAGCACCTCGTTACGGGTCAGCGCGTTGAACAACGTCGACTTGCCGACGTTGGGTAGTCCGACGATTCCAAGATTCAGGCCCACGGAGTCCACAGTCTGCCAGATGTGATCGCCACACCACCCGGTGCTGGCGGCGTCTGGCCGCATCAGCCGGTACGGTCGACGTGTGTCAGGACAGCGCACCCGGCCGGTGGTACCGGCCGATCACCGCTCTGCGCACCCCAACATCCCGGGCGTTCCGTGGTGGGGTGCCGTGCTGATCGCTGTCGTCGCCTCCGCGATCGGTGTCGCCATCGACGCCGGGACCGGCGGTGGCGAACTGACCCTCGTCTTCTCCCTGGCATACGCGATGGGATGCCTCGCGGCCGTGCTGGCGGTGCGGCAGTCGGGCGTGTTCACCGCGGTGATCCAGCCACCGCTGATCCTGTTCGTGGCCGTGCCCGGCGCGTACTTCCTGATGCACAGCGCCACCATCGAGGGCATCAAGGACGTCCTGATCAACTGCGGCTATCCGCTCATCGAGCGGTTCCCGCTGATGTTCTTCACGTCGGCCACGGTTTTGCTGATCGGGCTCGCCCGCTGGTACTTCGGCGCATCGGCCCGGGGTGCGGTTGCGTCTCCGGAGACGCGCGAGGCGCAAGCGACGCCCGAGGTCCGCAAGAGCCGTCCGGGCGCTCGCCTGTCGGCCAGGGTCGCCGCCCTGTTCGGGGTGGGCGCGGCTGCGGCGGTCACCGCCGAGCGGCCCCGTCGACGCAAACCGGACGAACGCCGCCGGGCTCAGCCCGCCGAACGGGCGTCACGGCGGCCCCGGCCCGACAAGCGCGCCGCATCCCGGACCCGCCAGTCGCGCGCCGCCGAGACCGAGATCATCGAGCCCGTCGGTGACCGTCCGCGCAAGCGCCGGCCGCGAGCAGCCGACGCGCCGCCGCCCGTCGAGCCCCGCCGCCGCCGCGCCGCCGCTGCGCGGGATCCGCGGACCGGCACACCGCCGGGCCAACGCCGCAACCCCTACGACCGGCTCGACCTCGAGCGCGAGCGGGCCCAACGCCGCGAACGCCAGGATCCGCCCCCGCGGCGCGGCCGCTACCAGGGCTACGACGGCTACGACGGCTACGAACCCATGGAACCGCACGGCGGAAACGGAAACGGCACGCACCACCCGGTGTCCCGGGTCCGCTACCGGGGCGCCAACGAGGCCGACGACCGGGTCGAATACCGCACCCGCCGGCACGCTCCGCGCGACTACGACGCCGACCGGTGGGAATACGACATCTAGCGCACGGCACGCAGGAACCGGCCTGCGGTCTCGACCGCGGGAACCGAGCTGCCCGCGTCGCTGACGAACACCGCGATCGCGCGGTCGCCGTCGATGCCGACGAACCAGCCGTGCGCGTGCTGGTCGTCGATGAACTCGGCGGTGCCCGTCTTGCCGAGCAGATCCGGGATGTCGCGCAGCTGGGCGGCGGTGCCGTCGGTGACCGTCTCCCGCATCATCGACCTGATCGCCTCGGCCACCCCGGCCGGCGGCGGCTCCGGGGCGCGGTCGGCCACCCCCGGCCGGCCGGCCACGATCGCCGGCGCGGGGGCCGAACCGTGCGCCAGGGCCGCGGCGACCAGGGCCATACCGAACGGCGAGGCCGTCACCCGGCCCTGGCCGATGCCTTCCTCCACCCGCAGCGCCGGCGTGTCGGCGAGCGGCACCGAACCGGTGACGGTGGTCATGCCGGGCGCCACGTAGTCCACACCGAGCCCCAGTTGCGCGGCCGCGTCGGTCAGGCCGTCGGGGGGTAGGTCCACCGCGAGCCGGCCCATCGTGGTGTTGCACGACCTGGCGAACGCGGTGTGCAGGGGCACCTCGCCGAGATCGAACCCGTCGTCGTTGGGGATCTGCCTACCGTCGATGTTCTCGGTGCCCGGGCAGTTCACCATGCTGTCCCCGGTGACCGCACCGGTCTGCAGCGCCGCGGACACGGTGACCGTCTTGAACGTCGAGCCCGGCGGGTACAGCCCGGTGAGCGCGATCGGCCCCTGCGCATCGGCGGGGTCGTTCTGGGCGACGGCCAGCAGGTCACCGGTGGACGGCTGGATGACCACCAGAGCCGCGGGGGTGGCCAGCGGAGCCAACGCGTCTTCGGCCGCGCCGAGCATCGCGACGTCGAGGGTCGCGGTGATGTCGTCCACGGGCTCGGGGTCGCGGCCCCCCACCTGTTTCGGGCCCAACTCGGTCTGCGCGCTCACCGCCCAGCCGGCTGCCGCGTCGGTGTGCTGCTGCCACAGGTCGGCCAGCCCCGACAACGTCGGCGAGGTCAGTGCCCGATCGGTGGCCAGCAACCTCAACTGGGGGCGCAGGGTGACCTCGGGCAGGGCGGCGAGTCGCTCCTCGATCGGCGTGATGTCGTCTTCGCGCAGGGTCACCGCCGTCACCGGCTCATCGTCGACGGCCGCCAGCGCCGCGGTCAGCGAGTCGGACGTGATCGTCGGCTCAACCGGGTTGACCAGTGCCGCAACGGCATTCACATCCACTCCGGGCCCGATGTCGACGAGTGTCACAACGTGCTGGGTGAGCAACTCCGCGCCGGTGCGATCGAGCACCCGGGCCGCGGGCCGTGGCAGCAGGGTGCTGTAGGACAGCGGTCCCTCGTCGAGCCCGGGCGCGACGGTCACCGGACTCCAGATGATCGACCACTCGCCACCGTCGGTGGCCACCCCGTAGGTCTCGTAGGTCCACTCGTTGCGCCCCTGGGGCCCGAACGTCCAGTGCGCATCGAGGGTGAACGCCGCGGTGCCGCCCTTGGGCTCGACGGTGTCCACGTCGAACTGCACGTCGGTGCCCAGGCCGGCGAACAGACCGTCGAGGGTCTCCTTCGCCGCGGGTGGATCGGAGGTGAGTGCGGCGGCCGCGGCCGTATCGCCGCGGCTGAGCGCATCGGCGAACGCATGCACCGTGTCGATCAGACGGTCCTCGGCGGCGCTGCAACCGGACAGGACGAGAGCACAGGCGAGAACGGCCAGGGCGACTCTGCGGGTCGCGGGGGCCAGTGCTGTCACGTTCGGCCACCGTACCCGCCAGCGGTCGGTCACTTGCGCGCCGGACGGATCTCCCGGGGCAGGGCGAACACGAGGGTCTCGTTTGCAGTGGTGACCGACTGCACGACGCCGTAGCCGAACTCGGCGAGACGCTCGAGCACGCCGCGGACGAGCACCTCCGGAACCGACGCCCCGGAAGTGACACCGACGGTGGTCACCCCGTCCAGCCACCGCGGATCGATGTCTTCGGCGTAATCCACCAGATGGGCCGCATCGGAGCCGGCGCCGAGCGCGACCTCGACGAGGCGCACCGAGTTCGACGAGTTCCGCGACCCGACCACGATCACCAGCTCGCACTCCGGGGCCATCGCCTTGACCGCGACCTGACGGTTCTGGGTGGCGTAGCAGATGTCGTCGCTCGGCGGGTCCTGCAGCTTCGGGAAGCGCTCCCGCAGCCGATGCACGGTCTCCATCGTCTCGTCGACCGACAGCGTGGTCTGGGACAGCCAGATGACCTTGTCCTCGTCGCGCACGACGACGTCGTCGACGGAATCCGGTCCGTCGACCAGTTGAACGTGATCGGGCGCCTCGCCGGCGGTGCCGATCACCTCCTCATGGCCCTCGTGGCCGATCAGCAGGATGTCGTAGTCGTCGCGGGCGAAGCGTTTGGCCTCGTTGTGCACCTTGGTCACCAACGGGCACGTCGCGTCGATGACCTTGAGGTCCCGCTCGGCGGCGGACGTGTGCACCGTGGGCGCCACCCCGTGCGCGGAGAACACCACGATCGCCCCCTCGGGCACCTCGTCGGTCTCGTCGACGAAGATCGCACCGGCCTTGGCCAGCGTCTCGACCACATGGCGGTTGTGCACGATCTCGTGGCGCACGTACACCGGTGCGCCGTGCTTCTCGAGCGCCCGTTCGACGGTCTCCACCGCGCGATCGACCCCGGCGCAGTAACCGCGCGGTTCGGCGAGCAGCACCCGCTTGCCGGTCACATCGCCGGCCCCCGGGCCCAGGGCCGTGTGACTGGCGCCCGGAATCCCCATGTTGACTGTCGGCGGCATGGCTCCAAGGGTACTGACCGACCCCCCGCCCCGCCCAGCCGTAGGCTAGGGCGATGGGAACTGCACCGTATGGGATCCGGCTGCTCGTGGGTGTGGCGGTGACCGCCGTCGAGGAGACCCGCAAGCTGCCCCAGACCATCCTTATGTACCCGATGACGATCGCCAGCCAGCTCGCGCACCTGGTGATGAAGGTGCAGCAGGACGTCGCCGTGCTGGTGATCAAGGGTGACGAGACACTGGAATCGATCTTCCCGCCCAAGGACGAGCAACCCGAGTGGGCCACGTTCGACGAAGACCTCCCCTCCGACGACGCCGCCGACGTGCTGGAGTTGACGATCCGCGACGGTGAGCGCCTGACCGAGGGTCGCTTCGCCCTGTTCAGCGGTGACCCCGAGCCGAACAACAACACTCCGGTGGGCGCGACCCCGACCACCCCCGACGCCGCGGCCCCGGAGATCGTCGCCGAGCTGGACTACGAGACGTTGACGCTCGCCCAGTTGCGTGCCCGGCTGACCGCGCTGCGGGTGGCCGACCTGGAGGCCCTGCTCGCCTACGAGGAGAGCACCAGGGCGCGGGCACCGTTCCAGACCCTGCTGGCCAACAGGATCACCCGCGCGTCGGCGAAGTGACCGATCCCGCGCCGGGGCAGTCACCGGAGAACCCGTTTCCGGTCCGCGGCGTCGCGATCCGGGTTGCCGGATGGATCGACAAACTCGGCGCGGTCTGGGTGGAGGGCCAGATCGCGCAGCTGACCCTGCGGCCGAACTCCAACACCGCGTTCATCACGCTGCGCGACCCCGCGGCCGACATGTCGCTGTCGCTGACCTGCCCGCGCGACCTGGTGGTCAACGCCCCGGTAAAGATGACCGACGGCACCCAGGTGATCGTCTTCGGCAAGCCCAGCTTCTACACCGGGCGCGGCACCTTCTCGCTGCGGGTCAGCGAGATCAGGGCGGTGGGCATCGGCGAGCTGCTGGCCCGCATCGAGCGACTGCGCAGGCTGCTCGACGCCGAGGGCCTGTTCGACCCCCGCCTGAAGCGCCCGCCGCCGTTCCTGCCCGACACCATCGGCCTGATCACCGGGCGCGCCTCGGCGGCCGAGCACGACATCATCGCGGTGGCCACCGGCCGCTGGCCCGCGGTGCGATTCGCGGTGCGCAACACGATCGTCCAGGGCCCCAACGCGGTGCCCCAGATCGTCGAGGCGCTGCGCGCGCTGGACGGCGACCCGGGCGTGGACGTCATCGTGCTGGCCCGCGGCGGCGGCAGCGTCGAGGATCTGTTGCCGTTCTCCGATGAGACCTTGTGCCGCGAGATCGCCCGCTGCACGACACCGGTGGTCAGCGCGATCGGCCACGAACCCGACAACCCGCTGTGCGACCTGGTCGCCGACCTGCGCGCGGCGACCCCGACCGACGCCGCCAAACGGATCGTGCCGGACGCCGCGGCCGAGCAGGCGCTGGTGGCCGACCTGCGCCGGCGCAGCGCCCGCGCGCTGCGCAACTGGGTCAACCGGGAGCAGCACACCGTCACGCAGCTCCGCAGCCGCCCGGTGCTGGCCCGGCCGTTCGACGCCCTCGACGCACGGGCCGAGGAGATCGAGCGGGCGCGCCGGACCGTCCGCCGTGACATCACCCGCCTGCTGGGTGCCGAATCCGAACGGGTCGGGCATCTGTCGGCACGGTTGGCCACGCTGGGGCCGGCGGCGACGCTGGCGCGCGGGTACGCGGTGGTGCAGACGCTGCCCGAGTCGGGATCACCGCACGTCCTGCAATCCGTTGCGGACGCACCCGCTGGAACACGCCTACGGGTGCGGGTGTCCGACGGTGCCGTCACAGCGATCAGCGAGGGTGAAAAATGAAGCCCATTAGTCAACTCGGCTACGAAGAGGCCCGTGATGAGTTGATCGAGGTGGTGCAGCGCCTCGAACACGGCGGACTCGACCTCGACACCTCCCTCAAGCTCTGGGAAAGGGGTGAGGAACTGGCTAAACGGTGCGAGGAACACCTGGCCGGGGCACGCCGGCGGGTGGCCGACACACTGGCCTCCGGCGACCCGGAAAGTAGTTGAGTACGCAAGCTCCATCGGGCCCGGCATCGAAATTGGAACACGTTTCAGTTACTCTGCCCCCATGGGCGACGTTGCACTGACGACCGAACTCGGCCGGATCCTGGTGACGGGCGGCTCCGGGTTCGTCGGGGCCAATCTGGTGACCGAACTGCTCGACCGTGGCCTGCAGGTCCGGTCGTTGGATCGCGTTCCGTCACCCCTGCCCACACACCCGTGCCTCGACGTGCTCCAGGGCGACGTCACCGACGTCGACGATGTCGCTCGAGCCGTCGACGGGATCGACACCGTCTTCCACACCGCGGCGATCATCGATCTGATGGGTGGCGCGTCGGTCACCGACGAGTACCGCCGGCGCAGCTTCGCGGTGAACGTGACCGGCACCGAGAACCTGGTGCACGCCGCCCAACGCGCCGGCGTGGGGCGGTTCGTCTACACCGCGTCGAACAGCGTGGTGATGGGCGGGCGGCGCATCTCGGGCGGCGACGAGACGCTGCCCTACACGCAGCGGTTCAACGATCTCTACACCGAGACCAAGGTGGTCGCCGAGAGGTTCGTGCTCGCGCAGAACGGGATCTCGGGCATGCTGACGTGCTCGATCCGGCCCAGCGGGATCTGGGGCCGGGGCGATCAGACGATGTTCCGCAAGGTGTTCGAGAGCGTGCTGGCCGGCCACGTCAAGGTGCTGGTGGGAAGCAGGAACGTCAAGCTGGACAACTCCTACGTGCACAACCTGGTGCACGGTTTCATCCTGGCCGCCCAGCACCTGGTGCCGGGTGGAACGGCGCCGGGCCAGGCGTACTTCATCAACGACGGCGAGCCGATCAACATGTTCGAGTTCTCCCGCCCGGTGGTCGAGGCCTGCGGCCAGCCGTGGCCGACGTTCCGCGTGCCCGGCCGGCTGGCGTGGCTCGTGATGACCGTCTGGCAATTCCTGCATTTCCGGTTCGGCCTGCCCCGGCCGTTGCTGGAACCGCTTGCCGTGGAACGGCTCTACCTCGACAACCACTTCTCCATCGCCAAGGCCCAGCGTGACCTCGGCTACCGGCCGCGGTTCACCACCGAAGAGGCGCTGGAGCACTGCCTGCCCTACTACGTCGATCTGTTCGACCGGATGAAGGCCGAGTCGGCCGAGCCCGTCGCGCAGGCCGCTGCTCCGGTCCCGCAGAAGGGCTGACGTCCGCACGGCCGAGCTCGGCCACCCGGTCGATCTCTCGAATTCATTGTCGACGCAGCACATTTGGCATCGGACAGGTATCCCGTGACAGATGCTCACACGCCACGACCCCGCCCGAGATCGGCCCCCGCCGAGCGTGAACTCACTGCGAAAAGTTCGCCGCAATTTCGCAATGAGCACACACTCGGCGCCGGTCGGCCTGAATCCCCGACGTCTGCCATGGCGCATCGACAACCGATGTACCGCGCGCCCTACCTGGGTAGGGTCTTGACGGGGCCGACAGATACGCGATGAGGGAGTTGAGAATGGCCAAGCAATTCAACGGGATCATCAACATGGACGTGCGGGACTCGGTCCCGGACTGGACGCCGTTCCAACCACCGCGAGCCGAGAAGGGCGCGCCCAACGTGCTCTACGTCGTCTGGGACGACACCGGCATCGCGGCCTGGGACACCTTCGGCGGCCTGATCGAGATGCCGACGCTGAACCGGATCGCCGAACTCGGCCTGCGGTACAGCAATTGGCACACCACCGCGCTGTGCTCACCGACCAGGTCGAGCCTGTTGACCGGACGCAACGCCCACACCAACGGCATGGCCTGCATCGTCGAGGGCGCCTCGGGCTATCCCGGCCAGTCCGCCGTCATCCCCCGCGAATCGGGCACCATCGCCGAGGTGCTGCTCGAGCAGGGTTACGGCACCTACTGCGTCGGCAAGTGGCACCTGACCCCGGAAAACGAATCCAACATGGGCGGATCGCGGCGGACCTGGCCGCTGGGCCGCGGGTTCGAGCGCTATTACGGCTTCCTCGGCGGCGAGTGCAACCAGTGGTACCCCGACCTGGTGCACGACAACCACGCCACCGAGCAGCCCTATCTGCCCGAGTACGGCTACCACCTGTCCAAGGACCTGATCGACAAGTCGATCGAGTTCATCCAGGACGGCAAGCAGGTCAACCCGGACAAGCCGTGGCTGATGTACCTGGCCTTCGGCGCCAACCACGCACCACACCACGCCCCCGACGAGTGGATCGAGAAGTACAAGGGCGTCTTCGACGAGGGCTACGAGGTCTACCGGGAGAAGACGCTGGAGCGGATGAAGCAGCTCGGCGTGGTTCCTTCGAATACCGAGATGGCGCCGATCAACCCGTGGCCCGCCCCGGAGGTCGTCGTCGAGGGTGACCTGGTGCGCCCGTGGGACGAACTGAACGACGACGAGAAGAAGCTGTTCGCCCGGATGGCCGAGGTGTACGCCGGGTTCTCCAGCTACACCGACTACGAACTGGGTCGGCTCGTCGACTACCTCGAGCAGTCCGGCCAGCTGGACAACACGATCATCGTCGTGGTCTCCGACAACGGCGCCAGCGGCGAGGGCAGCCCCAACGGCTCGGTCAACGAGAACAAGTTCTTCAACGGCTGGCCCGACGATCTGGCCGAGAACCTGGCCAAGCTCGACCAGCTCGGCGGCCAGGACACCTACAGCCACTACCCGACCGGCTGGGCGGTGGCGTTCAACACGCCGTACAAGATGTTCAAGCGGTTCACCCTGGAGGGCGGGATCGCCGATCCGCTGATCCTGACCTGGCCCAGCCACATGAGATCGGTGGCCGGCCAGTTCCGCGACCAGTACCACCACGCCGTCGACATCGTGCCGACGATCTACGAGTGGCTCGGCGTCACCCCGCCGGACGCGATCGACGGCATCACCCAGTACCCGATTCAGGGCGTGCCGATGGGTTACAGCGTCACCGACGCCGGCGCGGAGAGCAACCGCCGGACCCAGTACTACGAGATGCTGGGCACCCGGGCGCTCTATCACGACGGCTGGAAGATCGTGGCCCGGCACGGCGCGCTGTCCGGGGTGGGCAACTTCGGCAGCGACGTGTGGGAGCTCTACCACACGGCCACCGACCGCGCCGAAATGCATGACGTGGCAGCGCAGAACCCGCAGAAGGTCGCCGAGATGGTCGGGATGTGGTTCGCCATCGCCGGCCGCAACAGCGTCTTTCCGCTCGACGACCGCAGCCCGGTCGAACGGCTCACCGACGAGCGACCCTCCGCGATCACGGGACGCACCGAATTCACCTACTACCCGGACACCGCCGACGTCCCCGAGGGCGTGGCCCCCAACATCCGCAACCGCGACTACACGATCCGCGCCGAGGTGGAGATCACCGACGCCGCGGCCTCCGGTGTGCTGATGGCCCAGGGCAGCCGCTTCGGCGGGCATTCGCTGTTCCTCAAGGACGGCACGCTGCACTACTGCTACAACTTCCTCGGCATCGACGAGACGCTGGTGTCCTCGTCGGCACCGCTGTCGCCGGGACAGCATTCGGTGGTGGCGGAGTTCACCAAGGACGGCGAGGATCCGCCCGGCGTCGCGCACGGCACGCTGCAGCTGTCGGTGGACGGTACCGCCGTCGGATCCGGAACGCTGAAGACCCAGCCGGGCAAGTTCGCCCTCGCCGGTGAAGGGCTCGCCGTCGGCAGGGATTCCGGCGACCCGGTCAGCCGGGAGTACGCGGCCGGGTTCGAGTTGTCCGGTGTCGCCGTCGACCACGTCACCGTGACGGTGGCGGGCGAGCACTACATCGACGAGGAGAGGGAAGCGCACGCCATGCTGGTCCGCGAGTAGCGGCCCGGCCGAGGCCGGCGCGGCGGGCCTCTCACGGCACACTCGAGAGCGTCTGGATTTCGCCGGTGGCGCTGTCGACCAGCGCCGCATGGTCCAGACGCGTCCGCAGCGGCAACACGTCGAACGCCGTGGCGGCCACCGCCGGTAGCTGAGCAAGCGTCGCGCGCGGCGCCAGCGAACAGTGCGGCAGCCAAACGCCAGGCCGGTAGTGCTTGTGCAGCTCGGCGCCCACCGCGGTCACAGCCTCGACGACGCGCCGTTGGCGGGCCGCAAAGGCGACACCCACACCGGGGGCCAGCCAGGCGCGGCCGCGCCGGAACAGCCCGATGCCGTCGAAGCTGAGCTCGACCGCGCCGCCGTCACCGAGCCCGTCGAGCGCTGCCGTCACCTGGCTGAGGTCCCAGCTACGCAGCACCGCATACGAGACATGCGGGACGTGCCGGCCATGGGTATGCGAACGCAGGCTGGCCACTCCCCGTTCCTCGAGACGGTCCCACAGCGCCCGCACCGCCCGCTCGGATTCCCGGTCGAAGAGCAGGCACACGGCAAGCGCCACGGTGCGCTCAGCGACCGAGGTGAACCGGCTGATGCGTCGCCTGTTCGATCCGCTTCGCCGCGACCTGCAGCAGCTCGCTGCCCAGCGCGATGACGGCCCGGGCGGCTGCGATCTCCTCGCCCACCATCGGCTGACTGTCGTCGCGTGGATTGCGGTAGGCGTCGCCCACAGCGGTCAGGCTCTCGCCGTCGCCGAACTGCACCCGCGCCGTCGCGCGGGTGTGGACGTCGTCCTCGTCGAACCTGACCTCGACGTTCCAGATGTTGTCCAGATTGCGGTCAGACATCGTTGCCACCTTTCCCGCTGTCCCGCCACCAGCGTCTACCTAACAGGGTGCTCCCCTCCGCGGCGAAAGGGAATGCGTCGGCGGTATCTGCCGAGAACCTGGCAACCGGGCCAACCCGGATTTCCACCGAAGCACCGGAGGTCAGCGCTGGTCGACGTCCGCGTGAATGTTGCCTGAGAAACCCCACCGGGTTCATCGACTGTGACCGGCGGGGCGCATAGGGTCCTAAGGGGTCGGAAGAGTCGAAAGTGAGGGTCCATGCCGAACGGAAAGCCCAACATCCTGGTGATCTGGGGCGACGACATCGGAATCACCAATCTGAGCTGCTACAGCGACGGCCTGATGGGCTACCGCACCCCCAACATCGACCGCATCGCCGCCGAGGGCATGCGCTTCACCGACTCCTACGGCGAGCAGAGCTGCACCGCGGGCCGTTCCTCGTTCATCACCGGCCAGAGCGTGTACCGCACCGGGCTGTCGAAGGTCGGCATGCCCGGTGTCGACGTCGGAATGTCCCCGGACGATCCGACGATCGCCTCGCTGCTCAAGCCACTGGGTTACGCCACCGGCCAGTTCGGCAAGAACCACCTCGGCGACCTGAACAAATACCTGCCCACCGCGCACGGGTTCGACGAGTTCTTCGGCAACCTCTACCACCTCAACGCCGAGGAGGAGCCCGAGCACCCGGACTACCCGACCGAGGAGGAGGCACCGAAGCTACGCCGGGCGCTGCTCCCCCGCGGTGTCGTGCATTCGTGGGCCACCGACGAGGAGTCCGACGAGGTCGACGAGCGTTTCGGTCCGGTCGGCAAGCAGCGCATCGAGGACACCGGCCCGTTGACCAAGAAGCGGATGGAAACCGTCGACGACGAGACCACCGGGGCGGCAGTTGATTTCATCAAGCGCCAGGCGGAAGCAGAGACCCCGTTCTTCGTGTGGATGAACACCACCCACATGCACTTCCGGACGCACACCAAGCCCGAGAGCGTCGGCCAGGCCGGCCGCTGGCAGTCGGGCTACCACGACACCATGGTCGACCACGACAAGAACGTGGGCCAGTTGCTCGACGCGCTGGACGAACTCGGCATCGCCGACGACACCATCGTCGTCTATTCGACCGACAACGGCCCGCACGCCAACACCTGGCCCGACGGCGCCACCACGCCGTTCCGCAGCGAGAAGAACACCAACTGGGAGGGCGCCTTCCGGGTGCCGGAGATGATCCGCTGGCCCGGCCGGATCGAGGCCGGGGTGGTGTCCAACGAGATTGTGCAGCATCATGATTGGCTGCCCACCTTCCTGGCCGCAGCGGGCCAGCCCGATGTCGTCGAGAAGCTCAAGGGCGGGTATGGGGCCGGCGACAAGACCTACAAGGTTCACATCGACGGCTACGACCTCCTGCCGTACCTGACCGGCGAAGTGGACAAGAGCCCGCGGCGCGGGATGATTTACTTCTCCGACGACTGCGACGTGCTCGGCGTCCGGATCGAGAACTGGAAGGTCGTGTTCATGGAGCAGCGCTGCGAGGGCACGCTGCAGATCTGGTTCGAACCGTTCACCCCGCTGCGGGCTCCCAAGCTGTTCAACCTGCGCACCGACCCCTTCGAACGGGCCGACGTCACGTCGAACACCTACTGGGATTGGTTCTTCGAGCACGACTACATCGCGTTCATGGCCAACGCCCTGGTGACGCAATTCCTGGACACCTTCAAGGAGTTCCCGCCGCGGCGTGAGCCGGCGTCCTTCACCATCACCAACGCGGTGGAGAAGCTGCACGAGTTCCTCGAGAAGATGGGCGGCTGACCTGTGGGCGAGCGAAGCGATGGGAGATGAATTTGGCGGTCTTGGATTCCTGGACCGACGGACCGACGAGGGCGGCGATCGTCGACTTCGTGGGGCGGGTCACCACCGAGGGCGGGCCGAACTACGTGGCGCCGGACGATCGCATCGCCGTTTTCGACAACGACGGCACGCTGTGGGTGGAGAAACCCGCCTACATCCAGCTGGACTTCCTGGTGCGCCGGTTCGCCGAGCAGGCCGCGACAGACCCGTCGCTGGCGGACAAGCAGCCCTACAAGGCAGCGGTTTCCGGCCAGCTGGGCTGGATCGGCGAGGCCGTCACGATGCACTACCAGGGCGACGACTCGCGACTGAAGGAGCTCACGGCGGGCATCGGTGCCGCGCACGCGAACATGAGCACCGAGCAGTTCGCCGATCGGGTGAACGCCTTTTTCGCCGAGGCAACCCATCCGACCCTCAAGCGGTCCTACCTGGAGTGCACCTACGTGCCGATGGTCGAGCTGTTGCACTTCCTGACGGACAACGGCTTCACCAACTACATCGCGTCCGGAGGCGGGCGGGACTTCATGCGATCCATCACCGGGCCCAGCTACGGCGTTCCGCCCGAACGTGTCATCGGAAGCTCGAACGGCATGTCCTACAGCGAGTCCGATGGCAGCGGCCACGTGATCATCGGTGACACGCTGGACGTCCTCGACGACGGCCCGGAGAAGCCGATCCGGATCTGGAACCGGATCGGCCGGCGGCCCATCCTGGCCGCCGGGAACAGTAATGGCGACGTACCGATGCTGTGCTACACCGGAGCGCACGGCGGTCCGGCGCTGCGCCTGTTGGTGTTGCACGACGACGCCGAGCGCGAGTTCGACTACACGGCGGGTGCCGAGCAGTCGCTGGAGTACGCGCAGAAGTACGGCTGGACGGTTGTCAGCATGAAGTCCGACTGGACCACCGTTTTCGCGTGAGCGCTGACACCGAGCAGGACCTGGTCTGGATCCCGGCGCAGACCGCGGTGCTGGGTTCCGACGATCACTACCCGGAGGAAGCCCCGGCCCGCGCGATCGACGTCGACGGGTTCTGGATTCAGCGCTATCAGGTGACCAACGCCCGGTTCGCCGAGTTCGTCTCCGCCACCGGCTATGTCACCGTCGCCGAACGACCGCTGAACCCGGACGACTACCCCGGTGCGCCGGTGGAGAACCTGCAGCCGGGCTCGATGGTGTTCCACCGAACCCCGGGCCCGGTGGATCTGCGCCACCTCAGCCAGTGGTGGACGTGGACGCCGGGCGCCTGCTGGAACCATCCGCGCGGGCCGCGCTCGTCGCTGCGCAACCGGGAGAACCACCCGGTGGTGCACGTCGCGTTCGAGGACGCGCAGGCCTACGCCGACTGGGCGGGGCTGGCGCTGCCCACCGAGAACGAGTGGGAGGTGGCGGCGCGCGGCGGCCTGCCGCACGCCGTCTACACCTGGGGTGACGAGCCGGAACGAACCGGTCAGCGGCTGGCGAACTACTGGCACGGCGAGTTCCCCTACCTGCCGGACACCGGCTACGGGCAGACCGCGCCCGTCGGCAGTTTTCCGGCCAACGGCTATGGCCTCTACGACATGGCCGGCAACGCCTGGGAGTGGACCGTCGACTGGTACGTCGGCGATCACACGTCCGGATCCGGCTGCGCCGAGCACAGCTACGACCCGGCGCAGCCGCAGTTCAAGGTTCCCCGCAGGGTGGTCAAGGGCGGATCGTTCCTGTGCGCGGACAGCTACTGCATGCGCTACCGGCCCGCGGCCCGACGACCGCAGGCCGTCGATACGGGCATGAGCCACATCGGCTTTCGCTGTGTCAGGCGTTAGCGATCCATTCCTCGCCCCGCCGCACCGCCTCTTCGACGGCCCCGAACACCCGGTCGGTCGCCGGGATGATGCCGTCGATCCCGACCACGTCGGTCAGGCCGCCGGCCTCGAACACCTTGACGGTGGCCGGGCTGGCACCGGCCAGGATCAACCGTCCGCCGTGGTCGTGCAGGTCGTCGGCCCACCGCCGCAGTGCCTTGATCACCTTGGACGACGGCACGTCGGGCAGCGTTCGCAACCCCAGCACCACGACCGCGTTCGTCGAATCGGTGACCCTGGGCCAGTCCTCGTCGATGCGGGGCACCTCGGCGAACAGACCGACACCGGAGTAGTTCAGGACGGTCACCGCCTTGCTGTCGACCTGCTGGGGGACCGGCCCGGTCATCCAGCCACCGTCGCCGGTCGGGGTCAGCCGGACCAGTCGTGCCGCCTTGGAGGCCGTCACGCAGAAGAGCACCAGGGATGTGATCGCACCGATCAGGATGGCGGTGTGCAGCGGGAGCTGGGTGGTGGCCAGCAAGGTCACCAGCATCGCAACCGTCGACATCGGGGCGGTCCGCAGCACCAGCGTGATGTCGGCCCATCGCCCCGCGACCAGCTCGGCGCCGATCACCAGGATCAAGCCGCCGATCACCGGCATCGGGATCACCTCGGCCAGCGACCCGACGACCAGAACCAGTCCCGCCAGCCAGATCCCGGCGAATATCCCCGCCCACCGGGTCTGCGCTCCCGCCGACACCGCGACACCGGTGCGCGACAGCGATCCACCGGTGGGCAGCGCGCCGAAGACTCCACCGGCCAGATTCGCCGCACCCTGGGCCACGAAATCACCCGACGTGCTCGGCCGGCTCTTGTCCGGGTTGGGCACGGCCGCCGAGATGCCCGCCGCCTGCGCGAGCCCGACCAGCGCCACCGCAAATGCGCCGACGATCAGGTTCGGCATCGCGTTGAGGTTCGGAACCACGAACGGGGGCAACGCGTTCGGGATCGACGCGATGTCTCCGACCGTCTCGACGTCGATGTTCAGCAGCACGACCCCGATCGTGACGACGAGAAGGGCGATCAGCGTGGCGAACGCCTCCAGCGGCTTGATGAAGTGGAACACCGCCCACACCGCCACCGTGGCCAGTGCGACCAGACACGCTGTGAGTTGCCAGGATCCGATGTGGGTGAACGCATCGATGAACTTGCCGATGGTGTTGTGGCTGGTGGGACTGTAGCCCGTGGCGTCCTTGATCACCCCGGCGATGATCTGCAACGCGATGCCCGTGGTGAACCCCGTCATCACCGCGTTGGACACGAAGTTCATGATCGAACCGAACTTGAGCAGGCCGAAAATCAACATCACCGCACCGACCATGACGGCCAGCGCGGCGACGTTGGCCGGATCGGCGGGGTCCAGTCCGGCGTCGTTGAGCACGCTGCGCGACGACAGCGCCAGCGCACTGGTCAGCGTCGTGACCATCAACACGGTGCGGGCCAGTACGGAGCCGACGATGGTGGACACGATGCCCGAGTAGAGCCCGGCCACCGGGTTGAATCCGCCGATGCTGGCATAGGCCATGCCCTCGGGGATCGAGAACAGGCCGGTCACCAGGCCGGAGACGACGTCACGGAACCGGGGCCGGCCCAGCGACTTCGCCGCTTGCGCGACCCCCACGCCTACCTCCTTTACCTCCTCAACCCGTCGGGTCAGTCGAGCTTGGTCGCCATTTCCAGCCGCTGCATCCCGGTGGGTTCGTCGAAGTCGCCGAAGGTGAAGGCGACCGAGTCGATGGTCCCGGTGAACGGGAACGGCGCCTGCCCGGCGTAGTCATCACACACCGGTGACACGCAGTCCATGCCGACGTCGAAGGACTCGGTTCCGCAGCGTTGCGGCACCTGCCGGGCGATCCTGGTCTGCGCCACCTGTTGCCCGTCGACGGACACGGTCACGCTCGCCGGACTGCCCGGCTGCGGGGCGTCGGGGGCGAAGTCGACGACGATCGTGTGCGCACCCGGTGTCAACGGCGATTCTGCGGTGGCGTCGTAGCGTTCCAGCCCGAAGAAGTTGTAGTGGTAGCGCACCTTGCCCTCCCACAGGAAGACCGCGAAGCCGGCCGCGTCGCCGCCGAGGGCGGCCAGCACGCCTTCGGCCCCGCCCTCGGGGATCTGCACCGGGATGGTGATGGTGTGCGGGACACCGATCATCTTGGGCGCCGAGCCCTCGGGCAGCCGCACCATGCCGGGATAGAAGGTGATCTGCTTGCGTCCGGTGAAGAAGTTGGGCCGTAGCGTGATGTCCATCCGCTCGGCGAACCGGTCGTCGAGCGGCAGCACGTTGTACTTGGCCGCCTCGGCCATGAACATGTCCTGCAGCTCACGCAGTTTCGCCGGTTCGGAGTCGGCGAGGTCGACGGACTGGCTGAAGTCTTCGGCGATGTTGTAAAGCTCCCAGGTGTCGGTGTCGAAGGCGAAGGTGCCCGACGTCTCCCACGGCAGCCGGCCGTGCCGGCAGCTGGCCATCCAGCCGTCGTGGTACATCGCCCGGTTGCCCAGCATCTCGAAGTACTGTTTGTCGTGGCGGCTCTTCGCGGCGCCGTCGGCGAACGAGTACGCCAGGCTGACCCCCTCGATCGGACGCTGGGCGTAGCCGTTGACCTCGGCGGGTTCGCGGATCCCGATCACCTCGAGCAGCGTCGGCAGCACGTCGATGACGTGATGGAACTGCGAGCGCACCGCGCCGTGGTCGGTGATCCGCTGTGGCCAGGACACCACCATCGAGTTGCGGGTGCCGCCGAAGTGCGAGGCGATCTGCTTGGTCCACTGGAACGGGGTGTCGCCGGCGTGGGCCCAGCCCACCGCGTAGTGCGGCGAGGTGCCCGGCAGACCCCAGCGGTCCATGAACCGCATCGAGTCCTCGAGCGTGGGCAGCATTCCGTTGAGGTTCATTAGCTCGTTGGGGGT
The DNA here is from genome assembly GCF_019710635.1 of Mycolicibacterium xanthum. Lineage (GTDB taxonomy): Bacteria > Actinomycetota > Actinomycetes > Mycobacteriales > Mycobacteriaceae > Mycobacterium > Mycobacterium xanthum. Next base: position 95,549 of record NZ_JAIFZS010000038.1, read on the forward strand.
GCCGACCAGGGAGCCCTCGGCCGACGAGCCGTTGTCGCCGAGGATGTAGATGACGATCGTGTTGTCCAGCTCGCCGATCTGCTCGATCGCGTCGACGACGCGGCCGATCTCGTAGTCGGTGTGCTCCAGGAAATCAGCGTAGTTCTCGGCCTGCCGGGCGCACAGCGCCTGGAGTTCCGCCGACTGGCTGTCCCAGGACGGGATCTGCTCGGGACGCTCGGTCAGCTGTGTCCCGGGCGGGATGATGCCCATGTCCAGCTGGTTCTGGTGCACGATGCGGCGGTACTCGTCCCAGCCCATGTCGAACCGGCCCGCGTTGCGGCCGCGCCAGTCCAGCGGCGGCTGGTGCGGCGCGTGCGCAGCGCCGGTGGAGAAGTACCCGAAGAACGGGCGGTCCGGGGCGATGGTCTTCTGGGAGCGGATCCATGCGATCGCCTCGTCGGCCAGGTCGCGGGTCAGCTGGTAGCCGTCCTCGGGCCGGGCCGGCGGTTCGACCGGCGTGGTGTTTCGCACCAGCGACGGATAGAACTGGTCGGTCTCGCCGCCGATGAACCCGTAGAAGTAGTCGAATCCCTGGTTGGTCGGCCAGTTGTCGAACGGCCCCGCCGGGCTGGTCTGGTTGTCCGGCACGTTGTGGTTCTTGCCCCACCATGCGCACGTGTAGCCCGCCTGCTTGAGCAGCTCGCCCATGGTGGCGCAGCTCTTCGGGATGATGCCGCAGTAACCGGGGAAGCCGGTGGCCATCTCCTGGATGACGCCGGTGGCCACCGAATGGTGGTTGCGGCCGGTCAACAGCGCCGCACGGGTCGGCGAGCACAGCGCGGTGGTGTGGAACTGGTTGTAGAACAGGCCTTTCTGGTGCAGCCGCTCGGCCGTCGGCATCCGCACCAGGCCGCCGTTGACACTGGGCCAGCCGAACCCGACGTCGTCGAGCAGCACCAGCAGGATGTTCGGCGAACCCGTAGGCGCCTGCCGCACCGGCGGGAAGTCCGGCGTGGATTCCTGCGCGTACGTGTTGACGGTCGCGTTCGGGAAGTTCCACTCCGGCGCCGGCAGGTGGTAGCGGTCGAGGTGCAAGGGGAACCCGGAATTCGCGTCGTTGGTCATGCCCCGAGTCTTCACCCCCGACACCGGCTGTCGCCAGAGCTTGGCCAAGTCGACACTGCGAAGTCGCGACGAATTTCCTGTGCCCGCGCGACCGGTCAGCCGGATTCGGCCGTCTTCTTGATCGCCGCCAAGGTGGCGGGGATGCCGGTTTCGGCGGCGGCGCGGCGCTTCTCGATCTCTGCGTCGGCAGCGGCACCGAACACCTCGCGGAACCCGGCCAGCCCCTTGGGCAGGAACTCCCAGTTCTCGGTGAGGCGGGTGCCGCCCTGCTGAGCCTCGAACTCGTAGCCCCAGAACACCCAGCCGTCGTTGACCTCCCAGGCGAACGCACGGCCGGGGTCGGCGGCGACGACCTGGCTGCGGGTCTCCCACGTGCGCCCCGGGATCTCGTTGCGACCGGTGAACCATGCGCCGACCGTCGGGCCGGCCCCGTCGTCCCACCAGCACGCCCGGCAGATCGGGCTCCACTGGCCCATCCGGGTCACGTCGGACACCAATACGTAGAGCTCATCGGGCGGCACGGCGACGAAGATCGACCCGGACATCTTCGGCTCGGTCACGGATCGAGTCTGCCACCGGGTGTTCGGCCCCGGCTATTGCGCTTTCGCCGCCTGGATGTGAGGTTGGAACACGTTCCACTTCACAGTCGAAGGGCCTACGGGATGAGCAACGGTATCGAGCGGACCGCGGTCGTCATCGGCGGCGCATCCGGCATCGGGTGGGCCACCGCGCAGGCCCTGGCCGCCGAGGGATGCCGGATCGTCATCGCCGACCTCAACGGCGACGCGGCGCAGATCCGCGCCGCCGAGCTGGGCACGCCGCACAGTGCGGCGACGGTGGACGTCACCGACGAGGACTCGGTGGCAAGCCTGTTCGACCGGCTGGGACCGCTCGACATCGCGGTGAACTGTGCCGGTTTCAGCAACGTCGGACTGATCACCGAGATGCCCGCAGAGGATTTCCGCGCCGTCATCGACGTCTGCCTCAACGGCGCGTTCATCGTCGCCAAACACGCGGGCCGGCACCTGCGCGACGGCGGCTCGCTGGTGCAGATCAGTTCGCTGAACGGGCGGCAGCCCGCGGCGGGAATGAGCGCCTACTGCGCGGCCAAGGCCGGCCTGTCGATGCTCACCCAGGTCGCCGCGCTGGAGATGGGGCCGCGCGGCATCCGGGTCAACGCGGTGGCGCCGGGGTTCGTGCACACCCCGCTGACCGCGGCGGCCGCGTCGGTGCCGGGGGTGGTCGAGGACTACGTCGACAACACCGCGCTTGGCCGCGCAGGCACCCCGGAGGACATCGCGAATGCGGTTGTCTACCTGTGCGCTCCGGGTTCGTCGTGGTTGACCGGCGAGGTGCTCGACATCAACGGCGGCGCGCATCTGAAGCGCTACCCCGACGTGATGGGTCACGTGATGAGGCTGGTGGAGCAGGCGTGAGTCCGGGCGGCTTCGCCGGCAAGTCTGCGGCGCGCACGCGAGGAGCAGAAACGGCGGTGCGCACGCGAGGAGCAAAAACGGAGGCGCGCACGCGAGGAGCATAAACGGAGGCGCGCACGCGAGGAGCATAAACGGAGGCGCGCACGCGAGGAGCATAAACGGAGGCGCGCACGCGAGGAGCATAAACGGAGGCGCGCACGCGAGGAGCATAAACGGAGGCGCGCACGCGAGGAGCAAAAACGGAGGCGCGCACGCGAGGAGCGAAAACCGCAATCGTCACCGGCGCGGGGTCGGGCATCGGCGCGGCGCTGTGCCGCGCCCTCGACCTGGCCGGCGCGCAGGTGCTGTGCACCGACATCGACGGTGACGCGGCGAACCAGACGGCGTCATCGCTGAGTTCCCGGGCCACGGCGGCACGCCTGGACGTCACCGACGCCGGCGCGGTGCAGGCCGCCGTGGACGGCGTGGTCGAACGGGCCGGCCGACTGGACCTGATGTTCAACAACGCCGGGATCGTCTGGGGCGGCGACACCGAGTTGCTGACCCTCGACCAGTGGAACGCGATCATCGACGTCAACCTGCGTGGCGTCGTTCACGGGGTGGCTGCGGCCTACCCGCAGATGCTGCGCCAGGGCCACGGCCACATCGTCAACACCGCGTCGATGGCCGGTCTCACCGCCGCCGGCCAGGTGACCAGCTACGTGGCGACCAAGCACGCCGTGGTGGGCCTGTCGATGGCGTTGCGGTCGGAGGCGGTACCCCGCGGGGTCGGTGTGACGGTGGTGTGCCCGGCCGCGGTGGAGACCCCGATCCTGGACAAGGGGGCGGTCGGCGGGTTCGTCGGCCGCGACTACTTCCTGCAGAACCAGGGGGGCAAGGCCTACGACGCGGACCGGCTGGCCCGCGACACGCTGCGCGCGGTCGAGCGCAACAAGGCCATTGTGGTCAAACCGGCTGTGGCCCAAGCCCAGTGGTGGTTCGCCCGGCTGGCCCCCGGGCTGATGAACCGGATGGCGATGCGGTTCGTCACCGGGCAACGCGATCGACAGGCCGTGCGATAACCGTCCGGCGCCCCCGACACGGGATAGGGTGACGCTCGGCAGCTAAAGGGAGGGCCGGGAGGCGCACATGACGGACGGCTTCACCCTCACCCAGAAGCGCGTGCTGGCCGTACTGACCATCGTCGCGCTGGCGTTCGGCGCCTACTTCCTGCGGCAGTACGTGGTGCTGATGGCGATGGCTGCCGTGCTGGCTTATCTGTTCTCGCCGATGTACCGGCGGCTGCGCACCAGGATGAACGCGGGCCTGTCGGCCACCGTGACGTTGCTGGCCGCGATCGCGACGGTCGCGCTGCCGGTCGGACTGGTCATCTTCCTGGCGGTCCTGCAGATCAGCCAGATGGTGGCCAGCATCAGCCAGTGGGTGGAGGAGACCGACTTCACCGCGCTGGCCCAGCGCCTGCTGGACTCGTCCAACGAGGCGCTGTCGCGGGTCCCGTTCATCGACATCACCCTGACCCCCGACTCGGTGCGCACCGCGGCCATCAAGATCGGCCAGAACGCCGGCGAGTTGGCGCTCGGTTTCGCCCGCGACTCGGTCGGCGGCATCGTCGCCACGGTGACGGGGGCGATCATCTTTCTGTACGTGTTCGTCGCGCTGCTGACGAACGGCGACAAGGTAACCGGCCTGTTCCGAGAGCTGAACCCGCTGGGTGACGAGGTGGCCGACATCTACCTCGCCAAGGTCGGCGCGATGGTGTCCGCGACCGTGAAGGGTCAGTTGATCATCGCGGTGTGCCAGGGCACCGCCAGCGCCCTCTCGCTCTACATCGCGGGCCTGCACGACGGCTTCTTCATGTTCGTCATCTTCCTGACCGCGCTGTCGTTCATCCCACTGGGCGGCGGCATCCTGACGATCCCGCTGGGCATCGGGATGGCGATCTTCGGCAACGTGGCCGGTGGCGTGTTCGTGGTGGTGTTCCACCTTTTGGTGGTCACCAACATCGACAACGCCCTGCGGCCGTTCCTGGTGCCCAAGAACGCCCACCTGCACCCCGCGCTGATGCTGGTGTCGGTGTTCGCCGGGCTGCAGATGTTCGGGTTCGTCGGCATCGTGCTCGGCCCCGTTCTGATGATCATCATCGTGACGACCATCAGCGTGTACCTGGCCGTCTACAAGGGAACGCCGCTGGAGGCCGTCACCGGGACCAAGGAGGAGCGGGCCGACGACGCGGCGGAGCGGGCGGTGCCGTGGTGGCGCCGGATACTGCCCGGCCCCAAGAAGCCCGCTTCCCCACCCGAGCCCGAGCCCGCGCCCGAATCCGAGTCTGACGCTACGCCAGCCGGGACTTGAGGAACTCGACGACGCGTTTGCGCGCCTCGTAGGCCGGGTGCCCGTCGACCTCGCGGATCTGGTCGGTCAGCACCGAGTGCGCCATGCGCCCGATACCGTCCTCGTTGCCCTTCTTCGAGTTGATCTCGATGACCTCGAACGCATCGCCCAGCCGGTTCTTCAGCGTGACGAACCGGTCCCGCGGGACCATCGCGTCCTCGCTGAACCGCAGGCCCATCACGCACAATCCCTCGTCGGCGGCGCGCTTCTCGATCACCCGCAACTCCGCGTCGGAGAGCCCGGGGTCGCGGCGCTGCTTGGGCGTCAGCGGCAACGGCAACGACGGCTGGCTCATCACCGGGGCCAGCACGCTGTCGTCGACCGCGGCGGCCAGCGCGAACCCGCCGGTGAAGCACTGCCCGATCACGCCCACACCCTTCCCGGGCGTCTTCTCGTCGAGGTCACGGGCCAGTGCACGCAGGTAGTGGGCGACCGGGCGGTCGGCGTTGGTCGCAAACGCCGCGAACTCCTTGGCGACGCATCCGCGGGTCAGCGCGACCATCGCGCCGGGACCGAGCGCGGGTGCGCCCGGGGTGCCGAACAGCGACGGCGCCGCCACCGTGAAGCCGTTGTCCACCAGGTGGTTGCCCAGCGCGAGCACCCCCGGGTGCAGGCCCGGCATCTCCGGGATGAGCACCACGCCCGGGCCCTCGCCCTTGCGGTAGACGTCGTAGGTGAGACCGGCCGCCGTGAACGGCGCGGCGACCCATCCGGTCAGATCGGACACCGGGGCCGACTGGCCGGCGCCGGTCGATTTCGGGTCTGTCACTGGCGTCTCCGTCCGTCGGCGGTGCGTTACCTCGGGGTCAGTGGCGACTGACTCTGCGTCGCCGCCGCCAGCGTACGGTACTCATCCGTACCCCCGGCACCGGTCAGCGCGAGTTGAACCGGGCCGGTCGGACCCCGGATCTGGGCGGTCCACACCGGCTCGGCCGGCCGGCCGTCGCGTTCACCGCCCTCATAGACGACCCAGGTGACACCGTCGACGTCCTGGGTGCCGGTCGGGACCAGGTCGGATCCGAACGACGCCACGAGTTGCTGTTCGTCGGCATCGCTCTGCGTCAGGCTCAGATACATGCCGCTGGGTGCGAGGTAGCCGATCGTGGAGACCACGGCCCGGACCCGTTGGCCCGTTGCCGGGTCGGTGCGACCGTCCTCGATTCCCCGTCGGCTGTTGGAGTTGGACCGCCAGCCCTCCGGCAGCTGCGGCACCCGGATCGGGATACCCAGGGTGTCGGCGTCGGCCTGCAGCGCCGAGCGCGCGTCGTGGTCGGGGGCGGGACCCGGCCCGGGACCGGTGGGCGCGAACGAACACATGCCCAGCACCCCGGCGAGCACCACGCATGCCGCCACCAGCGGCGCCATCGACCAGAACATGTCGCGGCCGTCCTGCAGCAGCCGGGACTTCTGCGCCCGGGGGCCCGGAACTGCATAGCTCTCGAGTTCGGCATCCGTGCCGGTGGCGGCCTCATGGCCTGCGGTCTCGGGATCCACACCGGGCTGCCCGGCGACCTGCTGGCCCGGCTCGGGCGGCGTCGTCATGCCCGCCAGTATCCCAGTTCCCGGACCGCGACCCGCCAATGGGACAATCTGCGCATGAGCCCCTCGCGTCGTGAAGCCCCGGACCGCAACCTCGCCCTCGAACTCGTGCGGGTGACCGAGGCGGGATCGATGGCCGCCGGCCGCTGGGTCGGCCGGGGCGACAAGGAGGGCGGCGACGGAGCCGCCGTCGACGCGATGCGCGAGCTGGTGAACTCGGTGTCGATGCGCGGGGTCGTCGTGATCGGCGAAGGCGAGAAGGACAACGCGCCGATGCTGTACAACGGCGAAGAGGTCGGCAACGGCGACGGGCCGGAATGCGACTTCGCCGTCGACCCGATCGACGGCACCACCCTGATGAGCAAGGGCATGCCCAACGCGATCTCGGTGCTCGCCGTCGCCGAACGCGGTGCGATGTTCGACCCGTCGGCGGTGTTCTACATGAACAAGATCGCCGGCGGACCCGACGTCGCCGACTTCATCGACATCACCTCGCCGATCGCCGCCAACATCCAGCGGATCGCCAAGGTGCGCAAGGCCTCGGTCTCCGACATCACCGTGTGCATCCTGGACCGTCCGCGCCACGCCCAGCTGATCGACGACGTGCGGGCCTCTGGCGCCCGCATCCGGCTGATCTCCGACGGCGATGTCGCCGGTGCGATCAGCGCCTGCCGGCCGGACTCGGGCACCGATCTGCTGGTCGGCATCGGCGGCACGCCGGAGGGCATCATCACCGCCGCGGCCATCCGCTGCATGGGCGGCGAGATCCAGGCCACCCTGGCCCCGACCGATGACGACGAACGGCAGCGCGCCATCGACCGCGGCCACGACCTGAGCCGGGTGCTGACCACCAAGGACCTGGTGTCCGGGGAGAACGTCTTCTTCTGCGCCACCGGTGTCACCGACGGTGATCTGCTCAAGGGTGTGCGTTTCTTCGGCGGCGGCTGCACCACCCATTCGATGGTGATGCGCTCCAAGTCCGGGACGGTCCGGATGATCGAGGCCTACCACCGGCTGTCCAAGCTCAACGAATACTCCGCGGTGGATTTCACCGGCGACATGACCGCGGCCTACCCACTTCCGTAACACCGAGACGCAAAGGGAACAGATGACCGACAGTGTTGTCGACGGCGAATTCCGTATCGAGCACGACACCATGGGCGAAGTCCGGGTGCCGGCGAAGGCTCTCTGGCGCGCACAGACCCAGCGTGCGGTGGAGAACTTCCCGATCTCGGGTCGCGGCCTCGAACGCACCCAGATCCGCGCGCTGGGCCTGCTCAAGGGCGCCTGTGCACAGGTCAACAAGGATCTGGGGCTGTTGGCGCCGGAGAAGGCCGACGCGATCGTCGCGGCGGCCGGGGAGATCGCCGACGGACTGCACGACGACCAGTTCCCGATCGACGTGTTCCAGACCGGCTCGGGCACCAGCTCGAACATGAACACCAACGAGGTCATCGCCTCGATCTGCGCCTCAGCGACCCCGCCTGTCGTCGTACACCCCAACGACGACGTGAACATGTCGCAGAGCTCCAACGACACGTTCCCGACCGCCACGCACATCGCGGCCACCGAAGCCGCGGTGCGCCACCTCATCCCGGCGCTGGAAGTACTGCACGAGTCGCTCGAGACCAAGGCGCGGCAGTGGCGCACGACGGTCAAGTCGGGGCGCACGCACCTGATGGACGCCGTCCCGGTCACGCTGGGCCAGGAGTTCGGCGGGTACGCCCGTCAGGTCCAGGCCGGCATCGAGCGGGTCAAGGCAACGCTTCCCCGCCTCGGTGAGCTCGCCATCGGCGGCACCGCCGTCGGCACCGGCCTCAACGCGCCCGACGGTTTCGGCGCCAAGGTCGTCGAGGTGCTCGTCGACCAGACCGGCATCGCCGAACTGCGCACCGCGGTCGATTCCTTCGAAGCCCAGGCGGCCCGCGACGGCCTGGTCGAGGCCTCGGGCGCGCTGAAGACCATCGCCGCCTCGCTGACGAAGATCGCCAACGACATCCGCTGGATGGGGTCGGGCCCGCTGACCGGCCTGGGCGAGTTGCAGCTGCCCGACCTGCAGCCGGGCAGCTCGATCATGCCCGGCAAGGTCAACCCGGTCATCCCGGAGGCGGTCACCCAGGTGGCCGCGCAGGTCATCGGCAACGACGCCGCCGTCACGGTCGGCGGCCTGTCGGGCGCCTTTGAGCTCAACGTCTACATCCCGATGATGGCCCGCAATGTGCTGGAGTCGTTCACGCTGCTGTCCAACGTGTCGAAGCTGTTCGCCACCAAGTGCATCGACGGCCTGGTCGCCAACGATGCGCACCTGCGCGAGCTCGCGGAGTCCTCGCCGTCGATCGTCACGCCGCTGAACTCGGCGATCGGCTACGAAGAGGCCGCCAAGGTCGCCAAGGAGGCCCTCAAGGAGCGCAAGACGATCCGGCAGACGGTCGTCGACCGCGGCCTGATCGGTGACAAGCTCTCCGAGGAGGAGCTGGACAAGCGGCTCGACGTGCTGGCCATGGCGAAGGTGAAGGACGCGCGAAGCTGAGCCGTCCGGCCCGGAAAGTTCTGCGAAACGCCTGACGAATCGCTGAGACCGCAACACAATTGGGGAATCACCCCGATTCGTCTGCGGGCTGAGCGCGGCCTGCTGTCGAGTCGATGGCCCGACTCGAGATCAGGAGGCCCGGCGCTCGTGTACCAGGATCTTGCCCCGACGGCCGTCCCTGCTGCGCTGGTCACCACGGGGACCAGTCAACCCGCCCTTCGGACCGGTTTCGTCATGCTCGGGCTGGCGGCTCTGCTCGACCTGTCGACGGGCCGGCGTGGTGGGGGCGCCGACCGCGTCCTGAGCATGTCGGGCGCCGCGATGGCGGGGTGGTACCTGGTGGAGACACACCGCCGCCATTGAGCGATTTCGGCGTGAATATCGCCGAATTCGCTAGCCGGGCGGATTCGGTCTCAACATCTCGCTGACGGTCACCGGATGGTAGCCGTCGGCCTGCAGCACCGGCAGGACCTGCTCGACCACGTCGACCGTCGAGCCGAAGGTGTCGTGCAGCAGCACCACCGAGTTCGGCCTGATCTGCTCCATCAGCGCGGCCCGGGTCGCGGCGATGTCGGCGCCGTTGAGCCAGTCGAACGGCACCACGTCCCAGTCGATTCCGGCCAGGCCCTGCCGGGCGGCCTCGGCGAGGACCGCGTCGTCGGCCTTCCCGAACGGCGCACGCATCAGCGTCGGCCGCCGGCCCGTCGCGGCCTCGATCGCATCTCCCGCCATGCTGAGCTGGGCCGCGATATCCCCCGCGGGGATCGCAGTCAGGTCCGGGTGGCTCCACGAGTGGTTGCCGATCTCCATGCCGGCGCCGCTGATCCGCGCAGCGGCGGCGGGGTCGCCCGCCACCTTGTCACCGATGAGGAAGAACGTCGCGCGGGCGCCGTGGGCGCTCAGGATCCGCAGCAGTCGGTCGGTGTGTGGACCCGGACCGTCGTCGAACGTCAACGCCACGCACTTGACCCGCATGCAGTCCACGGTGTCGGCACCGGCGGCGGGCGCACCAGGCAGTGTCACGGCGAGCGCCGACACAACGGCCGCCGCCCAGTGATTTCGGCGTGAATATCGCCGCCCGTCACCGGCGATATTCACGCCGAAATCGCCACTCAGGGCAGGGCGCCGGGGCTGATCTCCTCGAGCATCTCGGTGACCAGCGCGGCAATCGGCGAGCGCTCGCTGCGCAGCAGCGTGATGTGCGCGAACAGCGGGTGCCCCTTCAGCTTCTCGATCACCGCCGCGACGCCGTCGTGCCGGCCGACGCGCAGGTTGTCGCGCTGGGCCACGTCATGGGTGAGCACCACCCGCGACCCGGCCCCCAGCCGGGACAACACGGTCAGCAGCACGTTGCGCTCCAGCGATTGCGCCTCATCGACGATCACGAACGAGTCGTGCAGCGACCGGCCGCGGATGTGCGTGAGCGGCAGCACCTCGAGCATGCCGCGGGACAGGACCTCCTCGAGCACCGCCGGGCTGGCCAACCCCTCGAGGGTGTCGAACACCGCCTGCGCCCAGGGGCCCATCTTGTCGCTCTCGCTGCCGGGCAGGTAGCCCAGGTCCTGCCCGCCGACCGCATACAGCGGGCGGAACACCACGACCTTGCGCTGCGTGCGCCGCTCCAGCACGGCCTCCAGGCCGGCGCACAGCGCGAGTGCCGACTTGCCGGTACCGGCCTTGCCGCCCAGCGACACGATGCCGACCGACTCGTCCAGCAGCAGGTCCAGCGCGACCCGCTGCTCGGCGGAGCGGCCACGCAGCCCGAACGCCTCGCGGTCACCGCGCACCAGCTGCACGCGCTTGTCGGCGTTGACCCGGCCCAGGGCGTGAGAACTGCTGCCGAGCAACCGGATTCCGGTGTGGCACGGCAGATCCCGAGCGGCTTCCAGGTCGATGTCGCCGTCGGCGAACATCGCGTCGATGTCCTCGCTGGGCACCTCGAGTTCGGCCATGCCGGTCCAGCCCGAGGTGACGACGTCCTGGGCGTGGTATTCGTCGGCGGCCAGGCCGACCGCGCCGGCCTTGACCCGAAGCGGAATGTCCTTGCTCACCAACGTGACTCGCTTGCCTTCGGCGGCGAGATTGGCCGCGCAGGTCAGAATGCGCGCATCGTTGGTGTCGGTCCGGAACCCGGCGGGCAACACCGCAGGATCGCTGTGGTTGAGCTCGACGTGCAGGGACCCGCCCTGCTCGCCGACCGGGATCGGTTGATCGAGCCGCCCGTGTTTGAGCCGCAGGTCGTCGAACAACCGCAGTGCCTGCCGAGCGAACCAGCCCAACTCGTGGTGGTGCCGCTTGGCTTCCAGCTCACTGATCACCACCAACGGGACCACGACGTCGTGTTCGGCGAACCTCATGATGGCCCACGGGTCGGACAACAACACTGAGGTGTCGAGCACGTAGGTCCGACACTCGTCCGATTGACGGCCCGGCCGATCCTGCGAATCAGTCACAGAGCGCTCCTCGAGGCGTTCACGTTCATGCGGCCCCACACGAATCGATCTCGGTGGACACACGGCGGCCTCAGGACCGGGGCCGGTCCCCTCCGATCGAATCGATCTGGACCGCCCGGACAGCAGAGCATGTCGCTAGCCATCGCAGCCGACGCTACTCCGGGTGCGACGTTTGCGCCTGACAGGCGCGCCGGGACTGGACGGCGCGCGGGTTACGAGCTCGTGAACTGCCGCAGCTGGGGCTCGTCGGAGAGCCCCCAGGCGGCGATGCGATCGGCGATCACCACGCGCAGCGCGTCCTCGTCGAAGATGCCCGCTTCGGCGACGGTGGCCAGCTTGTCGGCGTAGGCGTCGATGTCCCCGCCGACCACGTTGAGCTCGGCCGCACGGCGCGCGATCGCCTCGACGGTCTCGTCGCGGCTGTAGGTCAGGCAGTGCGAGATCAGGTTGGCGAAGAACTCCTCGTGGCGCTCCTCGTCCTTGGCGATCCGCCCCACCAGGGCCGCCAGCACCGGTTCGGTGATCTGGGCCGCCAGGTTGCGGCAGAACACCGCGTGCGCGCGCTCGTAGAACGCCATGAAGGCCAGCGTCTCGATCTGGCTGTACGAGTCGGCGCGATAGCCCTTCATCACGTGCTCGACGCGGACGTCCTCGTTGGCGGTCGGATCGACCTCACGGGTGACGACGAGGTAGTTGCGCACCGCGATGGCGTGCAGGTGCTCCTCGGCGGTCCAACGCCCGAGCCAGCGGCCCCACTTGTCCTCCAGGATGAAGTGCTCGACCAACTCGCGGTGGTAACCGGCCAGGTTGTCCTTGGTGATCAGCAGGATCTCCAGCGCGTCGGTGACGTGCTTGGGCAGCGTCACCAGGGTGGGATCCCAGTCCTGCCCGCCCAGGAACGCGAAGTTCTGCCCCTGGTCGAACGGCACGTAGTCGTGCGCGTACCAGATGTCCTCGGTGTCCAGGTGGCGCCGCAGTTCCTGCAGCACGACCGGCTCGAGCTCGAGTGTCAACGCATTAGCGACAGGTTTCTGTGCCATGCGGTTACAGTAACCCAATTCTGTGGAAATCGTAAAACCCCACGCCGTGTCCCGCCGAAACGGCAGTCGACCCGCCGAAATGGCATTCCGGCAGACAAATCACGAGAGCGGGCCTGCCGGAATGCCAGTTCGGCGGCTCTACAGCGTGAGGCCGGGATAGAGCGGGTTGGCCTCGAGCAGCTCGGCTGCGGCTGCACGGACCCGCTCGGCGGTGCCCTCGGCCAGCGAATACTTCGCCTTGGACGGCCCGCTGGGCCCCGCGGCGGGCGTGGTGTTGCCGAGCACCTCGACAACCAGCTCGGCCACCCGGTCGAACTCGTCGGCGCCGAATCCGCGGGTCGTCAACGCGGGCGATCCGAACCGGATGCCGCTGGTGTACCACGCACCGTTGGGGTCGGCCGGGATCGCGTTGCGGTTGGTAACGATGCCCGAGTCCAGCAGCGCCGACTCCGCCTGGCGGCCGGTCAGCCCGAACGACGTCACGTCGAGCAGCACCAGGTGGTTGTCGGTGCCGCCGGTGACCAGACCGGCATCCCGTTTGACGAACCCGTCCGCGAGCGCCTGGGCGTTGTCGGCGACGGCCTGGGCGTACTGCCGGAACGCCGGCTGCCGGGCCTCCGCCAGCGCGACGGCCTTGGCGGCCATCACGTGCGACAGCGGACCGCCCAGCACCATCGGGCAGCCCTTGTCGACGGCCGGCGCGTACTCCTCGGTGGCCAGCACCAGGCCCCCGCGCGGGCCACGCAGCGACTTGTGGGTGGTCGTGGTGGTGACGTGCGCATGCGGCACCGGGTCCTCGTCGCCGGTGAACACCTTCCCGGCGACCAGTCCGGCGAAGTGCGCCATGTCGACCATCAGCGTCGCGCCGACCTCGTCGGCGATCTCGCGCATCTTGGCGAAGTTGACCCGGCGCGGGTACGCCGAGTAGCCGGCCACCAGCACCAGCGGCTGGAACTCCCGCACCGCCGCGGCAACCGCGTCATAGTCGATGAATCCGGTGGTGGGGTCCGTGCCGTACTGGCGCTGGTGGAACATCTTGCCGGAGATGTTGGGCCGGAAGCCGTGCGTGAGGTGCCCGCCGGTGTCCAGCGACATACCCATCAGCCGCTGGTTGCCCAGCTTGTTGCGCAGCGTCTCCCAGTCCGCCTCGGACAGGTCGTTGACGTGCTTGGCGCCCAGCGCCGCCAGCCCGGGTGCCTCCACCCGGGTGGCCAGGATGGCCCAGTAGGCGACCAGGTTGGCGTCGATCCCCGAGTGCGGCTGGGCGTAGGCGTAGGGCGCCCCGAACAGCTCGCGAGCGTGTTCGGCGGCCAGCGCCTCGACGGTGTCGACGTTCTGGCATGCGGCGTAGAACCGGTGCCCGACCGTGCCCTCGGCGTACTTGTCGGAGAACCAGGTGCCCATGGTCAGCAACACCGCGGGCGACGCGTAGTTCTCGCTGGCGATCAACTTCAGCGAATCCCGTTGATCGGCAAGCTCTTTGCGGGTGGCTGCGGCGATGCGCGGCTCGACGGACTCGATCACCCGCAGTGCGGCCCGGTAGGCCTCGCTGGCGGTGTCGGCGTACTCGGCACCCTGACCGGCGGTGACGGACTCTGCAGTCATGGGTCGAGCCTAGTCGGACGACGATCAAGCGGTGACGGAGGAGCCGCGTTGAGGAGTCCGGCCACGAGCCTAGTCGGACGACGATCAAGCGGTGACGGAGGAGCCGCGTTGAGGAGTCCGGCCACGGGCGCAGTCCGCCAGGCCCGCCGAGATTGCACTGGTGGTTGCCGATCCGTGGGCGAACGACCCTGCACACAATCTCGGCGCTGGCGCCGCCGACCTAGGCCGCGCGCAACGACGACGGGATCAGCGGCTCGTCGAGCAGCCTGCCGAACCGCTCGGTCAGCGTGACCCCTGCCGGCCGGGCATCGAGCCACGCCCGCAACAGCCGGTAGCCCTCGACATAGGTGCTGGTGTAGGCGCGCCACAACGGCGAGGACAGGAACCGCAGCATCTGGCGGGCCCGTTCGTCGTTGACCAGCAGCCAGCGCCGCAGGAACGCCACGACGTCGTCGACGTCGCGGTGCTCGTCGTGCAACATCAGCGCCGCGTCCTGGCGCACCTCGGCCAGCGCGGCGGTGGCCTCCGACACCAGCTCGGCCCGCTCGCCGTCGAAGCGCAATCCCAGGTCGGCATAGATGTCGGCGGCCCACGGCCCCCACCCCGGTCCGACCGCCGCGTAGAGCGCCAGGTCGGCGAGCCCCTCGGCCATCAGGCACTGCGGCGTGTTGACCAGGAAGATCGTCTGCTCGGCCTGATTTCGCCCGGCCACGAGCCCAAACTCTTTGCGGCAGTGCTCGGTGTGGTGACCGGGGTAGGACTCGTGGGCCACCAGCCGCGGCAGGTTCGACATCTGTTGCTTGAGATCGGCGTTAACCGCCACGGTCGAGCGGTAGTCGCCGAGGTAGTAGTTGAACCCCGACCAGGGTTTGTCGGTGACCACCTCGTAGGTGATGGTCTCGCCGGCCGGCAGCGGGAACGTCGCGCGCACCCGGTCGCGCAGCGCGCTGGAGAACGCGTGGATGGCCTCTTCGAGCCGAGCCGGCGGGATCTCCTCCGACGCGCGGTAGGCCTGCACCCGTTCGTCGAGCGGCCCGGCGCCGCCGATCGCGTCGTCGAGCTTGGCGTGTGCCTCCCGGTAACGGTCCGGGTCGCCCTTGCCGATCTGGACGTCGAAGTAGTCCTGCACCTCGTCGACGAAACCGACCTGCTCACCGGCGAACTTGCGGCCGGCGCACTCCAGGGCCCGCAGATGGGCGCCGACGAAGGCCGCGCGGTCGTCGTCGAGCCGGGCCGGCAGCTCGGCGGCCAGGCGCCGCGCCTGCCGGGCGAGGTCCGCAGGCTCGGGCGGCGGTTCGGCGGCCACCGCGGCGCGCAGGGCGGGGTCGCCGGTGAACGCGTCGACGTAGCCCTCCTCGATTCTGTCGAATCGCAGACCGAGCTTGAGGTATTCGTCGACGAAATCGATACCGGGGTCCATGCCGCCCTACGCTAACTGCAAGACTGTGGCCATGGCGCGGCTGAGCGAACCCAGCCCTTACGTGGAGTTCGACCGGACTGAATGGCGCGCGCTGCGCATGTCGACGCCGCTCAAACTGACCGAGGACGAGCTGGTCCGGCTGCGCGGTCTGGGCGAGAAGATCGACCTGCTCGAGGTCCAGGAGGTCTATCTCCCGCTGGCCCGGTTGATCCACCTGCAGGTAGCTGCGCGCCAGGCGCTGTTCTCGGCCACCGCGGAGTTCCTCGGCGAGCCGCAGCAGAATCCGGATCGCCCGGTGCCGTTCGTGATCGGGGTGGCCGGCAGCGTCGCGGTCGGCAAGTCCACCACCGCGCGTGTGCTGCAGGCGCTGCTGGCCAGGTGGGAGCATCACCCCCGCGTCGACCTGGTCACCACCGACGGTTTCCTCTACCCCAACGCCGAGCTCGAACGACTGAACCTGATGCACCGCAAGGGTTTCCCGGAGAGCTACGACCGCAGGGCGCTGATGCGGTTCGTCACGGCGGTCAAGTCGGGCGCCGACGCGGTGTGCGCGCCGGTGTACTCGCACCTGCTCTACGACATCGTGCCCAACGAGAAGCAGATCATCGAGCATCCGGACATCCTGATCCTCGAGGGCCTCAACGTGCTGCAGACCGGGCCGGCTCTGATGGTCTCGGATCTGTTCGACTTCTCCGTCTACGTCGATGCGCGCATCGAGGACATCGAACAGTGGTACATCTCACGGTTCCTGTCGATGCGGGCCGGGGCATTCGCCAACCCCGCGTCACACTTCCACCACTACTCCACGCTGACCGACGATCAGGCGGTGTTCGCCGCACGCGACATCTGGCATTCGATCAACCGCCCCAACCTGATCGAGAACATCCTGCCGACCCGGCCACGTGCCACGCTGGTGCTGCGCAAGGACGCCGACCACTCGATCAACCGGCTACGCCTGCGCAAGCTGTGAGAGGGCCGCACCGCACCTCGAAACGGTCCCGGATGGTGTCCAGCGCCCTGCGCTGACGAGCCCGTTCGCGGCGGTGTGTCACCATGAACCGCGCGGTCCCGGCCATCCGGCGATGCCACGGATACCACCGGTCGAAGTCGAGGCCGCACTCCCCGAACACCCGGGCGGGCACCGCGTCGGCGATCAGGCCGAGGTTGTGCTGCGCCAGCATGAACATCGCATACGGCAGCACCGGCTTGGATTTGCTCCACAGGTCCTGCAGGTCGAGCGCGTACAGCGGGACGTCGCGCAGCCTGCCGAGAAACAGCAGATGGGTCAGGAAGTAGCCACCGTAGGACGAGAAGTGCAGAGTGGCCGAACGCAGGTTGATCGACACCGTGCTGCCCGAGGCCGACATGTAGGGCTCGTCGGGATGCTCGCCCTGCGTGATGTAGCCGGTGCAGTTGACGATCCAGCTACCCGGCTGGACCGATCTGGTGGCACCGCTGCGGAGCACGAGGTCGGTCGACCCGTTGCGGTCGACCGCGTCGACGACGTGGTCCATGATCACGTGGTTGAGACCGGCGGCGATGGTCCGCCGTTCGGACTCCGACAGGACACCGAGCAGGAAGTTCCGGCAGTCGGGAGTCAGCGATATCCCGTGGTTGACGCGGAACCAGGCGGCGACGTCGTCCTCGTTGGTCCCGTCGAACCGCTGACTGATCTCACGCGCGAGCCGACTCACCGTCGTGCCGCCCCACCAGCGATGTGCGCCATCGGGGAAGAAGTGCTCCCGGCTGGAAAACATGGTGCCGGACCCGGCCACCAGGTTCACTTCACGGCCCGGATACCGGGTGATGAGCGCGTGGGCGGTGTCCATCGCGGTCTTGCCGCCCCCGACCACCCACACCGGGGTGTCGCTGCGGCCGATCTCGCCACCGCGCACATCGCAGGAGTCGGGCGACACCGAATTCACCCGGGTGCTGGTGAGCGGCAGCGGATCGTTGGGTGTCACGCGGAAGCCGTAGGCCTTGATCAGCTTGGCCGCCTCGATGACGCGGACCTCGCCGGACGGGGTGCGGCACGTGATCCGCACCCCGTCGGTGGTTTCCTCGTCGGCTTCCAGGGTCCACCCGTACCGCTCGTCGACGCTGATCCGATTCCCGATCTCGTCGAGGCAGTGTGCGAAGTGGCCGAGCACCTCGTCCCTGGTGGCGAGATGGGACGGTTCCTTGTTCAGCGTCCACTCGATATCGCCCGCGGTGAACATCGGGTGGGGTTGGTGCAGTCGCACATACGGGTAGGTGTCGACCCACATGCCGCCGGGGGCCGGCCTGCGGTCGATCAGCACCACCTTCTGGTCGCGACCCAGGTACCTGCTCGCGACGAACAACGCGTTGAGGCCGGCCAGGCCGGCGCCCACGATGCAGACATCACACTTGTCATCCATCGCCTGAGCGTGGGCCCGGGCGGCTCCGGCGGCACCAGTAGTGGACTACCTAATTTCGCGCGAAGCCGGTGCGCTCAGAGCCCGTAGCGCCGGTGTCTGGCGCTGTAGTCGCGCAGCGCACGCAGGAAGTCGACCCGGCGGAACTCCGGCCAGTACGCCTCGGTGAACCACATCTCCGAGTAGGCGCTCTGCCACAGCAGGAATCCGGACAGTCGCTGCTCCCCAGAGGTACGGATCACCAGATCGGGATCGGGCTGACCCGAGGTGTAGAGGTTCTCCGAGATCGCGTCCGCCGTCACGGCCTCGATCAGCTGGTCCCCGGTGGCGCCGTTGGCCAGCTCCTTGCCCAGCAGGGCACGGACCGCGTCGACGATCTCCTGGCGGCCGCCGTAACCGACCGCGACGTTGACGTGGAAATCCCCGCCGTTGCCGTTGGTCGACGACACCGCGTCGCGCAACCTGCGGGCCGGCTCCTCGCCGATGAGCTCCAGATCGCCGACGGTGCGCACGCTCCAGTGGTTCTCGGGCGCACAGATCTCCTCGACCACGTCGGTGATGATCTCGATCAGCGACGACAGCTCCTCGGGGTCGCGCTGCAGGTTCTCGGTGGACAGCAGGTACACCGTGGCCATCTCGACACCGGCCTCGTGGCACCAGCGCAGCATCTCGGCGATCTTGCGGGCACCCATCCGGTACCCGTAGCTGACGTCGTTGTGCCCGAGTTCGCGGGCCCAGCGCCGGTTGCCGTCGCACAGCACGGCGATGTGGCGGGGCAGGTCCGATCGAGACGACGACAGACCCTGACGCAGGCGCATTTCGTAAAGCCGGTACACCGGCTCTTTGAGTCGCCGCGGTATGAGGTCCACGATGTTCCAGACTACTGTGGCGCGAGAGTGCTCCATGCCAGTCAGCGGAGGTGACGTGCCGACATCTGTCGATCCCCGGGATACCGCCGAAGTCGGGCCGGAAGATCTGCCCGAGGCGGTCGCCGAGGGAGTCGCCCAGTTTCTGGGCAAGCCGCGGTTGCGGGGCTGGATCCACGTGTACGCGGCGGTCATCGCCGTCATCTGCGGCGCCACGCTGGTCGCCGTGTCGTGGTCGGTCCAGTCCACCCGCGCCGGGATCGCCACGCTGATCTACACACTGACAATCGTGGCGATGTTCACCGTCAGCGGCACCTACCACCGGGTGGACTGGAAGTCCGCCACGGCGCGTAAGTGGATGAAGCGCGCCGACCACTCGATGATCTTCGTGTTCATCGCGGGCAGCTACACCCCGTTCGCCCTGCTGGCACTGCCCGAGCGCGACGGCATGGTGTTGTTCTGGATCGTCTGGGGCGGTGCGATGGCGGGCGTGGCGCTCAAGATGCTGTGGCCGTCGTCGCCGCGCTGGCTCGGGGTGCCGCTCTACATCCTGCTCGGCTGGGTGGCGGTGTGGTTCATCGGCCCGATCATGCACGGCGCCGGGGTGGCGGCCGTCGTGTTGCTGATCGTCGGCGGAGCGCTCTACAGCATCGGCGGCGTGCTCTATGCGCTGAAATGGCCGAATCCGTGGCCGAGCACGTTCGGCCACCATGAGTTCTTCCATGCGTGCACCGCGGTGGCGGCGATCTGCCACTACATCGCGATGTGGTTCGCCGTTTTCTAGCGAATCGGGTGTAGTTCGTCAGCGCAGGCGTGACGAACTACACCGAATCCGCTAGAGCTGGGTGATGTTCTGCGGGCCCCAGTAGGCCTTCATCGAGGCGATCTGCCCGTCACCGTTGAACGACATCACCTCGATGGGCTCGATGCGCATCGTGCCGCCGACGGTGATGGCGAACACGAAGGCCGCCTCATGACCACCCGCGCGGAACGTCAACAGCTCGGTCTTGATGTCGGCGCCGTCCGCCAACTTGTAGAAACCGGCGATGGCCTGTCGTCCGATGTGCACCTCGCCACCGCCGACCGGGTCCTCCAGCGTGGCGTCCTCGGCGTACAGCGCGGCGATGTCCTCAGCGGTGCCGTTGGCGACGGTATCGAGGTAGCGCTGGACGAAGCCTTGCATGACATCCGGCTCAAAGCTCATGTGCGGCACGCTACACGGGCGCCCGAGGCGGGGTGGCGAGATCATCGACCACCGCGACGGCGCTCAGCCTGACTCGCGCGGCGACTCGCTGTCCGGCTGCGCGTCGGTGCCCGAGGCGCCGCCGGACTGGTCGTCGTCCGCGTCGAACGACTTGGGCAGGCGCTTGAGGTGCCCGTTCATCGACCACACCAGCCCGAACACCGCGATCAGCAGCAGCACGACGATGATCAGCCCGAACGGGCTGGCCTTGCCGAAGTCCGGCCCCGTCTGCTGCGGGCCGTCCTGGGCCAGCACGGCGGTCGCCAGCTCGAGGCCCAGTGTCACCGCGTCACTCATCTGGCGTCCCCTATTCCCGTGAACAGATCCGTCTCGGGCAACTCCACCGGCACCCGGGACCGGGCCAGCTCGAACTCCTCGGTCGGCCACAGCCGATGTTGCCACTCGATGGGGGTGCTGAAGAAAAAGCTGTTCGGATCGATCTGGGTGGCGTGCGCGAGCAGCGCCTTGTCACGCCGGGAGAAGTAGTTCGCGCACTCGACCCTGGTCGTCACCCGTCGGGCCAGCAGATCCTCGTCGGGATCCCACTGCTCCAGCCACTTGGCGAACGGGCCCTCCTGACCGTGCTTGGCGAACTCGTCCTGCAACACCTGCATCCGCTGCCGCAGGAAGCCGTGGTTGTAGTAGAGCTTGGCTACGTCCCAGGGGTTGCCGGCATCCGGGTAGAGCCGGTGATCGGCGGCCGCCTCGTAGGCCGCGACGGACACCTGGTGGCACCGGATGTGGTCGGGATGGGGGTAGCCGCCGTTCTCGTCGTAGGTGGTCATCACGTGCGGCCTGAAGTCGCGCACCACGCGCACCAGGGCCTCGACGGGCTGCTCGAGTGGAACCACACCGAGGCAGCCGTCCGGCAGCGGCGGCAGCGGGTCGCCCTCCGGCAACCCCGAGTCGACGAACCCGAGCCAGTGATGCTCGACGCCGAGGATCTCCGCGGCCCTGGCCATCTCGTCCCGCCGGACCTCGGCCATCCGGCCGTGTACGTCGGGCAGGTCCATGGCCGGATTCAG
The DNA here is from genome assembly GCF_019710635.1 of Mycolicibacterium xanthum. Lineage (GTDB taxonomy): Bacteria > Actinomycetota > Actinomycetes > Mycobacteriales > Mycobacteriaceae > Mycobacterium > Mycobacterium xanthum. The sequence goes on from NZ_JAIFZS010000038.1 coordinate 116,600, forward strand.
GATGTCCCCGCGCTCGCCGCCGGTCAGCGTCACGACCAGCACACGCACACCCTGGTCGACGTAGCGCGCCATGGTGGCCGCGCCCTTGCTGGACTCGTCGTCCGGGTGCGCGTGCACTGCCATCAACCGCAGTTCGGTCAACGTGTTCCCTCTTCAGCTGATCACCTGCACGAACAGTCTCACCTGAGTTCAACCAGGGCGACTGGCCTTATAGTTCCAGTCCTAGTACACCCATCCGACCGACGGGCATGCAAAACGAGATGATCCAGCGTCCCGCCGACCGTTACGGCCGGCAGCGGCTCAACCGGCGCAATCGCCGCTGGATCGTCGTCGGGTTGGCGGCGCTCGTGCTGACGGCGGGGGTGGCGATCGCCGCCGTGGCCTTCACCCGGTTGAACTCGGCCGGGGTGTCCGGGGAACTGGGCGGATACCGGCTGATCGACGACCACACCGTCGAGGTGACCGTCAGCGTCACCCGCGACGACCCGTCGCAGCCCGCGGTCTGCATCGTCCGGGCCCGGTCCTACGACGGTAGCGAGACCGGGCGCCGCGAGGTGTTGGTACCGCCGTCGGCGGCGACGACCGTGCAGGTCACAGCCATCGTCAAGACCAGCCGGCCAGCCGTCATGGGAGACGTGTACGGTTGCGGAAACGACGTGCCCGGCTACCTGGTACCCGCATAACAGCAGGATCCGCAACAAACACCAAAGAGCCAAACCGTGAAAATCCGGTATCCCCCCGGTGCTATCATGGATCGATACACGGTTCCTGCTGGAGCCGTGTATTGCTGCATTTGGTGCTCGGATCGAGCGTGTGCGAGAGCGGCAATACACGAACGACAGCTCCCGGCTCCGTGTCCAGTGACCTGCTAAAGCGACAAGCGCGGAAGTAACGACGACAGGAGCGCGACGACATGACCGACACCCAGGTGACCTGGCTGACGGAAGAGGCCTATGACCGGCTCAAGGCCGAACTTGACCACCTGATCTCCAACCGGCCGGTCATCGCCGCCGAGATCAACGACCGCCGCGAAGAAGGCGACCTGCGCGAGAACGGCGGCTATCACGCCGCCCGCGAGGAGCAGGGCCAGCAGGAGGCCCGTATCCGTCAGCTGCAGGAGCTGCTCAACAACGCCAAGGTCGGCGAGGCCCCCAAGCAGTCCGGTGTGGCACTGCCCGGCTCGGTCGTCAAGGTCTACTACGACGACGACAAGGACGACACCGAGACGTTCCTGATCGCCACCCGCCAGGAGGGGGTCAGCGACGGCAAGCTCGAGGTGTATTCGCCGAACTCTCCGCTGGGCGGCGCCCTGATCGACGCCAAGGTCGGCGAGTCGCGGTCCTACACCGTGCCCAGCGGCGGCACCGTCACGGTGACCCTGGTCAGCGCGGAGCCTTACCACAGCTGAGCTGGGCCGAACCGGTCGAGCTCACCGGCAGCCCCCCGGTTACCCTCCAGCGCATGGCGCAGATCGCCGAGGACTTGTTTCTACTGCTGCTGGACAACGCCTCCGGGCAACCGGGGCTGGACAACCCCCGGCGCGGTCACGTTCTCGCGGCGGCCACGCTGCTCGATCTGGCACACGCCCAGCGGATCCGCCCGGCGGTCGACGGCGAGCCGGTGCCCGCGGGCCGGCTGATCGCGCTGGCCGCGCCGGCACCGCTGGATCCCGTCACCGGTCCCGCCTTCGAGCTGGTGCAGCACAGCGCACTGCGTCCGCGGTCCGCGATCAAGCGGCTCAGTCGGCACGCCGAGGACCGCCTCGTCGAGCAGCTCGCGCTGACCGGGCAGATTCAACGGATCTCATTGCGGCCCAAGGGATTTCGGAAGACGTACCGCTACCCGTTGACCACCCGCGACCGAGTGGGGCCGGCCCGGGCCATGCTGCTGTCCGCGTTGTTCGACCGCACTCCGCCCGCGCCCGCGACGGCGGCGGCCATCACCCTGCTGCACGCGGTGGACGGCCTGGGCGCGCTGCTCAGCCTCAACGATCGCGGCTGGCGGTGGGTACACGGCCGGGCCGGTGAGATCGCCGCGGGAAGCTGGGTGGACGAATCGCCCACCGGCCTGGCCGAGGTGAACCTGGCCGTCACCGCCTCGGCCATCCGTCGGGCACTGGCTCAGCTGGCGTGATCCACCGCGGCCAGCGCCTGCTCGACGTCTCCGAGCAGGTCCCCGACATCCTCGATACCGACCGACAGCCGGACCAGGTCGTCGGGTACCTCCAGTTGTGATCCCGCGGTGGACGCGTGCGTCATCGCACCCGGGTACTCGATCAGCGACTCCACCCCGCCCAGCGACTCGGCCAAGATGAAAACTTCTGTGCGAGCGCAGAAGTCGTAGGCCGCCTTGGGCCCGCCGCGCAGCCGGGCCGACACCATCCCGCCGAACCCACTCATCTGCCGCGCGGCCACCTCGTGGTTCGGGTGGCCGGGCAGGCCCGGATACCGCACCGACGCGATCGCGGGATGCCCCTCGAGGAACTCCGCGATCACCGCGGCGTTGTCGCTGTGCCGCTGCATCCGCAGCGGCAGCGTCTTGAGCCCGCGCATGGTCAGGTAGGCGTCGAACGGCCCCGGCACCGCACCCGCGCCGTTCTGCAGGAACGCGAACGCGTCGTCGAGTTCCTCGTGGTTGGTCAGCAGGGCACCGCCGACCACATCGGAGTGCCCGCCGATGTACTTGGTGGTCGAATGCAGCACGATGTCGGCGCCCAGCAGCAGCGGCTGTTGCAGCGCCGGCGAGGCGAACGTGTTGTCCACCAACACCTTCACCTTCGTCTCGGCGGCGAGCTCGCAGATGGCCGGGATGTCGGCGATCGACAGCATCGGGTTGGTCGGCGTCTCCACCCAGATCAGCTTGGTGCGGTCGGTGACCGCGGCGCGCACCGCGTCGAGGTCCGACAGCGCCACCGCGGTGTAGCCGATCCCCCACTGGGTGAACACCTTGTCGATCAGCCGGAAAGTGCCACCGTAGGCGTCGTCGGGGATCACCAGGTGATCACCCGGGCGCAGCACGGCCCGCAGCGCACAGTCGGTCGCGGCCATCCCGGAGCTGAACGCCCGGGCGAAGGACGCGAACTCCACCGCGGCCAGCGAGGATTCCAGCGCCGAGCGGGTCGGGTTGCCGGTGCGCGCGTACTCGAACCCGCCACGCAGCCCGCCCACCCCGTCCTGGGCGAATGTCGAGCTGGCATAGATCGGGGCGTTGACCACGCCGGTGGCGGGATCGGGCCGAAAGCCGGCGTGGATGGCCCTGGTGGCTGGACCATACGTCCGGTAGTGGTCGGCCGCGCTGCGCTTCTCACTCATGGTCGATCAGGGTAGCCCTGCGACGAGAAGAGAGGCGCCGACGGGGTGCCGGCGCCTCTCGTCCGTAGACCTGCTGTCAGTACTGCGTCGGGGGCGGGACCGGCGGCAGCGGCTGCGGGTTCAGCGGCACGCACACCGTGGTCATGATCTTGTCGGCCAGGGTCTGACGCTTGGCGTCCCACAGCGGGAACAGGTAGCCGATGTAGCAGATGATCGCGTCCACGAAGTGCGCGATCTGTCGCACCACCGACATCCCGAAACCGATCGGCTGCCAGGTCTTCTCGCTGACGACCTTGAACTTCATCACCGACTTGCCGATGCTCGAGCCCGTGGTGCCCTGCCGGTAGCCGTAGTTCCAGATGACGAAGGCCAAGGCCAGCACCGAACCCAGGAACGAGATGATCGCGCCGATCGCCGAGTAGCTCGACGTGCACGACACCCCGCCGCCGTAGGTGACGCAGTCGTTGTCACCGGTGGCCACCCCGATGCCCTGCGCGATGCCGACGATCACCATCACCGGGATGGAATCGATGATCCAGGCCAGGACGCGAGTGAACCACGACGTGTAGGCCTCCTTGGGCAGTGCGGGCCCCGGCCCCGAAGGCGGGAAGCCGCCCGACTGCTGGGGTGGGAAGCCGCCCGACTGCGAAGGCGGGGGCGGATAGCCACCGGGCGGCGGGGGCGGAGGGTAGCCCCCCGGCGGGGGCGGCGGGTAGCCGCCCTGCGGCGGCGGGTATCCGCCCGGCGGCGGGTATCCCCCGGGAGGCGGGTATCCCTCGGGAGGCGGCGGGTTCTCGGTCATCGAATCTCCTTGGAATCGGTAGGCGTTTCAGAGCGGAACACAAACCGTCGACAGGATCTTGTCGACGAGGGTCTGACGCTTGGCGTCCCACAGTGGGAACAGCACAGCGATGAGCCACGGCAACCCGCAGGCGCCGTTGAACACCAGATAGATCAGCTCGCGTACCAGCGACATGCCGAAACCGATTGGCTTACCGGTCTTTTCGCTGATGAGCCGGAACTTCATGATCGACTTTCCGACGCTGCATCCGGTCACGCCCTGGCGATACCCGAGGTTCCACACCAGGTATACCAGCGCCAGCACCGGGAAGATGAACAGCGCCGAGACCTGCCCGATCGTCGACGAGCCGGTGGCGCAGAACTCACCGAGGTCGTACTCGGAGATGTCGGTGACACAAGCTGTCTCGCGGGTGGCCCACAGCACCGCCAACCCGATCCCGACGATCAGATAGAACGGGACGTAGTCGATCAGCCAGGCGAACACCCGGCTCAGCCACGGCGTGTAGGCCTCGGACGGAAGCGCCGGCGGTCCCGGCGGCGGGGCCGGATAGCCGCCCAACGACGGCGGAGGCGGATAACCACCCGGCGGCGGGGGGAAGTACCCCGACGGTGGCGGCTGATCGGTCATCTACGCCTTCCGGTGACATGGACGAGCGTGCTAAACCCTACCTGAGATGAGGCTGAGAACAGCGGTTTCCGCGGTCGAGTCGATCATGACGGCAGGGTGTCCGGGCGGCGGCCCGGGAAACCCGCCCGACGTCACCGCCTGCCGCTGCCCTCGGACAGGAATCCCAGCAGGTCGTGGCGGGTGATGACACCCACCGGCTTGCCCTCCTCGACCACCATCACCGCGTCGCTGTCGCGCAGTGTCTTGGCGGCGGCGCTGACCAGTTCACCCGCGCCGATCAGCGGCAGCGGCGGGCCCATATGGTCGGCCACGGCGTCGGCGAGCTTGGCCCGGCCCTCGAACACCGCCGAGAGCAGGTCGCGTTCGGACACGCTGCCCGCCACCTCGCCCGCCATCACCGGTGGCTCGGCGCCGACGACCGGCATCTGCGACACCCCGTATTCCCGCAGGATGCCGATCGCATCGCGCACCGTCTCGGACGGATGGGTGTGCACCAGGTCGGGCAACTCACCGGACTTGCCGCGCAGTACGTCGCCGACGGTCGACTCCTCCACGCTGCCATCCAGCCGGCTGCGCAGGAAGCCGTACGACGACATCCACGAATCGTTGAAGATCTTCGAGAGGTAGCCCCGCCCGCCGTCGGGCAGCAGCACGACGACCAGCGCGTCGGGGCCGGCCCGCTCGGCCACCTGGATCGCCGCGACGGTGGCCATCCCGCAGGAACCGCCGACCAGCAGCGCCTCTTCGCGGGCCAGTCGCCGGGTCATGTCGAACGAGTCCGCATCCGAGACCGCGATGATCTCGTCGGGCACCGACGGGTCGTAGGCCGACGGCCAGAAGTCCTCACCGACCCCCTCCACCAGGTAGGGCCGGCCGGTCCCACCCGAGTACACCGAGCCCTCGGGGTCCACGCCGACGACCTGAACCCGTCCGCCGGAGACCTCCTTGAGGTAGCGGCCGGTTCCGGTGATGGTTCCTCCGGTGCCCACGCCGGCGACGAAGTGGGTGATCTTGCCGTCGGTGTCGGCCCAGATCTCCGGTCCGGTCGTCTCGTAGTGGCTGGCCGGGCCCATCGGGTTGGAGTACTGGTCGGGTTTCCAGGCGCCGTCGATCTCCTCGACGAGCCGGTTGGACACGCTGTAATAGCTGTCCGGATGATCCGGCGGCACCGCGGTCGGGCAGACCACCACGTCGGCGCCGTACGCCCGCAGCACGTTCTGTTTGTCCTCGCTGACCTTGTCCGGGCACACGAAGATGCACTTGTAGCCACGCTGCTGGGCGACCAGCGCCAGCCCCACCCCGGTGTTGCCCGAGGTCGGTTCGACGATGGTGCCGCCCGGACGCAGTTGCCCGCCGGCCTCGGCGGCGTCGATCATCTTGACCGCGATACGGTCCTTGGCGCTGGCGCCCGGGTTGAGGTATTCGATCTTGGCCGCGACCACCCCGGCGCCCGGGGGGACGACCGAGTTCAGCTGCACCAGTGGGGTGTTGCCGATGAGCTCACTGACGTGCCGGGCAATCCGCATGGGTCCATCGTCTCAGGCCCGGCCGGCGGCTACCAGGTGGCCTCGCGGATGTACTCGCCGATCTGCTTGATCGACCGATTCGCTTCCGAGACCGCCGGCGCCCCCAGCTGGAAGACATGCATCTGACCAGGCCAGATCCGCACCTCGACGGGCACCCCGGCCGCGGCCAGCCGGCGGGCGGCCTTGCGTGCGTCGCTGAGCAGCACCTCCGATCCCGAAACGTGGATCAGCGTGCGCGGCAGACCGGGCTCGATGTGGTCGATCGGCTCGTAGATCTCTTCGGGCTCACCGTCGACGATGTGCCGCTCGGCCGCCTCCCGGATCAGCTCGACCAGTGCGTGGAAGGCCCTGGGCGGGAACATCGCGTCGGTGCGGGCGTTGGGGTGATCCGCACGCGCCTCGTTGTCGATCTCGAACAGCGGAGACATCGTGACGATGGCCGCCGGAGTTTCCCCCTCGTACCCGTCGATGCCCTCGGCGACCAGGCGTTCGGCCAGCGCCAGCGCAAGATATCCGCCGGCCGAGTCGCCGGCCAGCACGATCTGGTCGGGCTCGTAACCGGTCTCCCGCAGCCACCTGTAGGCGTCGAAACAGTCGTCGAGCGCGGTGCCGACCGAATGCCCCGGAACCATCCGGTAGTTCACCACCAGAACCGGACTGTCGGCGCTCTTGCTCAGGGCGGCCACCAGCCGACCGTGGGTATTCACCCCGCAGGTCAGGAAGGCTCCGCCGTGCAGGTAGAGGACCACACTGCGGTTGCCGTCGGCGGGCAGCACCCCGGCGGCGCGGACCAGCTGGGCGGTGCAGTGCGGCAACCCGATGGTGGCGCGCACGGTGCCGGGTGGCGGTCGCATGATCCGCGCGGCGAAATCGACAAGACCCCAGGGCCACGGGAGCCGGGGAGCGTAGCTGCCGATGGTCAGAGTCGGCTTGATCGTCAGCATGGCGGCCAGACCCATCAGCCGGCCCGCGACGCTCGGCCCGTCCTCGACGACTTCTACGGGTGCCCCGTCGCTGACCGGGAACCGGCGCGACTTATGCGCCCTAGCTGCCCCGATGCCCGCCCGTGCAGAGCTGGGAACCTTACTCGGTGCCGTCATCGCCACCACTTCCTACACCGTTGTAGCGCCATGGATAAGCCGGGTTACACAGACGAGCTCGTGACTTAGCTTGTCACCTGTAACCATTATCACAATCGATAAAACGCTTTTGATACCGGAGTTGATACCGCAACGTGATCGCCGATCTGCATCGCGTTCAGACCAATGCCTCCGTCGCGCTCTAAACTCGACCCGTGGGCATCATCGGTATGCGTGCACCGCGTCGGTCGACTCTCGCGTTTGCGGCGGCCGCCACGCTCGCATCCACGGGATCGGCCTACCTCGGGGCGCGCAACCTGCTCAGCGGGCAGGCTGACCAGGCACGTCAGGTCATCCCGAAGTCCTGGGACGTCCCGCCCCGCGCCGACGGCGTCTACTCACCCGGCGGCGGTCCGGTCGAACGCTGGTCACGTGGTGTGCCGTTCGACGTCCACCTGATGATCTTCGGGGATTCCACCGCAACGGGCTACGGGTGCACCAGCGCCGACGAGGTACCCGGCGTTCTGGTGGCCAGGGGATTGGCCGAGGAATCCGGCAAGCGGATCCGGCTGAGCACCAAGGCGATCGTGGGCGCGACGTCCAAGGGGCTGTCCGGGCAGATCGACGCGATGTTCGTCGCCGGGCCGCCCCCGGACGCCGCGGTCATCATGATCGGCGCCAACGACATCACCAAACCCAACGGCATCGGCCCGTCGGCGCGCCGGGTGGGCCGTGCCGTGGACCGGCTGCGCGCCAGCGGCGCCGCCGTGGTCGTCGGCACCTGCCCGGATTTCGGCGTGATCACCGCCATCCCGCAGCCGCTGCGGTGGGTGGCGCGTAGTCGTGGTTTGCGGCTGGCACGGGCTCAGGCGTCCGCCGTGCGGGCCGCCGGCGGTGTCCCGGTGCCGTTCTCCGACCTGCTGGCACCGCACTTCTACCAGGCCCCCGAGCTACTGTTCTCCCCGGACATGTTCCACCCGTCCGCGGCGGGCTACGAGTTGGCCGCCAAGCAGTTGCTGCCCGCGCTGTACACCGCGCTGGGCGACTCGGTCGCCGGCACACCGCCGGAGGCGGCCCTGAAGTCCCGGACGGCCGACAGCGCATCGCTGCTGTCCTGGATCGGTGGGGTCAGCCGGCTGTGGCGCCGCTCGACCGGGGTGCCCGCACCTGTGCTCGGTGGGGTCCCCGGACTGGTGCACGGTGGGGTCCCCGACCCGGACGTGGTGCCCGCGGGCTAGGTTCGATCTTGGATTCGTCCCGCCGATTCAAGGAGCCGTCATGCCCGAAGCCGTCATCGTCGCCACCGCCCGCTCCCCGATCGGCCGCGCCGGCAAGGGATCACTGGTGTCGATGCGCCCCGACGACCTCGCCACGCAGATGGTCAAGGCCGCACTGGACAAGGTGCCCGCCCTGGCTCCCCGCGAGATCGACGACCTGATGATGGGCTGCGCGCAGCCTGCCGGCGAGGCCGGCTACAACATCGCCCGCGCGGTCGCAGTGGAGTTGGGCTACGACTTCCTGCCCGGAACCACGGTGAACCGGTACTGCTCGTCGTCGCTGCAGACCACCCGGATGGCGTTTCACGCGATCAAGGCCGGCGAGGGCAGCGCGTTCATCTCCGCGGGCGTGGAGACGGTGTCGCGATTCGGCAAGGGTGCTGCCGACGGGGCACCGGATTCGAAGAACCCGGTCTTCGCCGACGCGCAGGCGCGCACCGAGCAGGCCGCCGCCGGGGCGACCGAGTGGCACGACCCGCGCGAGGACGGGCTGATTCCCGACGTCTACATGGCGATGGGACAGACCGCCGAGAACGTGGCGGCGTTCACCGGCATCAGCCGAGAGGACCAGGACCACTGGGGTGTGCGCTCGCAGAACCGCGCCGAGGAGGCCATCAAGAGCGGTTTCTTCGAGCGCGAGATCGTCCCGGTGACGCTGCCGGACGGCACGGTCGTCTCGACCGACGACGGACCGCGCGCCGGAACCACCTACGAGAAGATCAGCCAGCTCAAGCCGGTGTTCCGGCCGAACGGCACGATCACGGCCGGCAACGCGTGCCCGCTCAACGACGGCGCCGCGGCGGTGGTCATCATGAGCGACACGAAGGCCGCGGAGCTGGGCCTGACACCGCTGGCGCGCATCGTGTCGACCGGGGTCAGCGGCCTGTCGCCGGAGATCATGGGACTGGGCCCGATCGAGGCCGTCAAGAAGGCGCTGGCGAACGCCAACATGTCGATCGGCGACATCGATCTGTACGAGATCAACGAGGCGTTCGCGGTGCAGGTGATTGGCTCGGCCCGCGAGCTGGGGATGGACGAGGACAAGCTCAACGTCTCCGGCGGGGCCATCGCGCTGGGCCACCCGTTCGGCATGACCGGCGCGCGGATCACCGCCACGCTGCTCAACAACCTCACCACCCACGACAAGACGTTCGGCATCGAGACCATGTGCGTCGGCGGCGGCCAGGGCATGGCGATGGTGCTGGAGCGGCTCTCCTGATCCTCGTTGAGACTGCGCCAGCGGCGAGGAAGTGCGAGGAGCCGCCGCCGCTGGCGCAGTCTCAACGCGTACGGAGGCACGAAAAACACGAAAAAAGGGCGTCCACGCCGTGTGGACGCCCCTTCCTCGTGTCGCTGCTAGTCGCTGTTGAAGTAGCTCAGCAGGCGCAGGATCTCGATGTAGAGCCAGACCAGGGTCACGGTCAGGCCCAGCGCGATGCCCCAGGCCGCCTTCTCCGGAGCCCCGGCACGGACCATCTGATCGGCGGCGTCGAAGTCGATCAGGAACGAGAACGCCGCGATGCCGATGACCACCAGCGAGAACACGATGGCCAGCGGGCCACCGCTACGCAGGCCGAAGCCCTCGCCGCCGCCGACTCCGAACAGCGCCAGCACCAGGTTCAGCAACATCAGCGCGAGTGCGCCGAACATGGCGGCGATGATGAACCGGGTGAACTTCGGGGTCACCCGGATGGCGCCGGTCTTGTAGACCACCAGCATTCCGAAGAAGACACCGATGGTGCCGACGATCGCCTGGGCGATCATTCCCGGACCACCGTTGGAGATCAGGTTGGCGAAGATGAAAGACGCCGCGCCGAGGAACAGACCCTCGAGCGCCGCGTAGCTCAAGACGATGGCCGGGTTGTCCTGCTTGCGGCCGAAGGTCGCGACGAGCACGAGCGCCAGACCACCGAAGGCGCCCACGAACGTGAACGGGGTGGCCAGGGCGAGGTTCTGATCGACCAGGAAGTAGGAGACGACGGCGACGGCGGTCAGCACGACCAGCGTGATGCCGGTCTTGGTGACCACGTCATCGATGGTCATGGGCCGCGAGACGCCCACCTGACGCTGATCCGGGTACTGCGCCCCGGCGTAGGGGTCGGCGTGTACCGCTTGTGCACCGTAGCCGGCGGCGGCTCCGGTACCGAACTGCGCGTATCCGCCCTGCTGCCCCTTGGGCAGCGAACGAAATACCGGGTTGCTGCTTTCGCGCACCGTCGGTTCCTTCCTGTGCTGTTGGTCCGATGACGAACACCCACTCAACGAATGGGTTGCCCGGTCAGTTCCCCGTCTCGATGTTCGATGTCCCAGGCACTTCACAGGAAACCTTACCCGGCGGGCCCGCAGCCGGGCGGACGATCTACATTGCACTCGTGGACGAAAACGAGGATGTCCTAGTAACCGTCGACGGTTCGGTCGGCCTGCTCACACTCAACCGCCCCAAGGCCATCAACTCGCTGACCCATCCCATGGTCGGGCGCCTCGCCGCGGCCCTGACGGCGTGGGAGAACGACGAGGCGATCTCGACCGTGTTGGTGCGCGGCGCCGGCGAGCGCGGGCTGTGCGCGGGCGGTGACGTGGTGGCGCTGTACCACAGCGCCAAGGCCGGCGGTGCCGAAGCACGGCGGTTCTGGTACGACGAATACCTCCTCAATGCCCACATCGGGCGCTATGGGAAGCCGTATGTCGCGCTGATGGACGGCATCACGATGGGCGGCGGCGTCGGAATAAGCGCGCACGGCAGCGTCCGCGTGGCCACCGACACCACCAAGATGGCGATGCCCGAGGTCGGTATCGGCTTCATCCCCGACGTCGGCGGCACCTTCATCCTGTCCCGCGCCCCAGGCCTGATCGGCGTGCACGCAGCGCTGAGCGGTGCCTCCTTCACCGGCGCCGACGCCATCGCGATGGGTTTCGCCGACCACTACGTACCGCACGACCGCCTGGGCGCATTCACCGCGGCGGTCATCGCCGACGGGGTCGATGCGGCACTGGCCGCCCACGCGCAGGAACCCCCGCCGAGTGCGCTGATGGCCGAGCGGGAATGGATCGACGACTGCTATGCACACGAGACCGTCGCCGACATCCTCGTGGCGCTGCGCGGCCACGGTGCCGGGCCGGCCCAGGATGCGGCCGACCTCATCGGTTCGCGCTCACCGGTGGCGCTGGCAGTGGCGCTGGAGGCGGTCCGCAGGGCCGGCCGGCTCGCCACGCTGGAAGACGTGCTGCGCCAGGAGTACCGCACGTCGTGTGCGTCGGTGCGCTCCCACGACTTCGTCGAGGGCATCCGGGCACAGCTCGTCGACAAGGATCGCAACCCGCAATGGTCGCCGGCGTCACTTGCGGCGGTCACCGAGGCCGACGTCGAAGCGTACTTCGCCCCGGCCGATCCCGATCTGACGTTCGGATGACGATCGACAAGGACCAAAAGGACCAATAGGACCAATAGGACCAATAGGACCAATAGGACCAATAGGACCAATAGGACCAATAGGACCAATAGGACCAAAAAGGAGAAGTCATGACGACCTTCGAGACGATCCTGGTGACCCGCGACGGACGGGTCGCGACCATCACGTTGAACCGGCCCAAGGCACTCAACGCGCTCAACAGCCAGGTGATGACCGAAATGACCACCGCGGCAGCCGAACTCGACAGCGACCCGGGCATCGGCGCGATCATCGTCACCGGCAACGAGAAGGCGTTCGCGGCGGGCGCCGACATCAAGGAGATGGCCGGCCTGTCGTTCGCCGACGTGTTCGCCGCCGACTTCTTCGCCGCCTGGGGCAGGTTCGCCGCGACCCGCACGCCGACGATCGCGGCGGTCGCCGGCTACGCGCTGGGCGGCGGCTGCGAGCTGGCGATGATGTGCGACATCCTGATCGCCGCGGACACCGCGAAGTTCGGCCAGCCCGAGATCAAGCTGGGGGTGCTGCCCGGCATGGGCGGTTCGCAGCGACTGACCCGCGCGATCGGCAAGGCCAAGGCGATGGACCTGATCCTGACCGGGCGCAACATGGGCGCCGAGGAGGCCGAGCGCGCCGGGCTGGTGTCGCGGGTGGTTCCCGCCGAGACGCTGCTCGACGAGGCCAACGCGGTCGCGACCACCATCGCGGGCATGTCGCTGTCGGCGTCACGGATGGCCAAGGAGGCCGTCGACCGGGCGTTCGAGACCACGCTGGCCGAGGGCCTGCTCTACGAGCGCCGGCTGTTCCATTCGGCGTTCGCGACCGACGACCAGACCGAGGGCATGGCGGCGTTCACCGAGAAGCGGGCCCCGAACTTCACGCACCGATAGGGTACTTGGGTGACCGAGACGGACGCCAAGACCGACGAAGCCCCCGCCGCGACCGAGGACACACCGGCTCCCCCGGCAACGACCGAAGACACCAAGGCCCCACCGGCACGGCCGCCGTGGTGGGAACGCCACTACACCTTCTTCGGCAGCGTCGTCGGTCTGGTGTTCGTCTGGTTGTCGCTGACACCGTCCCTGCTGCCGCGTGGTCCGCTGTTCCAGGGCCTGGTCAGCGGCGGCGCAGGCGCAGCGGGTTACATGCTCGGCGTGCTCGGGGTGTGGCTGGTGCGCTACATGCGTGGCAAGGACTCCAGCCCCCGGGCACCGAGATGGGCATGGCTGGTATTGCTGGCGGCCGGCCTCGTGAGCCTGGTCGGCATGCAGTTCTTCTTTCAGGACTGGCAGAACGACGTCCGGGATCTGATGGGGGTCCCGCACCTGCGGTGGTTCAACTACCCGCAGGCCGCGGTGCTGGCGCTGATCGTGGGATTCATCCTCGTCGAGATCGGGCAGCTGGTCCGCAGGCTGGTGCTGTTCCTGGTCCGCCAGCTGGAGCGGGTGGCACCGCGACGGGTCTCCGGTGTGGTCGCGGTCGGCGTGGTGCTGGCACTGTCGGTCGCGCTGCTCAACGGCGTGGTGGCCCGGGTCACGATGGACTGGCTCAACAGCACGTTCGCCGCGGTCAACAACGAGGATTCCCCGGACTCGCCGATGCCGACGACGAAGCTGCGCTCCGGAGGGCCCGAGTCCCTGGTGTCGTGGGCGTCGCTGGGCCACCAGGGCAGGATCTTCGTCGCCGGCGGGCCCACCGTGGACGACCTGACCGAGTTCAACGGCAAACCCGCGGTCGAGCCGATCCGGGTGTACGCGGGCAAGGACACCGGCAACGACATCCGGGAGACCGCGGAGATCGCCGCCCAGGAGTTGTTGCGCACCGGCGGGCTGGACCGTGAGGTGGTGGCCGTCGCCACCACCACCGGCACCGGCTGGATCAACGAGGCCGAGGCGTCGGCGCTGGAGTACATGTACAACGGCGACACCGCGATCGTGTCGATGCAGTACTCGTTCCTGCCGAGCTGGATCTCGTTCATCGTCGACAAGGAGAACGCACGCCAGGCGGGCCAGGCGCTTTTCGAGGCGGTCGACGCGCTGGTCAAGGAGATGCCGGAGGCGCAGCGGCCGAAGCTGGTGGTGTTCGGGGAGAGCCTCGGCTCGTTCGGCGGTGAGGCGCCGTTCCTGAGCCTGAACAACCTGGTGGCCAGGACCGACGGCGCGCTGTTCTCCGGGCCCACGTTCAACAACACCATCTGGACCGACCTGACCGCCAGCCGCGATCCGGGTTCGCCGATGTGGCTGCCGATCTACGACAAGGGCGAGAACGTGCGCTTCGTCGCACGCCCCGAAGACCTGAACCGGCCCGACGAGTCGTGGGGCACACCGCGGGTGGTCTACCTGCAGCACGCCTCCGATCCGATCGCCTGGTGGGCTCCCGATCTGCTGTTCCGCGAACCGGATTGGCTCAGGGAGCCGCGCGGCTACGACGTCTCGCCGCGGATGGGCTGGATGCCGGTGGTGACGTTCCTGCAGGTGTCGGCCGACATGGCCGTCGCGGTGGGCGTGCCCGACGGGCACGGCCACCGCTACGTCCAGGACGTCGTGAACGGTTGGGCCGCGGTGCTGCAGCCGCCGGGCTGGACGCCGGAGAAGACGGAGCGCCTGCGTCCGCTGATGCACGCCGACGGGTGATCCGGGCCCGTACTCCACGACCGGGTCACGTCGTTCACGGCGGACCGGTGTTGCATAGATTGGCCGCATGCGCAGGTACCCGCTTGGCGCCGTGAGCGCGCTGGCCGCAGGATCGGTGATCCTGTCCGGGTGCGGATCGGGCACCGCGCCGGAACCGGCACCCCAACGCTCCGCGTCGGCACCCGCCCCGACGATGGCGACGTCGACGTCGCTCCCCCCGGACGGCGTCGGTGTCTCCCCCGGAGGGGTCACGACCGCGGTCGGCGCGCCGGCGGAATCCACCGAGGATGACTACTTCCAAGCCTGCCTGGCTGCGAGAACCTGGATGGAGCAGCAGGGTGGTGACCTGGCCCGCCAGGTCGAGCCGTATCTGAAGATGCTGCAGGACAGTCAGAACGCCGGCCTCGGCACGTTCGGCAGACCGTGGTCGGGCCTGTCGGCCGGTGAGCAGTCCGCGGTCATCGTCGCGGTCCGGGCGGCCGCCGACGCGCTCTGCGGTTAGCGTCCCGGTCTTGCGGGCGCCGCGACACCGGCCAGGGCGCAGAATGAGAGCCATGCGGGTCGCACTGGCACTGGGCAGTGGCGGAGCGCGTGGCTACGCGCACATCGGCGTGATCAACGAGTTGCACGAGCGCGGCCACGAGATCGTCGGTATCGCCGGATCGTCGATGGGCGCCTTGGTGGGCGGCCTGGAGGCGGCCGGCAAGCTCGATGAATACACGCTGTGGGCAAGCTCTTTGACCCAGCGGGCGGTACTGCGACTGCTCGACCCGTCCATCGCGGCGGCCGGCGTGCTGCGCGCGGAGAAGATCCTCGAGGCGGTGCGCGAGATCCTCGGCGAGGTGACCATCGAGGAACTGCCGATGCCGTACACATCGGTGGCCACCGATCTGATCACCGGGAAGTCGGTGTGGATGCAGTGCGGTCCGGTCGATGACGCGATCCGGGCATCCATCGCCATCCCCGGCGTGATCACCCCGCACGTGCTCGACGGCCGCCTACTGGCCGACGGCGGCATCCTCGATCCGGTCCCGATGGCGCCCATCGCCGCGGTCAACGCCGACGCGACCATCGCGGTGAGTCTGTCCGGTGACGACCCCGAGGCCCACCGCGGCGAGCGCGAGGCCAGGCCCACCGCCGAATGGCTGAACCGGATGTGGCGCAGCACGTCGGCGCTGCTCGACACCAAGACCGCGAAGTCCCTGCTCGACAACCCGACCGGCCGTTCGGTGCTGGGCCGCTTCGTCGCCGCCGACGACGAACCCGCCGAAGAACCGAGTACACCCGCGGTGCCGAAGCTGGGCGGGTTCGAGGTGATGAACCGTGTCATCGACATCGCCCAGAGCGCGCTGGCGCGTCACACCCTGGCCGCCTACCCGCCGGACCTGCTGATCCACGTTCCGCGCACGGTGTGCCGCAGCCTGGACTTCCACCGGGCCGAGGAGGTCATCGAGATCGGCCAGGAACTCGCCAGCGCCGCACTGGACACGCTGGAACGCGCCGAGGCCGAAGCCTGAGCGGGCTTCGATCAGAGCCCGAGGAAGTCGGCCACCCGGGCGGACTCGCGGCGGCCCTGATCTCGGCCCGCGCGCGCCGCGGGCCCGCGGCAGGCCGGGTCCAGCAGATCGGGGCCGAACGCCGCCAGCGATTCGGCGTCGGCGAACACCGCCAGCGTGCTGCCCGGGAAGGCGTCGATCTCGGCCGCCACACCGGTCCCCCACGGCGACGCGGTGTGCACCCCGGCGGGCACCAACACGACGGCCGCACCGCAGTCGGTGACCGCCGCCATGTTCACCGTGCTGATCACCCCACCGTCGATGAACCGGTGCTCGCCGATCGTCACCGGCGGCCACACCCCCGGCACGGCGCAGCTGGCGGCCACCGCGTCGACCAGCGCGACACCCGACGCGTTGTGGAACACCACCAGCTCGCCGGTGGCGATGTCGACCCCGGTGACCCGCAGCTCGCGGCGCGGCCACTCATGCGACGGCAACCGGTGCTCGATCACCGCGCGACGCGCCGGTTCGGACACGGTGGCCGCTGCGACGGCTACCACCCCGATCTTCTGCAGCTTCTGTTCCCTGGTCGCCTCCGGGGGCAACATCGCTTCGAGGAACTTCCCGGCGATCTCATCGATGGACACCCCGGGGTTCATCTCATGAGCACCCTCTGCCGCAGAGAGCTGCCGGGCGAACAGCTCGTCGATCGGCAGCCCGCTGCTGATCTGGGCAGCGACCGTCGATCCCGCCGACGTCCCGAGCAATACCTCCGAATCGACCAACACGCGCAGGGCTTCGGGCGCCTCGTCACCGATTCCCGTCAGGACACCGGTCTCCCAGGCGATCCCGGCCAACCCCCCACCCCCGAGGACCAGGGCCCGCATGGTGGGCTTCACCGGCCGTCACCCAGGTGGGTTCCGAAGAATGCGAACACTCGCCGGTATGCGTCATCGGTGGCGTCCGCGTCCTGCCCGAATCCGGCGATACGCAGAATCGGTTGCGCAGGAGGGTCGTTGGCGAAGGAATGGCCGGCCTTCGGATAGACCTTGACATCATTGGCGATCCCCGCCCGATCCAACGTGCGCTGCAGCCGCGGGGCGTTGCCGATGTTCAGCGGATCCCGGCGGCCATAGCTGGCGACCACCGGGCAGGACTCGCCCTCGAGGAACGTGTAATCCCGCATTATCGACGGGTAGAACGGAGCTGAGACATCGAATCCCTTGGCGCCCATGACGAGAGCGAACCCTCCACCCATGCAGAACCCGGCGATGCCCACCCGGCCGGTGCAGTCGGCCCGGCCGGCCAGCACGCGACGCGCAGCATCGAGATCGTCGACGGCCTGGCCCGAGCGGCGGGCCATCGATCGCAATACCGCGCGCACACACCGCACGTAGGAACCGCGCGAGAACAGGTCGGGGGCCAGTGCCAGATAGCCGTTGTCGGCGAAGCGGGCGGTGTTGCGCCGGATGTCGTCACTGAGGCCGAAGCCGTCATGGACCACCACGACACCCGGCCACGGACCCGAGTCGTCGGGCACGGCCAGCGCCGCGGAGATCGTCCCGGTCGGTGTCGGGACCTCGATCGTCGTCACCCTGCTCTGCGGCACAGCCGCCTCCCTTCGTCGGACATCCCGCACCGGCTACCCCACCCTCTGACTGGCCGCCGCCGTTTCACCCAGGTCGGCCATCGTCAGGCGATGCCGCGGCGGCGGCAATTCGTCGGTGGACGAATCGATGGCCAGGTCCGGCCCGATGTGTACCAGTTCGCCGTCGCCGAGCGCCCGCCACGCCGGATCGTCGTCCATCCGTTCGGTCGCCAGCACCACCGACGGAGCGCCGGTCAGATTCGTGGATCGGGCACCGATCCTGTTGCTGTGCAGTTCGAATCGGGCATGCCGGGATGGTCGGCGACGATCGAGGACGAACAGATCGTGCGTGTCGGGATAGCGGAGCGCCCACATATCGGTCGCGGTGCACAACAGGATGTTCAGCGCGAACACCGGGATGTTCTCGGCGATCCAGCCGATCGCGTCGCGTAGTCCGGCGTCGACGTCGCCGCCCCTGGTGCGCACCGATGTGGTGATCAGCGCGAAGACCCGCTCCGAATCCGTCTGTCCGGCAACCAGACCCCGTGCGCCGAGGTCGGACAGTCGGGCGTCGAGGAGGTCGAGGCCCGTCACCACTCCGTTGTGCGCGAACAACCGGCCGTCCTGCAGGAACGGATGGGTGTTGGTGGCGCTCGGCGCGCCGGTCGACGCGTAGCGGACGTGGGCGAGGAACGTCGTGCCCGTCAGCTCCCTGGCCTCCCGGGCGAACGCGGCATCTTCCCACGCCGCGATCGGCTGCTTGTCCACCACCGGACGACCCTGCGGGTCGAAAACCCCGACGCCGGTGCCGTCGGGATTGCGGCGACTCTGCTCGGCAAGGCTGTCCGGCGCGTCGAGCAACCAGAAGGTCGCCGAAACCGCGGTACCGGCATGCAGGCCGAACAGCCGGCACATCAGCGCAGCAGCTCGACGGACAGTTGCTCGAGGCCCTGCCGGGCATAACCGCGCCACAACGCCTCGAACACCGGCAGCGCGGCCGACGCGAGACCCGACCTCGGATGGACGGTCCAGCGCCAGGTCACCGACGTGCCGGTTCCGACCGGCTCGAACAGCCAGCGGCCGTCGATGTGATCGACCAACGGGGCTAGCGGGCCGGCGATGTCGGTGAGGGTGTAGCCGAAGGAGTTCGGCGGATCCACCACGGTCAGCTCCTCCCGCATGCTGCCGGCGCCGACCTGCTCGACGGTGCGGGTCTGCCCCACCGCCGCCCAGTCGCCGGTCTGATCACGCACCGCCCTCACCGGGGCGATGGGCCCATACCAGCGGCAGAAGATCGTCGGCAGCGGTATCGGCAGGGTGCGCGCGAAGGCGGTGTCGACGTCGACCGGGATCGCGCGGGACTGCTCCATGACACGGGGTCGGGGCATAAGGCGATGGTAGCTTCGTCAGCCGCCGGCCCGTCCCTTGCCCGGCGCTGCCTTCCCGCTGATCAGCGGCAGGTCCAGATAGGTGGCGATGCCGGGCGCCGCCGCACACACCGCGGGCACCGAGTTGACGCAGTGCGCGGCGGTGCCGACCACGCCGGACTCCGGCCCCTCCCCACCCACCTCGGACTGGAATCCCTTGACCGACACGGTGAAATCCGGGTTGCCGCGGACCTCCATCTCGTAGCGCTGCCCCGCCGGACCGAACGACCACGCGGGGTCGAGACCGTCCTCGCCCATCAACCAGTTCACCGTCACCCGCACCACCGGCTCGCCGTCGACCAGCGCCTCCCAGTGGAACTTGCGACCGGCCACCTGCCCGGGCTCGATGGGGCCCATCGGCGAATCGATGACCGCGGTGGCGACGGCCACCTCCTGCGTCGCACGCACCTTAGGGTCGGCGGCGAACCCCAACTGGTCGACGCACATCCGCACGGCCTGGATGAACCCGGCGTCGAGCATCTTCTGCATCGGCCCGGTCAACGCCCTGTCCGGCGTCTCACCGAACCCCATCACATGGCGCAGCACGTCGGGCGCGTGGTAGGTGCGCAGATCGGAGAACTCCTCGGCGCGCACGAACGTGACCCCGGTCGACATCGCCGAGAGCATCAGCGGGAACTTCTCACTGATCCCGCCGGGCGCGATACCGGTGCCGTGCAGTGTGGCGTTGCCCGCCAGCGCCGCCTCCCGCAACGGGGCGCCACTGCGCTCGCTGGGGTAGAGCCACCCCACCGGGGTCACGACGTTCTTGCCCGACCGCAGCAGCGCCACCACCTCGTCTTGAACACCCATCAGCGGCGTGTAGATCACCGCGTCCGCCTCCAGCGCCAGAATCTCGTCCACGCTGCCGGTGGCGGCCACACCCAGCGGTTCGGTGCCGACGAGTTCTCCCACGTCGCGGCCGGCCTTGGCCGGGGAGTGCACCCAGCAGCCGACCAGTTCGAGGTCCGGATGCTCCAGCAGCCCTTTGACGGCGGCCACGCCCACGCCTCCGGTCGCCCACTGCACGACCCGCAACGTCATGTCCTCATCCTCCCGGGGCCGAACTGGAACATGTTCTACCCACATGTACACCAGCGTCGGGCCGGTGCGACGTCAAAACCGTCAACCGGTTGGTGGTGTACGAAGGCGCGCGCCCCATTAGGGTGTGTTCGCGGTAGAAAACACACCTGAGGAGCACCGATGAGCAACCCCAACCGGGAGTCCCGCGTCGGCTCTCAGATCGGCCCCTACCGGTTGCGCCGACTACTGGGCAAAGGAGGCATGGGTGAGGTCTACGAGGCCGAAGACACCGCCAAGGACCGCATCGTGGCACTGAAATTGTTGCCCGAGGCCGTCTCCCACGATCCCGTGTTCCGCAAGCGGCTGCAGCGCGAGGCGCATTCGGCGGGCCGGCTTCAGGAGCCGCACGTGGTGCCGATCCACGACTACGGCGAGATGGACGGGCTGCTGTTCGTCGACATGCGGATGATCGACGGCACCGATCTGCGCAAAATGCTGCGGGAACAGGGCCCGCTGGGCCCGGCCCGCGCGGTGGCCATCGTCCGGCAGGTCGCTTCGGCACTCGACGCCGCCCATGCCGACGGCATCATGCACCGCGACGTCAAGCCGGAGAACATCCTCATCACCGGCGACGACTTCGCCTACCTGGTGGATTTCGGCATCGCCAACGCGGTCACCGACGAGAAGCTCACCCAATTGGGCACCGCGGTGGGGACCTACGCCTACATGGCCCCCGAGCGGTTCGGCTCCGACGAGGTCGATCAACGGGCCGACGTCTACGCGCTGACCTGTGTGCTGCACGAGTGCCTGACCGGGTCCCAGCCGTTCCCCGGGGACAGCGTCAGCGTCGTCATCACCTCGCACCTCACCAAGCCCCCGCCGCGGCCCAGCCAGATGCGCGCGAGCGTGCCCGGCGCGCTCGACGAGGTCGTGGCGCGTGGCATGGCCAAGCGCCCGGAGGATCGCTACGCGACCGCAGGCGAGTTGGCCGACGCCGCGACACAGGCGCTGTCTCGCCCGGAACAGGACCAGGCCGCGACGATCCTGGCACGCAGCGAGTCCGCCACGGTGCCGGCCATGGCGATGGCGCCGCTTGCGGCACATGCCTTCGCGGCGACCCCGCCGCCGTTCGGGGCGGCGACCCCGCCACCGTCGGGCTCGGGCCCGCCACCGTTCGGGGCCAACCCGCCGCCCCCGTCAGGGCCGACCCCGCCTCCGTTCGGGACCAACCCGCCACCACCGCCACCCGGCGGGAACTATCCCCCGCCACCACCGCCACCCGGCGGGAACTATCCCCCGCCACCGCCCGCCACCCAGCCGGGCTACCCCGTCCAGCCGCCACCGGGTGGCCCGCCACCCGGATGGCCGCCGCAGGGCCAACCCCCCGGCGGCGGAGGCGGCAACCGGGGCCTGCTGATCGCCCTGTTGGCCGCCGCGGCGGTGTTCGTGGTGGTGCTGGGCGGCCTGGGCGTGTGGTGGCTGGTCAAGCCCGACAACACCGCGTCCGGACCGGTGACCAGCAGTGCCACCAGCACGACGACGACCACGTCGCGCGAGCCGGAGCCCACCCGCCGGACCCGGACCACCACCACGACCCCGCCGCCGGACGAATCCTTCAACGACCAACTGATGGGCTCGTTGTCGATCGGCCACGACAGCTCCAACTGCGCGCCGGTCAACCCGCCTGCCGGAGCCGCTCTGGCGACGGTGGACTGCGACCAGACCACGATGCCCGGTGGGCCGGCGAACACCCGCTACTCGTTGTTCGGCGACCAGCAGACGCTGGACGAGAACTTCGACGGCGCAATCGAAGTGAACGACGAACTGCTGGAATGCCCCGGCAGCGGCATCGAGTCACCGACAACCTGGCACTACACCGAGACACCCGATCAGGTGGCCGGCCAGATCGCCTGTGGCACCTACGAGGGCCGAGCCGATCTGGTGTGGACCAACAACGACGCGCTGATACTCGCCGACGCGCAGGGACCCGACCTCGCATCGATACACGATTGGTGGCTGCAGTTCGGCTGACCGGCGCGGTACGTTGCTGGTGACCGCACCGCAGCGAAGGGATGGATCCATGGGCCGGGTGTTCGTGATCGGCGTAGGCATGACGAAGTTCGAGAAGCCGGGCGGACGCGCAGCTCGCGGAGCGGACCATGGGGCGGGACGCGCAGCTCGCGGAGCGGACCATGGGGCGGGACGCGCAGCTCGCGGAGCGGACCATGGGGCAGGACGGGAAACCTGGGACTACCCCGAGATGGCCAACGAGTCCGGCACCAAGGCGCTGGCCGACGCGGGCATCGACTACCGCCAGATCGAGCAGGGCTACGTCGGGTACGTGGCCGGCGACTCCACCTGCGGTCAGCGCGCCCTCTACGAGCTGGGCATGACCGGCATCCCGATCGTCAACGTCAACAACAACTGCTCGACCGGATCGACCGCGCTGTATCTGGGCGCGCAGGCCATCCGCGGCGGGCTGGCCGACTGCGTGCTGGCCCTGGGCTTCGAGAAGATGCAGCCCGGCTCACTCGCCGGCGGCGCCGACGACCGGGAGTCGCCGATGAAGCGGCACATCCTGGCGCTCAACGAGATCGACGAGATGCAGTTTCCGGTCGCACCGTGGATGTTCGGCGCCGCGGGCCGCGAGCACATGCGCAAGTACGGCACGACTGCCGAGCATTTCGCAAAGATCGGCTACAAGAACCACAGGCATTCGGTGAACAATCCCTATGCCCAGTTCCAGGACGAGTACACCCTCGACGACATCCTGGCCGCCAAGATGATCTCCGAGCCGCTGACCAAGCTGCAGTGCTCACCGACCTCCGACGGGTCGGCGGCGGTGGTGCTCGCCAGCGAGGACTTCGTCGCGCGCCATGATCTGGCCGGGCAGGCCGTCGAGATCGTCGGGCAGGCGATGACCACCGACTTCGCGTCGACCTTCGACGGCAGCGCCGCCAACATCATCGGCCATGACATGAACGTGCAGGCGGCGCAGAAGGTTTACCACCAGTCCGGGCTCGGCCCGGAGGACTTCCAGGTGATCGAGCTGCACGACTGCTTCTCGGCCAACGAGCTACTCCTCTACGAAGCCCTCGGCCTGTGCGGGCCCGGCGAAGCTCCCAAGCTGATCGACGACGACGAGACCACCTACGGCGGACGCTGGGTGGTCAACCCGTCGGGTGGCCTGATCTCGAAGGGGCACCCGCTCGGCGCCACCGGCCTGGCGCAGTGCAGCGAGCTGACCTGGCAGCTGCGCGGCACCGCGGACAAACGGCAGGTTGACGGTGTCACCGCCGCCCTGCAGCACAACATCGGGCTGGGCGGCGCCGCGGTCGTCACCGCCTACCGGCGCGCCGAGCGCTGACCGCGGGCCGCCTCCCCTGCCGAGCCGGGAAACGTCAGGACCCCCGGCGGCGATATCAAGGGCAGGTCGGGCTATCCAGGAGGTTCGGCGATGCGGACGATCGGAATGGCCGCTGCGGCGGCGTCAGCGCTGGTGTGCGGAACGGCGGTCCCCGCCGCCGCCGATCCACCCAACCCGCTGGAGGTCATCGAGCAGCTCGAGCTGGCGGGCTACACCGTCAACATCGACCGGATCGGTAGCGCGCCCATCCAGGAGTGCGTGGTGACCGGGGTGCGGAACCCGCAGCAGGTGACCGCCCCCGTGCTCATCGTCGACGGCCCCGGCCACCGCGGCGGCCATCACGGCGGCGGCCATCACGACGGCCCCTTCGACCGGCGCGGCGATCTGGATGTCGTGGAGGTGGTGGTGCACCAGTCGATCTCGGTCTCGCTGGACTGCACGCGCTGACTTTCCCCGGCACACGGAAAGACCCGGCCGGGGATCATCCGGCCGGGTCTTCCTGTCCGCGCCCTACACCGCCGCAGGGACTTTCTCCTGCACCGGCTCTTCGACGCGGGAGCCGTGCCCGTCATCGAGCATCGTCAGCTCGTCGAACGGATCCTTGCCCGCCAGAACCGAATTGACCTTCTCCCGGTCGACGGTCTTGGTCCACGACCCGACCAGCAGGGTGGCCACCGCATTCCCGGAGAAGTTGGTCAGCGCGCGAGCCTCCGACATGAACCGGTCGATCCCCACGATCAGGCCGACCCCGTCGAGCAGGTCGGGCCGATGCGCCTGCAGCCCGCCGGCCAGCGTGGCCAGGCCCGCGCCGGTCACACCCGCAGCGCCCTTGGAGGCCACGATCATGAACACCAGCAGGCCGATCTGCTCGCCGAGGGACAGCGGATCGCCGAGCGCCCCGGCGATGAACAGCGACGCCATCGTCAGATAGATGGCGGTCCCGTCCAGGTTGAACGAGTAGCCGGTGGGAACCACGACGCCGACCGTCGAGCGGTCCACGCCGAGATGTTCCATCTTGGCGATCAGCCTCGGCAGCGCGGACTCCGACGACGACGTCGACACGATCAGCAGGTACTCGCGGGCCAGGTAGCGGACCAACTTGAAGATCGACACGCCCGACACCACCCGGAGCAGCGACCCCAGCACACCGAACACGAAGATCGTGCAGGTCAGATAGAAGCCCAGCATCAGGGTCAGCAGCTGGCCGACCGCCGCCCAGCCGGTCTGGCCGACCACGTTGGCGATCGCGCCGAACGCGCCGATCGGCGCCAGCCACAGGATCATCACCAGCACCTTGAACACCAGCTTCTGCAGATGCTCGACACCACGCAGGATCGGCTGACCGGCCGATCCCAGCCCCTGCAGCGCGAAGCCGACCAGCAGCGCGACGAACAGGGCCTGCAGCACGCTGCCCGCGGTGAGCGCCGAGAACAGCGACGTCGGGATGATGCCCTGCACGAAGTCGAGCAGACCGCCGGCCTCGTGCGCCGTATCGGCCAGTTCGGCACCCTTACCCGCCGCGCTCTCCGACAGATGTATGCCGGTGCCGGGGTGCAGCAGATTGCCGACCAGCAGACCGATCGCCAGCGCGAACGTCGACATCGCCAGGAAGTACACGAATGCCAGCCCGCCGACCTTGCCGACGGTGGCGGCCTTGCGGACCGACCCGATGCCCAACACGATCGTGCAGAAGATGACCGGCGCGATCATCATCTTGATCAGCGCGACGAACATGGTGCCCAGCACACCGATGCTCTTGCCCACCTCGGGGGCGAGGATCCCGACGCCGACGCCGGCGACGACCGCCACGATGACGGCGATGTAGAGCCAGTGGGTGCGGTCGCGCCGCTTGGGCGCTTCGGGCGGCTGCGGCGCCGGCCTGTCCATCTTGATCGTCATGGTGACTGTCCTTCCGACTCGGGGTGGCGAAGTGGTCTGAAAGGATGGTCGACCAGGGCGTGAGCCAGGTCACGCTTTAGTTCATTTCGTTCAGGACCGGTCAGGCGGAGGTGCACGACAGATGCGACGCGCGCGACCCCAGGGCGGCCTCGGCGCGTGGCCGCGCTCGCTGGCCGGCCAGGCGATCGCGCTGCAGATCCTGGTGATCACGCTGATCGTCGTCGCGGGCAGTGCCCTGGCGGTCCTGGACGCGCGCCGCGACGGCGATGCCGCGGCGCGCCAGCAGGTGCTGGGCATCGCCACGGCCCTGGCCGATGCACCGTCGACCGCCCAGGCGATCGAATCGGGCCGGGCCACCGAGGTCCTGCAGCCGGTGACCGAGGCGGTGCGCACGCACACCGACATCGCGTTCATCACGATCATGGCGCCCGACCGGACCCGGTTCACCCACACCGACCCGGCGCAGATCGGTGCCCCCTACATCGGCACCATCGAGCCTGCGCTGCGCGGCGAGACGTTCACCGAGGTCTACACCGGGACGCTGGGCCCGTCGATCCGCGCGGTCGCCCCGGTGCGCAACTCGTCGGGCGACATCGTCGGCCTGGTGTCGGCGGGCATCCTGCAGCAGAGCCTGGCCGAGCAGTGGCGCGCCCAGTGGCCGGCCATCGCCGCGGTGAGCCTTGCCGCCCTTGCCGTTTCGTCCGTCGGGGTGTGGGCAATCCGGCGCCGGCTGCTGCGCCAGACGCGCGGCCTGCGGCCCGACGAGCTGCGGGTGATGTACGAGCACCACGATGCGATCCTGCATTCGGTGTCCGAGGGGTTGATCGTGCTCGACACCGACGGGGTGGCCCTGGTAAACGACGAGGCCCGTCGGCTGCTGGCGTTGCCGGCGGGCGAGGTGACGCGCGCGGACCTCCCGGAGTTCCTCCGCACGTTCAACCCGGGCGCCCGCGACGAGATCCACCTGACCGACGACCGGGTCCTCGTCGTCAACCGTTCCCCGGTGCACGACCCCCACGACGCACGCACCCACGCCACCGAGGTGGTCACCATCCGCGACCGCACCGAATTGCAGGGCGCGCTGGGCGAACTCAACTCGCTGAAGGTGCTCACCGACTCGCTGCGGGCGCAGGCCCACGAGGCCGCCAACAAGCTGCACACCATCGTGACGATGGTGGAGATGGGACGCGCCGACGAGGCGGTCGGCTTCGCCACCCACGAACTCGAGCTGTCCCAACGGCTGGTGGACCGGCTTTCGGGCGCGGTCGTCGAGCCCGCGCTGGTGGCGCTGTTGCTGGGCAAGACCGCCCAGGCCGACGAGCGTGGCATCGAGCTGACGGTGACCGAGGACACCAGCCTGCCCGCCGACTCCGACGAACTGCTGCTGACCGGTCAGGAGATGGTCACGGTGCTGGGCAACCTGATCGACAACGCGATGGACGCCTGCGACCGGGCCGACCCATGGGTGGAGGTGACCGTGAACCAGGACGACCAACGGCTGCTGATCCAAGTCGCCGACAGCGGGGCGGGCATGGACACCGGCACCTTCGAGAAGGCGATGCGGCGGGGCTACTCGACCAAGACCGGCGCCGACGCCGCACAGCACGGGCTCGGCCTGGCACTGGTGGCCCAGGTCGTCAAGCGCCACCATGGTTCGCTGAGCACCGACCTGACCTACGGCTCGGTGGTGACGGTCACGGTGGCCGGACCATGATCACCGTTCTCGTCGTCGAGGACGAACCGCTGATCGCCGAGGCCCACCAGGCTTATCTTGCTCGTCTGCAAGGCTTTTCGGTGGCAGCGGTGGTCCACACCGCCCGCGATGCGATGCGCGCCGCCTCGGAGGCCGCCGCCACCGAGACGCCGATCGACCTGGTGTTGCTCGATATCGGGCTGCCCGACGCCAACGGCATCGCGCTGGCCTCGGCATTGTCCGGCCTGCGTCCGACCCCGGACATCATCGCCATCACGTCCGAACGCGACCTGGAGATGGTGCGTGCGGCGGTGGGCCACGGCGCGCTGGCGTACTTGTTGAAACCCTTCACCTTCGCCGCGTTCCGGGACCGCCTCGAGCGCTACCGGCGGTTCCGTGCGGCACTGCCCGCGGGCACCGACGCGGCCAGCCAGGTGGAGGTCGACCGGGCGCTGGCCGAACTACGGGTGGGCGCGGACCGCACGACGGCCCCCAAGGGTGCCGCCGCGCAGACCAACGACGAGATCGCCAGGGTGGTTCGCGATGCCACGGCGGGCACCGATCACCCGGACGGCATCACGGCCGACGAGGCGGCCCGGCAGGTCGGGGTGTCGCGGGTAACCGCGTGGCGCTATCTGGAACGGCTCGCCGACGAGGGAACGGTCCGTCGGGCCACCGATTACGGCAGGGCCGGCAGACCGAAAACCCGCTACGTGTGGAGGTGAAGTCGACGTCACCGGCCGCGAGCGCGCGGGAATGCACACGACGCGCCGTGCGCGGGTGTGCCGACACGCGCGCTAATGGGTCTTGATCGGTGTTTCGTTGCCGGGTTTGGAGGCCTTGTCGCGCGACGCTGATTGTGAGCGGCTGGCCGGTGAGTACTTGCGCGCGCTGGACCTCGAGTCCTATGGCGAGATCGTGCCCCGGCCGGTTGTGGGTTCACCGTAAGTGCTGAAGGGATGTCGTGCCGGAG
>NZ_JAIFZS010000039.1 GCF_019710635.1 Mycolicibacterium xanthum
AAAAAACAACAAACAAAAACCACCAAACACACTATTGAGTTCTCAAACAACACACCCCGGCGCCGGTTTTCACCCGGTTTCAGGCAACCCTGCCAGCGTACTTCATCTACTCAGGGAGGTCAAGCCCCGTCCGCTCTGTCCGATCGGTTGTCCGTCCGGACCGGGCCGTTGGCTTCTGTCGGAAATACTACGCGCTGTCGCGCACACACCCAAATGACCAGCACACAGCGGGTGTGGCGGCCGTAAAGCTATGCGACACGCTCGATCTCGGCCCCGAGCGCGACCAGATTCTCGACGAACCTCGGATAGCCGCGATCGATGTGGAAGACATCGTGCACCTCGGTATCGCCGTCGGCGACCAGGCCGGCCAGCACCAGCCCTGCGCCGGCCCGGATGTCCGACGACCACACCGGCGCACTGGACAGTTGCGGGATACCCCGCACGACGGCGTGGTGGCCGTCGGTCCGTGCGTCGGCCCCCAGCCGGATCATCTCCTCGACGAAACGGAACCGTGCCTCGAACACGTTCTCGGTGATCATCGACGTACCGTCGGCGATCGCCGCCAGGCCGATGGCCATCGGCTGCAGGTCGGTCGGGAAACCGGGGAACGGCAGGGTGGCCACGTTGACGGCTTTCGGACGCTCGTACTGGACCACCCGGAAGCCGTCGTCGCTCTGCGTCACCGTGGCGCCCGCGTCGTGCAGCTTGTGCAGCACCAGCTGAAGATGCGCCGGGTCCACCCCCGTCACCGAGATGTCCCCGCGGGTCATCGCCGCCGCGATGCCCCACGTCGCCGCCACGATCCGATCACCGATGACCCGGTGTTCGGTCGGATAGAGCCGGTCGACCCCGGTGATCGTCAGCGTCGACGACCCCGCGCCCGAGATCTGGGCCCCCATCTGGTTGAGCATCGTGCAGAGGTCCACCACGTCGGGCTCACGTGCCGCATTGTGGATCGTGGTGACTCCGTCGGCCAGCACCGCGGCCATCAGGATGTTCTCGGTCGCGCCGACCGACGGGAACTCCAGCTGGATCTCTGCGCCGTGCAGGTGATCGGCCTCTGCGACGACGCAACCGTGCTCGATGGTGCAACGCGCGCCCAGCTGACGCAGCCCCGACTGGTGCATGTCCAGCGGCCGGGACCCGATGGCGTCACCGCCCGGCAGGGCCACCTTGGCCTGCCGGCACCTGCCGACCAACGGACCCAGCACGCAGACCGACGCCCGGAACTGTCGCACCGCGGCGAAGTCGGCGTCGTACTTCGGCTCGTCCGGCGAGGTGATCCGCACGATGTCGCCCACCAGCTCGACGGTGGCCCCCAGACCGCGCAGGACCTCGGCCATCAGCGGCACGTCGAGGATGTCAGGGCAGTTGGTGATGGTGCTGGTGCCCTCGGCGAGCAACGCCGCCGCCATCAGCTTCAACACGCTGTTCTTGGCCCCCCCGACGGCCACTTCGCCCGATAACCGGTTTCCGCCGGTCACCACGAAATGCTCGCTCACGCCGGTTAGTGTAAACAGCCCGCTTGGCCATGTCAGTCCGCCAAGCCACCGCGATGGACACACCCCCATACCGGTGTCGTAGCGTTTCGGTATGGCTGTCCATCTGACGCGGATCTACACCCGGACCGGCGACGACGGGACCACCGGCCTCAGCGATTTCAGCAGGGTCCCGAAGAACGACGCACGCCTGGTGGCCTACGCCGACTGTGACGAGACCAACGCCGCGATCGGTGTTGCCGTGGCACTCGGCGGTCCCGACCAGAGGATCCTGGCGGTCCTGAGACAGATTCAGAACGACCTGTTCGACGCCGGTGCCGACCTGTCCACCCCGGTCGTCGAGAACCCCGAGTACCCGCCACTGCGGATCCAGCAGGCCTACATCGACCGGCTGGAAGCCTGGTGCGACGAGTTCAACGAAGATCTGCCCGCGCTGAACTCGTTCATCCTGCCCGGCGGCACATCGCTGTCCGCCCTCCTGCACGTCGCGCGGACCGTGGCCCGGCGGGCCGAACGCTCGGCCTGGCAGGCGCTCGACACACACGGCGACACGGTCAGCGTGCTTCCGGCGAAATACCTCAACCGGCTCTCGGACCTGCTGTTCATCCTGTCCCGGGTGGCCAACCCGGAGGGCGACGTGCTCTGGCAGCCCGGCGGGCAGCACCAAGGCGATCAGTAACCCCCGGGCTCAGTAGCTGCGGCGACGCGTCCGCGGCGACGGCCTCGACTCCAGCCAGGAGGTGAACGCCGTCAACGCACCACGGTCGAGGGCGATCTCATAGCCGCGGCCCGGTCCGGCGTCGCACAGTTCGAGGACGGCGATCTCATCGGTCATGATGTCGAACTCGTCGCCGCGCGGTGACCGCCGCGACACGATCTCCAGACCGCGCCGGCTCAGCCTGCGGTCCGGCCACCAGCGCAGGCTCGAGAGCCGATAGAAGCCCGCCTCGCCGCCGCGGTAGCGGATCACCCCGTGCCGCCAGCCCTGGCCGCCGACGGCGGGGACATCACGCAGGATCGCGGCGGTCCCGCCGACCTGGCGCAGTTTCCACAGCCGGTAGAACAGGGCCACGACGACGAGCAGCAGCACACAGACCAACGCGACCATGAAGAGCATGGACGCGTTCACCGGCCCGCCCGACTAGTCGATCTGGCCGATAGCGCGTAGGCGCGCGCGTCCCCAGGCCGCCGTCCTCGGATCGTCCGACTCGGCGTCCTGCTTGGCCGCGTCGGCATCGACCTCGGACTCGAACTGTGCGTTTTCGACCAGCACCCGCACGGCCTCGTCGGTGACCGACAGGAACCCGCCGTCGACCGCGATCCGCAGATCGTCCTCGCCTTCGCGTTCGACACGCACCATCGCATCGTCGACGAGCTGGGCCACCAGCGGGATGTGCCGGGGCAGGATCCCGATCTCACCGGCGGTGGTGCGGGTGAAGACGAACGTGGCCTCGCCGTGCCAGAGCTCACGCTCCACGGCGACGATCTCGACGTTCATTTCGGCCATGTCACACCACCTCTCGGATTATCGGACCCGACAGCTCAACCCATCGGTTCTTCGCGCAAGCGCTCATCGGTGCCAATCCGTTCTTCGCGCAAGCGCTCATCGGTGCCAATCCGTTCTTCGCGCAAGCGCTCATCGGTGCCAATCCGTTCTTCGCGCAAGCGCTCATCGGTGCCAATCCGTTCTTCGCGCAAGCGCTCATCGGTGCCAATCCGTTCTTCGCGCAAGCGCTCATCGGTGCCAATCCGTTCTTCGCGCAAGCGCTCATCGGTGCCAATCCGTTCTTCGCGCAAGCGCTC
This sequence comes from Mycolicibacterium xanthum, assembly GCF_019710635.1. Lineage (GTDB taxonomy): Bacteria > Actinomycetota > Actinomycetes > Mycobacteriales > Mycobacteriaceae > Mycobacterium > Mycobacterium xanthum. Next base: position 3,303 of record NZ_JAIFZS010000039.1, read on the forward strand.
ATCGGTGCCAATCCGTTCTTCGCGCAAGCGCTCATCGGTGCCAATCCGTTCTTCGCGCAAGCGCTCATCGGTGCCAATCCGTTCTTCGCGCAAGCGCTCATCGGTGCCAATCCGTTCTTCGCGCAAGCGCTCATCGGTGCCAATCCGTTCTTCGCGCAAGCGCTCATCGGTGCCAATCCGTTCTTCGCGCAAGCGCTCATCGGTGCCAATCCGTTCTTCGCGCAAGCGCTCATCGGTGCCAATCCGTTCTTCGCGCAAGCGCTCATCGGTGCCAATCCGTTCTTCGCGCAAGCGCTCATCGGTGCCAATCCGTTCTTCGCGCAAGCGCTCATCGGTGCCAATCCGTTCTTCGCGCAAGCGCTCATCGGTGCCAATCCGTTCTTCGCGCAAGCGCTCATCGGTGCCAATCCGTTCTTCGCGCAAGCGCTCATCGGTGCCAATCCGTTCTTCGCGCAAGCGCTCATCGGTGCCAATCCGTTCTTCGCGCAAGCGCTCATCGGTGCCAATCCGTTCTTCGCGCAAGCGCTCATCGGTGCCAATCCGTTCTTCGCGCAAGCGCTCATCGGTGCCAATCCGTTCTTCGCGCAAGCGCTCATCGGTGCCAATCCGTTCTTCGCGCAAGCGCTCATCACAGCTTGGCGCCGAGGCTTTCGGCCTTTTTCGCCAGGTCGTCGAGGCCGCCGATCAGGAAGAACGCCTGCTCGGGCAGGTGGTCGAACTCGCCCTTGCACAGCTTGTCGAAGGCCTCGATGGTCTCCTTCAGCGGCACCGTCGAGCCGGGCTGGCCGGTGAACTGCTCGGCCGCCATCATGTTCTGGCTCAGGAAGCGCTCGATCCGGCGGGCCCGGTTGACCAGCTGCTTGTCCTCTTCGGAGAGCTCGTCGATACCGAGGATCGCGATGATGTCCTGCAGATCCTTGTAGCGCTGCAGGATCCGGATGACCTCCTGGGCGACGCGGTAGTGCTCGTCACCGACGACCGCCGGGTCCAGGATCGTCGACGACGACGCCAGCGGGTCCACCGCGGGGAAGATGCCCTTCGAGAACACCGCACGGGAGAGCTCGGTGGTCGCATCAAGGTGGGCGAACGTGGTCGCCGGCGCCGGGTCGGTGTAGTCGTCGGCGGGCACGTACACGGCCTGCATCGACGTGATGGACCGACCACGCGTCGAGGTGATCCGCTCCTGCAGCTCACCCATCTCGTCGGCCAGCGTGGGCTGGTAGCCGACCGCGGACGGCATCCGGCCGAGCAGCGTCGAGACCTCGGAGCCGGCCTGGGTGAAACGGAAGATGTTGTCGATGAACAGCAGCACGTCCTGGCCCTGCTCGTCGCGGAAGAACTCCGCCATGGTCAGCGCCGACAGCGCGACCCGCATACGGGTGCCCGGTGGCTCGTCCATCTGACCGAACACCAGGGCGGTGTCCTTGAGCACGTTGGCGTCGGCGAGCTCGACCCACAGATCGTTGCCCTCACGGGTGCGCTCCCCCACACCGGCGAACACCGAGGTACCACCGAAGTTGCGGGCGATACGGTTGATCATCTCCTGGATGAGCACCGTCTTGCCCACACCGGCGCCGCCGAACAGCGCGATCTTGCCGCCACGCACGTACGGGGTGAGCAGGTCGACGACCTTCAGACCGGTCTCCAGCATCTCGGTGCGGGGCTCCAGGTCGGAGAAGGCCGGCGGCTTGCGGTGGATCGACCAGTGCTCGAAGTCCTTGCCGTAGCCCGGCTCGTCGAGGCAGTCACCGAGCGCGTTGAACACGTGGCCCTTGACTCCGTCGCCGACCGGCACCGAGATGGAGCGGCCGGTGTCGGACACCTCGACACCGCGGACCAGGCCGTCGGTGGGCTGCATGGAGATGGTGCGCACCAGGTTGTCGCCGAGGTGCTGTGCGACCTCCAGGGTCAGCTTCTTCGACAGTTCCTTGTAGGAGATGTCGGCGTGCAACGCATTGAACAGCTCGGGTACGGCGCCGCGCGGGAACTCCACGTCGACGACCGGGCCGGTGATGCGGACCACGCGGCCGGTGGTCTCCTTGGCTTGCGCTGGTGCAGTCATGTTCTCTTCGCTTCCTGATGGGGCGTACTACTGAAGGTCATTTCGCGTCGGCCAGCGCGTTGGCGCCGCCGACGATCTCGCTGATTTCCTGGGTGATCTGGGCCTGACGCTCGCGGTTGGCGGCCAGGGTCAGGGCCTTGATCAGATCGTCGGCGTTGTCGGTGGCCGACTTCATCGCCCGGCGCCGCGACGCCGACTCCGAGGCCGCGGCCTCCAGCAACGCGGCGTACACCCGGGTCGCGATGTAGCGCGGCAGCAGGGCGTCGAACAACGTCTCCGCGTTCGGCTCGAACGAGAACAGCGTCTGCGGCCCGTCGGCCGGGCGGTCGTCCTCGACGTACTCGACGACCATCGGCGCGATCCTGCGTGCCACCGCGGTCTGCGAGAGCATCGACCTGAACTCGGTGAACACCACATGCAGTTCGTCGACGCCCAGGATGCCGTCGGCGCCGGGCTCGTCACCCTGGTCGTCGGCGCCCGACATGAACGCGGTCACCAGCGTGTCGGCGATCTCGCGGGCCTGCTCGTAGGTCGGGCGCTCCGAGAAGCCGGTCCACGACTCGGTGACGGCCCGCTGCCGGAAACTGAAGTACCCCAGCGCCTTGCGGCCGACGACGTAGAGCACCGGGTTCTTGCCCTCCTCACGCAGCAGCGCGAAGAGCTCCTCGGCCTGCCTGAGCACGTTGGCGTTGTAGGCGCCACACAACCCGCGGTCAGAGGACACCACCAGTACCCCGGCCCGCTTGGGCTGCGCCCGGGCCACCAACAGCGGATGGTCCAGGGCGCTGGCGCTGGCGAGCTCGGTGAGCATGCTGGTGATCTCGGTGCTGTAGGGCCGAGCCGCTTCGACTCGGGCCTGCGCCTTGGCGATCCGCGACGTGGCGATCAGCTCCTGGGCCTTGGTGATCTTCTTGATCGACCCGGCGGAGCGGATGCGCCCGCGAAGCTCGCGCAGTGTTGCAGCCATCTAGCTCTCCAGAACCCTTCTAGGCCTCGTCGCCTACTTGCCGGCCGGCTTGCGGACCTTGACCGATTCCTTCTGGACGTCTTCCTCGTCCATTGCCTCGGCGCCGGGCTCGTTCACCACCACGGAGCTGCCGTCGGTGGCGGAGAAGCCCTTCTTGAACTCGTTGATGACGTCGGCGAGCTTCTGCTCGGCCTCCTCGGAGAGCTTCTTGGTCTCCCGGATGCCGGCCAGAATGTCGTCGTGCGAAGCCTTGACGTGCTCGAGCAGCTCGGACTCGAAGCGCGAGACGTCCTCGACCGGAACCGAATCCAGATGCCCGCCGGTGCCCAGGAAGATCGAGACCACCTGGTCCTCCACCGGGTACGGCGTGTACTGCGGCTGCTTGAGCAGCTCGACGAGCCGGGCACCGCGGTCCAGCTGGGCCTTGGAGGCCGCGTCCAGATCGGAGGCGAACGCGGCGAACGCCTCCAGCTCGCGGAACTGCGACAGCTCCAGTCGCAGCGAGCCGGCCACCTCCTTCATCGCCTTGATCTGGGCGGCGCCACCGACGCGGGACACCGAGACGCCGACGTTGATGGCGGGGCGCACACCCTGGTTGAACAGATCGGTCTCCAGGAAGCACTGGCCGTCGGTGATGGAGATGACGTTGGTCGGGATGAACGCCGAGATGTCGTTGGCCTTGGTCTCGATGATCGGCAGACCGGTCATCGATCCGCCACCGAGCTCGTCGGACAGCTTCGCGCAGCGCTCCAGCAGCCGCGAGTGCAGGTAGAACACGTCACCCGGGAAGGCCTCGCGGCCCGGCGGGCGGCGCAGCAGCAGCGAGATGGCGCGGTAGGCGTCGGCCTGCTTGGACAGGTCGTCGAAGATGATCAGCACGTGCTTGCCGTCGTACATCCAGTGCTGGCCGATCGCCGAACCGGTGTAGGGGGCGAGCCACTTGAAGCCGGCCGAGTCCGAGGCCGGCGCCGCGACGATGGTGGTGTAGTCCATCGCGCCGCCCTCCTCGAGCGCACGCTTCACCGACGCGATCGTGGTGCCCTTCTGGCCGATGGCGACGTACACGCAGCGCACCTGCTGCTTGGGGTCACCGGTCTCCCAGGCCTGGCGCTGGTTGAGGATGGTGTCGACGCACACCGCGGTCTTGCCGGTCTTGCGGTCACCGATGATCAGCTGGCGCTGACCGCGGCCGATCGGGGTCATCGAGTCGATGGCCTTGATGCCGGTCTGCAGCGGCTCGCTGACGCTCTGGCGCTGAACCACCGACGGCGCCTGCAGCTCCAGCGCGCGGCGGGTGTCGGAGGCGATGTCGCCCTGGCCGTCGATCGGCTGGCCGAGCGGGTTGACGACGCGGCCGAGGAAGCCGTCGCCGACGGGCACCGACAGCACCTCGCCGGTGCGCTTGACCTGCTGGCCCTCTTCGATGTTCTCGAAGTCGCCCAGGATCACCGCGCCGACGCTGTGCTCGTCGAGGTTCAGCGCGACACCGAGAACCCCGCCCGGGAACTCGAGCAGTTCCTGGGTCATCACCGAGGGCAACCCCTCGACGTGGGCGATACCGTCGCCGGCGTCGACGACGGTGCCGACCTCCTCGCGATCGGACTCGGCGGTGAAGGAGGAGACGTAGTCCTCGATCGCGCCTTCGATGTCAGCAGCCGAGATTGTCAACTCTGCCATGGCTTTTCGTCTTCCTGCCTCTGTGGTTCGATCAAATGCTGTGGTTGCGGTCCCGGTCAGTCCGGCAGCCCGGTACGGGCCGCGGCCAATCGGGAGGAGATGGAGCCGTCGATGACCTCGTCGCCAACGGTGATCAGCAGTCCACCCAGAACTGCGGGGTCGATGGTGAGCTGGACCGACATCGGGCGGCCGTAGATCCGGCCCAGCACCGTCGTGAGCCGGCTGCGCTGAGCGTCGGACAGTTCGGCGGCCGCGGTCACCTGAGCGACGACCTCGCCGCGCCGGGCGACGGCCAGCTCGGCCAGATCGTCGACCGCGACGTCGGCGGACTCGCCGCGGATCAGCTCAACGGTCTGGGTCAGCAGCGTCCTGGCGGTGGCGTTCACCCCCGCCCCGGCGTCGAGGACCTTGTTCAGCAGGTCGACGCGGTGCTCGGCGGGCGCCTCGAAGTCGGACAGCAGCCGGTTCAGCCGCGACTCGGTGTCGAGCACCCGGCCGAAGCGGAACAACTGGTCCTCGAGCTCCTCGCCCTGACCCTCCCGCTCGGCGCGCACCAGCAGCGCCAGCCGCGCGACGTGCTCGATCGCATCGATCAGGTTCGCCTCGCTGGACCACCGCTGCGAGGCGGCGGTCTTGAGCAGGTCCAGCGTGGTGGCGTCGACCTTGCCGTCGAACAGGCGCGCCACCATCTGCGTCTTGGCGGCCGAGTCGCCGGTCGGCTCGGCGAGATACTTGTTGAGCACCGGCTCGGAGATCAGCAGCTTCGCCACCGCCACGAGGTCGTCGGCCAGCGTGGTCAACGCCTCGGCGGACGCACCCGCGGTCGCCGACTCGAACGCCGCGACCAGCGACGCCAGCGCCTCACGGCTGGCCGCCCGCAGGCTCAACGGGGCGCCCGACTCCAGCACCACCGAAGACGGCGCCATCGCGTCGAGCTCGCCGAGGAACCGGTCGACGGTCGAGGACTGCGCGGCCGGATCGGCGACGTACCCGCGGACGATGTCCTCGGCCTTCTGCACCGACTCCTCGCCCAGACCGGTACGAAGCTGGCGCACGAGCTGCTGCCGCATGAGCTGCACCTGCTGGGCGCCCTGGGCTTTGATGCGCTCCGCCTCGACGTCGGCCTGCTCGACGAGTTGGGCCGCGATGCGTCCGGAATCCTGCCTGGCCTCCTCGGTCACCTTGGCGGATTCGGCGTTGGCCTCTTCGAGCGCCTTGGCGTGCATCGCGTCGGCGTCGGCGAGCTTGCGGCTCGCCTCGGCGCTCTCGGCGAGCGCGGTCCGCACCGCGTCCTGCTGCTTCTGCATCAGCGCACGTACGGGCGGTACCACCCACTTCACGATGATGAAGACGATCACCGCGAAGCCGATCAGCTGACCGATGAAGATCGACATCTAACGACTCCCACCTGGTTTGACGTCGACGCCCAGGATCCGGCTGGCCAGCGTCGCGGACAGCCCGTCGACCGATGACTCGAGTTCGGAACGTGCCGCCGAACCCTGTTGCGACAGCTGCTCGTCGGCCGAAGCCACGGACTCGGCGACCGCACCGCTGGCCGCCGCACGCTTCTCGTCGACGACCTGGCGGCCCGCGGTGCGGGCCTCGTCACGGATCGCGGCCGCCTCGCCACGGGCAGTGGCCATCGTCTCGTCGAAGTCCGCCTGCGCCGCGGCGACCTGCTCGGCCGACTTGCGGTTGTCGGAGGCGGTCTTGGCCAGCATGGCCTCCCGCTCGGCGAGCACCTTGCTGACGGGTGGCACAACCCATTTCGTGATCACGCCGAGCACGATCAGGAAGATCAGCAGGATCGCGAAGAAGGTTCCGTTGGGGATCAGGAAGTTGCTGGTCCCCCCGCCCTCCTCAGCGGCCGCGAGAACAGATTCGGTCAGTTCGCCCATGCCGATGGATTACTGCAGGCCCGGCGTGGCGAAGACGAAGAGCGCCATGAAGGCCAGGTTGATGAAGTAGGCCGCCTCAACGAGACCGACGGTGATGAAGAACGGTGTGAAAAGTCGGCCCTGCGCCTCGGGCTGGCGGGCGATGCCGGAGATCAGGGCATTACCGGCGATGCCGTCACCGACACCGGCGCCGATCGCGCCGCCACCCATGATCAGACCGCCGCCGATCAGTGCGCCGGCCGTGATGATGGCGTTGGGATCGATTTCCATTCCTTATCCTCCTTGATAACTGATGGCTCATTAGCTGTGGCCGCCAGAGTTCGTGGTCGTTGTTCGTAGGGACGTTGCAGTCAGTCGTTGGATCGGCGTGTCGGTCGGTCAGTGCTCCTCGTGCTCGAGCTCCATCGACTGACTGAAGTACAGGATCGTCAGCAGCGAGAAGATGAACGCCTGGATCAGACCGACGAACAGGTCGAACGTCTTCCAGATCGCGTTGGGCGCCCACTGGACGTACCAGGGGAACATCGCGATGAGCGCGACCAGGATGCCGCCGGCGAAGATGTTGCCGAAGAGTCGCAGTGCCAGCGAGATCGGCTTGGCGAGCTCCTCGACGATGTTGATCGGCGCCAGGAACGCGACATGGCCCTTCACGACCTTGATCGGGTGGCCGATGATGCCGCGGCGCCAGATCCCGGCGGCGTGGTAGGCGACGAACACGAACAGCGCGAGCGCGAGGACGAAGTTGATGTCGGAGGCCGGCGACTTGTAGAGCTCGCCGGCCGCACCGCTGGGCATGCCGTACTGCAGCGGAAGGACCGCGAGCCAGTTGCAGACGAGGATGAACACGAAGATCGTCACCGCCAGCGGCAGCACGAACGGGGCAACCCGCATGCCGATCGCGCTTTCGATCTGTCCGCGCATCTGGATGGTCAACGCCTCCCAGAACAGCTGCACCCCGCCCGGAACGCCGGTCGAGGTGACCTTCGACCTCAGGTAGAACGCCAGGGCGATGACGATCACCGCGGCGATCGCGGTGGCGAGGATGGTGTCGCCGTTGAACGTCATACCGAACATCTCGAACACCATCGTGTGGTGCCCGACCTCGATAGCGGGGCCACCTTCCTCAGCGGCGAGGATGGAGTCGGTCATGGTTCCTGTCATTTCCCGTTCATGTAGGTCGGCTCAATCATGTCGGTCGGCTCAAGGCTGGGATTCCGTGTCGAGCACGTCCAGTCCCTGGCTGCGAATCTTCTTCAGCACCGGGATGCTGGTGCTCATCACCAGCAGGGCCTGGAAGACCGCCAGCCCGAAGAGCACGGCGACCCCGCCGTGGGCCCTGAAGTAGAACGCGACGACGAGCGCGACGACGCTGATGACGAGCAGTCGCGTCGCCGAGTTCACCGCCATCTTCTTCTTCAGCGGATGTTCCTCGGCGGTGATCGACTCGACGGCACGGCGCACGAGCAACGCGTTGACCAGGCCGAGGAGCAGACCGAAGCCGAAGAAAGCACCGAAGAAGATGTTGCCGGTGAAGCCGGATGCCACCAAGGCCAGCGCGGTCAGCGCAACGCAGACGATCAGCAGGCGCACCGGCCTGAATGCGACGGACGGAAACACCAACGGCGCGTCTTGCGCTGGCGTCGTCACTGCTTCACCTCGATCCCGCGGTCGTCGAAATTCGGTGGGCCATCCAGGGACCGGGTCCCGATGATCCTGTGCGTGGCGCCCGTAGCGTATCCGAGGGCGTCGCGCGCGCTGGAATCACCCAAGGGGTAGCTCCCTGTGATAGGTCAAACTGTCGGTCGTTGTCCCGTCCCGCCCGGTGACGAACCGGGGGTCCGGAGGCCGGCAACCCGCGAGGTTTTGATCGGGTTCTCACCGAACCCTAACACATGGTGAAGGCCCCAAAAGAGGGCCTACTACTTTTTGTCGTATACCCCGTCAGCAGGGGTCTCGCGGCCGCGCAGCAGCGGGATCGCGGTGACGATGACGGCAACCACGATGGCGCCGGCCATGACCGCCGCGGTGTCTTTCGGATCGAAGAAAATGGTGCTCGCCGCACCGAACGCGACGATGCCCACCCACAGGTAGATGAGCAGCACCACCCGGCGGTGCGAGTGCCCGATCTCGAGCAGCCGATGATGCAGATGCATCTTGTCCGGGCTGAACGGGCTCAGGCCCGCACGAGTACGCCTGATGATGGCCAGCAGCATGTCCAGCGCGGGCACGAACATCACGGCGATCACCAGCAGGAACGGCGAGAGCAGCGCGAAGACGTCGCGCACCCCGTACGCGGTCTGCGAGATCGGGCCCGCAGCGGTAGTCGAGGCGGCGGCCAGCATCAGACCGATCAGCATCGAGCCGGAATCGCCCATGAAGATCCGGGCCCGGTAGAAGTTGTGCGGCAGAAAGCCCAGGCAGATCCCGGCCAGCACCACCGAGATCACCGCCGGCGGATAGAACAGCACGTCGCCGCCGTGGTCGCGCAGCAGCCCGATCGAGAAGATGCAGATCGCCGAGGCGGTGATCAAGCCGAGCCCGGCGGCCAGCCCGTCGAGGCCGTCGACGAAGTTCATCGCGTTGACGATCGCCACGGTCAGCGCCAGGGTCAGCACGATCGAGGCCACCTGGTCGAGGACGATCGTGCCCACCCCGCCGATCGGGATGTAGAGCACGCTCCAGGACACCCCCATGGTGACCATCACGCTGGCCGCGGTGATCTGACCGGCGAACTTGGTCAGCGCATCCAGCCCCCACCGGTCGTCGATCAGCCCGACGACCATGATCAGTCCGCCCGCCACGACCACCGCGGGCATGCCGGATGAGTACACGAACCCGCGGGTCAGCGCGGGCAGCTGGGAGGCCAGCAGTACCGCGGCGACCACCCCGAGGTACATCGCCAGACCACCCATCCGCGGGGTCGGCTGCAGGTGCACGTCGCGCTCGCGCGGGTAGGCCACCGCGCCCCACCGCATCGCCAGCACCCGCACCCAGCCGGTGGCCAGGTAGGTGATGACCGCGGCGGTCAGCCCGACCAGTGCCAGTTCGCGCAGCGGGACACCGGCACCCTGGTCGGAAAGCGCCAGAATGCTGTCACCGGCCTGGATGGCGGTAGCCGCCGCGGAAGCGTAATGCACCGGACTCCAGATCTACTCCGCCGCGGGCACGAGGCCGGCCGCTTCCACCCCGAGGACTCCCGCGATCGCATCGATGCTCACCGGACCCTCCCGCAACACCCGCGGGTGGGCACCGGTCAGGTCCACGATGGTCGATGCGGCCTGCTGCTCGGCCGGTCCGCCGTCGAGGTAGACCTCGACGAGGTCACCGAGTTGGTCGCGGGCCTGCGCGGCGGTGACCGCGGCGGGCCGCCCGGAGATGTTGGCGCTCGACACCGCCATCGGCCCGACCTCGCGCAGCAACTCGATCGCCACCGGGTGCAGCGGCATGCGCAGCATCACGGTGCCGTTGGCGTCCCCGAGGTCCCACTGCAGGGAGGGCGCCTGACGGACGACCAGGCTCAGAGCGCCCGGCCAGAACGCCCGGATCAGTTCCTGCGCGGTCTGCGGCACGGTGTAGACCAGGCCCTGGATGGTGTGCCACGACCCCACCAGCACCGGCACCGGCATGTCCCGGCCCCGGCCCTTCGCCGACAGCAGCGCCGCGACCGCGCTGCCGTCGAACGCGTCGGCCCCGATGCCGTACACGGTGTCGGTGGGCATCACGATCAGACGACCACCCTTGAGCGCACTGACCGCCGAGGCGATGCCGGTCTCGCGCTGCGCCGGGTCGGTGCAGTCGAACATCTCGGTCACACCAGCCAGCCTCTCACCCGGCCCGCACCGCGGTCACGAATCGGGGCCGGCCGGCCAGGTCGTGTCGGGCGGTGACCTCGGCGAACCGCCCGGTGCCGAGGAACGCCTCGGCGGTTTGCGCCGATGTCGTGTCGTCGTGTTCGACCGCGCAGCGGCCGCCGGGGTGCAGCAACCGCGCCGCGAGTTCGACGATGCCGTCGATCACCGCCATGCCGTCCTCCCCACCGAACAGCGCATGCGCCGGATCGTGCCGTGCCACTTCGGGTTCCAGCTGCACACCGGAGGGGATGTACGGCGGGTTGGCCACCAGCAGGTCGACGGTCCCGTCCAGCTCGGACAGCACGCCGGTGGCGGTGACGTCGGCGCAGACCAACTGCACCGCGGTGCCGCGCACGTTGCGCCGGGCATAGGCCAGCGCCTCGGCCGAGTCGTCCACGGCGATCACCCGGGCGTCGGGGCGGTGCGCGGCCAGCGCCACCGCCAGCGCCGCCGACCCGGTGCACAGGTCCACGATCAGCGGTGCGCCCGGCAGCGGCTGAGCCTGCGCCCACTCCAGCATGGCCTCGGTCTCCGGTCGCGGCACGAACACCCCCGGACCGACGTGCACGGTCACCGGCCCGAACGGCGCCGTGCCGATCAGGTGCTGCAACGGCACCCGCTCGGCGCGCCTGCTGGTCAGCTCGGCGAAGCGGCCGGCGAACTCGGTGTCCGGTTCGACGAGCGCAAGCCGCCCGCGCTCGGTGCCCGCGACGTGGGCGGCCAGCAGTTCGGCGTCCGCGCGGGGGGTTCCGACCCCGGCAGCGGCCAGCAGGTCGGTGGCGGCGTCGATCATCCGGCGCATCGTCGCCGGCCGGTCGGCCGGCATCACGTGTTCTGCAACCGGGCTTGCTTGTCGGCGGCGGCCAGCGCGTCGAACAGCGGGTCCAGGTCACCGTCGAGGACCTGGTCGAGGTTGTGCGACTTGTAGTTGATCCGGTGGTCGGCGATCCGGTTCTCGGGGAAGTTGTACGTGCGGATCCGCTCGCTGCGGTCGACGGTGCGGATCTGGCTGGCGCGGTCGGCGGACGCGTCGGCCTGGGCCTGTTCCTCGGCCAGCGACTGCAGGCGCGCGGCGAGCACCTGCAGTGCGCGGGCCTTGTTCTGCAGCTGGGAGCGCTCGTTCTGGCAGGTGACGACGATTCCGGTGGGCAGGTGGGTGATCCGCACCGCGGAGTCGGTGGTGTTAACTCCTTGGCCACCCTTCCCTGAACTGCGGTAGACGTCGATCCGCAGGTCGGACTCGTCGATCTGGACCTGCTCGACCTCTTCGGGTTCCGGGTAGACCAGCACGCCGGCCGCCGAGGTGTGCACCCGGCCCTGGGACTCGGTGACCGGCACGCGCTGCACGCGGTGCACGCCGCCCTCGAACTTCAGCCGGGACCACACCCCGTCGGCCGAGTCGCCCTTGCTGGCGATCGACAGCGTCGCGTCCTTGTAGCCACCGAGGTCGGAGGTCGTCTCGTCGAGCACGGTGACCGTCCAGCCGTGCCGCTCGGCGTAGCGGATGTACATCCGGGCCAGGTCCGCGGCGAACAGCGCGGACTCCTCGCCGCCCTCGCCCGACTTGACCTCGAGCACGATGTCGTCGGCGTCGTGCGGGTCGCGCGGGGCGAGCAGGTCGGTCAGGTGGGTGTCGAGCTCCTCGACCGTGGTGGTGAGTTCCCCGACCTCGTCGGCGAAGGAGTCGTCGTCGGCCGCGAGCTCGCGGGCGGCCTCCAGGTCACCGCGGACGGCCGCCAACTTGCGGTAGGTGGCCACGATCGGCGACAGCTGCGAGAACCGCCGGCCGGCCTTACGCGCGGCGGCCGGGTCGGCGTGCAGTTCCGGATCGGCGAGGCGCTGCTCCAAGTCGGCGTGCTCGGCGAGGACCGCCTCGATCGCCGGAGCGGTGTCGGTCATCTCGCCTCCTCGGCCGCGGTCGGCCCCCGGTGTGAACTCCCACCCATGAAACGGCGCCCGGCCTGCGCATACAGCGGCAGGAACGGGCGCCGGTCGAACAGCTACTTGTCGGCCTCGGCCTTCGCGGAGCGCTTGCCGTACCGCTTCTCGAAGCGGGCCACGCGGCCGCCGCTGTCGAGGATCTTCTGCTTACCGGTGTAGAACGGGTGGCACTGAGAGCACACCTCGACGGTGATCTGCCCACTCTTCTTGGTGCTGCGGGTGGTGAAGGTGGCACCACAGCCGCACAGCACGGTGGTATCGACGTAGTCAGGGTGAATACCCGGTTTCATGGCTTCCTCTTTGCTCGTGGGCCCCGGGTCGCCCTCCCGTGCCGGGAGGCTGCGGCGTGAACCGGAACCGAGGTGACGGCGTGCCCGGCCGGAGGCCGGACAGCTGGCCTGATTATGCCAGGTCAACCGCCAGCAGCCTAAACGCGCACTCGGCACCCACTATTCCTCGGTGGGGACGGCACGATAGGTGAGTCCGTCGCGCCTCCACAACAGTCGGCCGGCCGGTTCGCTGCCCATCGCGACCAGCTCGCGCTTGAGCACCTTGTTGGTCGCGGTGCTGGGCAGCTCGGTGGCGATCCAGACGTGGCGGGGCCAGGCCTTCGGCGACAGATCCGGCTGGCCGGCCAGGAAGTCGGCGAACTGCCCGGGCGTCAGCGTGGCGTCGTCGGCCAGGACGATCGCGGCCATCACCTGATCGCCGACGAACTCGTCGGGCACCGGGTAGACGGCGACCTGGCTGATGACGGGCAGCCGGGTCAGGATGCGCTCGATCGGCGCCGAGGTCATGTTCTCGCCGTCCACCCGCATCCAGTCCGCGGTGCGACCGGCCAGGTAGATCCAGCCGTCGGCGTCGCGGTAGGCCAGGTCACCGGACCAGAACATGCCGTGGCGCATGCGTTCGTCGGTGGCGCCGGGATCGTTGTAGTAGCCCGCGAACATACCTGCGCCGTCGGTGTTGACCAGCTCGCCGATGGCGTCGTCGCCGTTGACCAGCGCCCCGTGCGCATCGAACCGGGCGACGGCGCACTCGGTCACCGTCTCGGGGTCGTAGATCGCGACCCCGGGGAACCCCTTGCCGATCGACCCCGGCGGACACCCGTCCTCACGCGTGACGGTCACCGCGTTCTCGGTGGAGCCGAACCCGTCCCACACCTCGCAGCCGAACCGCCTGCCGAACTCGGCGATGTCGCGGTCGGTGGCCTCGTTGCCGAACGCCACCCGCAGCGGGTTGTCCGCGTCGTCGGGGCGGTCCGGGCCGGCCAGGATGTAGGCCAGCGGCTTGCCGACGTAGTTCATGTACGTCACGCCGTAGCGACGGAGGTCGTCGACGAACCGGGAGGCGCTGAACTGCGCCGGCGCCATCGTGGCGCCCGCGTTCAACGCCACCGACCACCCTGCGAGCACCGCGTTGCTGTGGAACAGCGGCATCGACAGGTAGCAGACGTCGTCGGAGGTCAGCTCGTAGCGCGCCGCGAGCGCCGCGCCGGCCAGCAGCACCATCGCGTGCATGACCTTGACCGCCTTCGGGTCGCCGCTGGTGCCGGAGGTGAAGATCAGCATGAAGGTGTCGGTCGCGCCCGCTTCGTGCAGCGGCTGCAGGTCGCCGGCCCGCTCGATCAGCTCCGCGTATTCGGCGCCGCCGACCACCAGCACCCGGATCCCGCCCAGTTCGAGGCCGTCCAGCAGGGCGGCGTGGTCGTCGTCGGTGAGCAGGATCTGGCAGTCGGCGCGGCGGATGTCGCGGGCCAGCGCGTCGCCGCGACGCGTGGTGTTGATCCCGCACACCACGTAGCCGCCGAGCCCCGCGGCGGCCATCGCGGTGAGGATGTCGGGCGTGTTGCCCAGCAGCACACCGACGTGCAGGGACCGGTCCGGCGCGGCCAGGCCGATCAGCGCGGCGGCCTGACCCGCCGCCGCATCGAGGTGTTCGCGCCAGGTCCAGGTCCGGCCGTCGTACCGGATCGCGACACCGTCATCGCCGCGCCGCTCCCGAAGCAGCTGCTGCACCGTCTCCGCCACCTGCGCGCCCTTCTCCGTATGAACAGATTTGAATAGTTGTCTACTCGATCGGCCCACCGCGCCGCACATCGGCCCACCGAGGGCCGGTCATTTGCGAAGATAGGGCGGTGAGCGTCGAGACAGCGGCGAAACCGCCGACACGACCGGTTCGCGACCGCCTGATCGACGCCGCCGAACAGTGCCTGACCGCCAAGGGGATCCGGGCCACCACGGTGTCCGAGGTCGCCGAGGTGGCCGGCGTCAGCCGCGGCTGGCTGTACCGGCACTTTCCGGACAAGGCCGAACTGCTCGGCGCCGCCATCGTCCGGCTCAACGACGCGTTCTGGGCGGAGGCGCACTGCCGGCTGGACGCGGTGATCGGGCTGGACGAGCAGATCGCCGCCGGCGTCGCGCTGGCGCTGCGGGAGTCCGAGACGCCGGGGGCGCTGGTGCTCAAGCTGCGCCAGGAGGAACCCGAGGCGTTCACCGCCTGCGTCGGGCTCGGTGTGCGCGGACTCATTCCCGAGATCGCCGCGTTCTGGGAGCCCTACGTCCGGGCCGCGGTCGACCGGGACGAGATCCACCCGGACACCGACACCGCCGAGGCGGCCGAGTGGATCGCCCGGATCATGATGAGCCTGGCGACCGTGCCCGGCGAGAAGTGCGACGTCGACGACCACGAGTCGGTGCTGCGGCACGCCCGGCGCTACATCGTGGCCGGCCTGCGCTGCGACCCGGCGATCGGCTGAGCTAGCCCGTCGCGGTCACGGCCGACGGTCGGCCGGTGAGCAGGAGCAGCAGATCCCGGATCGGTGCCCTGACCTCACGTCCGGCGCCCACCGCGAAATCCGCGTCGGTGGCGACCAGCCGGACTCCGGCGAACCGCTTGCGCGCGTTGAACGGGAACCCCATCCCCCACACCCGCTCGGCGGCGGCCACCGCGGCGTCGACGGGCATGGGCCGGTCGATGTCCAGCGGTACGCAGATGTCCTGGGCGTGCACCAGCAGGTCGGTCAGTGGCTCGCATTCGGTCGTTCCGGGGGGATGGCGCCGGAAGCCCACCAGCGCGCGCAGATCCGCGGCGATCTGCGCGGGAGTGCGGGTGTCGGCGATCGCCAGACGGTGCACCGCGGTGTTGAACCGGAAACCGCACCGCACGACCTCGAACAACATCCGCGACATCGGGACGTTCGGCAGCGTCAGGTGCGCGGCCACGTCGCCGACGGTCCATCCGGCACACAGCGACGGGGTGTCCCACGAGGCCGGATCGCGTGCATCGATGGCCTCGATGAGGTCGGCGACCTCGCCGCGCTGCGTGTCGACGTGCCGCCAGACCGTGTCCGAATCCATCCCCACTCCGCGAGATGTGATTTGGGCGTGCCCGGTCGCCGCCTGCGCGACCCGGCACGCCCAAATCAATCAGTCGGCGTCGCCGCCGGGCGTGTTCTTGGAGACCTGGACCAGGAACTCGTAGTTGTTCTTGGTCTTGCGCAGCTGGCTCATCAGCAGATCGATGGCCTGGTGCGGATCCAGACCCGACAGCACCCGGCGCAGCTTGTGGACGATCGCGAACTCGTCGGGGCTGAGCAGCAGCTCGTCCTTGCGGGTGCCCGACGGGTTGACGTCCACGGCGGGGAACACGCGCCGTTCGGCGATCTTGCGGTCCAGCTTGAGCTCGGCGTTGCCGGTGCCCTTGAACTCCTCGAAGATCACCGTGTCACCGGTGGATCCGGTCTCGACCATCGCGGTGGCGATGATCGTCAGCGAACCGCCTTCTTCGATGTTGCGCGCCGCGCCCAGGAACCGCTTGGGCGGGTAGAGCGCGGTGGAGTCGACACCACCGGAGAGGATGCGGCCCGACGCCGGCGAGGCGTTGTTGTAGGCGCGGCCCAGGCGGGTGATCGAGTCCAGCAGCACGACGACGTCCTTGCCCTGCTCCACGAGACGCTTGGCGCGCTCGATCGCCAACTCGGCAGCCTGCGTGTGATCTGACGGCGGCCGGTCGAAGGTCGAGGCGATGACCTCACCCTTGACCGATCGCTGCATGTCGGTGACCTCTTCGGGCCGTTCGTCGACGAGCACCACCATCAGGTGGCATTCGGGGTTGTTGCGGGTGATCGCATTGGCGATGTCCTGCAGGATCGTGGTCTTACCCGCCTTCGGCGGGGACACGATCAGGGCCCGCTGGCCCTTGCCGACCGGCATGATCAGGTCGATGACCCGGGTGGTCAGCTTCTCGCTGGTGGTCTCCAGGCGCAGCCGCTGGTTCGGGTACAGCGGGGTGAGCTTGCCGAACTCCGGGCGCTTCTTGGCGTCCTCGATCGACCCGCCGTTGACGCTGTCGATGCGCACCAGCGGGTTGAACTTCTGCCGGGGATTCTGGTTCCCCCCCTCCCCTTCCCGGGGCACCCGCACCGCGCCGGTGATGGCGTCGCCGCGGCGCAGGCCGTTCTTGCGCACCATGTTCATCGAGACGTACACGTCGTTGGGCCCCGCGAGGTAGCCCGACGTGCGCACGAAGGCGTAGTTGTCCAGTACGTCGAGGATGCCCGCCACCGGCTGCACCACGTCGTCCTCGCGCAGTTCGGTGTCGGCCCGATCGCCACCGCCGCCGTCCCCGCCACCGCGCTCACGACGCCGGCGGTCGCGGAACCGCCGACCGCGCCGGCCCTGGCGGCCTTCGCCGTCGTCGTCGTTACCGCCGTCGCCGGATCGGCCGCCGGAGTTGTTCTCGGCGCGACCGCCGGCGTTGCCGCCGCGGCTCTGCCCGCCCTGCTGGTCGGAGCCGTCGCCACGGTTGTCTGAATCTTTGTCGGACCGGTCGGACCGGTCGGCCCTGCCGTTCTTGTCCGACCGGTCGTTGCGGTCCTGGCTGTCACGCTGGCCCTGCCTGGTCTGCTCCGGCGCGCTCGCGTCGGCCGACTGCGCCTGGGCGCCGCCGTCCTGCGGCGTCTGCTCCTCGGCCTGCTCGGCGCTGTTGGGTCCGCCCTGGCCGCGGGAGGCCGACCGGCGCTCACGGCGCTGCTGGGCCGGCTGCTGCTCGGTTCCAGCCTGCGACGACGCAGCGGCGTCGGCCGCCGGAGGGGTCTGGTCGGCGGCCGGCGTCGTAGTGCCGTTCTTCGCCTCGGCGCCGGAGCCGCCGTCGGACTCCCCGCGACGGTCACGGATGGCGGCGATCAGTTCGCTCTTGCGCATCCCCGAAGCGCCCTCCACGCCGACCTCCTTGGCCAGCGCGCGCAGCTCCGGCAGCACCAGGCCGGTGAGCGAGCCACGCCGGTCTGCGGAAGCGGCCGGGGCGCTCTGCGTGGGTGCGGCGTTGTCCGCCGGCGTCGAGATGTCTGGGGTCACGGTGTTCGACAGTTCACCGGTGTCGGTGCTGCCACCAGCCGTGATGAGGTCCGTATCAGTCACGGATTTCCTTTCTTCCCTCGCTGATCGAGTCACGCGGGGGTTCGGTGCGCTCAGCCGATGCGCTGGGCGCCACGGTCACACCATTGCCACTGCAACGGTGATCGCCGGGATTCGCCGCGATACGGCGAACCGTCTGTCCACAAATTGAACACCTGAAAGAAGAGTGGTCGTCCTAGTGCCGGCGCAGGTAAAACACGCCGCGATTGCTGGACGAGAGCGAGGATAACCCGCATCCGGGCCGGAAGCAAGAAACAGGCTGATTCGCATGTTGCGTGTGTTACTCCCGATCAGACCGTCTCAGCTACCTGCGAACGGCCACACCGGAGGACCACGTCACGCCGTCCCCGGCCGACATCCTGGCGACCGTGAACCCGTGCGCGTTGCCGAACTCGACCGCCTCGGCCGGCAGTTCGGCGGCGGTGCTCAGCGCCAGCACTGCAGGTCCGGCGCCCGACAGCACCGCTGCCACCCCGCAACGCCGCAGCACCGCGAGGTATTCCGCGGACGCCGGCATGGCTGCTGCCCGCTGGGGTTGGTGCAGCACGTCCTCGGTCGCCACCATCAACAGGTCCGGGCGCTCGGTCAGCGCCACCACGAGCAACGCCGCCCGGCTGAGGTTGAATCGCGCATCGGTGTGACTGACCTGCTCCGGGAGCAGCACGCGGGTCTCCGCGGTGGACGAGCGCACCTGTGGGACCGCGGCGAACAGATTGACATCGGGATGCAGCTGGATCTGCGCCGCGGCGTATCGGGGCCCGCACTCCCCGGCGGCCGTCCAGGACACCACCGCCCCACCGAGCACCGCCGCGGCGGCATTGTCGGGGTGGCCCTCGAACTCTGCAGAGACCTGGACGAGTTCGGTGTCGGTCATCGGAGTCGAACCACCCTGCGCGGCAAGACCGTTGGCGGCGGCCAAGCCGCCGACCACGGCCGCGGCCGACGACCCGAGCCCACGGGAATGCGGAATGTCGTTGCGGCAGCGCACGCGCAGTCCCGCTGCACGCACGCCGGTTTGCCCTAACCCACGCTCTATCGCACGTACCACGAGGTGCGATCCATCCAGCGGTACCCGGCCCGCGCCCTCGCCCTCGACCTCCACGACCAGCCCGGATTCCGTTGTCTCGACGACGATCTCGTCATACAGGCTGACCGCGATCCCCATACTGTCGAATCCGGGGCCGAGGTTGGCGCTGGAGGCCGCGACCACAGCGGTGGCCGCCAGCCCGGAGGGCAGTGTGGGGATCAATGGAATCCGTTTCCCAACCTGTCCTACACCAGGCCGAGCTCGGCGACCACGGCCACCGGGTCGACGGGGACCGGAATCACGGCCGGCATGCCCTTGAGCGCGGTGTCGGGGTCCTTGAGCCCGTTGCCGGTGACGGTGCACACCACCGTCGACCCCCTGGCCACCCAGCCGTCCTCGATGGACTTCAGCAGCCCGGCGATGCTGGCCGCCGACGCGGGTTCGACGAACACGCCCTCGGCACGGGCGACCAGGTGGTAGGCCGCCAGGATCTCCTCGTCGGTGGCGGCCAGGAACCGGCCGCCCGACTGCTGCTGCGCCTCCACCGCCGACGTCCACGACGCCGGCGAGCCGATCCGGATCGCCGTGGCGATGGTCTCGGGATCGGTGACCGGTTCGCCGAGCACCAGCGGCGCAGCGCCGGCGGCCTGGGTGCCGAGCATCCGTGGCAACCGGGCAGCCAACCCGTCGCGGTGGTATTCGGTGTAGCCCTTCCAGTAGGCGGTGATGTTGCCGGCGTTGCCGACGGGCAGCGCGTGCACGTCCGGGGCGTCGCCGAGCGCGTCGACGATCTCGAACGCGGCGGTCTTCTGGCCCTCGATGCGGAACGGGTTCACCGAGTTGACCAGCGACACCGACGGGAAGTCGGCGGTCAGCTTGCGCGCCAGCTCCAGGCAGTCGTCGAAGTTGCCGTCGATCTGGATGATCTTGGCGCCGTGCATCACGGCCTGGGCCAGCTTGCCCATCGCGATCTTGCCCTGCGGCACCAGCACCGCGCAGGTGATCCCGGCCCGCGCGGCGTAGGCGGCGGCCGAGGCCGAGGTGTTGCCCGTGGACGCGCACAACACCGCCTGCTGGCCGCGCGCCACCGCCTCGGTGACGGCCATGGTCATCCCGCGGTCCTTGAACGAACCGGTCGGATTGAGGCCCTCCACCTTCAGATGCACTGTGCACCCGGTGTATTCGGACAACCGCGGGGCCGGCAGCAGCGGGGTGCCGCCCTCCCGCAGGGTGATCGGCGTCCACTCGTCCTCGACCGGCAGCCGGTCGCGATAGGCCGCGATCAACCCCGGCCAGGGCTGGTGCACGGCACGACGGGCAGTGGTACTCACTCGGTGGTCCCTTCCATCCGCAGGACGCTGTTGACGCTCTGCACGACCTCCAGATCGGCCAGCGCGGCAACGGTTTCGGACAATGCGGCGTCGGTCGCCTGGTGGGTGACGACGACGATTCGCGCGCCGCAGCGCTGACCGCCCTCGTCGACCATCCCCTCCTGCCGGACCTCGGCGATGCTGACCTCGCGCTTACCGAACTCCGCGGACACCGCGGAGAGCACGCCGGGCCGGTCGGCGACGTTCATGTTGACGTAGTAGCGGGTCACGATGTCGCCGATCGGCGCGATCGGCAGTTGGGCGTATTTGGATTCGCGGGGGCCGCGGCCACCGTGCACCCGGTTGCGGGCCGCCATGACCAGGTCGCCGAGCACCGCCGAGGCGGTCGGCGCGCCACCGGCACCCTGGCCGTAGAACATCAGCCGGCCCGCCGCCTCGGCCTCGACCACCACGGCGTTGAACGCGCCGTTGACCGCGGCCAGCGGGTGGTCCAGCGGCACCAGGGCCGGGTAGACCCGCGCCGAGACGCGCTGCTGACCGGCCTCGCCGGTGAGCCGCTCGCAGATCGCCAGCAACTTGATCGTGCAGCCCAGCGCGCGGGCCGAGGCGAAGTCCTCGGCGGAGACCTTGGTGATGCCCTCCCGGTAGACGTCGTCGGAGGTGACCCGGGTGTGGAACGCGATCGACGCCAGGATGGCCGCCTTGGCCGCCGCGTCGTAGCCCTCCACGTCGGCGGTCGGATCTGCCTCGGCGTAGCCGAGCGCACCGGCGTCGGCCAGTGCGGTGGCGTAGTCGGCGCCCGTGCTGTCCATCTCGGAGAGGATGTAGTTGGTGGTGCCGTTGACGATCCCGGCCACCCGCAGCACGCTGTCACCGGCCAGCGACTGGGTCAGCGGGCGGATGACGGGAATGGCGCCGGCCACCGCGGCCTCGAAATACAGGTCCACGTGTGCGTTCTCGGCGGCCTGCGCCAGCTCACCCGTGGATGCCGCCATCAGCGCCTTGTTCGCGGTGATGACGGACTTGCCCTGTTCCAGCGCGGCCAGGATCGCCTTGCGGGCGGGATCGACGGGGCCCATCACCTCGACGACGATGTCGACGTCGTCGCGGGAGACCAGCGCCTCGATGTTGTCGGTCAGCAACTCCGGATCGACGCCGCGGTCGGCGTCGATCCGCCGGACCCCGACGCCGCGCAGCACCAGGGGCGCGCCGATGCGCGCGGTCAGGTCCGCGGCGCTGTCCTCGATGATCCGCACCACCTGACTGCCGACATTGCCCAGCCCCAGGACTGCTACCCCGATCGCGTCAGTCACCGCTCTACCTCACTTCCAGACTCAACAGGTCGTCGAACGTCTCCCGGCGCAGGATCAGGCGGGCCCGCCCATCGCGCACGGCCACCACGGCCGGTCGGCCGATCAGGTTGTAGCGGCTCGACATCGAATAGCAGTATGCGCCGGTGGCCGCGACCCCCAGCAGGTCACCCGGGGCGACGTCGTCGGGCAGCCAGGCGTCGCGCACCACGATGTCACCGCTTTCGCAGTGCTTGCCGACCACCCTCGACAGGGTCGGTGCAGCCTCGCTGCGGCGCGAGAGCAGTCGCACGTCGTACTCGGCGCCGTAGAGCGCGGTCCGGATGTTGTCGCTCATCCCGCCGTCGACGCTGACATAGCGGCGGTACCGGTCGGTGGCGACCTCGACGTCCTTGACGGTGCCCACCTCGTAGAGCGTGACGGTACCCGGGCCGGCGATGGCGCGGCCGGGTTCGACCACCAGATCGGGGGCGGGCAACCCGACCGCGGCCGATTCGTTGCCCACGATCGCCAGCAGCTTGTCCGCCAGTTCGTGCATCGGCGGCGGGTCGTCCTCGGGCAGATACGCGATCCCCAGCCCGCCGCCGAGGTCGACGATCGACATCTGCGCGGTCTTCTCCAGACCGAACTCGGCGACGACGTCGCGCAGCAGCCCGATCACCCGGTGGGCCGCCAACTCGAACCCGGCGACGTCGAAGATCTGCGATCCGATGTGGCTGTGCAGGCCGACCAGGCGCAGGTGGTCGGTGGCGAACACCCGCCGCACCGCGGCCAGCGCCGCGCCGCTGGACAGCGACAGGCCGAACTTCTGGTCCTCGTGCGCGGTGGAGATGAACTCGTGGGTGTGCGCCTCGACCCCGACGGTGACCCGCACCAGGACGTCCTGCACGGCGCCGGCGTCCCCGGCGATCCGGTCGAGCCGCTCGATCTCGGTCATCGAGTCGACCACCACGTGGCCGACGCCGTGCTTGACCGCGGCGGTCAACTCGGCGACGGATTTGTTGTTGCCGTGCATGGCGATCCGCTCCGGCGGGAAGCCGGCGTGCAGTGCCACCGCCAACTCGCCGCCGCCGGCCACGTCGAGCGCCAACCCCTCCTGGTCGACCCAGCGGGCGATCTCAGTGCACAGGAACGCCTTGGCCGCGTAGCGCACATACCGGCCACCGCCGAACGCGACGGCGATATCGCGGCACCGGGCCCGGAAATCCGCCTCGTCGATGACGAACAGCGGGGTGCCGAACTCCGCGGCGAGTTCGGTGACGGGGACCCCGGCCATCGACACCACACCGTCGCCGCCACGAACCGTGTTGTGCGGCCACACGTTCGGCGCCAGCGCGGCGACCTCCGCGGCGGTCTGCGGCCGGTCCGGCGCCCCGCCGTGGTGGATCTCTTCGGCGTGCCTGGGGCCCGCGGGGTGAGCGATCACATCCGCTCCGGGGCGCTGACGCCGAGAATGCCCAGCCCGTTGGCGATCACCTGCCGGGTGGCCGCACACAGCGCCAGCCGTGCGGCGTGCAGATCACCGGGCTGCTCGTCACCCTGCGGCAGCACCCGGCACGAGTCGTAGAAGCGGTGGTAGTCGCCGGCCAGGTCTTCCAGGTAGCGCGAGACCCGATGCGGTTCGCGCAGACCGGCGGCCGTCTCGAGCACCCGGGGAAACTCGCCGAGGTTGCGGATCAGCGTGCCTTCCTTGTCATGGGTCAGCAGATCGAGGTGCGCGGTGTTCGGCGTAACGCCCAGCTCGGCGGCGTTGCGGGCCAGCGCGCAGAGCCGGGCGTGGGCGTATTGCACGTAGTAGACCGGGTTTTCGTTGGACGCGGTGGACCACAGCTGCAGGTCGATGTCGATCGGCGTGTCGACCGAGCTGCGGATCAGGGCGTAGCGGGCGGCGTCGACGCCGATCGCGTCAACCAGGTCGTCCAGGGTGATGACCGTGCCCGCGCGCTTGCTCATCCGGACCGGCTGGCCGTCGCGCACCAGGTTGACCATCTGCCCGATCAGCACCTCGACGGTGTCCGGGTCGTCACCCAGCGCCGCCGCGGCGGCCTTGAGCCGGGCGATGTAGCCGTGGTGGTCGGCGCCGAGCATGTAGATGCACAGGTCGAACCCGCGCCGGCGCTTGTCCAGGAAGTACGCGAGGTCCCCGGCGATGTAGGCGGGCTGACCGTCGCTCTTGATCACGACGCGGTCCTTGTCGTCACCGAAGTCGGTGGTGCGCAACCAGACTGCGCCGTCCTCCTGGTAGATGGAGCCGTTCTCCCGCAACCGGGCGATGGCCTCGTCGACGCGCCCGGAGGTGTGCATCGAGTCTTCGTGGGTGTAGACGTCGAAGTCGGTGCCGAACTGGTGCAGCGACTCCTTGATGTGATCGAACATCAGGTTCACGCCGACCGACCGGAAGGTCTCGCGCATCTCGGCCTCGGGCAGGGCGAGGGCGCCGGGGTCCTTGGCCAGCACCTGCGCGGCGATGTCGGCGATGTAGCTGCCCGCGTAGCCGTCCTCCGGGGTGGGCTCGCCCTTGGCGGCGGCGACCAGCGAGTTGGTGAATCGGTCGATCTGCGCGCCGTGGTCGTTGAAGTAGTACTCCCGCACCACCTCGGCGCCCTGTGTGCTCAGCAGCCGGCCCAGCGCGTCACCGACGGCCGCCCACCGGGTGCCACCGATGTGGATCGGCCCGGTCGGGTTGGCCGAGACGAACTCGAGGTTGACCTTCTGCCCGGTCATCCCCGCCGAGTCGCCGTAGCCGGCGCCCGCAGCGATGATGTCGCCGACGATGACGTTCTGCGCGGAGGCCTCGATGCGCAGGTTGACGAACCCCGGGCCGGCGACGTCGGCGGCGGCGATACCGTCCTGCGCGACCAGCGCCGCGGCCAGCCAGCCGGCCAGTTCGCGCGGGTTGGCGCCGGCCTTCTTGCCGATCTGCAGGGCCAGGTTGGTGGCGTAGTCGCCGTGCTCCGGGTTGCGCGGCCGCTCGACGGTGACGGTCGCGGGCAGCACGGCGGAGTCGAGGCCGTGCTCGGTCAGCACCGCGGCGGCGGTGGACTTGAGCAGCTCGGCCAGATCGGCGGGGGTCACGGGGGTCCATCCTATGGTCTGAGGTGTTCAGGCCCCGAATCCGTTTCCCCTTCCGCGGATGCGCTACGCTAGGCCACGCCCAACGGCGTCGTCGGTTGCAGTCAGCACCGCACACGCCCCCGTAGCTCAGGGGATAGAGCGTCTGCCTCCGGAGCAGAAGGCCGCAGGTTCGAATCCTGCCGGGGGCACCCTCTGACCAGCACAGATGCAACCCCGTGCAACTTGCTCCGGCGTGGCTCCGCGCCGAACGGAGCACCCCATGATCACCACCGCCGCCGCCGCCGCACTGACGTTCGGGCAGGCCGCCGCCCGCCTGGGCGTCGACGTCACGACCGTTCGCCGCTGGGTGGGCGCCGAGCAGTGCCCCACGGTCCGCGTCGGTAACGCCACCCGCATCCCGGCCGCTTGGGTCGACGGGCTGATCGCGGCCGGATGGCCGGTGTGAGCATGGAACCTGACCATCAAAGGAGGGCGGGGCAGGTCCAAACGCGCTTGACGCCGCGTATCTCAGGCGGGGCGGCCCGGCCGAGTCGAATAGTACTGGCCATTTACGTAGTAGTCCGTGGATGAGTTGCCCTCGTTGTCGCTATAGCTGCACGTGGAGAACCTTGTTCTGCCTTTGAGCGTGGTGGTGTATGTGCCGCCATTTGCGTCCTTGCACTCGCTCTTGATTGTGTTTTCGGAGAGCTTGTCGGCATTCGCCGTGGGTGCGTCTAGGGCCATGGCCCCGAGCGCGATGGCCGACGCCATGAGGGCGGGCGCAAGCCACCGTAACCATGCGTGACGACCCTGGATGGCGGTTGGCTCGAAGGTGGTGGTCATTGATCTTCTCCTGTCGGTCGGTCGCTGCTCAAGAGAAATGGTCGTGGATCAAGGAGCGGCTTCGTAATCGCCGGGAAGCCAGATTCCGCCTCCAAACAGGAAAGGTTGCCTATCCCCCAGGTAAGGAACCCCCGCCGCCGGGTGGCTTCGTGGCCGAGCGGAACCGGAGCCGTCAAAGAACCGGTCCACGCGGGCCACTCAAAACCGTTAATCCGCCGGGAGAGCCGCGACGTCCGGCCCCGCCGCGTCGCGCCGGACCACCTGCGTCCGCTCATCGGCATTCGCGGCGTTGATGTGCGGCGCCGAAACGGCTTCGTCATCGCTGGTAGCCACGTAGATCGCGGCTGTCGTAAGCGTGCGTGGTCGAGCACGTCGAGCAGCATCCGCCCGAATTGGCCAACGCCGTGCACATCGTCTCGAGTCGCGGGTTCATCGCCGGAATCGGCGCTCGAGTCCACCCTGTCCTGCGCCAATTGACCTGGCCTGCCGGGCCGGGGCGCAGCCAGCGTGTTGCTCGACGTCGCCGGTGAGCGACCGGCCCGGCAGGGTTCGTCACAACCGTTGACACCCAATGACATAGGCGATGACAGGTTTCACCCTCTTTGATATCCCCTAAGGGGTTCATCATCGGGGCGATCCGCCCGAACCGGCCCCAAAGCGACTGTACCGCAACACAATCCGGCTAAGCGATGAGTCGACAATCATTGCTGCACAAGGGGTTTCGCAATCACTCATCGGATTTGCGGGGGACAGACCGCTCCAAGACCGAAGTCACGTGGCACCGCCGACGGGTTGCACGACCCTGACCAGGCCCGCCTGCTCGCCCGATCAGCTCAGGATGTCGACGTTCGCGACGATTCGCGGGGGTACTGGATGTACCGATTCCTGGCTGGCCTGTTCGCCGGGTTCGCCATCACGCACCTCGGTTTCGCCTTGTTCGCCGACATGGATTCGCTGCGGTACTTCGGCAGGACCTGGAGCACCGGGTACGCGTGGGGTGAGGTTGTGCTCTTTTCCGCGCTCACACTGCTTTTCGCCTATCTCGGCTGGCGGACAAAGCCTCGGGGGCAACGCGAGCTCAGGACCTCGGGTTAGGCCTTTCAACCACGCGCACCCGAGCCGCCACGCCAACCCGGCGAGTCGCTCGGGTTCGGTGAACGCCACCGGATGTCGATCCTGCGCGGGATGCCGCTGGCCGTCGCGCTGCGGGTGACAGCGGCGTGCTGTGGCGCTGTGGCGCGTAGCCCTCGATGCGGCCTTGCGTCGACGGCACAGCCCACACGCACGGCCAGTACGACAGAGGTGTGGGCCGGCCCAAGGTGGTCACTCGCGCCGGGCCGACGCCCCCGCGCTCATGACGCCCAACCAGCGGACACCCGGTTAGGATTTGCCGATGTTTCGCATCGACGGGATCAACGGCGAGAGCATCGTGGTCGATGGTGTGTGGGTGGAGAAACTGCGGGCCAACAACTCGGTGGGCCGCAACCCCGCCGACAGGTACTCGGGCACCGACGTCAAGGAACTGAGCCGGCGCAAGAAGCTGTTCGGTGGCGAGCGTGAGCACCTCCTTCAGCTCACCATCGGAATCGGCTCGTTCTATTCACTGATCGTCCCCGCAGAGAAACGACCCGAGGTTGACGCGCTACTGGCCGAACTCGACGCCGCCCGCGAGCGCGCGACGTCCTGACGAGACGGCCCGCAGCCGGGAGTCGTTGCCACAACGGGAACGGCCCGTCAGGTCCGAATACCGACCGGGCACTATCTGACCTGCTCGAATGCCCGACGACAGCCCCTTCGCCCGCTAGGATCGTGCACCGCGGGCACTCCGCGTGGAGGAGGCGGCGGTGGACTCCGATCAGGCCATCAACATCGCACTGACGGTCATCACTCCGATCCTCACGGCCGGAATCGGCATCGGCGCGCTGGTGATCGGCGACTGGCGCGAACGGCGCACCCGAGCCGGCCGGCGCAAGCTCGCGTTCGAGGACGCCAGCAGGCAGATCGAGTTCGCCACCGAGTGGTTCAAAGCGAGCAAGGACATAGCACCCGACCAGGAGCAGCAGTCGGCCGTGCGGGCACACGAGTGGCTCGAGGAAGCCGCAGAGCTCGTCGCCGAGTCCAAGCCCCCCTCACGCGAGGCGCAGAAGCGTTCGGTCACCGTGCGCCGACTGTTACTCGCATATCCGATGCACCGCCGCAGTGCCCGGGTCCTGCGCGGTTTCTACTATTTCTTCCTGGGCGTCATGATCCTGCAGGTCTCCGGGGCCCTCGGCTCGGCCTTCGGCAGAACGGACACCCTCGGTGTCCCCAACTACATCTCCGGGGGCCTCGTCTACGCCGATCTGATCGGCATCGCGATGTACACGCTTGTCGCGATGGGCTTCCGGTTCCTGTCGCTGCGCGCCGAGACGTCGCCCGAGTCTGCGCCCCACGATCCGATGACGGTCCGGCGTGCGCTGTTGCTCCACCGACTCACCGGTATCAGGGCCAAGTTCGCCCGCCTCGTCTTCCACCTCTGGGTGATGTTGATCGTCCTGATCGCCGTGATAATGGTGGTGACCTCGATCGACGACCCGAGGGTCTTGCCGGCGAACGTCATCGTGCTCATCGCGTGGTGCGGCTGGGCGGTCGGTCTGCGCTATTGGGCCGTGTCCCTCGACCAGCGGGCGACGAGCAGCGCCGACCACGCGTGACGCAAAAACTCAGCCCAGAATGCTGTCGACGAACGCCTCGGTGCCCTGTTTCCAGGCGATGACGAAGTTGCCGACATCGTCTCGGCTGATGTCGAGGACCGGGCAGAAGCGGCCCTCGAGGTCGTCGGTGAAGAAATGTGGGGAACCGATCACGCCGCGGGCACGCCCCTCCTCCCAGTCGGCGTGCACGGCGGCCGACGCCGCCTCGGCGTCCAGCGGTTCGAGTCCGAATCGGGCCGCGATCGGGGCGACGACCTCGGGTCTGCCGATGTCGAGACCCTTCTCGAACACCGCATCGCGCAGGGCCAGGCCGACCTCCTCGCTCAGCACGGGATCTCCGCTGCGGTTCGCCGCGGCGGCCAGCGCAAACGCGGTCATGGAGGTGCGCGGGAAGGAATCGACCGAGAACCCGGTGAACAGGTCGGGGCGCACCGACGCCCGGAGCGCCGCGACCTCCACCCCGATGTGGTGCGCGTCGAGCGGCTTGCCGTTGATCAGTTCGAGCGGCCAGGCCCGGATGCGCAGACGCGGTTCGGTGTGCCCGAGTGCGGCGCGCCGGTCGATCAGCGTGTGCAGTCCGGCGTGGGTGAACGGGCACAGGACATCGGCGAAGACCTCAACGATACGCATCGTCGCAAGGGTATCCCCGACCGGTGAGCCGGCATTCGCGATGCCCTGCGCCGGGCTTCCGAGACGGCCCGGGGGCGGACCCGGCATCGCCGTTAGGGTTCACCGATGGGCACCTACGCAGTCACCGGGTCGGCATCGGGGATGGGGCGGGCGACGGCGCGGAAACTGCGCGACAACGGCCACACCGTGATCGGCGTCGACCTCACGGAGGCCGAAATCGTCGCCGACCTGTCGACCCCGTCCGGGCGCGCGACCGCCGCGGGCGACGTCCTGGCGGCTTGCACGGGGAGACTCGACGGGGCGGTGCTCGCGGCCGGGCTGGGACCGGCCCCGGGCCGCGACCGCCCGCACCTCATCGCGCAGGTGAACTACTTCGGCGTGGTGGAACTCCTCGAGGCATGGCGACCCGCGCTGGCCGCCGCCGACCGGGCCAAAGTCGTTGTCTTCTCCAGTAACTCGACCACGACCGTCCCCGTTGTGCCGCGCCGCACGGTGCGCGCCCTGCTCGCCGGCGACGGCGACAAGGCGATCCGCAGCCTTCGCGTGTTCGGTCCGGCCGCGCCGTCGATGGCCTACGCGGCCTCCAAGATCGCGGTCAGCCGGTGGGTGCGCCGGCATGCGGTGACCCGCGAATGGGCGGGTGCGGGCATCCGACTCAACGCGATCGCACCGGGAGCGATCATGACGCCGCTGCTGCAGAAGCAGCTCGACACCCCCGCAGAAGCCAAGGCCATCCATGCCTTCCCGGTCCCCATCGGCGGATTCGGCGACGCCGGGCGGCTGGCGGACTGGGTGCTCTTCATGCTCTCCGACTCCGCGGACTTCCTGTGCGGCAGCGTCGTTTTCGTCGACGGCGGGTCGGATGCCTACTTCCGTCCCGACGACTGGCCCAGGCCGGTGCCGGCACGCCGGCTGGCGTCCTACCTGTGGCGGTTCAAGAGATTCAAGGGTTATCCGCAGAGTTGATCGCGGTCACCCCTTCGGGCGGTCGTCCGGGCTGGACAGTCCTGCCGCGAAGGGTGGCTCACATCGGCGCCGGCGGCTGTGGCGGCTGCTGAGGCGGCTGCTGAGGCCGGGCCTCCGATGTCGCTCTGACCACCAGTGCCAGCATCACCGACCCGATACCGGCGACCTCGATCGTGGTGGGCGCCTGCGCCAGCACGACGGCGCCGACGACGGCAGCCGTGGCGGGCAGCAACGCCAGCAGCAGCGCGAATCGAGCGCGTCCGATGGTGGAAAGGACGGGCTGGTCCAGTGCGTACGGGATGGCGCTGGACAAGACACCCACCGCGGCCCCGTACAGCCACGTTCGGGGTTCGACCAGCGCCGTGGCATCGACGGCCAGCTGGATGCCGATGAGCAGCGGCGCCAGCGCCACCGACGCCGCGGCGATCCCGACGGCCAGCGAGTCCAGTCCGGCGCCGGCATCGGCCACCCGCTTGCCGAGCAGTATGTATCCCGCCCACAGGGCGGCCGCGATCAGCGCACAGACCACACCCACCCGGTCGACATCGGTCTGTACCCCGGCCAGCAACACAACACCGGCACCCACCAGGGTCACTGCCAGCACGTCGCGGGCACGGCGGGACCCCAGGGTGGCCACCGCGATCGGGCCGACGAACTCGATGGCGACCGCGGTGCCGAGCGGGATCCGCGCGATCGCCTCGTAGAACGCCACGTTCATCCCCACCGTGACGAAGCCGAAGCAGGCGGCGGTCCAGGCCTGTCGGCCGGTCCAGCGCCTCCGCCACGGCCGCCGCCAGGCGAGCAGAACCACCGCGGCCGCTGCCGCGCGCAACCACGCGACCGCTGCCGGATTCGTCGTCTCGAACAGGAACACCCCGACCGCGGCGCCCAGGTACTGCGACACGGCACCCACCACGAAGAACAGCGGGACCGACCACCGGGGTAGCGGTCCAGCCGGTTGCGCCATGGAACGAGTACACCAGGGCTACCCGGGCCCTTCCGCCCCTGCCAACCAACCAGGTGGTTAGTCTGGGCGATAGATCCGCCGACGCCGACGAGGAGGCCGGAATGCAGCTGGCACTGACGCCCGAGGAAGCCGCCTTCCGCGACGAGTTACGCACCTTCTACCGCACCCAGATCCCGGCCGAGATCCGCGAACGCACCCGCACCGGGGCCGAGGCCAACCGCGATGACATCGTCACCGCCCACAAGATCCTCAACGACCACGGGCTGGCCGTGCCGAACTGGCCGGTCGAGTGGGGCGGCAAGGACTGGACTCCGACACAGCAGCAGATCTGGCTCGACGAGATGCAGCTCGCCAGCGTGCCGGAGCCGCTGACGTTCAACGCCAACATGGTCGGCCCGGTGATCGCCGAGTTCGGCTCGCAGGACATCAAGCAGCGCTTCCTGCCGCCGACGGCGGCGCTGGACATCTGGTGGTGCCAGGGTTTCTCCGAACCCGAGGCCGGCTCCGACCTGGCATCGCTGCGGACGACCGCGCTGCGCGACGGTGACACCTACGTCGTCAACGGCCAGAAGACGTGGACCACCCTGGGCCAGTACGCCGACTGGATCTTCTGCCTGGTCCGCACCGACCCGAACGCCCCCAAGAAGCAGGCCGGTATCTCGTTCCTGCTGATCGACATGAACACCCCCGGCATCACGCTGCGGCCGATCAAACTGGTCGACGGCAGCTACGAGGTCAACGAGGTCTTCTTCGAAGACGTCCGGGTGCCGGCCGACCAGCTCGTCGGCGAGGAGAACCAGGGCTGGACGTATGCGAAGTTCCTGCTGGGCAATGAGCGCAACGGCATCGCCCAGGTCGGTCGCACCAAACTGCGTCTGGCCGAGGTCAAGGAGCACGCGAAGGCCGGCGGGCTGCTCGACGACCCGTTGTTCGCCGCGCGGCTCGCCGAGGCCGAAAACGACATTCTGGCACTGGAACTGACGCAGATGCGGGTGGCCTCGGGGTCCAAGGGCGGCAAGCCGAACCCCGCCTCGTCGGTGCTCAAGCTGCGCGGCAGCCAGTTGCAGCAGCTTGCCACCGAGCTCCTGGTGGAGGTGGCCGGGCCCGATGCCCTGCCCGTCGGCGCCGAGGACATCACCTCACCGGGGTGGGCCCAGCACAGCGGGCCGCGCTACCTGAACTACCGCAAGACATCCATCTACGGCGGCAGCAACGAGGTGCAGCGCACCATCATCGCGTCGACCATCCTCGGATTGTGAGGTGAGCTGTGGACTTTCAACTCAGTGAAGAACAGGTTCTGCTGCGCGACACCACCCGCGAGGTATTTTCGCGCGCCTACGATCCCGAGAGCAGGCTGAAGACCCTCGACACCGACCTCGGCTTCAGCCGCGAAGTGTGGAGCCAGTTGGCCGAGATCGGCGTTCTCGGGCTCGGCTTCGACGAGGATTCGGGCGGCCAGATCGAGATTCAGGTGGTGGCGACCGAGATCGGCCGACGCCTGGCACCCGAACCCGTCGTGCACGCCGCGCTGGGGCCGGGCACGTTGATCGCCGGGCTGGGCACCCCCGAGCAACGCTCGCTGCTCGACGAGGTCGCCGCCGGGGAACGGCTGCTGGCCTTCGCTCACCTCGAGCGCGGGATGCGGGGCCCGACCGCCGAGGTGACGACGAACGCAGCGCGCGAAGGTGATTCGTGGCTGCTGAGCGGACGCAAGAACCCGGTCATCGCCGGCGACTGCGCGCACACACTCGTCGTCAGCGCCGCGCTGCCCGACGCCGGCACCGGGCTGTTCCTCGTCGACGCCTCGTCGGTGGTTCGGCAGCCCTACCGCACCTTCGACGGTCGGCGCGGCGCCCAGATCGACCTGGATGCGACGCCCGCCGAACCGTTGGGCGAGGCGGCAGACGCCTCGGCGGCCGTCGGCGATGCGCTGGTGCGGGTCTCCTCGGCACTGTGCGCCGAGGCGCTCGGCGCGATGGAGGAGGCGCTGCGTCTGACGTCGGAGTACCTGACCCAGCGTAAGCAGTTCGGCGTCACGCTGAACACGTTCCAGACGCTCACCCAGCGGGCCGCCGACATGTACGTATCGCTGGAACTGGCCCGCAGCATGGCGCTGTACGCGGCGATGTCGATAGCCGACGGCGACCTCGACCCCACCATCGCGGCGCGGGCCAAGCTGCAGATCGGGCGATCGGGTCGACACATCGGCCAGGAAGCCATTCAGCTGCACGGCGGCATCGGGGTGACCGCCGAGTACCCCGTCGGGCACTACGCGGCGCGGCTGACCGCGATCGAGCAGACCCTGGGGTCGTCGCAGGACCAGCTGCACGTGCTGATGCGCCGGCTCGGCGACTACGAGGTCGTCACGATCTGAGCCGTGCCCGGCGGCCAGGTCACGGCTGTCAAACCCAGATCACGAGCGGCCGCAGGCCCGGGGCCTCGGTCGTCGCCGCGTGAAGAAGCCGCTTCTGCGTTAGCCACTGCATCGGCAGGCTAACTGTGAAATAGTCACGACGAACGCCTGATGTTCTTCGCTACCCGGGGGATGGCGATGTTGCTGAGGAATCCGGAATGCGTCGCTGAACGTGACGAATCGCATTGCATGAACGGACCGCGCATGCTCAGTGCAGAAGACGCGAGGCACCGCCCGGTCGGTGAGAAATCCGGCCGATGCGTGAAGTATGTCAGCCGATTCGGCGTGTTTGCAGTGGCGCTGGGAATCATGGGCGCACTTGCTACCGGCGCCGGAGTCGCTCGGGCCGACTCGGACACCGATCCCGCGAACTCGGGTACTTCCGCCACCGATCCACCGACCTCGGTTTCATCGTCCTCCGACTCGGGTGCACCGGAGACCGCATCACCGAACATCGGCTTGACGACGACCGGTGCCGGATCGTCGTCGGGCCCGCAGTCGTCGGTCACCGACACCTCGAAACCGTCCCCCGATTCGCCGGATTCGGACCTCGACCTCGATTCCCTCGGTTCCGATTTGTCCGACGAGGCGGGGTCCACGGATTCGCCCGACTCCGGCACGACGACGTTTGACGGCTCCCAGACTGCGCTGCCGTCGGCGTCGACGACGCCCGATGGGGCGGACGTCGCGACGATCCCGGAAGCCGCCAGCGACGACTCCAGTTCGAGCAGCACCACAGAAGAACCCGCCTCCGGCACCATCCAGACCGACCCCACTGACCCGGCAGTGGTCGAAACAACCGGCGGCACCGAGGGGTTGGCGCCCGGGGAACCGACCGCGGGAGAAACCGAACCGCCCGGCGAAACCGCCGCGGGCCAGCCCGAAATCACACAGACGCTCGCCGGGCCTTCGGCCGACCCGCCGGCGGTCGAAACCGTCGGCTCGTCCGGCGACGTCGGTCTGGAATCGTTGTCGGCCGAGGATGCGGCGATCGTCGAGCAACTGGCCGCCGCCGTCGCGCGGACGGTCGAGACCGACACGACCGCCACGGGCAGCTTGCCGACCCCCCAGCAGGTCATCGCCCAGATCCAGGACCAGATCGACTCGACGATCAATACCGTCAAGGCGCAGTTGAGCGCGCGGGTAACCGACTGCCTCTGCGAGGCAGTCAATCAAGTGCAGGTGTTCGTCAAGAACGTCGGCGACATACTCGGTCAACTGACGTCGCCCTCAGGCGATACGCCCGGACCCGAGAACCCGGTCATGTGGACGGTACTGGCATGGGTGCGCAAGCAAGTCGACGACGCCGTCGCCGCGTTCAACCGTTCACCACTTGGGAGTTGGCTACAGGAAGCCGAGGCCCAGATCACGAAGTTAGTCGACTCCCTCGGATATTCACCGTTGGGACGAATGCTCGTAGCGAATTACGCCGCATTCCTCGAACAATGCGGCGACTCCACAGAACTGCCATCCGACCTCGACCGCACCACTCTCGTCTCGGGCCTGAACGAACCGACGGACTTCGAACTCCTCACCGACCCGGACGATCCCGACCATGTCCACACGATCCTCATCACCGAGAAATCCGGCTCGATAAAGTCCTACGACGTTCACACCGGCGAGCTGACCACGCTGATAGAACTCGACGTGGTCAGCGCCGACGGCGAACGAGGTCTGGCCAGCCTCGCGGTGGACCCGAACTTCTGGAACGCCGGTCAAGAGGGATATCACACCGTCTACGCCGGGTACACCAACGCCGACAACTACGATCAGCTGTCCAGTTTCACCATGTCGGACTCGCTGGATTCACTCGGCAACGAGCAGGTACTGGTGACATCGACATTGCCGGCCCAGGAGCTCCACCACGGCGGTGAGCTCGAGTTCGACCCCGAAGGAAAGTACCTCTACTGGGCGGTGGGCGACAACACGACGAACACCAACTCACAGGATCTGAGCAACATCCACGGAAAGATCCTGCGGTTGAACCGGGACGGCACACCAGTCGACGACAACCCGTTCATCGAGTCCGACAACCCGAACACGCGGCTGATCTACGCCTACGGCTTCCGCAACCCGTTCCGTTTCGACTTCGCCCCGGACGGCACGCTGCTCGCCGGTGACGTCGGCGAGAAAACGTGGGAAGAGCTCAATGTCATTTCGCCTGAGGCCAACTACGGCTGGCCCTACGCCGAAGGCATCTGCGACGACTGCGGGTACACCAATCCACTGTATGCCTATCACCACCCGCCTGAGACCCGCTCGGGCTCGATCACCTCGGTGCTGGTGTACACCGGCGACGCACTCGGTGAGCAATACACCGACAAGGTGTTCATCGCCGACTACTCGCTCGGCTGGATCCGGGTGCTGACCGTCGACTCGCAGTACTCCAGCGTGATCGACGTGCAGACCTTCGACGGCTCCGCCGGAACGGTGGTGAAACTGGCAGAGGGGCCGGACGGCAACATCTACCAGCTGGACATCTATCCCGGAGCGATCTCGGTGATCGCACCCTCAGGCGGTAACCGCGCTCCCACAGCGGTGATCACGGCATCGGCAACATCGACTGCCGAGGATTCCCTCACCGTCGACTTCTCGGGCGCCGATTCCACCGACCCCGACGCCGGCGACACCCTGACGTACCTGTGGGACTTCGGCAACGGCACCACCTCCACCGAGGCCAATCCCACCGCGACCTTCACAAGGAACGCCGGCGACGACTTCACCGCCTACACGGTGACGCTGACCGTCAGTGACGGTGAGAAGGACAGCCAGGCGACGCAGCGGATCGTCGTGGGAAGCACGCCTCCCACGGCCACGATCTCGGTCAGCGATTTGACCTACGACGCCGGGGACACCATCGTTTTCAGCGCCAGCGCCACCGATGATCAGGATGGCGAACTTCCGGAGGCCGCGTACAGCTGGACGGTCGAGTTCCACCACCTCGACCACAAACATCCGTTCCTGAACGATGTCACCGGCTCCACGGGCACCATGACCGTTCCGACCAACCCCGACCAGCTCGACACCACCTACTACCGGATCATCCTGGTGGTGACCGACTCCAGCGGTCTGTCCACCACACAGTACGTCGATGTGAACCCGAACCTGGTCGAGCTCACGTTCGGTGCCAGTGACCCGGATGCGACCTACACCCTGGACGGCATTCCCCATCAAGGCACCTACACCGAGCGCGGCGTGGTCGGCGTGGTCCGCACCCTGGGAGCCGTGTCGCCGCAGACGGTCGGAGGCGAAGTGCTCGTATTCGACAGCTGGTCCGACGGCGGGGCCGCCACGCACACCGTCGTGACTCCGTCGACGGAGACCTCGTACACCGTGACGTACACGCCGGAGTCGGCCTGATCACCCGCCACGCCGACCCGCCGCCGTCCTGGCAGGTCAGGCCAGGTCGCTGATCACGTCGGCGACGCGGCGCACCTGGTCGAGGTCGGCGCTGGTCGGGATCAGGTGCACCTCGTCGGTGCCGATCTCGGCGAAGCGTTTCAACACCGCGTGGAGTTGATCTTCGGTGCCCGCCCACCCGGTCGTCGGCGCCATCGCGTCGACGACCGGGGCGGGGATCCAGTTCATGTACCGCAACAGGTGCCGGTGCACCTGTTGCCGCGGTGCGTCACCGTCGCCGACGGCGAACCAGAACGATGTGGCCAGGTGCGGTGGGTTTCGCCCCGCCCGGTCCCAGGCTTCCCTGGCGACGTCGAACAACGCGCTCTCCCGGTCCACATCCAGGTCCAGCGTGATGCCGGCCAGTCCGTCTGCCCAGGCGGCGGCGCTGCGCACCGTCTTGGGCCCCATCGTGCCGACGAGTAGCTGCGGCCCGCCCCGCTGTACCGGCGGCGGCCCGACCGGCAGCATCGCGCCGGTGAGGTTCTCTCCGGCCCAGACCCGCTTCATCACCGCCACCCGATCGCCGAGCCGGCGCATTGTCTGCGTCGCCGGGTCGGCCCCGACGGCGCGGTAGTCCTCGTGGCGTCCGCCCACCCCGATCCCGACGGTCAGCCGTCCGCCGCACAGCAGGTCGCCGGTGGCCAGTTGCTTGGCCAGCATCACCGGGTCGTGCAACTGTGGGATGACCACCGTGGTGACCAGCCGCACCCGGTCCGTCCAGGCCGCCAGCGCCCCGAGCAACGTCAGGCTCTCCGGGTTGT
The DNA here is from genome assembly GCF_019710635.1 of Mycolicibacterium xanthum. GTDB lineage: Bacteria > Actinomycetota > Actinomycetes > Mycobacteriales > Mycobacteriaceae > Mycobacterium > Mycobacterium xanthum. The sequence goes on from NZ_JAIFZS010000039.1 coordinate 40,513, forward strand.
CGAACGCGATCCGCTCACCCCAGCACAGCGACGAGAACGGGCCGTCGTCGACGAACTGCGCCCACGCCTTGAGCGTCTCGCGGTCGAGGTCGGCCTCCATCACCGGCATCGTCATCCCGATCCGCACGTCCGCGATTCTGGCACGGAGCGCGGGGCCGCGGCGTCAGCGCGGCGGATCTGCGGCCGGTGGATCCTTCTGCGCCCGCACCGGGGCGGCCCCGGGCGGGGCGAACAGTCCGCGACGCACACCGCCGCGGAAGGTGCGCACCGCCACCAGCAGCCACGTACACAGCAGCCCCAGGTAGGCCAGCGCCGCGGCCACCCGAAACGCCGGCAGCCCGGTGTGCAGCGCCAGTTGGGTCGTCCCGGTGACGAAGGTACCGACCGGGAAGGTCAGGCTCCACCAGGTCAACGCGAACGGCATGCCGCGGCGCAGGGTGCGCACGGTCAACGAGGTGGCCAGCGCGATCCACAACACCGAGAATCCCCACACCGGCACGCCGTAGAGGACCGCGAACACGTTCATCCCATCGGCCAGGATCGGATCCAGCGTGAGGGCGGCATCGGTGCCGAGAAGCCCTGCGACGGTGATGGACTGCCCGAGCGGGCCGAGCACGATCCACAGCGTGGGCACCCGTGCCGTGCCGGAGGTCCCGAAGTGCGCCAGCCTGCTCCAGATCATCGTGATGATGATCAGCGAGGCGACCAGCGACATGCCGAACATCGCCAGGCAGCCGTAGAACATCGTGGTGCGGCCGACGCCGTCGGCCATGTGCGGGATCAGCAGCGCACCGGTGGCCGCCGACACCATCGGCGGAACCACCGGCATCAGCCAGCCGCCGAACGCGGCATCGGGTCCGACGTGGTACTGGGTGAACATCAGAAACGGGATGCTCGCCGCCGTCCACAGACCACCGACGGTGCCCGCGGTCCACAGCACCCAGGCCAGGTCGACCGCGGCGCGCTGACCGATCAGGTCCACGCCGACCAGCAGCGCCCCCGCACCGACCGTGAGCAACGCCATCGGCGCGGCGCCGTAGAAGTGCGCCATCTGCGGGTTGTGCGCGTGGCTGCGGGCCACCACGGGGTTGCGCACCCAGTGCGCACCGGTCGCGCCGACGAGCACCACCAGCCACACCGTCGCGGCCACCCACACCACCAGCGCGAAGGTGCGCAGCCCCGGGATGTGCACCGGCAGCGAGGCGCCCGCGGTCGCCACGATGCCGGTCCCCATCACCGAGGCGAACCAGTTGGGCCCGAGATAGCCCAGCACGCTGTGCCGGTCCGCTGTCGGTTCGGCGGTCATGCCGTCAGTATGGACAGCGACGAGCGCGCGCGTAGTGCCGGCGTTGGCGGCGTGTCGACGTACAGACCCGCACGCTCACGGGGGAGGTGCCCGCCCACGCGGGAGGTGCCCGCTCACGGCGCTCCCGGAGCAGAGGGGGTGGTTAACCCCCGGGGGAATGTCGGGAAAACGCCGTGTCGCCCGCGTGCCCGGGTCCATAGGTTGGATGCCATGGTCGCTCTCACAGACATTGATACGGGCCCGGCCGCGCCACCGGTGGGTACCCGCGCGATGGGTGTCTTGCCCAGCGCGTCGCTGATCGCCGGTGGCGCGCTGGCGGCGGTCTGGTTCTGGATACCGCTGGCAATCCTGGTGATCGGCATCTCGTCGATTCCGAGCATCATCGGCTTCGCGGTCGCCGGCGTCGTCTTCATCTACCTGATGCGCGGCGTCGGCCGCGCCGAACGCCTCCGCAGCGAGGCGGTTTTCGGCATGGGCATCGGGATCCCGCCGCGCCGATTGTCGCCGTACAGCGGAATCCAGCGCTGGGCGCATCAGCTGTGGCTCGACGTGAGCAGCGCGCAGTTCTGGAAGTCGGTGGCCCACCACTACCTGCGAATGATCTACGACGGCCTGGTCGCCGGCCTGGCGCTGGCCCTGCTCGCCTTCACGTTCCTGGCGCCCGCGGCCGCGATCGCCATCGGCCACAGCGACGCCGACGCCGGCTTGTCGTTCGTGCCGACCCCGGTGGCCTGGCTGCTCGCGCTGGTCGCCCTGGTGGCCGCCGTGGCGCTGGTGGTGTTCGCGCCGGCGCTGGACGCCCGGATCGACCGCTGGCTGCTGTCCCCCTCGTCGACCGCGCAGCTGAAGTACGAGGTCAGCGCGCTCGCCGACGCCCGGCAGGGAGCGGTGACCTCGGCGCAGAACGAACGCCACCGCATCGAACGCGACCTGCACGACAGCGTGCAGCCCCGGCTGGTGTCGCTGGCGATGACGATCGGGTTGGCCCAGACCAAACTCGACACCGACCCGCCGGCGGCCAGGGCGCTCATCGCCGAGGCCCACGACGACGCGAAGAGCGCGCTGGTGGAGTTGCGCAATGTGGTCCGCGGCATCGCCCCGACCATCCTGGCGGACCGCGGCCTGGATGCCGCGCTGTCCTCGGTGGTGCAGCGCGCGGTCAACTCCGGGGTACCGACCACACTGAGCGTGCACCTGCCGCGACGGCTGCCCGAGGAGATCGAGGCGTGCGCCTACTTCGTGGTCGCCGAGGCACTGACCAACACCACGCGGCACGCGGGGGCCGCCCACGCCGCGGTCACGGTGCGTCTCGACGAGTCGTCGGGCCTACTACACGTCACCGTGTTCGACGACGGATGCGGCGGCGCCGGGATCGCCGACGACGACGGGGCTTTCGCGGCCACCGGGCTGCGCGGGCTCGACGAACGCGTACGCGCCGCACGCGGCACCTTCAGCGTGTCCAGCCCGGTCACCGGACCGACCGTCGTCTCGGCGGTGTTGCCATGCGGATCGTGATCGCCGAGGACTCGGCCCTGCTGCGCGCCGGGATCGAGCGGATCCTCACCGACGCCGGCCACCAGGTGGTCGGCGGGGTTCCCGACGCCACCAACCTGCTGCGACTGGTCAACGAACACCGCCCGGACCTGGCGATCGTCGACGTGCGGATGCCACCCACCTTCACCGACGAGGGCATCCGGGCGGCGGCCCTGCTGCGCAGCCAGAACCCGGAATCGCCGGTGCTGGTGCTCTCGCACTACGTCGAGGAGCGTTATGCCGCCGACCTGATCGCCGCGGACACCAGGGGGTTCGGCTACCTGCTCAAGGACAGGGTCGCCGACGTGCCGGCATTCCTCGACGCGGTGTCCGTGGTCGGCGCCGGCGGGACCGTGCTCGACCCGGAGGTGGTCTCGCAGATCTTGGTGCGTTCCCAGCGCCGCAACGCCCTCGACGCGCTGACCCCTCGCGAGCACGAGGTGCTGCAGCTGATGGCCGAGGGAAAAACCAACTCCGCCATCGCGGCGGCACTGCACATGTCGGTCGGATCGGCCGAGAAGCACATCGCCTCGATCTTCGCCAAGTTGAATCTCCCCCCCGACGAGAACGGGAACCGCCGCGTACTCGCGGTGCTGCGATTCCTCGAATCCTGAAGTAGCGAAAGGACTTACCGTGACCACACTGACCGCCCCGCCGTCCGAACCGGCCACCCCGCCACCGCCGCTGTCCCCCGGAGGGCGCACCGCGCTCCGGGTGGTGCTCATCGTCGTCGCCGCGGCACTGGTGATCGGCACCGTGGTGGCGCTGTCCACCGCGGCGTGGGGTATCAGCAGGTTCCGCGTCCTGGCCGACTCCGCGGCACTGCCCTCGACATTGCGCTCGCTGGCGCTCGACACCGGCTCGGTTCCGGTGGTCATTCGCATCACCAGCGATCGCGACGTCCGGGAACCGCGGGTGGACATGCGGACGGTCACGACCGCGGCGTCCGACTCGCGCCCCCTGATGGTCAGCGACGACGGGCTGACCGCGACCGTGACGATCGAGTCCGATCCGACGCCGGTGCTGCACTGGGGACGGGCCGGCGAGATCACCGTGGTGCTGCCGCCCGCGCTCGCGCACGGGTTGACGGTGACCACGCGGCAGCAGACGGGTGTGGTGTTCGCCCAGGCCGACGTGGATCAATTGATCGCCCACACCCGGGAGGGCGCGGTCGTGCTCAGCGGGTCGGCCCGCAACGTCGACATCACCGCCGATCACGGGGACATCCGTTCCCGGGAACCGATCTCGGTATCGGAGACCTTCCGCGCGGTAACCGCGACCGGGGACATAAGCGTGGATTTCGCGCAGCCCCCCGCGACCGCGGAGGCCGAGGCCGGCAATGGCGACGTCGTCCTGGCGCTCCCGGGCCCGGGACCGTTCTTCGTGACCGCGACGACCGGGCAGCAGCACGGCTCGACGGTGGTGGCAGTGCCGCGGACCCGCGACCGCGATGCCGCAGAATCGGTGCTGACCGTGCGCTCGGACACCGGTGACGTGGTGGTCGAGGAACTGCGCTAGCCGAGGATCCGGTCGGCCTCGCGCAGACCGCTGAGGTAGGCGCCGTGCACGGTGGCGAAGAACTCCCGATGGGTCGCCTCGCCCGCGAACGCCAGCCGCTCACTGGCCGGCTCGGCCAGTGCGCGCTGATCGGCCGGACTCGAGCCGACGGCCAGGAAACTGTAGGACCCGCGGGCATACGGGTCGGCCGCCCAGCGTGTCACCCGCCAGCCTGTCGGCGCGGGGGCCGCCAGCGTGGCGATCACCTGCGCGACCGCGTCACGGTCGGAGAGTGCCTCGCGGGCAACGGCATTGGTACCACCGCGAAGCCCCACCAGCAGCGGCGTATCGCTGAAGCGCAGGCCGTTGACCAGATCCGACACCGGCTGGTCGGTGCCCGCCACCCCGAGCACATCGGGGTCGGACGGCCAGAACGGCTCGTCGAAGGTGAGCACCACCTTGTCGAGCACGCCGAAGCCGAGGCGCTCGATCGCACCGCGCTTGGCGTCGGACAGCGGCGGATCGAACTCGATGGTGCCCGCCTTCAGCACCCCCAGCGGCACGGTCACGATCGCGCGGTCACCGGTCACCACTCCCGTCGACGTCTCGACCCGCACTGCGGAACCGTCATCGACGATGCGGGACACCTCGGCGCCGAGCACGATCCGCAAACCCTGCGACAGGTGGCGCGCGAGTTGGACATAGCCGCCCGGCAGCAGCAGATCGGAGCCGTCGAGTTCACCCTCGCCACCGAACCACTTCAGCGACAGCTGCCCGGGGTCGGCCGCGTACTCGGCGGTGATGGCCGACGCCACCGCCCACTGCACGAGCGGATCGGACAGATCGGCGAACCGCGCCAGCGCGTCGCCCACCGATGCATCGCCGGCGGCATCGGACGCCGAGTCGTAGACCTCGTCCAGGGTTGCGTCCCAGCGCCGCAGCGTCTGCTGCACCGCCCCGGGATCCACCGGTGTGGCGTCGGCGAGGACGGTGACGTTCTCGAAGTCGGTCTCCACCGTGTCGGCACCGGCCGCGGCGGCCAGCGCCACGAGCGGATTGCCGTCGGTGCCGTGGATCCACGCCGCACCCAGATCCACCGCAATCCCGAGCGAGGTGTCGGTCCAGGTACGCCCGCCGATCCGGTCGCGCGCCTCCACGACGGTGACATCGACCCCGGCGTCGGCCAGTCGCCGCGCCGCGGCCAGCCCCGCCATTCCCGCGCCCACCACGATCACATGCCCGCCCCGGGCATCCCGCGACGGACCGCATCCGGCCGCCATCGGGGCGGCGGCCAGTACGCCGGCACCCAGAACGAACGCGCGGCGGGTCAGGGCGCTCACCCGTCGCCATCCGCCGTGAGGTTCGCGACGATGTCCGCGGCCGACGCGGCGGCGGCCAGCCGAAATCCCGTCCCGGCCCACACGGCGACCCCGTGCGGGTCCCCGGCGCGCACCGCCGCGGCGCGCAGCGGGCTGGTCAGGTAGTGCACCTCGGGGTAGCCCAACGGCGCGTCCGCGTCGTGCTCGTCGATGAAACGGTTGCGCAGGCCTCGCGCGTAGCGACCCGAGAATGCTTTGGTGACAACGGTTTCACGAAACTGCGGGTCGACGAGTGCGGCTCGGTGCACGGCGCTGCTGCCGGCCTCGTCGGCCAGCAGGAACGCAGTCCCCAGCTGCGCGGCCACCGCGCCCCGGCGCCGGACCCGGCGGACGTCGGCGGCGGTCATCAGCCCGCCGGCCGCCACCACCGGTAGGTCGACGGTCGCGGTGACCGCGGCCAGCAGATCCGCCAGCGGTTCGGCCGGCGGCGACGCGGTGGGGTCGAAGCCACCCCGGTGCCCGCCGGCCGCGGGCCCCTGCACGACCACCGCGTCGAGCCCGCACTCGGCCGCCGCGCGCGCCTCGGCCGGTGTGGTGACGGTGCCGACGGTGGTGATTCCGGCGGCGGCCAGTCGGCGCCGATCGTCGGCACCGGGCAGGCCGAAGGTGAACGACACCACCGCGGGACGCAGATCCAGCACGACGTCGAGCTTGGCGGGCCATTCGTCGTCGGAGAATCGGGGCTGCCCCAGGGCGACCCGGTAGCGCTGCGCCTCGGCCGCCAGGCTTGCGGCATAGCGCTCGACCGCGGCCGGGGTGGCGGCGCTCGGATGCGGTACGAACAGGTTGGCGCCGATCGGCCCCGACGTGAGCCCCGCGGCCGCCTGCAGGCGCTCGGCGAACGCCGCCGCGCTCAGATACCCGCCCGCGACGAACCCCAGCCCGCCCGCGTTGGTACCCGCGGCGGCCAATTCGGGCGACGACGGTCCGCCCGCCATCGGCGCGATGAGAATCCGGGCGGCGAGATCACGCAGGTCGAACGCCACGGGGTTTTCCTACCACGGCCGTTGCCGGTGTGGACCTGCTTCGCAGGGCGCAGGTCGCTAACCCTCCGAGTGCCCGCGCGCCTCCTCCTGTCTGCGGTAGTCGTCGGCGTAGGCACCGACGTGCCCGGGCAGCGCCCCGGCGGCCACGTCGGCGAGGCTGGTCTGCTCGAGCACCGAGCGCATGCTGGCGCGCAGTGCCCGCCACACATCGGTGAGGGCCGCGGTCGGACCCGAGTACGGCAGGTCCCCCAGCCCCATGTCGCGGACGCTGGCCAACGGTCCGTCGATGCAGCGCAGCACGTCGGCGATGCTGATATCGGCGGCGGGACGGGCCAACTCGTAGCCGCCGTCGCGGCCCCGCTGACTGCGCACCAACCGGTCGGTGCGCAACTCGGAGAGGATGTCGACGAGGAACTGCGGTGGGATGCCCTGTGCCCTGGCCAGATCCTCGGTCTTGACCAGGATCCCCTTGTCGACGGTGGCGAGTTGGACCATGGCCCGGACGGCATACTCCGCCTTGGCCGACATCCGCATGGGCCAAGGTTAGTCCGGCATGTCGCCGGGTCGGCGCAGGCCACCCGCCGGAGGCGTGTTCAGATCCGGCGCCCGGTCACTGGCCGGACGGGTCGGAGCAGTCCAGCCACTCCCCGTCCTCGCGTACATATGGTGTGGAGTCGGTGCTGGTCGCGGGCGGGTTGTCACCCATCACCCGGGTGGTGGTGATGTCGGCCGTTGCGGAGTCACCGTCGATTTCGATGTTCTCCACGTTGTCGACGGTCACCGTGGTCGACTCGGTCATCAGGTCCAGCATGGCATCCCGGTAGGCGGCGTCGTCGTACGCGACGATGGCCTGCGCGACGCGGTCCAGGGTCTCCGGTGAGACACCGGAGCCGAACCGCTGGGCGAGCAGGTCGGACACCTGGGCGGGGCTGAGGCTCGTCACCTGTTCGCGTGGGCCGAACATGTCGAGCGGGGGGACCAGGAACTGGCCCGGATCGCTGACCCGCTCCCGGAACTCCGAGCAGGTGAGGTCCGCCAGCGCGGCCCAGTCGCCGGCGGCGAAGGCATCGGTCTGCGCGTCGACGAGATCGCGGATCTGCTGTTCGTCGTCGGCCGCGGCGGTCACCGGCGTGGACGGCGCGCTGGACTCCGGCGGCGCGGACGTGTTCTCCGACGAATCCTCGGACGAGCACCCTGCGAGCGTCAACACGGCGGCCGCCGTGGCCACGGTGCCGATGCGAATGCCCATGCGAACCATCGCTACCCCCTTGCGGTCCCGCCCACCGCGGGAACGTTTCTTCGCGACTCTAGCCTGGACCCGTCCGGCCGCAAGCCCGGATCGGGGACGTGTTCGCCAATGGCTGGTCAGCGCGCCGTGACCGCGAGCACCGCGTCGGCGAGTTCGGGGCGGCACACGATCAGGTCCGGCAGTGTGGAGTCGCGCTGGTTGTAGACCAGCGGCGAGCCGTCGATCCGCGAGGTGTGCAGCCCGGCCGCACGGGCCACCGCGACCGGTGCGGCGGAGTCCCACTCGTATTGGCCTCCGGCATGCACGTAGACGTCGGCGATGCCCTGCACCACCGACGCGACCTTCGCTCCGGCCGAACCCATTTCGACGAGCACGCCGCCCAGCGCATCCTTGACCTGCAGCGCGACGGCCGGTGGGCGGGTGCGCGACACGACGATGCGTGGCGCACCCGGGGCCGCAGGCGGGTACGGCACCCTCGGAGTGGCCAGGGTCGCGCCCTGCGCCGGCAGCGCGACCGCACCGGCCACCAGCTCGCCCGACTCCCACAGCGCGACGTGCACCGCCCAGTCCGACCGGCCCGGCTCGGAGAACTCCCGGGTGCCGTCGAGCGGATCGACGATCCACACCCGGGACGCCGCCAGCCGTACCGGATCGGCCTCCTCTTCTGGCCCCTCCTCCGAGAGGACCGTGTCGGCCGGCCGCTCGGCGGCCAGCGCGGCCATCAGGAAGTCGTGGGAGCGCTTGTCTCCCGCGTCTTTTCGCTCCTGTGCGGTCGCGTCGGCAAGCTCTGCGCGCACGTCGAGCAGTAACGCGCCCGCCTCGGTGGCCAGCCGCGCGGCCAGCTCGTGATCACCGGTCACCGCGACCGGCTCTCGAGCATGTCGATCACCGTATCCGCCAGCTCGTCGACGCTGTGGTCCGGGGTGAGGAGCAGATCCGGGTTCTTCGGGCGCTGGTAGGGACTGTCGATGCCGGTGAAGTGGGTGATCTCACCGGTTCGAGCCTTGGCGTACAGACCCTTCGGGTCGCGGCGCTCGCAGTCCTCCAGCGGTGTGTCACAGAACACCTCGAAGAACTCCACGCCCGCGTCGGTGGCCACCTTGCGCGCCAGGTCGCGGTGTTCGTTCAGCGGGCTGATCGCCGGCACCAGCACCACCTGCCCGGAGTCGGCGAGGATCGCCGCGACGTGGGCGAGCCGGCGCAGGTTCTCCGAGCGGTCGGCCATCGAGAAGCCGAGGTCGGCGTTGAGACCGTGGCGCAGGTTGTCGCCGTCGAGAACGTAAGCGGGGATTCCTCTTTCGAGCATCTTCTGCTCGACGAGCATCGCCACCGAGGACTTGCCGGAGCCGGAGAGCCCGGTGAACCAGATCATACGGCCCGTGCTGAGCCGGTCCTCGGAGGTGCACAGCGAGTCGTGGCGCACGGTGTTGGGGCTCGCGGTGCGTGCGGTGCCGTCCCGCAGCACCATGCCCGCCGCGACGGTCACGTTGGTGGTCGGGTCGATCAGGATGAACGAACCGGTCGCCGCGTTGCGGCTGTACTCGTCGAGCAGCAGCGGGACCTGACTGCGCAGCGAGATTCGGCCCAGTTCATTGAGTTTGAGCGCGGTGGCCGACTTGTCCCGGTGCAGGCTGTTGACGTCGAGGCGGTAGTCCAGACCGGTCACCCGTACCCGGGTGGTGCGGGTGGTCTGCTTGATGACGTACTCGCGTCCGGGTTCCAGCGCCGACTCGTCGGCCATCCAGCAGACCGTGGCGTCGAATTCCTGGGTGACCCTGGGCTGGTTGTTGGGCCGGGCGATCATGTCGCCGCGGGAGATGTCGATGTCGTCGGCCAGGCTGACGGACACCGCCATCGGCGGGAACGCCTCGTCCACCGGTCCGCCCGGTCCCTCGATCGCCGCGATCCGGCTGGACTTCCCGGCCGGCAGCACGACGACCTCGTCGCCGACCTTCATCAGGCCGCTGGCCACCGTGCCCGCGTAGCTGCGGTGGTCGTGATGCTCGCGGGTCTGCGGCCGGATCACGTACTGCACCGGGAAACGGACATCGACCAGGTTGCGGTCGCCGGCGATGTAGACCTCTTCGAGGTGGCTCAGCAGCGAGGGCCCCTCATACCAGGGCGACGCGTCGGACTTGGTCACCACGTTGTCGCCGTTGAGGGCCGACAGCGGGATGGTGGTCACGTCGTGCACGTCGAGCCGGGCGGCGAAGTCGTGGAACTCGTCGCGGATGAACTCGAACCGCTCCCGGTCCCAGTCGACGAGGTCCATCTTGTTGACCGCCAGCACGATGTGCTGGACGCCCAGCAGCGACGCCAGGAAGGCATGCCTGCGGGACTGCTCGAGCAGTCCGTGGCGGGCGTCGACCAGCACGATCGCCAGCTGTGCGGTCGACACCCCGGTGACCATGTTGCGGGTGTACTGGATGTGGCCGGGGGTGTCGGCGATGATGAACTTCCGCTTCGCCGTGGCGAAGTAGCGGTAGGCCACGTCGATGGTGATGCCCTGCTCGCGCTCGGCGCGCAGGCCGTCGGTGACCAGTGCCAGGTCGGTGTAGTCGTGGCCGCGTTCCCGCGACGTGCGCTCCACCGAGGCCAGCTGGTCCTCCATCACGGCCTTCGAGTCGTAGAGCAGCCGGCCGATCAGGGTCGACTTGCCGTCGTCCACCGAACCCGCGGTGGCGATACGCAACAGCGTGGTCATGTCAGAAATACCCCTCGCGCTTGCGGTCCTCCATGCCGGCCTCCGAGATCCGGTCGTCGGCGCGGGTGGCCCCGCGCTCGGTCAGCCGTGACAGCGCGGTCTCCGCGATCACCTCGTCGACCGTCGATGCCGTCGACTCGACGCACCCGGTGCAGGTCACGTCCCCGACGGTGCGGAACCGGACGGTCTTCTCGACGATCTGCTCGTCGGCGCGCGGCTGCAGGTACTCGTGCACGGCCAGCAACATGCCGTCGCGCTCGAACACCTTGCGCGGATGCGCGTAGTAGATCGACGGCAGCTCGATCTTCTCCGCGCCGATGTAGGACCAGATGTCGAACTCGGTCCAGTTGGACAGCGGGAAGACCCGGATGTGCTCGCCCTTGCGGTGCCTGCCGTTGTACAGGTTCCACAGCTCGGGCCGCTGGTTCTTGGGGTCCCACTGGCCGAACTCGTCGCGGAAGCTGAACACCCGTTCCTTGGCGCGTGCCTTCTCCTCGTCGCGCCGGGCGCCCCCGAAGGCGGCGTCGAACCTGTTCTCCCTGATGCCGCGCAACAACGTGACGGTCTGCAGTGGATTGCGGGAGGGCCCGTTGTCGACCACCCGCCCTGCGGCGATGTCGTCCTCGACGCTGGCGACGACCAGCCGCACCCCGTGCTCGGCGACCAGGGCATCGCGGGTGTCCAGCACCTCTTCGAAGTTGTGGCCGGTGTCGACGTGCATCACCGGGAACGGCAGCCGCCCGGGCCGGAAGGCCTTGATCGCCAGGTGCAGCATCACGATGGAGTCCTTGCCGCCGGAGAACAGCAGCACGGGCCGCTCGAACTCGGCAGCCACCTCGCGGATGATGTGGATGGCTTCGGCCTCCAGCGCGCGCAGGTGGCTCAGCTCGTAACGACCCGCGTTCTGGGTGAGCTCCTCGGTCGAGGTCATCATTTCCCCATAAAGTTGGTAGGACTGACCAAATTAATTGTCATTGTGGGGAATTATGGCGGCCGGACCGGGACGTGTCAACGCCGGCGGCCGAGCCGAGACCGGCTCAGCGCTGCAGGTCGTACACGGTGGTACCACCCACGTCCATCGGGGTGAAGTTCTGCTGCACCCATTCGGCGATCTGGCTCGATGTTCCCGACCCATCACCGGGGCCGCCCGGGCCGCCGCCGGGACCACCCGGGCCGTCGGCGATGAAGTAGCCGATCTGTCCGTCGGCCACGTAGGCCTGGAACTGCTGCAGGGTCGGTGAATCGTCGCTGCCGGTGAACCCGCCGATCGCCATGACCGAGGCGCCGGTCTCGAGTTCCAGGCTGCCCGCCGACATCGACCCGATGCCGGCGGCGGCCCAGCGGTTGTCGGCCGCCTCGATCAGTTCCCACAGCGCGGTCCTGTCCGGAGCCGTCTCCCCCGGACCGCCGGGGCCTCCCGGACCGCCGAAGCCGACGCCGGCAGCGACGGCCGGGCCCGACATCCTGCCCGGCCCGGTGCCCGAGTGCGTGGCGGTCTCGATCGCGTAGGCCGCCGGGGCGAGCGCCCCGAACAGGACCGCCGCCGCGGCGACCACCGCCGCCGCACGGCCCAATAGGTGCACACCGGCCGCGATGACCGCGGCGACGACGATCAGCCCGACCAGCACCACCCAGCGCAGCCACGGCTGCCAATCCGGGGTGCGCGCCAGCAGGATGAACGCCCACACCCCGGTGACCGCGGCCATCGCCGCCAGCACCGCCCGAGGCGCCGGATACCGCCTGCCGCGCCAGAGTTCGACGACGCCGATGCCGGTCAGCGCGGCGATCGCGGGCGCCAGGGCCACCGTGTAGTACGGGTGGATGATGCCGTCCATGAAGCTGAACACGGCCCCGGTGACCAGCAGCCATCCGCCCCACAGCAGCAACTGTGCGCGCACCCGATCGGTGCGTGCGGCGCGCCGGGTGAACCACAGGCCGGCGACCAGCCCGACGAGTGCGGCCGGCAGCAACCACGACGCCTCGGCGCCCATCGACGCGCCGAACAGCCGGGTGATCCCCGGGTCGCCGCCGAAGAACAGGTTGCCCGCCCCACCCGGTCCACCGCCGCCGCCGGGGCCCTGCCCGCCCATGACCCGCTGGATTCCGTTGTAGCCCAGCGCCAACTGCAACAGGCTGTTGTCGGTGGAGCCGCCGATGTAGGGCCGCGAGCGGGCGGGCCACAGGCTGACCAGCATCAGGAACGATCCGGCCGTCACCACCATCGCGGCGGCGCCGGCCAGCAGGACGCCGACGCGCCGCCACACCCCCACCGGCCCGGCGACCAGAAACGCCAGCGCCAGCCCGGGCATCACCAGGAAGGCCTGCAGCAACTTGGTCAGGAACGCAAAGCCCAGCACGACACCCACCAGCACCATCCAGCGGGTGCGACCGGTCTCGATGGCGCGGACCGTCAGGTAGGCGCCCACCACCAGCAGCAGCACCAGCAACGCGTCGGGGTTGTTGTAGCGGAACATCGACACGGCCACCGGGGTGACGGCCAGCGCCGCTGCGGCGATCAGGCCGGCACCCGGCCCGCTCGCCCGGCGCACCGTCGCGTACAACACCGCGACGGCCCCCACCCCCATCAACGCCTGCGGCAGCAACATCGTGAACGGGGTGAAACCGAACAGCCGGCCGGACAGGCCCATCACCCACAGCGCGGCCGGCGGCTTGTCCACCGTGATCGAGTTGCCGGCGTCCAACGACCCGAACAGCCACGCCTTCCAGTCCTGCGTGCCCGCCTGGGCGGCGGCCGCGTAGTACGGATTGGCCCAACCCGAGGACCCGAGGCCCCACACGTACAGCACCGCCGTGGCGGCCAGCAGGCCCAGCAGCGCCGGACGGGCCCAGCGCGGCTGCGAGCCGTCGCCGAACAACAGCCGGCCGAACCGGCCCGGCCTCGAACCGGATCCGTGTGTGCCCGCGGCGGTGTCGGCGGGCGCCGCAACGTCGACGGTGAGTGTCATCGTGGGATTCCTTCTGCAGAGTTGCGGCGCGGATGGAACACCCAGCCGCGCAGCAGGACGAAGCGCAGCGCCGTCGCGATCAGGTTCGCGACGACCAGCACGCCGAGTTCGGTGACGTGGTGCGGGGCGGGCACCACGAGGTGCAGCAGCCACAGCGCGCCGCTGGTGATCGACAGCGCGACACCGAAGACGACGAGCCCCTCGGTGTGGTGTCGCCCGAGGTGTGCCCGCCCGGCAACGCCGAAGGTGAAGCGGCGGTTGGCGGCGGTGTTGCCGATCGCGGTCAGCGCCAGCGCGATGAAATTGGCCGGCTGCGGACCCGCCCATTGCTGCATCAGCGTGAACAGCACCACGTACACGACGGTCGAGGCCACCCCCACCGCAGCGAACCGGACCGCCTGGCGCAGCAGTGAGCCCGGTGCCGCGGAGGTCCGCGGCGAGCCGAGCTGTGCGGCGATCGACTGCACCGGGATCGCGCCGGTGGCGAAACCACGCAGCAGCCGCGCGATGCCCTTCAGGTCGGCCGCGGCCGTCGCGACGATGTCGACTCGACTGTCCGGGTCGTCCACCCAGTCCACCGGCACCTCGGCGATCCGCAGGCCGCTGCGCTGCGCCAGCACCAGCAGCTCGGTGTCGAAGAACCAGCCGGTGTCCTCGACGTGGGGCAACAGTCGCGCCGCGACATCGGCGCGGATCGCCTTGAATCCACACTGGGCGTCCGAGAATCCCGCGGCCAGAGTCGATTTCAGGATCATGTTGTAGCAGCGCGAGATGATCTCCCGCTTGGGTCCGCGCCGCACCCGCGCACCCCGGCCGAGCCGGGTGCCGATCGCGAGGTCCGAGTGCCCGGAGATCAACGGCGCCACCAGCGGGGCCAGCGCCGCCAGGTCGGTCGACAGGTCCACGTCCATGTAGGCGAGCACCGCGGCATCGGACTGCAACCACACCTGCCGCAGCGCCCGGCCGCGGCCCTTCTGCGCGAGCCGCACCACACGTACGTCGGTCAGTTCGGCGGCCAACTCCGCGGCGATCCTCGGGGTGTCGTCCACGCTGGCGTTGTCGGCGATGGTGATCCGGGCCGGGAACGGGACCGCGTCGCGCAGGTAGCGGTGCAGCCGGTGCACCGAATCCGCCAGCGCGGCCTGCTCGTTGTACACCGGCACGACGATGTCGAGCACCGGCACCCCGGCCGCTCGCGCCGCCAGCGCGGCGTCGGGCCGCGGCTCGAACGGACGCTGCAGGGTGGACCCGAGCTCCAGATCGGTGGCGGTCATGACACCCATGCTCGGCCGCGCAATTGTGCTCATCGTTGGCCCGAGCTATGCGCCGACTGTGAGATCTGCGGTGCCCGACCGAGGCCGAAAACGACTGTGCCGTCGATGTTCTGCGACGGGTAGCGGTCGGCGCCCGCCGGGTTCGTCGCCGGTGAGGCGGCCGAAGCCGTTGTAGCCCAACGCCAGTTCGACGATGCTGTTGTGCTGGGAGCCGCCGATGTAGGGCCGCGCCGAGGCCGGCCAGAGCTCGACGAGCAGCACATACCAGCCGGCGGACACGACCACCGCCACCGCGGCGACGGCCAGGTCGACGACCCGGTCGAGCAGCGGCCGGTGCCCCGCGACCAGGTAGGCCGCCGCCAACGCAGGCAGCACCAGCAGCGCCTGCAGCATCTTGGCCAGGAAGCCGAAGCCGACCGCCGCACCCGCGCCGATCAGCCACCACCGGCTCGCGTCGCTCGCACAGGCCCGCTGCGTGCAGTAGGCGGAAACCACCAGCAGCAACACCAGCAGCGCGTCGGGGTTGTTGAACCGGAACATCACCGCCGCCACCGGTGTCAGCGCCAGCACCGCCCCGGCGAGCAGCGCGGCGCCGGGGCCGCCGACGCGCCGCACCGCGGCGTAGAGCACCGCGACCGCGGCCACCCCCATCAACGCCTGTGGCACCAGGACGCTCCACGGGTTGAGCCCGAAGATCCGCACCGAGAGGTCCATCACCCACAGCGCGGCCGGCGTCTTGTCCACGGTGATCGCGTTCGCGGCGTCGCTGGAGCCGAACAGCATGGCCGTCCAGTCCCGCGAACCGGCCTGCGCGGCCGCCGAGTAGAACGCATTGGCCCATCGGCTCGCCCCCAGGTTCCACAGGTACAACCCGGCGGTCATCACCAGCAGCGCGGCGAAGGCCGGTCGATGCGCGCGGTCCGAGAGACCTCGGCGGGCACGCACGACGGCAGGGGCCGGCGCCGACGGCGCACGGCTGAGCAAGGTCACCCGACGATGATCGATGCCTGCGCTAGGCGTCCCATTGGGGTCGACTGTGGTCCTGCTGTGAATGATTCGGCAGTCTGACCACGAACCGGGTGCGGCCCGGCACGCTGTCGACGCTGATGGTCCCCCCGTGCGCGCGCACCACGGCGTTGACGATCGCCAGGCCCAGTCCGGTGCTCCCGGCGTTGCGGGATCGCGACGAGTCGCCACGCGCGAACCGCTCGAACACGTCGGGCAGCAGCCAGGGCGGGATGCCCGGTCCGTCGTCGAGGACCGTCAGCACCACCTCGCCGCCGGCCTCCAGGGAGGTGGTCACCGAGGTCCCGGCCGGCGTGTGCGTGCGCGCGTTGGCCAGCAGGTTTGCCAGCACCTGGTGCAGCCGGGCCTCGTCCCCGGTGACCGTCACCGGCTCATCGGGCAGCTCGAGCTCCCAGTTGTGGTCCGGGCCCGCCACGTGCGCGTCACTGACCGCGTCCACGACGAGCCGGGTCAGATCGACCGGGTCGCGTTGCAGCGGCCTGCCCTCGTCGAGCCTGGCCAGCAGCAGCAGATCCTCGACCAGATGGGTCATCCGCTCGGTCTCGGACTGCACCCGGTCGATGGCGTGCGCCACATCGTCGGGCAGCTCCGCAGGCCGGCGCTGGGCCAGCTCGGTGTAACCGCGGATCGCGGCCAGCGGGGTGCGCAGCTCGTGGCTGGCGTCGGCGACGAATTGCCGCACCCGGGTCTCGCTGGCGTGCCGGGCCGACAGCGCACCGGCGATGCGGTCGAGCATCCGGTTCAGCGCCGAGCCCAGCTGGCCGACCTCGGTGTGCGCGGCCGCGGGATCGACCTCGATGATCGGGGTGGGCAGCCGCACCTCACCGCGGTCGAGCTCCAGGTCGGCAACCTGCCGGGCCGCCACCGAAACCCGTGCCAGCGGGGCGAGTTGGCGCCGCACGATGACGATGCCCGCACTCGCCGCGCCGACCAGTGCGACGGCGGCGACGACGCAGAAGATGACCAGCACCCACAGCAGGGTGTCGTCGACGACGGCGGTCGGAAGCCCGGTCACCACACTGGATCTCAGGTGGTGCGGGTTCAGGCCCACCACCCGGTAGCGGCCCAGACCGTCGAGGTCGACCGTCCGCGGCTTCCCGTCGGCCGGGATCTCGGCCAGTTGCTGTGCGGCCGCAGCGGAGATCTCGGCCCGTGAACCGTCGTCGGTGATGACACCCGCCACCACCCGACGGTGACCCGCGACGATCGCACCGACCGTGTCGATCGCCTGGCCGGGGGCATTGAGGAACGCCGGCCCCGGCCCGCCGTCGTCGGGGAACGGTGAGCGCCGGTCCGGCAGCGGGGGCGGTGGCCCGGCCATGTCCTCGCCCGGGCGACGGCCGGGCGGGCCCTGGTTGGGTGGGGGCGGTGGGCCGAACTCGAAAATCGTCGCCGACCGGTGGGCGGTCTCGACGACCTGCTCGTCGAGCTGGTTGGTCAGGAAGCGCTGCAACGCGAACTCGGTCGCGACACCGATGCCCGCACACACCACCGCAAGCAACGCCACCAGCAGGATGATCAGCCGGGTCCGCAACGACCAGCCGCGCGGCGCACGCAGCAGCGACCACCCGCGCTCAGCGCGCGGGTTTGAGGACATACCCCGCACCACGCAGGGTGTGGATCATCGGTTCCCGGCCGCTGTCGATCTTCTTGCGCAGATAGGACACGTAGAGCTCGACGATGTTGGAGCGACCGCCGAAGTCGTAGCTCCACACCCGGTCGAGGATCTGGGCCTTGCTCAGCACGCGTTTGGCGTTGCGCATCATGAAGCGCAGCAGCTCGAACTCGGTTGCCGTGAGGGTGATGACCTCCCCCGCACGCGTCACCTCGTGGCTGTCCTCGTCGAGGACGAGATCACCGACGATCAGTTTGGCGCCGCCGGTGTCGGTACTCACCCCGGTGCGCCGCAGCAGCGCCCGCAGCCTGAGCACGACCTCCTCGATGCTGAACGGCTTGGTGACGTAGTCGTCGCCGCCCGCGGTCAGCCCGGCGATGCGGTCCTCGACCGAGTCCTTCGCGGTGAGCAGCAGCAGCGGCAGCCCGGGAATCTGCTCCCGCAGCTTGCGCAGCACGTCCAGGCCGCTCATGTCGGGCAGCATCACGTCGAGCACGACGACGTCGGGCGGGGTCTTCTTGGCCGCGGCCAGCGCGGTGGCCCCGTCACCCGCCGTCGAGATCTCCCAGCCCTCGTAGCGCAGCGCCATCGACACCAGCTCGGCCAGCACCGGTTCGTCGTCGACAACCAGCACGTTGATCGGGCTCCCGTCGGCGCGGCGCATCGCCACCCGGGCGGCCTCGCCGTCCGCCACGGCAAGATTCTCGGTGTTCGGCACGAACTCATTATGGGCGGGTGCACTAGGCGGCCACTGTGTCGTTCCTATGCGCAACCTGTGAACATCCGGACACACCCGATGCTGAGCGCGCTCACAGCGAACACCCATGGAATCGGGTCACCGTGGTGGCCATGACTACCGATCACGTGACATTCGACAACCCCGTATGGGGCAGCCCGGACCCGGCTCAGCGCCGCTGGGGCGCCCGGGAGACGGCCGTGGCGGTCGGGATCGCCGCGGTGATCGCCGGGCTGGGTGGTGCCGCGATCTACGCGGCGACCGGACAGTCGTCGCAGGTCATGGGACCCCCCGGGCATCAGGGGCCCGGTCCCGGCGCTGCCGGCTTCGGTGCGCCCGGCGCGGGCCCGGCGGCCGGGCCCGGCGCTGCGCCGCTGCACGGCCAGTTCGTCGTCGCCGACCCGGCCGGCGGCTTCACCACGATGCTGACGCAGACCGGGACGGTCACCGCCGCATCGGCGACGACGTTCACGGTCCGCAGCGACGACGGGTTCAGCCAGACGTATCAGACATCCGGCGGGTCGGGCGTCGCGGTGGACGGCACCGTGACGGTTCGCGGCGTGCAGGACGGCGACACCGTCACCGCGACGGAGGCCCTCGACCCGCAGCAGGGTCCGGCCCGGCCCGGCGCGGGCGCTCCGCCCGACGGGGCGCCGACCCGCTGACGACGACCCGCCGATCGGGCGCGCCGGGGCGGTACCAACGGGCTGCGTGCATGCATTTCTCATAACCTGTGCGCATGCAGCGCAGCGGCGGACGCACCGGATGACCCGATTCCTGGCGCGCCGGCTGCTCAACTACATCGTGCTGCTGGGCGTGGTGTCGTTCCTGACCTTCAGCCTGACGTCGCTGACCTTCAACCCGCTCGACAGCCTGCACGAGCGCAACCCGCGCCCCCCACAATCGGTGATCGACGCCAAGGCCGCCGAACTGAATCTCGACAAGCCGATACCCGTGCGCTATGCGGACTGGGTGGCCGGCGCGGTCCGCGGGGACTTCGGCACTACAGTCACCGGCCAGCCGGTCACCGACGAGCTGTGGCGCCGCATCGCGGTCAGCCTGCGACTGGTGCTCATCGGATCGGTGATCGGGACGGTCCTGGGCGTCGTCGTCGGGGCGTGGGGCGCGATCCGGCAGTACCGGCTGTCGGACCGGGTCATCACGCTGGTCTCGCTGCTGATCCTCAGCGCCCCGACGTTCGTCGTCGCCAACCTGCTCATCCTCGGGGCGCTGAAGGTCAACTCGGTGCTGGGCATGCAGGTGTTCGAGTACACCGGGGAGACGTCGCCGGACGCGGTCGGTGGGGTGTGGAACCAGTTCGTCGACCGGCTGCAGCACCTGGTGCTGCCCACCTTCACGCTGGCGCTGTCCGCGATCGCCGGCTACAGCCGCTACCAGCGCAACGCGATGCTCGACGTGCTCGGCCAGGATTTCATCCGGACCGCGCGGGCCAAGGGCCTGACCCGGCGGCAGGCGTTGTTCAAGCACGGGCTGCGCACCGCGCTGATCCCGATGGCCACGCTGTTCGCCTACAGCATCGGCGGGCTGGTGACCGGATCGGTGTTCGTCGAGAAGATCTTCGGCTGGCACGGCGTGGGTGAGTGGGTGGTACAGGGGGTGGCCGCCCAGGACACCAATATCGTCGTCGCGATCACGATGTTCTTCGGGGTGGTGATCCTGTTCGCGGGCCTGCTCTCCGACGTGATCTACGCGGCGCTGGATCCGAGGGTGCGGGTGGCATGACCGACTTCGTCGAGCACGACGCCGCCGACCGGCACGAGTTCGTGTCGCGGCGCACCCTGGTGTGGCGCCGGTTCCTGCGCAACCGCCCCGCGGCGGGGTCGCTGATTCTGCTCGCGGTGATGTTCGTCGCCTGCTACGCGCTTCCGCCGCTGCTGCCCTACACCCACACCGACCTGGACTACTTCGCGCTGCAGCGACCCCCGAGCCCCGAGCACTGGTTCGGCACCAACGCGCTGGGCCAGGACCTGTTGGCGCTGACCCTGCGCGGCATGCAGAAATCGATGCTGATCGGGGTGTGCGTGGCGTTCATCTCGACGACGATCGCCGCCACCGTCGGCGCGGTCGCCGGATACTTCGGCGGCTGGCGGGACCGCACGCTGATGTGGATCGTCGATCTGCTGCTGGTGATCCCCAGCTTCATCCTGATCGCGATCGTCACCCCGAAGACCCGCCAGTCCGGCACCATCCTGTGGCTGATCCTGCTGTTGTCGGTGTTCAGCTGGATGATCAGCTCACGGATCGTGCGCGGCCTGACGATGAGCCTGCGGGACCGCGAGTTCGTCGTCGCGGCCCGCTACATGGGCGTCAGCAGCTGGCGCATCATCACCCGCCACATCGTGCCGAACGTGGCGTCGATCCTCATCATCGACACCGCCCTCAACGTCGGCCTCGCGGTGCTCGCCGAGACCGGGCTGAGCTTCCTCGGTTTCGGGGTGCAACCGCCGGACGTGTCGCTGGGCACGCTGATCGCCGACGGCACCCGCTCGGTGACGACGTTCCCGTGGGTGTTCCTGTTCCCCGCCGGGGTGCTGGTGCTCATCGTGTTGTGCGCCAACCTGGTCGGCGACGGTCTGCGCGACGCGCTGGATTCCGGGGTGCGTCCGCCGCCGCGCCGGCGCCGAACCAGGGGGTCGCAGCGATGAGTCTGCTCGAGGTGCGCGGCCTCACGGTGGCCTTCCCGACCGACGACGAGCGCGTCGCCGCAGTGCGCGGGCTGGACTACCACGTCGACTCCGGCGAGGTGGTGGCGCTGGTCGGCGAGTCGGGTGCGGGCAAGTCGGCGGGCGCGATGGCGGTCGTCGGGTTGTTGCCCGAGTACGCCGAGGTCGGCGGATCGGTGCGGCTGAACGGTGACGAGCTGCTCGGCCTGCCCGACCCGCAGATGTCGCGGATCCGCGGCAACCGGATCGGGACGGTCTTCCAGGACCCGATGTCCGCGCTGACACCGGTCCACACCGTCGGCGACCAGATCGCCGAGGCCATCCGCATCCACCGCCGAGACGTCGGCCGGCGGGCCGCCCGCGCCCGCGCGGTCGAGCTGCTCGAGCTCGTCGGGATCGCCCAGCCCGAACAACGGTCCCGGGCGTTCCCGCACGAACTGTCCGGGGGCGAGCGGCAGCGCGTCGTCATCGCCATCGCCATCGCCAACGACCCCGATCTGCTGATCTGTGACGAGCCGACGACCGCGCTGGACGTCACCGTGCAGGCCCAGATCCTCGACGTGCTGCGCACCGCGCGCGACGTCACCGGCGCCGGGGTGCTGATCATCACCCACGACCTCGGGGTGGTCGCCGAGTTCGCCGACCGCGCGCTGGTGATGTACGCCGGGCGCGCGGTCGAGTCGGCCCCGGTCGCCGAGCTCTACGACGCCCGCCGGATGCCCTACACCGCCGGGCTGCTCGGCTCGGCCCCCAGCCTGCAGGCCGCGCAGGGCACCCGGCTGGTGCCCATCCCCGGCGCCCCGCCGTCGCTGGCGGCGCTGCCGCCGGGATGCCCGTTCGCACCGCGTTGCCCGCTGGTCGTCGACGCGTGCCGCACCGCCGAGCCGGAGCTGCACACCGTGGCGCCCGAACACCAGGTGGCCTGCATCCGCAGCGACCGCGTCGCCGGTCGCAGCGCCGCCGACATCTACGGGGTGTCGACCGCGCCGGCCGGGCCGCCCGCCGCCGGCGATGCGCCCGTCGTGGTGCGGGTGCACGACCTGGTCAAGACCTACACACTCACCATGGGTGTGGTGGTGCGCCGCCGCATCGGCGAGGTCCGCGCCGTCGACGGGGTCAGCTTCGAGCTGCAGCAGGGCCGCACCCTGGGCATCGTCGGCGAGTCCGGTTCGGGCAAGTCGACGACGCTGCATCAGATCCTGGACCTCAGCGTGCCGCAATCGGGCAGCATCGAGGTGCTCGGCGCCGATGTGGCGACGTTGGACCGGCGCAGCCGCCGAGCGTTGCGCGGCGATCTGCAGGTGGTGTTCCAGGACCCGGTCGCCTCGCTGGACCCTCGGCTTCCGGTGTTCGACGTTCTCGCAGAACCCCTGCGCGCCAACGGCTTCACCAAGGACGACACCGGTCAGCGGGTCGCCGAACTCCTCACCGTGGTCGGGTTGCGTCGTGAGGACGCCACCCGGTATCCGGCGGAGTTCTCCGGCGGGCAGAAGCAGCGGATCGGCATCGCGCGGGCACTGGCGCTGCGGCCGAAGATCCTCGCTCTCGACGAACCGGTGTCGGCGCTGGACGTGTCGATCCAGGCCGGCGTCATCAACCTGCTGCTCGACCTGCAGGACCGGTTCGGCCTGGCGTATCTGTTCGTCTCCCACGATCTGTCGGTGGTCCGGCACCTGGCCCATCGGGTGGCGGTGATGAACCGCGGCAGAATCGTCGAGCAGGGCGACAGCGCGCAGGTTTTCGCGCATCCCCGAGACCCCTACACGCGCCGGTTGCTCGCCGCGGTACCCCGGCCGTTTCCCGTAGGCGGTTAGAGTCAGTGCGCATGAGCGCTTTGACAACGCGAACAGACACAAGATCCCCCGAATCGGTGCTGAAACGGGGACTTTTGCGTCTGCTCGCCGTGGGCATGGTCGTCGGGCTGGTGGTGACGGGCTGCTCGGGGGCCGACGACGAGATCCCGTCGGCGGGCGGGGATGCCGAGATCGGGGCGATCGCGGACATCAACCCGCAGGACCCCGCCACCCTTCAGCAGGGCGGCAACCTGCGGCTGGCGCTTTCTGGTTTCCCGCCCAACTTCAACTATCTGCACGTCGACGGCAACCTCGGCGAACTCGGCGCGCTGCTGCGCTGGACGCTGCCGCGCGCGTTCGTCATCAAGCCCGACGGCGAAATGACGGTCAACAGCGACTACTTCACCGACGTCGAGTTGACCAGCACCGACCCACAGGTCGTCACCTACACGATCAACCCGAAGGCGGTGTGGTCCGACGGCACCCCGATCACCTGGGAGGATTTCGCCTCTCAGATCAACGCCACCAGCGGCAGGGACGACCGCTTCCTGTTCGCGTCGCCGAACGGCAGCGAGCGCGTCGAGTCGGTGACCAAGGGCGTCGACGACCGGCAGGCGGTGATCACCTTCGCCAGCCACTTCGCCGACTGGAAGGGCATGTTCGCGGGCAACAGCATGCTGGCGCCGAAGGTGATGACGCAGGATCCCGAGGCGTTCAACAAGGGCTACCTGGACGGGCCGGGCCCGTCGGCGGGACCGTTCATGATCAGCTCCGTGGACCGCGGTGCACAGCGGATCGTGTTGACCCGTAACCCGAAATGGTGGGGCACCCCGCCGCTGCTGGATTCGGTCACCTACACCGTGCTCGACGACGCCGCCAAGATCCCCGCCCTGCAGAACAATGCGATCGACGCGGTGGGCCTGGCGTCGCTGGACGATCTGACCATCGCACGGCGCACCGAGGGCGTTTCGATCCGGCGCGCCCCGGCACCGAGCTGGTATCACCTGACGTTCAACGGCGCGGAGGGCTCGATCCTGGCCGACCCGGCGCTGCGCACGGCGATCACCAAGGGCATCGACCGCCAGGCCATCGCATCGATCACCCAGCGCGGCCTGGTCGACAACCCGGTGCCGTTGAACAATCACATCTACCTGGCCGGCCAGGAGGGCTACCAGGACAACAGCATCGGCTACGACCCCGAAGCCGCGGCGCGGGAGCTCGACGAGCTGGGCTGGAAGTTGAATGGCCAGTTCCGCGAGAAGGACGGCCGCAAGCTCACGGTTCGCGACGTGTTCTACGACGCACAGAGCACCCGCTCGATCGCCCAGATCACCCAGAACAACCTCGCCCAGATCGGGGTGAACCTGGAACTCAACGCCGTCGGCGGCGGGCAGCTGTTCACCGACTATGTCACGCCGGGGAATTTCGACATCGCCCAGTTCGCCTGGGGCGGTGACGCATTCCCGTTGGCCAGCCTGACGCAGATCTACGCCGAGGACGGCGAGAGTAACTACGGCAAGATCGGCAGCCCCGAGATCGACGCCCAGATCGAGAAGACGCTCTCCGAACTGGACCCGGCCAAGGCTCGCGATCTGGCCAACGAACTCGACAAGATGATCTGGGCGGCGGGATTCAGCCTGCCGCTGTTCCAGTCACCGGGCAACGTGGCCGTCCGCAGCACCCTGGCCAACTTCGGTCCGGCGGGCATCGGCGACCTCAACTACAGCGCGATCGGCTTCATGAAGGGCTGAGCTGGCGTACCGCCCGCGGCACCGCATCGGGAACCACCGACTCGGCGCGGGCGGCGACCGCGATGGCACGCACCATCAGGCGGATCGTGAGGTTGGCCGGCAGCTTGTCCAGTTCGGCGGCGCGGGAAGGGAGTTCAGCCATCTCGCCGGCGACGACGGCTTTGCAGATCTTCAGCGCGGCACGCTCCCTGGTATCCAGGATGCTGTGCCCGGCCGTCGGCAGGTCGACCAGTACCGAGTCGGGGATCAGGTCGGCGATCCGGTGCGCCACCGTCGGCGGCGTGGTCAGGTCGCGGCCACCGGAGATCACCGCGGTCGGCCAGGTGAACGCCGGCATCGCGGCGATCAGGTCATAGGGCTCGGCGACGAATTCGACGTCGCCGGTGGCGATATCGCGGAACGCCACCGCCGGATCCAGTGGCCCGCCGTCGGGAACGGCACCATAGTTGAGCTCGTGGTAGGCGATGCGCTCGACGAGATCGGGCTCGTGGTGGTAGGGAGTCTGGCGCTCCAACAGCAGCCGGGTGCCCAGCCCCACCGCAGCCCAGAGCCAGCCGTGGCCGGCCAGCAGCAGGTCGAGTTGCCGCCGCAACACCGCGGGCCCGGCCACGCCGTACATGCCCGCGGCCATCGCCGCCGCGGTCGGGGTGAGGACCCCGTTGGCGACCAGTCGCCGGACCTTGTCGGCCAGATCGGCGGTACCGGGGGCGGCGCCGTCCCACAGCACCCGCCGGGTCTCGGCGCGCACGTCGTCGATGTCGTCGGCCGACAGCAGCGGCGAGTCCAGCACCATCGAGTGCACCCGCCCCGGATGCCGGACCCCCAGACCGGCGGCGAGATAGGAGCCGTAGGACGTGCCGTACACGGTGGCCCGCTCGACCTGCGCGTCGTCGAGCACCGCGGCGATGTCGTCGACGACCGCGTCGACCGTCAGCGCCCCCGGCGGCAGATCCCGGCCGGCGTCGTCGTGGCGGGACAGGCCCACCCCGCGATGCTCGACCATGATCACGTCGAGGCCGTCGAGCGCCGCGTGTCGCCGGAACACCCGGTAGAGCGCCACCGACGCCGCGCCCGGACCACCGGGGACGATGACCAGTGGATGGGTGGACTTGCGGCCGGTGCGGACGTAGTAGACGTCGAACTGCTCGTCACCGTCGGGCAGCACCGGCCTGCGCACCGGGCGCACCCCGGGTAGCGCGGCGAGCTTGTCGTGCGCCCGTCGACGTCGGGCGTTCATGGTCATCGGATTCATTGTGCCCAAGAACGCCGCCATCGGACCGGGTGAACGGCTACCCGGCCCGCGGCGCGGCTACCCGACCAGTTCGATCCGTCGGGCGGCGTGGATGTCGGCGTAGCGGTGCGGGCTGCAGGTCAAGATGATGACCTGACCGTCACCGGCGACGGTGTCGAACACCTCGGCCATCCTGGACAACCGATCGGGATCGGTGAAGCCCAGCGCGTCGTCGATCACGACCGGAACGCTGTCTTCCTTGGCGACCAGCGCGGCGGCGGCCAGCCGGGCGACGATCCCCAGTTGTTCCTTCGCGCCGCCGGACAGCGACTCGTAGGGCACGGTGCGCCCCGCCAGGGTCCGGTGCCCGATGCGCAGCTCGCTGTCGACGTCGACCTCGAAGCTCTGACCGAACACGATCCGGCCCAGGCGCTCGACCTCGCGGCGGAACGGATCGACATAGCGCAGCCGCATCGCGTCGCGATGGCGCCCCATCACCGACCGCAGCAGTTCGGCGGCGCGGGCGCGGCGCCGAACCCGTTGGTAGTCGGCCTCGGTGCGCTGCAGGTGTGTCTCCGCATCGTCCAGCGCGCCTTTGCGTCCCTCGGTGCCGTACACCTTCAGCTGGGTCGCGACCTCCCGCAACGCGTCACCGGCGTCATCGCGGCGGGCCGCCAGTCCGGCGCTGTGACGCTCGGCGGCCGCCAGTGCGGCACCCACCGCATCGGGTTCGTGTCCGGCCAGCTCCTGTCCCAGCCGGGCCACCGTCGCCTGCGCGGCGCGGGCCGCCTCAGCGTCGGCCTCGGCGGCGAGGGTGAGTTGATCGTCGCTCTGCGCACCGCGCTGAGCGGCCAGTCGCTGACCCGCCGTGGCCAGCTCGGTCTGTGCAGCGGCCA
This sequence comes from Mycolicibacterium xanthum, assembly GCF_019710635.1. GTDB lineage: Bacteria > Actinomycetota > Actinomycetes > Mycobacteriales > Mycobacteriaceae > Mycobacterium > Mycobacterium xanthum. The sequence goes on from NZ_JAIFZS010000039.1 coordinate 67,139, forward strand.
GCTTCTCCTTGGCCCGCGCCGCGCACAGACCACGCTGCGAGAGCACCTTGGCCGCCTCCTCGGCCACCCGGCGGCGGGTGTCGCATTCCCGGCCGGCCTGCTGGTGCGCCGCGGTGGCCGCGTCGAGTTCGGCCCGCAGCGCGGCCGGATCCGGTGGCCCGTCGACGGGATCCCACAGACCGCCCTGCTCGGGCGCCGGCCCCGCATCTTCGGCAACGTCGTTCGCACGCAGCGTCGTCAGCCGGGCCCGCAGCGCGTCGGCGCTGTCGTCGGCGGTCAGCGCGTCCAGGATCGCCCGGATGCGGTCGCGGTCGGCGGTTCGATCACGACGCCGGCTGTCCAGCTCGCGCGCCTGCGCGGCGTCACCGACGCCGGCGGCCGACAGTGCCCGGGCCAGCGCCACGTTCGCCGCATCGAGCTCGGCCTGGGTGGTGGTGGCCGATGCGCCGGGGGTCACGCTCATCGACAGCACGCCGGCGACCTCGACACCCGCGGTGCCGGTAACCGCCGCGGACCTGGTCTCGCCCGCGCGCAGCGTCACGGTCTCACCGGCGAGCGTCACCTCGAGGTCAACCTCGGCGAGCAGTTCGACGCGGGCACAGGCCTGCGCGACGGCGGCTGATGCCCGGTCGACATAGGCTGCTGCGGAATCGATCTCGGCCATCTGCGGGTCGGTGATCGTGATCGCAGCGAGGTCACGCCGCACCGCGTCGAGGTCACGCCGGTGGCGTTCGATCGTGTCGAGCCGGGCCGCGAGCCGCTCGGCCTCCTCCCGGTCGGCCAACCGTTGCACCGCGCTGCGCGCCGCGTCGACCCGGGCTTGGCTCGCCTCGACGGCGGCGCGGGCCTGTCGCGCGGCGGCCTCGGCGGCGGCCTGCACCTCGGTGCCGGTCGCAAGATCCTCGGCGGCCTGCTCGGCCGCCTGCTCCAGCAGCGTGACCACTGCCGAGCGCTCGTCGATGTCGGCCCGGGAGCGGCGCCGCTCGGTCAGCGCCGACTGTGATGCAGCGTGTTTGACGGTCGCGGCATCCGCGATCGCCGTCGCCCGTTCGTGTTCACCGCGCAACGCTGCTACGGCGTCGGCGGCGGCCCCGGCCACGGTGAGCTGTTCGGCGGCCGAAGCACACTCGGAGGCCAGCTCGGACAGTTCGGCGCTGAGGGCGGCGTGCCGGCGCACCGCCTCGTCGACCTCCGCGATCGCCGCCGCGCACCGGGCCACCTTCTGCTCGGCCTCGGTCAACCGGGTGCGAGCGGCGGCCCACTCTCCGGTGGCCCGTCCGGTCGGGGTGAAGTACTGCCGGTACTCCTGCTCGATCCGGTCGATCAGCAGGGCGTCCGCGTTCCCGGCACCGGCGGTGGGCGCGTCGTCGACAGAACCGGCCGCCACATCCAGTGCACGGGACAGTGCGTCACATCCCGACAGCTCGGCGGCCTCGATCGCGTCCGACTGCAGCACCCGCTGCGCCTTCCACAGATCCATGTCGACGGTCTCGGCGAGCATGGCCCGCACCCGGTCGTGGGCTTCGTCCCCGGTGAGCTGCTCACGCCGCGGCGCGAGCACCGTCAGATCAGTCTCCGGCCGCTTGTGGAAGCGCTTGCGATACACGAACCGGTAAGGGCCGGAGGAGATCTCTGCGGTGATCTCGGCGCCGACGTCGGCATGTGTGGGCTTGACCTGTTTGACCTCCTTCTTGGTCGACCGGTCCTTGGCCTCCAACAGCAGGTCCAGCGCCTCCAGCATCGAGGACTTCCCGATCTCGTTGGCGCCGCTGACGATCACCACACCGCGCTCGGGAAACTCGATGTCGCGGTGGGTGATTCCGCGGTAGTTCGTCAGCGTCAGCCGGTGCAGCTTCACGCGGCACCTCCCTCGGCCAGCCGCAGCAGCAGCGCCAGCGCGCCGCGCGCATCGTCGGCGTCCTCGCCGTCGGAACGCGCGGTGCGAACCAACTCGTCGACCGCGGCCGCCGCGAACCCGCCGATGCCGAGGCCGTCGAACTCGCCGTCGGCGGGCAGCACGGCGATGTCGGTCTGTTTGTCCCACGGCACCAGCGCCGCGAACAGGCGGGCGTAGCGGTCCAGGCAGGCGTCCAGCGCCGCGCGGTCGGTGACCGTCAACGACCCGGTCAGCCCCAACCGGACCACGGTGCGGTCCTTGTCCGGCATCAGGTCGAGGTTGATGTCGAGGTCGGCGACGTCACGCGCGTCGTCCACCGGGCGGCGCAACGACATGAACCGCCAGCAGCCGATGCGGGGGTCGTCGATTCGCACGGTCCGTAGCGGGTCGGCGTCGTCGACGTCGACGACGAGGACGTGGCCCGGGTCGGGCTCGATGTCGTCGTAGTTGGTCACCTCCGGTGAGCCGGAGTACCAGATCCGCCCGGAATCGCCGACGCTGAACCGGGAGTGCTTGTCCCCCAGTGCGACATAGTGCACGGCGCCACGCTCGATGGCGGCCTCGACGGCGTCGAGGTGGATCAGCGACGGCCGGTCCTTGTCGGGGACGAGGATGTCGACGGCGCCGTGCCCGACGACGATGCGGGTGACCCCGTCGGCCGGCAGCCCGTCGAGTACGTCGGCCACCAGGTCGGTGGTCGGCGCCTTGGAGTGCCAGGGCGCGGCCACCAGCTGAAGCCCGGGCCGCACCTCGTGCACGCCGGGGCGGTCCAGCACGGTCACTTGGTCGGGCCGTTCGGCGGTGAACAGCGCGCTGGTGTACACCGATGACGCGTCGAGCGGGTCGTGGTTTCCGGGCAGCAGATACACCGGCACGCCGATGGCCCGCATCGCCTCCAGCGCCTGACTGACCTCACGGGGGGCGAGCTGGTTGTGCTCGAACACGTCGCCGGCGACCACGACGAACTCGGCGCCGGTTTCGGCGGCCAGTGGCCCCAGCGCGGCGACGGCGGCGCGGCGCGCGGCGGAGTAGCGCGGCTGGGCGTCGGCGCTGAGGAAGTGCCGGGTCATGCCGAGCTGCCAGTCCGCGGTGTGCAGAAATCGCATCTCGGCCCCGCCCTTTCCCGATCCGTCGCCGGCCTTTCGCCGACGGCACCGCGAGTGTAGGGCGGGCCGCCGACAACTCCCGGGATGCGCACCGGCATGCCCTACCGTTGATCGCATGACCGACGGGTACCGGACTCTGCTGCTGATGCGTCACGCCAAGTCGGACCGCCCGCCCGGGGTCGGCGACCACGAGCGCCCGCTGTCTGCGCGTGGATTCCGGGAGGCTGCACTGGCCGGGGACTGGATGCGGGCCAATGTGTCCGAGGTCGACGCGGTGTTGTGCTCGACGGCGACGCGCACCCGGCAGACGCTGCAACACACCGGGATCACCGCGCCGGTGCGCTACGTGGACCGCATCTACGACTCCACCCCGGGCATCGTGATCGAGGAGATCAACGCGGTGCAGTCGCTGTTCGGCGAGGACCCGTCGACGCTGCTGGTGGTCGGTCACGAGCCGGTGATGTCGTCGCTGGCGCTCGGGCTCGCCGATCCGGACGTCAGCGACGAGACTGCCGCCGAGCAGATCGCCCTGAAGTTCCCGACCTCGTCGATCGCGGTGCTGCGCAGCACGGGCGCATGGGCCGATGTCGAACCGGGTGGCTGCGAACTCGTCTCGTTCCACATCGCGCGCTGAGCGCGCAAGATTACCGGGGCGCGCTGAGCGCGCAAGATTACCGGGGCGCGCTGAGCGCGCAAGACGGCCGGGGCGCGCTGAGCGCGCGGGGACGGTCAGGCCCTGGTGGCCAGCGTCAGCTCCATCAGCTTGATCGCCATGCTGCAG
>NZ_JAIFZS010000004.1 GCF_019710635.1 Mycolicibacterium xanthum
ATGTTCGATGGTTCGCTTCCGGGTCCGGCCGCGGTCACCGACGCCTCCGATGCCGAGCTGATCGACGCGATCTCGGGCTGGGCGCGCGCGGCCGCCTCCGCGGAGGCCCGCAAGTTCGCCGCACTGGCCGAATGGCACCGCCGTGCCAGCGCCCGACCGCTGCGCCCGCGCGCTGCCTGCGACGACACCGACAACGCCGCCGCGCAGGTGGCGTGCGCGTTGACGATCTCACACGGCCGCGCGCAGGGGCTGATGGAGACCGCGGTCAAGCTGCGCGACCACCTGCCCAAGCTGGGGCGGCTGTTTGTGGCCGGCGAGGTCAGCGAGCGGGTGCTGAGCCGGATCATGTCGCTGACCTCGCTGGTCGACGACGACGCGGTGTGGGACGCCCTGGATGAGCAGTTCGCCGAGACCGCCGCCGGCTGGGGGGTGCTCTCCGGGGACAAGCTCGACACCGCGATCAAGGTGTGGATCCACACCTATGACCCCGACGCGATCCGCCGGGTGCCCGCCCGGCTGCGCGACCGCGACTTCGTCGTCGGCAAACACGACGACGAGACCGCCACCACCAGCGTCTACGGGCGGGTGCACTCCGTGGACGCCGCGCTGGCCGCCCAACGCATCGCCGCGATGGTCGCCGGGGTGTGCGACGACGACCCCCGCACCCTGCCCCAGCGCCGCGCCGATGCGTTCGGCGCGGTCTTCGCGGGCGTGTTCGACCTGGCCTGTCGCTGCGGCGGCGCCGACTGCCCGGCCGCCCA
>NZ_JAIFZS010000040.1 GCF_019710635.1 Mycolicibacterium xanthum
CGCAAGATTACCGGGGCGCGCTGAGCGCGCAAGACGGCCGGGGCGCGCTGAGCGCGCGGGGACGGTCAGGCCCTGGTGGCCAGCGTCAGCTCCATCAGCTTGATCGCCATGCTGCAGGCGTCGATCCCGGGCGACTGCGGATTGACCCACCAGCCCACCACCCCGGCGGCGTCGCTGGCCACGCCGCACGCGCCGTTGGGGTCGTCGGGCCGCATCACGATCGAATCGATGCCCGCGATCCGCTGGCTCTCGACCTGGTAGTTCAGCTCGGAGGCGATCTGACGCTCGTTGTCCAGGCTGCCCTGCTCGAACCAGAACCGGGTGATGTCGACCAGCCCGGCCGGGTTGGCGGCCTGCCAGCGGCACACCGCGCCGACGAAGGTGCTCTGGATGTCGAGCGGGTCGGCACCCACGGTCTCGGCGAGGATGTCCTCGGTGAGGACGTCGCATTCCTTGAGCAGGTTCGGATACTGACGCTGCGAGTCGTTGTTGCGGGGCACGTCGCCGGAGCCCGACTTGGCCGCGGTGCCCTGCACGGTCTGGGTGCAGCCGGTCAGGACGACCAGCGCCGACATCGCCGCCGCCACACCCGTCGCCAGCCGCCGGGCCCTCATTTGGAGTTCACGATCGACTGGCGGGTGAGTTCCTTGGCGACGTCGCACGGGTCCGGGAACGGCTTGGCCGCGTAGCTGATCGACCATTCGATGAAGTCGTCGTCGAACTGGATGCCGATCTCGCAGAGGCTCAGGCCCAGCGTGAGATCCTCGTTCTCCGCGATGAACCCGTCGTGGCCCTCGATGTTGATGTCCTCGACGCTGGTGCGGGAGAGTTCCTCGGTTTTGCGTTCACGGCCGATCGGGCTGCCCCGGAACCAGGTGAAGGAGAAGTGCGGGCCCAGGATGCTGCCACCGGACAGCCACTGGCACCCCACCGACGTCTTGGCGGTGTTCACCAGCCCGGGCACCTCCGTCTGCTTGGCGATCTCCTCGTCGCTGATGCCGGCGCACTCCGGGAAGAACGGGCCGTGGGACACCCCCTGCTGCGGCGTGTCGGTGGTCGGTACCTCCGGCGAGTCCGATTCCGAGCCGCCGCATGCGGCCAGCACAGGGATCATCGCCGCAGCCAGCACGGCCAGCGCGGGCCGGTGTCGTCTGCGGAAGCTGCGGTTCACGCCATGCACTGTAGCGGCAGCCCCACGGGTCAACCACCGACATGCCGTGTGACCTGCTCATTTAAACGATTCTCAGGTGCGTGCGGCGAACACCCGCGCAGCGCGGCCGGTGTGCGACAGTAGCGGGATGCTCTGGGGGCTGCTGCGACGCCAGGTGGCGCCCTACCGCGCATTGTTCGCGGTGGTCGCGGTGCTGCAGGTGATCAGCACGCTGGCGACGCTCTACCTGCCGACGGTCAACGCCGCGATCATCGACGACGGCGTCACGCAGGGCGACCTGAAGCGCATCGCACACCTGGGTGCGGTCATGCTCGCGGTGACCGCCCTGCAGGTGGTGTGCGCGGTCGGGGCGGTCTACTTCGGCTCCCGGGCGAGCATGAGCGTCGGGCGCGACCTGCGCTCGGCGATCTTTCACCACGTCACGGGCTTCTCGGCCGAGGAGACGGCCCGCTTCGGCGCGCCGTCGTTGCTGACCCGCACCACCAACGACGTCCAGCAGATCCAGCTGCTGGTGCAGTTGACCTGCACCATGCTCATCACCGCCCCGATCATGTCCGTCGGCGGTATCGCGATGGCCATCCACCAGGACGCCGGGCTGTCCTGGCTGCTCCTGGTCAGCGTGCCGGTGCTGGCGGTCGCCAACTACTGGATCGTGTCGCACCTGCTGCCCGTGTTCCGGCGGCTGCAGCGCCAGATCGACGGCATCAACAGGGTGATGCGCGAACAGCTGACCGGCCTGCGGGTGGTGCGCGCGTTCGCGCGTGAACCGTTCGAGCGCAACCGGTTCGCCGAGGCCAATCATGCGCTGGCCGACACCGCGCTGGAAGCGGGACGCTGGCAGGCGCTGATGCTGCCGGTGACCACGCTGGTCATCAACGTGTCCAGCGTCGCATTGATCTGGTTCGGCGGGCTGCGTATCGATGAGGGCCGGATGCAGGTCGGTTCGCTGATCGCGTTCCTGGCCTACTTCATGCAGATCCTGATGGCCGTGCTGATGGCGACGTTCATCCTGGTGATCATCCCGCGCGCGTCGGTGTGCGCCGAGCGGATCACCGAGGTGCTCGACACCCGGCCGGCCATCGCCAGCCCGCCGGCGGCGGTCTCACCCACCCGGATCGCCGGTGAGATCCGTTTCGACGCGGCGACGTTCAGCTATGAGGGCGCCGACCGCCCGGTGCTGCAGGAGGTTTCCCTGACCGTTCCGCCGGCCACCACCACCGCGATCGTCGGGTCGACCGGGTCCGGCAAGTCGACGTTGGTGTCGCTGGTCTGCCGGCTCTACGACGTCACCGCGGGCTCCATACGCATCGACGGGATCGACGTCCGCGAGTTCGACATCGAGCGGCTGTGGTCGGCGATCGGGCTGGTGCCTCAGCGGGGCTATCTGTTCGCGGGCACGGTCGCCGAGAACCTGCAGCTGGGCGCCGCCGCGGGGCATGTGGCCACCGAGGCGGAGATGTGGGCTGCGCTACGGGTGGCCTGCGCCGATGATTTCGTCGGCGGCCATCCCGACGGGCTCGGGCTGCGCGTCGCGCAGGGCGGCATGAACCTCTCGGGTGGGCAGCGCCAACGGCTCGCGATCGCCCGCGCGGTGATCCGCCGGCCCGCGATCTACCTCTTCGACGACTCGTTCTCCGCGCTCGACGTGCACACCGACGCCCGGGTGCGGGCCGCGCTGGCCGAAGCCTCCACCGGTGCCACGGTGTTGATTGTGTCGCAGCGGATCTCGACGGTGGCCGGTGCCGATCAGATCGTGGTGCTCGACGACGGCCGGGTGGTCGGCGCGGGGACCCATGAGCACCTGCTGAACTCCTGCGCGGCCTACCGGGAATTGGCGGATTCGCAGTCGGTGGCGGTGGGTGAGCCGTGACCGGCCCGCTGGCGCGCCCGATGCGGATGAACGAACCCCCACAGGTCCGGTTCCGCGACTTCAAAGGATCGGCGATCCGGCTGGTCCGGCGGCTGACCCCGCATCGCGGCCTGACGATCGCGGTGATGCTGCTGGGCGTCGGCGGTATCGCGATCGGGGTTATCGGCCCGCGCATCCTCGGCCACGCGACGGATCTGCTGTTCAACGGGGTGATCGGTCGCCAGCTGCCGGCCGGCCTGACCAAGCAGCAGGCCATCGAGGCGGCCCGGGCGCGCGGCGACGACACGTTCGCCGACCTGCTGTCGGGGATGAACGTGGTGCCCGGCCAGGGGGTCGACTTCGCCGCGGTGGGCCGCACGCTGGCGTTGGCGCTGGCGCTGTATCTCGTTGCCGCCCTGATGGTCTGGCTCCAGGCCCGGCTGCTCAACGTCGTGGTTCAGCGGACCATGGCCGCGCTGCGCTCCGACGTCGAGGACAAGGTGCATCGGCTTCCGCTGCGATACTTCGACGCGCGCCATCGCGGCGAGGTGCTCAGCCGGGTCACCAACGACGTGGACAACGTGCAGACGTCGCTGTCGATGACGATCACCCAACTGCTCACCTCGGTGCTCACGGTGTTCGCGGTGCTGGTGATGATGGTGACGATCTCGCCGCTGCTCACACTGCTGACCGTCGTGACGGTGCCGCTGTCACTGTGGATCACCCGGTCCATCGCGCGACGCTCGCGCACGCTGTTCGTGGCGCAATGGACCAACACCGGCAGGCTCAACGCGCACATCGAGGAGACCTACAGCGGGTTCACGGTGGTCAAGACCTTCGGGCACCGGGCGCAGGCCGAGGAACAGTTCCGCGAGCTCAACGAGGACGTCTATCGGGCCAGCTTCGGCGCCCAGTTCCTGTCCGGCCTGGTCTCCCCCGCGACGATCTTCATCGGCAACATCAGCTACGTCGCGGTGGCGGTCGTCGGGGGTATGCAGGTGGCGACCGGCCAGATCACCCTCGGCGGGATTCAGGCGTTCATCCAGTACGTCCGGCAGTTCAACCAACCGCTGACCCAGATCGCCGGCATGTACAACACCCTGCAGTCGGGAATCGCCAGTGCCGAACGCGTCTTCGACCTGCTCGACGCCGAGGAGGAGCCGCCGGACCCGCCGGACGTGCTGCCCTCCCCGGGCGGGCGGCGAAGCGGCCGTGTGGAGTTCGAGCACGTGTCGTTCAGCTACCAGCGCGGCACCCCGGTCATCGAGGACCTCTCGCTGGTCGCCGAGCCGGGTAGCACCGTCGCAATCGTCGGCCCGACCGGTGCGGGCAAGACCACGCTGGTGAACCTGTTGATGCGGTTCTACGACGTCGACTCGGGCCGGATCCTGTTGGACGGCGTCGACATCACGTCGGTGGATCGGCGCTCGCTTAGGTCCCGGATCGGGATGGTGTTGCAGGACACCTGGCTGTTCGCCGGCACCATCTACGACAACATCGCCTACGGCCGCCCGGACGCCACCGAGGACGAGGTGATCGCCGCGGCAACCGCGGCCTATGTGGACCGCTTCGTGCACACCCTCCCGGATGGCTACCACACCCGGGTCAGCGACGGCGGCACGAACATCAGCGCCGGCGAGCGACAGCTGCTCACGATCGCCCGCGCGGTGCTGGCCCAGCCGCAGTTGTTGATCCTCGACGAGGCGACCAGCTCGGTCGATACCCGCACCGAGGTGCTGATCCAGCATGCGATGGGTCGGTTGCGCCGCGACCGCACGAGTTTCATCATCGCGCACCGCCTCTCGACGATCCGCGACGCGGACGTGATCCTGGTGCTGGAGGCCGGCCGGATCGTGGAACGGGGCAGCCACGCCGAATTGCTTGCCCGCCGCGGCGAGTACTGGACGATGACGCAGGCCTGACCGCGGCGGCCGGATCACGGGTCGGATGCGGCCCCCGCCGCCCGCCGATCAAGCGGTCTGCTCAATCGCAATCGGCGGACGGCCCCGGCAACCACCGGGCAACATGGCAGCATGCCCCGGACTGTGCACACATTCTGCCGCTACTGCCTGGCATCGTGCGGTATCGAGGTCACCGTCGACGGTAACCACGTCCTGAAGATCGCCCCGGACAAGCAGAATCCGCACAGCTGGCAAGACTTCTGCGCCAAGGGCCGCACCGCGCACCAATCCGTGGATCACCCTCGTCGCATCCTCGCGCCGATGAAGCGCGTGGGCGAGCGATACGTCGAAACCGATTGGGCCGAGGCGATCGGCGACATCGCGGCCCGGCTCAATGCGATCGTCGAATCGGGCGGCCCCGATGCGGTCGCCGCCTACTACGGGAATCCGGCCGGGTACTCGTCGTCGAACCTGATGTTCATGAACGGCTGGCTGGACGCCGTGGGCACCAACAACCGCTATGCCGTCGGCTCGGTGGACCAGAACGCGCTGCACGTCGTCGCGGAGGAGATGTTCGGCTCGCCGTTGATGGTCCCGGTTTCCGACGTCGACAACTGCGACTTCTTCCTCATCGTCGGCGCCAACCCCGCTGTCAGCGCGTGGAACTGGGTGGAATCGGTCCCGGGAGGATGGCGGCGAGCGCTGGATCGCCGACGGCGCGGCGCCAAGATCGTCGTGGTCGACCCGCTGCGAACCGAGACCGCCGATCACGCCGACGTCCACCTCGCCGTGCGCCCGGGTCAGGACTGGGCCCTGTTGTTGGCGATGGTGAAGGTGATCCTCGACGGTGGCCTCGAGCACCGGGCCGACTGCCGCGATCTGGCCACCGGGACCGACGAACTGCGGAACCTGGTCGCCGCCGCCGACCTCGTCGACCTGGCCGGGCGCTGCGGCCTACCGGTGTCCCAGATCATCGACACTGCAACAGATTTCGCCACCGCGGAACACGCCATGGTGGTGACGCGAACCGGGGTCTCGCTGCACCTGACCGGCACCGTCGCCGAGTGGTTGGGGCAGGTCCTCAACGTGATCACCGGCCGAATGGACCGCCCGGGCGGGCGGCGCTTCGAGCCCGGATACGTCGACGCACTGCGCCTGGCCGACCTGGCCGGCACCAAACCCCACACCAGCAGGCTGCGTGGACGCGGCATGGTCGCCGGCGCGCACGCGCTCAGTGAACTGCCCGACGAGATCACCACCGCGGGGCGCGGCCAGATCCGCGCCGTGCTCATCAACAGCGGCAATCCCGTGGTTTCCGGCCCCGACGGCGCCAAACTGGACCGGGCACTGGCCGGCCTCGACTTGTTGGTGGCGATCGACTTCGTACAGCGCGAGAGCCACCGGCATGCGCACTGGCTGTTGCCGGCCGTGCACTGGCTGGAACGCGACGACCTGCTGGCGTTGACCAGCGGCCTGCACGACGAGCCCTATCTGCACTACGGGGTGCGCGCGGTGGATCCGCCGCCGCAGGCACGCGAGGAATGGCGCATCTTCACCGACCTGGCCCTGGCGATGAAGCGGCCGCTGTTCGGCGTGCGTGGAATCAACGGTTTCATCCGGGGCAGCCGGGCACTGAGCGGGCTGACGGGTCGCCCGGGCATCGAGTTCGGACCACGGTGGGTGGACCGGCTGCTGGTCGCGACCGGCCGAAAGTTCAACGGACGCAGGATCAGATGGCGCGACGTGCTCGCGCACCCGCACGGATGGGTGCTGGGCCCGCGCGAGTTCGGGCGGTTCCGCGACGCGCTGCGCACGGAGGACAAACGGGTACATGTGGCACCGCCGGAGTTCGTCGCCCGTGCCCGCGAACTGCTGGCCGAACCGCCGGAACGACCGCCCGCCGACTACCCGTTACAGCTTGCCAATCGCAGGAGCCGGCACTCGATGAACTCGTGGCTCAACGAGTTGCCGGGCCTGCATCCTGCGGGCAGGGGCACCCGGGTGGTCATCCATCCCGACGACGCGAAGCGGTTGTCGGTGGCCGACGGCGACCTGGTCAGGGTCAGCTCCCGGGTCGGCGCGGTCGAACTGACCGCGTCGGTGGACGACCGCCCCCGCCCGGGTGTGGTGGTCATCGACCACGGCTGGGGCTCCAGGGTTTTCGACCCGCGGGGCGGGTCACCGCCACAGGTGTACGGAGTCAATCGGAACCTGCTGGTCGACGGCGATCCGGTGGACCCGCTCTCGCAGACCGCCGCGCTGAACTCGTCCTACGTCTCGGTGGCGCGGGCCGGTTAGAGCTGCGGGCCCTGCGCACGCAGGTCGTCGACCTCGCGCATCGCGTCACGCAGCTTGCCCAGCCATTCGTCGGCGTGTTCGCCGACCAGCCGGACCGACCACGCCAAAGCATCGGAGCGCGACCGCGCCACGCCTGCGTCGACCAGCGTGTCGAGGACCTGACGCTCGGGCTGGCGCAGCCGGGTCATGACCGGAACCGCCAGGTGGGTGAACAGGATTCGCTCCGGTTCGGCACCGCCGACCTCCACGCCCCAGGCGACCTTTCGCCGGTAACGCGCCTCGGCCTCGTCGGCGATCTGCATGCGCTCGGATCGGGTCTGCTCGCGGAAGCGGGCCGCCCGGCCCGACGCGTGGGCCTCGCTCTCGGTGCCGCCGCCGGGTTCGGGAAGGTGTCCGATCACGGTGATCTCTTCGCGGTCGACGAGGACCTCGGGGTCCCCGGTGAACCAGTCATCCGGGAGGCGACCGGCGAACCAGTCGGCGGCGTCTCCGGCATCGGGTTGGTCGGCTTGCTGCCAACCGCCGGAGCGGCCCGACCGTCGGCTGTGTGGATGGTGTCTCATGATTACATGCTTACACCGTTACAGGGGCGCTGGGGTCGGGTTCGCCGACGGCGAACGGGCTTCAGCCGCGTTTCATCAGGACCGCTGCGCCTCCGGCAACGGCCATGGCGATGAACAGCAGCGCCGCCCACCCCGCGCCGAACAACCACCACACGGCGGCCAGCGCGACGAGCGCCGGCGAGACCGCGAAGAGCACCATGCCCGGGTGCTGCCTGATCACCGCGAGGGCGCCCTGCGCGCGCTGACGGTCGATTTCCTTTGCCATCCCTCAATGATGCCAGCTCAGAGCCGGTCCGCGGCCTAATGTGGGGGCACCGAACATACGAGGAGGCGGCGGTGACCGGACCCGGACAAGGCAGTTGGCAGCCCGACCCGGAGGGACGCTACGAATACCGCTGGCACGACGGCCGGCAGTGGACGGATCAGGTGTCACACCAGGGCCAGGTGAGCCGATCGCCGCTGGGTCCGCCTCCCGCCGCCCAACCGTCCGCTCCGGCCTCGCCGCAGCACCAGGCCATGCCCGCGCAACCCGTCACCGGTGCCGGCGACGGCTTCAGCGGAATCACCGGCGACCTGGTCGACGGGCGCTACAGCGAGAAGGAAGCCAAGGCGATCGCCAACCAGAACGCCAAGCTGCTGCGGGTCCGCCTGGGCGAACCGTTCATGGCCCGGCAGGGGTCGATGGTGGCCTACCAGGGAAACGTCGACTTCTCCTTCGAGGGCGGCGGGGCGTCGAAATTTCTCAAGAAGGCGTTCACCGGCGAAGGACTGCCGCTGATGCGCTGCGCCGGACAGGGCGACGTCTTCCTCGCCGAGTTCGGCTACGACGTGCATCTGCTCAATCTGACCGACTCCGGCCTGTCGGTCAGCGGCAAGAACGTGCTGGCCTTCTCGTCAGGCCTGGACTGGAACATCGAACGCGTCAAAGGCGGCAGCATCGCCACCGGCGGGCTGTTCAACACCACCCTTCGGGGCACCGGCTGGGTGGCGATCACCACCGACGGGCCGCCGGTGGTGCTGAACGCGGCGGAGGCCCCGACCTTCGCCGACACCAACGCGGTGGTGGCCTGGTCGGCGCACCTGCAGACCCAGCTGAAGTCGAGCTTCAAGGCCGGCGCCCTGATCGGCCGTGGCTCCGGCGAGGCCCTGCAGGTGTCGTTTCACGGCCAGGGCTTCGTGATCATCCAGCCGTCGGAGGGCGTGTCCATGACGGCCGTCCAATAGTTCAGATCTCCAGCAGCACGGTCACCGGACCATCGTTGACGAGCTCGACCTGCATGTCGGCGCCGAACACGCCGACCTGCACCTCGGCGCCGAGCTCACGCAGCGCGGCGGCGAACGCGTCGACCAACGGTTCGGCGACGGTGCCCGACGCGGCGGCGTTCCACGTCGGTCTGCGGCCCTTGGCCGTGTTCGCGTACAGCGTGAACTGACTCACCACCAGGACGGGCGCGCCGACATCGCCGGCCGACTTCTCGTCGTCGAGAATCCTGAGCTGCCAGAGCTTCTCGGCCATTCGTCGGGCGATCGCGAGGTCATCGGTGTGGGTGACGCCGACCAGCGCAAGCAGCCCCTGGCCCTGCGGCCGGATTGCGCCGACCACCTCGCCAGCGACCGTGACCTGCGCCGAGGTGACCCGCTGAACGAGGATTCGCATGCCGCGATGCTTTCACGCGCGCCCACATTCTTGCATACCCTAGGGGGGTATGGTACACAGGAAGATAGGGACCTTACCCGCACCGACGAGAGGACGTTCATTGAGTACCACCACGATCACCGTCGCGGGCATGAGCTGTGAAGGATGTGCGACCGCCGTCCGAAGCGAGCTCACCCACGTCGCCGGCGTGACCGGCGTCGACGTCGACCTGTCCGCCGGCACCGTCACGATTCACCGAAACGACGCCGACGCACCCGTCGACCCCGATGCGATCCGCAACGCCATCGAAGAGGCCGGCTACGAGCTGGCGGGCTGATGGAGCACCGATGACGGCCCCCGCACGCATCGCCGCGTTTGCCGCGGTGCTGGTCGCGGTGTTCGCGATCGGGATGTGGGTGGGACATTCGCTGGGCCCCACCCCCGGCCCCGACTCCGAGGTCGTGGTGCCCGCACCGACGGGCCGGCACGGCCATCCGGCCGGAGGTGACCGACCATGACGACGTCTGTCGAGCTGTCCATCGGCGGCATGACCTGCGCATCGTGCGCCGCCCGCATCGAGAAGAAGCTGAACCGGCTCGACGGCGTGACCGCGACCGTCAATTTCGCGACCGAGAAGGCCCGGGTGGCCTACGACGACCCGGTCACCCCCGACGAACTCGTCGCGACCGTGGAAGGCGCCGGCTATCAGGCCACCCTGCCGCAGCCCGCCGACACCGACACAACCGACGAACCCGACGACCCGGCCGCCGCATTGCTCCGGCGCCTGCTGATCTGCGTGGCGCTGTCGGTGCCGGTGATCGCGATGGCGATGATCCCGGCGCTGCAGTTCACCAACTGGCAGTGGTTGTCGCTGACGCTGGCGGCGCCGGTGGTCGTCTGGGGGGCGTGGCCGTTCCACCAGGCGGCGTGGGCCAACCTGCGCCACGGCACCGCGACGATGGACACCCTGATCTCGGTCGGCACCCTCGCCGCGTTCGGATGGTCGCTCTACGCCCTGTTCTGGGGCACCGCCGGCATGCCCGGGATGACCCACGCATTCCAGCTGACCATCACCCGCAGCGACGGCTCGGGAAACATCTACCTCGAGGCCGCCGCAGGCGTGACGACCTTCATCCTGGCGGGCCGCTACTTCGAGGCGAGGGCCAAGCGCCGGGCCGGAGCCGCGCTGCGCGCGTTGCTCGAGATGGGCGCCAAAGAGGTATCGGTCCGCCGCGACGGGACCGAGCACCGGATTCCGATCGACCAGTTGCGCACCGGCGACGAGTTCGTCGTCCGCCCGGGCGAGAAGATCGCCGCCGACGGACAGGTCATCGAGGGCAGCTCCGCGGTCGACGCCTCGATGCTGACCGGCGAATCGGTGCCCGTGGAGGTGCAGCCCGGGGACGACGTGGTCGGCGCGACCGTCAACGCCGACGGCATTCTGGTGGTGCGGGCCACCCGGGTGGGCGCCGACACCCAGCTGGCGCAGATCGCCCGGATGGTCGAGGACGCGCAGAACGGGAAGGCGCAGGCACAGCGGCTCGCCGACCGGGTCTCCGGGGTCTTCGTCCCGATCGTGATCGCACTGGCGGCGGCCACCCTGGGGTTCTGGATCGGCGCGGGGTTCTCGGTGTCTGCGGCCGTCACCGCTGCGGTGGCCGTCCTGATCATCGCCTGCCCGTGTGCGCTGGGTCTGGCGACCCCGACGGCGTTGATGGTCGGAACCGGGCGCGGCGCGCAGCTGGGAATCGTGATCAAGGGACCCGAGGTGCTCGAATCCACCCGGCGCGTGGACACCGTGATCGTCGACAAGACCGGAACCGTGACGACGGGCACCATGGCCCTGGTCGACGTGCTGGCCGCCGACGGCGAGCAGCCCGACGAGGTGCTGAGCATCGCGGGCGCCGTGGAGGGTTCGTCGGAACACCCGATCGCACGGGCGATCACCGCGGGCGCCCGCACGAAGCTCGGGGAGCTTCCCGCCGTCGCCGCGTTCACCAACCTGCGGGGCCTGGGCGTGGAGGGCAGCGTTGATGGCCGAGCGGTGCTGGTCGGCCGGGTGCGGCTGCTTTCCGAACGCGCCTACGACGTCCCCGACGAGCTGGCCGACGCGGCGCAGCGCGCGGAGAACGACGGCAGGACCACCGTCGCGGTGGGCTGGGATGGGCACGCCCGCGGCCTGCTGATGGTGGCCGACGCGATCAAACCGAGCTCCGCCGAGGCGGTTTCACTGCTCAAGGAGCTCGGGCTGACACCGATCATGGTGACCGGCGACAATGAAGCCGTGGCCCGGACGGTGGCCGCGCAGGTGGGCATCGACGAGGTGGTGGCCGGGGTGCTGCCCCAGGACAAGGTGGACACCGTCAAGCGCCTGCAGGAC
The DNA here is from genome assembly GCF_019710635.1 of Mycolicibacterium xanthum. Taxonomy (GTDB): domain Bacteria; phylum Actinomycetota; class Actinomycetes; order Mycobacteriales; family Mycobacteriaceae; genus Mycobacterium; species Mycobacterium xanthum. Next base: position 11,799 of record NZ_JAIFZS010000040.1, read on the forward strand.
CGGGGCCGGGTGGTCGCGATGGTGGGCGACGGCGTCAACGACGCCGCGGCGCTGGCCCAGGCCGACCTCGGATTGGCCATGGGCAGCGGCACCGACGTGGCGATCGAGGCCAGCGACCTGACCCTCGTCGGCGACGACCTGCGTGCCGTCCCCGACGCGATCCGGTTGTCCCGCAAGACATTGAGCACGATCAAGGGCAACCTGTTCTGGGCGTTCGCCTACAACGTGGCCGCCCTCCCCCTCGCTGCCGCGGGCCTGCTGAACCCGATGATCGCCGGTGCTGCAATGGCTTTCAGCTCGGTGTTCGTGGTGAGCAACAGCCTGCGGCTGCGCGCGTTCACACCCTCGCGGTGACCGCGTCGGGTACCCGACATCGTGCACGGCACCACCGACTACGGGTCGTCGTCCTCGTCGTCGGGGAGTAGGTACCGTTCGGGGTGGTGGTGGTTGTTGACGCGGGCTTGGCCGTGTCCAGGGCTGGGGTGGGATCCATTCGGTGCGGCCGTCTGTGCGGGTGCGGGTGGTCCAGCCGTTGTCGTTGACGATGCGGTTGTCGGGGCCGCAGGCCAGGGTGAGATCGTCGAATCGGTGTTGCCGCCGTCGGTCCAGATGGGCACTGTGGCGTGAGGACAGTTGACACGTCGCTCAGGTGCGCAGGTGACAGCGACCGGCCAGATGCGATGACTGTCGCCGGACTCATCGTGGGGTGACTGGCTGGAACGACAGGTGGCGGTTCGGTGAACAAAAGGTTCTGGTGACGCAACCCTGACGGGAAGGACACGACACTAGATCTGGTGGACTTCAGTCTGATCGTGGGTGTCGTGGCCGTCGTGATCGCGTTGGCTGTCATCGGGTGGCGCTGATATACCAAATCGCGATTTTTGCTGATCACACATCTTCGTCTCGCAGTTTCGGATGGTTTGACCCGTTGACCCGCCAACTAGCTGAAAGTAATGTCAGTTTTACTTTTGATCCGAGGAGGCGTCATGGAATCCTTCGTCCACCTTCGCAGAGGTAAGACGCCCAAGCGCATCCACGCCGACCTCGACGGCCTCAAGGACGACGAACTCGGCCGCGGCGGATTCGTCGGCCGCACCGCGAACATGTACCGGCGCAACGACCCGACGGCATATCGCACCGTGGGTCCGCTGCGCCCCACCGACGTGCTGTCTTCCGAGCTCAAGCCCAGTGACGCCACCGATCCCCACGGCGGTCCACTGCTGATGTTCTCCAACACCGACTGCCAGGTGCTGCTGAGTCGGCGCACCGAGGAGATGCCGTTCTTAGTCCGCTACGTCGACGGGGACCTGCTGTCGTTCGTGCACAAGGGATCGGGCCGACTCGAGACCGAATTCGGCCCGCTGGACTACCGCGAGGGCGATTGGATCTACCTGCCCAAGGCGTGCACCTGGCGCCAGCTCCCCAGCGCAGAGAGCACGCTGCTGATGATCCAGGCCACCGACGAGTTCCGGATTCCCCCGGCCGGCACGCTGGGCCGGCACTTCCCCTTCGATCCGGCCCAGGTGGCGATTCCGGAGCCCGAACCCATCGACGACGGACAGGGGCCGCAGGACGCCGGCGAGTACCAGGTGCGCCTCATTCATGACGGTGGCCCGACAACCCTGTTCTACCAACATCATCCGCTGGACGTGGAAGGCTGGCGCGGGGACAACTTCCCGTTCACGTTCAACATCGAGGACTACACCGTCATCACCTCCGAGAGCGTGCACCTGCCCCCGACGGTGCACCTGTTCATGCAGGCCACCGGGGTGTACATCATGAATTTCCTGCCCAAGCCGGCCGAGAGCGTGCCGGGCACCGAACGCACACCGTGGTATCACCGCAATGTGGACTACGACGAGATCGCGTTCTTCCACGGCGGTTCCCTGTACGGGATCCCGATGCCGCCGGGCCTGATCTCGCATGCCCCGCAGGGCGTCCACCACGGTGCGCCGGAGAAGGCGCGAGAGCGCGCGCGACGCAAGTTCGACGACTACGACCGGGTGGACTGGTCGGTGATCGCCGTCGACACCCGCAAGCGGCTCATTCCGTCCGAGGAGATCCTCGCCAACGATCTGGGGCAGCACTAGCGATGACCACCACCGCCGAAGCCACCGTCAAGTTCGAATACGACCGGATTCCGTACCTGGTTGCCTACCAGAATGATTCCGCTGTCCGCGACGTCTACGGCGGGGTGGCCGAACTGGTCGTCCTGGAGAGCTATCTGCTCAGGCCCAAGACCAAGCCGTCGGACACCGTGCTGGTGTTCATGCACCCGATCGGCGGCGGCGCCTATCTGCCGATGATCAACGCGCTGGCCCGCGCCGGGCACCATGTCATCTACTGCAACAGCCGGTTCCGCGGCACCGACTCGGCACTGCTGATGGAGAAGGTCGTCGAAGATCTCGGCGAGTGCATCAAGGACGCCAAGCACCGCCTCGGCTACGCCAAGGTGGTGCTCGCCGGATGGAGCGGCGGCGGTTCACTGTCGGCCTTCTACCAGCAGCAGGCGCAGCATCCGACGATCACCGCCAGCCCGTCCGGCGACGGCCCCGACCTCACCGAACTGGGCCTGATCCCGGCCGACGGCCTGATGCTGCTGGCCGCGCACATCAGCAGACACGGCACCTTGACCGAGTGGCTGGACGCCTCGATCCTCGACGAGTCCGATCCGGCCAGACGTGATCCCGAGCTCGACCTGTACAACCCGGACAACCCCAATCAGCCGCCGTACACGGCGGAGTTCCTGGAGCGCTACCGGCAGGCCCAGATCGCCCGCAACCGGCGGATCACGAAGTGGGTCAAGGAGAAGTTGACGGAACTGAAGTCAAGCGGAGCGCCCGGAGCAGACGTAGCCGAGTTCGCCTTCGTCGTACACGGCACCATGGCCGACCCACGCTGGCTCGACCCGACCGTCGATCCCAACGAACGCACCCCGGGAACCTGCTACCTGGGCGATCCTCAGGTGGTGAACATGAGCCCGGTGGGCCTGGCGCGGTTCTGCACACTGCGCAGCTGGCTCTCGCAGTGGAGCTACGACGACGCCCATGGCGACGCGGTGGCCTGCGGGCCCGACATCGCCGTCCCGTCGCTGGTGATCGGGAACCTCGCCGACGACGCCTGCACTCCCAGCCACACCCGCAGGATCTTCGAGGCGATCGGCCATCCGGACAAGGAGATACACGAGATCCCCGGCGCGAACCACTATTACGCGGGGCCCGACCAGCGCGACAAACTGCGCCAGGCGGTGGGCATCGTCACCGACTGGCTGGTGCGACACGACTTCGCGAGGCCCTAATGACGCCCACCGGACCGCTGGACGGCGTGCGCGTCGTCGAGGTCGGCACGCTGATCTCCGGACCGTTCGCGGGCCGGCTGCTCGGCGACATGGGCGCCGAGGTCATCAAGATCGAGCCGCCGGGCTCCCCCGACCCGCTGCGGACCTGGGGACAGGCCGAGCTGGACGGGCAGCACTTCTTCTGGACCGTGCATGCGCGCAACAAGAAGGCGGTCACCCTGAACCTGCGGGTGCCCGCGGGGCGCGACCTGTTCCTCGACCTCGTCGAGCGCACCGACATCATCGTGGAGAACTTCCGGCCCGGCACGTTGGAGAAATGGAACCTCGGATACGACGTTCTGCGGGAACGCAATCCGGGCGTCATCCTGGTGCGGGTGTCCGGGTACGGACAGACCGGCCCGGAGGCGCACAAGGCCGGATACGCCTCGGTCGCAGAGGCCGCCAGCGGGCTGCGCCACATGAACGGCTTCCCCGGTGGCCCGCCCCCGCGGCTCGCGCTGTCCCTCGGCGACAGCCTGGCCGGAATGTTCGCCGCGCAGGGCGCGCTCGCCGCGCTGTACCGCCGTACCGTGACCGGTGAGGGCCAGGTCGTGGACGCGGCGCTGACGGAAGCCTGTCTGGCCGTTCAGGAGTCGACGATTCCCGACTACGACGTCGGCGGGGTGGTGCGCGGCCCGTCGGGGACCCGGCTCGAGGGCATCGCACCGTCGAACATCTACCCGACCGCCGACGGCAGCTGGGTGGTGATCGCGGCCAATCAGGACACCGTGTTCCGGCGCCTCTGTCAGGCCATGGGGCAGCCCGATCTGGCCACCGACGAACGCTTCTCCAATCATGTTGCACGCGGCCGCAATCAGGATGAGCTCGACAAGATCATCGGTGATTGGGCGGCCCGACGTGAGCCTTCTGAAATCATCGCGACCCTGTCGGAGGCCGGAGTGATCGCGGGGCCGATCAACACCGTCGCCGAGGTCGTCCGGGACCCGCAGCTCAACGCGCGCGGCATGATCGCCGACCACTGGGACGAGCGGGTCGGCCGCAACGTCAAGGGGCCCGGTGTGGTGCCGGTCCTGTCGGAAACGCCGGGCACCATTCGGTTCGCCGGTTCGGCACGACCGGGCCAGCACAACGACGAGATCTACGGCGAACTGCTCGGCAGGAGCGCTGCCGAACTCGACGAACTGCGAGCGGAGGGCGTGCTGTGAACGAGCTCCCGAACCATGTGGACATCCGCGACGTGTCGCTGCGCGACGGGTTGCAGATCGAGAATCCCATCCCGTTGTCGGCCAAGCTCGAGCTGCTCGCCGCGGTGGCCGCGACCGGGGTTCGTGAGATGGAGGCGACGGCGTTCGTCTCACCGTCGAAGGTGCCCGCGCTCGCCGATGCCGCCGAGTTGGCCGCCGCGTTGCACGGGTTTCCCGACATCGAGTTCTCCGCGCTGGTGGCCAGCCCCAACGGGGCGAAACGCGCCATCGCCGCAGGCCTGCGGTCGATCGAGTACGTGGTGTCGGCCGCCGACTCGCACAGCCGCGCCAACGTGGGACGCACGTCGGCCGAGGCGACGGCCCAGATCGCCGAGATCGTGGCCATCGCCCACGACTCCGGCGTCACCGTCGAGGCGATCATCGCGACGGCCTGGGACTGCCCCTACGACGGCCCGACGCCCAGCGGTCGGGTGCTCGACATCGCGGATGCGGCGGTGCAGGCCGGCGTCGACCGGCTGGCGATCGCCGACACCATCGGCACCGCGACACCGCGGCGGGTCACCGAGCTGGTGGGGCTGGTCCGGCCGCGCGTCGGCGACATCCCGTTGGGCGCCCATTTCCACAACACCCGCGGCGCCGGACTTGCCAGCGCCTACGCCGCGGTCGGCGCCGGGATCACCCGGCTCGATGCCTCCGTCGGCGGCCTCGGCGGTTGCCCGTTCGCACCGGGTGCCAGCGGCAACATCGCCACCGAGGACCTGGTCTACCTGCTGCGCGACAGCGGGATCCACGTGGATGTGGACCTGGATGCGGCGATCGCGGCAGCGCGGGTGGCCCAGGACGTGGTCGGCCACGGACTTCCGGGCTCGCTGCTGCGCGCCGGCGACCGGATCCTGGGCTAGTCCGTGGTGCCCGCCCCGGAGCATCTCAGCGCCAAGGGCCGCCAGACCCGGGACGCGATCGAGCAGGCTGCCCGGAAGCTGTTCGCCGAGCGCGGCTTTCACGGAACCACGCTCAGCGATATCACGTCGGCGGCGGGAAAGTCACCTGCGGTGTTCTACCGCTACTTCGCCGACAAGGAGGACCTGCTGGCCGCACTGGCCGAGCGGTTCCTGCACGAGGTCGTCACGCCGTCCGGGCTGAGCGTCCAGCTGCCCGAATCGCCCGACGACGTCGACTTCTTCACCACCGTGGTGACCGGTTACTGGACGATGTTCAAACAGAACATCGGGATCATGATCGCGGTGGCCCAGTTGGCGGCCACCCAGCCGCGGTTCGCGGCCGTGCAGAACGAGTTTCGCCGGTTCGGCATGGACATCGTGGCGGCGTCGGTGCGGCGCGCCCAGGAACAGGGTTACGGCAGCGAGCTGGATCCCCGGTTCACCGCGGCGGCGATCGCGCTGTTGTTCGAGAGCTTCACCACCGTGTTCGTCGGGACCTCCGGTCTCGGTTTGGACATCAGCGACAAGGACGCCATCGCGACCCTGTCGCTGATCTGGAAGAAAACGCTCTACGGGTACTGACAACCAAGACCGTCGCTGAGGAGATCAACGTGGATTTCACCCTTCCCGAACACCTTCCGGGGGTGCTCGCCGAGATGGACGCATTCATCGAGGCCGAGATCAAACCGCTGGAGGCCGACAACATCCAATACTTCGACCACCGCAGGGAGAACGCCCGCACGGACTGGGACAACGGGGGCATCCCGCGGCGGGAGTGGGAGGATCTGCTCGGCGAGATGCGCCGGCGCGCCGACGCCGCCGGGTGGCTGCGCTACGGGTTGCCGTCCCGGTTCGGTGGTCGCGACGGCACCAACATCGACATGGCGGTGATCCGGGAACATCTGGCGCACAAGGGCCTCGGACTGCACAACGACCTGCAGGACGAATCCTCGGTGGTGGGCAACTTTCCGCAGGTGATCATGATGGACCGGTTCGGCACCGACGACCAGAAGAGGGAATGGACCGACGCCCTGATCACCGGCCGGCGGTCGATGGCGTTCGGGTTGACCGAGCCCAACCACGGGTCGGACGCCACCTGGCTGGAGACCCGCGCCGAGCTCGCCGGCGATGAGTGGGTGATCAACGGCGCCAAGCGTTTCAACACCGGCGTCCACCGCGCCACCCACGACCTGGTGTTCGCCCGGACCTCCGGCGAGCCCGGTCAGGCGCGCGGCATCACCGCCTTCCTGGTGCCGACCGACGCCCCCGGATTCTCGGTGCCGTACTACTGGTGGACGTTCAACATGCCCAGCGACCACGGCGAGGTGCTGCTCGAGGATGTCCGGGTGCCCACCGACGCCGTGCTCGGCGAGGTGGACCGCGGCCTGGAGGTCGGGCAGACGTTCCTGCACGAGAACCGGATCCGGCAGGCGGCCAGCAGCCTCGGCGCGGCCCAGCACTGCATCGACCGTGCCGTCGGCTACGCCGGGGAACGCTCGGTGTTCGGCAAGCCGCTGGCCGTCAACCAGGCGGTGCAGTGGCCGCTGGTGGAACTGCAGACCGAAGCCCAGATGGTGCGCCTGCTGGTCTACTACGCGGCGTGCCAGCTGGACGGCAACCACCACATGGAGGTCTCCGACAAGGTGTCGATGGCCAACTACCGCGCCAACCGCCTGGTCTGCGAGGCCGCCGACCGCGCGATGCAGGTGTTCGGCGGCGTGGGCTACAGCAGACACGAACCCTTCGAACACATCTACCGCCACCACCGCCGCTACCGGATCACCGAGGGCGCCGAGGAGATCCAGATCCGGCGGGTGGCCCAGCGTCTCTTCGGTTTCGGGCGCAGGTGAGCGCCCGGCTGGCACGGTCGCTCGAGGAGGTGCTGCGACCGGTGCTGGGCGAGGTCACCGTCGCGGACCTGCAACGCCTCACCGGGGGTGCGAGCCGCACGACCTGGGCGTTCAGCGCCACCGCGATGGACGACGGCCCACGGGCCCTGATCCTGCGCACCGGTGCACCCGATGACGTGCACGCCGGTATGGAACTGGAGGCCGCCGTCCAGCGCCGTGCGGCCGCGGCGGGCGCACCCGTCCCCCACATCCTGACCGCCGACGATTCTGCTGCCGCACTGGGCAACCCGTACCTGATCTGCGACGCCATCGCCGGGGAGACCATCGTCCGGCGGATCCAGCGCAGCCTCGACGACGAGAGCCGGGCCCGGCTGCTGCGTCAGTGCGCCGAGGCGCTGGCCGCCATCCATCGCGCCGACCCGGAGGGAATCGGGCTGACCGCGCCCGACGAGCTGACCGACTGGCGTCGCCGGCTCGACGAGATGGGCGACACCACAGCCACTTTCGAGTGGACGTTTCGGCGCCTGGCCACCAGCAGGCCGGCGCCCTCGCCGATGCGGCTGGTGCACGGCGATTTCCGGATGGGCAATCTCATCGTCGATGCCTCTGGCCTGGCCGCGGTGCTGGACTGGGAGCTGACCCATGTCGGCGAGGTGTACGAGGATCTGGCCTGGTTCTGCGTGCGGGCCTGGCGGTTCGGCGCCCCGGCCGCACGGGGCGCCGGCGGCCTGGGCAGCGTCTCGACATTCCTGGACGCCTACCAGGAGGCCGCCGGAACCGCTCTCGACCGCAACGCGTTCCGCTGGTGGCTGACGGTGGCGACGCTGCGCTGGGGGGTCATCTGCCGCTACCAGGCCGAGCGGCACCTGTCCGGGGAGATCCGGTCGGTCGAACTGGCCGCCATCGGGCGCCGGGTCAGCGAGACCGAGTGGGATCTGTTGGATCTGCTCACCGGAGGAGGTCCGCGATGAGCGCACCCATGTCGGGCAGGCCGACCGCCGCCGAGTTGGTGGCCGCGGTCGCGGACTTCCTCGACAACGACGTCCGGGCCGCCTGCGACGGCCAGGTGGGCTTTCACGCCCGGGTCGCCGCCAACGTGTTGCGCACCGTCGAGCGCGAACTCCTCGACCGGTCGGCCGGTCGGGTGCGCGCCGCGCTGGAGGACCTCGGTTTCCCCGACGAGGCCGCCCTGGCGCAGGCCATCCGTTCCGGGCGACTCGACGACCGCGAAGCCGAGGTGCTCGAGGTCCTCCGGCTGCTGGTACGTCATCGACTCGCCATCGACCACCCCGGGTACGACGAGACGCCGTGAGGTCAGACCCGGCGGATCCGGGCCAGCCACGCCGGTTCGTCGACCCGGGTCCCGACCGGTTGCCCCAGCGCCTCGGCGTGCAGTTCGCCGACCACTCCCCGATAGGTGGTTTCGGCCAGTTCTTCGATCACCCAGCCGGTGGTGAAGGCCTCGCGAATCGTGGTGTCGCTGACCTCGGGGCCGAACCCGCGGCCGGCGTCGGACAGCGCCAGTAGATGCAGCGTCGAACCGGGCCGGGTGACGGTGCGCAGGCTGCGAACGTATTCCGCCCTGGTCTCGTCGTCGAACACATGGAACAGGGCGCTGTCGACGACGGTGTCGTAGGCCGGCCGGTCGCCGAGGTCCAGTGCGTCGGCGACCTCGAAGCGGGCGTCGACCCCGTGTGCTGCGGCGTTGCGTCGGGCCTGCTCGACAGCCGTGGGCGCGCCGTCGATGCCGACGACGTCGTAGCCGGCCCGGCGCAGCAGGATCGTGTGTTCGCCGGTACCGCACCCGACGTCGAGCACCCGGCCGCTGATCAGGCCGGCCCGTACGACCTCGACGATGGCCGGTTGGGGCTCACCGATGACCCACGGCGGGGATTGGTTCTTGTAGAACTCGTCGAATCGGGAGAGTGTGTCGGTCAGGTCCATGATTTCAGTGTTAAACCTGAAGTGGAGTTGAGGTCAAGACGATGCCCGCCACCGATGTCAGCACCGTCCTCGACGTCGCCGACCGGCTGTTCGCAGCGATCGAGCGGAGCGACGTCGCCGCGGTGGAGCAGCTGTTCGACCCGTCGGTCACGGTCTGGAAGAGCGGGGACGACCGCCCCAACGGCCGCGAGCGATCGGTCCGGGTCATCCGCTGGTTCATCGATTCCACCGTCGCGCGGCGCTACGACGTGCTCGACTGGCAGCGGCTGGATCCCGGGCGGTCGACTGTCGCCTTCGCCTGCCGTTCGGCGTGGGGTCTGGTGACCGTGCGGGGCACCTTTTCGAGGGTGCGTGGATCCGCCCAGATCACTGGCGATGGAATGACATTCGGCTCGATCTCGATCGACGTGGCATCGCCGGACACCGGCATCGCCAGGCGCGACGGGCACCTGGCCTCGCCCGCATACTTCGACGCGCAGAAGCATCCGACCATCACGGACGCGGTGTCGACCGCGCCGGACACCGTCGACCTGCACATCGGCGTCACGGTGAAGGGCGCCGCGGCCGGGGTGAACGCGACCGCCGGCCTCGAGTCCCTCCCCGACGGAGCGATCCGGGTGACGACCGCGGCCACGCCGAACCACCACGCCTTCGGGATGGACGGCAACCTGCTCGGAATGGTCGCCGACGAGGCCGCCGTTTCCGGGGACGTCGTTTTCATGCCCGGCTAACATCGCGCGCATGGCCGTGCCACCTTCCGGGCCGTCACCGGCGCCCGGCCCGCTGCGGATCCTCGTCTACAGCGACAACCCGAGAACCCGGGAGCAGGTGCAGCTCGCGCTCGGCAAGCGGGTGCACCCCGCGCTTCCCGAGCTGAGCTATGTCGAGGTCGCGACCGGCCCGATGGTGATCCAGCAGATGGATGCGGGCGGTTTCGACCTGGCGATTCTGGATGGCGAGGCCAGCCCGGCCGGTGGCATGGGAATCGCCAAGCAGCTCAAGGACGAGATCGACGACTGCCCGCCGGTGCTGGTGCTGACGGGCCGCCCCGACGACGCGTGGCTGGCCCGGTGGTCGCGCGCCGAGGCGGCGGTCCCCCACCCGATCGACCCGATCAGGCTGGGCGATGCGGTCACGTCGCTGCTACGTACCGCCGAGTAGCGGATCCCGGCGCGCCGAACACAATCAAAAGCCTTGTCGCCCTTGCCTGTTGGAGGCAATAGGGCATCACAAAACGCCGACATGGCGATACTAACCAAAATGTGTGGGCTTCATCGAAAACAGGCTAGGCTGTGGACTAGCTCACATCGATAGCCCCCGAGGAGCGCCTGCGCCGTATGAGCCTGTACACGCCAATCCTGGTGCTTGGTGCCATTGCCGCCGTGTTCGCCGTCGGGTCGGTGGGGATCGCCCTGCTGATCGGCCCGAGGCGGTACAACCGCGCCAAGCTCGAGGCCTACGAGTGCGGGATCGAACCCATGGACGAGTCCGATCCCGCGGTGGCCGCCACGGCACAGCGCTTTCCCATCCGGTACTACCTGACGGCGATGTTGTTCATCGTGTTCGACATCGAGATCGTGTTTCTCTACCCGTGGGCGGTGGCGTTCAACAGTCTGGGTGTGTTCGCGCTGGTGGAGATGCTGTTGTTCATGGTCGTCGTGTTTGTCGCCTACGCCTACGTCTGGCGCCGGGGAGGCCTTCAGTGGGACTAGAGGAACGGTTGCCCGGCGGGGTGCTGCTGTCCACGGTGGAGAAGGTCGCCGGGTATGTCCGCAAGGGGTCGTTGTGGCCGGCCACGTTCGGCCTGGCGTGTTGCGCGATCGAGATGATGGCCACCGCCGGGCCGCGGTTCGACATCTCACGGTTCGGGATGGAGCGGTTCTCGGCGACCCCGCGCCAGGCCGACCTGATGATCGTGGCGGGGCGGGTGAGCCAGAAGATGGCCCCGGTGCTGCGCCAGATCTACGACCAGATGGCCGAACCGAAGTGGGTGCTGGCGATGGGTGTGTGCGCGTCGTCGGGCGGCATGTTCAACAACTATGCCGTTGTGCAGGGTGTCGACCATGTGGTGCCGGTCGACATCTATCTGCCCGGCTGTCCACCGCGCCCGGAGATGCTGTTGCACGCGATCTTGAAGCTGCACGACAAGATTCAGGAGATGCCGTTGGGCGTCAACCGCGAGGAGGCGGTCCGCGAGGCGGAGGAGGCGGCGCTGGCGGTGCCCCCGACGATCGAATTGAAGGGCCTGCTGAGGTGATGAGCCACTCGGGCGAAGAACAGGGCGCAGAACAGAGGATGGCGAATGCCGAGCAGGGTGATGCCGGGCCCGAGGTGATCGGGGTGCGCCACGGCATGTTCGGTGCCCGCGGCAGTGGCGACACGTCGGGCTACGGGCGACTGGTGCGTCCGGTCGCGCTGCCCGGCGGATCCGCGCGCCCGTACGGCGGGTACTTCGACGACGTCGTCGACGCACTGGCCGCGGCACTCGGCGAGGACACCTTCGCCGGCGCGGTCGAACGGATCGTGGTGTATCGGGACGAACTGACCCTGGAGGTGCGGCGCGAGCATCTGGTCACGGTCGCACGGGTGCTGCGGGACGAACCCGGTCTGCGTTTCGAGCTGTGCCTGGGGGTCAGTGGGGTGCACTACCCCGACGAGCGCGGCCGCGAACTGCACGCGGTGTATCCGCTGATGTCGATCACCCACAACCGCCGCATCCGCGTCGAGGTCGCCGCCCCGGATGCCGATGCCCACATTCCGTCGCTGTTCGGGGTGTATCCGACCACCGACTGGCACGAACGCGAGACCTACGACTTCTTCGGCATCGTGTTCGACGGGCACCCGGCACTGACCCGCATCGAGATGCCCGACGACTGGGTCGGCCATCCGCAACGCAAGGACTACCCACTCGGCGGTGTGCCGGTGGAGTACCACGGCGCCCAGATTCCCCCGCCCGATCAGCGGAGGGCCTACAGCTGATGACCGAGTCCCCATCACCGCCCGAACGGGTGGTCGTCGTCGGCGGCCAGGACTGGGACACCGTGGTGACCGCGGCACGGCGCAATGCGGCCGAGCACGCCGGGGAACGCATCGTGGTCAACATGGGTCCCCAGCACCCCTCCACCCACGGCGTGTTGCGGCTGATCCTGGAGATCGAGGGCGAAACCATCGTCGAGGCCCGCTGTGGCATCGGTTATCTGCACACCGGCATCGAGAAGAACCTGGAGTACCGCACCTGGACGCAGGGCGTGACGTTCGTGACCCGCATGGATTACCTGTCACCGTTTTTCAACGAGACCGCCTACTGCCTGGGCGTGGAGAAACTGCTCGATGTCGCCGATGACATCCCCGAACGCGCCTCGGTGATCCGGGTGATGCTCATGGAGCTCAACCGCATCTCCAGCCACCTGGTCGCGTTGGCCACCGGCGGCATGGAGCTCGGGGCGATGACCGCGATGTTCCTCGGGTTCCGGGAGCGCGAGTCGATCCTGTCGGTGTTCGAGACGATCACCGGGCTGCGGATGAACCACGCCTACATCCGCCCCGGCGGTGTGGCCGTCGACCTGCCCGCCGAGGCGATGCCCCAGCTGCACGAACTGATGGACCTGCTGCCCAGGCGCCTTCGCGACATGGAGGACCTGCTCAACGAGAACTACATCTGGAAGGCCCGCACCCAGGGCATCGGCTACCTCGACCTGACCGGATGCATGGCACTGGGGATCACCGGCCCGGTGCTGCGCTCCACCGGCCTGCCCCATGACCTGCGCAAGGCCCAACCGTATTGCGGTTACGAGACCTACGATTTCGACGTCGTCACCGATGACGGTTGCGATTCCTACGGCCGGTACCTCATCCGGGTCAAGGAGATGCACGAATCGCTCAAGATCGTGCGACAGTGCATCGACCGGCTCGAGCGAACGTCCGGGCAGCCGGTGATGATCACCGACAAGAAGCTGGCCTGGCCTGCCGACCTCAAGCTCGGACCCGACGGTCTGGGCAACTCCCCCGAACACATCGCCAAGATCATGGGCCATTCGATGGAGGGCCTGATCCACCACTTCAAGCTGGTCACCGAGGGTATCCGGGTGCCGGCCGGACAGGTCTACGTCGCGGTCGAGTCGCCGCGCGGTGAGCTCGGGGTGCACATGGTCTCCGACGGCGGCACCCGGCCCTACCGGGTGCACTACCGCGACCCGTCGTTCACCAACCTGCAGGCCGTCGCCGCGATGTGCGAGGGCGGCATGGTCGCCGACGCGATCGCGGCGGTGGCATCGATCGATCCGGTCATGGGCGGAGTGGACCGGTGATGAGCGCTTGCGCGAAGAACAGAACGCCGATGAGCGCTTGCGCGAAGAGGAGACAGCACAGGTGAGCGTGTTTCTCGAACTCGGGCAGCGGCCCGACGAACCCGGCCCCCCGATCCACGGGCCGGCCGACTACCCCGCCGAGGTCACCACCCGCCTGGCCGCCGACGCCGCGGTGATCATCGCCCGCTACCCGCAGCCCCGCTCGGCGCTGCTGCCGCTGCTGCATCTGGTACAGGCCCAGGACGGCTACCTCACCCCGGCCGGAATCGCCTTCTGTGCAAACCAACTCGGCCTCACCGACGCCGAGGTCACCGCAGTGGCGACGTTCTACTCGATGTACCGGCGCACCCCGACCGGCGACTACCTGGTGGGTGTGTGCACCAACACGCTGTGCGCGATCATGGGCGGCGACGCCATCCTCGAAGCGCTGACCGATCACCTCGGCATCGCTCCCGGGCAGACCACCGACGACGGCACGGTCACGCTCGAACACATCGAATGCAATGCCGCCTGCGACTATGCCCCCGTGGTGATGATCAACTGGGAGTTCTTCGACAACCAGACACCCACCACGGCAAAGGATCTCGTCGATTCGCTGCGTGCGGGACAACCTCCGGCGCCGTCGCGCAGCGCAGCGCTGTGCGGGTTCCGGGAGACGTCGCGGACGCTGGCCGGGCTGCCGCACGCCGACACCGCCGATCCGGGTGCGCCCGCCGGGTCGGCGACGCTGGCCGGCCTGCGGTTCGCGAAGGAACACGGCATGGCGGCACCGGTCACCGATGAGCGGGCGGCGGATTCGTGACGACGCCGCTGACCCCTGTGCTGAGCCGATTCTGGGACGACCCCGAACCGTGGTCGATGGAAACCTATCTGCGCCACGATGGTTACCGCGCCCTGGAACGCGCCCTGGCGATGAGCCCCGACGACGTCATCGCCACGGTCAAGGATTCCGGCCTGCGCGGCCGCGGCGGCGCGGGCTTTCCGACCGGCACCAAGTGGTCGTTCATTCCCCAGGGGGATGAGGGTGCGGGCGCCAAGCCGCATTATCTGGTCGTCAATGCCGATGAGTCCGAACCCGGTACGTGCAAAGACATTCCGCTGATGCTGACCACCCCGCACTTCCTGGTCGAGGGCGTCATCATCGCGGCGTATGCGATCCGGGCGCACCACGCGTTCATCTATGTCCGCGGTGAGGTGGTGCCGGTGCTGCGGCGGTTGCAGGCCGCGGTGGCCGAGGCCTATGCCGCGGGCCATCTCGGCGACGACATCCACGGTTCGGGTTTCGACCTCGAGCTCGTCGTGCACGCCGGGGCGGGCGCCTACATCTGCGGCGAGGAGACCGCGCTGCTGGACTCGCTGGAAGGTCGGCGCGGCCAACCGCGGCTGCGGCCGCCTTTCCCGGCGGTCGCCGGACTGTACGCGTGCCCGACCGTGGTCAACAACGTCGAATCGATCGCCAGCGTGCCGCCGATCATGCTCAATGGGGTGGACTGGTTCCGGTCGATGGGTTCGGAGAAGTCGCCCGGGTTCACGCTGTACTCGCTGTCCGGTCATGTGGCCGCCCCGGGCCAGTACGAGGCTCCGCTGGGCATCACGCTGCGCGAGCTGCTCGACTACGCCGGCGGTATCCGGGCCGGGCACAGCCTGAAGTTCTGGACGCCCGGCGGGTCCTCGACACCACTGCTGACCGCCGAACACCTCGACGTGCCACTGGATTACGAGGGGATGGCCTCGGTCGGCTCGATGCTGGGCACCAAAGCGCTGCAGATCTTCGACGAGACCACCTGCGTGGTGCGCGCGGTGCGCCGGTGGACCCAGTTCTACGCCCACGAATCCTGCGGCAAGTGCACCCCCTGCCGGGAGGGCACCTACTGGCTGGCCCAGATCTACCAGCGGCTGGAAACCGGGGACGGCACCGAAGCCGACCTCGACAAACTCCTCGACATCGCCGACGCCATCTTCGGCAAGTCGTTCTGCGCACTCGGCGACGGCGCGGCCAGCCCGATCACCTCCTCGCTGAAGTACTTCCGCGACGAATACCGGGCACACCTCGGCAGCGGATGCCCGTTCGACCCGTACGCCGCCATGCTGGCCGCACCGCAAGGAGTGGGCGCATGACCCTGGCCGAGGACCGCCGTGACGCACCACCGGTGGAAATCGTCACCCTGACCATCGACGATGTCGAAATCAGCGTTCCCAAAGGCACCCTGGTGATCAGGGCCGCCGAGCTCATCGGGGTGCAGATCCCCCGCTTCTGCGATCACCCGCTGCTCGACCCGGTCGGCGCGTGCCGCCAGTGCCTGGTCGAGGTCGAAGGTCAGCGCAAACCGTTGGCGTCGTGCACCACCACCGTGGCGCCGGACATGGCGGTGCGCACCCAGTTCACCTCCGAGGCCGCCGACAAGGCCCAGCACGGCGTGATGGAACTGCTGCTGATCAACCACCCACTGGATTGCCCGATCTGCGACAAAGGCGGCGAATGCCCGCTGCAGAACCAGGCCATGTCCAACGGGCGCCCGGAAACCCGCTTCGAAGGCGTCAAACGCACCTTCCCCAAACCGATCGCCATCTCCAGCCAGGTGCTGCTCGACCGCGAACGCTGCGTGCTGTGCGCCCGCTGCACCCGGTTCTCCGACCAGATCGCCGGCGACCGCTTCATCGACCTGCTCGAACGCGGCGCCCAGCAACAGGTCGGCATCGCCCCCGGTGAACCCTTCCGGTCCTACTTCTCGGGCAACACCGTGCAGATCTGCCCCGTCGGCGCCCTCACCGGCACCGCCTACCGGTTCCGGGCCCGCCCGTTCGACCTGGTCTCCAGCCCGAGCATCTGCGAACACTGCTCGTCGGGGTGCGCCCAGCGCACCGATCACCGGCGCGGAAAGGTGCTGCGCCGCCTGGCCGGCGACGACCCCGAGGTCAACGAGGAATGGAACTGCGACAAGGGCCGCTGGGCGTTCACCTACACCACCACCGGCGACCGCATCACCACACCGCTGGTCCGCGACGACGGCACCCTGCGCCCGGCCTCGTGGTCGGAGGCACTGTCCGTGGCCGCAACGGGACTTCTGGCCGCGCGAGGTAGCACCGGGGTGCTGGTCGGCGGCCGCGCCACCGTCGAAGACGCCTACGCCTACGCCAAATTCGCCCGAATCGTCCTGAACACCAACGACATCGACTTCCGTGCCCGCCCCCACAGCGACGAGGAGGCCCGGTTCCTGGCGTCCGCCGTCGCTGGCCGGCCGATGACGGTGACCTACACCGACCTGGAGAACGCGCCGGCCGTCCTGCTGGCCGGCCTCGAACCCGAAGAGGAGTCGCCGATCGTCTTCCTGCGGCTGCGCAAGGCCGTGCGCCGCCGGGGGTTGGAGGTGTTGTCGATCGCACCGCTGGCCGGCCGCGGACTGGCCAAGCTGTCCGCGACGCTGATCGCCGCGGCACCCGGCGGCGAGGCCGAGGCGCTGGCGGGGCTGGCCGACCACGACCTGCTGAACACGCCCGGGTCGATCATCCTGGTCGGCGAACGGCTCGCCACCTCACCCGGCGCGCTGTCGGCGGCGATCCGGCTGGCACAGCAGACCGGAGCGCGGCTGGCGTGGATCCCGCGCCGGGCCGGGGACCGTGGCGCGGTCGAGGCCGGCGCGTTGCCCGGCCTGCTACCCGGCGGACGCCCGGTCGCCGACGAGGCCGCCCGCCGGCTGACCGCATCGGACTGGCACGTCGACGAATTGCCCGCAACGGTCGGCCGCGACACCGGCGCCATCCTGACCGCGGCGCGCGGCGGTGACCTGGCCGCCCTGCTGGTGGGCGGGGTCGAGCTCGGCGACCTGCCCGATCCCGACGCCGCCCTCGCGGCGATCGATGCGGCGCCGTTCGTCGTGAGCCTGGAACTACGGGCCAGCGCGGTCACCGAACGCGCCGACGTCGTGTTCCCCGTCGCGCCGGTGGTGGAGAAGGCCGGATCGTTCCTCACCTGGGAGGGCCGCCGCCGCGCGTTCGAGCCGTCGCTGCACACCAACGCGGTGCCCGACCTACGGGTGCTGAACTTCCTGGCCGACGAGATGGGTGTGGCGCTGGGCCTGCCGACCGCGGCGGCGGCCGAGGACGAACGTGCCCGGTTCGGCCTGTGGTCCGGCGAACGACCGGCGGCTCCGCAGGTCCCGGCGGCGCCGCAGCACTGCGGCCGCGGGCAGGCGGTGCTGGCCGGGTGGCGCCTGCTGCTCGACGCCGGCCGCCTGCAGGACGGCGAACCGTACCTGGCCGGCACGGCGCGGCCGGCGGTGGTGCGGATGTCGGCGGCGACGGCCGCCGGAATCGACGCGGCCACCGGCGATCCGGTTACCGTCGGCACCGAACGGGGAGCCGTCACGCTTCCCGTGGAGGTGATCGACATGGTCGACGGGGTGGTGTGGCTGCCGCTGAACTCCCCCGGCAGCGACGTGCACGGCGCGCTCGGGGTGACCGCCGGTGCGGTCGTGTCGATCGGACGGGGGCCCGCATGACCTATCCCGACCCCACGCTGTTCGGCCACGACCCGTGGTGGCTGATCCTCGCCAAGGCCGTCGGCGTGTTCGGTTTCCTGGTGCTGACGGTGCTGGCGGCGATCCTGATCGAGCGCAAGATCCTGGGCCGCATGCAGATGCGGTTCGGGCCCAACCGGGTCGGCCCGCGCGGGCTGCTGCAGTCGCTGGCCGACGGCGTCAAGCTGGCCCTCAAGGAGGGCCTGATCCCGGCCGGCGTGGACAAACCGATCTACCTTGCCGCACCGGTCATCTCGGTGATCCCCGCGTTCATGGCCTTCGCGGTCATCCCGCTGGGCGGGGAGATCACCGTGTTCGGCCACCGCACCGCGCTGCAGCTGACCGACCTGCCGGTGGCCGTGCTCTACATCCTGGCCGTCACCTCCATCGGGGTCTACGGCATCGTGCTGGCCGGCTGGGCCTCGGGATCGGTCTACCCGCTGCTGGGCGGGCTGCGCTCCTCGGCGCAGGTGGTGTCCTACGAGATCGCCATGGCGCTGTCGTTCGCCGCGGTGTTCATCTACTCGGGCACCATGTCGACCTCGGGTATCGTCGCCGCCCAGGAGAACACCTGGTTCGTCGTCCTGCTGCTGCCCTCGTTCCTGGTGTATCTGACCGCGATGGTCGGCGAGACCAACCGGGCACCGTTCGACCTGCCCGAGGCCGAGGGCGAACTCGTCGGCGGCTTCCACACCGAATACTCGTCGCTGAAGTTCGCGATGTTCATGCTCGCCGAATACGTCAACATGACCACCGTCTCCGCGCTGGCCACCACCCTGTTCCTCGGCGGCTGGCACGCCCCCTGGCCGATCAGCATCATCGACGCCGCCAACACCGGCTGGTGGCCGCTGCTGTGGTTCACCGCCAAGGTGTGGATGTTCCTGTTCGTGTTCATGTGGCTGCGCGCCACGCTGCCCCGCCTGCGGTACGACCAGTTCATGGCACTGGGCTGGAAGATCCTGATCCCGGCCTCACTGGGCTGGATCATGATCGTCGCCGTCACCCACACCCTGAGCAACGAGGGCTACCAGGCCTGGATCACCACGCTGATCGGCGTTGCCGCGGTGCTGGGCGCGGCCGCGGCGGTGCTGGCGTGGCGCCGGCTGCACGCCAGACGCCTGCGCCGCAGTGCCGAACCACCCACCCCGGCGGCCGACACCGGCGCCTACCCGGTGCCGCCGCTGCCGGAGCGAACCAGGGAGCAAGCCCATGCCTAAGTTCCTCGACGCCATCGCGGGATTCGCCGTCACCTTCGGGTCGATGTTCAAGAAACCGGTCACCGAGCAGTACCCCGAGAAACCCGGCCCGGTGGCCCGGCGCTACCACGGCCGCCACCAACTCAACCGCTACCCCGACGGCCTGGAGAAGTGCATCGGCTGCGAACTGTGCGCCTGGGCCTGCCCGGCCGACGCGATCTTCGTCGAGGGCGCCGACAACACCGACACCGAACGCTACTCACCCGGCGAACGCTACGGCCGGGTCTACCAGATCAACTACCTGCGCTGCATCGGCTGCGGGCTGTGCATCGAGGCCTGCCCCACCCGCGCACTGACCATGACCAACGACTACGAGATGGCCGACGACAACCGTTCCGACCTGATCTACGGCAAGGACAAGCTGCTCGCCCCCCTGGAACCGGGGATGCAGCAGCCCCCGCACCCGATGGCCCCCGGCGCCACCGATGACGACTACTACCTCGGCAACGTCAAGCCCCTCCACCAGGAGACGCGATGATCGAGACCATCGCGTTCTGGCTGCTGGCGTCGGTGGCGGTGATCGGGGCCTTGGGCGTGGTGGCCGCGCCCAAGGCGGTGTACTCGGCGATCGCGCTCGCGACGACGATGATCGCGCTGGCGATCCTCTACATCACCCTGGGTGCCCCGTTCCTCGGGGTGGTCCAGGTGGTGGTGTACACCGGCGCGGTCATGATGCTGTTCCTGTTCGTGCTGATGCTGATCGGTGTCGACTCGTCGGAGTCACTGGTGGAAACGCTTCGGGGGCAACGCATCGCGGCGATCGTCATCGGTCTGGGGTTCGGCGTGCTGCTG
This sequence comes from Mycolicibacterium xanthum, assembly GCF_019710635.1. Classification (GTDB taxonomy): domain Bacteria; phylum Actinomycetota; class Actinomycetes; order Mycobacteriales; family Mycobacteriaceae; genus Mycobacterium; species Mycobacterium xanthum. Next base: position 31,909 of record NZ_JAIFZS010000040.1, read on the forward strand.
ATCGCCGGAATCGGCAGCGTGTCGGCGGCAGGTATCCCCGGTCTCGGGGAGGGCGGCGGCAATGTCGATGGCAGCGGCAACGTCGAGGGTCTGGCCGCGCTGATCTTCACCCGCTACCTGTGGGCGTTCGAGCTGACCGGTGCACTGCTGATCACCGCGGCGCTCGGGGCGATGGTGCTGGCGCACCGGGAGCGCTTCGGCCGGCGCAAGACCCAGCGGGAGCTGGCGATCGAGCGGTTCGCCCCGGGTGGGCACCCGACGACGTTGCCGAATCCCGGGGTCTACGCGCGCCACAACGCCGTCGACGTCCCGGCGCGGTTGCCCGACGGCTCGGGTTCGGAGCTGTCGGTCAGCGCGATCCTGCAGGTGCGCCCCGTGCCCGACTCGAACGGGGAGGAGAAGTGAGCCCGGACCACTATCTGTATCTGTCGGCGTTGTTGTTCACGATCGGCGCGGCCGGGGTGTTGTTGCGGCGCAACGCGATCGTGATGTTCATGTGTGTGGAGTTGATGCTCAATGCGGCCAATCTGGCGTTCGTCGCGTTCTCCCGGATGCACGGGCACCTCGACGGGCAGGTGGTGGCGTTCTTCACGATGGTGGTCGCCGCCTGCGAGGTCGTGATCGGCCTGGCGATCATCATGACCATCTTCCGGACCCGGCGCTCGGCCAACGTCGACGCCGCCAGCCTGCTCAAACACTGAGGCCCCGATGACGCTACCCGTGTGGCTGCTGATCGCCCTGCCGCTGGCCGGGGCGGCGATCCTGCTGCTGGCCGGCCGCCGGTCCGATCGGTGGGGCCATCTGCTGGGCACCGGCGCCGCGCTGGCGTCGTTCGCCTGCGCCGCAGTGCTGTTCGTCGACATGACCGGCCGCGACGCCGAACACCGCGCCGTTCACGAAGCCCTGTTCAGCTGGGTGCCCGTCGGGGAGCTGCGGGTGGACTTCGGCCTTCAGCTCGACCAGCTGTCGATGTGCTTCGCGCTGCTGATCACCGGTGTCGGCTCGCTGATCCACATCTACTCCATCGGCTACATGAAAGAGGACCCCGACCGCAGAAGGTTCTTCGGATACCTGAACCTGTTCCTGGCCGCGATGTTGCTGCTGGTGCTCGCCGACAACTACCTGGGCCTGTATGTGGGCTGGGAAGGCGTGGGCCTGGCGTCCTACCTGCTGATCGGGTTCTGGTCGTACAAACCCTCGGCCGCGACGGCGGCCAAGAAGGCGTTCGTCGTCAACCGGGTCGGCGACATCGGCCTGGCGATCGCGCTGATGCTGATGTTCACCGCCGTCGGCGCGGTCTCCTTCGACGCGGTGTTCGGCGCCGCCCCCGAACTGTCCGGCGCGATGCTGACCGGGATCGGCCTGGTGCTGCTGCTGGCCGCCTGCGGTAAATCCGCCCAGGTGCCGCTGCAGTCCTGGCTCGGCGACGCGATGGAGGGTCCCACCCCGGTGTCCGCGCTGATCCATGCGGCCACCATGGTCACCGCCGGGGTCTACCTGATCGTGCGCTCGGCGCCGGTGTTCGACCTGGCCCCGCACGCCCAGACCGCCGTCGTCGTCGTCGGGGCGGTCACCCTGCTGTTCGGCGCGATCATCGGCTGCGCGAAGGACGACATCAAGAAGGCGCTGGCCGCCTCCACGATGAGCCAGATCGGCTACATGGTGCTGGCCGCCGGGCTGGGCCCGGCGGGCTATGCGTTCGCGATCATGCACCTGCTGACCCACGGCTTCTTCAAGGCCGGGCTGTTCCTCGGCGCCGGATCGGTCATGACGCCATGGACGACGAAGTCGACATGCGCCGCTACGGCGGGCTGCGCACCGCGCTGCCGATCACCTTCGCCACCTTCGGGCTGGGGTATCTGGCCATCATCGGGATCCCCCCGCTGGCCGGGTTCTTCTCCAAGGACGGCATCATCGAGGCCGCCCTCGGATCCGGTGGCGCCAAGGGCATCATCCTGGGCACGGCCACCATCGCCGGTGCCGGGATCACCGCGTTCTACATGACCCGGGTGATGCTGATGACGTTCTTCGGGCCCAAACGCTGGGCGGACAACGCGCATCCGCACGAGGCCCCGGCCGTGATGACCTGGCCGATGATCCTGCTGGCGGTCGGCTCGGTGACCGCCGGTGCCGCGCTGGCCGTCGGCGGCACGCTCGAGCACTGGCTCGAACCGGTCGTCGGCGCCGGCGAGATCCACCACGTGATGCCGGTGTGGGTGCTCACCGCGATCGTGCTGTCGGTCGTCGCGGTCGGCATCGTGATCGCCTACCGCATGTACGCCACCCGGCCCGTGCCCGAACAGCCCCCCACCGGCAACGCGCTGACCGTGGCGGCCCGCCACGACCTCTACGGCGACGCGTTCAACGAGACGGTCTTCATGCGGCCCGGGCAGGTCTTCACCGAGGAGCTCGTCGAGATCGACGACGAGGTCGTCGACGGGGTGGCCGGCGGGCTGGCGTCGGGCGTCGGTCGCATCTCGGAGTTGTTCCGGCAGGCGCAGACCGGCTTCGCCCGGTCCTACGCGTTGTCAATGCTGGTGGGCGCGACGCTGGTCGTCGCGACGATCCTGGCGGTGAACCTGTGGTGACATCGTTTTCCTGGCTGACGGTGTTGTGGGCCGTTCCGATGCTCGGCGCGGCAGCGGTGATGTTGCTGCCGGCGACCGCACGCGGCCTGGTGAAGTGGGTGTCGCTGGTGGTGTCGCTGGTGGTGCTGGCGGTCACCGCGGTCGTGGCGATCGGCTTCGATCCATCCGGCGAGCAGTATCAGTTCGTCGAATCCTACCGCTGGATACCGTCTTTCGGCACCGGCTACATCCTCGGCGTCGACGGGATCGCGCTGGCCCTGGTGGTGCTCACCGCGGTGCTGGTGCCGCTGCTGATCGTCGCCGGCTGGAACGACGCGCGTGACCGGCAGAGCTGGGGCGGGCGCTCGACGCACATCTACTTCGCGCTGACGCTGGCCGTCGAGGGCATGGTGCTGATCTCGCTCGTGTCGCTGGACATCCTGCTGTTCTACGTGTTCTTCGAGGCCATGCTGATCCCGATGTACTTCCTGATCGGCGGGTTCGGCGGCGAGGATCGCAGCAGGGCGGCGGTGAAGTTCCTGCTGTACAACCTGTTCGGCGGTCTGATCATGCTCGCCGCGGTCGTCGGCCTGTACGTGGCGACATCGGGCAGCGACGCGTTCGCCGCCGGGACGTTCGACTTCCGCCAGATCGTCGCCGCGGTCGCCGACGGCTCGTTCGCGGTGAACCCGATGGTGATGCATCTGCTGTTCGGCGGGTTCATGTTCGCCTTCGCGGTGAAGGCGCCGCTGTGGCCGTTGCACCGGTGGCTGCCCGACTCGGCGGTGCAGGCCACGCCGGCCAGCGCGGTGCTGATGATGGCGATCATGGACAAGGTCGGCACGTTCGGCATGCTCCGGTACTGCCTGCCGTTGTTCCCCGACTCCGCCGCCCTGTTCAGTCCGCTGATCATCACGCTGGCGGTGATCGGCATCATCTACGGCGCCGTGGTCGCGATCGGCCAGATCGACGTCATGCGGATGATCGCCTACACGTCGATATCCCACTTCGGGTTCATCATCCTCGGCATCTTCGTGATGACGTCCCAGGGGCAGGCCGGGTCGACGCTGTACATGGTCAACCACGGGATCTCCACCGCCGCCCTGTTCCTGATCGCCGGGTTCCTGGTGTCCCGGCGGGGAACTCGGCTCATCAGCGCCTACGGCGGGGTGCAGAAGATCGCGCCGGTGCTGGCGGGCACCTTCCTGGTGGCCGGTCTGGCCACCCTGGCACTTCCCGGACTGGCGCCCTTTATCAGCGAGTTCCTGGTGCTGATCGGCACGTTCACCCGCTATCCGGTGTTCGGTGTGGTGGCGGCCGGCGCACTGGTGCTCTCCGCGATCTACGTGCTGTGGATGTACCAGCGGATGATGACCGGACCACTGCCGCACGATCTCGCCGACGGCAGCTCCCGGATGCGTGACCTGGCGCCCCGCGAGCTCGTGGTGGTCGCACCGCTGATCGCACTGCTGCTGGTGCTCGGGTTCTATCCCAAGCCCGCGCTGGACGTGATCGACCCCGCGGTGGCCCACACGCTGACCACGATCGAACAGACCGACCCGGCACCCCGGATCGCGGAAGGCCCGGTGCGATGACCCTGCCCACGCCCGACGTCGAATACTCCTTGCTCGCACCGATGTTGATCGTGCTGGGCGCGGCGGTGCTCGGCGTGTTGCTGGAGGCATTCCTGCCGCGCCGGCTGCGCTACCCGGCCCAGATCGCGCTGAGCCTCGCGGGCCTGGCGGCCGCCTTCGTCGCCGTCCTGGCGCTGGCCCGGGATCTGCACGGCGGCAATGGCTTCAGCGCGGTGATGGGCGCCGTCGCCATCGACCTGCCCGCGTTGTTCCTGCAGGGAACCATTCTGCTGGTCACCGTGCTCGGCATCCTGCTGATCGCGGAACGCCGCATCCCCACACCGGACCGGGACGCCGGCGACGGCCGGGGACTGGACGCGTTCACCCCGCAGGCCTCGGCGGTGCCCGGCAGCGTGGCCGAACAGCTGGCGACCAAGGCCGGTGCGGTGCAGACCGAGGTCTTCCCGCTGACCATGTTCGCCGTCGGCGGCATGTTGCTGTTTCCGGCCGCCAACGACCTGCTGACGATGTTCATCGCGCTGGAGGTGCTGTCGCTGCCGCTGTACCTGCTGTGCGGGCTGGCCCGGCGGCGGCGGCTGCTGTCTCAGGAGGCGTCGCTGAAGTACTTCCTGCTGGGCGCGTTCTCGTCGGCGTTCTTCCTGTACGGCGCGGCGATGCTGTACGGCTATGCGGGCACCCTTCGCCTCGACGGCATCGCCGAAGCGGTGGCGGCCGGTTCGGGCAAGACCTCGCTGGCCCTCATCGGCGCCGGGCTGCTGTTGGTCGGCGTGTTGTTCAAAGTCGGTGCGGTGCCGTTCCACTCGTGGATCCCCGACGTGTACCAGGGCGCCCCGACGCCGATCACGGCGTTCATGGCCGCAGCGACGAAGATCGCCGCGTTCGGCGCGATGCTGCGCCTGTTCTACGTCGCACTGCCCGAACTGCGCGACGACTGGCGGCCGGTGCTCTGGGCGATCGCGATCCTGACCATGGTGATCGGCACGATCACCGCGGTCACCCAGACCGACGTGAAGCGGATGCTGGGCTATTCGGCGGTGGCGCACAGCGGGTTCATCCTCACCGGTGTCATCGCCGGCAACGCCGCCGGGCTGTCGTCGACCCTGTTCTATCTGTTCGCCTACGGTTTCTCCACCGTGGGCGCGTTCGCCGTGGTGAGCCTGGTTCGCGACGGCGCCGGCGAGGAGGACACCGCGATGGCCCGCTGGGCGGGGCTGGGCAAGCGTTATCCCCTTGTCGCTACCGTCTTTTCACTGTTCCTGCTGGCCTTCGCCGGGATCCCGCTGACCAGCGGGTTCGTCAGCAAGTTCGCGGTGTTCAAGGCCGCCGGCGAGGGTGGGGCGATTCCGCTGGTGGTGGTCGGCGTGATCGCCAGCGCGATCGCGGCATACTTCTACGTCAGGGTGATCGTGTTGATGTTCTTCACCGACCCGCCCGAGGACGCTCCGGCGGTGGTGCTGCCCAGCGCGCTGACCACCGCGGTCGTCACCCTCACCGCGGCGGTCACGTTCGCGCTCGGCGCGCTGCCGCAGCCGCTGCTGGATCTCGCCAACTCGGCCGACCACTTCCTGTGACACGGCTGCTCTGATACGAATTAGCCATGACCACCGAGCAACTCGTGCTGACCGCCGACGAGGGCGGCGTGCGGGTGATCACCCTCAACCGGCCATCCGCCCGCAACGCGCTCAATCGCGACCTGATCCGGGCCTCGTATGCGGCCCTGACCGCCGCCGACGACGACGAGGCGGTCTCCGCGGTGGTACTGACCGGCACCGACCCCGCGTTCTGTGCGGGCGTCGACCTCAAGGAGGCGGCCCGCGACGGGTTGTCGTACTTCGCCGAGTTCCGCTCGCAGAGCTGCATCGCCGCGGTGGCCAACATGCGCACCCCGATCGTCGGCGCGATCAACGGCGCCACCTTCACCGGCGGCCTGGAGATGGCGTTGGGCTGCGATTTCCTCATCGCGTCGGAGCGGGCCGTGTTCGCCGACACCCACGCCAGGGTCGGCATCCTCCCGGGGGGCGGGATGACCGCGCGGCTGCCCCAGCTGGTCGGCGCCGCGATGGCACGACGGCTGTCGATGACCGGCGAGGTCGTCGACGCCGCGCGCGCCGAACGGATCGGGCTGGTCACCGAGGTGGTGGCCCACGCGGACCTGCTGGGGCGCGCCGTCGGGCTCGCGGCGCAGATCGCCGACGTCCCGCGCCCGACGATGCGCAGCCTCAAGGAGATCTACACCACCGGGGCTGCTGCCGTGCTCGATCCCGCGCTGGCCGCCGAGGAGACGATCGCGTTCGCCCAGCACCGCGACTTCGACACCCTCGACATCCGGTTCAACGCTGTGGCGCAGCACAACAAGGAGCAGATCGAGCCCCGTTGAGCCCAGCGAGCGCGCGCTGCTGCACGGCCGGCGCGGCGCGCCGCCGCGCAGACGCGCGCGCTCGGCCTACGGGGCCAGCACCCCGCGAAGCAGGATCGTGGCGGTGTCGTCCACCCATGACGGGGCCGCCAGGTCGTCGGACGACTGCAGCACCGCCAGCAGGGTCGCGCCGCCGATCAGCTCGACCAGCCGGTCGGGTTCGACATCGGCCCGCACCTCACCCCGTTCGACGGCGTCGTGCAGCCGTGCCCGGACCGCGGCGAACAGATCGCCGAAACGCGCGCTGACCCGGCCGCTCAGCGCGGCGTCGGCCGACATGTCGGTGATCAGCCCGGGCAGCGCGGCCCGTACCACCGGGCTGGTGAACACGTCGCGGGCCGCCCCGACCATCGCGCGCAGGTCGGCGGCGATGTCGCCGGGCGGGGTCTGGATCGCCGACGGGCTACCCGGGAAGGCGGCTTCGTGCACCAGCTCGGCCTTGCTCGACCACCGGCGATACAACGCGGTCTTGGTGGTGCCCGCGCGTTCGGCCACCGCGGCCATCGTCACGTTCGAGTATCCGATTTCGACAAGTAGATCCGAGGTCGCGCGCAATATGGCAGCGTCGATACGCGGATCCCGCGGGCGGCCTGCGCTCGGGGTCTTGTCAGCCGACAACGGGTCTGCTTTCATATCGCTACCCCCGGTATCGTAATTGTGGCGGGAAGGATTCGGTCCGTGCCCAGTGAACCAGCCGTCGAGGACGTCGGACGGCTCCAGAGGTCCAGTCGCGACCTGACGAACGTGCCCGCGGCCCTGTCGCAGTGGCTGTCGAAGCTGCTTCCCGACAGGACTCCGGAGATCACCGTCGAAAGCGGCGTCGACTCCAACGGCATGTCCTCGGAGACCATCCTACTGTCCGGACGGTGGCTGGAGGACGGGCGCCCGGTCGAAAGGCAGTGGGTGGCCCGGGTGGCCCCCAGCGACGCCGACATCCCCGTCTTCGAGCACTACCGCCTCGACCATCAGCATGAGGTGATGCGGTTGGTGGCCGAGCTGACCGACGTCGCGGTACCCCCGGTGCGCTGGCTGGAACCGACCGGGGACGTACTGGGCCGGCCGTTCTTCCTGATGGACCGCATCGACGGTGTTGTGCCCCCAGATGTCATGCCCTACACGTTCGGCGACAACTGGCTCTACGACGCCACCCCCGACCAACAACGCCGACTGCAGGACAACACCGTCGAGGTGCTCGCCAAGCTGCACTCGATTCCCAACGCGCAGTACATCTTCGGGTTCCTGCAGGACACCGACCCGCCAGGTGAGACCGCGCTGCACCGACACTTCGCGTGGCTCAAGCACTGGTACGCCTTCAGCGTGCCCGACATCGGGCGCTCCGGGTTGGTCGAGCGCGCGCTGGGGTGGCTGGAGGAGAACTTCCCGGACGACGTCGCCGCCACCGAACCCGTTCTGGTGTGGGGCGATTCGCGCATCGGCAACGTGATGTACCGGGACTTCACTCCTGTCGCGGTGCTGGACTGGGAGATGGCGACCGTCGGCCCACGCGAGTTCGATGTGGCGTGGATCAGCTACGCGCACATGGTTTTCCAGGAGCTGACCAAGCTCGCCGGACTGCCCGGCATGCCCGGCTTCCTGCGTGAAGAGGATGTGCGCGCCACCTACCGTGACATGACCGGCATCACGCTCGGCGACCTGCACTGGTTCTACGTCTATTCGGGGGTCGTGTGGGCGTGCGTGTTCATGCGCACCGGAGCACGACGGGTGCACTTCGGCGAGATCGAGCGGCCCGAGGACATCGAGACGCTCTTCTACCACGCGTCACTGCTGAAACGAATGATCGGAGAGGCCGGCTGATGCTCGGACCCATGGACGAATACCCGGTACATCAGGTGCCGCAGCCGATTGCCTGGCCCGGCTCGTCGGACCGCAACTTCTACGACCGGGCCTACTACAACGCCCACGACCGCACCGGGGACGTCTTCGTCATCACCGGAATCGGCTACTACCCCAACCTCGGGGTCAAGGACGCGTTCCTGTTGGTACGACGCGGTGACACCCAGACCGCGGTGCACCTGTCCGACGCCATCGACCAGGACCGGCTGAACCAGCACGTCGGCGACTACCGCATCGAGGTGATCGAACCGCTGCGCAAGCTGCGCATCGTCCTCGACGAGACCGAGGGCATCGCGGCAGATCTGACCTGGGAGGGACTGTTCGACGTCGTCCAGGAGCAGCCGCACATCATGCGGCGCGGCAACCGGATCACCCTGGACGCCCAGCGCTTCGCGCAGGTCGGCACGTGGAGCGGCCGGCTGTCGATCGACGGCGAGGACATCGCCGTCGACCCGGCCCGCTGGATCGGCACCCGGGACCGGTCCTGGGGCATCCGGCCGATCGGCGAGCCCGAACCCGCCGGCCGGCCCGACGACCCGCCGTTCGAGGGAATGTGGTGGCTCTACGTGCCGATGGCGTTCGACGACTTCGGCATCGTCATCATCATCCAGGAGGACCCGCACGGGTTCCGGTCGCTCAACGACTGCACGCGGATCTGGAAGGACGGCCGCGTCGAGCAGCTGGGCTGGCCGCGGGTGAAGATCCACTACCGCTCCGGCACCCGGATCCCCACCGGCGCCACGATCGACGCGACCGACACGGCCGGTGCGCCGCTGCGCTTCGACGTGGAGTCCAAACTGCCGTTGCCGATCCATGTCGGCGGCGGCTACGGCGGGGACTCCGACTGGCTGCACGGCGTGTGGAAGGGCGAGAACTTCACCGAACGCCTCACCTACGACATGACCGATCCGGCGATCGTCGGGCGGGCCGGGTTCGGCGTCATCGATCACGTCGGCCGGGCGGTCTGCCGGGACGCCGACGGCACCGAGCACGAGGGGTGGGGGCTGTTCGAGCACGGCGCCCTGGGCCGCCACGACCCGTCGGGCTTCGCCGACTGGCTGTCGGTAGCGCCCTGACGGCCCGCCGAGGCCGCCGAAATGGCATTCCGGCAGGGAAAAGTCGAGAGCGCCCCTGCCGGAATGCCATTTCGGCGGGGGGAGAAAGGCTACGCAGTCTTGGCTGCCTCCACCCGCGTGCGACCGAAGACCATCGACTCGTCGATCCGGTCGAACCGGTGCTCGATCGAGTCGAGGACAAAGTTGTGCCGCACATTCCACGGCCGCCGCGTCCCCGATTTCGGCAGCACGTGCGGTGCCCGCAGCACATAGCCCGCCTTGAGGTTCCACGCCGGCTTCTCCCCCATCGGTTCGTCGCCGAGGTGCGGGTAGGCGTGGGTGTAGCCGTGAGAATCCATGTAGCCCAATAGCTTTGCCACCGCGCGCGCGGTCAGGTCGGCCCGTAGCGTCCACGACGCGTTGATGTAGCCCACACACCACGCCAGGTTGGGCACGTCCTCGAGCAGGTACTCCTTGTAGACGAACCGGTCGGCCGGTTTGACCTCGTCGCCGTCCACGCTGAGCGCGACCCCACCGAGGGCCTGCAACCGCAGCCCGGTGGCGGTGACGATGATGTCGGCATCCAGGTGCGCTCCTGAGCGGAGCACCACGCCGGAGTCGTCGATGTGGTCGATCCGGTCGGTCACCACCTCGGCCCGGCCTTCGGCGATCGAGTTGTAGAAATCGCCGGACAGGATCAGGCACATCCGCTGATCCCAGGGGTCGTACTCGGGCTTGAAGTGCACGTCGACCGGATAATCCTCCGGCAGGTAGCCCTTCGCGACGGCACGGATGATCCGCCGCATGAGGCGCGGCGCCCGCTGGGCCAGCGCGTAGACGGCGACGATGAACACCACGTTGTACAGCCAGGCCAGCCGGTAGCCCAGCCGGCGGGGCGGCACCCTGCGCAACAGGTTCACGACGGGGTTGACGCGCTGCCCGGACAGCAGATACGTCGGCGAGCGCTGCAGCATCGTGACGTGCCCGGCGCGCTGCGCGAGCGCCGGGATCATGCTGATCGCGGTCGCCCCGCTGCCGATCACGACGACCTTCTTGCCCGCGTAGTCCAGCTCCTCGGGCCAGTGCTGCGGATGCACCACCGGGCCGGCGAAGGAATCCAGGCCGGGGAATTCGGGGCGGTAGGGCTCGTCGTAGTCGTAGTAACCGGTGCCGAAGAACAGGAACCGGGCCCGAAGGGTCTGCGGGGTGCCGTTGCACTCGGTGAGCACCGACCAGGTGTCGGTCGCCGAGTCCCAGTCGGCCGACACCACCCGGGTGTCGAAGCGGATGTGCCGGTCGATGTCGTGCTTGTGGGCCGTCTCGACCAGGTATTCGCGGATGTCCGCGCCGTCGGCGACGTTCTCCGGGCGGGCCCACGGCTCCCACGGGAACGACAGCGTGAAGATGTCGCTGTCCGAGCGGATGCCGGGGTAGCGGTGCAGATCCCAGGTGCCGCCGATGCGCGAGCGCCGCTCCAGGATCGTGTAGGTCATCTGCGGATTGCGTTCCTGAATGCGGTAGGCGGCCCCGATACCGGAGATCCCCGCGCCGATGATCAGCACGTCCGAGAATTCCGCCGATGAATCGTGCTGGTGCACCTGCAAACCTCCCTTGGTCCGGCCACGTACCACGATATGGCCCACTACCCCAGCGCGTCGATGATCTGGCTCAATGAATCCACCGCGATCGGCCCCGGCTGATAGAGGCAGACCCGGTCGGCGACGCCGTCGACCCGGTCGCGGATGTGCGCGGCCACCTCGGCCGGGCTGCCGCAGGCCGCGATCGTGTGCAGCACGTCGTCGTCGACCAGCTTGCCCATCTCGGCCCATCGCCCCTGTTTGGACAGCGCGTTGAGCTCGGGCTGCAGGTCACCCCAGCCGTGCACGTCGAGCACCGGCCGGTAGGCGGGGGTGGACCCGTAGAACGCCAGCAGCCGGCGCGCGGCGGCGTGGTCGGGTTCGGCTCCGGGTTCTCCGGCCACCGAGACGATGATCTCCGGGACGACGTCGAACCGGCCCGGGTCCCGTCCGGCCGCCGCCAGGCCCCGGGCGACCGCGGCCAGGGTGACCTCGTGCAGGAAGCGCTTGGACCCGAACGGCATCACCAGCAGCCCGTCGGCCACCTCGGCGGTCATCCGGGTGAGCTGGGGCCCGAGCGCCCCGACGTAGATCGGGATCGGCGCGAAGTCCGACCGCGGGCTGAACGTCGGCGTCATCAGCGTGTGCCGGTAGAACTCGCCGGCGAAGCGCAGACGCTCCCCCGAACTCCACGCCGCGAAGATCGCCCGCAGCGCACCGACCAGCTCGCGCATCCGGGCGACCGGGCGGTCGAAGTCGGCGCCGAAGCGCTTCTCGATCTGGGTGCGGATCTGGGTGCCCAGCCCCAGGGTGAACCGGCCGCCGGACAGCAGCTGATGGTCGACGGCCTGGTGGGCGAGGTGAATCGGGTTGCGGGGAAACGCGATCGCGACGTTGGTCATCAGGTCCAGCCCGCCGACCGTCGATGCCAGCGTCAGCGGCGTGAACACGTCGTGCGGCCCCTCGAAGGTGAACACCCCGGCGGCGCCGGCCTCGCGCAGCGCCCGGGCCCGGTCGACCGCGTCGGTGGGCCCGAACAGGGCCGTCATCACCCGCACGAACCCCGACCCTAAGCGATTTCGGTGTGCGAATCGTCGCTACCCGACGTGTTCTGCCCGGAGTCGTCGCCGAATCCGCCAAGATGGGGGCATGGGGGACGTTGCCGATGTTCTCGACGTTGTCGTCGTGGGGGCGGGATTCGCCGGACTCGCCGCCGGCCGGGAACTGACCCGGCTCGGGCGCGACGTCGTCGTCCTCGAGGGCCGCGACCGGGTCGGCGGGCGCTCGTTGACCGCGACGCTGGCAGGCGTACCGGTCGACCTCGGTGCCACCTTCGTCGGGCCGACACAGGACGCGGTGGCCGAGCTGGCCGCCGAGCTCGGCTGTGAATCGGTGCCGACCTTCCGCCGCGGCAAGAACCTGATCCGCTGGCGCGGCAAGGTGCGCTCCTACCGCAGCACGATCCCGCGGCTGTCGATCATCGAACTGCTCGACGTCTCCCGCATCCAGTGGCGCTTCGACCGGGTCAGCAGAAAGGTTCCGGTCGCCGAGCCGTGGATCTCGCCGCTGGCCGCAGGCCTGGACGCCGTGTCGCTGGAGCAGTGGCTGCGCTCGGTGGGCGCCGGCGCCTCCACCCGGGATCTGATGGCGATCATGTCGCGGGTCACGTGGGGCGCCGAACCCGACACCGTGTCGATGCTGCACGCGGTGCGCTACGTCAAGGCGGCCGGCGGGCTGGACCGCATGCTCGACGTCGAGGGCGGCGCCCAGCAGGACCGGTTCCCGGCGGGCACCCAGCAGATCGCGGTCAGGATGGCCGGGCAGCTCGGCGAGCGCGTGGTGCTGGACGCTCCGGTGCGGTGCATCCGCCGCGGCGCCGACGACACCCTGACGGTGACGACTCCGCGCGGCGCCTTCGCCGCCCGGACGGTGGTCGTGGCCGTCCCGCCGGCGCATCGCGCCGCGATCCAGTTCGATCCGCCACTACCGCCCCGGCACGCCGAACTGCACCGGCACTGGCCGCAGGGCAACCTCAGCAAGGCCTACGCGGCCTATGACACACCGTTCTGGCGGGCCGACGGCCACTCCGGCGAGGCGTTGTCCGACGAGGGCCCGGTGTTCATCACGTTCGACGTCAGCCCGGACGATTCCGGCCCGGGCATCCTGCTCGGGTTCACCGACGCCCGGACATTCGACCCGCTGCCGGACGCACAGCGGCGCGAGTCCGCACTGTCCGGTTTCGCCACGCTGTTCGGCGATGCCGCGCTGCGCCCGGTGGACTACCTCGACCACCGCTGGGGCGCCGACCGGTTCGCCCCGGGCGGCCCCACCGCCGCGGTGCCACCCGGGGCGTGGACCAGCCACGGGCGCTGCCTGCACGAACCGGTGGACGGCATCTTCTGGGCGGGCACCGAGACCGCCGACCGGTGGACCGGGTTCCTCGACGGTGCGGTGCGCTCAGGCCGGCGGGCCGCCGCCGAGGCGCATCAGGAACTCGCCCGGCGCGCCTGACCCACGGAGTCGATCAGCCAGCGCAACTGCTCGTTGACGTCGACGGGGCGTTCCAGGATGGCGCAGTGACCGCCGGTGAGCTCGACGAATCTCGCCAGGTTGGGCGCGGTGGCGGCGATGCGCCGGGAAGACACCATCGGCAACAGCCGGTCCTTCTGGCTGCCGATCACCAACGTCGGCACGGTCAGGTTTCTCATCCCGATGTGCTGCGGGCCGAGATGATCGACCAGCACCCGCGCCCAGCCGCCGCGCCCGGCGGGCGGGGTGGCGTTGAACAACTCGAACACGAAATCCACGATGGCCGGGTCGGCGTCACGGCCCACCGCGATGGTCGAGACGAACCGCCGGCTCGGGCGGTCGGCCACCCGCACCAGCGGCGCCCCACCGAAGGCCTTGAGCAGCGTTCCGGCCGCACGCACCCGGGCCCGGGCGAGCTGGGCGGGCACCGGCAGGAAGTTGACGTTGCGCAGCAGGTCGCCGGTGGTGGTGTTGATCAGCGCCACCGCATCGGCGCGCTGGGCCACCAGGTGCGGGTGACGCTCGGCCCACGACGTGATCGCGATCCCGCCCATGGAGTGACCGGCGACGACGGCACGTTCGCCGGGCCGCAGCGTCGCGTCGAGCACCGCGTCGAGATCGGCGGCGAGGTAGTCGATGGTGTAGCCGCCCCGGCGCGGCGGAACCGAGCTTCGGCCGTGGCCGCGGTGATCGAACGCGATCACCCGGTAATGTTCGGCGAGGTCGGCGATCTGATACGCCCACACCCGCAGCGCGCAGGTGATGCCGTGCGCCAGCACCACCGGGTAGCCGTCCTCGGGACCGAACACCTCGGCGTGCAGGCGCACCCCGTCGACGGAGCGCACGTCGACGATCCGGCCGGGAGGAAGGGTTCGCGCGGGCGCGAACCCGCCGCGCAGTCGGTCGGCACCACCTCGTGCCATCGGCGTGCTCCTCGGTTGCTGGCGACGTTGCCATCGAATCGGCCGGGAAGCCGACTTTACCGCCGGACGCCGCCCCGGGACGCCCGACACCCGTGCAGTTAAATGGTCGGATGCGAGCGATACAGATTGCCAGGCTGGACGGGCCACAGGCCGCCGAGCTCGTCGACATCGCCGAACCCACCGGCGGGGACGGCAGCGTGCTGATCGACGTATACGCCGCCGGGGTCGCCTTTCCCGATGCGCTGCAGTCCCGCGGGCTCTACCAGTACAAGCCCGCGATGCCCTACACGCCGGGCGCCGAGATCGCCGGGGTGGTGCGTAGCGCGCCCGGCGACGCACCCGTTGCCCCGGGCGACCGGGTCGCCGGCCTGACGATGCTGTGCGGGGCGATGGCCGAAGTGGTGGCTCTGCCGGCCGAGCGGGTGTTCAAGCTGCCCGATTCGGTGTCCTTCGAGGCGGGCGCCGGGCTGTTGTTCAACGATCTGACGGTCCATTTCGCGCTGCGCAACCGGGGCAGGCTGGCGCCCGGCGAGACGGTGCTGGTGCACGGGGCCGCCGGCGGCATCGGAACCTCCACGCTGCGGCTGGCGCCCGCGTTCGGCGCTGCCCGCACCATCGCGGTGGTCAGCAGCACGGAGAAGGCCGACGTCGCGCGCGCGGCCGGCGCCTCCGACGTGGTGCTCGCCGACGGCTTCAAGGACGCGGTCAAAGAGCTGACCGGCGGCCGCGGCGTCGACATCGTCGTCGACCCGGTCGGCGGCGACCGGTTCACCGATTCACTGCGCTCGCTGGCGCCCGGCGGCCGACTGCTCGTGGTGGGCTTCACCGGCGGTGAGATACCGACCGTCAAGGTGAACCGGCTGCTGCTCAACAATGTCGACGCGGTCGGCGTGGGATGGGGGGCCTGGACGGCGGGACACCCGGGTTACCTGCAGGAGCAGTGGGCCGACCTGGAGCCGCTACTGGCCTCGGGCGCGGTCAGCGCCCCCGAGCCGATGGTGTTCCCACTCGAGCGGGCCGCAGAGGCGATCGCCTCGTTGGAGGACCGCACCGCACGGGGCAAGGTCGTCGTTTCGCTGCGATGACGGGCGTCGCACCGGCCACCCGCGGCAGGCAGCAGACCGTAGCGAGTTCCGCTGATGGAAGGTCAGGGTTCGCCGGCGCCGCACCGGTCCAGGAAGCCGAGCACCGCGTCGGCGAACAGGTCGTTGCGGTCGCCCGCCACCATGTGCCCGGCACCCTCGACGTCGATGAATTCGACCTGGTCGAAACGCGCCAGGAACTCGTCGGCCCGCTGCCGGCTGACCAGGTCGCTGACCTGGCCGCGCACCAACAGCATCGGCACGCCGTCGTCGAGGATGGCTGCGACCGCGGCGTGCAGCCGGTCGGTGTCGGCCACCTCCATCGGCGGGAAGACCGCCGAGCCGTCGATGAACTGCGGGTCCCAGTGCCAGTACCAGCGGTCTCCCCTGCGGCGCAGGTTGGTGCGCAGGCCGTCCAGATCGGCGGGCCGGGGCCGATGCGGGTTGAACTCGGCGATCATGTCGGCGACCTCGTCGAGCGAGCCGAAGCCCTCGACCATCTTGTCGGCCATGAACGCGTGGATCCGCTCGGCGCCGGACGGGTCCATGTCCGGGACGATGTCGACCAGCACGACCGCGGCGGCGATCCCGCGGGCCAGCTCACCGGCGAGCAGCATCGAGGTCAGCCCGCCCAGCGACGCCCCCACCAGCACCGGTCGGGCCGGCAACGTCGCAAGGATGGCCTGGATGTCGGCGGCGAAGCTGGACACCCGGTAGTCACCGTCGGGCGACCAGTCGGACTCGCCGTGACCACGCATGTCGACGGTCACCGCCTGCCACCCGCGCCGGGCGACGGCCGCCGCCGCCCTGCCCCACGAGCGGCGGGTCTGGCCCCCGCCGTGCAGGAAGACCACCGCCCGCGCACCCGGGTCTCCGAAACGGTCGGCGGCGATCCGCACCCCGCCGTGCCCGTCGGTCACGAACTGCCGGGACACAGAGCTCATCCTCGGATGGTAAGACCCACCCTCCACCGGCCGAGCGCGCGTGTCTGCACGACCGCGCGCGGCATGTCGCGTACGACGGCGCCCGGTCGGCGCCCACGAGCGGGCCCCGGCGCACGAACACCCCCGCGCCGACAGGCCGGTGGGCCATACTTGCCCGATGCCAGACCAGCACGGGGAGCGACGATGAACGGTCTTGCGGGCAAAGGCATTCTGGTGACCGGCGCGGCATCCGGCATCGGGCGGGCCACCGCCGCCCGGTTGCTCGACGAGGGCGCCGCGGTCGTCGGGATCGATCTGGCCGGTGACGCACCCGATCTGCCCTCGGGCTTCACCTACCTGACCGGCGACGTGCTGGACGCCGCGACCATCGCGCGTGCGGTGGACGCGGTGCTCGCCGCGACGGGCCGGCTCGACGGCGTCGTGCACTCGGCGGGCGTCGGCGGCGGCGGCCCGGTGCACCTGCTGCCCGACGAGGAGTGGGACCGGGTGCTCGACGTCAACCTCAAGGGCACCTTCCTGGTGATGCGGGCGGCCCTGGCGCAGATGATGACGCAGCCGCGCAGCGGCGGCGAGCGCGGCGCGATCGTCACGCTGTCGAGCATCGAGGGCCTCGAGGGCACCGCCGGCGGCAGCGCGTACAACGCCTCCAAGGGCGGTGTCGTGCTGCTGACCAAGAATGCGGCAATCGACTACGGGCCCAGCGGCATTCGGGTGAACGCCATCTGCCCGGGGTTCATCGAGACGCCGTTGTTCGAGTCGGTGATGGGCATCCCGGGCATGGACGGCCCCAGGGAGGGCCTGCGGCACGAACACAAGCTGCGGCGGTTCGGTCGGCCCGACGAGGTGGCCGCGGTCGCGGCGTTCCTGGTGTCGCCGGATGCCAGCTTCGTCAGCGGACAGGCCATCGCGGTGGACGGCGGCTACACCGCCGGCCGCGACCACGGCGTCACCGAGCTGATGGGCCTGGGTGAGCAGTAGCTTCGCGCCTCACCACAGCACGGCGACCGCGGCCGCGGCGAACGCCAGCACCCCGGCCGCGACGAACACCCCCCGGGCCACCGGTTCACCGGTGCGGCGCTGGCGGGCGCCGCCCATCCCCAGCAGGCCGCCGAGGATCACCAGGATCACCAGCTTGAGGCCGATCTTGGGGTAGTTCAACTCGATTCCGGCGGGCCAGGGCGCGGCCAATGCCAGGCCGGTGAGCAGGGATACCAGCAGCCCGTAGTCCATCAGGCGGGTGACCCGGAACCGCCCCGCCACCGCCTCGGCCACCCACGCCCCGAATGTGACGGCGAAGCCGATGATGTGCAGCAGGACAACTACAGACCGTAGTAATTCCATGCGGCGAGATTACAACAGGCCGTGGCGGCGGGGTGAGCGCGCGTCCCGGCCGACGGCCGGCATCCCGCCGTGCCCTGACAAATCACACAGCAAACATGGACACCGGAACCTTCCGGTCGACGCGACCGCGGTCACACCACCGCCGGCAGGTACGCCACCTCACCCTCACCCCCGCACCAACGCCGGGCCCTCATCCAGATCTGGTCACATGTAGCCAATCTCACACCGCCAAAGTTGATTTACCCAGAATTAACAAGGACCATCGAGGTGTTCCACTGATGGGTGATCCCCATCGGGATCAGCGGAACAGCAAACAGATCCCCGCAATCCGGGGACCGATCAAGGAGTTGAGTCACCATGTCCTTCGCGCAGTTTCGCGCAGACCTGAAGCGATCCGTCGATCGACGTCGCCTCTATGCGCGGATCAATGCACTGCCGGATTCCACGGTTCGCGACGAGCTGCTGGCCATCGCACTTCGGCACGAGGACGACCACCGCTGACGCGGAACTCCGCCCCACCCGACGGTCAGTCCAGGCAGGGCTGCATCTCCGGCGCTCCGGACGGCTGGACCGCTTCCGGCACCTCCGATATCTCCGACGGCATCGCGACCATACCGAAGTAGCGTTCGACATCGGCGCGGACGTAGGCCGAGGTGCCGACGGTGAGCAGTTTGGCCGCCGCTGCCGCGATGCCGTACCGCACGGCCTCGCGCAGCGGCCAGCCGCGGCTCAGCCCGACGGTGATCGCCGCGACCATCGCGTCACCGGCACCGACGCCGCTGACTGCGTGCACCGGGATGGCCGAGAACCGGAGGCTTTCGCGCCGGGTCACCAGCAGGGCGCCGTCGGCTCCCAGTGACACCACCACGGCCTCCGTCACTCCCCGCTCGATGAGTTCACGGGCCGCGGCCAACTGCTCGGACTCGGTCTTCAGCGGGTGGCCGAAGCACTCCCGCAGCTCACGCACGCTCGGCTTGAGCACGAACACCCCGCCGCGCATGTGCGCCAGCCCGCCGCCGGACGAATCGAGGATCAGGCGCGCGCCGGCGTCCCGGCACACCGCCGCGACACGCTGATAGAAGTCCGGGGCGACACCGGGTGGCAGGCTTCCGCTGGCCACCACGAACTCCGCGGAAGCCGCGGCGCTGCGCAGGACGTCGAGGCATTGCGCCTGCTCGGCGAGGGTGAGCGCGGGGCCCGGCAGGACGAACCGGTACTGCAGGCCGGTGGTGCGCTCGTTGACGGTGAAGCTCTCGCGGGTCGATCCGCGGATCGGCACCGCGATGTTCGCCACACCCGATGCCGTGAGCAGCTCGACGAGCCGGGCGCCGGCCGGGCCGCCCGCGGTGCAGACGGCCGAGACCGACGCGCCCAGCACATGGGCGAACCGCGCGACGTTGATCCCCCCGCCGCCGGGGTCGCACCGGTCGGCGACGCACCGGATCTTGCTGGTGGGCCGCACCTCGTCGGCATCGGTGGTGATGTCGAGTGCGGGGTTCATCGTCAGGGTGACGATCGACGACCCGCTCACAGGCCGCTCGGGTAGGTCTCGGGCGTCTCGCCGGCGACCCAGAGGCTGGTGACCTCCAGGGGCTCCAGGGCCGTGGTCGTGTCGATGTGGATGATCGCGTCGAACTGGTCACCCGGCCGCACGTGGTAGTAGTGGCTCTGCCGCTCCGTGGCGGGGAGGTAGATCACGCCGATCGCGCGCCCGAGTCGCACCGCGTCCAACGGCCCGGCGGCCTCACCGGCGAGCAACGGCGACACCACGAACGGCGACCTGTCGGCGTCGTGCAACAGGTCCTCGATGCTGCCGGCCAGCGCCGGCCGCACCACCTTGCGCTCGGCGGGGCCACCCCATTCGGTAGCCGCGGTGACCGTGCCGGTGTAGGTCGTGAAACCGATCAGCCGGGTGGCGTCGCCGTACTGTTCACGCGCGAGCTGCCCCAGGGTGAGCTGGCCGTCCGCGCCGACCTCGGTGGCCCGGGCGTCCCCGACGTGAGAGTTGTGCGCCCACACCACGATCCGGGCCGGATCGGCGCCTCCAGCGCTACCGTGCCGGTCGAGATGGGCCAGCAGCGCCGACAGCGTCTGCGCCATGTGCCGGTCCCGCAGGTTCCACGACGTCACCCGTGACCCGAACATGGCGCGGTAGTACACCTCGGCGTTGCGCACGGTCTGGGCGTTCTGCTGGGCGTAGAACAGTGCGTCCTCGGCCAGCATCCCGTCGCGACGCAGGTAGTCCAGCGCGTTGCGCTGCAGATCGACCAGCTGATCGATGGCCTCCCGTTCGCAGGACGGCCCGGCGCCGAACGCGGCGGCGTAACCGTAGGCCTGCCCGTCGTCGGCCGCGGTGTGGTCGAAACACCCGTAGCGTTCCCGCGCCCGCTGCGCCGCCGCCGAATCGACGGTGTCCAGATACGCGATGACCTCGCGGACCGACCGGTGCAGGCTGTAGAGATCCAGCCCGTAGAACCCCGTCTCGCGCTCGCCCGCCGACCGTCGGCCGGCGTTGTGGTCACGCAGCCAGTCCACGAAGTCGCGGACGGCGGTGTTGCGCCACATCCATCCGGGGAAGCGCTCGAACCCGGAAAGCGCCGCGTCCGCCGAGGCATCGTCACCGACCCCGCGGACGTGGCGGTTGACGCGATAGGCGTCGGGCCAGTCCGCCTCGGCAGCGACCGCGCAGAACCCCTTCTCCTCGATCAGCCACTTGGTGATCTCCGCCCTGGCCCGGTAGAACTCGTCGGTCCCGTGCGAGCTCTCGCCGATCAGGACGATGCGGGCATCCCCGACGATGGCCTCCAGCGCAGCGGACGGCGGCACGCCCGACGGCGCCTCGACGGCACACCGCGCGATGACCTGCGCGGGCGATTCGGCTGCCGGAACCTCCTGTTCCTGCCCGGTCGGGGTCTCCAGCAAACCCCGGACCTCGTCGTCGGTGACCTGACGGAAGTCCCAGAACGACTCGCCCACCGCGAGGAACGGTGTCGGCATGGACGCGCAGACCACCTCGTCGACCAGGCCGGCGAACTCACGGCAGGTCGACTCGGGGGCCGCGGGAACGGCGACGACGATCTCGGCCGGATCGCGGTCGCGCAGCGCCCCCACCGCGGCGAACATGCTCGCACCGGTGGCCAGCCCGTCGTCGACCAGGATGACCGTCTTGCCCGCCACCTCCAGCGGGGGGCGGCCACCGCGGTACGTGGCCTCACGGCGCTGCAGTTCGCGCCCCTCCCGCTCGGCGACCTCGCGCAACTGCTCGGGCGTGATCCCGGCGGCCCGCACGACGTCGTCGTTGAGGACGACCCGTCCACCGCTGGCCAGCGCGCCCATCGCGTACTCCTCATGGCCGGGAACACCCAGCTTGCGCACGATGAACGGATCCAGCGGAGCCCCGAGGGCCGCCGCCACCTCCCAGGCCACCGGGACCCCGCCGCGCGCCAGACCGAGCACGACCACGCCCTCCCGGCCCCGGTAGCCGGCGAGCAGACCGGCCAGTACCCGGCCCGCCTCGCGTCGATCGCGAAAGACCCGCCGCGGGGTGTTGCCCGCAGCCCGTCGCGCGGTTGTCATGATGCGCCTCCGCTCGCTGGGCGCGCCGGCCCTGGACCCGGCCGGTGCCTGCTTCTGTAGCAGACCACGGTGGCCGGGCCGTCACTAGGGACGGAAGTCCCGTATCTCGTCGGCGAAGACGACAATCCGGCTCCGGTCGACGAAGACGACAATCCGGCTTCCGTCGACGAAGACGACAATCCGGCCTTCAGTCGACGAAGACGACAATCCGGCCTTCAGTCGGCGAAGACGATCGTGCGGCCCGCCGCCAGCGTCCGGCAGTCGTCACGGCACTGCACCATCACCGGGGCGGCATCGCCCGGTTCGGCGCTCAACGTCGCGGTACGCCCGGTCACCGCCAGCCGGAGCCGATGACCGCGGTAGCGGAAGGTGAACTCGAGGGTGCCCAGCGACGGCGGCCACATCGGTCCGACCACGATGCGGTCCCGCCGCATCTCCAGCCCGGTGAAGCAGCGCTGCACCAGGTCGATGCTTCCCGCCATCGCCGCCAGATGAATGCCCTCGGCCGTGGTGCCCCCCTGGACGTCGGCGATGTCGGAGGCCAGCGTCTGCTCGAAGTACCCCATCGCCACGCGCCGGTTGCCGCGGGTCAGCACCCATGCGTGCACCAGGGCGCTCAACGTCGAGCCGTGCGACGTCCTGGAGCAGTAGTAGTCGATGGTCCTGGGGATCTGGTCGGGGGTGAACGGGTAGCCGAGCCGGTCGAAGAGCTCGTAGAGCTCGTCGGCGGACAACAGGTAGAACAGCATCAACGTGTCGGCCTGTTTGGCCGCCTTGTAGTTGTTGACGCTGTCGTTCTCCGCCTCCAGGATGCGGTCGAGCCGCTTGAGGTCGTCGTAGCGGGCACGGTAACCGTCCCAATCCAGCTCGGCCAGCTCCTGGTAGCCCTCGAACTGGCTGATCACCCCGTCGTGGAACGGGACGAACATCCGCCGGCTGACGTCCTCCCAGCGGCACAGCTCCTCATCGGTGATCCCCAGTCTCTCCAGCAGCGCCAGCCGGTAGTACAGCGGCATCCGCTCGAGGGCCTCCAACGCACGCAGGATCACCCACACCGCCATCACGTTGGTGTAGGAGTTGTTGTCGATGCCGTCGAAATCTCTTCCCGGATAACCGGAATGGAACTCGTCGGGGCCGATGACGCCGCGGATCACGTACCGGCCCCTGGCCTCGTCGAGGTGGGCCAGGCTGACCCAGAACCGGGCGATCGCGGCGAGCATCTCGGCCCCGTAGTCGATCAGGAAGCTGCCGTCACCGGTCACCTCGTAGTGTTGCCACACGTTGTAGGCAATGGCGATGCCGACGTGATGCGCCCGGGCGCTGGCATCCGGGTTCCACCGCCCGGAGCGCGGATTCAGATGCAGCTGCTGGCTCTCCTCGCGCCCGTCGCTGCCCGATTGCCAGGGGAACATCGCTCCGGCATGACCGGCCAGCGCCGCCGCCCGGCGCGCTTCGGGCAGCCGGCGATACCGGTACCTCAGCAGCGAACGGGTGACCTCCGGCAGCCGCATGTTCGTCACCGGGAACACGAACAGCTCGTCCCAGAACACGTGTCCGCGGTAGGCCTCGCCGTGCAACCCGCGGGCGGGCACCCCGACGTCGAGATCGGCGGTGTGCGGGGACACCGTCTGCAGTAGATGCAGCTGATACATCCGCACGATGCGCGACAGGTCGGTGTTGTCGGCCAGCTCGATGTTGACCCGCTCCCACAGGTGTGCCCACGCCAGCCGGTGGCCGACCTCGAGGTCGGGCACCCCACCGGCCCGGATCAGCTCGCGTTCGGCCGCGGCGTCCGGCCCGGAGATGCCGTGATCACGGCTGGTGAAGACGGTGGCCACCTTGTCCAGCGTGACGCTCCGGCCCTCGCCGACCTCGACGGTGACGTCATGGCCGACGCGGAGATCCCCGGTGCACGGGCTGCGCCGGGCGCCCGGTTCGCCGCGCACGCGGGTGCGCAGCGCGACGGCGATGCGGATTCGCGACTCCACCGTCTCCGCGCTCAACAACACCGAGTCGTCGGACAGTGCCCTGGTCTCGACGACCTCGAGGTGGCGCGAGGACAGGTCGCGGTACCGTTCCACCCCGCGGTTGGCCACGTCGCCGTCGATCAGCGAACGGAACTCCAACTGGCCCGACCAGTTCTGCGGTTCCACCGTCGTCTCCATGGCGGCCACGTGCGGCAGGTGCATCGCGACGAAGCGCTTCTGGATGATCCGGGTCCTGCGCCCGGTGGGGTCGCAGAACACGAGGTCGCGGGTCAGCGTGGCCCGGCGCAGGTCGATGGTGACCAGATAGGAGGCGATGTCGGCGGCGTCGATGTCGAACCACGGCCCGCCGTCGATCCGGAAGGTCAACGACAGGAAGTTCGGCAGGTTCACCAGGCTCTCGTTGTCGATGACGGTACCGGCGACCTCGTCGGTGAGACGGTTGTAGATCCCCGCCACATAGGTTGCCGGGTAGTGGAATTCGCCCGCCGACGACTCCGGCGCCGCGCCCCGCACCGCCAGGTATCCGTTACCCATGGTGCACAGGGCCTCGCGCAGCTTCTCGTCGTGCGCGTCGTAGCCGCCGTAAGTCTGCTCCCAGGGGCTGGGAGTGACCTTCTTCTCGGCGGCGAGCCGGCCGACGATCCGCTGCAGAAACCGCAGGACGGCCTCCGGATCGTCGAGGACGAAACGGGCCGCCGACCGCCGATCCTCGCCGTCGGCCTGACGCACGGCCACCCCGATGCCGTTGAGCCGGATCGCGTCGAAGGCGTCCTCGTCGGTGACGTCGTCGCCGATGTAGATCGGCAGCATCAGATCGGTGCCGTTGATCTTCTCCATGATCCACTCCAGGGCCGTGCCCTTGCCCCAGTCGACGTCGGGCCGGACCTCGACCACCATCCGCCCGCCCGTCACCCGCAGCCGGTGATGCTGGCCGATGGTCCGCACGGCGGCCACCACCTCGTCGATGCGTTCGGGTGCGACGTTGCGGTAGTGCACCGCCACCGCGAACTTCTTGTCTTCGATCAACAGCCCGTCGACCGTGGCCAGCCGCTGCTGCAGATCGGCGACCGCGGCCGCCAGCGACCGGACCGCCTCGGCGCCCGCCTCGTGCTGGTGGTACTCGCCCTCGGGCGACACCAGCTCGAAGCCGTGACTGCCCGCGTACCAGATACCGGGCACGCCGACCCGGCTCCGGATGTCCGCCAGATCCCGGCCGCTGAGCACCGCGACCGGGCAGTGCTCGGCCAGTGCGGCAAGTGTGGCCTCGGCCCCGGGGATCAACCGGGCCGCGCCGGGATCGTCGACGATCTCCGAGAGCGTGCCGTCGAAGTCCAGGCACACCACCGGCTGCCTGGTGGCGATCAAGGTCTGGATCTCACTGCCGGACTCCAGCGCGTCGGCCATCGAGTCGGTGCGGTCGAAGTTGTCGCGGACGGCGACCGCCAGCAGATCGGACACCACCACGTCGGCGCCGGACCGGCGCAGCCCGTCGCCGGCGCCGCCCCGGTCGACGCCGATGACCAGACCGAACCCGCCGTCGCGGGCGGCCGTCACCCCGGCGTCGGTGTCGTCGATCACCACGGTTCGCGCCGGGCGCACCCCGAGCCGGCGGGCGGTCTCGTGCAACGCCGCCGGATCGGGCGGGCCGGGAAGCCCCGGCTCGCTCACCGGTACGGCGGTACCGATGCCCGCGGCCTCCACCCGCCGCTTCAGGTCGGCGGCGGACGGGGCCGCCGCGCCGTCGAAGCCGAAGATCACCGCGTCGTGATGGCGCGGGTCGACGAAGACGGGAAGCCGCATCGCTCCTCCTGGGGTCTCGGACCCCAATGTCAGCGCCCCGGACCCGGATGTGGCTAGGGCACGAAGTCCCCGGTGCACTCCAGCAGGCGCACTACCGTTCCCCGCGTATCCTCCGAATAGGGGCCTCGACGAAGCCTGCGTTCGCCGAGAACCGGTCCGCATGGGCATCGCGTGGTGTCGGTGAAACCCGACGCGGGGGCGCTCGCCCGTCGGGTCGTCGCGCCGGCGGTGCGACGGCTGCCGTTCGACGCCGCGCGGCCTGCTCAGCGGGGCATTGGGGACCATTGGCCCTGTTCCCGCAGGCGGCGCGGGGCCACAGTGGAGATATCTGAACGGAGGTCCGAGATGCGCGACGTCGTGGTGGACACCGAGGTGATCAGGGACGCCCTGTGGCTGGCCTGCCGTGCCCCGTCGCTGCACAACAGCCAGCCGTGGCGGTGGCGGATCGAGGGCAGCGCCGTACAGCTGTTCCTCGACGCCGAGCGCGCACCCCGGCACACCGACACCACCGGCCGGGAACTGGTGATCAGCTGTGGCGCGGTGCTCGACCACTTCCGGGTCGCGATGGCCGCGGCGGCCTGGCACACCAATGTCGACCGGTTCCCCAACCCGAACAATCACCACCACCTGGCCTCCCTGGATTTCTCACCGCTGGACTTCGTGACCGACGGGCACCGCCAACGTGCCGATGCCATCCTGCGGCGGCGTACCGATCGGCTGCCGTTCGCCGCACCGGAGGACTGGGAAGCCTTCGCCGAGAGTCTGGCCCCGGCCGGCGGGATCGACGACGTGCGGGTCGACGTGATCGGCGAGGAAGGGCGCGCCGCGCTCGCCGAGGCGTCGCAGCTGACCGAATCGCTTCGCCTCTACGACTCCCCCTACCACGCCGAACTGGTCGGGTGGACCGTCGATCTACCGCTCGACGAGGGCATTCCGGCCAGTGCGCTGCCGTCGGCCGCCGAGAGCGACCGGGTCGACATCGGGCGGACCTTCCCGGTCGTGAAGCATCCGGAGCGGCGGCGCGAGATCGCCGACGACCACGCGAACGTCGTGGTGTTGTCGACCTACGACGACACGGTCCACAACTATCTGCGATGCGGAGAGGCGTTGTCGGCCGTCCTGCTCGACGCCACCATGGCCGGCCTGGCGACCTGCACGCTGACCCACATCACCGAGGTTCCCGCCAGCCGGCAGGTCGTCGCCGAGATGATCGGCGCGGGCGACGCGGTGACACCGCAGGTGCTGATCCGGGTCGGCGTCGCACCCGGCAGCGAGGACATGTCCCCGCCCACCCCGCGCCGCCCGATCGACGAGGTACTGGAGATCAGGTAGCCGATGAACCGGTCCTCGGCGGCGGTGGTCGTCGGCATCGATGGTTCCCGCGCCGCGACGGACGCCGCGCTGTGGGCCGTCGACGAGGCGGTGCGCCGCGACGTGCCGTTGCGCCTGGTGAACGCCGTGGACTCCGGTGCCGGTGCGGCCGGACTCGCGGCCGCCCGGGCCGCCGTCGGCGCGGCGGTGGCGGAGGTCGAGTCGACCGCCCGGCGGGTACGGGTGCAGTCCGAGATCCTGCCGGGCCGGCCGGTGCAGGCCCTGCGGACCGCATCGCGGGAGGCCGCCATGCTCTGCGTCGGCTCCGTCGGCATGGCGCACGGTCAGCGGGGCAGCATCGGTTCCACCGCAACGGGATTGGCGTCCTCGGCGAATTGTCCGGTCGCGATCATCCATGCCCACCATGAACGGCCCATGCCCCACGGGTGGGTGGTGGTCGAGATGTCGGAGAGTTGCGCCGCCGAGCCGACGTTGCGCCGCGGCGTCGAGGAGGCGCTGCTGCACGACGCGCCGTTGCGGGTGGTCGCCACCTGGAAGTCACGCTTCCCCGACATCCACGACCGTCGCGCGGTCACCGACGGAAACCGGCTGGCGCGGGCACGGCTGAACCGCCGGCTGACCGAATGGCGCAGGCGCCACCCCGATCTCGACGTGCAGGCCGCCGCGGTGCCCGGCGGCTTCGCCAACTACCTCGCCCGGCACGCCGACCGCATCCACCTGGTGGTGGTCGCCCATGACCGGACCGACGGCGTCGCCGAACTCATCGGACCGGTGGGCTGCGGCGGCCACGCCGACATCCTGGTCTGCGAACCTCAACAGCCGCTCTGAGGCCACCGGCCGAGCCGACCATTGCCTCCCACCCACCCCGGCGATACGCTACTCGAGGTATCGAAATGAACGAGAGGCACCAGTGACGCGGACCTTTCACGCGGGGCGGCCCTTCACCACCCCGACCAGCGAGATCGCGGCGGCATTGGAAGAGGTCAGCATCCCGACCCTGCTGCTGTCGCTGGTACACCTGACCGGCGACCCACGGTTCATCCGGGACTTCGCCCAGGCCGGCCTGTTCCTCAACGAGGTCCAGGGGTTCATGAGCGAGGAGGACAAGGCACGTGCCCGCGCCACGGCACTGCCGGTGATCGTCGACTACCGCGACCGCGGCTGCCCACCGCCCGCCCCGCTGTCCGCCGGTCTGATCCGGGAGATGCTGGACTGGGCGGCCGCCGAACCGGTCGACGACGCGAACCTGCCGCTGGTGCTGGAGGAACTCGACCTCGACGGCGCCGACCCGCGCCGGCCCGCCCCGGTGGACGCCGGACCCGGAGCGGACTTCCCGGTGATCGTCGTCGGCTGCGGAGAATCCGGGATCCTGGCGGGCATCCGGCTGCGCCAGGCCGGTGTCCCGTTCACCATCCTGGAGAAGAACGGCGGGCCGGGCGGAACCTGGTGGGAGAACACCTATCCCGGCGCACGGGTGGACGTGGCCAACCATCTGTACTGCTACAGCTTCGAACCCAGCAATCACTGGGAGCACTTCTTCGCCGAACAGCCCGAGCTGGCGGCCTACTTCGACGACGTGATGACCCACCACGAGCTGCACTCCCACGTCCGGTGGAACACCGAGGTGCTCGCGGCAGGCTGGGACGAACACAGCGCCACCTGGACGGTGACGGTGCGCACCGCCGGGGGGACCGAGACGCTGGCCGCGCGGGCCCTGATCACCGCGGTCGGCCAACTGAACCGGCCCCGACTTCCCGACCTGCCGGGCCGGGACACCTTCGCGGGCCCGTCCTTCCACTCCGCGGCCTGGGACCACGATGTCGATGTCACCGGCAAGCGGGTGGCGCTCGTCGGCGCGGGGGCCAGCGGCTTCCAGATCGCTCCCGCGATCGCCGGGCAGGTCGCCCACCTCGAGGTGTTCCAGCGCACCGCGCAGTGGATGTTCCCCAACCCGATGTACCACGACCGGGTGCCCGCCGGGGCCCGCTGGGCCATGGAACACCTGCCGTACTACGCGCGGTGGTACCGCTTCCTGTTGTTCTGGCCGGGAGCGGACAAGGGCCTCGACGCCGCCCGCGTCGACCCCGACTATCCCGACCAGGACAACGCCGTCAGCGAGATCAATGCGATGGCGCGGCTGATGTTCACCGAGTGGATCACCAGCCAGGTCGGCGACGACGACGATCTGCGCGCCAAGGTCGTTCCCGACTACCCGGCGACCGGCAAGCGCACGCTCCAGGACAACGGCAGCTGGCTGGCCACGCTCCGACGCCCGAACGTCGACCTGGTGCGCACCCCGATCGAACGCATCACGCCGGAGGGGATCGTCACCGCCGACGGCAGCACCCACGAAGCCGACGTGATCGTCTACGCCACCGGCTTTCACGCCACCGAGCTGCTGGCGCCGATGACGATCACCGGCCGCGACGGCGCCGACCTGCATCGCGAATGGGGCCGCCGGCCCCACGCATACCTCGGCATCACCGTGCCGCAGTTCCCGAACCTGTTCATGATGTACGGCCCGGGAACCCATCTCGCGCACGGCGGCAGCCTGATCATGCACTCCGAGCTGCAGATGCGCTACATCAACGCCTGCATCGAACACCTGGTGAACACCGGGGCCCGCTCGATGGAACCCCTGCCGGCACCGACCGAGCAGTGGCATCGGCGCACCCAGGAGAAGATCACCAAGACCGTGTGGGCACATCCGTCGATCCGGCACTCCTACTTCAAGAACCCCGACGGCGAGATCCACACCGTCAGCCCGTGGCGACTCTGCGAGTACCGGGCCGCACTGGCCGACCCCGACTGGTCGGCGTTTCGCATCCACGCCGACGAGACGGTCTGACCGTGCGGACCGTGGTCGTCGACGACCAGCACCGTATCCGCGTCGACACCCGTCCGGACCCCGGGCTGCCCGGTCCCGACGGCGCCGTCGTCGCGGTGACGGCGGCGGCGATCTGCGGCTCGGATCTGCATTTCCTGGAGGGCCACTACCCCATCGCACAGCCCGTCGCGCTGGGCCACGAGGCGATCGGCGTGGTCGTCGAAACCGGTTCCGATGTGCGGGGTTTCAGCGCCGGAGACCGGGTTCTGGTGTCATCGGTAGCCGGGTGCGGCCACTGCGCGGGGTGCGCGACACGGGACCCGATCCGGTGTGTCTCGGGACCGCAGATCTTCGGCTCCGGCCTGCTCGGCGGCGCACAGGCCGACCTGCTCGCGGTGCCGGCCGCCGACTTCCAGTTGCTGGCGATCCCCGACGGCATCGACACCGAGCAGGCGCTGCTTCTCACCGACAACCTGGCCACCGGGTGGGCGGCGGCGAAACGCGCCGACATCCCCGTCGGCGGCACGGTCGCGGTGATCGGCGCCGGTGCGGTCGGCCAGTGCGCGCTGCGCAGCGCCTACGTTCTGGGAGCGGCCACGGTGTTCGCCGTCGACCCGGTACCCGCCCGCCGGGACCGGGCCGCAGCGGTGGGCGCGACCGCAGTCACTCCCCCGGGCGCGGCCCAGATCCACGAGGTCACCGGCGGACTGGGCGCAGACGCGGTCATCGACGC
Source organism: Mycolicibacterium xanthum (assembly GCF_019710635.1). GTDB lineage: Bacteria > Actinomycetota > Actinomycetes > Mycobacteriales > Mycobacteriaceae > Mycobacterium > Mycobacterium xanthum. The sequence goes on from NZ_JAIFZS010000040.1 coordinate 62,048, forward strand.
CGTCGGCACCGACTCCTCGCTCGACGACGCGCTGGCCTGCGTGCGCACCAGCGGTACCGTCTCGGTCGTCGGGGTGCACGACCTGGCGCCCTATCCGCTGCCGGCGCTGGTGTGCCTGCTGCGCAGCCTCACGGTCCGGTTCACCACCGCCCCGGTCCAGCAGACCTGGGCCGAGCTCGTTCCGCTGCTGCAGGCGGGCCGCTTGACGGTCGACGGGATCTTCACCGGCACAATACCGTTGGATGCGGCAGCCGACGGCTACGCGGCGGCGATGTCGAGGTCCGCCGAGCATCTGAAGATCCAGTTGACGCCCTGAGTGCCGCTCAGTCTGTGGGATACCAGGACCGCAGCTGGCGCAGCAGGGCGTTCTTCTTGTAGTGGTGCTCGCCCATCCGGCCCAGGATGTCGTCGAGTACCGACACCGCGTCGTCGATGTGCGGCCCCTTGTTCAGCATCACGCATTCGGCGCGTTCGCCCATGGCGGCGTCACTGATCTCGGCCCGCGAGGGCAGCCCGCTCTTGGAGAGCTGTTCGAGCACCTGGGTCGCCCAGATCACCGGCAGATGCGCTGCCTCGCAGAGCCACAGGATCTCCTCCTGAAGTTCGGCCAGCCGCTGATAGCCGACCTCGACGGCGAGGTCGCCGCGCGCGATCATCACCCCGACGCCGGGCCGGCGCATCGCCGTCATCAGCAACTGCGGGAGCCTCTCGAAGGCGCGCCGGGTCTCGACCTTCAGCACGACGCCGACGTGGTCGCCGCGCCGGTCCGCGAGCAGCTCGTGCAGGTGCGCCACGTCGGCCGGATCCTGCACGAAGGACATCTGCACCACGTCGGCGATCTCGACCACGGTGTCCAGATCCGCGACGTCCTTGTCGGTGAGCGCCGAGATCGACAGCGCGGTGTCGGGCAGGTTGATGCCCTTGGCCGCACGCAGTTTGGCGCCCGACGCCGCCGCCCGCCGGATCCGGACATCGATCGTGTCGGGGTGCACCGCGACGATCTGTCCGCCGATCTTTCCGTCGTCGAAGAAGATCGACTCGCCGACGCGGGCGCACGAGAAGACCTCGGGCAACGTGCATCCGATGCGTTGCGGTCCGTCGGTCTCGACGGGGGCGGGCGAACAATCGCGGGTGAGGCGCAGCAGGTCGCCCGGGCGCACCACCAGGGCCTGTTCGCGTTCCGGCAGCGGCCCGACCTCGGCGGGTTCGATGGGGCCGTCCACCCACAGCACCGTCCCGGTCTCGACGTAGGCGGTCTGGACGAGGCTGCCGACCAGCCCGCCGTCGGCGGTGTCGGTGATCGTCAGCGAGCGCTTTGCCCCGCGCGCGTCGTGGAACGCGAGCACCTCACCGGTCCGCCTGCCGGACAACCACTCTCCGGGCATCGGCAGTGCCGTCATCCCGGGTTCAGGGGGCCCGGCGGGCTCCTCGGCGGCGGTCAGCCACGCGCGCGCCGAAACCAGCACCCGGCCGAGATCGTCGCGGCGGGGCCGGAGTTTGACCACCCGGGGTCCCGGCTCGATCGGCCCGGTACGCAGCTTGGGGCCGCCGAGATCCATCGCGATCGGACAGATCCGCGACGCCTCCTCGGCGGCGGCGCGCACGTGTGCGGCCATCGCCCGCCAGGCCTGCGGGTCGTCGTGGGCGCAGTTGATCCGTGCCACGTCCATCCCGCGCTGCACCAGCCGCCGCACCAGATCGGGATCACCGGCGGCCTCGCTGGGCAGGGTGACCATGATGCGGGTGTCCCGGTCGGCGGGAGCCGGCCCGAGCAGCCCGGCCGTGCGCTGCTCCAGCAGCTCACGGCTGCGCCGGGCACTCACCACGCTGGGCTGCGGCGGACACCAGATGTCTTCGAGCATTGCCAGCACCGCGGCACGGACCAGCCGCAGGGTGGCCTCGACGTGTGCCTCGCTGCGCCCCAGCGACGACAGCCCGAAGGCGGCCAGGCGATTCTGCAGGTCACGCAGGTCGAGACCGCGGATGGCCCAGTAGTGCGCGAGGTTGACCGCGCTGACCCGGTAGCCGGCGGCGACCTCGCCGATCCGATCCGCCCACCGTGACTCGACATCCGCAAGCCGCTCGAGCAGCTCGTCGAGCCGTTCCAGCAGCCGGACCAGTTCCACCTGGGTCTCATCCCGGGTCGACGATCCCGCGTCACGCGTCGAGGTCATCGATACCCTCCGCCGCTCACGACTACCACGGGCGGCAGGCTAATCGCGTCGGGTTACCCGCGGGTGAACAGCTCGGAACGCCCCCGCCGCCGCACGCCCGAATCGGCCCTTCGCCCCCCGGGTGAAGGTACCTTCACAGCGGCACCCGTGCGTGTGGACAACGTCCCGGTCACGGGAACCGGCCGGGGCGATTGCGCACGTCAGGACCATGATTTGGTACGTTGGCCGCCCAGGTAGTGACCAAGGGCCCTACGGGGTCGGCGGGCAGGACCATAGCGTCGAAAGTGCACAGGATTAGGGAGCCGATCATGACACGCAAATCCACATCAACGGTGATCGTGGGAATCGACGGGTCGCAGGCGTCGCTGCATGCCGCCCAGTGGGCGGTCGACGAAGCGTTGTCCCGCGACCTGCCGCTGCGCCTGATCTACGTCACCAAACCCAAGCACCCGAGCCCGGACGACTACTACGAGGACGTTCACCGCGGCCGGGCGGCGCTGGAGCACGCCGCCACCACGGTCGAGGCCCTCGGCAAGCCGGTCAAGGTGGAGACCGCCGTCCTGGACGGTCCGTCCACCCCGACCCTCATCGAGCAGTCCTCCGACGCAGACATGGTGTGTGTCGGCACCGTCGGCATCGGCCGGTATGCGCAGTCGATCCTGGGCTCCACCGCCGCCGAACTCGCTGAGAAGGCGCACTGCCCGGTCGCCGTCATCCGCCCGCCGGAGGGCGACGCCAAGCCCACCGATTGGATCGTGGTGGCGCTCGGCAAGGATCCCGACGACGAGGTGGTCGTCGACCACGCGATGCGGGAGGCCGAACTGCGCCGTGCCCCGGTGCTGGTGCTCGGCGACTCGGCGGGGCGCGACGATCTCGACGAGCGGATTGCCGGCTGGCGAGACAAGTACCCGCAGGTTCATGTGTACCCGCTGGCCGACGAGTCGGACGTCACCGAGTTCCTCAAGAAACACCACGAACGGGTCCAGCTGGCCGTGGTCGGCACCGGCCAGGCCGGCGACCTCACGAAGATCGTGGGACCGCACGGGCATCCGGTGTTTCACCACACCCACTCGTCCGCGCTCGTCGTGCGTAGCTGACCACGGCAGGCTCCGTCACCAGGGAGGCACAGATGACCGAGTCCTCCGACCGCCCGGAGATCCTGGTCGGTATCGACGGGTCGCCCGGTGCCCAGGCGGCGATCCGTTGGGCGGCAGGGGAAGCCGCGCTGCGCGATGCGTCCATCACGCTGGTTCACGTCATCGCGCCGATCGTCCCGACCTGGCCGATCGAGACGATCGAGGCCGAATACGCGCAGTGGCAGCAAGAGAACGCGCAGCACCTGATCAAGCAGGCACGCGCGACGATCGACGAGGTCGTCGAGGGCGCCTCGGTGCCGATGGTGCGCGACGAGATCCGTTACGACGGTGTCGTCCCCGGCCTGGCCGCCGTCTCCCGGACCGCGTCGATGCTGGTGCTGGGCAGCCGGGGCCTGGGCCTGGTCGGGGGCGCCGTGCTGGGCTCGGTGAGCCGGGGGGTGCTGCACCGCGCCGACTGCCCCGTCGTCATCGTCAAGGGGAACGCCGTTGCGGCGCCCGACCAGACCTCACCGGTACTGCTCGGCATCGACGGGTCCCCGGCGTCGGAGGCGGCCACGGCGTTCGCCTTCGACGAGGCCTCGCGGCGCGGTGTCGAACTCGTCGCGCTGCTTGCGTGGAGCGACGTGGGTGTCTTCCCGATGTTCGGAATGGACTGGCACAAATACGAGCAGCAGGGCCATGAGCTGCTGGCCGAACGGCTGGCCGGTTGGCAGGAAAGGTATCCCGACGTGAACGTGCGCCGTCGGATCGTCTGCGACCGGCCCGCGCACTGGCTCATCGAGGCAGCCGTGCAGGCCCAACTCGCGGTCGTCGGCAGCCGCGGCCGGGGCGGGTTCCCCGGCATGCGTCTCGGCTCGGTCAGCACCGCCGTGGCCGAGTCCGCCGTGGTGCCGGTGATCGTGATTCCGGAACCGTCATGACGCGCAGCGGCCGAAAGGTCCTGATCGCGTTCGGTTCCCGTCGCGGGGGAACCGCAGGCCTGGCCGAGATGATCGGCGCAGCACTCACCGATGTCGGCTGCGAGGTGGTCGTCGCGCCGGCCGATCAGGTCAGCGACGTTCGCGGGGTGGACGCGGTGATCGTGGCGGGCGCGCTGTACGCCAACCGCTGGCATCGGCATGCCCGCCGATTCGTCCGCCGCAACGCCGCCGCGCTGCGCACCGTCCCGGTCTGGCTGGTGAGCAGCGGACCGTTGGACGATTCGGCGAAGGACCACGACATCCCACCCACCAAGCAGGTCGCGAAGCTGGCCACCCTGGTGTCCGCACGCGGCCACGTGACCTTCGGCGGACGGCTCCTGCCCGACGCCAAGGGCTTTCCGGCCGGCGCCATGGCCAGGACGCGGGCCGGCGACTGGCGCGATGCGGAGCACATCCGGTCCTGGGCGGCCGCGGTGATCGACGATCTACAGCGGGTCTGAGGCGGGGCCACCCCGGGCTGCGGCCCCGGCTACAGCGCCAGTCGGCACCGCTGGTACGCCTCGGCCACCGACTCGTCGATCGGCCGGGAGGTGTCGATCGCGTAGGCCTCCGGCCAGCCCCGGTCGGCATCATTCAACACTTCGGCGATGTGCGGGGTCGCATCGGAGGCGGAGTGCCCACGCGTGGTGATCCGGTGCACCGCCTGCTCGATCGGCACCGTGCAGACGAACTCGACCACCGGGGAAGAGGTCTGGGCGCCGACGCGTCGCACGCGCTCGCGCTGCCGCGGGTCTCGCCAGGTGCCGTCGACGATCACCGGGTGCCCGGTCGACAGCAGCGCCTGCGCCCGGCGCAGCACTTCGTCGTACACCGCTGCCGCGTTCTCGGGGGTGTACAGACCGGCGTCGAGTTCACCGGCGCTTCCCGAGATCGCACCCGATCGCTGCAGGTCGCGGCGCACCTCGTCGGTGGACACGACCCGTGCCGCACCCGCCTGCGCGAGGGCGTGGGCCAGGGTGGTCTTCCCGGTGCCCGGCCCGCCCCCGATGACGACGAGCTGCACCGCCCCCGCCCGCAGATGCGCCAGCGCGATGTCGAGGTGACGCCGGGCATCCGCGGCGGCCTCGGCGTGGCCCTGATCGACACGCACGCAGTCGACCTTCGCGCGCACCACCGCGCGGTAGGCGATGCACAGATCGCGCAGCGAGCGCGGAGCGGAATCGTTTGCGGCCCGACAGTATTCGTCGAGGAAGAACTCCGCGAGGTCCTGCCGACCGAGGTATTCCAGATCCATCGCCAGGAACGCGGCGTCGTCGATGCCGTCCACCGACCGCAGCCGGTCGTCGAACTCCAGACAATCCAGTAGCGCGGGCCCTTCGGGGAGACAGAAGATGTCCTGGGTGAGCAGGTCTCCGTGCCCGTCCACGACTCGCCCCGCGGCGATCCGCTGGGCGTAGAGTTCGTCGCGGCCGGCCAGGAACCTCTCGGCCAGCCGGGTCACCTCGAGCAGGGCAGCGGCGGAGATGACGGTGCCGGTATGGCGTTGCAGTTCGGTCAGGTTCTCGCGCCACCGCGCGGTCAGCGCGCCGACGGTGGCCTCGTCGTCGATCTTCGGGGAACGCCGCGCACCGGCGTGGAACCGGGCGAGCACCTCGGCGATAGCGGCCAACCGGTCCTCGACCGGTTGCCCGGCGCGGACCAACTCGGCCAGCCGTAGCGAATCCGGGTAGCGCCGCATCACGATGACCGGCTCGCCGTCACCCAGTGGCGGGTCCAACCGGCCGAGGCCCAGGTAGCTGTCCGGCGCGAGCCTGCGGTTCAGTTCGATCTCACGCTCGCACGCGTGCCGCCGTTGCTGCACCGAGCTGAAGTCCAGGAAGTCGGTGCGGACGGCCTTTTTCGCCTTGTAGGCCCGGTCACCGATCAGCACGACCAGCCCGGTGTGCGTCTCGTGCACCTCCGCGCACAGGTTCCCCGGGATCGTCCACGGCGGCGTCGCAATGCTCTCGGCGGCGGGTGCACGGTCCATGCTCACCACCCTGCCCGACGCGTCGCCGGGACACCAGTTCGCCGGGCGTCAGGCGTTGTTGGTCCGCCCGCCGTCGCCGGCCAGGTCCTCGAGTTCGCGATCCCAGTCGGCGCCGCGCAGCCGGTCGAGCCGGAGCTTCACCACGGCGAACACCACACCCGCGCCGCCGACCGCGACGCCCCACACCGCGAGGGCGATCAGCACCGCGTCGGCCCCGGCGTCGCGGTCGGTGCGTGGCGGGGTGGTGCGCCGACCCGCCGCATCGATCCAGATCGTCACCGGGTCACCGGAGTTCATGTGCCCGGTGCGCAGCACCGCGCTGTGCTCGCTGCCGGCGAACTCCCAACGGATCGTCGTGACGAACGGCGGCCCGTACACCTGTGGCGCCGATGTGCTTTCCGCGTCGACGACGGCGACGATCTGTTGCCGGTCGAGCCGGTCGGCGGCGAAGGCGTGGGTCAGGTCGTCCTTGGCGGCCGTACCGATAACAGCCGCCACCGGCAGCGCCAGAAGCGCCACCATGACGATCAGCACCACCGCCGCGGCCTCGATGCGATCACTGGCCCGCACCAGGGGGTGCCGCGTGAGCAGCCGGGTCAGCCAGGTGCCCGGGCCGAAGGTGAAGTTCTGCATGACAACTCGCTTTCGCGGACGCATCGTTCGGTACGCGTCCGAGGGTCAGGACTGCCGCGCGACGATGACCGGGATGTGCGCCGCCTGCGCGACGGCCCAGCTCACCGAGCCCAGCAGCAGGCCGGCGAACCCGCCCCTGCCATGGCTGCCCACGACGAGAAGTTGCGCGTCTCTGGACTCCTCGACGAGCCGGTGGGCGGGGTTGTCCTGCCCGACGACGCGACGCACCGTCACGTCGGGGTAGCGCTCACCCCAGCCGGCCAGCCGCTGCGCGAGTTCCTCGTCGGCCTGGGTGGCCAGCTCGTCGGGCGGCACGTCGATGTAGAAGTCGGCGCTGTTCATCCAGGTGTGGACGGCCACCAGATCGGCACCGCGGCGCGATGCCTCGTCGAAGGCGATCGCCGTCGCCAGCTCCGAGGCCGGGGAGCCGTCGATGCCCACCACCACGGGTGCCCGCTCCGGAATCGCCGGCGCCTCGTCGTGGATGACCGCAACGGGGCAGTGGGCGTGGTGGACCAGGCTCGAGCTGGTCGATCCCAGCAGTAGCCCGTGAAGCGCCCCGGAACCGCGGCAGCCCACCGCCATCAGGTCCGCGTCCTTGGACATGTCGATCAGGGCGGGCATCGTCGGTCCGGCCAGCACGACTGTCTCGATGGCGAACCCGCTGGTATCGGCGACGGCGTCGGCGACCGTGACCAGCGCCTCGTCGATGATGCTGCGAGACTGGCGATCACGCGCCGACAGGTACTCCTCGGGGATCGGGACCGGGATGTCGAGCCACGGCCCCATCTCGTCGGAGGGTTGCACGTACACCAGGGTCAGTGACGAGTGACGCAGCGCGGCGGTCCGCGCCGCCCAGGCGGTCGCGGCGCGCGACGCCGGTGACCCGTCGACCGCGGCGACGATGTCGTGGTGTTTGGCCTGCGAGGCATGCCCGGACATGGTTTCTCCTCCGCGCTCATGACCACCTCGATTCGAGGGCGTGACCACGCGAGATCTTCTGACCTCCAACCCCATCCGACGCCCGCGGGAGCCAGCGGAAGTAGGGCCTAAAGTCCCCGATCCGGCGACCCCCGGGCCGTCCCGCTATCCGGCGGGTGTGACCAGGCCGTACTGCCCGTCGTAGCGCCGGTACAGCACGCAGGCACGGCCCTCGGCGGCGTCGATGAAGAACAGGAACGGCAACCCGAGCAGACCGAGTCGCTCGACCGCCTCCTCCTCCCGAAGACACGGCGGGGCGATCTCGCTGATCGTCACCTCCTGCTCGGAGGGTCCGACCTGCCCGGCCAGTTCGGGCGCCACCAGCGCGACCCGCCGCCCGGCCTGCCCGTCCCGGTAGATCACCGCGGCGGTACCGGTCTCCTTCTCGGTGAACAGGTGGAAGTCGTAGTCCAGCAGCTCCAGTTCGTCGACCGCCTCGTCGAGCGTGCACGGCGCCATGGTGAACGACTTGCGCCGGACGACGCTCGGGTCGTCGGCAGAGCTGGTCGGGTGAGAGGGCCGGTGTCCGGCCGGTTGCTCCTGCCACGGACGGTGGCCGGGCCCGGCGCCCTTCTTGGTCTCCCAGCGTTCGGCGACGTGCTCGAGCCTGCGCCGCAGCGCGGATTCCAGCCGGTCGACGGCCTCACGCGCAGTCGCCGCGTGCACCTGGGCGCGCACCGGCCGGCCGTTGACGTCGAGGTTTGCCTGCGCGACCACCGGGAACTCGACGGCGGGATCGTGGTGCCTGGTGAGCTTGACGTGGGCGTACAGCACCGGGCGGGGGCTGAGCCGGCCGAGCTCGCCGATCTTCTCGCGGGCGTAGTCGGCGGCGCCGGGGAACTCGCCGTGGGTGGTGACATCGACATCGATGACCTGTGGGGCGTCTGTGCCACGTGTTGCGCTCATGACTCCTTCGTACGCCGCGGACATCGGCGGGGTGAGGGGCGAAAGTCCCTATGCGCGAGTGCGTAACGTCACGCACTCGGGTGCTCATCGGATACCCGCGCCGGGACCGGCGCCGACCCGGACGTCCAACGCGAATCAGCCGCGGCAGGAACCTGCGCCGTCACCTGGGCGACGCGGATTTGTCGGTGGTGGCTGTGATGATGGGGTTATGTCTTCGTCCACGGTCTCCGGGGTGGTGGGGTTGGGTCCTGTCGACCGGCTGGACGCGTTGTTCGACGAGTTGTCGCAGCTGGCGGGTCA
>NZ_JAIFZS010000041.1 GCF_019710635.1 Mycolicibacterium xanthum
CGCCACGCGATCCCTTCCAAGATCAACCGGTGATCGCTGAATCTGTTGCCCCGCTTACCTACATCCGAGGGCATAACCGACTCGACGGCCGACCAGAACCCATCAGAAATCACACCCATCCGCGTCACGGTCACAATCGTCGCCGGTCAAGGCGCGAATATTACGGAGACACGCCCTAGTCCGATGGGAAGTGGATCTACTGGTGTGGCCTTCGTCGATGTAGCCATCGCTGATGCGGGCATGCGCGTTTGAAGGTGGGCTGGTCGCCGGAAGCTCAGAAGGGCGTTGGGATGGATTGGGGCCAAGGCCCGGTTCTCTGCTCGATGTCGCCGGTCATGACACGCTTGGGTAACGTCACTTTCTTCCTCTTCACGGGCTCGTATGGGATCTGGCTGAGCAAGTGGCTGATGATGTTGAGACGCGCCTTCTTCTTGTCGTCGGTGTGGGCCACATGCCACGGCGCCCACACCGTGTCGGTCGCGGCGAACATCGCATCGCGCGCCCGCGAGTAATCGTCCCAACGCGCGTATGACGCCAAGTCCATGTCCGAGAGCTTCCAGATCTTGCGCGGATCCCCGATGCGGCTCTGCAGCCGGCGCGTCTGTTCGTCGGCGCTGACCTCGAGCCAGTACTTGATGAGCCTGATGCCGGACTCCACAACCGCCTGTTCGACCGCGGGTGCGTTCTCGAGGAACCGCTCAGCCTCGTCTTCCGTGCAGAAACCCATGACGCGTTCGACACCGGCGCGGTTGTACCAACTGCGGTCGAAGATCACGACCTCTCCTCCGGCAGGAAGGTGTGGGATGTAACGCTGGACATACATCTGGGTCTTCTCGCGTTCGGTGGGCGCCGGCAGCGCGACGACGCGGAACACCCGTGGACTTACCCGTTCGGTGATCGCCTTGATCGCGCCGCCCTTGCCCGCGGTGTCTCGGCCCTCGAACACGATGCAGACCTTCGCACCTGTGTCTTTGACCCACTCTTGCATCGCCACCAACTCGCCATGCAGGCGTCGCAACTCGTGCTGGTATTCCTTCTCATTCATCTTCGGGCGCGCTCATTCATCTTCGGGCGCGTGCGATCGGCACCCGCCAGCGCCGTGGCGGGCGGTGAGTCTGCCGCACGGCGGCGCTTGTCCTTGGTCTTCGCCTTCTTCTGCTTAGCCACGCCTGTTCAGCTCCTCAATGACGGACGCTACTGCTGATCTTGCGCTTCCATGGTCATCGTTCCGTCAGGATGCGACCGGCGGATGGGGCTACGGCACGTTCGATGTCGAGTGCAGCGGCCCGTGGCTCGCGGCGCCGACGCGCCCACTTGCCGGTCTCCACGACGAGCGGCAACGCGAGTGCGAGCCCGATGGCAGCCAGCCATTGCGAACCGGTGAGGGCCGTCGTGAGCAGTCCCTTCTGCAGGCTCGGCAGTTGTGTCGCGAAGAAGATCAGAATGATCGGGACCAGCGACACCGCAAGCGCGGTGAGGATCGGTGGCGCCAGACCGCTGGCGGGGTCGCGTCGGTTGGTCGCGGCGTTGAAGACCGTACCGAGACCCATCACAACGAATGTCATCGTCAGTGACACGCTGGCGCGGCCGGTGCTGGGCTGATCGGGGCCAGCGACGAGTGGCACGAAAGCGGCGGCGGCGAGCACCGCGCCGTAGACGATCCACAACATCACCGCCGAGCGGTTCGCGATCGGCCTCTTCGGGTCACGGGGCGGGCGTCGCATGACGTCGGGATCCCCGGGGTCGAGCGCGATCACGACAACACCCGACGAGGTAACGAACACGAGCAGGTAGAGGACCATCAGGGGGGTCAGTGCGACCCCCTCGTTGACGTTGAAGACGGTAGCTGCCAGGAAAAGGATCACCAGCGCCAGCAGTTGTGTCATCTGGTAGCGGACGTAGCAGACGACCTTCTCGTAGACCCGCCGACCGATCGCGACCGCGTTGACCAGGGTGCCGAAGTTGTCGTCGGTGAGGATCATCCTCCCCGCCTGCTTGGTGACCTCGCTACCCGAGCCCATCGCAACGCCGATGTCGGCCTGCTTCAATGCCGCCGCGTCGTTGACGGCGTCTCCGGTCATGGCGACGATCAGCCCCTGTTCCTGCATCACGCGGGTGAGACGGAGTTTGTGTTCGGGAGAGACTCGGCCGAACACGTGCAACTCGGCCAATCGTGTCGAAAGTGCGTGGTCCGACAGTGCTTGCAGCTCGCTTCCGCTCGTGGCTCCCGGTCCGAGCCCGAGGTCTCCGCCGATCGCCTTGGCGGTCACCACATGGTCGCCGGTGATCATGCGTACATCGATGCCGGCGCCGAGCGCGGTGCGGACCGCCGCCTTGGCCTCCGCGCGCAGCGGGTCGATGATGCCGACCATCGCGACGAAGTCGAGGTCGTGGGTCAGCGCCATCGGGTCAGTCGCCATCAGGTCGAGTTCGTCATCGTCGACGAAGCGGAAAGCGAACGCGAGAACGCGCAGGCCGCGCTGCCCCATTCGTTCGTTGGCGGCCTCGATGTCCGGGTGTGCGTCGGCGATCGGCACGTGAGTGTTGTTCAGGGGTCCCGCGGAACGGGCGCAGCGGGCCAATACGACGTCGGGGGCGCCCTTCATCAGCTCTATGACACGGTCGCGTCCGTCGAACGTGACCCGGTGGAAGGTGGCCATGAACTTGTAGTCGGCGTCGAACGGCACCTCGGCGAGTCGGCGATAGGTCCGCCGCGTCTCCTCGGCGTCGATGTTGAGCTTGGCGGCCAGCACGACAAGCGCGGCCTCGGTCGGATCACCGACCACCGAGCCGTCGTCGGCGACGGTGGCGTCGCTGTCCAAGACCATTCCCAATGCGAGGTCGGTGAAATCCGGCAGCGACATGCCGGCGGCGGACCTGATTGCACCGCTCTTGCGGTAGCCCTCGCCGTCGACGCTGAACCAGGCACCGTTTGCGTAGATGGCCGACACCATCATCTGGTTCATCGTCAGTGTTCCGGTCTTGTCGGTGTTAATCGCGCTCGTCGCACCCAGGGTTTCGACGTCGGTGAGGTTCTTGACAATCGCATTGGCGTCGGCGAGCTGCTTTGCGCCCATCGACAGCAGTCCGGAGACGAATGCCGGCAGACCGGTCGGGATCGCGGAGATCGCCACCGCGGTCCCGAGCAAGAAGAGTTCCTGTGCGTCAGCGCCACGCACGGCACCGATGACGACGATGACAGCGACCGCGGTCCAGGCAATGAAGCCGAGGACCTTGGTGAGGGAATCGAGCTCTTTCTGCAACGGCGACCGCGTCCGTGTCACCGCTGTGAGCATCGTCGCGATCTGACCCATCTGGGTGTGCATACCGGTCGCGGTGATGACCATCGAGGCGGTGCCACGGGTCACCGAGGTGTTCTGGAACAGCATGTTAGTGCGGTCCCCGAGCGCGACTTCGGCGCCGGGGAGCGCGCCGGGATCCTTACTTACCGGCGCACTTTCGCCGGTCAGCGCTGCCTCCTGGGTTTGCAGCGTCGCCGAACGGACGATGCGGCCATCGGCGGGGACGATGTCACCGGCCTCGACCTGCACCACGTCACCCGGCACAATGTCGGCCGCCGGTATCAACGTGAGCACGCCGTCACGCATGACCTTCGCCTGTGGTACTTGCAGATTCGACAGCGCGGTTACGCTCGCCCTGGCCTTCAACTCTTGACGCGAACCGAGCACGACGTTGAGCAGGATCAGCACGGCCACGATGACTGCCGTCGGGATCTGGGCGATCGCGAAGCTCACCGCCGATACCGCGACCAACATGATGTTCATCGGATTGGCGAACTGCCCGGCGGCGATCACCCACACCGACGGTGGCTTCTCGGTGGTGATCTCGTTGGGCCCGTACCGAGTCAGCCGGTTCATGGCTTCCGTGCTGCTGAGTCCCGAAGCCGTATCGGTCCCCAGAGACTCCGCAACGTCGGTGGCGGCACGCACATACGGTGGCAGCTCCTCACCACCGGCGGTCGGCATCGAGTCGCTCATCGCCGATGGATATTACCCGGCGATTGCCGGGGTTGCGGGGGTGAATCGCGACGGTGACAGTGGCAAATCCGTGTCGCCGGCAGCACCGGTTCCATGTTGCCCCGATGCATCGAGTTGGGCCGTTACCGTCTTGTCGAACGCAACACGTTCAAGGTCGGTCAAGTCGGACTCGGTCAATACCGGTATCTCAGTGGCCGTCAAACGTGGAGGACACAGTCGAATATGCGGTTGTTAACGTTTACACCCTGAACCGCCCACGCCAGCTCTCACGTTCCTTCCATACATGTACAAAATCCCGCAATCATGCATCGAGCTGTTCGTCCGAATCAGCATCCGACAGACAGACGCCGGGGCCTTGCATTCACGCCGTTTTGGGGGTCGGTTTCCAGGTCACCGCTGTGCCCGCCATCTGGAACTCGATCGGATCAGCGGGCCGGAACCTTCCCGAGATCTCGCCGGCAGCGTCAAGATCTGAGGCCAGGTCGAACATCTGAACCGGGGCGCCTTCTTGCAGATCCAGCTTTTCCAGATCGACCCATACGACGTTGGGCATATTCGTCAATTCGAAGTAGTACCGCCGGTGCGTGAGATCGCAGATCGTCCGCCACTGTGTCGGCGAGACGTTCGGCTTGACGGGATCCACGAAGCCGATCGGCGTGGCCATGTTCCGGATCACGCTGAGCACACCGGCGACGGCCTCTTGATACGACGCCGGATTCTGCGGCAGCTGGGTCAGGTAGTAGGCGCCCCGAACGAAACGATCTTCGGCTTCGGCGGTTCCCGGCAAGGGTTTCTTACCGCCCAGCCCCTCGTACTGCTTGAGCAGAATCAACTGCTCGTCGTAGGTCGGCGAATTCGTTACCACCGTGAACTGCGGCCCGTGATGGATCACGGGCTGGCCATCGAGGATTTCGATGACGGCCGAATCACCGGTCGCGTCAGCCAGCGAGAGATGCATCGGCGCATCCGCCAGCTTGCCAAGGTGGATCATCTCGAACGAACGCACCTGCAAGGACTTGGTCGCCTCGACCGCCTCGGCGACCGTCGCACAATTGTCCAGATAGTACTGAGCCCACAGCGAAACCGAGAGCCCGAGTCGTGCGGGATCGCGATCGCCGTACCGTGTTTCCGCCAGGTAGAGCATGCTCGCGGTCAGGCCCGCTGCGTTCATGCCATCAGGGACCGCGCAGTCCCAGACCGCCGCCACGACGCTGCCGTACTTCGAGGTCCACGTGATCGGATTGGTCTCGACCAGCCCCTCCCGCTCGACGCCGGCCGGAATCGCGTAGAGCTTGGTTCCCATCCGCTCGGTCCAATCCATGTTCCGTCCGACAAGAACGGGCTGTCCTTCCACCTGCCACATCACTCGCGAGCACATGGCCTATCTCCCTTCGGGTGTCTTGGATCGGTCATTCGCTAAACAGGTTCTTCAATCCCGAAATGTTCCAACGCGCCGTGGATGCAGCATTCGTAGTGACTTCTCTCATCCGGCAGCATCTGTCCTCCCGGCGGCTTCGGCAGTTCGTTGAGGCTTTTGTAGGGCTGGCCCTTCGTCTGTTTCTTGAAGTCTTGCCAGGCGGCCTTGATCAATGCCGGCTGGGTGAGGAGATCCAGCCCGGTGGCTGCCATCGTCTTGGCTGCCTGGATGGTCGCCTTGTGCCCGATGCTCATGCCGTGACACGCGGTGCAACCCCACTGATGCGGCGAGATGCCCTGCGGCCACGCTGCGTGGACGACTCCCATGGTCGGCACGTTCCAGCTGACGTCGCCGACATCGGACGAGCCGCCGACCTCCACCTTGGATGTTGGCATTCCCGCCATCGCAGTGGCCATCCCCGTCTCGGGCAGGTCCATCTCCTTCTGGATCGCTTTGGCGTAGACCTGCTCGTCGTCGGTCCACTCGATCGGGAAGTACCGTTGCATGTGGCCGTACATGTTCTCGGCGAGCGGGTCATTGCCCACCACATCCAATGTTCCGGTGATCAAGGTGACCGTTTCCGTGGTCTGCGTTGACAACGCCGCGCCCTTGGCCATATCGATCAGCCAGTTCTTGTACTCCGTCACGTTCTCCGCACTCGGCCCCCGGTAACGGATGAGCACCTTGGCGTAGTCGGGAATGACGTTGACCGCCGTGCCCCCTTCCAGAATCTGATAGTGCAGCCGCGCGGTTGGCAGCATCTGCTCACGCATCATGTTGGCGGCGACGAGAAAGATCTCGACGGCATGCAGGGCGCTGCGGCCTTGCCAGGGAGCCTGGCCGGCGTGGGCAGTCACCCCGTTCCACTCGACGATCAAATCGACCATGGCCGTGGAGTGAAAATTCCATACCGTGTTCAACGGTCCGGGATGATTGTGCAGGCAGGCGTCGAGTCCCTGGAAGGCCCCAGCCTGGGCCATGTAGTTCTTGCCGGTCATCTTTTCTTCGGCCGGACAGCCGAAGACCTTCATGGTGCCGGGAATCTCTTCCTTGTCCATGTGTGTCCTCAGCGCAATCGCGGCGCCGATCGACGTGGAGCAGATCAGGTTGTGCCCGCAGCCGTGGCCGTTGGTGTTGCCGCTCGGCGCCGGTGTCTTGGTGGGCTTGGTGTCGTTGCCGAGCCCGGGCAGAGCGTCGTATTCGACCAAGATGCCGATCGTGGGTGATCCGCTACCCCAGGTTGCGATCCACGAAGTGTCGAGTCCGCCGATGCCTCGATCGCCGATCGCGAAGCCGTGTTTTTCCAACATCGCGGAGGCGTAGGCCGAGCTCTTCGTTTCTCCGAAACCCAATTCGGCGAACTCCCAGACATGCTGCGCGAGATCCCAGATCTCGTCGGCCACTGCGTCCACTTCGTTGCCGAGTTTTGAATAGTCAGACATGGGACCGCCACTTTCTTCAAGAATGATCAGGCCCGGAGGCCTCGATCAACGCATGTTCGCCTCGCTGCTGAATTGGCATGGCTCCGCCGGTGTGAACTCGGCTGACACCGGCGCCAAGAACGTTGGAACCGAGTGCCTCGAGTCTCTCGTCCCCGCTCCCTTGTCCAGGTTCAGCATGTCCAGGTCGATCCAGAAGATCACGGGCCGCAGCGTTGCCGAATGCTAACGCCCGAATTCGTGATCACTCACCGTCCGCCAGAGCGTGGCGGAGGTGTTGGTTGCGCCGACGAGGTCTGCATTCGACGGAGCTTCGGTGCATCATCTCGCGTGAACCTGCCTCTTCAGATAGCAGTGTCCGCTTGACACTGCCAAACGTCACGATGTCCTGATCGGCGTCCACCGAAGTCCATGAGAATCACGTGCGAAGGCCGCAAGTAAGACACGATCGAGCAAGAGCGCGACATGTCAGCGCCGAGAATTTCTGAAGGAGACCACGACATGAGCACCGGGGCCGTGACCGTTTATCTTGCCCGCAAGGTCCGCACGATGGATCCCGGACGCCCGGAGGCGGAGGCCGTGGCCGTCCTGGATGGACGCGTCCTGTGCACTGGGACCCGGGAGTCGATGCAGCCGTGGCTGTCGGCTCATGAGGTCGTCGTTGACGACACTTTGAAGGACAAGGTCATCCTGCCCGGGTTCATCGAACCGCATACGCATTTCTGGATGTCGGCCGGGTTCGTGTCGATGGAATTCATCGGGCCGCTCCCGTGGCCGGCGCCCGGCGGCATGAACAAGCCTTTGTCGACGTTCGACGAGGTCATCGCCCATCTGCGCAAACTCCATGAGCAGGAAAAGGATTTGACGAAACCGATCATCGCCTGGGGATACGACGAGGCGCAGCAGGGCGGCACCCTCAACCGTGACACGCTCGACCAGATTACTTCGGAACGCCCGATCTGGATCCTGTCGTGGGCGCCGCATTTCTACTACTTGAACAGCGCCGCGCTCGAGCGTGCGAACATTCCGGATGACCTGGACAGTCCCAACGTCCACCGCGATCCCGGCGGCCGGCTCACCGGCGTCTTCACCGAGCCGGCGGGCTTTGCGCTGAGTTGCGCTCCCGTTATTGATGAGATCACCCGGCTCTGCAGCGTCGAAGGTCTGAAGTTCATGGCCGCAATCGCCAATCGGGCAGGGGTGACCACGGTTTCGGACATGATGTTCGGTGTCATCAACGTCGACGCTGAATTGCAGGATCACCAGGAAGCGACTGCCGATCCCTCGTTCCCGGTCCGGATGCGCCTGGTGCCACATGCGGCGTCGTTCGCCAAGGCCCACGGTGACAAAGCGGTCGACGTCATCGAGGACCTGCGCACACAGGAAACCGACAAACTCTATTTCCGTGGCGTCAAGTTCCAGACCGACGGCTCGTTTCCGTTGATGGGTTCGCGGGTGAACTTCCCAGGTTATCTCGACGGCACGAATGGCCAGACCGCCGACACCGACATCGTCAACGGCATGCTGCCGTATTGGAAGACCGGTATCCAGATCCACTGCCATGCCAACGGAGACAAGGCGATTGACGACACGCTGGATGCGCTGGCGCAGCTCCAGGCAACCCATCCGCGGTTCGACCACCGATTCGCGATCGAGCACTACTCAATCAGCAACCCGATGCAGGCGCGCCGCCTGAAGGCTCTCGGCGGGGTGGCCAGCGTGAACAACTACTTCTGCCACTTCCGCGCCCTGCTGCACCGCACCCATGCCTACGGACCAGACCGCTCCGACACCGTGGCGCGGCTGGGCACCCTGCAGCGTGAAGGGGTCATCTTCGCGCTGCACTCCGACTACCCGCTGGTGGTCGTGCCGATGCATCCGCTCACCGCGGTCTACACCGCAGCGACCCGGATCGCCGAAGACGGTGAAACCGTGGTGGCCCCGGACGAGTGCATCGGGGTCGAGCGCGCGGTTCGCGCAGTGACCATCGACGCCGCCTACATCCTCGGAATGGAGGACCAGATCGGCAGCCTGGAACAGGGCAAGTTCGCCGACTTCACCATCCTCGACCAGGACCCCTTCGAGGTCGATCCCACACACATCAAAGACATCCCGATCTGGGGCACCGCCTTGTCGGGCACGCTGTTCAAGGCCAAACAGTGACGCCCGATGCGAAGACACCCCAACAGGGCGGGTTGGCCGCCGATCCCTATACCACAGCCCAGGAAGCACAGCAGGCACTGTCCGGAATGGTCTTCGCGGCACTCAAGAACCGGGGACGCAAAATACGCGCGCCGGAACGGTCCCTGCCGCTGACCATCATCGGTGGTTTTCTGGGCTCGGGAAAGACGACGTTGTTGAACCATCTGCTCACCGAACCGCACGGACGCCGCCTCGTGGTGCTGGTCAACGACTTCGGCCGGATCAACATCGACGCGGCCCTGGTGGCCTCCCAGACCGACGACATGATCACCCTCACCAACGGTTGCGCCTGTTGCGCCGTGTCAGCCGACCTGACCAACACGTTGATCGAACTCGCCGAGCGTGACGTGGCCCCCGAGACGATCGTGCTCGAGGCCAGTGGCATCGCCGACCCGACCGGGATCGCGCAGACCGCGCTGACCAACCAGGCAGTCCACCTCGACGGCATTCTGGTTGCGATCGACGCCGAAACCCTTCACGAGCGCGCCGAGAATCCGCTGACCAGCAGGCTGTTCGGC
Organism: Mycolicibacterium xanthum; assembly: GCF_019710635.1. Taxonomy (GTDB): domain Bacteria; phylum Actinomycetota; class Actinomycetes; order Mycobacteriales; family Mycobacteriaceae; genus Mycobacterium; species Mycobacterium xanthum. Next base: position 9,575 of record NZ_JAIFZS010000041.1, read on the forward strand.
AACCAGATCGCGGCTGCCGACCTGATCGTGCTCACCAAAGTCGATCTGATCGACGAAGCGCAGCAGGCCCTGACATGGGAATGGCTCGCAACTCACCACCCCGACAAATCCGTCGTCGAAGCAATAGGGGGAGACATTCCGCCGGAGGTCGTCTTGCGCGTCAACACAACGCGCGGCATGCAAACCGCGGCTGGGGATCCTGAGGACCACGCACGCGCCTTCGAAAGCGTGAGTGTGACGATCGACGATCCGCTCGAGCGCGACCATCTGCACGCGTTCTTCAACAGCCTGCCGAAGGCGCTGCTGCGCGCTAAAGGTGTACTGCACCTGGTGGACACGACCACACATCGCACGATCTACCAACGCGTAGGCGCACGCTGGAGCTGCACACCAGGCCAGCCATGGGAAGACGAGAGGCCGCGCTCGAGCCTTGTCTTCATCGGCCCACCGGGACTGCTGGACCCAACCACTACAAGAGTGCGCCTCGAGGCGTGCGTGGCAGGCCGCAATGCTGCGATGGACTCGGCCTGAGAACTTGTGCCATGCGCGTTTCGACCACGGTGCACAGTGAATGTCTGCTCCTCGATCTGATTGGTGGCTGAGGGAGATCATGGGAGCCGAAATCGCACCGCTGAGTACCAGCATCATGATGATCACCTACTTCGGCGATGTCGTGTTCGCGGTCAGCGGCGCACTGACGGCAGCCCGCTACCGGATGGATGTGCTCGGGTTCGTGTTGATCGGCACCATCACCGGGATCGGCGGCGGAACCCTCCGTGACCTGCTGCTGGGTCGCACCGTCTGGTGGACACAGAACCCGCTCGAGCTAATCCTCTGCATGGTGGCCGCCCTGGCGACCTTTCTGGTGATCAGAAGCCACATCAGCTACCGGAAGGGAATGATCTGGGCCGACGCCCTCGGCTTGTCGGCGTTCGGAGTCGTCGGCTGCCACATCGCTCTTGAATTCGGCGCGCCGTTTGTGATCGCGGTCTTCATGGGCATGGTGACCGCGACCGGAGGCGGGATCATTCGTGATGTGCTCACCAACACCCAGCCCATGATCACGAGCGGACAGCTGTATGCCACCGCCGCACTACTGGGGTCGCTTACCTACGCTGGTCTGCGCCATTTCGGCGCCCCCGAAATCCCCACAGAACTGGGATCAGTCCTAGCAGCATTCGTCCTGCGGGCGTTGGCGATAACTCTCGACATCCGCATGGGCCCACCCGGCGAATTCATTCGGTTCGGGAAACACCAGAATGGCCAGTCCGGAGGCCGCGGCTCCTCGAGTTGAGGCGATCGGAGTGACATGCGCCGGTCTGACCTCCCGGACCCACTTCGCACGGCGCCGAAACAAATACGGGATGAAGTCAGCCAGGTACGCCGCTGAGGTGGGCGGCGCAGCCGCGCTACTCTTCCCGGCGGGCCCCGGCGCCGTCCTGGTGACGTTGCATATCCGACTACTGCATATTCCGGTGACCACAGCATCAGCGCGGGGAGCCCGCTGACGGCTATCCAGATTCGAAGCGAGGCGATCAGGGAATACCTGGAGCGTCTCGCTGGGCAGCTCGCCGAAGACTCGGCGGTAGAGCCCGGAAAACCGTCCCGGGTGCCAGAATCCCCAGCGCATAGCCACATCGGTGACCGTGCTGTCCGCGGTGTTCGCCATTCGTAGATCATGGCGGGCGCGATGGAGATTCCTGGCCCGGAAGAATGCGGTCGGCGACACACCGAACTCCCTGTCGAATGCGGCCCTGATCCAACGGTCGGTCACGCCAATGGTGGCGGCCAGGGCCGACACCCGCGGACTCGGGCCGATTTGGTCGGCGGCTTCGAGACACGAACGGACGATTCGCGCCGATGCCTTCAACCTCGGTTCCGCCGGAACCGTCCCCGCGAGGGCGTCGTCCAGCGTCGTTCGCAAGTCGGCTTCCAGTACCGGGAGCAGTTCCGGAGTCACGATGCCGCTAAAAAGACAATCACAGACCGTCCTCAACAGGAGTCCCAACCGAGCGACCTCGTCGTCTTCCGTCACCGTGAGGCCGTCGGCTCCCGCGGTACCGGCCTCATCATGGGGAACGGTGAGGGCGGCAAAAGTGAGCGGCTGGCGGGCCGTACCACCGTGTTCACATCCGGGCGTGTAACGCCACAGGGACCGCGGATCGAGTTCGACACCGTTCCAGGAACCCTCGGCCAGGGTAAGGGGAACACCGATCACATCCGTGCCGGGATTCACCTCGCCGAACGTGACCAGAGGGAAGTCAAACGCACCAAAACTCGCCGATGTGTCGCCGAGTTGGAGCCCCCCGACGGTGACGTGGCCCCGAGTATTGGTGAGTTGGGCCGCTTCCAGAGGAATACCCGCGATGGCTTCCTCGATGACCTCGATATCGGTTCCGCGCACAACCATCGCCGGAACCGACCGCTCGCGCTGTGGGATATCGGTCCGGCCGGCCACAACTCGACCCTAACGAAATCGCGCGGTTCGAGTTCTGTTTCGGAACAGGACCGCCACTGCCATAGCGCTGGTTCCCAAGGCCGCCGACGTCCGTTCTCAATGAAGTCGGCGGCACATCACAAGTCCGCCAGCGATAGTCTCGACAGTTCCGATAGTGGATATCGCGCCGAACGTCAGTGTGAAAAACTCCGCGATTGTGACCACGATGCCGACGAACCCATACGGCGGCGGCCCAGGCACTGGGATCAGCCTGCCCGAATACTTCAAGCCGACCCCCTCGGTGCAGAGCCGCAACCAGTACTACCCGGGCACCGAAGAACTCGGTGCTGACGAGATGCGGATCTCGTTCGTCGGTTCGACACCGTTCCCGCCGCGGCGCGACCAGGCGGGAACATCGATCATGGTCGAGCTGGGCAACGGTGAGCGGCTGTTCTTCGACTTCGGTCCCGGTTGTCTGCGCAACATCATCTCGATGCAGGTGCCGCAGCAAGAAGTCAACGACATCTTCATCAGCCACCTGCACGTCGACCACTACCACGACATCTCCTACCTCCTCCCGTTCTCCGCATGGTCGGGTCGCTACCTTCCACTTCGCGTCCACGGCCCGTCCGGCCGGACCCCGAACTGGGTACGCAAGCAATGATCGACGGAATGAAGCAGATGCTTCGATGGCATCTGGAGGCCTTCGATCACTTCCCGATCGGCGATGGGTACGAAGTCGATGTGAACGAGTTCGACTGGAAGGATGAGAACGGCGTCTGTTTCGACCGCAACGGCACCCAGGTCAGGCACTGGCGGCGATCACACGCCAAGGACGGGGCGAGCGCGTATCGACTCGACTGGAATGGGCTCAGCTTCGTGTGGACAGGTGACGGCCGACCCGACGAATTAACCGCGAAGTACGCCGCAGGTGTTGACGTGTTCGTCACGGAATGTCAGAACGACACTGCGAGATTGATCCAGCAGAAGTACGGGGTCCCCGAATGGCTCTACGACTACACCATTGACACCCATCACACCCCGCACTATGCGGCCGGCTACCTGATGAAGCAGGTCAACCCACGAATCGGCATGGTGACCCACTTTGAGTTCGAAGAGGATCTGATTGCCGAGACTGTGGCCGGAATTCGGGCCCACTGGGACGGGTTCTTCGCGTTCGGCGCCCCCGACGTCGTGACGGTCAATGTGACCTCGGATGCGATCTGGATCCGCAAGGCAGTGCTCCCGGGTCTGACCGGCGCGCGAATTCCTGACTTCCGCAAGCTATTGGGCACAAAGGATGTACCTGAGGAATTAGATCTGCCCCGTCCTCGCCTGCCCCGCGAAGAACAGCAAGAGCAGCACACCCGAGATCTAGAGATCGATCCACACACCTACTACCCTCCCGACGTGTACAAGGAGCCGCTGGTCCGGCTACCTGATCCGCTGACGATGCCCATTCGGCAGATCATGGAGAACTTCGGGTATGACCTCGACTGATGCGCACGACACCGAGGTGTCGACCGCATGTGGTCAGTTCGTACCGAATGATCTCGTACCGGTCACTGTGCTCACGGGGTTCCTCGGAGCGGGGAAGACCACCCTGCTCAACCGGCTCCTTGCCGGAGAGCACGGCCGCAAGATCGCCGTGCTCGTCAACGATTTCGGCGATATCAACATCGACGCGGACCTCGTCGTGGGCGTCGACGACGAGATGATCTCGCTGGCCAATGGGTGTGTGTGCTGCGAAGTCCGCGACGATCTCGTGGCCGCGATCATCGCACTGCTCGAGCGCGACATCAGGCCGGACCACATCGTGCTCGAAGCAAGTGGCGTGGCCGAGCCGATGAGTCTGGCCATGACGTTCTCGCAGGAGATGTTCGCCGCCCAACTCCGGCTCGACGGGGTCATCACGGTGCTCGACTGCGAGCAGTTCCTGGATATCCCAGATCTGATGGAGCACAAGCTCCGCCAGATCGTCTGCGCCGACCTCGTCGTACTGAACAAGACCGACCTTGTTTCTCTTGACCAACTCAACGAGGTGCAGGCATGGATCAACAATCGGGTACATCGGATCCGCTACGTTCCTGCCATCTACGGCGATGTACCGGTCGACGTGCTCATCGGCCTCAACAGGACTGACGACATTGCTCCGGTACACGACGGCGAAGACCCGCACGGTGCGCGATTCACCACGGCCAGCTTCAGAACAACAGCACCGATGGACCCGCACCGGCTGATGAGGGTGGCAAAGGAGCTACCCGGCAGCGTCTACCGGATGAAGGGCGTGCTGGCCAGCACCGACGAACCTGATCGCCGCTCCATCCTGCAGGTCGTCGGGCGACGAGTGTCGATCACGCCAGACGCTCCGTGGTACCAAACAGCCCCGTCCACACGGATCGTCATGGTCGGGGCGAACAACATGCCCGCCGAGGACATCGTCACCCTGTTGCAGGGCTGTACTACCGGCCCCTTGTGAGGGCCGTCCCCAGGTACCGGTACAACACCCGCACCCGAAAGATCGGCCGGTCCGGTCAGGGTTGCAATCGTATCCACACCTGCCGGTCCAGGAGCATCCCGACGAGCAACGCGAAGGGGTTGGATTCCAGCACGGCATAAGCCGGTGGATCTTGGACCAGTGGGAGGTTCGGTATGTCGGCCAGTGTAGGACTGTGCGGCGTGAGGCAGCCCACCCGAGCCGGCCAACGTCGAGTTGGGGCAGCCGCATGTGAACGTTCGTGCTCGAAGGCGACGAAGTCGGGCTCCGGCCACATTTTGCCGTGGCGTGCGCCGATAATCGGACTGCGATGACTAGTTTCGTCTGGATGAAGGTTCTGGAGTCGGCGCCGGAGCGCTATGACCGCGGCATCCGGATGCTGTCGGGCGGGCGCATCGCCGCGGTCTACGAGCGCATCGCCGATCTGGTTGCTGCACCTGGCAAACGAGTCCTCGATATCGGCTGTGGCACCGGCGGCGTAACGGTGGCCTGCGCGGCCCGCGGTGCGACCGTGACCGGCATCGACATCGATGCGGGCATGCTGGAGATGGCCCGAACCAAGCCGCGCTCCACATCTGGCAGCGCGGAGTTCGTACAGCTTGGCGCGGCGGAAATCGAGGATCGCTTTGCCGCGGAAAGCTTGGATGCGGTCGTGTCATGTCTGGCGCTGAGCGAGATGTCGCCCGAGGAGCAGGACTACGTGCTTCGCGCCGCTTATTCGTGTTTGGCCCCTGGGGGCGCGCTGGTAATCGCTGACGAGACGACACCGGAGGGACGCCTTTCGCGGCTCGGGTATCGCCTGCGGCGGCTGCCGCTCGCGGCGGCGACATATCTACTCACTCAGACCACGACCAGGCCGCTGCGTGGTCTGTGCGCACGAGTGCAGGCAGCCGGGTTCTCGATCGCTTCGAAGGAGCGGATGTGGTCGGGGAGGTTCCTGATCCTGCACGCATACAAGGCGCGGTCATGAAGATCACCGACTTTCCTGCGTACCTCCGCGACCGGGTGTTGGGCATGCTGCCGCACCGCGCCCCGACTGGGCTGATCCGCATCGGGAAGCCGGACCGCCACTCGCCGGTGCTGGTCACCGGTAACTTCACGCTCACCGTGCGACGCCTTCGCGATGCGCTGCGTGGCCATGATGCTTGGTTGCTGGTGGCCAACAGCAAAGGAATCGATGTGTGGTGCGCTGCAGGTGGCGGCCACCTCACCCATCACGACATCATTTCCGCGATCCGTACCTCGGAGCTCGCACATGAGGTCGACCATCGGGAAATCATCTTGCCGCAACTCTGCGCCACCGGCGTCGAGCGCCCTCCGATCACCGAAGCGACGGGATTTGCGACGCGGTGGGGACCGGCACGACTCGAAGACCTGCCGGCCTACCTCGACCGCGGGGCGCAGACGATCAAGAGCGACCGCTCCATGCGTTTTCCGGCCTGGGAACGCCTGGAGATGGCGGTGCTGCTCGTTGTGCCGATGCTGATTGTCCTGCTTCCGATTTTGGCGGGTCTGTTCGGTTGGGCAACCATGGCGGTGGGAGGTGCGACCGTCGGCTTGTTCGTGGCCGCGTTGTTCGGCCTGCTTCCATGGCTGCAGGTTCGAGGGCGTCGGCGCTTTCTGACATTCGCCGGCTTCGCAGCGGGGGCCGGCCTTTTCGGTTGCGCATTGTTGTCAATCGTTGACGCGGCGACACCGGCTCGCCTGACGGCGGTGAGCGTCGCGGCAGTCGCCGCGATCGCGGTTGCGTCGATTGATCTCGCCGGGTTCACGCCCTGGTATGGGAGCTATATCAACACTTTCCACAACGAGGCGCACATCGAATTGATGGCCGCCCGTTGCACGGCTGCGGCGGAGTGTGTGCAGGTGTGCCCGCGAGACGTGCTCGAAATGAACGAGACTCAAGACAAGGTGGAGATCAGGAAACCCGATTGGTGCATTCAATGCGGCGCCTGCATCGTGCAGTGTCCTACCGATGCATTGCGCTTCCGATACGGCGACGGCCGCGTCGTCGAGGCGCCGACCATACGTCGGACACGCATGAACATGCTGGGGCGCCGCAGCGTCGAAATGCCTGATTGATCATCCACCGTGGCGAGAAGGCGGATGCACCGACGCTGAAGGTTCGGCATGTCGGCCAGCTTAGGACGACCGGACACCGAGGTAGTACCGGAGCCGGTCTACGGGACCCCAGCAGCTACCGGTTGGCCATCATGGCCTGCTGCTGATCGGGCAGCACCCCGGCCAGCGGCGCCAAGGCGTTGTCGGTGAGCAGCTTGCCGAGCCCTGACCGACCGCAAGGTGCTGGACTGCCGGGTCCTATTCGGCGCCCAGAGTCGATGACTTCCGGCCCCGGCCGTGGCTGCCGCGAGTCTGTGACCCTCAGACGGCCCCGTCCCCTATCCCGAAACGAACTTCGTGATGATCATCGAGACGAAAAGATGGACAAGAACATGATGTAGTGACAACGGTCCACCAAGGGGCGAAAACGGGAAATGGCTGCTGAATACTCTCTTGTCATCAACAAGGGTCGGGTGATGGACCCTGAGACCAATTTCGACGGCATCCGGAATGTCGGTATCGAGGACGGCAGGATCGCCGCCATCACGACGAAGAAGATCACCGGCGAGGAGACCGTTGACGCCGAGGGGATGGTGGTGGCCCCGGGCTTCATCGACACCCATTGGCACTACCACCGGCCCTGGTCCAACAAACTCGCCCTGCGTGATGGACGGACCACCGTCCTGGACTTGGAACTCGGCACCCACGGTCCCTACATCGATGAGTGGTATCGGGAGCGGAAAGGGAACTCCCAGTTGAACTACGGCCAAGCCGTCGCCCACGAGTTCGCCCGTTCCGAGGTGCTGGATGGTTTCACCGGAGCCCAGGACGTCCCCTCGGCGATCAAGAGCCGCGCCGTGGGAACGGGGTGGTCGATGAAACGCCCAAACCTCGAGGAGGGCAACAGGATTCTCCAACTGATCGATGAAGGATTGCAGGCCGGTGGGCTCGGTATCGGCTCCACGCTCGGCTATATGCGCGACGGCGTATCCGCCCGCGAGTTCTTCGAGGTACAAAAACTTGCCGGTCTCTATGGTCGGCAGACCGCTGCCCACTTTCGTTATACGCCCGGGACAGAGGTCACCGAATCCAACGGTATCCAGGAATTGCTGGCGAATGCGGCAGCCCTGGGCGCTCCGGCCATGGCCTGTCACTTCAACAATCCGGGCTACAACCTGGTGCATGAGCTGCTGGCCCGAATGAGGGAGCGCGGCATGAACGTCTGGGGTGAGATCTACCCCTACGCCGCCGGGTCGACGGCCCTCAACGCCGTCTTCCTGGAACCGGAGATGTGGGTCGAGACTCTCGGCCACCGGTACGAGGACACGATCCAGGACGTG
>NZ_JAIFZS010000042.1 GCF_019710635.1 Mycolicibacterium xanthum
ATGAGGGAGCGCGGCATGAACGTCTGGGGTGAGATCTACCCCTACGCCGCCGGGTCGACGGCCCTCAACGCCGTCTTCCTGGAACCGGAGATGTGGGTCGAGACTCTCGGCCACCGGTACGAGGACACGATCCAGGACGTGGCGACCGGTGAGTGGTACACGCAGCAGTCGCGGGAGGAGATGCTCGAGAAGGAGCCGACGCGGGCGGTCCTTGTGTTCAAGATGCCCGAGTCGGCCATCGTCGACTGGCTCAGGCTGCCCGGCGTCAGCGTCGTCACCGACGGCATGCCGATGGTGCCCGACGATGGCCTCAGCTGGGAGACGCCCTACGAGGAGCTGCCCAACACCCACCCGCGGGCGGCAGGTAGTTGTGCCAAGTCCCTTCGCGTGGCGCGGGAGCACAATATTCCACTGATGCAGGTCGTCGCCATGACCAGCTACAACTCGGCCTGCCACCTGGGCGAGATGGGCTTGACGGCGATGCAGGAACGGGGACGCCTACAAGAGGTAATGGTCGCTAGAGCCTCCCGTCTTTGACCCACAGACCGTCACAGACAATGCGACGTACTCCCACGCCACGCTGCCGTCGACCGGCATTCCCTACGTCATCGTCAACGGCGCCATCGTCGTGCGGGATTCCGAAGTGCTCGAGGGTGCGAGTCCGGGCGAGCCGATCCGATTCGAGCCGGCCGAAAGCCGCGCCACGTCGCTCAGCGTCGAGAGTTGGACGAAGGAATACTATTCTGCCCCGGTCGATTTCGGTGGTGGAGTGCCGGGCTCACAGCCTGTCATTCACTGACTTCTGCGCCGGAGGACCTGAGGATCGTGCCTGTTCGGGAGCGTGGGTGCGACGACGGTGACAACTCGGGGCGGTTCATGCACCCCCCACTGCGGCAAAAGTATAGGTTCGTGGCATGTCACGAACGTTGATCGTTGGAGTGCAGGTGTTCGACGGACACGTCGACGACCTGTCCGGACCCACAAACGTGCTCGTCGACGACAACGTGATCTCCGCGATCGACGCAGCCCTCAAGCCGGCCGACGAGGTAACCGTCGTCGACGGCGAGGGCGGCGTGCTGACGCCGGGAATGATCGACAACCACTGGCACGCTTTGTTCGCCACGCTAGCCCAAGCCGATCTGCTCAGCGGCGATCTGAATTTCGTGCAACTGGTTGCGGCTCAAGCGAATCGGGCTGCGCTGCTTCGAGGGTTCACGACCACGCGAGACGTGGGTGGGAATGTGTTCGGCTTGAAGCGCGCCACCGATCTCGGGGTGGTGGATGGGCCGCGGATCTATCCGTCCGGACCCTTTATCTCCCAGACATCCGGCCATGGGGACTTCCGCGGACCGTATGAGGTTCCCACCCACCCGTGCGGTGCGCTCGACTACTTCTCGACCGCCGGGATGACGCTCATGGCCGATGGTGTCCCTCAAGTCCTGTTGCGTTGCCGAGAAGCGTTACGGATGGGGGCAACGCAGCTCAAGGTGATGGCCGGTGGCGGGGTGTCTTCGCTGTATGACCCGCTCGACACCCGTCAGTACACCTTCGAGGAGATGGCCGCCGCGGTCGACGTGGCCCGCAGCTGGAACACCTATGTTGCAGTCCACGCCATGAATGACGCATCGGTGCAGATGTGCCTCGACGCCGGGGTCTTGTCGATCGAACACGGCTTCCTGCTTTCCGAAGAGACCCTGCAGATGATGGCCGACAAGGGCGCATGGCTGAGCATCCAACCCATACTCGACGATGAGGACGCCATTCCTTTTCCCGATCCCGTCAGCCGTGCGAAGTTCGTGGAGGCCACCAACGGCACCGAGCGGGTCTACCGGACGGCCAAAGAACTCGGCATGAAGATTGCCTTCGGCACCGACACTCTCTTCGATGCGGGCCTTGCCGAGAAGCAGGGAAAGCTCGTGACCAAACTCGGGAATTGGTTCACCCCGGGTGAGGCCCTGAAAATGGTCACCCATGACAACGCGCAGCTGCTCAAGCTGTGTGGTCCACGTGACCCCTACCCGGGAAAACTCGGGGTGGTTGAGGTGGGTGCCCTTGCCGATCTGCTCATCTGGGATGGCAACCCGCTCGCCGACCTGTCTTTGATTGCCGACCCGCAGACGAATCTGCGCATGGTGATGAAGGACGGTCAGCTCTACAAATCGTGATCACGCGAAAGCGCAAAGCCGAGACGAGCTCCGTCGGCCGGAGGGTTTGCACCCGCCGCAGCGAGTTCTTCGCCCTTGGTGTCGTAGCGCGCCGATTGCCCTTCGTGTCAGGCTGTCGGACATGACGTCAATGCTGCCCGAGGAGGGCGAACATCTGACGACAGGCTGGGAACCTGACCTTCCCGCCGGGGATTCACTGGTGCGCCAGGCGGTGTTGGCACATGTCGCGTGGGCCGATGCGGTTGCCCGGGCCGCGGGCGGCACCGTGGTCGAGCGGCCGGGCTGGTCCGGTGGTTTCGGTGGGACGTCGTCGCCGATGCTCAACTGGGTGTTGGTCACCGAGCCGCCGCGGGACTGGGCTGCCTTGATCGGCGACATCCGCGACTACCAGCCGGCCGATTCACCGTTGCTGGTCATCAGCCCCATCCCGACACCCGACTTGGCCCCCATGGGCCTGAGCCTGGTGGGGCATCCACCGTTGATGTGGCGGCCGACCAGCACAATCACAACGGAGCCGGCCACGAAACTCGATGTCCGTCAAGCGGTCTCGCCGACCGAGCTTGTCGACGCCGAACGAGTCCTGGTCGAGGGTTACCCGCTGCCCGAACTCGCCGAGGACTCCGGCCTCAACTTCTATCGCCCAGAATTGCCGACCGAGACGTGCCGGGTATTCGTCGCCTACGACGGCGTGACCCCGGTGGCGACCTCGGTGGCACTGTCGGCCGCCGGAGCCACCGTCGTGGAGAACGTCGCCGTGCTGCCCAGTGCGCGGGGGCTCGGGGCGGGAGCCGCGATCACCTGGGCGGCCACTGTCGCCTGGACCGACCAGCCGGCGGTGCTCATCGCGTCCGACGACGGTCAGCCGGTGTACGAACGGCTCGGCTTTCTCCGACTGGTCCGATGGACGTGTTGGATGTGTGCCTAGCTTAGCTCTGGTTCCTCTCCAAACGCCGCCATGATTGCCCATTGTGGGAAAGTGGGAATATACTGATTTCGTGACTGAACCGGCGCTCATCGAAACCGACGCACGCAGCCGTGCAGTTCTACCCGGCCTCCCCAACCAGCGCTTTCTCATGCGGGTCAACGAAGACGGCAGTATCCTGCTGCAGCCAGCCCGGATCGTCACCGACGCGCAACAGGAGTACGACTCAGATCCCGAACTGCGCGATCTCCTCGCCAGGGCTGCTGCGTCCCCGACGGTGCGCCGTACTCGCCGACGCCGCTAAATGAGCGCCGACGCCGAGTACTCAGAAGTCGCCGACTCCCAACTCGACGAACTGGAGCGCGCCCCCGACGCCGACCTCTACAACGCCGTGCTCGACACCATCGAGCTGATCTTCCGACTGCCTAGCCAGGCCCACGCCTTATCGACGGACATCACCACGAACGAGGGCATCCGCCTCCGACTGCCGGTAATCGGGCACCCGCCCTACAAGGTCTTCTGGTCAAGCGACGGCCCCCGGATCGAAGCCATCTTCCCGCACCCCTGAACTGCCCTCAGCCGGCTACGATGGTCTGACTATCCGTTCGAGCAACCGTGAAACCGCCAGGGAGCGAACGAGATCCGCAAGCACCTCACGGCCCGACAGTCGAGGACGCATAGAGGAAGCCGCCGTGAACCCGGCTGTAGGTTCTCAACTTCCGTGTCATAGCCCGGTCTCCCGAACTGCGATAACGCAGGTTATCTCACGTCGTGTCATCCGGGTTTCGTCTCAAGTTCGTGTCATTTTCTTCAGCGGCACCCCGTGACGAGCCAGGCCGGAGGCCGAAATCGTTCACACCGATCAGGCCAAGTCGGCCATGGCTCTGTCACGTGACAGTGATGGGATCACAACGTGACGTACCGGTCCAATCACCAAACACCTTCTTACACAGGGCTTCTGGCCCGCATCCGCTGCTCCCCGCCGCTGCAGTCCACCCGGCCGGTTTCGTCATTCGGTCACACGGTCAGAAGTCGTACGCAGGATCGGTATCGAGGATTCTGGCGAACATCGCGACCAGTCCGTTGAGGTCGGAGTCGGCGCGCGCGGTGTGGCACGCGCTGTACAACTCAGTCTGGTCGGTCTTGTCCCAGTCAATGCCGGCGCCGCGTTCAGAAAGGAGGAGATCGAAGAACTCGCGTGTCGAACGGCCATTGCCCTCACGGAAGGGGTGGGCGAAGTTTACGTAGTCGTACAGGTACCCCACGGTGCGCGCGAGATCGGGATCGGGAACCGCCGTCAGCTTCCCGAGCCGGTGGACCTCTGCGGCGACATGGTTCATCGGTTGGCCGATGTTGCCCGGCGGACAGAAGGACTCGTCGCCCTTCTCGATGCCGACTGTCCGCAGATCTCCGGCCCAGATGTACACATCCTGGAAGAGTTGGCGGTGGATTGCTTGCAGGAACGCCAGATCGTACGAACGCTCACCCAGAAGCTCTGGAGCTTACCGCAATTCAATGATCCGGGCCTCGACAAGATCGTTCTCCGCGTCTTGCAACGCCTCGACCGTCCGGGCACCGACGCGGTTCCTCAAGACAGTGGTGCCGGGGATGAAGTAACCCTGCCAGTTCCGCGCTGGGTCACCGGTGTCCCAGGGGTGCGGCACTCCCGGTCCGCCTATTGGACGTTGTACCGGCGGCGGACGCGCTCCCCCAATTCGGCGGCGGTAATGGCCCCCCGGGCGTAGGCGTCTTGATCCTCGCGGGTGGCATCCGTGCTGCGCGAACCCTCGAGCTCACTGCTGCGGCGGATCGACCTGACGGCCTTGACCCGCCGACGCTGCGCTTCTTGCACCTCAGTCACCGAAACACCGCCTTCAGTCGCGTAACCCTCAGGATAGTCGACTCTTCCGACACCGCGACGAAACTGCACGGCACCGCCGCCAGCCGGCAATGGCAACGCCAAGCCGACTACGGCGACAACCTGATCTGGGCTGTTGACCTTGTTTAACAATAGGGTGCCGTTTGTTGATCTTAGTTGCATCTCGACAGCAGCACCACCACCGCCGCCGGCTTTCGAGGCGTTCGGCGCAGACGTCGACCGCCCTCACATCGTGACCCGCGCAGCAGCAGCAGAGAGCGCGCAGCACCCGCCGCGCCCTACTTGGCCATGTTCGCAAACCGCGACAGATGCAGCTGATGCGCGACGGTCACCGTCCTGGTCGGCCCGTTCCGGTGCTTGGCCACGATCAGGTCCGCCTCACCGCCACGCGGATCGTCGCGCTCGAACGCGTCCGGGCGGTGCAGCAGGATGACCATGTCGGCGTCCTGCTCGATGGCGCCGGACTCACGGAGGTCGGCCAGCATCGGCTTCTTGTCGGTGCGTTGCTCCGGCCCACGGTTGAGCTGGCTCATCGCCACCACCGGCACTTCGAGCTCCTTGGCCAAAAGCTTGAGCTGGCGGGAGAATTCGGAGACTTCCTGCTGGCGTGACTCGACCTTCTTGCCCGAGGTCATCAGCTGCAGGTAGTCGATGACGATCAGGCGCAGGTCGGCCTTCTGCGCCAGTCGGCGCGCCTTGGCCCGGATCTCCATCATCGTCAGGTTCGGTGAATCGTCGATGTACAAAGGCGCTTCGCTGATCTCGCTCATCCGTCGGGCCAGCCGGGTCCAGTCGTCGTCGGTCATCCGGCCCGACCGCATATCGGTCAGTTTGATCTTCGCCTCCGCGGACAGCAGGCGCATGACGATCTCGGACTTACTCATCTCCAGCGAGAACACGATGCTCGACAGGTGGTTTTTGATCGAGCAGGACCGCATGAAATCCAGTCCGAGCGTCGAGTTGTGGGTGGGCACCATCGCCCTGCCCGCCAGGTACATGTGATCGGTGTTGTCGACCTGCACGCAGCGCACCGGAACGCTCGGGATCGGCCGAACGTCGACAATGTACCGCAGGCCGTGCCGTGCCGACCAGGCTCCGGCCCGTCGTTCCTTGTGCAGGATGGCTTTTCGTTCGAGGCCGAAGACAACGTCGTCGGTCGTGAAATTCAAGGTATAGGTGGTCGAGGATGCTGCGGTGCGTCCACGCACCCGCTTCGTCATCGTCTGGCAGCGGTAGCCCAGGCTGACGATCAGTTCCGCAACATCCTCGGCGAGACGCCGGTTGGTGACCGAGAACTGGACCGACCCGCTCGCCGTCACCGTGCCGTCGATGTCGAGCAATCCGGCCAGCAGCGATCGCCGCTGGGACTCCGACGCGCGTAGATACCCGGCCGGAATGTGCTTGTCGTTCAAGAATCCGATGGTCCGCAGCCTGCCCTGGAGCGTGCCCTGCTCCCCCGCTTCGATCCCCTCGGCCTCGATGCGCATCGTGATCTCGGGGTCTGCCGTGGTGAGCTGGGCGGCCGCCGTGGTGCCATCGCCCAGCCACGCACCGAGCGTGTACGGCGGCACCAGCAGATCGCGGTCGGGTGACTGCAGCGCCGATGCGTTGGCCACCGAGTGGTTCAGCCGGCGGTCTTTCGTCGGGCAGCGCAGCGTCGCGGCGATCTCACCCGTCGTCCGGACCGCGGCCGGAATGGACGCGCCCCGCCGCGACGCGCGCGTCTCGGTGAGCCACTGGTGCTCCCGGTCGGCGACGATGACGGTTCCGTCGGAGAACTCGACTTCGTAGCACGGCCGCCCGACCATCACGTCGGTGGCCGCGACCACCCGCGTGGGATGCCCGTCGGCGCCGATCAATTCGTCGCCGACGGCGACCTCGCCCATCGTGGTCCACCCGGCCGGTGTCGGCAGCGGGGTGTCCAGCGCCAGCGCCTTGCCCATACCCGGCCGGGCCGCGACGACGATCATCTGCCCCGGGTGCAGCCCGTTGGTCAGCTCGTCGAGCTCGACGAAACCGGTCGGCACTCCCCGGGAGATGCCACCCTGGGACGCGATCGCGTCGATCTCGTCCATGGTGGGCTGCAGCAGCTCCTCGAGCGGCACGAAGTCCTCGGCGGTGCGCCGCTCGGTGACGTCGTAGATCTCGGCCTGCGCGCGGTCCACCACCTCGTTGACGTCGGCGCCCTCGGCCCCGGCGTAGCCGTACTGCACGACGCGGGTGCCGGCCTCGACCAGCCGGCGCAGCAGCGCCTTCTCCGAGACGATGCCCGCGTAGTAGCCGGCGTTGGCCGCCGTCGGCACCGTCGAGATCAAGGTGTGCAGATACGGCGCTCCGCCGACCCGGCGCAGCAGACCGCGGCGGTCCAGCTCGGCGGCGACGGTCACCGCATCGGCGGGCTCGCCGCGGCTGTAGAGGTCGAGGATCGCGTCGTAGACGAGTTGGTTGGCGGGGCGGTAGAAATCTCCGGGGCGCAGCCGCTCCAGCACGTCGGCGATCGCGTCCTTGCTCAGCAGCATGCCGCCCAGCACGGCCTGCTCGGCCGCGGGATCCTGGGGTGGTTGACGGCCGAAATCCTCGCTCGGCGGGGGCTCCATGTCCGAGCGATCGCCCGAACGACCCAAGTCATCGACCACAGCCACGCTGAGCCCCACCCCCTCCTGTTCGCGGTCGAACGCAGTTTCGAATGACGGTCTGCCGTGACTGTAGGCCCAGCCCCCGACAACCGATCACCGCGGCGGAAACTGATCCCGCGACGGCTCACGCTAGACGTTGCTGGGGGGGAATCAAGTCGGTGTTGTTGATGAACGTGTGGATGGCGTGTGGATAGGTCTGGTCGGCGATGTTGAGTCGTTGGGGAAAACCTGTGGATCAACAGCGTTGTTCATCCCATTTGCGCTGATGAACGCACCATAGGCCGGTGCGATATCTGTGGATGGGAAATTCATCGGCGTGTCGTCGCCGGTAGCCGTTTCGGGCGTGTTGTGTTTCGGGTCGGCGCCGGGCAGGTTAACAGCCGGTTGCCTTCGCTGTGGCGACTTTGCCGGGAAATGTTCGCCACCGGGAAACGGCAACGGCCGGGCAAAGACCCTGTGGTCCTCGCCCGGCCGTTCCTGCGCTGTTGCGGCCGAACCGCTGCTAGCCCGCCACCACGCTCAGCGACACCGCGGCATCCACGTCGGGGTGCAGCCGCACGCCGATGGGGTGCGTGCCGACCGACTTGATGTGCGCCTTGGGCAGGCTGATGGTGCGCTTGTCGAGGTTGGGCCCGCCGGCCTTCTTGATGGCCGCGACCACGTCGGCGGCGGTCACCGAACCGAAGAGCTTGCCGGAGTCACCGGCCGCCTTGACGGCCAGCTCAACGGCGCCGAGACCCTCGATCGCGGTCTTCAGCTCGTTGGCGTGCTCCAGGCTCTTGACGCTCTTGAGCTCCTGCGAGCGGCGGATCTCATCGGCCTGGCGCTCGGCGCCGCGGGTGGCCACGATCGCCAGCCCACGGGGCAGCAGGTAGTTGCGGCCGTAGCCGTCCTTCACCTCGACCGTGTCACCGGCCGAACCGAGGTGGTCGACCTCGGCAGTCAGAATCAGTTTCATCGTCTTACGTCCTGTCTGGTCTTCTCGCTACTACCGCGTCGACGAGCTGAACGGCAGCAACGCGACCTCGCGGGCGTTCTTCACCGCGATAGCAATGTCGCGCTGATGCTGGACGCAGTTGCCGGTCACCCGACGGGCCCGGATCTTGCCGCGCTCGCTGATGTAGGTGCGCAGCAGCGCGGTGTCCTTGTAGTCGATGTCCTGCCCCTTCTTGGAGCAGAACACGCACTTGCGTGTCTTGACCGGCTTTTCCGGCGCCGGCCGACGCTTGGTCGATTTCGCCATCGTCTATCTCTTTCTCAAAATCGCTGAAATGTCTGTTGATTGATCAGAAGGGCGGTTCGTCGTCGGCGCCGCCGAACGAACCCGAGGCGGGCGCGCTGCCCCACGGGTCGTCGTTCTTGGGCTGCTCCGACGGGCGGGAGCCGGAGCCCCCGCCGAACCCGCCGCCACCACCGCCGCTGCGGCTGGCCTTGTTGACCTTGGCGGTCGCGTAGCGCAAAGACGGCCCGATCTCGTCGACCTCGACCTCGACCACGGTGCGCTTCTCGCCCTCACGGGTTTCGAAGGAACGCTGCTTGAGCCGGCCGGTCACGATGACGCGCGATCCGCGGGTCAGGCTCTCGGCCACGTTCTCGGCGGCCTCGCGCCAGATGTTGCACCGCAGGAACAGCGCCTCGCCGTCCTTCCACTCACCGCTCTGGCGGTCGTAGATGCGGGGGGTGGACGCAACGGTGAAGTTGGCCACCGCCGCGCCGGACGGGGTGAAACGAAGTTCGGGATCGGCGGTCAAGTTTCCGACGACGGTGATGTTGGTGTCACCAGCAGCCACGGGTTCCTCCTGTGTGCCCTCGGTTGAAGCATGGATGCCTGAAACGGCGGTCGCAGGCGAGCCTACGGAAGTGGTGTGACGAGCACGCCCGCTTCGACCGGTCCGGGCGACCTAGTGCTTGTCGGTCCGCATCACCTTGGTGCGCAGCACGGACTCGTTCAGGTTGAGCTGACGGTCGAGCTCGTTGACCGTGGCCGGCTCCGCCTTGACGTCGACCACCGCGTAGATGCCCTCGGCATGCTTGGCGATCTCGTAGGCCAGCCGCCGGCGGCCCCAGATGTCGACCTTGTCGACACTGCCGCCGTCCTTGCGGACGACGTTGAGGAACGTCTCCAGCGACGGAGCTACGGTGCGCTCGTCGAGAGTGGGGTCGAGGATGACCATGATTTCGTATGGACGCATAACTAACCCATCACCTCCTATGGTCGTTGCGGCCACGGTCGTTCCGTGGCAGGAGGGTCGCCTGCGTCGGCAACCGGCCCAGGCTACAGGAACAGGCGCTGATCTGCGAAATCGCTCATGAAGCGGGTCCTGGGGCGGCCCCATCGGTCACCGAGTGTGAACCGCCGCGAAAAGCACGCCCGGAAATCGCACTGGGTTCACACTCGGCGGGAGGCCCGGTCGGCGGAAGGGGCGGCGAGCGGGAAGGCCCCGTCCGGGAAGGCCGGGAATCAGACGCCGGCGGGGTCCGGCTCGCGGGCCGGCCCGGCGCGCACCCCGTCGCGCGGCCACAGCCGGGCCCGCAGCCAGCCGGGTGGGGCGTCGGGTGCGCGGTCGAACACCCCGCCGGCCGGGTCGTCGACCACCCCGCCGGCGCGCACCAGGTCCAGCTCGGGACGGTAGATCTGCCGGATCACCAACGCACACAACACCACCACGGCGATGTCGCGCAGCAGCACGGTGGCCGTGAACGCCTGCTCCGGCAGTCCCTTGTTCTGCTCGCCGAACAGGTAGAGCATCCGCGGCACCCACACCAGCATGTCGATGGTCATCCAGGCCAGCAGGATCCGCCGGTGCGGCAGCGCCAGCACCGCCAGCGGCACCAGCCACAGCGAGAACTGCGGGCTCCACACCTTGTTGGTCAGCAGGAACGCCGCCACCACCAGGAATGCGAGCTGACCCACCCGTGGGCGCCGCGCCGCGGTCAGCGCCACGTAGCCGATGCCGAGGCAGCACACGAGAAACAGCGACGCGGTCACCGTGTTCAGCACCGTCGGGGGCTGCCAGAACCCGAGGTCGGGGTCGAAGCCGCGCCACCCGGTGAACGACTTCACCACGTTGTAGATCGAGTCCATGTCGTCGCCGCGGCGGGTGTTGAGCCGGAAGAACTCCGACCAGCCCCGCGGAAACAGCAGCAGCACCGGCAGGTTCACCACCAGCCAGGTCGCCAGCGCCGCCAGCGCGGTCTGCCCGACCGCGCGGACCCGGCCGGTCCGGATCGCCAACAGCACCAACGGGATCAACAACAGCAGCGGATAGAGTTTGGCCGCCACCCCCAGCCCGATCAGCGCGCCGGCGAGGACCGGTCTTCGGCGCGCCCACGCCAGCATCGCTCCGGCCGTGCACGCGGTGGCCAGCGCGTCGAAGTTGGTGAAGATCTGGAAGATCACGATCGGGCAGGCGCCCACCAGGGCGGCGTCCCAGATCCGCCGCGACCCCGCCAGCATCGCCGTCGCCCACAATGTCGCCAGCCACGCCAGCGCCAGCCCGAACGCCGCGATGTTGAAGAACATCACCACCTCGGCGATCACCGGCACCGCGACCAGCTTGGTCAGCGCGGTGTATGTCTTGGCCAGTGTCATCGACAGGTACTGGTAGATCCCGGTCAGGACCGGATACTCCATGTAGCGCACCGCGGGGTCGCCGTCATAGGTGGTCTGCGGCTTGCCGTCGCCGCCGGTTTCCACCCAGCTGGACTTGTACGGGAACTTCCCGAGGTTCAGCAGCTCGGCGGTGTAGAGCGGCACGGTGTCGGAGTAGCAGAGCTCGTAGTAGGCCCGCTGGTTCTCCCAGTTGCCCACCCGCTGGTCGGCGGTACCCGTGCCGGTGGTCTGCAGGCAGGCGGCCTTGGTCGAGTAGCCCAGTGCCAGGAACACCAGCGCGATGATCATCATCACCCGCAGCGGGGTCATGAACCGGGTCCGGCCGATCAGGGCGTGCCTGCCGACCGGGCCGCCGATGGTGCCGGCCAGCGCCGCACCGATGGTGTCGGTCCGGCTGGGCAGGTCGCGGTCGCCGAGGCTGCGCAGGTCGCGGGCCAGCGGCGCCGGTGACGTATCGCGTTCGGCCGCCTGTGATTCCGTCACGGGGGCGGTGGCGGACCGGCCGGCACCGGCTCGCCCGGCGGCACCTCGGCACCGGGAGCAGGCGGGACCCCGGGATCGGGCGGCGGAACCGGCGGCGGCGCTCCCGGTGGCGCGACGGGCACCGTGGTCGGCGGACCCCACGGGATCGTGATGCCCGGCGCGATCTCCAGCGTCGGCTGGATCACCGTCTCCGACGGCGGCGGCGGCTCGGTCGTGGTCGGCGGCGGTGGGGGTGCCGCGGGCACCCCGGCGTAGCCGCCGATCTCTTCGGGCTTGGGGAAGGACTCGTTCTCAGTGCCGTCCAGCGCGCCGTCCATCGTGGCCTTCCAGATGTCCGACGGAATCCCCGAGCCGTACACCGGCGAGCCCCACTGGTTGACCAGCGGCTGGGTGCCGTCGGTGGTGCCCACCCACACCGCGGTCGACAGCGACGGGGTGAACCCGACCATCCAGGCGTCGCGGTTGGCGCCGGTGTCGCCCAGCTGGTTGGTCCCGGTCTTGGCGGCTGACGGCCGTCCGCCGGCCAGGTTGTGCCCGTTGGACCACCCGGCGATCGGCTGCATCGCGGCGATCACGTTGTCGGCCACGGCCTTCTCGATGCGCTGATCCCCGGTGTTGTCCTCCTGGCTCGCGTCGAACAGCACCTGCCCCTCGGCGTTGACCACCTTCTGCACGAAGTGCGGCTTGTGGTAGACGCCCGACGCGGCGATCGTGGCGTATGCGGAGGCCATGTCGATCACCCGGGACTGGTACTGGCCCAGCACGATCCCGTTGTTGGGCGGGCCGCCCTCGCCGTCCTCGGACAGCGTGTGTTCGACGCCCGGGAAGCTCTCCGCGATGCCGGCGCGGTGCGCGGCGTCGGCGACGTCGGCCGGGCCGTTCTCCAGCTCCAGCATCAGCCGGTAGTAGCTGGTGTTCAGCGAGCGCTTCAGCGCCTCGGCGATGTTGCAGGTTCCGCAGCCGCCGCCCTCGACGTTGTTGATGGTGATGCCGTTGACCGTCACCGGCGAGCTGTCCACCTGGTAGCCCAGCCCCATGCCCTGCTCGAGCGCGGCGATCAGCGCGAACACCTTGAACGACGACCCCGTCGGCAGGCCGGCCTGGGCGAAGTCGAACCCGGCGGCGTCGGAGCCGCCGTAGTACGCCTTGACCCCGCCGGTCCTCGGGTCGATCGACACCACCGCGGTCCGCATGTCCGGCTGCTGGCCGTCCATGTACTCGTCGACCGCGTCGACGGCGGCCGCCTGCGCCTGCGGGTCGATCGTCGTGGTGATCTGCAGGCCCTCGGTGTTGAGCTGCTGCTCGTTGATGTGGAAGATCTCCAGCAGCTCGTTGATCACCTGCCGTTCGATCAGCCCGTTGGGCCCGGTGGTCTGGTTCTGGGTGCTCGCCGCGTCCGGCGGGATCGTCGCCGGGAACACCTGCGCGGCGCGGTCCTGCGCCGACAGCGCACCGATCTCCACCATCCCGTCGAGCACCCAGTTCCACCGCTCCTCGGCGGCGACCGGGTCCAGTGCCGGGTCCAGCGCGGAGGGGCGCTGGATCAGCGCGGCCAGCAGCGCGCCCTCGGCGACCGTGAGCTGCTCGACGGGTTTGTCGAAGTAGGCCTTCGACGCGGCGGCCACCCCGTAGGCGCCGCGGCCGAAGTAGATGATGTTCAGGTAGGACTCCAGCACCTGGTCCTTGGACCATTCGCTGGACATCTTGGTGGAGATCACCAGTTCCTTGGCTTTCCGGATCAGCCCACCGACCCCCGAGCGCGCATCGCCCACCAGCGCGTTCTTCACGTACTGCTGGGTGATGGTGGACCCGCCCTGCAGGTCACCGCCGAAGATGTTGTTCTTCGCCGCGCGCAGGAACCCGGTGAACGAGAAACCCGGATTGGAGTAGAAGTCGCGGTCCTCGGCGGCCATCACGGCGTCGCGCACGTGCACCGGGATCTGGTCGATCTTGACGTCGATCCGGTTGCCCTCCGGCGGAACGACCTTGGCGAGCTCGGTGCCGTCGCCGGCCAGGATCGTCGACACCTGCGCGGTGCGGATGTCACCGGGCCTGGGCACATCGACGATCAGGTACGCCATGCCGAACGTCAGGATCGGCAGCACGATCATCACGATCGCGGCGACCAGCGCGCCGCGCCGCACCCACCGCCAGTTGATCCGGTCCCGCAGGCTGCGCTGTGGCCGCGGAGGTTCGGACGGTCCGCCACCGTCGGAGCCACCCCCGGACGGACGGACCGGCGGCGGGGGTGGCGGCGGCGGTTGCCCGCCGTCGAGCGCCCGCTTGACGGCGTCGATCGGGTCACGCAGGTGGGCCGGGGTGTCCTCGCGCACCGGCGGCAGCACCGTCGTCAACCGGTCGTCGGGGCCCGGCCGCCGCGGCGCGCCCTGGCTCGGCGGACGATGCCGCCCGCCGTCACCGGGCCGGCGCGACGGCGAGCCGTCGGGACGAGGCGACGGCGGACCGTCGGAACGAGACGGCGGACCGTCGGAACGAGACGGCGGACCGTCGGAGCGGTGCTGCGGGGGTCGTGCGCTCACGCCGTCAGTCTGCTGCCCGTCGCGGGCATCGTTCACCGACCGGTCGTGGCGCCCTTCGCTATTCACTGGCCGTGCGCGCACGTTCGCGCGCGGTCTGGGTGCGACGCGACCCCTTGGGAGGGGGCACCGCGCCGAGCACATACGACTTGACCAGGTGATTCCAGCTGCAGGTGCGGCATACCTCCACCACATGGACCGAGAACTCGGCGTAGCGGGTCGCCAGCAGGACCAGCTCTTCTGCGGTGCGCGCGGACCCGGATACCGCGCCGAGGTGATCACCGAACACCCACGACACCAACGTCAGCTGTTCCTTGCGGCAGATCGGGCACGTCACCGAGCTGGGCTTGCCGTGGAACTTCGCGGCCCGCAGCAGGTAGGGGTTGGCGTCGCAGACCTCCGAGACGCCGGTGCGTCCCGAGTAGACCTCCGCCAGCAGGGAACGCCGCCGCAGGGCGTAGTCCACCACCTGTCGCTGCAATCGCACGAGGACCAGAGTACGTCGGTGCGGGGGCAGCCGAGCGTCGGCGGCGCCGCCGGGTCGTGTCCGGGCCGCGACAAACGGCGGCTGGCCTGCGCCATCGAAGGGGTAACTCTTACCATTCACGTCGTGGCCTCGGGGAGCTCAGCACGTCGGACGTCGGGTACGCGGGCGAAGGACAGCGACCGCAACGCCACGTGTCAGATCCTGGACACGGCGCTGTCGGAGGGCCAGCTGTCGATGGCCGAGCACGGTGAGCGGGTCAAGGCCGCCACCAGCGCCGCCACGCTCGGTGAGCTGCAGTCGCTGGTCTCCGACCTGCAGACCGCCGCACCGCAGCTCGTCGTCCCCGGTGTGCGGAAGCGGGTGCTGCCCGGGATGGCCCCCGGCTGGGGCATCCGCGCCGCGATCGCCGGCGTGCTCGTGCTGCTCGGCGTCGCCATCGGGTGGGGGCTGTACGGCAACACGCCGTCGCCGCTGAACTTCACCTCCGATCCCGGCGCGAAATCCGACGGCATTCCGGCCAAGGTCCTCACCCCGCCGCGGCAGCTGCACTCCCTCGGCGGGCTCAATGGCCTGATCGAACAGATGAAGCAGAGGTTCGGCGACTCCGAGGGTTACTCGCTGACCATCTATCCCGACTACGCGTCGCTGGAACGGCCCGATCCGGCCGACGAGCGCCGGATTCTGCGCTACACCTACCGGGGTGGCTGGGGCGATCCGTCCACCTCGGCCAAGGACGACCGCGACGTACTGGTCGACCTGGGGAAATTCGACGTCGAGGCGATCGTCGGCGTCATGCGCGGGGCCCCGGAGACGCTGGGGATCAACCCCGCCGACGTCGACAACATGTACCTGTCGATCGATCCGGGCAGCGATGTGACGGCCCCGCCCGGGGCGATCGACCTGACCGTCTACGTGTCCAGCGAGTTCGGCGGCGGCTACATCGAGCTCAACGCCGACGGCACCGTCAAGCAGATCAACTACCCCAGCAACTGACCGTCCCGCGGTCCGGCCGCGGCCGCCGATGTAGCGCCGAATATATCGGCGCGATACTATGTGCCGAGGTGTCGAGACGTCGTAGCGACGGATCTATCGGGAGGGAGGTGCCCCGCGTGCTCGAACTGGCCGTCCTGGGGCTGCTCCTGGAATCCCCCATGCACGGTTACGAGCTGCGCAAGCGCCTGACCGGCCTGCTCGGCGCGTTCCGCGCGTTCTCCTACGGCTCGCTCTACCCGGCGCTGCGGCGGATGCAGACCGACGGTCTGATCGTCGAGGACGCCGCGCCCGAGGGCACCCTCAAGGTGCGGCGCGCCCGCCGGGTCTATCGGCTCACCGATGCCGGAAAGCAGCGGTTCACCGAGCTGGTGGCCGACACCGGCCCACAGAACTTCTCCGACGACGGCTTCGGGGTCCACCTCGCGTTCTTCAACCGCACACCGGCGGAGGCCAGAATGCGGATCCTCGAGGGTCGGCGCCGTCAGGTGGAAGAACGTCGCGAAGGTCTGCGTGAAGCCATCGCGCGGGCGAGCAACTCGTTCGACCGGTACACCCGCCAGCTCCACCAGCTGGGGCTGGAGTCCAGCGAACGAGAAGTCAAGTGGCTCAACGAGTTGATCGCGGCGGAGAAGTCGGCGCAGGGGCGCGCCGAACAGATGTGAACAACTCGTCAGCCAATCAATCGAGTATTTCCGCAACAGAAGTAGGACAGAGGAGAAGCCGTCATGACCGCAAGCAATGACGTCCGGGTCGCGATCGTCGGCGTGGGCAACTGTGCGTCCTCGCTCGTGCAGGGCGTGCAGTACTACAAGGACGCCGACGCCAGCGCCACCGTTCCCGGCCTGATGCACGTCAAGCTCGGCCGGTACCACGTGCGCGACGTGAAGTTCGTCGCCGCGTTCGACGTGGACGCCAAGAAGGTCGGCTTCGACCTGTCCGAGGCCATCTTCGCCTCCGAGAACAACACCATCAAGATCGCCGACGTGCCGCCCACCGACGTCCTCGTGCAGCGCGGCCCGACGCTCGACGGCATCGGCAAGTACTACGCCGACACCATCGAGATCTCCGACGCCGAGCCCGTCGATGTCGTCAAGGCGCTCAAGGACGCGCAGGTCGACGTGCTGGTCTCCTACCTCCCGGTGGGTTCCGAGGAGGCCGACAAGTTCTACGCCCAGTGCGCGATCGACGCCGGTGTGGCGTTCGTCAACGCGCTGCCGGTGTTCATCGCCTCGGACCCGGTGTGGGCCAAGAAGTTCGCCGACGCGGGCGTGCCGATCGTCGGCGACGACATCAAGAGCCAGGTCGGCGCCACCATCACCCACCGCGTGATGGCCAAGCTGTTCGAGGACCGCGGCGTCGCGCTCGACCGCACCTACCAGCTCAACGTCGGCGGCAACATGGACTTCCTGAACATGCTGGAGCGCTCGCGGCTGGAGTCGAAGAAGGTGTCCAAGACCCAGGCGGTCACCTCCAATCTGTCCGGCTCGCTGGCCGGCAAGGTCGAGGACAAGAACGTCCACATCGGACCGTCCGACCACGTCGCGTGGCTCGACGACCGCAAGTGGGCCTACGTCCGGCTCGAAGGCCGCGCCTTCGGCGACGTCCCACTGAACCTGGAGTACAAGCTCGAGGTGTGGGACTCCCCGAACTCGGCGGGCGTCATCATCGACGCGGTGCGTGCGGCGAAGATCGCCAAGGACCGTGGCATCGGCGGACCCATCGAAGCCGCCTCGGCGTACCTGATGAAGAGTCCGCCCAAGCAGCTCGCCGACGACGTCGCCCGCGAGCAGCTCGAGAAGTTCATCGACGGCTAGACAGCAACCTCGTTGGGGCTGCGCTCACGGTGAAGGTCACTCGTACTTCCCCGCCGTGAGCGCAGCCTCAACGCATTCTGCGGGACGGCTGTCAGTACTGTCGCAGCATGGACGACACCGACGACGAGCTGGCCAGCCTGTCCGAGTTCATCTTCCTCGGTGAAAACGCGCGCCAGGCCGGCGTGACGGGCCCACTGCCGAGCGTCACGCGCATCGAGTCGGGCCCGATCAGTGCGATCCGGTTCGGCGACGCCGCCCCGCGGGTGGTGTTCCTGCACGGCGGCGGCCAGAACGCGCACACCTGGGACACCGTCGTTCTGGGCCTCGGCGAACCGGCGCTGGCCATCGATCTGCCCGGGCACGGCCGGTCGGCCTGGCGCGAGGACGGCGACTACGGACCGAAGAGCAACGCGGTGGCGGTCGAGCCGGTGATCCGCGAGCTGGCCGGCGACGCCGACCTCGTCGTCGGAATGTCGCTGGGTGGACTGACCGCACTGCGGCTGGCGGTGGCCGCCCCGGAGCTGGTGCGCAAGCTGGTGCTCGTCGACGTGACCCCGTCGGCGCCCGAACGGCACACCGAGATGACCGACGCCCAGAAGGGCACCGTTGCGCTGGTCCAGGGCGAGCGCACGTTCCCCACCTTCGACGCAATGCTCGAGGTAACCGTGGCGGCCGCACCCCACCGCGATCGGGAGTCGTTGCGGCGCGGCGTGTTCCACAACGCCAAACGTCTCGGCGACGGCACCTGGACCTGGCGCTACGACTCCATCCGCAACGGTGAGGGGTTCGAGGGTCTGTGGGACGACGTGCCCCGCCTGACCACGCCCACGACGCTGATCCGCGGTGCCAACAGCTTTTTCGTCAACGACGAGGACGTCGCCGCGTTCGCCCGGACCGCTCCGGGATTCCGGGGGGTGCACATCGTCGAGGACTCGGGTCACTCGGTGCAGAGCGACCAGCCGAGGGCCCTCGTCGACCTGCTTCGTCAGGTTCTCGACGAATCCTGATCGCAGGCTGTTCACCTCGCGCTCGCCTTCCGCTCGTCCTGCTGCCGTAGCTTTCCGCGGGTGCGGCCGGCCAGCCCCGGCCGTCGTTCGTGTCGGAAGGGACCCGGTAGCCATGGCGCTCGTACCGCTCAACCTCTTTGTCTCCCATGACGGGAAGTCCAAGCGACAGCACATCACCTGCGTCTACAAGTGCGGTGACGCCTGCTCCAAGCCGGCACCCAACCGCAGCGACAACGAGTACTTCGGCGACATCGCCAAGATCGTCTCACGCCGCTCCGTCCTGCAGGCCGGCGGCGTCGCGGTGCTCGCCGTCGGCGCGGGCTCGGCGCTGGCCGCCTGCTCCTCCGACTCCCAGCCGTCGGCCACCCCGACGTCGTCGTCGCCGGCCCCCGCGCAGCCGTCCCCGGGGATGAACTTCACCTCGGTGCCGCCCAACAGCGAGGACGCGGTCGTCGTGGCCGACGGCTACCAGCAGGGCGTCGTGATCAGCTGGGGTGACCCGGTGCTGCCCGACGCGCCGGCGTTCGACGTCGACAACCAGACCGGCGCCGCGCAGCGCGGCCAGTTCGGTTTCAACAACGACTTCGCCGGCCTGCTGCCGATCCCCGGCTCCACGGGCCGCTACCTGCTGGTGACCAACTTCGAGTACGTCACCCCGCAGTTCATGTTCCCCGGTTTCGACGCCGCCGCCCCCACCCGCGAGCAGTTCGACGTCGAGCGCGCCGCCGTCGGGATGGGCGTCGTCGAGGTCGAGCGCACCCCCGAGGGCGGCCTCAAACCCGTTCTGGGCAAGTACAACCGGCGCATCACCGCCGACACCCCGATGACGCTCACCGGCCCGGCCGCGGGCGCCGACCTGGTCAAGACCGCGGCCGACCCGACCGGAACGACCGTCGCGGGCACGTTCGCCAACTGCTCCGGCGGAGTCACCCCCTGGGGCACGGTGCTGTCCGGTGAGGAGAACTTCCAGGACTACTTCGGAGCGGCCGAGGGCGCGCCGGCGCCCGGACCGGTCGAGGCCGACCGGCTGGACCGCTACGGAGTGTCCGCCGAACCCACCGAGCTGCTGTGGGAGACCTTCGACGACCGCTTCGACCTGACCAAGACACCCAACGAGCCCAACCGGTTCGGCTACGTCGTCGAGCTCAACCCGTGGGATCCGCAGTCCACGCCGGTCAAGCACACCGCGATGGGCCGGCTCAAGCACGAGGGCGCCACCATCTACGTCGCCGACGACGGCACCGTCGTCTCCTACACCGGCGACGATCAGCGCTTCGACTACATGTACAAGTTCGTGTCGTCGAAGAAGGTGCAACCCGGGACCGATCCAGCTGCGATGGCCCACAACATGACGATCCTCGACGAGGGCACGCTCTATGTCGCCAAGCTCTCCAGCGACATCCCCGCCGACCAGATCGACGGGTCGGGCAACCTGCCCCCGACGGGCTCGTTCGCCGGCTCCGGAACCTGGATCCCGTTGCTGCACAGCGGAGCTGACGGCCATGCCGAGTCCCTCGTCGAGGGGGTCACCGCGCAGGAGGCCGCGGTGTTCACCCGGATGGCCGCCGACAAGGCCGGGGCGACCAAGATGGATCGCCCCGAGGACTTCGAGGCCGACCCGAAGACCGGCAAGGTCTACGTCGCGCTGACCAACAACGACGAGCGCGGCGCGCCCGGGGAAGCCGCCGCCGATGCGGCCAACCCGCGCAACGACAACAAGAGCGGCCAGATCCTGGAGATCACCGACGACCACACCGGCACCGACTTCACCTGGGACCTGCTGCTGGTCTGCGGCGATCCGCAGGCCGCCGACACCTACTACGGCGGTTTCGACAAGTCGAAGGTCAGCCCGATCTCCTGCCCGGACAACCTGGCCTTCGACAGCCACGGCAACCTGTGGATCTCCACCGACGGCAATGCGCTGGACTCCAACGACGGTTTGTTCGCGGTGGCTCTGGAGGGGCCCAACCGCGGAGAGGTCAAGCAGTTCCTGACCGTGCCGCTCGGCGCCGAGACGTGCGGACCGATCATCACCGACGACCTGGTGACGGTCGCCGTACAGCATCCGGGCGAGAACGACGACAACAGCATCGACGACCCGCAGTCGCGCTGGCCCGAGGGCGGCAACGGCACCGCCCGCCCGTCGATCGTGGCGGTGTGGAAGAACGGCGGCCGGATCGGCGTCTGACGGCCCCGGTACCGGCCCGGGCCTACGGTGGAGCCATGACCGCCTCCCCACGCCCGCTGCGCATCGGTGTGCAACTGCAGCCCCAACACGCTCCCCGGTACGGCCACATCCGCGACGCGGTGCGTCGCTGCGAGGACATCGGCGTCGACGTCGTGTTCAACTGGGACCATTTCTTCCCGCTCTACGGCGATCCCGACGGGGCGCATTACGAGTGCTGGACGATGCTCGGCGCGTGGGCCGAGCAGACCTCGGGCCTGGAGATCGGCGCACTGGTCAGCTGCAACTCCTACCGCAATCCCGAGTTGCTGGCCGATATGGCCCGTACCGTCGACCACATCAGCGACGGTCGGCTCATCCTCGGCATCGGATCAGGCTGGAAGCAGAGGGATTACGACGAGTACGGCTATCCGTTCGGCACCGCGGGCAGCCGGCTGGACGACCTGGCCGAGGCGATGCCCCGCATCGAGGCTCGGCTGGGCAAGCTCAATCCGCAGCCCCTGCGGGACATCCCGGTGCTGATCGGCGGGGGCGGCGAACGCAAAACCCTGCGGCTGGTGGCCCAATACGCCGACATCTGGCATTCGTTCTCCGACAGCGAGAGCTACCCTCACAAGGCCGCCGTGCTGGCGCGCCACTGCGCCGAGGTCGGCCGCGATCCAGCCGACATCGAGCGGTCCGCCGAGGTCGCCGGCCGCAACCTGGAGCGCCTACTGGCCGACGCCGACACCCTGACCGGGCTCGGAATCTCGATGCTGACCCTCGGGGTCAACGGCCCGGACTACGACCTGTCCCGGGCTGAGGCGTTGTGCCGGTGGCGCGACCGACGGCGGCGCAGCGGGGGCTGAAACACCGGGAACGTTGCGTACATGGCGCAACGCCGTGAGAGACTGGCCCGGCCATGCCGAAAAAGTATGGGATCAAAGAGAAAGACCTCGTGGTTACCCATGTGGTCGACCTGGTGCTGACCGGAAAGCTCCGGTCGGGGGATCGGCTGGATCGTAACGAGATCGCCGCCAGGCTCGGTGTCAGTCGCGTCCCGGTGCAGGAGGCGGTGGTCCAGCTCGAGCACGACGGGATCCTGACCACCCGCTACCACAGGGGGGCCTTCGTCCAGCGGTTCGACGAGGCCGTGGTGCGCGAACACCAGGAGCTGTACGGCGTGCTCTGCGGTCTGGCGTCTGCGCGTGCGGCCGCCGCCGCCGATCCGGCGGTCGTTTCCGAGCTCGAGCAGCAAACCCAGGCGATGAGAACCAGCAGAGACAACCTGGAGTTCGATCCGCATGCGCGCGAATTCCGCACGATCATCAACACCAATTACGCCGGGCCGCGCCTGCAGGCGACGATCGACTCGTCGCAGACCTTGATCCCGCCGTCGTTCTGGGACAGTTTTCCCGGCCACCGCGACGAGCTGCTGACCACCTACGAGGCAGAGCTGTCGGCGATCCGGTCCGGCCGGCCCGACGCGGCGAGAGAGGCGTGTGCGCAACGCGCCGGGATGCATTCACAGCTGATGGTGGCCGAACTGCTCCGGCGCGGAGTGCTGTCCCCGCCGGCCATCGACTGAGTTGTTGCGGTGAACCCGCCGTGCTCAAAATGAATCGATATATGTCGAAAAGATTTTGCGCAGAACCCGCTGACCAGACAACTTGGCAGCTTCGGACAGGTTAGACTGTCTGAATTATGGCGGAAGCGGATGCCCAGGTCGGCGAGCTCGCGGGCGAACTGCAGCGCGTGCTCTCCAAAGTGTTGGCCGTGCTTCGGCATACCGGCCGGACATCGACCACCGGTGATCTGACCCTCGCCCAGCTGTCGATCCTGCTGACGCTCCTCGACCAGGGCCCGATGCGGATGACCGAGCTGGCCGCCCACGAAAAGGTCCGCACCCCCACCACCACGGTGGCGATCCGCCGGCTCGAGAAGCTGGGGCTGGTGAAGCGCTCCCGCGATCCATCGGATCTGCGTGCGGTTCTCGTCGACATCACCCCCGAGGGTCTGGCACAACACCGAGAAGCGTTGGCGTCCCGGCAGGCTCACCTCGCCACGTTGCTCAGCAAGCTCAACGGCGACGAACTGGAGGCGCTGGCCAAGGCGCTGGCCCCGCTCGAGCGGATCGCCGAATAACTCGAGCGGATCGCCGAATAGCTAGCCCAGCCAATCCAATACCGCCGCCGCGGTCCAGGACTGCTGCATGCTGCCCAGCGGTTCGCCGGTGAACGGCTCGTAGTACTCGGCGAACGTCCCGTCGCTGGCCTGGCGCAGGCCTTCCCGGCGCAGAAGCGAGGCCCGTTGGGCCCAGCCGCGCCGCGCGAAGCACCACGAGAACAGCCACGTCATCACCGGCCACACCGGCCCGCGCCAGTACTCGCGGGGCCGGAAGTCGCGCGACACCGGCGACGTCGACGGGATCAGCGCGTAGGCGAGGTCGGGGTGACCACAGAACCGCGGACCCTCCAGCAACCGCAGCAGCGCCCGCTCCCGGTCGTGGGGCAGGCCGCCGCACAGCAGCGGCGCGAACTGCGCCACCGTCTCGGTGGTGATCCACCGTTCGGCACGCAGGTCGTAATCACGTGCCGCGCCGGTCCTTTCGTCGGTGGTCGCGACGACGCCGGAGCGGAACCGATCGGCCCACGCGTACAGGTCCTTCACGTCGGCGCGGGGGCGCTTGTAGTCCTCCCCGATCTCGGCGAGCACCTGGCAGGCCACCGACAGGATGGCCGACACGAACACGTCCTCGACCGCGAAGCTGACCGACTTGGCCAGCAGTTCGTCGTCGTAGCGGGCCGCCTTCATCTCCTCGACCAACCACAGGTAGCGGTCGTACTCGAGGTCGCTGGGCCGCTGGGTGGCGTCGGTGTTGATCTTGTTGTCCTCGCGCTGGTACTCCGGCACCTCACCGGGCATCACACTGGCGTACGCACCGTCCCAACGCGGAGAGTTGTCCATGCCGGACTCCCAGCCGTGGTACACGGTGACCCGGCCGCGTTCGTTGGGGTCGCGGCACTCCACCAGCCAGCGGTGCCAGCGCATCAGGTCGGCCCACCGCCGGTCCAGGAACGACTGGGCGACCGCGCGGGTCGACCGGCCGCGGGTGCTGGCGTGGTCAAGAATGCGCTGGACCGCGATGGCGTGCACGGGCGGCTGGGTGATGCCCGACGTGTGCCGGGAGCGCGGCGCGTTGGTGGCCAGCGCCGAACACGCCCACCGGGCCGGACCGGGGAAATAGCCGTCCACCCCGTTGGCGAACACGATGTGCGGAATCATCCCGTTGAGCCACTGGGCCGACAGCAGTGTGTCCAACTCCACCACGGCACGCTCGACCGACAGCGGGGCCAGCCCGATCGAGACGAACGCGGCGTCCCAACTCCACATATGCGGGTAGAGCAGGGGCGCCGCGGTGGTCATCACACCGAGGTCATTGCCACGCAGGAGATAGGCGGCACGGGCCGCCAGTTGCGTGGGCGCGAAGGTGGGATCGGCTGGCATCGCCTTTCATGATGCGACGACTGCGCCCGACTCGCAGGTCGGTAGGGTCCACAGGGTGCCGACCGCGATGATCACCGGGGCCGCCGGCGGCCTCGGGACCGCCCTCGCCGACGCCCTGGCGCCGACCCACACCCTGCTGTTGGCCGGGCGGCCGTCGCCCCGGCTGGACCGGGTGGCCGAGCGGCTGGGCGCCACCACCTGGCCGATGGATCTCGGCGATCCGGACTCGCTGCCCGCCGTCGTGGAGACCATCGACGCACTTGACGTGCTGATCCACAACGCCGGCGTCGCATACCCGGGCCGGGTCGCGGAGTCCAACGTCGACGAATGGCGCGCCACCATGGCCGTCAACGTCATCGGCCCCGTGGCGCTCACGCTGGAGCTGCTGCCCGCGCTGCGGGCCGCCGCCGGTCAGGTGGTGTTCATCAACTCCGGCGCCGGGATCAACGCCTCCCCCGGCCTGGCGTCCTACTCGGCGAGCAAGTTCGCGCTACGCGGCTTCGCCGACTCACTGCGCAACGACGAGCCGTCGCTGCGCGTGCTGTCGGTGCATCCGGGCCGGATCGCCACCGCGATGCAGGAGGATCTGATCGCCTACGAGGGCCGGGAGTACGACCCGCACCAGTTCCTGAGCCCGCAGACGGTGGCCCGCCTCACCGCCGACGCGATCAACGCGCCCGCCGACGCCGACGTCCGCGAAATCGTCATCCGCCCCCGCTGACCGGGATTTCGGTGTAGATCGTCAACGCCGGCGTGACGAACTACACCCGAACAGCGGTGCGGATGGTGGCCAGTACCCGCTCCGGGTACTGGGTGAGGTCCAGCCAGGTGAACCGCAGCACCTGCCATCCGTTCAGCGCGAGCACGTTCTGTCGAACGCGGTCGTTCTGAAAGTCCTGCTGGTCGCTGTGAAACGCCCAACCATCCACCTCGATGGCGACCTTCGCCCCGCGAAAGGCCACATCGACGACATACCCGGCGATACGCACATTGCTGCGCCAGCCGGTGATCCCTGCCGTCCGCAACAGTTTCGTCAGCCTGCGCTCGGCTTGCGAATGCGTGCCGTCAGCGGCCGCTTGCAGCAGGATGCGTGCCACCGGTGAGCCGTGTCGTCCCTTGTTACGCATATGCGCGGCCCACAACTGGGACAGAGTCGCATCGCGTTGCAGCGCCCGGTCCATCACCCCGCTGTTGCCCCTCCCCCGTACCGCTGCCTCGATCGCGGTCAGGGGCAGTGCCGTCACACGAAGGCCCCGACACTCCACGACATCGGTCGGCCTGAGATCGCGCCGGCGCAATCGCGTCCCCTCCCGTTTGCGCCCGCTTCCGTTGCGCGGCATCGTCACTTCGACAATCTCCGGCGCGAATCCGGTCAAGCCGTGCCACCATGCGGCAGCGAGTCCGCTGGCCACTGCATGCTCGCCGAACGACCACACTGCCGCCCGGATGCGAGCGGCATCGGTGAAGGCCCGGTCGTCGACGAAGAACACCCCGCGCGAACACTGCCGCCAGTCGCCGGACTGAACCCGCCGGTTCACCGCCTGTCTGCTCAGCCCCGCACCCCGCGCCTGCGCGAGTGTGATAACCCCATCGTGGTAGCGAAGGAGGTCGTTCAGCACACTCACCACACCGAACTGACGCGCCGCTACCCCGCTCGGTTCCAACCCCTGCGATTCCGGTGTCGAACGTCAACACCAGCGTGACGAACTACACCGAAATCGCTACACGACGACGTTGACGAGGCGGCCCGCGACGACGATCACCTTCTTCGGGCTGCGCCCGTCGAGGAAGGCCAGCACCTTGTCGTCGGCCAGCGCGGCGGCTTCCACGGCGTCGGCCGCCGCGTCTGCGGGCACCGTCACCCGCCCACGGACCTTGCCGTTGACCTGCACCGGGTACTCCACGGTGTCCTCCACCAGGTAGCGCTCGTCGGCCACCGGGAACGGGCCGTGCGCCAGCGATACGCCGTGGCCGAGCCGGCTCCACAGTTCCTCGGCCAGATGCGGCGCCAGCGGAGCCACCATCAGGACCACCGGCTCCAGCGCGGCCCTCGAGGTCACCGCCCGCTTGGTCAAATGGTTGGTGTACTCGATGAGCTTGGCCGCCGCGGTGTTGTTGCGCAGCGCGGCGTAGTCCTCGGCCACCCCCGCGATGGTGCGGTGCAACAGCCGCTGGGTGTCGTCGTCGAGGGAGTCGTCGGTGGCACGCGTCGCGCCGGTCTCCTCGTCGACGACCAGTCGCCACACCCGTTGCAGGAAACGGTGTGCGCCGACGACGTCCTTGGTGGCCCACGGCCGCGACGCCTCCAGCGGGCCCATCGACATCTCGTAGACCCGCAGCGTGTCCGCGCCGTAGTCGTCGCAGATCTCGTCGGGCGACACCGAGTTCTTCAGGCTCTTGCCGATCTTGCCGAACTCCTGGTTCACCGGAACCTCACCGTCGGGCCCGGTCCAGTAGAACCCGCCGTCGCGTTCGACCACCTCCGCGGCGGGGACGTACGCACCCCGCGCGTCGGTGTAGGCGAACGCCTGGATGTAGCCCTGGTTCACCAGCCGCCGGTAGGGCTCGTGCGAGCTGACATGGCCCAGATCGTGCAGCACCTTGTGCCAGAACCGCGAGTACAGCAGGTGCAGCACCGCATGCTCGACACCGCCGACGTAGAGGTCCACGCCACCCGGATCGTCGGGGCCGTGCTCGGCCGGCCGCGGACCCATCCAGTACGCCTCGTTCTCCTTGGCGCACATCTGTTCCTTGTTGTACGGATCGGTGTAGCGCAGCTCGTACCACGAGCTGCCCGCCCACTGCGGCATCACGTTGGTGTCGCGGGTGTAGGGCTTGAATCCGTCCCCGAGGTCGAGCTCGACGTTCACCCAGTCGGTGGCCTTGGCCAGCGGCGGCGACGGTTCGCTGTCGGCATCCTCGGGATCGAACAGCACCGGCGAGTAGTCGGGCACGTCGGGCAGCTCGACCGGCAGCAGCGATTCCGGTAGCGGATGTGCCCGCCCGTCGGCGTCGTAGACGATCGGGAACGGCTCGCCCCAGTACCGCTGCCGGGCGAACAGCCAGTCCCGCAACTTGTACTCGACCCGCGCCCAACCCCGCCCGTCGGTGATCAGCCGCTCGGTGATCGCCGCCTTGGCCCCCCCGACGTCCATACCGTCCAGGAAATCCGAGTTGACCACCGGTCCGTCACCGGTGAACGCCTCCTGCGAGATGTCTCCGCCGGCAACGACTTCCACGATCGGCAGGCCGAATTCAGTGGCGAATTCCCAGTCCCGCTGGTCGTGGCCCGGCACCGCCATGATCGCACCGGTGCCGTACCCGGCCAGCACGTAGTCGGCGATGAACACCGGAACCTGTTGTCCGTTGGCCGGATTCGTCGCGTACGAGCCGAGGAACACGCCCGTCTTGGACTTGTTCTCCTGCCGCTCCAGATCGGACTTGGCCGCGATCGTCGCCCGGTAGGCGGCGACCGCCTCGATCGGGCTGGCGGCGCCGAACGTCCACCGCGGATCGACGTCGGCCGGCCAGGCCTGCGCGGCCAGACTGTCCACCAGATCGTGCTCGGGGGCCAGCACCATGTAGGTCGCCCCGAACAAGGTGTCCGGCCGGGTGGTGAACACCTCGATGTCGCCGGCGTTCGGCCCCGAGCCAGCGCGGAAGAGCACGGTCGCACCGGTGGACCGCCCGATCCAGTTGCGCTGCATGGTCTTGACCTTCTCCGGCCAGTCCAGCACGTCGAGATCCTCGAGCAGCCGGTCGGAATACTCGGTGATCCGCATCATCCACTGCCGCAACCGTTTCCGGAACACCGGGAAGTTGCCGCGCTCACTGCGCCCGTCGGCGGTGACCTCTTCGTTGGCCAGCACCGTGCCCAGGCCCGGGCACCAGTTGACCACCGAGTCCGACAGGTACACCAGCCGGTGGGAATCGACGACGTCGGCCCGCTCGCCGGCCGACAGCTGCGCCCAGGCCCGGCCGTCGCCGGTGCTGCGGGCACCGGCCTCGAACTCGGCGATCAGCT
This sequence comes from Mycolicibacterium xanthum, assembly GCF_019710635.1. Lineage (GTDB taxonomy): Bacteria > Actinomycetota > Actinomycetes > Mycobacteriales > Mycobacteriaceae > Mycobacterium > Mycobacterium xanthum. The sequence goes on from NZ_JAIFZS010000042.1 coordinate 28,232, forward strand.
CGGCGACCGGCCGGGCCCTGCCGAGGTCGCGATCGAACCAGGCGTTGTAGATCTGCAGGAAGATCCACTGCGTCCACTTGTAGTAGTCGACGTCGGTGGTGGAGAAGCTGCGGCGCTGGTCGTGGCCCAGGCCCAGCCGCCCCAGCTGACGCCGGAAGTTCACGATGTTGGCCTCGGTGCGGATCCGCGGATGGGTCCCGGTCTGGATCGCGTACTGCTCGGCGGGCAAGCCGAACGCGTCGAAACCCAACGCGTGCAACACATTACGTCCGGTCATCCGGTAGTAGCGAGCGTACACGTCGGTCGCGATGTAGCCCAACGGGTGCCCGACGTGCAGACCTTCGCCCGATGGGTAGGGGAACATGTCCTGGACGAACATCTTGTCGGTCGGCACCGGGCCGCCGTCCGCGGGCGCGAGTGAACCCACCGGGTTGGCCACGTCGAACGTCCCGGACCGCACCCAGGTGTCCTGCCAGGACCGCTCGATCTCACCCGCCAGCTCCGCGGTGTAGCGGTAGCGGGGTGTGTCGGCAGCGGCGGCGGGCTGCGCAGTCGGCGTTTCGGTCACATCACCAGGGTATAAGCACCCCGATCGCCGATTTTCCCGCCACGGGTTGATCTCGGTTCCGTTGCGGATGCGTCAGGGGTTGGTTCCAGGTCGATTCCAGGGGTGGTGACCGTCCGACGGGCGCGGATACATTCATCGCCTGACGCGGGTACGACCACCCGCAGTTGACGATCGGGACCGATGTCGGGAAGGACTGGGAGGCTTCACTCGATGAGCGAAATGCCCCGCCGCTGGCGGGTTCTGGCAGCAGGCATCGGGGCGTGCGCCGCAGGCGCCGCCGGGGTGCTGGGGTTTGCGGGCACGACGGCTTCGGCCGAGCCGGTGCTCCCGCAGCCGACGCTGCCCGCTCCGGCCACGATCACCCAGACGGTCACCGTGGCACCCGGCGCCGCCCCCCAGGCCGTCATCGGCCAGTCAGGTGTGACACCGGGCACCGCAGGGCCGGCCGCCGTGCCCGCAGGGATCACCGCACCGGCCGCACCGGCCGCACCCGCGGTGCCGCCGGCGCCACCCGCGACCATCGCGCCGGCCAGCACCGGGACCCTCAGCGACTTCTTCGCCGCCAACGGCGTCGCGCTCGAACCCCAGTCCAGCACCGACTTCCGGGCGTTGAACATCGTGCTGCCGATGCCGCGCGGCTGGTCACATGTGCCCGACCCCAACGTTCCCGATGCGTTCGCGGTGATCGCCGACCGGGTGGGCGGCAACGGTCTCTACACGTCGAACGCGCAGGTCGTCGTCTACAAGCTGATCGGCGAGTTCGACCCCAAGGAAGCCATCAGCCACGGGTTCATCGACAGCCAGCAGTTGCCCGCCTGGCGGTCCACCGATGCCTCGCTCGCCGACTTCGGCGGCATGCCGTCCTCGGTGATCGAGGGCACCTACCGCGAGAACGCGATGACGCTGAACACGTCGAGGCGCCATGTCATCGCCACCTCCGGAACCGACCGCTACCTGGTGTCGCTGTCGGTGACCACCAGTGTCGACCAGGTGGTCGCCGCCGCGAGCGCCACCGACGCCATCGTCAACGGCTTCAAGGTGAGCGTGCCCTCGGCCACACCGCCGGTCCCGCCGGTCCCCGGGCTACCGATACCCGCAGCACCGGCGCCGGCCGCGCCCGTCGCGCCGGTCGCGGCCCCACAAGCTCCTGCTGCTCCCGCGGTGGCCGCGCCACCGCAGATGCTGGGACTGCAGGGATAGTCGACGTCCCCCGGGCGAAGCCTGGCGCCCGGGGGACGACCCCAACCCGGTGGCCGTATTCTGAGGCCCATGTTGGTCGCTGCCGTGGTGTGTCTGTGCGCGGCCGTCGTGACCGGCGGCCTCGGCGTCTGGTCGCTGACCCGCCCGCCGTCGCGGGACTACGTCCGGCAGGTGCTGCGCGCGGTGGCGCCGACCCAGGTCGCGGCGGCCGTGATGCTGGCCGCCGGCGCCGTGGTCGGCCTGGTGGCCGCACCGCCGATGTCGGTGGTGTTGTTGAGCGTCTGCGTGCTCGGCGCGATCGGCACCGTCGGGGCCGGGTGCTGGCAGAGCGCCGCGGCGGTAGCGCGCGACGAGGCCCGCCGCAACGCCGGACCCGGCTCCGCCTGCGGCGGTGGCGCCTGTGCGACATGCACGCTGTCGTGCGCAGAAACCCGCTAGTTGCGGCTCAGGTCGATCGGATGGGTCGCCAGCAGCGACACCGGCATCGGCTGACGGCGCAGCACCCGGGCCCATAGATCGGCCTTGGGCTCGACGAGGACGTCGGATGGCAACGCCGACAACACGATCCAGTCGTCGCGTTCGATCTCGCCCTCGAGCTGGCCGATCGTCCAACCCGAATAGCCCGCGAACACCCGCACCCCTTCGACGGCCGGAGCGATCGCGTCGGGATCGGCGTCGAGATCGACCAGCACCATCCGGCCCTGCACGTGTCGCAGGCCGGGTACCCCGGCCGGATCCACCCCGACCCGCAGGGTCGCCAGGCACAGCGCCGCGTCGCGCTTGACCGGCCCACCGATGAACATGGTCTTGGGCTTGGTGGCCAGCTTGGCCCACTGCGGCAGCACGTTGTAGACCGCCGTCTCGCTGGGCCGGTTGAGCACCACGCCCAGGGTGCCGCCGTCGTTGTGTTCGACGACGTAGATCACGCTGCGCCGGAAGGTGGGCTCCAGCAGATCGGTGTTGGCCAGCAGCAGCGTGCCCGCGCGTACCCGGTGCGCGGCAGGCGCGACGAAATCCTCCGGGTCCTCAGGCGCAGCCACCTGACCATCATGGCACCACCGCTGGGCGATAGTGGCGAACAAGCGCGGGCCGAACCGATATTTGTACTGTGGGTCCGGTCGCCGACAAATCCGGCGTTCGACCACTGCCTTCAGGATGTGACCCGTGCCCGACGCCCGCGCACCCCTCGCCGCGTGGCGTGCGGTGCGGGCACTGCCCGAATTCTGGCGGCTGTTGGAGTTGCGGGCGGTCAGCCAGTTCGGCGACGGGTTGTTCAACGCCGGACTCGCCGGCGGACTGCTGTTCAACCCGGAGCGGGAAGCCGCGCCGTGGGCCATCGCGGGATCGTTCGCGGTGCTGTTCCTGCCGTACTCGCTGCTCGGCCCGTTCGCCGGCGCGTTACTGGACCGCTGGGACCGGCGCCTGGTCCTGATCGGCGCCAACAGCGCCCGGCTCATGCTGGTGCTCGGCGTGGCCGCGCTGCTGGCCGCCGGCATGGGCGACATTCCGATCCTGTTGGGTGCGTTGATCGTCAACGGGTTCACCCGGTTCGTCTCGTCGGGTCTGTCGGCCGCCCTTCCGCATGTGGTGCCGCGCGAGCAGGTGGTCACGATGAACGCGGTCGCGGTGGCCACCGGCGCCGCGGCGGCGTTCTTCGGAGCCTTCTTCATGTTGTTTCCCCGCTGGCTGTTCGGCTCGGGTGACTCCGGAGCGGCGACGATCATCGCGCTGGTGATCGTTCCCGTCGCGGTGGCGCTGTGGTTGTCGGTGCGGTTCCCGCCCGGCCTGCTCGGGCCCGACGACAGCGGACGGGCGGTGCACGGCTCGGTGGCCTACGCGGTGGCCACCGGCTGGCTGCACGGCGCACGCACGGTGGCGACCGTCCCCTCGGTGGCGGCCACCCTCTCCGGTCTGGCCGCCCACCGGATGGTGTTCGGCCTGAACACCCTGCTGGTGCTCGTGATGGTGCGCCACACCGACACCGCGGGGGTGGCCGGCCTGGGCATGACGGCGCTGTTCGTCGCCGCGACCGGCACCGGATCGTTCCTGGCAACCGCGCTCACCCCGATCGTGGTGCGGCGCTGGGGCCGTTTCGCCGCACCCAGCGGGGCCCTGGCCTTCGCCGCCGTCGTGCAGCTCGGCGGCGCGGGCCTGCAACTGCCGGTGATGGTCGTGTGCGGGTTCCTGCTCGGCGCGGCCGGGCAGGTCGTCAAGCTGTGCGCCGACACCGCCATGCAGGTCGACGTCGACGACGCCCTGCGCGGGCACGTCTTCACCGTGCAGGACTCGTTGTTCTGGATGTCGTTCATCCTGGCGATCACCGCGGCCGCGTCGGTGATCCCGCCCGACGGCCACGCGCCGTGGCTGGCCGTCGCCGGCGCCGGCGTCTACCTGGCGGGTCTGGTGGTGCACGCAACGGTGGGACGGCGGGCCCGCCCGCCCGGATAGGGTGGCCGGCATGGCCGCAGCCGCCCCGATCGTCGCCGATCTGCGCGCCGAGAGCGACGCCCTCGACGCCCTGGTACGTGACCTGCCACCCGAGCGCTGGGCCACCGCCACCCCGGCGGCCGGGTGGACGATCGCCCATCAGATCGCCCACCTGTCGTGGACCGACCGGACGGCACTCACCTCGGTCACCGACGAGGCCGGCTTCGCCGCGATCCTGAACGAGGCGGCCAAGGACCCCACCGGATTCGTCGACGCCGCCGCCGAGGAGCTCGCCGCGACTCCGCCCGCCGAGCTGCTGGCCGACTGGCGCACCACCCGCGCCGCGCTGCACGACGCCCTGCTGACGGTCGCCGACGGCCGCAAGCTGCCCTGGTTCGGCCCGCCGATGAGCGCCGCGTCGATGGCCACCGCGCGGCTGATGGAGACCTGGGCGCACGGCCTGGACGTCGCCGACGCGCTCGGGGTGGTCCGCACGCCGACGGCGCGGCTGCGCTCCATCGCCCACATCGGGGTGCGCACCCGCGACTTCGCCTTCACCGTGCACGGGCTCACCCCACCGGCCGAGCCGTTCCACGTGAAACTGACCGCGCCACCCGGCGCCGCCGACGCCGAATGGACGTGGGGACCCGACGACGCCGCCCAGCGGGTCAGCGGTTCGGCCGAGCACTTCTGCCTGCTGGTCACCCAGCGGCGACCGCGCTCACAGCTGAACGTCGTCGCCGAGGGGCCGGACGCCGAGCGGTGGCTGGACATCGCGCAGGCGTTCGCCGGGCCACCCGGGGCCGGTCGCGGCTGACGAGCGCGCGTTGATGCACGGCCGACGCGGCGCGCCGCCGTGCAGCCGCGCGCTCTCGCGCAACCGGGGGCTAGGGGCTTCCGGCGGTGTCGGCGCGGCCGTCGCCGTCGGTGTCGGCCAGCCGGACATCCCAGCGGCCGTCGCCGTCGGTGTCCACCCAGGCCACCCCCGCGCCGAACGCCCGATCGGCCAGACCGTCACCGTCGGCGTCGACCAGCCGCTCCGCGGTGGCTGGGTCGCCGTCCACGTCGACGGGGTCGCTCGCCGGATGCTCGGCCCCATCCAGGCCGAACCAGCGCACCGCCGCGCCCCGGCCCGGTCCGACCGTCCACGTTCCGGTCCCGTCGTCGGAGACGTGCGCCTCCGCGACGCCGTCGTCGTCGAGGTCCAGCGTCGCCAGGTCCGCGATCCCGTCGCCGTCGAGATCGGAGAGCACGTCGTCGGTCAGCCCGTCGCCGTCGACGTCGACACCCTCGACCCGCGGGCCGCCGTCGACCGACCACATCGTCGCCGAGCCGTCCGGGTCACCGAGGCAGTAGTCCACGGATGATCAGACGCCTGAGCCGCCGCTCTCGTTCCACCACCTCTTGAGCTCCTCGACGGCCTCGTCGTGGCTGAGCGGGCCGCGGTCCAGCCGGACCTCCTTGAGGTGGTTCCAGGCCTTTCCGACCTGCGGGCCCGCCGGGATGTCCAGGATCGCCATGATCTCGTTGCCGTCGAGGTCGGGCCGCACCCGCGCCAGATCCTCCTTGGCGGCCAACTCCTCGATGCGCTGCTCGAGGTCGTCGTAGTTGGCCTGCAGCCGCGCCGCGCGACGCTTGTTGCGGGTCGTGCAGTCGGCCCGCACCAGCTTGTGCAACCGGGTCAACAGCGGCCCCGCGTCGGTGACGTAGCGGCGCACCGCCGAGTCGGTCCACCGGCCATCCCCGTATCCGTGGAACCGCAGGTGCAGATACACCAGCTGCGAGACGTCGTCGATCATCTGCTTGGAGTACTTCAGCGCGCGCATCCGCTTACGGGTCATCTTCGCGCCGACCACCTCGTGGTGGTGGAAACTGACCCCGCCGTTGGCCTCGTGCCTGCGGGTCGCCGGCTTGCCGATGTCGTGCAGCAGCGCGGCCCAGCGCAACACCAGATCCGGTCCGTCGGCGCCCTCCAATTCGATCGCCTGCCGCAGCACCGTCAACGAGTGCTGGTACACGTCCTTGTGCTGGTGGTGCTCGTCGATGGCCATCCGCATCGCGCCGATCTCGGGGAGCACCACCTCCCCCAGCCCGGTCTGCACCATCAGGTCGATCCCGGCCACCGGGTCGGCGCCCAGCAGCAGCTTGTCCAGCTCGGCGGCCACCCGCTCGACGGTGATGCGGCCGAGTTGCCCGGCCATCTGCTCCAGCGCCGTGCGCACCCGCGGCGCCACCGTGAAGCCCAGCTGCGCGACGAACCGTGCGGCCCGCAGCATCCGCAGCGGATCGTCGCCGAAGGACACCTCCGGCGCGGCCGGGGTGTCGAGCACACCGACCCGCAGTGCGGTCAGCCCGCCCAGCGGGTCGAGGAACTCAGCCGGTCCGGCGGCAGTGATCCGCACGGCCATCGCGTTCACGGTGAAATCCCGGCGCAGCAGGTCGTCGGCGAGGTTGTCGCCGAACCGCACCTCCGGGTGACGCGACACCTGGTCGTAGGTGTCGGCGCGGAACGTGGTCAGTTCCAACCGGTCATCACCCTTGCCGACCCCGAGCGTGCCGTACTCGATGCCGGTGTCCCACAGCGCGTCGGCCCAGCCCCGCAGAAACCGCTGCATCTGCTCGGGGCGCGCGTCGGTGGTGAAGTCCAGATCGGTGCCCAGCCGGCCGAGCAGGGCGTCCCGCACGCTGCCGCCGACCAGGTACAACTCGTGGCCGTGGTCGGCGAACAACCGGCCCAGCCCGCACAGCACCTCACGGTGACGGTTCAGCGACACCTGCGCGGCAGCCAACAGCTCGGCCGCCGGTTCACCGGTCACGCTCTCTCGCCTACGGTCTGGCACGTCCGGTGAGCCTACTGGTCACAGGCATGTCACCGACCGGCGAGTGCGGGGAGCCGCGCTGATCATGCCAGCTACTATCGCTTGGGTGTCGGACGGCGAGCAGCCCAAACCGCGACGGCGCCGGGGTCGGCGCCGCGGTCGGCGCGCCGCGGGTCCGCCCGGGTCGGGCGCCAAGAACCCCTCCGGCAACCCCACCCAGAACCTCGCCCGGGCAGCGGGTGACGAAGACAAGCCGATTCCGAGGCCGCCGCGGTCCCGGCCGCGCAGGCAACCGGACCGGCTGCGCACCGTGCATGAGACCTCGGCGGGCGGGCTGGTCATCGACGGTATCGACGGCCCCAAGGGCGAGCAGGTCGCGGCGCTGATCGGCCGCATCGACCGGCGCGGACGGATGCTGTGGTCGCTGCCCAAGGGTCACATCGAGATGGGCGAGACCGCCGAACAGACGGCGATCCGCGAGGTGGCCGAGGAGACCGGAATCCAGGGCAGCGTCCTGGCGGCGCTGGGCAGCATCGACTACTGGTTCGTCACCGAGGGACGGAGGGTGCACAAGACCGTGCACCATTACCTGATGCGCTTCCTCGGCGGTGAACTGTGCGACGAGGACGTCGAGGTGACCGAGGTGGCCTGGGTGCCGCTCACCGAACTGCCGTCCCGGCTGGCCTACGCCGACGAACGCCGCCTCGCCGAGGTCGCCCACGAGCTCATCGACACGCTGCACACCCACGGGCCCGACGCGCTGCCGCCGCTGCCGCGAACGACCCCGCGGCGCCGCGGCCAGACCCACTCGCACACCCGCAAGCACCGACCCGATCCCACCGCACAACCCCAGCCCGGCCGGCGGACGAACGGCTGCGGACAAGGGCCGTGACCGTCCTGCCGGACCATGTGTGGCTGCGGCCGGCCGCCATGATCCTCGCGCTGGTGTTCGCGCTCGCACCCGCCGCAGTCGTACCGGTCGCACACGGCCAGCCCGGACCCGCCTCCTTCCTGCACCTGCAGATCGACAACGTGACCCCGGAGGTCATGACCACCACCAGCGACCCCCTGGTGACCGTCAGCGGCACGGTCAGCAACGTCGGCGACCGCGCGGTCCGCGACGTCATGGTCCGGCTCGAGCACGCGGCCGCCGTGACGTCGTCCACCGCGCTGCGCACCGACCTGTCCGGGAACGTCGACCAGTACCAGCCGGTCTCGGACTTCGTCACCATCGCACCCGAGCTGGCCCGCGGCCAGCAGGTGTCATTCCGGCTGGCCGCACCGTTGCACAGCACCGGCCACGCCTCGCTGGACATCGTCGAGCCCGGCGTCTACCCGGTCATGGTGAACGTCAACGGCACCCCCGACTACGGGGCTCCGGCCCGGCTCGACGACTCCCGATTCCTGCTCCCGGTGATGGGGGTGCCACCCGCCGAGGGCGCCGACGGCACCCCGGGCGATCTGCTCGCCTCCGCGGTGCCCCCGGACACCACCCGGCCCGTGGACGTGACGATGTTCTGGCCGCTCGCCGACCGGCCCCGGCTGGCGGCGGGTGCACCCGGAGGTACCACCCCGATCCGGCTGATCGACGACGACCTGGCGACCTCGCTGAGTCCCGGCGGCCGCCTGGACACCATGTTGTCGGCGGTCGAGTTCGCCACCAGCCTGGAGGTCGATCCCGGCGCGGAGGTCACCCGGGCGCTGTGCCTTGCGGTCGACCCCGACCTTCTGGTCACCGTCAACGCCATGACGGGCGGCTACGTCGTCAACGACGCCGCCGACGCCGGCCCCCAGACGCCCACCCACCCCGGTACCGGCCAGCAGGCCGCCATCGACTGGCTCAACCGGCTCAAGGCGCTGGCGCAGCGCATCTGCGTGGTGCCGACGGTCTACGCCCAGGCCGACCTCGATGCGCTGCGCCGGGTCGGCGACCCGGGGCTGTCCGCCCTGGCCACCAAGGACCCCGCCGACATCGTCGATCAGCTGCTCGGCACCGCCGCGGTACGCGGCGTCACCCTGATCGGTGACGGTCCGCTCACCGCGCCGGCGGTCGAGTTGCTCTCCGAGCAGGGGCCCACCGTCGCGATCGGCGCCGCCGGACTGACCGGGCCCGGCGAGTTCGGCGACGGTCTGCCACAGATCGCCGATACCGCCCCGGTCCGCTACACCGCCAACGTGGTCGCCGCACCGTTCGACCCGACGGTCGGCGCCGCCCTCGCCGGTGCCGGTGCTGTGCCGGAGTCGCCGTCGTACCTCGACCCGTCCCTCGATATCCCGCTCAAGCAGGATTCCCCGGTCGCCCGGCGGCAGGACGCGCTCGGCGCACTGCTGTGGCGAAGCCTCTACACCGACTCCGCACCGCGCACCGAGATCCTGATGCCGCCGCTGATGTGGAACCTGACCCCCGATGACGCCCAGGCGATCCTCACCGCGCTGGCCAGCGGCATCCGGGCCGGCCTGGCCGTGCCGCGCCCGCTGCCCGCGGTCGTCGCCGCGGCCACCGCGACACCGGAAACGACGCCGCTGCCGACCGGCCCACTGGGCAATCCCCGGGGCCGCTTCGACGACGGTGTCGTCTCCGGCATCGCCGGTGTCACCGGCCGCCTGTGGGGACTCGATGCGGCGCTGACCACCGACGAACGCACCGGGCTGACCGGCACCCAGTACACGGCGCCGCTGCGGGAGGATCTGCTGCGCGCGCTGAGCCTGTCGGTCCCGCCCGACGCCCGTAACGGCCTGGCCCAGCAGCGGCTGACCACCGTCGGCCGCACCGTGGAAGACCTGTTCCACGCGGTCACCATCGTCAACCCGGGCGGGTCCTACACGCTGGCCACCGAACGCAGTCCGCTGCCGCTGGCGCTGCGCAACGATCTGCCGGTGCCCATCCGGGTGCGACTGGACATCGCCGCCCCGCCCGGCATGACAGTCACCGACATGGGCGAGGTCGTGCTGCCGCCGGGGTTCCTTCCGATCAAGGTCCCGATCGAGGTGCACTTCACCCAGCGGGTGGCCGTCGACGTCGCCCTGCGCACCGCCAACGGCCTGGCACTCGGGGAACCGGTGCGGCTGTCGGTGCACTCCAACGCCTACGGCAAGGTGCTGTTCTTCATCACGCTGTCCGCGGGTGCGGTGCTGGTGCTGCTCGCCGGCCGCCGGTTGTGGCACCGCTTCCGCGGCCAGCCCGACCGCGCCGACATCGAGAACGATCCGCACCGCCCCGACCCGATCGACGTGGCGCTGGCCTACGACGAGGACGACGAACCCCGGCCCCGGCACCGCCCGCGCCGGGCCAGGACGCCCGCCGGCGGCGACGGTGACTGACCCCCGCCGGACCGGACCGCGGCCGGAACTGTCCGACTCCGCGGTGGTGTCACGGTCCTGGGGCATGGCGGTCGCCACGCTGGTCAGCAGGCTCACCGGGTTCGCCCGCATCGTGCTGCTCGCCGCGATCCTCGGCGCCGCACTGTCCAGTGCCTTCACCGTCGCCAACCAGCTGCCCAACCTGATCGCGGCGCTGGTGCTGGAGGCCACCTTCACCGCGATCTTCGTCCCGGTGCTGGCCCGCGCCGAACGCGACGATGCCGACGGCGGCGCCGCCTTCATCCGGCGACTGCTCACGCTGGCCACCACGCTGCTTCTGGTCACCACCATCGCCTCGACACTGGCCGCGCCAGCGCTGGTCGACCTGATGCTCGGGGCCGACCCGCTGGTGAACCGCCCGCTGACCACGGCATTCGCCTACCTGCTGCTGCCCCAGATCATCTTCTACGGGTTGTCCTCGGTGTTCATGGCGATCCTGAACACCCGCAACATCTTCGCTCCCCCGGCCTGGGCGCCGGTGGTCAACAACGTCGTGGCCATCGCGACGCTGGGCCTCTACGTCCTCGTCCCGGGCGAGCTTTCGGTCGATCCGGTGCAGATGGGCAACGCCAAACTGCTGGTGCTGGGAGTCGGCACCACGCTCGGCGTGGTCGCGCAGGCCGCGGTGCTGTTCGTGGCGATCCGGGCCGAAAGGATCAGCCTGCGTCCGCTGTGGGGCATCGACGACCGGCTCAAGCGGTTCGGGATGATGGCGCTGGCGATGGTGCTCTACGTGCTGATCAGCCAGATCGGTCTGATCGTCGGCAACCAGATCGCCAGCGCCGCCGCAGCGTCCGGCCCGGCCATCTACAACTACACCTGGCTGGTGCTGCAGCTGCCGTTCGGCATCATCGGCGTCACCGTGCTGACCGTCGTGATGCCGCGGCTGAGCCGCAACGCCGCCGCCGACAACGGTCCGGCGGTGCTGGCCGACCTGTCGCTGGCCACCCGGCTGACGATGATCACGCTCATCCCGATCGTCGCGATGATGACCGTCGGCGGTCCGGCCATCGGCACCGCGCTGTTCGCCTATGGCAACTTCGGCTCGGTCGATGCCGGCTATCTCGGCATGGCGATCACGCTGTCGGCGTTCACCCTGATCCCGTACGCCCTGGTGCTGTTGCAGCTGCGGGTGTTCTATGCGCGCGAGGAACCGTGGACGCCGATCGTGCTGATCGTCGTGATCACCACGGTGAAGATCGCCGCGTCGCTGGCCGCCCCGCACCTGACCGCCGATCCCGACCTGGTCGCCGGTTACCTCGGCCTGGCCAACGGGCTGGGATTCCTGGCCGGCGCCACCGTCGGCCATTTCCTGCTGCGGGCGCGGCTCGACCCGCCCGGCGGCCGGTTGATCGGCGTCGACGTGGTACGCACCATCCTGGTCACCATCACCGCCTCGCTGACCGCCGGCCTGATCGCCCACGCGGCCGACCGGCTGGTCGGGCTGGAGGAGCTGACCACCCGCTGGGGCGGTGCCGGCTCGCTGCTCCGGCTGGCCGTGCTCGGCGCGATCATGGTGCCGATCGTCGTCGGGGTGCTGCTGGCCGCCCGGGTGCCCGAGGCCCGGGCCGCGCTCGACGTGGTGCTGCGCCGGCTGGGAAGGCGCCGCACAGTCGCCCCACCAGCGGCCTTGCCTTCCGCCCCGTCCCGGCCTCAGCGGCCGCTCACGTACCCTGATCACAGGAATCCGTCGCCGCCCCACCGGCCGGCACAGCCACCGACGGCGCGGCGGGGGCGTTCGGCCGACGTTGCCGACGACTGGAGGGGGAAAGGATCTGCGGTGACCGACACACCCGCCAGCGGTTCCCCGGCCGGCTCCGAAGCCGCCGAAACCACCCGATTCGAGGCCTCCAGGGGGGCCGACTCGACGGCTCGGCCGTCGGGATCTGATTCGACGGCTCGGCCGTCGGGATCTGATTCGACGGCTCGGCCGTCGGGATCCGAGGACTTCCAGCCCGACGTTCCGCCCGGTTCCTCCGCCAACCACGCGCGGCCGACCGAATCGGTGCCGGGGCCGCCGCGCCGACCGGCCGGTGACCCCGCCCGGGAGCCGCGCGAGCCGGCCACCGACGCCGCGCTCGCCGCCGAGGACATGAACCTGATGCCCGGTGCGACGATCGCCGGTGGTCGCTACCGACTGCTGGTCTCCCACGGCGGCCCACCGCACCTACAGTTCTGGCAGGCACTCGACACCGCCCTGGACCGGCAGGTCGCGCTGACGTTCGTCGACCGGGACGGACGGATGCCCGAGTCCCGGGTGCGCGAGATCCTGGCCCGCACCCAGCGCCTCGGTGGAATCGAGATGCCCGGAGTGGCAAGGGTTCTCGACGTGATGGCCACCGGGCCCGGCGGTCTGGTGGTGTCCGAGTGGATCCGTGGCGGCTCGCTGGCCGAGGTCGCCGACACCGCGCCGTCCCCGATCGGCGGGGCCCGTGCGATCCAGTCGCTGGCGGCGGCCGCCGACGTCGCCCATCGCAACGGCGTCGCGCTGTCGGTCGACCACCCCAGTCGGATTCGCGTCAGCATCGACGGCGACGTCGCGCTCGCCTTCCCGGCCACCCTGCCCGACGCCAATCCCGACAGCGACATCCGCGGCATCGGAGCGTCGCTGTACGCGCTGCTCGTCGACCGGTGGCCGCTGCCGGAGACCGGCGAGCCCAGCGGGCTGGCGAAGGCCGACGTCGACGCTGCGGGCTTGCCGGTGGAGCCCCGGGTGCTCGACCGCGACATCCCGTTCCAGATCTCGGCGGCCGCGGTGCGCGCCGTGCAGGAGGGCGGCGGAATCCGCAGCGCAGGCACGCTGCTCAACCTGCTGCAGCAGGCCACGGCGGTAGCCGATCGCACCGACCACATCGCCCCCGTCGACGAACCCGCGGCCGAGGAACCGCCGTCGTCCGGCTGGCAGCGGTTGGCCGACCCCGAGGCCGAAGCGCGCCGCCGCAAGGGCCTGACGATCGGCATCGGCGTGGGCGCCGCCGTGCTCGTCGTGGCGGTCATCCTGCTGGCCACCGTGCTCAGCCGGGTCTTCGGCGATGTCGGTACCGGTCTCGGCGGTGACGAACTGGGCCTCAACGCGCCGGAGTCCTCATCAGCCTCCGAGCAACCCACCGCGTCGGGTGCCACCATCAAACCCGTTCGCGCAACGGTCTTTTCGCCCGAGGGGGAGGCCGACGCACCCGACCTCGCCGACCTTGCCATCGACGGCAACCCGACCACCGTGTGGCCGACCGACACCTACAGCGACGCCGTGCCGTTCCCGAGCTTCAAGGACGGCGTCGGCCTCATGCTGCAACTCCCCAAGCCGACCACACTCGGCTCGGTGACCATCAACGTCAACAGCACCGGCACCGCGGTGCAGATCCGCTCGGCATCCAGCGCGTCGCCGTCGTCGCTGGAAGACACCACCGCGCTGACCAAGCCCACCCAGCTGAAACCGGGCTCGAACACCATCCAGGTCGACGGCGCCTCGCCGACGTCATACGTGCTCGTGTGGATCTCGACCCTGGGCCAGGTGGACGGCGAGAGCCGATCCGACGTCTCGGAGATCACCCTCAAGGCCGCGTCCTGACGGGCTGTCCCCAGCGGGACTGACGGGATCGGCGCACGTCGGCCCGCTTCCGCAAAACTGGTGTCGGGCACCCCTTCCGGCACCGCTTAGTGTTCGGCTGTGGGGATCTTCGAAGTGGCCGCAGCGGGCCGGCGCCGACCGGGTCGGGAGCGGACCGACGCCGAGCTGCTCGCCGCGCACGTCGGAGGTGATCGGTTCGCGTTCGAGGAGCTCTTCCACCGCCACCACCGGCAGCTCTACCGGCTGGCCCGGCTGACCAGCCGCGACCCCGACGACGCCGCCGACGCGTTGCAGGATGCGCTGCTGTCCGCTCACCGGCGCGCACCCGCGTTCCGTCACGATGCCGCGGTGAGCAGCTGGCTGTACCGCATCGTCGTCAATTCCTGTCTGGACCGACTGCGCCGCAACAGAACCCATGCATACGCCCAACTCGACGATCAGGCCTGCCCGGTGCCCGACCCGACCGGGCGCGTGGACACCGCGCTGGTCGTGGAGCGCGCATTGATGCTGCTCCCCGTCGACCAGCGCGCTGCCGTGGTCGCCGTCGACATGCAGGGCTTCTCCATCGCCGAGACGGCCCGGATGCTGGGCGTCGCCGAGGGCACGGTCAAGAGCCGGTGCTCGCGCGCCCGCCGGAAGCTGGCCGAGACCCTGAACTGTTTCACCGTGGACACCGTTACCGAGTGATCCCGGTCGGTTAGCCTCGAATGATCGAGGCGGGCCGAGACCATCGGGGGCAGGGATGAACAGCGGCGCGGACCGGGGTCGCGACGCCGAACCTGCCGAAGTCTCCCCCGAGCTGCTGGCCGACCTGCAGGCCGGTCTGCTCGATGACGCGACCGCCGCCCGGGTGCGTCGCCACGCCCGCTCTGATCCCGACGCCGCGCGCACGCTCGCCGGTCTCGCCGCGGTACGCCGCGAACTGGCCCGGCTCGGCTCGGACGCCGATTCGGCCCCCGAGGTGCCCGCGGCCGTCACGGCCCGTGTCGCGGAGGCGTTGCGAACCGCGCCGCCGGTCGGCGGGCACCGTGTCGCACGACCCGCGTTGACCCGACCGCAGCGCGCCGGCTTGATCCTGGGGATTCTGGCGCTCGCGGCCGCCTCGATCGTCGGCGTGTGGACACTGACCCGCAGCGACGGGCCCCGCTACCCCGCCGGCCCGACCGCATCGACGATCACGGTGCCCGACACCGCGGCGCCGGAATTCCCGGTCTCCGTCGACGACCTCCGCCGCACGCTGACCGTCGCGCCGGCCCTGGGTGCCCTCGAGGATCCACAACGGCTGGCGTCCTGCCTGGTCGGGCTGGGTTACCCGGCCACCACGGCGGTCCTGGGCGGTGACCAGCGCCGATTGAGCGGCCGGGACGCGGTCCTGCTGCTGCTGCCCGGCGACACCCCGGACCGGTTCGTCGCCGTGCTCGTCGAGCCGGGCTGCAGCGCCGCACACACCGGAGTACTGGCCAGAACCGAGTCCGCGCTGCCGTGACCGCGCACAGGCCGCACTCGGCACGTCAACGGGAACAGCCCGGCATACCCTGTTGTTAGAACCCGTGCCGCAGGCAGAAAGGCTCGCATGACCTCCGCATCCACCCCCCATGACGTGATCGTCATCGGTTCCGGCCCCGCCGGCTACACGGCCGCGGTGTACGCGGCGCGCGCACAACTCAACCCGCTGGTGTTCGAGGGCACCCAGTTCGGCGGTGCGCTGATGACCACCACCGAGGTCGAGAACTACCCCGGTTTCCGCGACGGCATCACCGGTCCCGAGCTGATGGACCAGATGCGTGAACAGGCCCTGCGCTTCGGCGCCGACCTGCGCATGGAGGATGTCGACACCGTCGATCTGGCCGGGGCGGTCAAGACGGTGACGGTCGGCGACGAGACTTTCCACGCCCGGGCCGTCATCCTCGCGATGGGCGCCGCGGCGCGTCATCTCGGTGTACCCGGCGAAGACGACCTGCTCGGCATGGGGGTCAGCACGTGTGCCACCTGTGACGGTTTCTTCTTCCGCGACCAGGACATCGCCGTGGTGGGCGGCGGCGATTCGGCGATGGAGGAGGCCACGTTCCTGACCCGGTTCGCCCGTACCGTCACGCTGATCCATCGCCGCGACGAGTTCCGCGCGTCGAAGATCATGCTGGAACGGGCCAAGGCCGACGAGAAGATCACCATCCTGACCAACACCCAGGTCACCGCCATCGAGGGCGACCCCAAGGTCACCGGGATCCGGCTGCACAACACCGCGACCGGCGAGGATTCCACGCTGCCGGTGACCGGCGTGTTCGTCGCGATCGGCCACGATCCCCGCTCCGAACTGGTTCGCGACCAGCTGGAGGTGGATGCCGAGGGTTACGTGGCGGTGCGGGGAAGGACCACCTACACCTCGGTCGACGGTGTGTTCGCCGCCGGCGATCTCGTCGACCACACCTACCGGCAGGCGATCACCGCGGCGGGCAGCGGCTGCGCGGCCGCGATCGACGCCGAACGCTGGCTCGCCGAGCGCGATCACGCCGCCGCCTCCACCGATGACAGCGACCTGATAGGAGCACAGCAGTGAGTGACGCCGACACCGAGTCCCCGACCGTCGCGGTGACCGACGATTCGTTCGCCGAGGATGTGCTGTCCAGCGGCACCCCGGTGCTGGTCGACTTCTGGGCAAACTGGTGCGGGCCGTGCAAGATGGTTGCGCCGGTGCTCGAGGAGATCGCCACCGAGAAGGCCGGTGCGCTGACCGTCGCCAAGATCGACGTCGACGAGAACCCCGCCACCGCCCGCGACTTCCAGGTGGTGTCGATACCGACGATGATCCTGTTCAAGGACGGCCAGCCGGTGAAGCGGATCGTCGGCGCGAAGGGCAAGGCCGCCCTGTTGCGCGAGATCGCCGATCTGGTCTGACACCAGCGGTTTCCGGCCCTGCCGACGCCGCGCACCGACCCGCGGTTTTCCCAATTCGCGAGTTGGTCTGCGACAATGGCGCCTATGTCGAGTCTGCGTCGCGGTGACCGCGGGGGCGCGGTGGCCGAGATCCGGGCCGCCCTCGCTGCCCTCGGCATGATCGATGACCCGGACGAGGACCTCAGCACCGGCAGGCATGTCGCGGTGGACCTGTTCGACAACGAACTCGACCATGCTGTACGCGCATTTCAGCAGCACCGCGGTCTGTTGGTCGACGGCATCGTCGGCGAAGCGACCTACCGTGCGCTGAAAGAGGCGTCCTACCGCCTCGGTGCGCGCACCCTCAATCACCAGTTCGGCGCCCCGATGTACGGCGACGACGTGGCCACCCTGCAGGCCCGCCTGCAGGATCTCGGTTTCTACACCGGGCTGGTGGACGGTCACTTCGGACTGCAGACCCACAACTCGCTGATGTCCTACCAGCGCGAGTACGGCCTGTATCCGGACGGGATCTGCGGGCCGGAGACGTTGCGTTCGCTGTATTTTCTCGGCTCCCGGGTCACCGGCGGCTCGCCGCATGCCATCCGCGAGGAAGAACTGGTCCGCAGCTCGGGGCCGCGGCTGTCCGGCAAGCGGATCATCATCGACCCGGGTCGCGGCGGCGGTGACAACGGCCTGATCATGAACGGTCCTGCCGGACCCATCAGCGAGGCAGACATCCTGTGGGACTTGGCCAGTCGACTCGAGGGCCGGATGACGGCGATCGGCATGGAGACCTTCCTGTCCCGCCCCGCCGGCCGCGCGCCGTCCGATGTCGAGCGCGCCGCCACGGCGAACACGGTGGGTGCCGACCTGATGATCAGCCTGCGCTGTGCCACCCAGACCAGCCCCGCCGCCAACGGCGTGGCGTCGTTTCACTTCGGCAACTCGCACGGTTCGGTGTCCACCATCGGACGCAACCTCGCCGACTTCATCCAACGAGAAGTGGTGGCGCGCACCGGATTACGCGACTGCCGCGTGCACGGCCGGACGTGGGATCTATTACGGCTCACCCGGATGCCCACGGTTCAGGTCGACATCGGCTACATCACCAACCCCGCTGACCGGAGCACCCTGGTGTCGGTGGCCGCGCGGGATTCCCTCGCCGAGGGCATCCTCGCCGCCGTCAAGCGGCTCTACCTGCTCGGAAAGAACGACCGGCCCACGGGCACTTTCACTTTCGCGGAGTTGCTCGCCCACGAGTTGTCGGTCGAGCAGGCCCGCCAGGGCTAGCTGCAGGGGTTCGCCCCGGCACCCACCGGCTGCTCCAGTTGCGCACTCTGCAGCAGCCGCTCGAGGGCGGCTTCCACCCCGGCCTTCCAGCCCAGGCCCTGCTCGAGCTCCAGCCGTAGCCGCGGGAAGTACGTGTGATGCGACACCACCACGAACCCCGCGTCCAGCAAGGCGTCGGCGTCCAGCACGCACTGCTCGACCGAGCAGTCCCCCAGTGTCTCCAGCACCGGGCGCACATCATCGGGAACCTCGGCCGAATCCAGCAGATCGCGCGCCGCCGCGGTCCGGCCGAACGCCTCCAGGGCCCGCACACCTCGCCGCACCAGATCGCCAACGACCGCGGTGATGAGGTTCTGTGACAGATCCTCACCCCCCTCGCTCGCCTCGACGCCAAGCGACGTCAACAACACCGCGTCCGCACTGACCGGCCCCGTCGGGAACCGCGCCGCCCGCGGAACCGACCGCGGCGGTGCGTAGAACACGTACCCGAGGCAGGGCTCGTCGCCGGTCACCGGACCCACTCCCCCGAGCAGATCCCCGTCCGCACACTGCACCGCGAGCTGACCACACGATCCCCACTGCAGCATGACCATCGACAGCCATGCTTCCTTCTCGAACTCCGGATCGGACAGATGATCGTCACCGCCGAGCGTCGACGGGTCGACCTCCCAGTAGACGCAGCGCCGGGCGTGTTTCGGCAGCTGCTCGAATCCTTCGAGCCGTAGAGGTGTGATGCGTGCGGTCACTACGCTCCCGGGTCTCGTCGCCGTGCCGGAATGGACGGCTGCCCTTCCAGGATAGAAGGCGGGCGGGTAGCCGGCCGGATCTGCCCGCCAGATCCGTGGCCGCTCCGGGGAAATTCTGAAAGTGTTTGGGGCACAGCATTGTTGGATCCCCATCCGGCCACCGGGCGGCAAACCGGTCCGGCCGTGTCACAGTGACGTAATTCCCGCGTGTGGTCGGTCACGAAGCCGACGCGTTCATCAGGTCCACGATGCGCTGGAGGTCGTCCACCGACCCGAACTCGACCACGATCTTGCCCTTGCGCTTCCCGAGGCTCACCGTCACCCGGGTGTCGAAGGCCGTCGACAACTGCTCGGCGACATCCTGCAGGCCCGGCATCTGGATCGGCTTGCGTCGAGGCGCCGGCGGGGCGGATCCGTCGCCGCGGTTGGCCAGCGTCACCGCCTCCTCGGTCGCGCGGACCGACAACCCCTCGGCCACGATCCGCGCGGCGAGTTCCTCCTGGGCCTCCGGGCCGCCCTCGAGTGACAGCAGCGCGCGGGCATGCCCGGCCGAGAGCACGCCCGCCGCAACCCGGCGCTGGACCGCGATCGGCAGGCGGAGCAGACGGATCATGTTGGTGATCAATGGGCGCGAGCGGCCGATCCGGGCCGCCAGTTCATCGTGGGTGACGGCGAACTCCTCGAGCAGCTGCTGGTACGCCGCGGCCTCTTCCAGCGGGTTCAACTGCACCCGATGGATGTTCTCCAGGAGGGCGTCGCGCAGCATGCTGTCGTCGGCGGTCTCGCGGACGATGGCGGGAATGGTCGCGACCCCGGCCTCCTGTGCGGCCCGCCAGCGTCGCTCCCCCATCACGAGCTGATACCGCGGTGCGCCGTCCCCGGCGGGAGCGGCCCGCACCACGATGGGCTGCATCAGACCGAACTCGCGGATGGAGTGCACCAGTTCCGCCAACGACTCCTCGTCGAAAACCTGGCGCGGCTGGCGCGGGTTCGGCTCGATCTGCGTGGGATCGATCTCCCGGTACACCGCGCCTGCCGGATTGGGTTCCCGCGGCTGGCTCAGCACGCTCGGCCCGCCCAACACGACATCGGCCGCTGCAGCCCCCATTCGCGGTCCCGTCGTCGCCGGCTGGCCATCCTCCGCGGGGCCGGTCGGGATCAGCGAGGCCAGGCCGCGGCCCAGGCCGCTGCGCTTGCGTGCCGGGTTGTTCATCGATTCCCTCTTCTCTCCGCACCGGCGCGACCGGCGCGCGCGTTCATCGGGCCCGCTCTCCCCCGGCCCGGTGGGCCAGCTCCCGGCTGGCATCGAGGTAGCTCATCGCTCCACGCGATCCCGGATCGTAATCGATGATCGTCATCCCGTACCCGGGTGCTTCCGACACCTTCACACTGCGCGGGATCACGGTCTGTAGGACCTTCGTGCCGAAGTGCGCCCGCACATCCACCGCCACCTGGTCGGCCAACTTGGTCCGGCCGTCGTACATCGTCAGGACGACGGTCGTGACGTCCAGCACGGGGTTGAGGTGCGCCTTGACCATCTCGATGTTCCGCAGCAGCTGCCCCACCCCCTCGAGGGCGTAGTACTCACACTGGATCGGGATCAGCACCTCGGGCGCCGCCACCAGCGCATTGATGGTCAGCAGGCCCAGCGATGGCGGGCAGTCGATGAACACGAAGTCGAAGTCGTAGTTCTTCAGACCGGCCAGCGCGGTGCGCAACCGGCCCTCGCGGGCGACCATGCTGACCAATTCGATCTCCGCTCCGGCGAGATCGATCGTGGCCGGCACGCAGAACAGCCGCTCGCTGTGCGGACTTCGCTGCACCGCCTCTTCGAGGGGGATGTCGCCGAGCAGCACCTCATACGACGACGGGGTGCCCGGCCGATGCTCGATGCCCAGCGCGGTACTCGCGTTCCCCTGTGGGTCCAGATCGATGACGAGCACCCGCAGCCCCTGCAGCGCCAGCGCCGCGGCGATGTTGACCGCGGTCGTCGTCTTGCCGACGCCGCCCTTCTGGTTCGCCACGGTGAACACCCGCTGCCGACCCGGTCTTGGCAACTGACCCTGCGCACCGTGCATCAGCCGAACCGCGCGCTCCGCCTCCGCCCCGATCGGCGTATCCACGTTCTGTGTGCCCCAGGTTTCACGTGAAACATCGGGCGGGGTCGCCTCCGACTCTCCCGGAACCGACATCACCCGTGTCTCCTTTCCGACCGCGACTCTCTGCGCTGCGGTGTCCCCTGAAACCCTACGACGACCGTCGCGGGCGGATCCACGTATCGAGCGCCACATCTCACTACCTCGACATCGGTCAGGCCCGCCGCGGCCATCGCGCTTCGGTGCGCGCGGATCTCGTCCTCGGCCCGCTCCCCCTTCATCGCCATCATCCGGCCGCCCGGCCGCAACAACGGCGCGCTCCACTTGGTCAGCTTGTCCAACGAGGCCACTGCTCTCGACACCACGACATCAGCCTGCCCGACCTCCTCGCGTACCGCACGATCCTCGGCGCGACCGCGCACGACCGCGCAGTCGATGCCCAGCTCGGCAATCGCCTCCCGCAGGAAATCGCTGCGGCGTAACAGTGGTTCGACGAGCGTCACCCGGACATCCGGCCGGGCCAATGCCAACGGTATGCCCGGCAGGCCGGCGCCACTGCCGATGTCCACCACCCGCTCACCCGGCTCGACAAGCTCGCCCAGTACCGCGCTGTTGAGCACATGGCGTTCCCACAACCGGTCGACTTCCCTGGGGCCCAGCAGTCCCCGCTCGACTCCGGCTCCCGCGAGAATCTCGGTGTAGCGGGTCGCGGCATCGAGCCCCGGCCCGAAGATGGCTTCGGCCGCCGCGGGCGCTGGCGGAACCTCCGCATGTTTCACGTGAAACATCCTCCGAATGTGCGCGGACGAACGGCCGTCGCGACCGATGAACTACATCGGTGTAACTATGCGCTCAGTCGGCGATGATGACGACGCGACGCGACGGCTCGACGCCCTCGCTCTCGCTGTGCACGCCGCTGACGGCGGCGACCGCATCGTGCACGATCTTGCGTTCGAACGGTGTCATCGGAGACAGCTCTTCGCGCTCCCCCGTCTCGAGCACCCGCTGGGCCACCTTGTCTCCGAGTGCGGCCAGCTCGTCGCGGCGGCGCCGCCGCCACTGCGCGATGTCGAGCATCAGCCGGCTACGCTCGCCCGTCCGCTGATGCACCGCCAGACGCGTCAGCTCCTGCAGTGCGTCGAGCACCTCGCCCTTGCGGCCGACCAGCTTGATCAGGTCCCCGCCGCCGTCGATGCTGACGACCGCGCGGTCGCCCTCCACGTCGAGGTCGATATCCCCGTCGAAGTCGAGGAGATCGAGAAGCTCCTCGAGATAATCTCCGGCGATCTCGCCCTCAGCCACCAGCTTGTCCTCGACCGCGTCTTGCGGTCCCGCCGCGACGTCGACCTGCTCCTCGGCGGCGGTCGCGGTATCCGAGTTCGTCATGCCTACCTCTTTTCTCGTTGGGGCTCGCCCGTGGTTCAGCGTTTGCGCTTCTTCGGGCGGGCGCCGGGTTTGGGGGTGCGGTTCACCGCACCGTTGCGCGATGCAGGTTTGGCGGAGTCGTGGCTTGCCGGCTGCTGTTCGGACCCGTCATCGGCCACCTCGGTCCCGTCGGTGGGCTCGGTCGGCTCCTTGGCATTGACTTCCTTGGCATTGACCGAGCCGCTTCCATCGGACCCGTCCTTCTTCCTGCGGGTCGGCTTGGCACCAGGTGCCGGCGCGTTGGCGGCCCGGCGCTCGATCGCCTCGAGCTTCTTCTGTTCTTCTTCTTTCTCGATCTTGTTGAACACGTAGTGCTGCTGACCGAACGTCCAGATGTTGTTGGAGAACCAGTAGAGGATGATCGCCAGCGGCAGGAACGGTCCGCCCACCACGACGCCGAGCGGGAACACGTAGAGCGCCAGCTTGTTCATCATCGCGGTCTGAGGGTTGGCCGCGGCTTCCGGGCTCTGCCGCGCCACCGACGCGCGGCTGTTGAAGTAGGTGGCGATGCCCGCCATGATCATGATCGGCACGCCCACGATGATCACCGCCGCGCGGTTGAACTCGGTGAACGCGTCCAACCCGGTCTGCTGGATCATCGTCGCGCCCAACGGGGCGCCGAACAGGTTCGCATCCAGGAAGTGCCCGACATCGGTCGCGCTGAACACGTAGTTGCCGACCGCCCGGTTCTGTTCGACCGTCAGATGAACCTGACCGAAACCACCCACAGTCCGGTTGAACGAGCGCAACACGTGGAACAGGCCCAGGAACACCGGGATCTGCGCCAACATCGGAAGACATCCGAGCACCGGGTTGAAGCCGTGCTCGCGCTGCAGCTTCTGCATCTCCAGCGCCATCCGCTGACGGTCCTTGCCGTACTTCTTCTGCAGCGCCTTGATCTGCGGCTGCAACTCCTGCATCTGGCGCGTCGTGCGGATCTGACGCACGAACGGCTTGTACAGGATCGCGCGCAGCGTGAACACCAGGAACATCACCGACAGCGCCCAGGCGAAGAAGTTCGTCGGCCCCAAGACGAAGGCGAACGCCTTGTACCAGACCCACATGATCGCCGACACCGGGTAATAGATGATGTCGAGGCTGAACCAATTAAACACGCAGCTGACTCTTCCCTTGTTGCACCGGGCCATCCCGGCGTTCGGCGGACTCGCAGCCACACACGCCCGTTGTGTCACTGTGACTGTCGCGGTCGGATACCCGATCCGGGATCGGGTCCCATCCTCCGCCATGCCATGGACCGCACTTGACCAGACGGACCAACGCGAGCCATCCACCGCGCAGCACACCGAATTCGGTCACCGCATCGACGGCGTACTGGCTACAGGTCGGGGTGAACCGGCACGTCGGCAGGCGTAGCGGGGAAACGGTGTGCCGGTAGATCTCTATGACCCAGACGACCGCGCGGGCTGTTCTCGACGGTGCCGTCACGCGGATTCCCCGCTGCGCACACGGATGCGCTGGAGGGCTGTGCGCAGCTCCTGTTCGAGCCGCGGTGAGATCGCATGCCTGCTGCTGGGCAGCGCACGGATCACCATGCGTTCAGAGGGGTCCAGATCCCCGAGAAGTGCGCGGGCAGCATGCCGCAGTCGCCGCGACACCCGGTGGCGCTGGACGGCATTACCCACCGCTTTGGAAACGACAAGGCCGATCCTGGGTCCGGGTTCACCGGGCTCATCAGAACGCAGCGCGTACACGACAAGGTCAGGCTGTGCAGCCCGCGTCCCCTGACTCACCGTGACACCGAACTCAGTCGACCGCGTCATCCGGTTTTGGGCCGGAAGCACTGCGTCAGACCTTGAGCCGGGTCACGCAGTCAGCGACCGACGACCCTTGCGGCGGCGCTCGGACACGATGGCCCGCCCCGCACGCGTGCGCATACGCAGCCGGAACCCGTGCACCCGCGCCCGGCGACGGTTGTTGGGCTGGAAGGTCCGCTTGCCCTTGGCCACGGCAGTCACTCCTTGTTGCGTGTGGCCCCCGCGCTTCCGCCCGCATGACCAGTCATGGCAGGCGTGACGCGACAGGCCGTTGGTAAGTTCGTTCGGTCTCGCTCACTTGCCGGCGCGGTCCCCGGGAGAACCCGGGTCGCAGCCGTATCGCCACGTACGAGCGACTGTTCGAGGGTACTGACGAGGATTCGCTGGGTCAAACCTGCGCCAGATCCCTCCGACCGCCTCTGCCGCGACGTCAGCCGCATCACACCGACCGCAATTGTCACGCACATCCGGAACCGACCGGACCCCGGTGAGCCCACCCTCACCGCAATGTTGCAGAACTGTTGGCACCCGGAGAGAAAACTGTTAGCTTCTGGCAATGCCGATTCCACGCCGGAACGGCGCACGACAACAAAGCGAGGATGCCCACTTCGCCGCGAGTCCACCGAATGCACCATGGTGATGCGCTCCGGTCCGCGGTGTTCCCGCCCGTAGACAACAACTCAACGAGACGAGTGTCCTGTTTCCACAACTTGTGGATAACTTTGTGGACAGTTCGTCCATTTGGTCGACCGGCTGCCGGCCACGAGGGGGTAAGTGTCATTGACGGCTGACCCCGATCCACCATTCGTCACCATCTGGAACAACGTTGTCACCGAACTCAACGGAGATGGCAACGCAATCGGCGGCGGGTCACTCACACCCCAGCAGCGCGCCTGGCTCAAACTCGTCCAGCCTCTGGTCCTCACCGAAGGCTTCGCATTGCTGTCGGTGCCGACACCGTTCGTCCAGAACGAGATCGAACGTCATCTGCGCGAGCCGATCGTCGCGGCGCTGAGCCGTGAGCTCGGTCAGCGCGTCGAACTCGGCGTGCGCATCGCCGACCCGGCCACGATCGACGGCCCCGACACCCACAACGGGTTTGCCCACACCGATGACGACGATCCCACCGCGGACAGTGTCGACATCGACGGTGATGCCGATGACGTCGACGACGACCTGGCCGCTCGAGCCAGCGCCGAGGAGAGCTGGCCGTCGTACTTCTCCAACCGCAACTCCACGCCCAGCTCCGACGACCCGACCGCGATCAACCTGAATCGCCGCTACACGTTCGACACCTTCGTCATCGGCGCGTCCAACCGCTTCGCGCACGCGGCGTCCCTGGCCATCGCCGAGGCGCCGGCCCGGGCCTACAACCCGCTGTTCATCTGGGGCGAGTCCGGACTCGGAAAGACCCACCTGCTGCACGCTGCCGGCAACTACGCCCAGCGGCTGTTTCCCGGCATGCGCGTCAAGTACGTCTCGACCGAGGAATTCACCAACGACTTCATCAATTCGCTACGCGACGACCGCCGGGCCTCCTTCAAGCGCACGTACCGTGACATCGACGTGCTGCTCGTCGACGACATCCAGTTCATCGAGGGCAAAGACGGCATCCAGGAAGAGTTCTTCCACACCTTCAACACCCTGCACAACGCGAACAAGCAGATCGTCATCTCCTCCGACCGGCCGCCCAAGCAACTGGCCACGCTCGAAGACCGGCTCCGGACCCGGTTCGAGTGGGGACTGATCACCGACGTCCAGCCCCCGGAACTCGAGACCCGGATCGCGATCCTGCGCAAGAAAGCTCAAATGGATCGCCTGGACGTCCCGGGTGACGTGCTCGAGTTGATCGCCAGCCGCATCGAACGCAACATCCGCGAACTCGAGGGTGCCCTGATCCGGGTCACCGCGTTCGCATCGTTGAACAAGACCCCGATCGACAAATCGCTGGCCGAGATCGTCTTGCGCGACCTGATCTCGGACGCCAGCACGATGCAGATCAGCACCGCCGCCATCATGGCCGCCACCGCCGAGTACTTCGAGACCAGCGTCGACGAGCTGCGCGGTCCGGGAAAGACCCGCGCCCTGGCCCAATCCCGACAGATTGCGATGTATCTGTGCCGCGAGCTCACCGACCTCTCGCTGCCCAAGATCGGCCAGGCGTTCGGACGCGATCACACCACGGTGATGTACGCCGAGAAGAAGATCCGCGCCGAGATGGCCGAGCGCCGCGAGGTCTTCGACCATGTCAAGGAACTCACCACCCGCATCCGGCAGCGCGCCAAGCGCTGAGCGCCCCCACACTCACCCAGACCACCCCGGTGGCGCTCCGTCGTGCCGTTCTTCGGCCCCTGCGGGCCAAAAAACTTTCGCACCGCCAATCCCATCGGCCACAGCGGCGGTTGTGTACACCGCTGTGCAGAACTTGAGATCAAATCACCGAACAACCTGGGTACCGATCCCCACCGCCACCGCCATCCCGAGCCGGTCCCAGGTTGTCGGCAGGAAATCCCCACGATGCTCACAGCCACTCACACCCACTGGCCAGCGCGAAACCCTGGTTATCCCCAGGATCCACAGCACCTATTACTGATGCTCTTTTATCTCTCTAGAACTCTTCTCGAAGAAGCGCTCTGGGGAAACTCCGCTATCGGGTGTCCAACCGGCGCTCACGTGCCCCGATGTCAGCCCGGCCGATTGGCTTTCAAGTTGGAGCCGAAGGCTCTACGGTGGTTCATCGACAGCCGTTGCCGTCGTCGCACCGTGCCGGGAGGGCCGCGCGGGGTGACACCGGGAGAACCGCTGACTAACGCTTTGTCGGGGTGTGCATCGAAGGGACGCTATGAACGTGGCGACAACGGCTGGTCTCTCGGATCTGAAATTTCGTCTCACCCGCGAAGACTTCGCCGACGCCGTCGCCTGGGTGGCCCGCAATCTGCCGTCCAGGCCGACCGTGCCGGTGCTCGCCGGTGTCCTGCTGACCGGAACCGATGAGGGTCTGACCGTTTCCGGCTTCGACTACGAGGTATCTGCCGAGGTCCGGATTCCCGCTGAAATTGCTTCTCCCGGAAGCGTTTTGGTATCAGGACGGTTGTTGTCCGACATCGTGCGCGCGCTGCCCGCCAAGCCGGTGGATGTCAGCGTGGAGGGCACTCGGGTGTCACTGACCTGCGGCAGCGCGCGTTTCTCGCTGCCGACGATGGCCGTGGAGGACTATCCGACGCTGCCGGCGCTGCCCGACGAGACCGGTGTGATCTCGGCGGAGTTGTTCGCCGAGGCGATCGGTCAGGTGGCGGTGGCGGCGGGCCGCGACGACACGTTGCCGATGTTGACCGGGATCCGGGTCGAGATTTTCGGTGAGAAAGTGGTTTTGGCCGCCACCGATCGTTTCCGGCTGGCCGTGCGCGAGCTGATCTGGGCCACCGATTCCGCCGGATTGGAAGCCGCGGTGCTTGTTCCCGCCAAGACCCTGGCCGAAGCAGCACGGGCCGGCGCCGACGGTGCCGAGGTGCATCTGTCGCTGGGGTCAGGCCCGAGCGTCGGTCGGGAGGGTCTGTTGGGCATCCGCAGCGACGGCAAGCGCAGCACGACGCGACTTCTCGACGCGGAGTTCCCGAAGTTCCGCCAGCTGCTCCCGACCGAACACACCGCGGTGGCCACGATGGGTGTTGCCGAACTGTCCGAGGCGATCAAGCGGGTGGCGCTGGTCGCCGATCGCGGTGCGCAGGTTCGGATGGAATTCGCCGATGACGTCCTGCGGTTGTCTGCGGGCGCCGACGACATGGGCCGGGCCGAGGAGGATCTCCCGGTCGAGTTCTCCGGGGATCCCCTGACCATCGCGTTCAATCCGACGTATCTGACCGACGGGTTGAGCTCGCTGCATGCCGACCGTGTCACGTTCGGTTTCACGACCCCCAGTCGGCCAGCGGTACTGCGACCGGCGGGTGAGGATGGTGGAGGTGCCGCCGGCAGTGGTCCGTTCCCGGCTGCGCAAACCGAGTACGTCTACCTGTTGATGCCGGTGCGCCTTCCGGGCTGACCGGCCGCACCGACACGAGAAGGGGTGCTTGACATGCAACTGGGTCTGGTTGGCCTGGGAAAGATGGGTTTCAACATGCGCGCACGGTTGCGCGAGGGGGGCCACGATGTCGTGGGCTACGACCCGCGGCCGGAAGTGTCGGATGTCGCCTCCCTCGCGGAACTCGCCGAGCGGTTGGCGGCGCCGCGGGTGGTCTGGGTGATGGTGCCGTCCGGAACGGTGACCGAACAGACGATCTCGGCGGTGGCCGATGTTCTCGGTGAGGGCGACCTGGTGATCGACGGCGGTAACTCGCGCTATACCGAGGACGAGCCGCACGCGAAGCTGTTGGCGGAAAAGGGCGTCGCGTTCGTCGACGCCGGTGTCTCCGGCGGCGTGTGGGGTCTCACCGAGGGTTACGGCTTGATGGTCGGCGGTTCTGATGCCGACGTCGAGCGGGCGATGCCGATCTTCGACACGCTGCGACCGCCGGGACCGCGCGAGGACGGCTTCGTCCATGTCGGTCCGGTGGGTGCCGGTCACTTCGCCAAGATGGTGCACAACGGTGTCGAGTACGCGCTGATGACGGCCTATGCCGAGGGCTACGAGATGCTGGCCGCCGAGGATCTGGTGAAGAATCCGCAGGCTGTCTACCAGGCCTGGAGTAACGGCACCGTGGTGCGGTCCTGGCTTCAGCAGTTGCTGGCCAAGGCACTCAAGGAAGACCCCGAGCTCGCCGAGATCACCGGCTACACAGAGGATTCCGGTGAAGGACGGTGGACCGTCGAGGAGGCGATCCGGCTGCGGGTGCCGGTTCCGGGTATTGCGGCGTCGCTGTTCGCCCGGTTCCTGTCGCGCCAGCCCGACTCGCCGACGATGAAGGCGGTCGCGGCGCTGCGCAACCAGTTCGGTGGTCATGCGGTACAGCGAGTGAGCGAGTCGGGCTGATCGAGAGACAACGGTGTACGTCCGCCACCTGGCGCTGACCGACTTCCGTTCATGGCCGCGGGTCGAACTCGAGCTGGCGCCGGGGCGGACGGTGTTCGTCGGCCCAAACGGTTTCGGTAAGACGAATCTGGTTGAGGCCTTGTGGTACTCGGCGACATTGGGGTCACATCGGGTGGCCACCGACGCTCCGTTGATCCGGGCGGGTGCCGATCGCGCGGTGGTGTCGACGATCGTGGTGAACGACGGTCGTGAGCTCGCCGTCGATCTGGACATCAGCTCCGGGCGGGCTAACAAGGCCCGGCTCAACCGCTCCCCCGTCCGGTCGGCCCGCGAGATCCTCGGCGTACTGCGGGCGGTGCTGTTCGCGCCGGAGGATCTCGCCCTGGTTCGTGGAGATCCCGGCGAGCGCCGGCGCTACCTCGACGAACTGGCCACCACCCGTAGGCCGCGCATCGCCGGCGTGCGCGCGGACTACGACAAGGTGGTCCGGCAACGAACCGCACTGCTGAAGACCGCCGCCGGCGCCCGATTCCGCGGCGATCGGGGTGCGCTGGAGACGCTGGACGTGTGGGACGGGCATCTGGCCGCGCACGGCGCGCAATTGGTCGCTGCCCGGGTGGATCTGGTGAACCAATTGGCACCCGAGGTGGAAAAGGCTTACCAGTTGCTCGCGCCAGGGTCACGGCCCGCGGGTATTCGATACCGCAGCGGTGTCGAGGCGGTGGAGGCCGAGGCGGCGGCTGGGGCGTGCGATGCGGAGGTGTTCGAGGTGGCGTTGTTGGACGCATTGAGTCGCCGTCGCGACGCCGAGTTGGAACGCGGTGTGTGCCTGGTCGGTCCGCACCGCGACGACGTCGAGTTGCGGCTGGGCGACCAGATCGCCAAAGGGTTTGCCAGCCACGGGGAATCGTGGTCGATGGCATTGGCGCTGCGGCTGGCGGCCTACGAATTGCTGCGGACCGAGGGAGATCCGGTGCTGCTGCTCGACGATGTCTTCGCCGAACTCGACAGCGCGCGGCGCCGGGCGTTGGCCCAGGTCGCGGATTCGGCCGAACAGGTGCTGGTGACCGCGGCGGTTGCCGAGGACATCCCGGCGGACTGGCATGACGCGCGACGCATCGACATCTGCATGCGTGATGGGGACGACGGCCGGATCTCCGAGGTGCAGCCGTGACGCACGACGATGACGACGCTGAGGACCGCGGCGGCGCGGCCGAGCCCCCGGCACACCTGGCCGGGTTGACCGGCATGGATCTGGTCCGGCGCACCCTGGAGGAAGCCCGTGGAGCGGCCCGCTCGCAGGGTAAGAACGTGGGCCGGGGGCGGCGCGCACCGACGCCGCGCAGGGTCGCCGGGTCGAGCAGGCGACGTTGGTCGGGGCCCGGGCCGGACAGCCGCGACCCGCAACTACTCGGGGCGGCGACCAGCGACCTCGCCAGATCCCGCGGGTGGTCGGGGCGGGTCGCCGAGGGCGCGGTGTTCGGCCGCTGGCGGACCGTGGTCGGTGATCAGATCGCTGCGCACGCCTCGCCGACGTCCCTGAACGAAGGGGTGTTGACGGTGGCGGCGGAATCCACCGCGTGGGCCACCCAGCTGAGGATGGTGCAGGCGCAGTTGCTGGCCAAGATCGCCGCGGCCGTCGGCGACGGGGTCGTCACCTCGATCAAAATCACCGGCCCGGTCGGTCCGT
Source organism: Mycolicibacterium xanthum (assembly GCF_019710635.1). GTDB lineage: Bacteria > Actinomycetota > Actinomycetes > Mycobacteriales > Mycobacteriaceae > Mycobacterium > Mycobacterium xanthum. The sequence goes on from NZ_JAIFZS010000042.1 coordinate 59,039, forward strand.
CCTGGCGCAAGGGCCGTTACAACGTCCGGGGTCGGGGACCCCGGGACACCTACGGATGACCCTGCACGGCGGATAGCCTGAGAGCCGCCAGAAGATGCCGCAGCGGTTTCCAAGGCGTCAAGACCTATCTTCGTTCGAGAAATTCCGCGCACGGCGCGATTAGGTGTGCAGAAACGCCGCCGCAGGATCGGTCCTGACGGTCCGTGACGGTAGACTGTACGAAGACCCGAGAGCGGTGGTTTACCGCTTGCTGCGAACCCCGAGGAGACGCGTCCAACGTGGCTGCCCAGAAGAAGAATGCGCCGAGCGCATACGGTGCCGACTCGATCAAGGTGCTTGAAGGCCTCGAAGCGGTTCGTAAGCGCCCGGGCATGTACATCGGATCGACCGGTGAGCGTGGTCTGCACCATCTGATCTGGGAGGTCGTCGACAACGCGGTCGACGAGGCGATGGCGGGGTTCGCGACCCGGGTCGACGTTCGTCTCCTCGACGATGGTGGGGTTCAGGTCACCGACGACGGCCGGGGCATTCCGGTCGCGATGCACGCCACCGGGATCCCGACCGTCGACGTGGTGATGACCGTCCTGCACGCCGGCGGCAAGTTCGAGGAGGGCGCCTACCAGGTGTCCGGTGGCCTGCACGGCGTGGGCGTCTCGGTGGTGAACGCGCTGTCCTATCGGCTGGAAGCCGATATCCGCACCGACGGCTACGAATGGTTCCAGACCTACGACCGGTCGGTGCCGGGGACATTGAAGCAGGGCGAGAAAACCAAGGAGACCGGAAGCACTATCCGGTTCTGGGCCGATCCGGACATCTTCGAGACGACGGACTACGACTTCGAGACGATCGCGCGACGATTGCAGGAGATGGCGTTCCTGAACAAGGGGCTGACCATCGAGCTCACCGACGAGCGGGTCAGGGCCGACGACATCGTCGACGACGTGGTCAGCGACACCGCCGAAGCGCCGAAGACGGCGGAGGAGAAGGCCGCCGAGGCCGCCGCTCCACACAAGGTCAAGCACCGGGTCTTCCACTACCCGGGCGGACTGGTCGACTTCGTCAAACACATCAACCGCACCAAGAGTCCGATCCAGCCCAGCGTCATCGACTTCGACGGCAAGGGCACCGGCCATGAGGTCGAGATCGCGATGCAGTGGAACGCCGGCTACTCGGAATCGGTGCACACGTTCGCCAACACCATCAACACCCATGAGGGCGGAACCCACGAGGAGGGTTTCCGCGCGGCGCTGACCTCGGTGGTCAACAAGTACGCCAAGGACAAGAAGCTGCTGAAGGACAAGGACCCCAACCTCACCGGCGACGACATCCGTGAGGGGCTGGCGGCGGTGATCTCGGTGAAGGTCTCCCAACCGCAGTTCGAGGGTCAGACCAAGACCAAGCTGGGCAACACCGAGGTGAAGTCGTTCGTGCAGAAGATCTGCAACGAACAGCTCAGCCACTGGTTCGAGGCCAACCCGGCGGAAGCCAAAACCGTCGTGAACAAGGCGGTTTCGTCCGCACAGGCCCGGATCGCCGCGCGTAAGGCCCGCGAGCTGGTGCGCCGCAAGAGCGCCACCGACATCGGCGGCCTGCCCGGCAAGCTCGCCGACTGCCGCTCCACCGATCCGCGCAAGTCCGAGCTGTACGTGGTGGAGGGCGACTCCGCCGGCGGCTCGGCCAAGAGCGGCCGGGACTCGATGTTCCAGGCGATCCTCCCGCTGCGGGGCAAGATCATCAACGTCGAGAAGGCCCGGATCGACCGCGTTCTGAAGAACACCGAGGTGCAGGCGATCATCACGGCCCTGGGCACCGGCATCCACGACGAGTTCGACATCTCCAAGCTGCGCTACCACAAGATCGTGCTTATGGCCGACGCCGACGTCGACGGCCAGCACATCTCCACGCTGCTGCTGACGTTGCTGTTCCGGTTCATGAAACCGCTGGTGGAGAACGGGCACATCTTCCTGGCTCAGCCGCCGCTGTACAAACTGAAATGGCAACGCAGCGAACCGGAATTCGCCTACTCCGACCGTGAACGCGACGGTCTGCTCGAAGCCGGCAAGAAGGCCGGCAAGAAGATCAACGTCGACGACGGCATCCAGCGCTACAAGGGCCTCGGCGAGATGGATGCCAAGGAGTTGTGGGAGACCACGATGGATCCGTCGGTGCGGGTGCTGCGCCAGGTGACCCTCGACGATGCCGCCGCCGCCGACGAACTGTTCTCGATCCTGATGGGCGAGGACGTCGAGGCGCGCCGCAGCTTCATCACACGAAATGCCAAAGACGTTCGTTTCCTTGATGTTTGATCCGTCGAGCGTGAAGTCGTCGGCACGCTCGGCATCGGGTGTGACGACACCTTCACGCTCGCAGGCACTCTCGAGCCGCAACCACGAGAAGGAACTCCATGACTGACACCACGCTGCCGCCCGGCGACGAAGCCGGCGACCGGATCGAACCGGTCGACATCCAGCAGGAGATGCAGCGCAGCTACATCGACTACGCGATGAGCGTCATCGTCGGCCGCGCGCTGCCGGAGGTGCGCGACGGCCTCAAGCCGGTGCACCGGCGGGTGCTCTACGCCATGTTCGACTCCGGCTTCCGGCCCGACCGCAGCCACGCGAAATCCGCACGCTCGGTTGCCGAGACGATGGGTAACTACCACCCGCACGGCGACGCGTCGATCTACGACACCCTGGTCCGGATGGCCCAGCCATGGTCACTGCGCTACCCGCTGGTCGACGGCCAGGGCAACTTCGGCTCACCGGGCAACGACCCGCCGGCGGCGATGAGGTACACCGAAGCCCGGCTGACTCCGCTGGCGATGGAGATGCTGCGCGAAATCGACGAGGAGACAGTCGATTTCATCCCTAACTACGACGGCCGGGTGCAGGAGCCGACGGTCCTGCCGAGCCGGTTCCCGAACCTGCTGGCCAACGGGTCCGGCGGCATCGCCGTGGGTATGGCCACCAACATCCCGCCGCACAACCTGGGCGAGCTCGCCGAGGCGGTGTACTGGTGCCTGGACAACCACGACGCCGACGAAGAGGCGACGCTGATCGCGGTGTGCGAACGGGTCAAGGGACCCGACTTCCCCACCCACGGCCTGATCGTCGGCTCGCAGGGGATCGCCGACACCTACACCACCGGGCGCGGCTCGATCCGGATGCGCGGCGTGGTGGAGATCGAGGAGGACTCCCGCGGCCGCACGTCGCTGGTGATCACCGAATTGCCGTATCAGGTCAACCACGACAACTTCATCACCTCGATCGCCGAGCAGGTCCGCGACGGCAAGCTCGGCGGCATCTCCAACATCGAGGACCAGTCCAGTGACCGGGTGGGTCTGCGCATCGTCGTCGAGATCAAACGCGACGCGGTGGCCAAGGTGGTGCTCAACAACCTCTACAAGCACACCCAGCTGCAGACCAGCTTCGGCGCCAACATGCTGGCGATCGTCGACGGCGTGCCACGCACGCTGCGGCTCGACCAGCTGCTGCGCCACTACGTCAACCACCAACTCGACGTCATCGTCCGGCGCACCACCTACCGGCTGCGCAAGGCCAACGAACGGGCCCACATCCTGCGCGGTCTGGTGAAGGCGCTCGACGCGCTCGACGAGGTGATCGCGTTGATCCGGGCGTCGGAGACCGTCGACGTGGCGCGGGCCGGCCTGATCGAACTGCTCGACATCGACGAGATCCAGGCCCAGGCGATCCTGGACATGCAGCTGCGGCGGCTGGCCGCGCTGGAGCGCCAGCGCATCATCGACGACCTGGCCAAGATCGAGGCCGAGATCGCCGACCTCGAGGACATCCTGGCCAAGCCGGAGCGGCAACGGGCCATCGTAAGAGGAGAACTCGACGAGATTGTCCAAAAGCACGGCGACGAGCGCCGCACCCGCATCATCGCCGCCGACGGCGAGGTGGCCGACGAGGATCTGATCGCGCGCGAGGACGTCGTCGTGACGATCACCGAGACGGGCTACGCCAAACGGACGAAGACCGACCTGTACCGCAGCCAGAAGCGCGGCGGCAAGGGCGTGCAGGGTGCCGGCCTCAAGCAGGACGACATCGTCAACCACTTCTTCGTCTGCTCCACCCACGACTGGATCCTGTTCTTCACCACGCAGGGCCGGGTGTACCGGGCCAAGGCCTACGACCTGCCCGAGGCGTCGCGCACGGCGCGGGGCCAGCACGTCGCCAACCTGCTGGCGTTCCAGCCGGAGGAACGCATCGCGCAGGTGATCCAGATCAAGGGCTACGAGGACGCCCAGTATCTGGTGCTGGCCACCCGCAACGGCCTGGTGAAGAAGTCCAAGCTGGTGGACTTCGACTCCAACCGGTCGGGCGGAATCGTCGCGGTGAACCTGCGTGACGGCGACGAGCTCGTCGGCGCGGTGCTCTGCTCGGCCGAGGACGACCTGCTGCTGGTCTCGGCCAACGGGCAGTCCATCCGGTTCTCGGCCACCGACGAGGCGCTGCGGCCGATGGGCCGCGCCACCTCGGGTGTGCAGGGTATGCGGTTCAACGCCGAGGACGCACTGCTGTCGCTCAACGTGGTCCGCGACGACACGTATCTGCTGGTCGCGACCTCGGGTGGCTACGCGAAGCGCACCGCGATCGAGGAGTACCCGGTGCAGGGCCGCGGCGGTAAGGGGGTGCTGACGATCCAGTTCGACCGGCGACGTGGCACGCTGGTCGGTGCGTTGATCGTCGATGACGACACCGAGCTGTACGCCATCACCTCCGGAGGGGGCGTCATTCGGACCGGCGCCCGACAGGTGCGCAAGGCCGGCCGCCAGACCAAGGGCGTTCGGTTGATGAACCTGGGAGACGGCGACACACTTATCGCGATCGCGCGGAATGCCGAAGCCGGTGACAGTACCGATGAGGTCAACACCGACCTCGACGCGACAGATCAGTGAGGAGTCGTAGGTGAGCTCACCGAACGAGCCGGCAAACCCACGAAGCGGTGACGGGTCAAGCGGGGCCAACGGCTCGCCCGGCGGGTCTGCGACCTCTGCCGGTCCGGCCACCGAGGGTGCATCGCCGGGCACATCGCCGGCCCGCAGCGGCGCGCCCGGCCCGGCGCCGGCGCAGGGCGCCGACGGCGACGCACCGCCCTGGCAGCGTGGCACGGCGGCCCGCCGCCAGCAGACCCCGGAGGATCAGCGCGGCACTGGTGCGGCGGGCGGCCTGGATGCCCGGTTGAACCGGTTCATCTCCGGCGGTGCAGCACCGGCCGCGCCGACCACCGGCCCGGAGGCCGACCAGGCACCGCGGGGCGACCGCACCGAGGTGATGCGCAGCGAGCCCAACCGCCCGGCGCCGCGGGTGGAGAACAAGGCCTACGCCAGCGAGCTGCCCGATCTGTCCGGCCCGATGCCGCGACCGGTTCAGCAGCGCAAACCGCCGGAACGTCCCCAGGGTGAGCAGCAGTCGCCGGCGACTCCCCCACCGGCCAAGGCGGTCGAGGTGGCTACCCGCCAGCACAAGGGACCCGTCCGGGCCAGCATGCAGATCCGGCGCATCGATCCCTGGAGCACGCTGAAGGTGTCGCTGCTGTTGTCGGTCGCGTTGTTCTTCGTATGGATGATCGCGGTGGCGTTCCTTTACCTGGTGCTCGGCGGCATGGGCGTGTGGAGCAAGCTCAACAGCAACGTCGGTGACCTGCTCACCAGCGCCAGCGGCGCCTCCGGCGGAGAACTGGTGTCCAGCGGCATGATCTTCGGCGGCGCCACGCTGATCGGGCTGGTGAACATCGTGCTGCTGACCGCCGCGGCGACGATCGGGGCCTTCATCTACAACCTGACCACCGACCTGGTGGGCGGCATCGAGGTCACGCTGGCCGACCGCGACTGAGGTCACGGGCATCGAGTTTGGGAGACGGCCACACCGTACGGTAATCTCGTCGCTCGGCCCGTGCGGTTGACGGGGCTATAGCTCAGGCGGTTAGAGCGCTTCGCTGATAACGAAGAGGTCGGAGGTTCGAGTCCTCCTAGCCCCACGGAAAGGTTCACATCGATGAAGCTCGTGGTGCTTCTGACCGCCGCGGTCGGCGCGATCGCCGCGGTTATGGTGTGGCGGACCCAGCACGGACCCGAGGTGTGGCACACCCTGCCCGACCACAACGCCGATGCACCTTCCTGATCGGCACCGGGGGCCTTAGCTCAGTTGGTAGAGCGCTGCCTTTGCAAGGCAGATGTCAGGAGTTCGAATCTCCTAGGCTCCACAAGCGGCAACGATTGCCCCATCACTGCATGGCAACGGCGAGGTGCGACCGGCCCGGTCGCCAACCGACGAGCCGATGGATTGCGGCTGACACACTGTCGGAATGCCCGGCGTCGTCCTGCTACCCGCCACCGTCGAGCAGCTCACCGCCCTGCAATCCGACCCCGCGAGGTTCGGCAGGTTGATCGGCAGCGCGGTACCGGTCGGATGGCCGGAGTTTCCGGAGTCTGTCGGATACACCCTCGACCGGCTGCGCGAACATCCCGAGGAAGCCGACTGGTGGATGCACTTCTTCATGTCCGGCGGAATCCTCTTCGGCTCGGGCGGTTTCGCCGGCCCACCCGACCAGGGCGTTGTCGAAATCGGATACGAACTCGCGCCGGGGTTTCGCGGCAGGGGGCTAGGGGTGGCGGCGGCGCGGGCGATGCTCGACAAGGCCGCCGCCCACGGGACGGTCAGCATGGTCGTCGCGAACACGCTCCCCCAGGAGAATCCGTCGACGGGCGTGCTTCGCCGACTCGGATTTATGCTGGCCGGCGAACGGGAGGATCCCGACGTGGGCACGACCTGGCATTGGGAGCGTCCGCTGACTTCTGGCCGAAATTGCACCACTTGAACGAATTGCCGCGCTGACCCGCAGCAGCTGGCGACCCCGGCGACAGTCAGGGCGAGAATGATCCACCGGCGTCCGGCCCCTGCGACCGGGCTCAGAGCGACTGCTGCAGGGCGGCGGCGACGGCGGCGACGTTGTCCAGTGAGCCGAGGATGTCGGACAGGCTCTCGAAGCTGGTGTTGTGCCGGTACAGGGCGAACACGTAGACCGTGCCGTCACCGCCCTGCATGAACCCGGCCAGGGACTGGTCGAGCATCAGCAGGTCGCCGGTGCCCGGATCGCGTGCTGCCCAGGTCCCCGTCTTGGCCTGGACCCGGCCCTTCGCCGGGCTGTCGGTTTCAGACAGCGAGAGCGAGCCGTCGGTGCCGAGGATGGGCAACATCTCGGGGAGCCGGTCGCTCCACTGCCGCGAATGCAGCCAACGGAGCCAGGTGGCCATGGCATCGGGGGTGGTCGACGCGACGCTCGACCCGGAACCGTCGAGGATCCACACGTCGCTCTGGTCGATGCCGAGGTCGCCGATGCGCTCACGAACGGGGCCGAACCCGTCGTCGCAGTCGGTCGAGCCCTCGTTGACCGCGAGCAGGCACACGGCGAGATCGGCGCCGTAGTTGTGGCTGATCTTCCAGACGAGGGTGGCGATCTCCGAGATCGGTGGTGATTCGATGGTCCCCAGCGGCGCGTTGCCCGCCGCGTAGCTCTCGGCCCCGGGCAGCGTCGACGCGTCGTTGACGGCCAGGGGGTCGGTGCTCACGGTCACCCCGGCCCGCTCGAGCGCCTCGATGAACAGGGTGCGGGCGTAGGTGGCGGGGTCGGGGACCTCGTACACGTTGAGTACCGGCTCGGCATCGGTGGCGATCGTGCCGTTCACCGCGATCACGTTGGTGGGGTTGCCCTGTGCGTCCAACTCGGGGGCGAACGACAGGGTGGTGTCTTCGCCGGCCGCCACGGTCTCGGTGTCGTTGACGATGGTGAACGCAGCAGTTTCGGGGACCGTCTCGACGGTACCCGGCTCACCCGCACTGCCGGGCGTGGTGACCATCGCCAACAGATTGTCGTTGACGACGATGGGGCTGATCTCGAGGGGACGGGGCGTCTCCCACTGTTGGAAGAGACGGTCGTCGATGAGCACGTCGCCACCGACTTCGGTGACCCCGGATGCCGCGACCTGCTCTGCGAGATCGTTCAGCCCCGCGAGGGGATCACCGGGCGCCGGCTTGGCACCGGGGATGCCGTTGGCGTCGCCCTGCGGTGGGACGCTGTATGCCAGCTTGCCGCTGCCGGCCTGGCGGCTGCCCATCACCAGGTCACCCATCGCACGCAGCACCAGGTCGCCGTCGAGGCGCCCGCCGCTGACCGAACCCAGCCCGTAGACCGGGGTTTCTATGGTGTGGTCGGGCCCGAAGACGTCGAGCCAGGTGCCCACGGTGTAGAGCTTGGCGTTCGACCCCATGGTGCCGATCTTGCCGCTGTCCAGCGCGTAAACCGGGTCGCCGCCGTCCGCAGCTTCCACGATCAGCGACCAACGAGACGACCGGTACTTCTCCGCCGCCATCAGGCCGGCGGCCTCGTCGGGAAGGTCCGTGTTTCCGGCACCCGAGGTCGCCGGACCCGTACCGTCGGACCCCGCGCCGCCGTCGGAGCTGCAGGCGCCGGCCACCAGCACCGTTGCCAGGGTCAATCCGAGCCACCAGCCACGTCTGTCGCTCCCCATGGAACGGGACACTACTTGTATCCGGCCTCGATGTTCTGTGCCGCGCCCGGCACGTGCGGCCGCCCAAGACCAGGTGCCGGGATCCGAATTCGCGAGGGGGTGAAGCAAAGCCACGACACGCGCTCGCGGCGCCGTGCGGCGCCGACGTGTTCGGATAATGTCGCAGCAGAGTCGCGGTTCACGCCCCAAGCGGGAAGCACGGAAGGGGCCGCTGTTGGTTCTGCCGGAGGTCGCCCTGAAGCCGCTTCGGGGCGTCGGCGAGTTCTATGCCACGGCCCTGGACACGTTGGTCGCACTGTTCAAGCCTCCGTTCGCGTGGCGGGAGTTCCTGTTGCAGACCTGGTTCGTGGCGCGGGTGTCCATCGTCCCCACGCTCATGCTGGCGATCCCGTTCACCGTGCTGGTGGTGTTCACGCTGAACATCCTGCTGACGGAGTTCGGCGCCGCCGATTTCTCCGGCACCGGCGCGGCGACCGCTTCGGTCACGCAGATCGGACCGATCGTCACGGTGCTCGTCGTCGCGGGCACCGGGGCGACGGCGATGTGCGCCGACCTGGGCGCGCGGACCATTCGCGAGGAACTCGACGCATTGCGGGTCATGGGTGTCGACCCGATTCACCGCCTGGTCGTGCCCAGGGTGTTGGCGGCCACCGTCACCGCCGTCTCGCTGGTGTCGTTGGTCACCATCGTCGGACTCGCCGGCTCATTCGGTTTTGCGGTCTTCGTCCAGAAGGTCACCCCCGGGGCCTTCGCCGCGGGCCTGACGCTGCTGACCGGTCTGCCCGATGTGATCCTGGGTTTGGTGAAGGGGGCGTTGTTCGGCATGGCGGCCGCCTTGATCGCCTGCTACAAGGGCATGTCGGTGCGCAGGGGGCCGCAGGGCGTGGGAAACGCCGTCAACGAGACGGTCGTGTACTCCTTCATCGCGCTGTTCGTCATCAACATCGTCACCACGGCCGTGTTCTACACGAGTGCGCAATGACCGAGGGCAGCCCCGCGGGCCGGCGGTCCGGATGGCTCACCAGCGCGGCGAATGCTGTTGCCGGGGGCTGGAATCACGTCGGTGAACAGATCGCTTTCAACGCACTGTCGGTGCGCGAGATCGGGATGGCGTTCATCCGGTACAAGAGGGAGATCCTGCGACTGATCGCCCAGATGAGCCTGGGCACCGGCGCACTGGCGGTGATCGGCGGAACGGTCGTCGTCGTCGGTTTCATGACCCTGGCGACCGGGGCGGTGATCGCCGTGCAGGGCTACAGCCAACTGGCCGGCATCGGCGTCGAAGCGATGACCGGCTTCATCTCGGCCTATGTCAACGTCCGAATCATTTCGCCCGCCGTTGCCGGAGTCGGACTGGCCGCGACGATCGGCGCGGGCGCCACCGCCCAACTGGGTGCGATGCGGATCGCCGACGAGATCGACGCGCTCGAGGTGATGGCGGTCCGGTCCGTCGCCTACCTGGTCTCCACTCGGGTCGTGGCCGGGGTGGTCGTGGTGATTCCGCTGTACTGCGTGGCCATGGTGTGCGCGTTCCTGGCCTCCCGGTTCGGCACGACCGGGTTCTACGGCCAGTCCACCGGTGTGTACGACCACTACTTCAACACCTTCCTGAACTCGGTTGACCTGCTCTGGTCGTTTCTGACGGTGCTGCTGATGGCGGTCGCCATCATGATGGTCCATACCTACTACGGCTACACCGCCTCGGGAGGACCCGCGGGAGTCGGCGAAGCGGTCGGCCGTTCGGTGCGCACGTCACTCATCGTCCTGACCTTTCTGCTGCTGGCGATCGCGCTGTCGGTGTACGGGCAGTCCGGCAATTTCCACCTCTCGGGGTAGCGGGCGATGCCAGAACGCCGGAGAGAAGGAATGCATCCAGGTTGGTGGACGCTCATTTTCGTCACCGCGACCGTCGCCACCGTCGTGTTGACCTCGGCGCTGTTCTCGGGATCGTTGCGGGACTACGTCCCGGTGACGCTGCTGTCCGATCGCGCCGGTCTGGTGATGGATCGTGGCGCCAAGGTCACGATGCGTGGTGTGCAGGTGGGTCGGGTCGGCCAGGTCACGGGCGCGACGAATCAGGTGAGCCTGAAACTGGAGATCGACCCGGATCAGGTCGACTACATCCCGGCCAACGTTGAGGCACGCATCCGCGCCGGCACCCTGTTCAGTGGGAAGTTCGTCGAACTGGTCTATCCGAGCGACCCCAGCCCCGCCCCGCTGACCGCAGGGACGGTGATCACCTCGCAGTACGTCAGCACCGAGATCAACACGTTGTGGAAGAACCTGGCCGGGGTGCTGGATCAGATCGACCCGGTGAAGCTCCAGGCGGTGTTCGCCGCGCTCGCCGAGGGGGTGCGGGGCCACGGCGCCGGCATGGGCCAGGCCATCACCGATGCCAACCGGGTGCTGATCGCGGTCAACTCGCGCACCGACACGATCCGCGCAGATATGCGAGCCGTCCGGGAGGTCAGCGACTCCTACAGCGCTGCTGCACAGGACATCCTGTCCGCCCTGGACGCGGTCGGCACCACCAGCAGGACCATCACCGACAACGCACAGGCGCTGGATGCGCTGCTCGTCGGGGTGGTGAGCATGTCCCGCAGTGGTATCGACCTGATGGGCTCGAGCCGCGAGAACCTGATCGAGTCGGTCACCCTGCTCGAGACGACCACGAGATTGTTGATGAAATACAATCCGACGTACACGTGCACACTCGTCGGAGCCAAGACAGCCCTCGACAGCGGGTACCTGGATGCGACCGGTGGCGCGAACGGTAAATCGCTGATCCTGGACAGCGCCATTCTGTTGGGTGCAGACCAGTACCGTTACCCGCGCAACCTGCCGATCATCGGCGCCAAGGGCGGTCCCGGCGGTAAACCGGGATGCGGATCGCTGCCCGATGTGGCCGCGAACTGGCCTGTGCGCCAACTCATCACCAACACCGGCTGGGGAACCGGCCTGGACATCCGGCCCAACCCGGGAATCGCGTTCCCGGCATACGCCAACTTCTTCCCGGTCACCCGTGCGGTACCGGAACCGCCGAGCATCCGCAATCCGGGCGGTCCGGCACCCGGGCCGATCCCGTATCCCGGTGCACCGGCCTACGGGGCGCAGCTGTACGCACCGGACGGGACGCCACTCTGGCCGGGCCTGCCGCCGGCGCCCCCGCCCGGTGCACCGCGCGAACCGGGCCCCACGCCGGGTTCGGAGCCGTTCGTGGTCCCGGCCCCCGCCCAGCTGCAGCCGACCCCGGCGCCGGCGCCGGCGCCATGAGGATCGAACCGTGAGAGAGAACCTGGGCGCAGCGGTCTGGCGGCTGGCTGTCTTCATGGCCGTGTGCCTGCTGGGCCTGGCCGTCATGCTGGTCATCTTTGCGCAGCCGCGCTTCGAGCGGATGTACACGTACACAGCGCTGTTCAGCAACGTCTCGGGTTTGCAGGCCGGCAATTTCGTCCGGATAGCCGGCGTGGAGGTCGGCAAGGTCAGGAACATCTCGCTGCGCGACGACGCCACCGCGCTGGTGGAATTCGGCGCAGACGAGTCTGTGGTCTTGACGGAGGGCAGCAGGGCGGTCATCCGCTTTCGTAACCTGATCGGCGACCGATACCTGGCCCTCGAGGAAGGCGCCGGCAGCACCAGACAACTCGAGCCCGGTGCGACCATCCCGCTGTCGCAGACCTCGCCCGCGCTGGATCTGGACGCGCTGCTCAACGGGTTCCGGCCGTTGTTCCGGGCGTTGGAGCCCGAGCAGGTCAACGCGCTTTCCGGGCAGCTCATCGAGGCGTTGCAGGGCGAGGGGACCACGATCGCGTCGTTTCTGGCGAACACCGCGGCCCTGACGAACACGCTCGCCGACCGGGATCACCTCATCGCAGAGATCATCTCGAACCTGGACACCGTGCTCGGCTCGCTGGGTGATCGAAGTCCACAGCTCGTCACGACCATCGAGTCGTTGTCGGATCTGTTGGGCACGCTGGCCGACCGCAGGCAGGACCTCAGTGCCGGGATCGCGTACGGCAACGAGGCCGCGGCGGCGACCGCCGATCTGCTCGCGCAGGCCCGCCCGTCGCTGCGCAAGATCGTCGACGAGGCGGACCGGACGGCCGGGGTGGCCCTGGCCGACCGCGACTACCTCGACAACCTGCTCAACACATTGCCCGACACCTACCAGATGCTGAATCGCCAGGGCCTGTACGGCGACTTCTTCAGCTTCTACCTGTGCGACCTGATCCTGAAACTGAACGGCAAAGGTGGCCAACCGGTTTACGTCAAGGTCGCCGGCCAGGACTCCGGACGGTGCACACCCCGATGAAGACGTTCTCCGAGCGCAATCCCCTCGTCGTCGGCGCGGTCGGCGTGGCGGTGACCCTCGCCGTGGTCCTGGCCGCTCTGAACTTCGGCAGGCTGCCGCTGATCAACTCGAACAAGACATACTCCGCCTACTTCGCCGAAGCCGGTGGGTTGCTCACCGGCGCAGACGTCCAGGTTTCGGGTCTGGCGAGCGGCCGGGTAGACAGCATCGACCTCGACGGACCACGGGTGCTGGTCACATTCGAGATCGACAAGAGCATTCGGCTCGGCGAGCACACCGAGGCAGCGATCAAGACGAAAAGCGTTCTGGGCGCGAAGATTCTCGAGATCACCCCCCGGGGCGACGGCCGGCAGTCCGGACCGATCCCGCTGGAACGGACCAGGTCGCCCTACCAGCTGCCCGACGCGCTCGGAGAGCTGACCACCGCCGTCAGCGGACTGGACACCGGCACGCTGACGGAATCGTTGGACGTGCTGTCACAGACGTTCTCCGAGACTCCCCCGGCGCTGCGGATCGCGATGCAGGGTGTCGCACGGTTCTCCCAGACGCTGAACAAGCGTGACGCTCAGCTGCGAAACCTGCTGAGCAACGCCAACAAGGTCACCGCAGTCCTGTCGGAGCGCAGCGAAAGCATCGTCGGGTTGCTGACCGACACCAATGCGCTGCTCGTCGCGCTGCTCGGCCAGAGCCGTGCGCTGGACCAGATCTCGGAGAACCTGGTGGCGGTCAGCGAGCAGATCCAGGGGGTGGTCTCGGAGAACCGGCAGACCCTCAAACCCGCGCTGGACAAGCTCAACGAGCTCCTGACGATCCTCGACAACCGCAAACAACGAGTGCAGTCGGCGATCAAGAAGTTCAACGTCTACGCGATGTCGCTCGGCGAGTCGATGTCGTCGGGGCCGTTCTTCAGCTTCTACATCGCCAACCTGCTGCCCGGCCAGTTCATCCAGCCGTTCATCGACGCCGCCTTCTCCGACCTCGGGCTCGATCCGAACGTCCTGCTGCCGACCGAACTCACCGACCCGCAGACCGGTCAGCCGGGAACCCCGGCACTGCCGGTTCCGTACCCGCGCACCGGCCAAGGTGGCGAGCCGAGGATGACTCTGCCGGATGCGATCACCGGAGTACCCGGTGACCCGCGGTATCCCTATCGTGAGCCACCGCCGGCGCCGGCGCCGGGCGGCCCGCCGCCCGGCCCACCGCTGCCATCGCCGGAGGGTGAACGATGAAGAGCCGGGACAAGGCCCGTATCGGAGTGGCGGCCACGCTGGTGACCACGTTGATCGCCGCTGTCGCGGTGTTGCTGTACTCGTCGGCGGTGGCCGACAGGACCACGGTCGTGGCGTATTTCGCGAACAGCAACGGCATCTTTCCCGGCGACGACGTGCGCATCCTCGGCGTGCCGGTGGGCAGAATCGAGACGATCGAGCCCGAGCCGCAACGGGTCAAGATCACGTTCTGGTACGACGACAAGTACGAGGTGCCCGCCGACGCCACGGCGGTGATCCTGTCCCCGGCCATTGTCAGCGCACGAGTCATCCAGCTCAACCCGCCCTATACCGGGGGCCCGAAGCTGACGAACAACGCGGTGATCCCCGAGGAGCGCACCGCGGTTCCCGTTGAATGGGATGAAGTACGCCAGCAGCTCGAAAGACTCAGCGACATGGTGCAACCCAACGAACCGGGCGGGGTCAGCGCGTTCGGATCGGTCGTGCACACGGCCGCGAACAACCTGCGCGGCCAGGGAGCAACGATTCGGCAGACCATCCTCGAGCTCTCCCAGGCGGTTTCCGCCCTCGGTGACCACAGCGACGATGTGTTCAGCACGATGAAGAACCTGTCGATCCTGGTATCGGCGCTGCAGGACAGCGACGATCTGCAGCGGGAGCTGAACGACAACCTGGCCTCGGTCGGTGCTCTGCTGACCGACGATTCGAACGAGGTCGGCGACGCCGTCTCGGCGCTGAACGCCGCGCTGGGCGATGCGAAAACCGTGATCAGCGAAAACCGCGACGCACTGGGAACGACGTCGGACCGGTTGGCGTCGGTGAGCCAGGCGCTGACCGAGAGCCTCGACGACATCAAGCAGACGCTGCACCTGGCCCCCAACGAACTGCAGAACCTGATGAACATCTATCAACCCGCGCAAGGCACTCTCGGCGGTGCCCCCGCGTTCAACAACCTCGCCAACCCGCTGGCCTTCCTGTGCGGAGCGGTGCAGGCCGCCTCGCGGCTGGGTGCCGAAGAGTCGGCCAAGCTGTGCGTGCAGTACCTGGCGCCGATGGTGAAGAACCGTCGGTACAACTTCCCGCCGCTGGGCGAGAACCTGATCGTCGGCGCCACCGCGCGGCCCAACGAGGTCACCTACAGCGAAGACTGGCTGCGGCCGGACTACATCCCTCCCCCGGCCGCTTCCCCGGAACATCCCCCGGCCGCTCCCCCGGCAACTCCGTCGGCCTCTCTCCCGGCGGATAATTCGGCGGAGCAGCAGGATGTTCCGCCGTTGCCGGCCGAGGTGCACGCGACAGATCCGGCCGCCGGCCTGCCCGGGATGATGGTGCCCGCCGGAGCCGGCCCATGATGCGCACACCCCCCCGACCGGTCGGTAGCCGCATTGTTGCCGCGCTGCTGGTGGCGGTGGCCGCCGCCGCGCTGAGCGGTTGTGGTTGGCGGGGACTCAATTCGGTGCAGCTGCCGGGAACCGCCGGCGTCGGGCCCGGCTCGTTCACGATCCAGGCACAGCTACCCGACGTGCGCACGCTCGAGCCGAACTCCCGGGTACAGGTGGGCGACGTCACGGTGGGCTCGGTGAGCAAGATCGAGCGGCAGGGCTGGCATGCGCTGTTGACGATGAGGATCGACGGCGATGTCGATCTGCCTGCCAATGCGACGGCGACGGTCGGCCAGAGCGGCCTGCTGGGTTCACTGCACGTCGAGCTGGCGCCGCCCGTCGACGTCGCGCCCCGAGGCCGTTTGACAGACGGATCGCTGATCCCGCTGTCATCGGCGGAGACCTATCCGTCCACCGAGCAGATCTTGGCGGCAATCACGATGCTGCTCAACGGCGGTGGCATCGGACAGGTTCAGGAAATCACCGAATCGCTGAGCACCGCCCTGGCCGGCCGCGAGGACGACCTGCGCAGCCTGATCCACCAGCTGGACATCTTCACCAGCCGGGTCAACGACCAGAGCGGGGACATCATCGCCACCACCGAGAGCCTGAACAACCTGGCCGGCCAGTTCGCCGACCAGAAACCGGTGCTCGACAACGCCCTCGACACCATCCCCGACGCGCTGCGGGTGCTGGCCGCCGAGCGGCAGAACCTCGTCGATGCGCTGGACCAACTCGGTCAGTTCAGCGCGCTGGTTGCCGATACGGCGAATCAGACCGAGGAGAGTCTGCTCGCCGAGTTGAAGGACATCGGGCCGGTGCTGCAGTCACTGGGCGATGCCGGTCCCGCGCTGACCCGCGCCCTGGGACTGTTCGCCACGTATCCGTTTCCGGCGGACACCGTCGGCAACTGGGCGCGGGGCGACTACGCCAACCTGACCGCCGTCATCGACCTGACCCTGAGCCGGCTCGACGCATCGTTTCTCACCGGGACACGGTGGGAGGGCGATCTGACGGAGCTCGAGCTGCAGTGGGGCCGCACCATCGGCCAACTGCCGAGCCCGTACACCGTCGGCAATCCGCTCGTCGCTCCGTACCATTGGGACCAGGGCCGCTGACATGCCCCCGTTGTCGAGGCGAATCTTCGTCCAGCTGGCGATCTTTGCGGTGGTCACCCTGGTGGGTGGTGCAGCGATGGTGTTCGGCTACATCAGGCTGCCCGCCATGTTCGGGATCGGTCGCTATGAGGTGACGGTGGAATTGCCCCGGGCGGCGGGTCTGTACCCGAGCGGCAACGTCACCTATCGTGGCGCAGAGGTCGGGCGTGTCAAGAGCGTGCGGCTCACCGAAACTGGTGTCGCGGCCGTGCTTTCGTTGAAGTCCGGCATCGACATCCCCGGGGATCTCGACGCACAGGTGCACAGCCAGTCCCCGGTGGGCGAGCAGTACGTCGCGCTGCTGCCGCGCGGGGACTCCCCGCCGCTGAGGGACGGCGACGTCATCCGGGTGGACCGCACCTCGGTGCCGCCCGATCTGGACTCCGCGCTGGACGCGATGAACACCGGTCTGACAGCGATCCCCCGCGACGATCTGAAGACGGTGGTCGACGAGGCGTACGTCGCGGTGGGTGGGCTGGGGCCGGAGTTGTCCGGGCTCGTGACGGACACCGGCGCCCTGGCCGCCAACGCGCGGGAGAACCTGGACCCACTGCTGACGCTGATCGACGGGGCACAGCCGGTGCTGGACGCCCAGATCGATTCTTCTGACTCGGTGCAGGCGTGGGCTGCGGACCTGGCCGAGATCAGCGGGCAGCTGCGGGCACACGACGACGCGGTGCGCGGCGTGCTGCAGCAGGGCGGCCCGGTCGCGGAGGAAGCCCGTGCACTGTTCGACCGGGTGCGACCTACCCTTCCGGTCATCCTGGCCAACCTGGTCAGCGTCGGTCAGGTCGCGGTCACCTACCAGCCCAGCCTGGAGCAGCTCCTGGTGCTGTTGCCCCAGGCTGCCGCGGTCGCCCAGGCGGTGGGTGTGGCGAACCGGAACACGATGCAGGACTATGTCGGTGCGTTCCTCAGCTTCAATTTGAGGCTGAACCTGCCGCCGCCGTGCACCACCGGGTTCCTGCCGGCCGAGCAGCGACGTCCCCCGGCCGCGGAGGACTACCCCGACCGCCCGCCGGGCGACCTGTACTGCCGGGTGCCCCAGGATTCGCCGATCGGGGTGCGGGGTGTTCGTAACACACCGTGCGTCACTCGCCCGGGAAAGCGCGCGCCGACGGCGGCGATGTGCGAGAGCGACGAGACCTACGTGCCGCTCAACGACGGCTTCAACTGGAAGGGCGACCCGAATGCCACGCTGTCGGGTCAGCCTGTGCCGCAACAGCAACCGGAACCGCTGCCGTTGCCGGCAGCAGAGTACGACCCGGCGACCGGGTCTTACGTCGGGCCGGACGGCCAGGTCTACACGCAGACCGATCTCGCCGGGGAGGCCCCGACGGACCAGACGTGGCAGTCGATGCTGGTGCCGCCCGGGACGGGCTGAGCCTACTGGGGTGCGGGACCGCCGTCGCCCCGTCTCAGCACTCGACGACGTTGAGGGCCAGGCCGCCCAGCGACGTCTCCTTGTATTTCTCCGCCATGTCGGCACCGGTGTCGCGCATCGTCTTGATCGCGGTGTCCAGGCTGACGTGGTGGGTGCCGTCACCGCGCAACGCCATCCGCGCGGCGGTGATCGCCTTGACCGAGGCGACCGCGTTGCGCTCGATGCACGGGATCTGCACCAGCCCCCCGACCGGGTCGCAGGTCAGGCCGAGGTTGTGTTCGATACCGATCTCTGCGGCGTTCTCCACCTGGGCCGGGGTGCCGCCCGACACGGCGGCCAGCCCGGCCGCCGCCATCGAGCAGGCCGAGCCCACCTCGCCCTGGCAGCCGACCTCGGCCCCGGAGATCGACGCGTTGGTCTTGAACAGCTGGCCGATCGCCGCGGCGGTCAGCAGAAAGTCGACGACGCCGTCGTCGGAGGCTCCGGGGACGAACCGCCAGTAGTAGTGCAGGACAGCGGGAATGATGCCGGCCGCCCCGTTGGTCGGGGCCGTCACGACCCGCCCGCCGGCGGCGTTCTCCTCGTTGACCGCCAGCGCGAACACGGTGACCCAGTCCATGGCATAGAGCGGATCGGTCGGGTCGGACTCCAGCGCCCGGGCCAGGCCGGGGGCCCGCCGGCGCACCCGCAGGCCGCCGGGCAGCACCCCCGTCGCGCCCAGCCCGTTGTGGACGCACTCACGCATGGTGGCCCAGATCTGCAGCAGGCCGTCGCGCAAGCGGTCGCCGTGACCGAGCGCGATCTCGTTGCGGGCGACGATATCAGCGATGCGGCAACGGTTTTCCTGCGCCAGCGCCACCAGTTCGGCGCCGCTGCGGAACGGGTGCGGGACCGCGACGTCGCTGCTCGCCGCGGTCTCCCCCTCGGCGAGCACGAAGCCGCCGCCGACCGAGTAGTACACCCCGCGCGCGACCGGAGCGCCGGCGCCGTCGACCGCCGAGAACACCATCCCGTTGCTGTGGAAGTCCATGGCGCGCAGGGAGAGAACGATGTCGGTGGCCATGTCGAAGTCGATGGTGCGCTCCCCCGCCAGCGACAGCCGGCCACCGGAGCGGATCTCCTCGACGCGGTTGCGCGCGAGGCCGGGATCGACGGTCTCGGGCGCGAACCCCTCCAACCCGAGCACCACCGCACCCGGGGTGCCGTGCCCCGCGCCGGTCGCACCGAGCGAGCCGTAGAGCTCGACCCGAACGCCCGTCGCCGCGCCCAGCCGGCCGTCGGCGGACAGGCCTTCGACGAAACGGCGGGCCGCCCGCATCGGGCCGACGGTGTGCGAAC
The DNA here is from genome assembly GCF_019710635.1 of Mycolicibacterium xanthum. GTDB lineage: Bacteria > Actinomycetota > Actinomycetes > Mycobacteriales > Mycobacteriaceae > Mycobacterium > Mycobacterium xanthum. The sequence goes on from NZ_JAIFZS010000042.1 coordinate 78,395, forward strand.
TCGACGGGCCGATCCCGATCGAGAACAGATCGAACACCGAGACGGTCATGACCGACGGTAACCGCGCTACGGCTTGGGTGCGACCTCGACGCTGGGCGGCAGCGGGGACGGCTCGGGCTGCGTCGAACGCCGGACGATCGTGAAGGCCGCCGCTCCCCCGGCCAGCACCGCGACCCCGACGCCGACGAACACCAGCGGGCGCGTCCGGCTGCGGGACTTGCGGGCCTTACCGAGCGTCTCGGGCAGGGCGGCGACCGCCTCCTGCACCTCGGCCAGCTCGGCGGTCAACGCGTCCTGCGCGGCGGCCAGGTCGGCCCGAAGCTGCTTGGCGACGCGTCCACGCCGGTAGCGGTTCCCGACCCAGGCCGCCGAAGACCGCACCGATTCCGCCCCCAGGCCGAGCGCTCCCCTGGTCACGTCGACCGGGCCGACCGCCGAGTACTTCAGGCCGCGGCTCAGCCGTTGGCCCGGCGTCATTCGCTGCTCGGTCTTGGGGCTCATATCCCACCTCTTCCTGCGCTGGCTGCGTCGTGCTCCAGACTGCCATCCGCGCCGACGCCATGGTGCCGGTTGGCGTTCGGACCGGGCGTGGCACACTGACTTCCCGTGACGAGTCCCATTCAGACCGCGACCGCGACCCTGCACACCAACCGCGGTGACATCAAGATCGCACTGTTCGGAAACCACGCGCCGAAGACCGTCTCCAACTTCGTCGGCCTGGCCCAGGGCACCAAGGACTACAGCACCGAGAACGCCTCGGGTGGTTCCTCGGGGCCGTTCTACGACGGCGCGGTCTTCCACCGGGTGATCGACGGGTTCATGATCCAGGGCGGCGACCCGACCGGCACCGGCCGGGGCGGACCCGGCTACAAGTTCGCCGACGAGTTCCACCCCGAGCTGCAGTTCTCCAAGCCCTACCTGCTGGCGATGGCCAATGCGGGCCCGGGCACCAACGGCTCGCAGTTCTTCATCACGGTCACCGAGACGCCGCACCTCAACCGCCGCCACACCATCTTCGGTGAGGTCGTCGATCCTGAGTCGCAGAAGGTCGTCGACGCGATCGCGACCACGGCCGTCGACCGCGGCGACCGCCCGGTCGAGCCGGTCGTGATCGAGTCGATCACCATCTCGTAGCGATTTCGGTGTAGTTCGTCACGCTCACCGTCACCAACTACACCGAAATCACCCGGTGCCGGGTGCGAGCCCGGCGGCGGTGAGCGCGTCGAGCACCCGCAGCGGATCGGTGCCGAGGTCCCACCGGCTCAGCACCAGCAGCCGATCGTCGATGGTGTCGATCTCGAGCAGCCGCACGCGGCGACCGATTCTGCGGAACTCGGTGATGCGGATCAGCGTGATGTCACCGCGCTCGAGCCGGCGGTCCTTCCACCAGCCGCGGTACACCAGGCCCCCCTCGCTGATTGCCAGCTTCGGTCGTGCGCGGAACGACATGACCGCAAACACCAGCAAACCCACCGCGGCAGCGCCCACGAGAATTCGCCCGGGCGGGTCTGTGACCAGCGTCACAACACCTACGCCGAGAGCTAGACCAGCGACTCCAGCCCCGAGAATGCCCGCCGTCGGCGGGCCCCACTGGGTTTGCTGGGTGGACAATTCACACCCTCCTACCGCGAAAAACAGGGTTATCCACAGGTGCTATCCCCAATGGGGATGAATAACAAGCGTGTGATCCGTTGACGCACAGGTCACGTACAGGGTGATCGAAAGCAACGAAGATGAATCCATCTCTCCGGCCGTGACGGTCACCGCCAGCGCATCGTCAGGAGTAGCCCGGTGATCATGAAGGCAAACGCGATGGCGTAGTTCCACACGTTGAGGGCGGCCATCCATTGCAGGAAGCCGGGGGCGTCGGGTCCGCTGCCGGCCAACTGGAACACGATCAACCATGTCAGGCCGATCAGCATCAGGCCGATGAACAGTACGACGAACCAGACACTCGACGGTCCCGCCTTGACCTTGACCGGTGTCCGGCTCACCGGATTGATGGTGAAGTCGTTCTTCTTGCGGACCTTGGACTTGGGCATGCGTACCTTCGGGCGTTCGGCGCCGCGCCTGTCGCCGATGCCACGAGCCACCGGTCAGTGCGACGATTGGGTACGCAAAGCCTAACCCAGGCGCCGAACCGCTCCGAAGGAGATGAAACCGATGGACCACGGGACGCACCCCGCACCGCGGCGGTCGGTATGGCGCCTGGGTGTCCCGGTGGTGTGCGTGGCGGCCGGCCTGCTGCTGGGCGTCACACACGGCGTGTCCGGCGGCGACGAGATTCGCAGCAGCGACGCGCCCCGCCTGGTCGACCTGGTGCGGGAGGCCCAACAGTCGGTGGACCGTCTCACCGCGGCCCGGGACGCCGCGGCCACCGAACTCGAGAACCACCACGGCGGATCCCCCGGCATCGCAGCGGCGCTGGCCGCGATCACCCGTCGCGCCGAAGCACTCTCGGTGCCGGCGGGCGTGGCGCCGGTACGCGGCCCCGGGCTGGTGGTGACGCTCAACGACGCGCAGCGCGATGCCGAGGGCCGGTTCCCGCGCGATGCCTCCCCAGATGACCTGGTCGTGCACCAGCAGGACATCCAGGGCGTCATGAACGCGTTGTGGAGCGCCGGGGCCGAGGGCATGCAGATCCAGGACCAACGGATCATCGCGACGTCGGCGCCGCGGTGTGTGGGCAACACGCTGCTGCTCAACGGCCGCACGTACAGCCCGCCGTATGTGATCACCGCGATCGGCGACGCCGGGTCGATGCAGCAGGCGCTGGCCGATGCGCCGCTGGTGCAGCTCTACAAGCGGTACGCGGCCCGGTTCGGGCTGGGATACACCGAGGAACCGAAGGACGTCGAACTCGTCGGCTACACCGAACCGCTGAAGATGAAGTACGCCACCCCGATCGGTCCGCTCGGGTACTGATCGGCCGCTCGACTCAGTCACTTGACGTTGGGGGCCGTCACCTGCGCCGGTAGCCTGTTGCCATGCAGGTGTTGGTCGTCGACAACTACGACAGCTTCGTGTTCAACCTGGTCCAGTACCTGGGCCAGCTCGGGGTGGACGCGCAGGTCTGGCGCAATGACGACGACCGGCTGGCCACCCCGGACGACGTCGCGCGGGTGGCGGCGGAATTCGACGGTGTGCTGCTGAGCCCGGGGCCGGGCACCCCCGAGCGGGCCGGCGCATCGATCCCGCTGGTGCACGCCTGTGCTGCGGCGGGCACACCGCTGCTCGGGGTCTGTCTCGGACATCAGGCCATCGGCGTGGCGTTCGGGGGCACCGTGGACCGCGCCCCGGAGTTGCTCCACGGCAAGACCAGCACCGTGTATCACTCCGACTGCGGTGTGCTGAAAGGACTTCCGGACCCGTTCGTGGCGACCCGCTATCACTCGTTGACGATCCTGCCCGACACGGTGCCCGCCGAGCTGGAGGTGATCGCCCGCACCGCCGGGGAGGTGATCATGGCCGTGCGCCACGTCGAGTTGCCCATCCACGGCGTGCAATTCCATCCGGAGTCGATCCTGACCGAGGGCGGGCACCGAATGCTGGCCAACTGGCTGGGCTTCTGCGGTGCGGCGCCGCCGGAGGAGCTGGTGCGCCGGCTCGAGGACGAGGTGGCCGGCGCGGTGGCGGCCGCTACGACGCGAAGCTCAGCGTGATCCTGGCGCCGTAGTTCACCCCGGAGCCCGCCGACGGGCTCTGCGTGACGACGGCGTTGGTCCGCTGACCGCTGTCCCGCACGTCGGCGCCCTTGTCCAGCTGGCCGGTCCAGCCCAGCGCACGCAGCCGTGGCTCGGCGTCCGTCCAGAACATGCCGGTCAGATCGGGCATCACGAACTGGTTGCCGCGCGACACCTGGATCTGGATCACGGTGTCCTGCGGCACCGTCTGCGACGGAGCCGGGTCCGTTCCGACCACCTGGCCCGACGAGGTGGTGCTGTCGACCTCGACCGGAACCGTATTGGCGAAACCGGACGCCGACAGGATCTCCTGGCAGACCTGCACGGTCTGGCCGACGCAGTCGGGCACCACCGCGGTGGCCGGCCCGCGGCCCATCACGATGGTGATCTCGTTGGTGATCGCCGAGGTCTGGTTGGCCGGCGGCAGCGTGGACAGCACCCGGTCCTTCTGTTCGGGCAGCGAGTCGGAGGTCGTCTGCCGGAACCGGCCGAAGCCGGCCGCGGTGAGCTTCTCCACGGCGTCGGCGTAGCTCAGCCCCGACACGTCGGGTACTTCGCGTTGCTCGGGTCCGGTCGAGACGTTCAGGGTGACCTCGTCACCGGCGGACACCGCGGCGTTGGCCTCGGGATCGGTGCTGATCACGTGGTCGGGTGGCACCTTGGAGTCGGGCTGCTGCTGGGTGCGGATGGAGAAGCCGCGGTTCTGCAGCGTGGCGATCGCGTCGGCGGATGCCTGACCGGTCACGTCGGGGACCTGGACGTCGCGGGTCGCGCCGCCGAACATGTTGATGGCCACGGTGACCACCACGGTCAGCACCGCCAGTACGGCGACGGCGATCAACCAGCGGGCCACCGATCCGCTGCGCACGGTTTCCTCGTAGCGGGGCTGGTGGCCGCCGACCGGTTCGATGGGTTCGGTGCGGTCCCGGGCCGGCGTCGCCGACAGCAGCGACGTCCGCTCGGCGTCGGTCAGCACCTTCGGCGCGTCGGGAGTCTGGCCGCTGTGCACCCTGACCAGGTCGGCGCGCATCTCGGCGGCGGTCTGGTAGCGGTTGTCGGGATTCTTGGCCAGCGCCTTGAGGACCACCGCGTCCAGGTCGGGGGAGATGTCGGGGTTGCGCTGCGACGGCGGTACCGGGTCCTCCCGGACATGCTGATAGGCCACCGCGACGGGTGAATCGCCGACGAACGGCGGTTGCCCGGTGAGCACCTCGTAGAGCACGCAGCCCAGCGAGTACACATCGGAGCGGGCGTCGACCTTGATCCCGCGGGCTTGCTCGGGGGACAGGTACTGGGCGGTGCCGATGACCGCGGCGGTCTGCGTGACGGGGTTGCCGGCGTCGGCCAGTGCACGCGCGATGCCGAAGTCCATCACCTTCACCGCGCCGGTCTTGCTGATCATGATGTTGGCCGGCTTGACGTCACGGTGCACGATGCCGTGCTGGTGGCTGAAGTTGAGCGCCTGGCAGGCATCGGCGATCACCTCGATCGCCCGCCGGGGCGGCATCGGGCCCTCGGTGTGCACGATGTCGCGCAGCGTCACCCCGTCGACGTACTCCATGACGATGTAGGGCAGCGGTCCGGTGGGCGTTTCCGCCTCGCCGGTGTCGTAGACGGCGACGATGGCGGGGTGGTTGAGTGCCGCGGCGTTCTGCGCCTCTCTGCGGAACCGGAGATAGAAGCTCGGGTCACGGGCGAGGTCCGCCCGCAGCACCTTGATCGCCACGTCGCGGTGCAGGCGCAGGTCGCGCGCCAGATGCACCTCCGACATACCGCCGAAGCCCAGGATCTCGCCGACCTCATAGCGGTCGGAAAGTTGCTGTGGGGTCGTCATGGCATCATCTGTCCTGCGGCGTACAGCGTGACGGCCGGCGGTCGGGCGTCGTGCGAGAGGGATACCCAGTATTCGTCAGGCTGATGAATACCCAGGTCAGGGAGCGCCGGCGCAGCGGTGGGCGATTCCGCCGGTGGGGTCTGCGTGGTGGTGTCCGATGGGGGGACGCGGTCTCTGCGGTCCTGCGCGTTGAGCACGATCAGGATGGCGATCACGATCGCCAGCGCGCCGAGCACCCCGGCCGCCCACAACAGCGCCCGCTGGCCCGACGAGAAGGTGCGCCCGCGTGGCGGCGGTGCTGACCGGTGGGTGCCTGCGCTGCGTGCGCGCGGGGCCGGGGCCGGGGGGACAACCGGACGGGCCTGGGTGGCGGCGGGCACCGCCGTCGGCGCGGCCCGACCGATCGACGGTGTGGTGTTGGGGCGCGGCGGCCGCCGTCCGGCGCGGACCGCTGCGACGGCATCGGCGAACGCCCCACCGGACTTGTAGCGCATACCGGGGTTCTTCACCAGCGTGATCTCGATCAACTCACGCACATTGGGCGGCAGGTCGGCGGGCAGCGGGGGAGGGTTCTCCTTGATGTGCTTCATCGCCACGGTCAGCGCACCGTCGCCGGTGAACGGCCGCTTGCCCGACACCGATTCGTAGCCGACGACGCCGAGGGAGTAGACATCGCTGGCCGCGGTGGCGTCGTGGCCGAGAGCCTGCTCGGGCGCGATGTACTGGGCGGTGCCCATCACCATGCCGGTCTGGGTGACCGGCGCGGCGTCGACGGCCTTGGCGATGCCGAAGTCGGTCAGCTTCACCTGCCCGGTGGGGGTGATCAGGATGTTGCCGGGCTTGACGTCGCGGTGCACCAGGCCCGCGGTGTGCGCGACCTGCAGGGCCCGGCCGGTCTGCTCGAGCATGTCCAGCGCGTGCCGCAGCGACAGTCGGCCGGTTCGTTTGAGGACGGAGTTCAGCGGCTCGCCGTTGACCAGTTCCATCACCAGGTAGGCGGTGCGGCCCTCACCGTCGATGTCGGTCTCGCCGTAGTCGTACACCCCGGCGATGCCCGGATGGTTGAGCATGGCCACCGTGCGGGCCTCGGCCCGGAACCGCTCGACGAACTCGGAGTCGGTGGAGTACTCGGCCTTGAGCACCTTGATCGCCACCCGCCGGCCCAGCCGGGAGTCCACGCCCTCCCAGACCTGACCCATGCCGCCGGTCGCGATGAGGCGCTGCAGCCGGTAGCGCCCCGACAGGGTTACTCCCACGCGGGGGCTCATTTCTGGCCTCCGGCGCGTCTGCTGGTCTGCTCGCCTCCGGCTCGGAAACCGGATTCTCGCCTCCGGCGAGGGCCGCTCACGAGGCCTCCCGCAGTGCGGCGGCGATGGTGGCACGCCCGATCGGCGCCGCCAGTGCGCCGCCGGTCGCCGACAGGCGTTGGCCGCCGTTCTCGACCAGCACCGCGACGGCGACCTTGGGGGCCTGCGCGGGCGCAAAGGCGATGTACCAGGCATGCGGAGGCGTGTTGCGCGGATCCGTCCCGTGCTCCGCAGTGCCGGTCTTGGATGCGATCTGCACGCCGGCGATGGCTCCCTTCTGCTGAGTCACCTGCTCGGCGGCGACCATCAAGTCCGTAAGTGTATCTGCGACCTGCTCGGGTACCGCCTGCCGCTCTTGCGCGGGCTCGGTGGCGGCGATGGTGGACAGATCGGGACCCTGGATCCGGTCGACCAGGTAGGGCCGCATCGTCACCCCCTTGTTGGCGACGGTCGCGGCGACCATCGCGTTCTGCAGGGGAGTGAGGGCGACGTCCTTCTGGCCGATGCTCGACATGCCCAGGGCGGCGGCGTCGGAGATCGGCCCGACGGTCGACTTGACGACCTGGAGCGGGATCGGCTCGGGTGCGGTGTCGATGCCGAACGCGGCGGCGGTGGCGCGCAGCTTCTCGGCACCGGTGTCGATGCCGAGCTCGACGAACGCGGTGTTGCAGGAATGGGCGAACGCATACTCCAGCGAGGCGCTCGGACCGCCGCCGCACGGGGTGCCGCCGAAGTTCTCCAGCGTGGCGGTGCTGTCCGGCAGCTGGATCTGCGGCGCCGCGGTCAGCTGGGTGTCCGGAGTGGCCCCCGCCTGCAGCGCGGCCGCGGTGGTGATGACCTTGAACGTCGACCCGGGCGGGTAGGTCTCCGAGATAGCGCGGTTGAGCAATGGCGAGGCGGGGTCGTCGCGCAGCTGCTCCCACGCCGCGTCCTGTTCGGCGGCGTCGTGGCTGGCCAGCAGGTTCGGGTCGTAGGACGGGGAGGAGACCATCGCCAGGATGCGGCCGGTGGACGGTTCCAGCGCCACCACCGAGCCCTGGCACGGCCCGTCGCAGCCCTCCTGCATGGCGTCCCAGGCGGCCTGCTGCACCTGCGGGTTGATCGTGGTGGCGACGTTGCCGCCGCGGGGGTCGCGCCCGGTGAAGAAGTCGGCCAGCCGGCGCCCGAACAGGCGCTGGTCGGAACCGTTGAGGATGCTGTCCTCGGCGCGCTCCAGGCCGGTGCTCGAATAGCTCAGCGAGTAGAACCCGGTCACCGGTGCGTAGGTCATCGGGTTGGGGTAGACGCGCAGGAACCGGAAGCGACCCTCGGTGGCCACCGAATAGGCCAGCAGCTGGCCGCCGGCGGCGATCTGGCCGCGCTGGCGGGAGTACTCGTCGAGCAGCACGCGCTGGTTGCGCGGGTCCGCGCGCAGGCCGTCCGCGGTGAACACCTGGGTCAGCGTGGCGTTGGCCAGCAGCAGCACGATCAGGCCCATGATCATCAGGGAGATGCGGCGTAGCGAGGTGTTCATACCTTCTCGATCACCTCGGTGCTGGCCGCCGCGATACTGCCCGTCTGACCCGACGGCAGGGCGGTGGTCCCGATCGGGCGGCGCGCGGCATGCGAGATGCGCACCAGGATCGCGAGCAGCAGGTAGTTGGCCACCAGCGACGACCCGCCGTAGGACATCCAGGGGGTGGTCAGACCGGTGAGCGGGATCAGTTTGGTGACGCCGCCGACCACGATGAACAGCTGGATCGCCAGCGTGGCGGCCAGGCCGGCGGCCAGCAGCTTGCCGAAGCTGTCCCGCACGGCGATCGCGGTCCGCAGCCCGCGGATGATGACGATGGTGTACAGCATCAGCACCGCCGCCAGGCCGACAAGCCCGAGCTCCTCGCCGACCGCGGCGATGATGAAGTCGGTCGAGGCGGCGGGCACGGTGCCGGGTTGCCCGTTGCCCAGCCCGGTGCCGAAGATGCCGCCGGTGGCGAAGCTGAACAGGGACTGGACCATCTGGTAGCCGGCACCGTCGGGGTCGGCGAACGGATCCCGCCAGGTCTGCACCCGCACCTGCACGTGGTCGAACATGTAGTAGGCCGCGACGCTGCCGGCCGCGAACAGTGCCAGGCCCAGCACCACCCAGCTGAACCGTTCGGTGGCGATGTAGACCATCACCAGGAACGACGCGTACAGCAGCAGTGAGGTGCCGAGATCCTTCTCGAAGATCATCACGCCGATGGAGGCGATCCAGGCCGCCAGCAGCGGGGCCAGGTCACGCGGACGGGGCAGGTCCATGCCCAGGACGTGCTTGCCCGCGCTGGTGAACAGGTTGCGCTTGGACACCAGGACGGCGGCGAAGAACACCAGCAGCAGGATCTTGGAGAACTCGGCGGGCTGAATCGAGAAGCCCGGCAACAGGATCCAGATCTTCGCGCCGTTCTGCTCGGACATCGATGCGGGCAGTATCGCGGGGATCACCAGCAGGATCAGGCCGACCAGACCGCACAGGTAGCCGTAGCGCGACAGCATGCGGTGATCGCGCAGGAAGATCACCACGACGGAGAAGCCGAACACGCCGACCAGCGTCCACAGCATCTGTTGATTGGCCGTGCCACCGAGTCCCTGGGCGGTGTTGGCGCCCTCGGCGAGATCGAGGCGGTGAATCATCACCAGCCCCAGACCGTTCAGCACCGCGACGACCGGGAGCAGCAGCGGATCCGCGTACGGCGCAAAGCGGCGGATCGCCAGGTGGGCACCGGTGAACAGGGCCAGGTACGCGACGGTGTACTGGGCGAGGTCCCAGCGCAGCCCCTGTTCCTGGTTGGCCTCGACGAGCAGCAGGGCCACCGTGGTGATGAGGGCGGCGAAGCCGAGCAGGAACAGCTCGGCGTTGCGCCGATTGGGTAGGGCTGGGGTCACCGCGACCGGAGACTGCGGCTGGGTCGTCATGAGATTTCCCGGCAGTTCGTTCCCGGCTCAGGTGGTGCGGGTGGAAGTGCGGTCACGGTCGGCGACGGCGACGCCGAGGTGGACGGTGTGGGGGAGGGCGCCGGGGAGCCCGGAGCGGCGGTCGGCGACGTGGTGACGGTGCGCGGTGTCTCGGGTGCCGGTGTGGGGGAGGGTGTCCCCGGAACAGCGCCGGGCCCAACCGATTCCGATGTGGAGGGACTCGGTGTGGGAGGGGTCGCGGTGGTGGTGGCGGCGGTCGTCGTCGGAGTCCGCGATGTGGAGGTGGGCGGGGGTGGGCACACCGGCAGCACCGAGCTGCGGGAGAGTTCCTCGATCTGGCTGATGGCCTGGTCCAGCGAGCCCGACGGCAGGCCCGCGATGACCTGTGCGCGCTCGGAGGGGCGCATGTCGTCGACGTTGAGAAGACGACAGTCGAGGTTGTCGAGGGACTGGTCCGCGCTGATGAGGGACAGTTCGTTGCGGGCGTTCAGACAGCCCAGCAGGTAGGGCTCCTGTAGCGAGAGCCAGAGAAAGGAGCCCTGGACACCCCGCATGATCGACACGGTGCCCTCGTGCTCGCCGACGTAGTAGTTGCTGCGCACGATCTCGCGGCCGACGGCCAGGCCCGCGAGCACAACGAGCACCAGAACGGCTGCGGCGATGTACATGCGGCGCCTCGAGCGGGGACGCGGCGGGGGGACCTCTGGTTGTGGGACAACGGGTTTGGCCACATTGCGTTTAGGGTTGAACGCCGATGCCCGCCCGGCGGCGGTGTTCGGCGGGGCGCTCTGGTCGTCCTGGCCGGACACGGCCCCCGCCAGGATGGGCTGGGTCTGTCCGTAGTCGTTGTCGACGACGTCGGCGACCACGACGGTCACGTTGTCCGGACCGCCCCCGCGCAACGCCAATTCGATGAGGCGGTCGGCGCTTTCGGCGACGTCGGCGATCTTGAGGGCGTCCAGGATGGTCTCGTGGCTGACCGGATCGGACAGCCCGTCGGAGCAAAGCAGATAGCGGTCGCCGGCCCGGGCCTCCCGCATGATCAGCGTCGGTTCCACCTCGTGGCCGGTCAGCGCGCGCATGATCAGCGAGCGCTGCGGGTGGCTGTGCGCCTCCTCGGCAGTGATCCGGCCCTCGTCGACCAGGGTCTGGACGAAGGTGTCGTCCTTGGTGATCTGGGTCAGCTCGCCGTCGCGCAGCAGGTAACCGCGGGAATCGCCGATGTGCACCAGCCCGAGCCGGTCGCCGGCGAACAGGATCGCGGTGAGCGTGGTGCCCATGCCCTCGAGCTCGGGATCGGCCTGGACGTGCGCCGCGATGTCGGAGTTGCCCTCGCGCACCGCCGCGTCGAGCTTGCTGAGCAGGTCCCCGCCGGGCTCGTCACCGTCGAGTTGGGCCAGGGCGGCGATCACCAGCTGGGAGGCCACCTCACCGGCCGCGTGCCCGCCCATGCCGTCGGCGAGTGCCAGCAGGCGCGCACCGGCATACACGGAGTCTTCGTTGTTGGCCCGGACCAGGCCGCGATCGCTGCGCGCGGCGTATCGAAGCACTAGTGCCATTGCGGTCTCCCCGTACCCTGCGGGTGGGTGGGCCGACAGCATGCCGGGGTGGGCCCCCGGCTTGCCGGGGTGGGCGCCCAGCTTGCTGGGGGAGCGCCCCCACGCGTGCGCGGTGCCGGTCGCGTCACGGGCGCAGCTCGATCACCGTCTTGCCGATCCGCACGGGTGTGCCCATCGGAACTCGTACCGCCGTCGTCACCTTCGCCCTGTCGAGGTATGTACCGTTGGTCGATCCTAGGTCCTCTACATACCATTCGGGACCTCGTGGAGAGAGCCTGGCGTGGCGCGTCGAGGCGTAGTCGTCGGTGAGGACCAGGGTGGAGTCGTCGGCGCGGCCGATCAGGACCGGCTGGGTCCCGAGCGGGATCCGGGTGCCGGCCAGCGCGCCGTCGGTGACCACCAGTTGGCGGGGCACATTGCGCTGGCCGCGCTTCGGTAGCAGCGAGGTGCGCAGCGGTAGCCCGCGGCGAACCATGACCGCACCGGTCGGCGCGTAGATGTCGGTCCGCAGGATCCGCAGCACCGACCAGATGAACAGCCACAACAGCAGAAGGAAGCCGACGCGCGTCAGCTGCAGTATCAGCCCCTGCATCTGACGTCCTCTCCGTCCCCGTCCCTTCGGCATCGCCACCTTACTTGGGTGTCGAACGCCGTGGGGGCCGTGCCGACCGCTTTCCCGGGCGGCCGACCCTCAGTGCACGCGGACGATGATCTCGGAGTGACCCAGCCGGATGACGTCGCCGTCGGCCAGCTGCCACTCCTGCACCGGGGCGTTGTTCACCGTCGTGCCATTGGTGGAGTTGAGGTCCGACAGTAGCGCGACCTGCCCGTCCCAGCGGATCTCCAGGTGCCGGCGCGACACACCCGTGTCGGGCAGCCGGAACTGGGCGTCCTGGCCGCGGCCGATGACGTTGGCACCCTCCCGCAGCTGGTAGGTGCGCCCGCTGCCGTCGTCGAGCTGCAGGGTGACCGCGGATCCGGCCGACGGGTAATCGCCCTGGCCGTACTGGCCGTAGCCGCCCTGCTGGCCGGGTGCGCCGTAACCGTGCTCGCCGTATCCCTGGTCGGAGTAGCCGGCCGGGGGCTCGCCGTAGCGCCCGTAGTCGGGCTGGGCGTATTCCTGCCTGCCGTAGGGCTGGCCGTAGCCGCCCTGGTCGGGGTAGCCACCCTGATCCGGGTAGGCCGGACGGGCCGGCTGGCCGTAGCCGCCCTCGTCGGGACGCCCGGGCGGGCGACCGTAGTCGTACTCTCCGGACGGGCCGCCGTAGCCGGGCTGACCGCCCTGCGGCGGGCCGTAGCCGGGAGGGGCCTGCCGATAGCCCTGGTCGGGGTAGCCGGGGGGCGGGCCGTAGCCGGCCGGCGGGCGCTGCTCGTAGGACTGCGGCGGGTAGCCCTGGTCCGGGTAACCGCCACGCTGCTGGTAGCCCTGCTCACCCTGCGGCTGGTAGCCGCCCTGATCCGACGGAGGGTACTGGCCACGCTGCTCGTCCGGGCGGTTGTAGCGCTCGTCGTAATAGTCGTCGGCGGGCGGCCGGCCCTGGCCCTGCCCCTGGCCGCTGTGGTAGGTCGGGTTGTCGCTCATCGGTGGTACTCCTGGTTCTGCCTGGGACGCTACGTCTCGAGGTGGTGGGGCGGATTCGCCTGTGGTCGAGTCGGGGTTGACCGCACCACGCGCGCGAAACTGTCCGGTGTGCAGGCTGGCTGACTGCTCGAATCTGACGACCACATCACCATACGTTTGCCACCCCTGGTCACGGATGTATCCCTCCAAGTGCTTGGCGAACGTGGTCTCGGTGATGTCCGGGTCGGCACTCACCTTGTGGTAGTCGGGCACACTGAGGGTAATGACGTAGTCGTTCGGGGCCAAAATGCGGCCGCCGCCGAACTCCCGGGCTCCGGTGTCGGCCTCCCGGCGGAGCAGAGACTCCACCTCCTGCGGCACGATCGACCCGCCGAAAACGCGGGCGAACGCGTCGCCGACCTTGTCCTCGAGCCTCCGCTCGAAGCGGTCGACGAACCCCATGTGCCTGCTCGCCTCCCTCGGTGTCGTGCGGCGATCCTGCTCACACGTCAATGCTGCCAGCGTGTCGTCTGGCAGCGATGCTCGATCCCATGGTATCGGCCGTGCACCGGGCAACGGGACCAACAGAATTCTGAGAATCGCATCCCGGCAGGTCACCGCCCTTTAGTAGGCCGTTTTGGCGTTCGTGGGGGTGCGCTATTACCGTTGGGATACCGGGTCGCCTGCGTGATAGGCTCCCCCGGTTGTCACGGGCGAGTGGCGGAATGGCAGACGCGCTGGCTTCAGGTGCCAGTGTCCTTCGGGACGTGGGGGTTCAAGTCCCCCTTCGCCCACAAGAAAGTGCAGGTCAGAGGGATAAATACCAGCCGGTAACCTCAGTCAAGACCCCGAGTCAAGATCGGCGTACCGTTGGGTCATGGCTTCAATACGTACCCGCACCCGCAAGGACGGCACGCCCGTCCACGCTGTGCTGTTCACCATCGACGGCCGACAGACCTCGGTGAGCTTCACCGACCTGGTCACGGCCGAGAAGTTCCGTGCCCTGGCCACCGCCATCGGCGGGCAAGAGGCCATGAAGGCATACGACATACCCGACACGGTCCGGGCGGCACCGCAGGGATTGACAGTGTCAGAGTGGCTGCAGCATCACTGCGACCACCTCACCGGGGCACACGAGGGCACGCTGTCCCGCTACCGTGCCTATGCCGCCAATGACATCGGTCCGGTACTGGGCGAGATCCCCCTGAGGCAGCTGCACCGCGACCAGGTGGCGCAGTGGCTGAAGGGTCTACACGGCAATGCCGTCAAGACTCAGGCCAACAAGCTCCGCTACCTGTCCGGGGCGATGAACGCCGCCGTGGATGCCGGGCACATCACCGCTAACCCATGCCGGGGGGTGAAGCTGCCTCGTGGGCAGGAGCCAGAAGCCGCCTTCCTGACGCGTGAGGAGTTCGCCACGCTGCTGGCAGAGATCCCGCAGTATTGGCAACCCCTGGTGCGTTTCCTCGTCTCCAGCGGCTGCCGTTGGGGTGAGGCCACGGCACTGAGACCGTCGGACATCGACCGCGAGAACAACACGGTGAGTATCCGCCGCGCATGGCGTTCCGTGAATGGCGGCTGGGAGATCGGGCCACCGAAGTCACGTAAGAGCACACGCCTGATCAACGTGCCTGCCAGTGTGCTCGACACACTCGACTACTCACACGAGTACGTGTTCACCAACTCCGGGCGTGGTAACCGTGGCACCGGCCCGGTACGTCTGCCGTCCTTCTCCGGGAAGGTGTGGACACCGGCCGTCGAGCGCGCCGGGATGAGGGTGCGTATCCATGATCTGCGGCATACCTGCGCATCCTGGCTGATCGCCGCACGGGTAGCGCTCCCGGCTGTTCAGGCGCATCTAGGACACGAGTCCATCAAGACCACCGTCGACCGGTACGGGCATCTAGACCGGTCGCAATTCCAAGCCGTCTCCGACGCTATAGAGGCGGCGCTTTCCTGAGAGGAAACACTGCTATGAGCTATGACCCCACGGGCCTGTTCGATACCGACTCATTGGCCGAATACCTCGGCGTGAGCCGCTCCACCATCCTGTCCTGGCGCTACCAGAAGCGTGGGCCGGATTATGTTCGCGTAGGCCACCGGACCGTCCGCTACCCGGCCGCATGGGTCAGGAAATGGCTTGAGGAGAACCGTCGCGATACCACACGTTCTCCCAGGTCGCAACTCCGTCTAGTGTGACGTTGCTCACAGCAGTCTACTGATGGGAAACACTCACCTGGGGATATGGCGTATGTGTTTCCTGTTGGGAAACATCTAGCAGTACTAATGTGTTATAGTATAAGTAGGTGGATATCCCCTGCCCTAAATACGTTGCTCACGCAATTCTCTAAGCGCATTTCTCTAGCGCTCGGGCACTACCACCTTCCTCACCGCTGAAAGTGCCTCAGAATTCTATTCGTGGGGTAATGCGGTGCTATTCACGCTGGTCACAGGTACTGGCGTGAACACGAAAATTACTCGCTGTCCATACCCCTTGCGACGATAGAAGATGCCATGAGCAGAAATGTAAAGAGAGCGCAAAGAACACTGAGGCGCGCCGGGATAGTTCTCGATGAACCAAGGGCAATCCGTGACGGTTGCCAAGCGTCCCCGGTGTGTGACATCTGTGATAAGTGCTGTGAGACAACGTCACTTCGGTTGCTCGACGGTCGCACCGTTCACCCGTCGTGCCTACGCGGAAAGCCTAGCCGCGTCCCCGTATGCGTGATGTGTCTGGCCAAGATCTTTGGACCACCTCACTACTGCCAGGACAACGTCGTCTGCGCTGAGTGTGCATGGGTACTACGTCGCAAACACGGACTAGAAACACAATAAAGAAAGAACAGGAACAGTAAATGAGCTTTGACAAATTCGCATGGCTTAAGCAAGTAATGCAAGACGAGAACCTGACAGCCCAAGAGGCTCGACTGGCCGGAATCATCTGTGTGCAATTCACCCGCAAGAACGGGGCAGGATGGGCGGTAGAACCCCGCCAACTGTCTGAGGCAATCGGGGGATATTCGGATATTCGCCGGCTTAATCCCGCACTCCGTAAACTCTGCGAACTGGGATATATCGAAGAGGTTGCACGCCGCAACGCTGGCCCAGGACTAGCGGCACAGCGTACTTACAACCTCTGCGAGATGGTCGGACATGATGTCCGAACGGGTGGACACAATGTCCAACACCAGGACACAAACACGCATTCAACAGGACATGATGTCCTGCAAGTAGTGACATCGTGTCCTGCAAGTGATGACATCGTGTCCTATCTAAATCGCCCTGACCAGGGCAAAGACACCCCTACAGGTACTTATACAGGTACTTATACAGGGAATAGAGAAGGTACTGACTCCTCTTCTCTTTCTCCTGAGAAGATCATCGAGAACGTGATACCGGCAGGGACTGGATACAACACCAAACTCCTGGCCAACATTGCCGGGAAGAGAATGCGTGAGGATACGTCGGTAACTGAGGAGATCGTTATGGCTGCTGCACAACGCTGGCTCAAAGAATGCAATCGTGAGAATGAAGAATTCAAGCTAGGCGGATTCATCACTGATGCAATTAGTGATAGCCCGTCTGCTGTAATTGCTCAATGTCGACGCACACTAGACTTTGCTCCGCTACGTCAATTCGGCTACTGGTATAACGAGCACGAGCGGGAGTATCCGCAATCGGTACTGGCGACCAGGGGGACTACCGCCACCGACGTCTCGGAGGCGTTCCGCGTCGACAAGCTGGCATGGCTCGATGAGGTCGCGGCACGGCTATGACCGCCGCCGTCATCAGCTCCCCCGGCAGCAAGCTCACCGTCGTCACCCGCCGACCGCACGGGGGAGTGAAGCTCACGCAAGGAGATCGGCACGTCATCCTCTCCGCTGCCGAGCTGGCGCGACTCGTGGCGTTCGACCGTGCCACACCTACCGGCACCACCCCGGCCAAGCTTGGTGTGCTGCAACGCTTTACCAACAGCGACACTGAAGAGTAAAGCGGCACAACGCTTCCCACCACTGGCCTGCACATGCGCACCTGCATCGTTTGTTGCAGGTCAGGGGGTGGGTTTCAGCCTCTACCGGGACGCACCATCCGACCGCTCACCAGTGTTGTGTCTGCAGATCACGGCTTTCACACTCGTTTTCTGTGCCGTTTCCGCAGTTCACAGCAAATTTAGGAGAATCATGACCACCTCTCGAAAACTGTGCCCGGAGGCACAGGCCATCTACGACCATCATCGCGAACGTCTGCGCCGTGAGGGCCGACTCGCTGGCGCGGATCTCGAACTTCTGAGCATCTTCGCCGACACCATGCACCTGTACGGCCTGTTGGCCGACGACGTTCAGAAGCGTGGCGTCGTGGTCCGCTCCCGGCAGAACTGGACGAAGAATCCGAGCCTGTCCCCGCTGGCCGCTGCCCGTGCCAGCCTCATCACCTTGTCCCGCAGCATTCCGCTCTACGAGGGCAAGATCGACCGCACCGAATTGGACCGACAAATTGACTCCATCCTCCAGAGCAACTGACATCACCCGGTGGGCGGTCTGGGACAAGCACGGCATCTACGGGCCGAAGCTGCGCGATTTCGCCGCGCTCGCCGCCGCGTGGGAGGGTCTTCGGCTGAAGCTGGAAACCCCCGACGCTGTCCCGGCCGACGCTGAGACGTTCAAGGTGCTGTCCGAGCGCATGCGTGAGTTCTGCGCCCGCTTGAAGCTGCCCACCTGTTCTGAGCAGAAGACCGACGTCGTCATCGGCTGCACCGACTCGCGCGGATTCATCCCCGGCGATCCTGCCCGCATCCTGAGCCATTGGACGTGGCGGGACTCTGGGCGGCTGTCGCGTCTGTCTCACGATGACGTCATGGCCGAATGGGAACGGTCCGAGCGGTGAGGTTCCGCAAGCCCGAAGCCAAGTCCGCTGTCTGCCCGGTCTGCCACCGCCTACAGGGACTGGACCGCCTGACTCGCTTCCGTCCCCACGAGGATGCGGGGGAGCGTTGCTCCGGAAGCAGGGTTTCCTGCCTAAGCGGTAATCCACCACGCGACGAACGCACGTCGTCTAGATAAGCACCACCCGAGCGCACGTAAATACGCTCACAGAATTAGGAGAAACAATGCACGAAGAACACCGCCGATTCGCTAGTCAGGTCTGGGACCTGTTGGCCGACCACGGCGCAGGACTCGACACCTACCTAGAACAGCTGCGAGCCGCAGCCGTCACCATCCTCTACGGGGAGAAGCCAACCCCCGCCGTCGAGGAGCTGGCCACCGTGGCCCTTGAGCTGTACAACTGGCCAACCAAGGAGAATTGGTTGCGCCTCTCCGACGCCTCTCAGGCCGTCGAACAGTCTTGAGCAGTCCGCAGCCGCTACGCCCGCTACATGCCGCCGTGCCCGCTGCCAATGCTCATCCCGGCCCGCACCTAACGCCGCTCACACAACGACGTGTGGCCCGCTGACGTTGCCGCCCGGAGTCATTGCCCCGCAAGGGGTTTCACACTCCAAAGAAATGAGAAAACACAATAATGAACACTGATCTTGTTGCGCGCCTCCGTGCCGCCAAGACCACCGAAGAGATCGCCGCGATTGCCGCCAAGGCTGTCTCTCAGACCTCCAACACCGTGAACGCATTGCGCGACAGCGGTGGCGACTTCCTCGGTACCCCGGTCACTGCACCGGCTTTCGAGGTCAAGACCGGCGCACAGAGCAACCCTCTGAGGATCGACGCCAAGGCCATCAAGGGCCTGTACAACGCCGCCGTGTCCAAGCAGGGTTTCGCCGTCAAGGCATACAGCTCGGTTGAATCCTTGCTGCCGGCGCAGTTGGACCCCGCCGTCCTCGGCCAGGTTCACGAGAACCGCGTGCTCGACTACCTCCCCACCCGGCCGATCAGTGCGCCGAGCTTGGAGGTTATCGTTCACAGCTCCACGACCGGCGCGCCCACCTCGGTTGCCGAAGGTGCAGCGAAGCCCGAGATCGTCCTCAACACCACGTCGGAGACTTTCACCGCCGTGAAGCTGGCCGCGCATGTGGGGATCTCGTACGAGACCCTGCAGGACTTCGGTGCCTTCCAAGGCTATACACAGCACGAGATGATGCGTCAGATTCAGGACGTCGAGAACGCACAGATCCTCTCTGGCGCTGGCACCGGAACCGACATGACCGGCTTCACCGCCACCTCGGGCGTACTCACCCATGACGCCTCACTGGACACCGGCACCAACGAGACCGCGCTCGACTCCATCGAAAAGGCCATCACCGCACTTCGTAGCGGCACGTCGCTGGCTGAGGCGAACTTCATCGTGATGTCGCCCGCCACCTATTCGTCTATGCGCCGTCTGAAGAACACCTATGGTGAGTTTCTGATCGGTGAGCCTGCCGCCGTCGGGGCGCGTCAGCTCTTCGGTGTGCCGGTCGCCCTGACCACCGCCATCGCCGACGGTACCGCCGTGATGCTGGACACCACCAAGTTCGGTTTCGTCGCCGTGCGTGAAGGCTTGACCGTTCACGTCGGACAGTCCGGGACCGACTTCATCGACAACATCTCTCGGTTCGTCATGGAGGAGCGCCTGGTGCTCTGCGTCGAGCGTCCGTCCGCCGTGATGGTCGTCTCCAACCTCGCCACCGCGTGATCGAGTCCGGGGAGTCACGTCCCCGCCGTGGCCAGCGTCCCCGCAATGACAAGCGCTTCATGCCGGATTGCGAGATCGCCCCACGCGTCGAGGAAGAGGAAGCGCCCGACATCCTGACGAAGGTCAAGGTGCTGCCACCCTTCCAAGTTGCCTACGAGGGCAACGCCTACTGGCCCGGATCGACCCCCACCGTTCCTGAATCCCTTGCACGCAACTGGATTCTGAACCGTTGGGTGGAACGGGTCTAAACACGTCCCGCGAACATAAGTAGCGGGATCCGGCGACCGTGATTCGGTTGCTTTCTGTTAGGTCCCCCAGGGCTGAGCCTTGAACTCGCCCTGGGGGCACATGACTTCGGCCGCTGCGCGAACCTTTGCCGCTGCGCGGCCAAGAGGGTGCGGGTCTTACCTTCTCCTACCGCACCGCCCCGGTGATCGTGCGCACCGGGGCACCTACTCCCCATCATGTCAAGATGGGATTGACGGGTAATCAACCGACCCGTTATCGCCCCGGACCGTTGGTGCTTAGAGGGCATGCCAACGGTGCCGGGGCACCTAAAACTTTCACAACTGAATAGCGAGACATGACAAGTACCACTGAAGAGATCGCCCGCGAGATCGCGGCCAAGGTCCGCCGTGATGCGGAGCTGAAGAGACACACGCGTGAAGCCGCGAAAGAGGTCCGCGACTACTGGCGCAGCATCGCCCCCGTGAGAACCGGTGCCTACAAGGCCAGCATCCACCTCGGGCGCGAGTCCGTGAAGTTCGGCATGCCAAACGTGCAGGTCAAGGCCACAGACCACAAAGCTCACTGGATTGAGTACGGGACGGGTGGCAATACCCCCACACCCGAGTTCGCCTGTGCCGCAAAGACTGAAGCCTACTTCCAGATGGAGGAACGCGCGTGACGATCACGATTGACGTCAGGACCCGTCTTGACGATCAGGCACTGCAGCGTGCATCGCGTCAACTCCACGATGAGTTCGACAAGAACAGCCGCCTCACCGGGCAGCAGATGAGCGACAACCTGACCGCCGGTCTGAGCAAGTTCGAGACGAGAGCTGTCGACGCCGCCGGGAAAGTCTCCGTTGCCGAGACGAAGCTGAACGAGGTGCGCCAGCGTGCACAGCGTGACGCCGACGATCTCGCCAAGGCGGAACGGCACCTAGCCGATCTCCGTTCCAGCGGCATCACCGATCTGCACCTGATCACTCGTGCCGAGAACGATCTCACCCGTATCCGCGACCGGCAGTCCCGCACCATCACACAGCTGTCCGCTGCCACCGAGAACCACAACCGTCTCCGTCGCGCCGAGTCGCTGGCCATCCGTGACGCCGCATCGGCCTACAAGGATCTTCAGATCACCGTCACCGAAGCCGAGACCGCCTCGTCGCGGTTCGGTCAGCTGGCCACCGGCCTGCCCGGTGCGTTGGGTCCGCTGGCCCCTATCGCCATCGCTGGCGTGGTGGGCGGTCTGGTCGAGCTGGCCGGTGTCGCTGCCAGTGCCGCACAGTCTCTGTGGCTTCTCCCGGCCGCTGCCGGTGCTGCCGCTGTCGGCTTCGGCACGCTCAAGATCGGCATGCAGGGCTTCTCCCAAGCTCTCGGGGATATGCGTGATCCGGAGAAGTTCGCCAAGGATCTGCAGTCCCTCAGTCCCGCAGCGCAACAGACCGCACTGTCGATCCGCAACCTTTTGCCGGCCTTCGACGGACTCAAGTCAGCCGTGCAGGACTCCCTCTTCTCGGGCATGGGATCTGAGATCCAGAAGGTGGCCAGCGTCTACCTCCCCGAGCTGCAGCGCACCATGGCCAGCGTGGCTGGAACTGTCAGCCGTCTGCTGCAGGGTGTCGGTAACGAGCTGCTCAACCCGCAAACCCGTGCCGCCATCACCGATCTGCTGCACGACGTCGCGGCCGCTTTCAAGGCCATCGAACCGGCCGCAGCACCGTTGACCCGTGCCATGGCGTCGATTGCGCAAGTAGGGTCATCGTTCCTCCCGCAGCTGGCCACCGCCGCAGCTGATGCCGCGCAACACTTCTCCGACTTCATCCAACAGGCGCAGCAGTCCGGGCAGCTCAAGAAATGGTTGTCTGACGGTCTGCAAACGCTGAAGCAGCTTGGGTCTGACGCTTGGGCTTTGAGCAAGGCACTGATGTCCCTTGCCCCGGTAGGCCAGAAGGTTCTCCCGGACATTTCCCGGATCCTGCATGACGTCGCCGATCTGATGCCGGTGATCGAGAAGACCGCCGAGCTTGTCGGGCCTCAGTTCGGGGTTTGGGAAGTCGGGCTGAAACAGGTCTCTACCGCTGTCCACGTGCTGCACACCGGCTTCGATGACATCAAGACCGTGGTCTACGGTGTCGGCTCCGTCGTGCTCGACGTGGCGCAGAAGATCCGCAACGCACTCAACGATGCACTTGCCCCGGTCCGTGCCGCAGCCAAGCTGATCGGCGTGGACATCAGCCTTCCGAACGTGCCCACGATGCCGGATATCATCTCGTCACCGTCGTCACCGTCTGGTCCGACGTTCGAGCCACCCGGTCGCACACCGGGCACATACAGGCGCAGGGACGGGTCTACAGCGGCTGTTCCCACGCCGGGTATCCCTTTACCCTCGGTGCCGTCCTCCAGCTCGTCTGGCGGCTCCTCGTCGGGCTACAAGGCCCCCTCTGGGAGCAAGAGTGATCCTGTTTACACCGCCCCGGCCACCACCACACCGTCGTCTATGCCGTCTGGCGGGAACGACATCTATAACCCGTTGGCCGAAGCCGCATCGGGTGGCTTCACCCTCCCGAACATCGCCCGCATGGCGACAACCTTCCTGGCCGAGCTGGCCATGGGTAACCCCTTGGGTCGTCTCCAAGCCACGCAACCGGTCTCGGTTGTTAACTGGCCGCAGCAGATGACCGGGGAAGGTGGGCAGCTTCCGGCCGGTGTGCAGAACGCTATCGCCCTGGCGCAGTCCGCCAACGGCTCCCCCTACTCGTATGGCGCAGCGGATCTCACCAAGGGACTCGCCGACTGCAGTGGCGCTATCTCCAGCCTGTACGGCGCACTGACCGGACAAGACCCGACTACCCGGCACTTCACCACGACAAGCAACTTCCCGAGTCTGGGCTTTCAGCCGGGATACTCTCCGTCGTCGTTCTTCAACATCGGCGTGAATCCGAAGCCCGGAAAGTCTGGCCACATGGTCGGTTCCCTCGGTGGGATACCCGTCGAGGATGGCGGCGCGGGAAGTGGCTTCCGGTTCGGTGGCTCTGCTGCCGGTCCCATGAGCCTGCCTCAGCAGTGGCACCTCCCTAACTCCATGATCGCCGGATACGGCGGTGGTGGTGTCGGTCCCGTCGGCTACGGCGGCATTCCGCAAGGCTCACCTATGGGCATCACCGGGGCGAGTCCACGCAACAAGGCTGAGGGCACGAACAAGTCTCAGCAGCTGGGCACCACCAACAAGTCTCCCGGCTTCGGGATCTCCGGTGGCCTCATCGGCTCCGCTGAAGGTGCCGCAGCCGCTGGTGTGAACATGATGGCTCCCGGCGCTGGCGCTGGTGTGGACATCGCCACACAAGAGGCGAACCGGTTTGCCGGGTATCTTGGGCAGCTTGGTGGTATCGCCGCAGAGGGTCTGCTAGAGACCTTCTCTCTCAACGATTCCCCACTGGCCGACCCGTCCAAGTCCCTTCCGGGCAAGATCATCTTCGGCTTAGCTGGCGCACACCCGTCCGCCCCTAATTCGGCCGGGAAGACGCAACCCCCGCTGAAGCCTGACGACAAGCAACAGCAGGGGCAGCAGGGTAATCAGACGAACGCCGGGATGATCGTGCACGGTGATGTGAACGTCGGTCAGGGGCAGGACAGCAAGTCCGCTATGGCCGATCTTCAGAAGCAGCAGAACCGAAACATGATGCAGTACTGGGGCGGTTCACCGACCTGATCGCCTTAGCGGACTGCTCGCGGGACTCGTTGTCACGGCGGATCGACTCCGGCAAATCCGCCGGAGTCGTTTCCGCTGGTGAGAACTGACGTCCAGCCTCAGAGATAGCTTGTGGCGAATCTGCCACAAGCGCTTCTCGCTGGTCAGAGCCAAAGGCTTATGGAAAACCTGCCACAAGGCTCTACAGCGCGCCTTGGGGAAAATTTGCCCCAAGCCTCCGACGAAGGTGCCCCACCACCGTTGACCCGTCTTGACACAGTCAAGACCCCCCACCACGCCACCTGGGGTTTTACCCGTTTTCACCCGACGGTGCCCGACCTATTTGTGCAGGTCAGAGCGTTTCTGCACAGGTTCAAGTCCCCCTTCGCCCACCACGAGCGGTTCTGCGAACCGCGAGCACTTAAGTCACGACCTTGAAAGAGGTCGTGACCTTTGTGTTTGGGTGGGGGGAGGGGGGTATCCGAGCGTCGTGCGACAGGAATTGGGGACTTCTGTCGGCAAGTCCCGTTTCGCAGTAGGCGGCGCTCACTTAGGGGTGTCGAACCGCAGGCAGGCACTGAGGGCTGTCGGTGTCTATGGCGACGTTTTGGGGATGGTTGCGTAGCAGGAACGCGCACCCCAATCCGTGCGCGCTGGGGTGTCCATCGCGTGGCGGAACCCTCAATTAAGTGCGGCCGCCGAAATGACCGTGACCACCGCACCCGGCGCCGACCGGCATCAACAGCTATCCGCAGGCCCTTTATCCAAGTGTTGGAGCTGGTTTTAGCGCTTGGGCGCAGGGCCTCTCGGCGCCTTCCACGTCCAGCTGGGGATGGAGTCCAACCGCTGCTGCCTATCAAGGCTGAGGGTGCCCTTCACGTGAAGCCGACGCTGGCGAACCGTCCATGTGCCTAGCGGGTATCCGTCCTCCGTGACGAATGCCGCAGGAACTCGGGCGTCGCCATATCTAGCCGTGTATTCCTGCAGGATGCGAAAGCCCTCCTCCCACTTCTCGGCGTGTGGATCCCAGGACCAACCAGGCAGATCCGCAAGACGCGCTGCCCGGTCGATTTCCAGTTCCCCTTTTCCGTGTCTCGTCCGCTGCTTGAGTACCCACCGACCCAAGGCGAATCCGTCGACGACGCAGTCGCCAAGAACCCGCGCGTCTCCGTTCCGTGCGATGTAGGCAACCAAATGTTTGAGCCCTTCCTCCCACCTGTCCTCGTTGGCTCGCCACGACCAGCCATCGAGGCGCTCCAGGCGCGCGACCCGTTCAGAGGCGAGGCGACTATCTCTGAAGCTGCTGCGCTGCCGCGCCACCCACCGGCCGAGGGGGTAGCCGTCCGCCGCGGTGTAGTCGAACGAAACTCGGGCGTTGCCGTTTGCCGCCACGTAGGCCTCCAGGGATGCGAACCCTTCCTCCCACTGGGCGCTTACCGGCTCCCAATTCCATCCGGACAGGCTTGCCAAGCGGTCAGCGCGATCGGCGCCCAACTTTCCTTTCGCGTGCAGGGCGCGCTGCACACCCACCCAGTTGCCCAGTGGAGAGCCGGATTCGGTCGCGTAGCTGTCTGGCACGCGGGAGTCTCCATGCTCTGTGACGTATACCTGGAGCTCAGCAAACCACTCCTCCCACTTGTCTTGTTGGGGATTCCAAGTCCAACCGGGGAGGGCTTCCAAGAGTTCTCGTCGGTCCGGCCGCAGTGTTCCCCTTTTGTGGTCGCGGCGTTGTACGTCGACCCACGTGCCCAGTTGAAATCCGTTCGCGATCGTCTTCTTGGCAGGGATAGGAACATCGGGGCCGCTTTTTAGGTGTTCGCGTAGCCGGCGCAATCCTTCATGCCACTGGTCATCTTTCGGGTTCCAACTCCACCCGGGAACTGCGCCGAGTCGTCGCTCGCGATCCGGATCAATGGTGCCGTTCGCGCGTTTGGCGCGCTGCTGGGACGCCCAGGTGCCCAGACTGAATCCGTCGACCTCACACCGCTGGGGTACCGACTGGGGTCCATGTTGGTCGATGTATTGCATCAGTGCGTTGAAGCCCGCTTCCCACTGGTCGGCGAACGGATCCCAGGTCCATCCGGGTAGCGCTTCCAGCTGAAGCCGACGGTCTTCGCGGAGTGTGTTTTCGGCGTAGGCGACCCGCTGCCGTGTAACCCATCCCGCGAGTTTTACTCTGTCGACCTCACAGCCTCGGGGCACCCGCGAGTGTCCATGCTCAGAGACGTATCGCTCCAGTACGCCGAACATGAAGTCCCAACTCGCGGTGGTCTGCTCCACCAGCCGTACGTTGAATGCGTCGGCGAAGTCGGTGCCCACCGCGACAGGTACATCGACATGGATCTTGTCGGGCAGCAGCGGGTTTCCGCCTATGCGGCCGATCTGCCGGCGCAGCTCATCAAGCTGCTCGCCCAATTCCTCGTCGTGGGCTCGTAGGGCTTTGATGACGTCCCACACCGGCTTGAACACTGACGAATCCAGGGCTACGTCGGGTTCCTCGTCGGTGTCGATAAACACCGGGATGACAATCGTGCCAACGGTTTTCCCCTCGGACCTGCGGATTGCGCGTCCCACCGCCTGGACGATGTCCACCTCGCTGCGGCGGGGGTCGATGAACGCCACACCATCGAGGGTTGGCACGTCCACACCCTCGGAGAGGCAGCGGACGTTGGCCAGGAGGCCACGGTCGGCGTCATCGAGGCGTCCCAGGTGCTGTAGCAACACGTAGCGGTCCCCGGCGGGCATCTCCCCGGTCGCGACGTCGGACCACAAGGTGCCCCTCGGCCGCTGTGGTGCGGGTATCCAGGCGATCACGTCGGGCATTGAGGCAGCGAACTCCCGAGCTCTCTTGACGCGGGAGTGGAACGAGATCACCCGGCGCAGGTTGTATCTCCGCATCGCCTTGGCCAGACCGATCTGCCCGGCCAGGGTCGCCGCGTTGTCGATTGTCTTACCGTCGCGGGTGACCAGGCTTCCCTTTTCGGCCCACGCGCGGTAAGTCCCGCCATCGACACCGACGACGGCCACCTGGTAATCGGTGAGCAGATCACGTTCGATGGCCTCACCGAACGGCAGCCGATGGAACACCGGCCCGAACTCCTCCTCGTCGTCCATCGAAGCGACTTCGTAGTCAGCGTCCTGGGCGGCCTTGAGTACCCTGCCGGTGAAGTAGCGCGGGGTGGCCGTCATGAACAGTCGGCGGGTTCCCTTGATCGCCGCGGGGTTCAGCACGGTGGCGAAGTCCGACGACACCGGCCCGGCCACTCGGTGCGCCTCGTCGGCGATGACGAGGTCGAACCCAGGAACCCGGCTGAGTTTGAACGCCGCCTCGATCTGCGGTGAGGACTGATAGGTCGAGAAGACCACCAGTGGCCCGGAGTTTCGGCGCAGGAACACCGCGATCTCCTTCGGGTCGGTGGTGACCGGGACTCCGAGGTCGGCGGTATGGGCGAGCGCGGCGTCGTCGGTGCCAGCGACAGTGTCGTCGGAACACACCGGCAGTGAGGCGAAATCGTTGGTGCAGTTGGCCCGCCACTCGTTGAGTGTCTGCTTGAGCAGCGACAGTGACGGCAGCAGCACAAGCGTCCGATGGGCTTTCAGGTTCTCGGTGATGAACAAACCGTTGAGGGTCTTGCCGGTTCCGCAGGCCATGATGAGCTGGCCGCGGTCAGAAGTCATGAATCCCTTCAGTACATCGCGGACCGCCTCGGCCTGGTGCGGCCGGGGCTGGGCGGGCTTGCGACGCTTCGCCCGGCGCAGGAACGCCGGCGACGTCGGCCAATCCACCGAAGCTGCACGCAGGTCGTTGAGGCGGAAGAAGCTGCTCCGCTTCTCCTGCTGCTGGATGGTGCGCTCGCCGATGCGGTCGATCAGGTCTGTGGTGGCAATCAGCATTCGGTAGGCGAACACCTTGCGGCCCGACTCGGCCAGGAACTTATCCACGTCCTTCTTCGACACCCGGTACTTGGGGTCATAGGCCTTGGCTTGGATCGCCCACAGGCCCCTGTTCCAGTCCTCAGCTACCAGGTCGATCCCGGCGTCCCCACCCCACCGACCCGGCCACTCGTCCCACAGCCACACCCGCCGCAGTTCACTGCGATATACCGGGTCATTCTCCAGAAACCACTTGCAGACGTGTTCGAACTGCCGGCCGCGAACCCGCGAGTCAGCATCAAGGTTGCCGTACAGGCCGTCGAAATCCCCCATGGGCGAAAAAGTCTAGAAGCTAGACCCGACAGGCCTGAGGGACTTGGGCTGCATGCGGCCGGGCGCTGCCGATAATCAGGACTTCTGTCAAGGGCAACGGCCGATGTGCGGCGTGGCGAGTGGTGCGTGGTGTCCGGAAAACGACGGTTGTTCGGACAGCCGCCGGCCCATCGATTCACAGGCCGGCGCCCGGACGGGATCCGGACGGCGGCGGTGGCCTGACCCCTTCTGCTGGAGAGAACTGCCGCTTGAGATCCGTAGGTCCTTGCGACCGATACGACGCGACTCAGGTCAGAAGGTGGAATTTTGGCAGTCTTCTGCCACCACCGCGCTATACGAGATGTCGCCGTGCGGATAAGGAGTGCATCGCGGCCAAAACGGCATTGCTCTCGGCGGACCATCGCATCGGCCGGCATTTCGGATCGCAGCGCGGCGCTCTAGACACCACCACCGAGGACCTCGCCACCGCCGGGGTCGACCAAACCGGCGCGTTGTTGGAGCTCAACCGGCTGTTCATGGCCTGGGTGGAGACCGAATACCACCGCCGCACACATTCGGAGACCGAGCAGGCGCCGCTGGCACGCTGGCAGACCGGATGGGAGCGGCTCGGCGGGTCACCGGCGCTACCGAGCGCGGCGGATCTGACCGAGGCGTTCCTGTGGTCGGAATTCCGGGTGGTAACCAAGACCGCCACCGTGTCGCTGCACGCCAACACCTACCGGGTCGACCTGGCCCTGGCCGGACGCCGGGTGGAGCTGGTCTTCAGCCCCTTTGATCTGGAGAGTATCGAGGTCCGCGACCGCGGCCGCAGCTTCGGTGCTGCGCTGCCGCACACCATCACCCGCCACGCCCATCCCAAGGCCCGACCCGAGAACCCGGATTCGGCTCCGGTGGTGACGGGGATCGACTACCTGGCGTTGACCGCCGCCGCCCACCACGAGCAGCTGCGCGGCGATGAACGCATCGGCTACCACGCCCTCTACGGCGCCGATGCCGTGGCCACCGACGGC
>NZ_JAIFZS010000043.1 GCF_019710635.1 Mycolicibacterium xanthum
GTTGACCGCCGCCGCCCACCACGAGCAGCTGCGCGGCGATGAACGCATCGGCTACCACGCCCTCTACGGCGCCGATGCCGTGGCCACCGACGGCGCTGTGCTCGACGGCCAGGTTCTCGGGCAGCTGTCGATCACCGACTTCGAAAACGTCGCAAATGAAGGTGAGGTGTCGGCGTGAGTATTCAACGACTGCAATCCCATTGGGGATTCAGGTTAGATTGATTCAGACGGCCGCGTCGTCTGGGATGAGACCGAAGCCAGCGTCAGCGAGGAACTCTCGGACCTCGCCGACGAGATCCCGCAGCACATCGCCGACGGGTACAGCGGCGGCCAGTTGCGCCCCCCTCTGGAGTGGTTCGAGCTGTAGCGGAACGAGCCGGACCCCCACCGTCGCTCTGCATAAGGCGAATTCCCAGGAGGAGACGGCGACAATGAAGATCCGCCTGTGGTCCGGTGGACCAGCACTCTCCCTGCCTGACCACTGGCAGCCACTGCGTACGTTGCCCGACGATCCTGCCGATACCCACGCGTTCGGCTTCAAACTCAGCGCCGGCGAAACCGGCTTCCTCATGATCCACACCATCGCGCCCCACGAAACGATGCCGCTCGACCAGCAACGGGTCATCGACGGCCTGCGCGGCGCCCCCGAGGTCACTGCCGGCCGAGCCGGCCTGATCGACGTCGATGTCGTACATACGGCCTCTGGCATCGCCTACGTCCACAGCCTCACCCGTGGCGACAATGCGGCGTCGCGCTCTGTCCTCGATGTGGAACGGTCTGCTCACAAGCACCGAGAGTGCCACAGAGCTCTGACGACCCTTGGTCTCCGCGGACGTGAACGATCTACGTCAGGTCGCGGCCGCATCTGACATCAGGGGATATCTTCGATGACTCCAGGGGATAGCTTCGATCATCGAACTACACACGGCGAAGTGAAGGGATCGATGTGAGCGGAAAGAGGCGGGTACACGAGCTCGCAAAGGAGCTGGGTGTCACGAGCAAGGAGATCTTGGCCGAGCTTCGTGCGGCCGGTGAGGTCGTTAAGTCCGCGTCTTCAACGATCGAAGCGCCCGTCGCGCGTCGCTTACGCGAGGCCCACGGCGTCAAGCCCCGGCAGCCCGAAGCGCAGGCCGCACGGACCTCGCCCCGCAAAGCGGTCAAATCCGCGGCTGGAAAGAAGCCGGTCCGACCAAGGCAACCTACGCAATCACAGATCGACACCATATGTGAGCGCTACCGCGCGGCGACGGTCTCTGAGGATCCAAGGCGTTCAGTCGATCAGTTCTACGCGGACTGCGAAGCCAAATACGGCCTTTCGCGAACGAACGTTAAACGGTTCATCGCAGCCGACGCGCGCCGCCACCCACACTTGTATCTTCCGCGCCAGATTCAACGGGACCGCTCCGCCACCGCCCAACCAACGAACCGCACCGGAGGCGGCACTACTCCAATCAAGGCGCGCCCCATCGGCACGCCGCAAAGTGCACCGGCAGACTGCGACAAGTCCAGCTCCAGTCGGCCACGAATCCGGACAGCGGGCCTCCCCCCGATCAGCGCCACTTTCGACGTGGACACCGCTGCCACCATCATCGCGGAATCGACCAACGAGCCCAGGCAAGCGGTCAGGGTTCGCTTACGGGAGATCGTCCCAATCGATACAGAGGACTACGGGTACCTGTCCTGGCGCTACAGCGCCTCACGCGGAAGTATCCAGCCTGGACCAGGCACGACGACAGCGGTGCGAGATCTCGCAGTCTTCGCTGACATGATCGGCATCGAGAAGCACTTGATCCGGGCGCTCGAACAAGCTCACGGGTCGATCTTCGAAGATCCCGAACTCGCGAAACGTGTATTGGAGAACAGGTTTGACCATCTCATCAGCGACGACGACGACCTCAGCGGCCTGGGTGACCTTGACTCTGTTCAAGCCCGTCGCACCAGCGCCAGGCTCGAGTTTCTCCGCCGTGCAACAGTGCTGACAATCGCCCGCCCGAATAACGACGAACGACTCTGGAACATGCTCGTCGACCTACAATCGCGCACGCTGACCGGGACCGCACCGGAGCTTCGCCGCGCAGGTCACCGACTCGCCGAGTTCATGGCATCGACCGACCGGCTGCTTGCCACCGACGATGTCGCCCTGACCCGGTTCTTCCACCGGTCACGAGCCGAGTTGCTCGCACTCCGTGATGGCCGCTACGACTTCCTGATCCCGTTCCGCGATATTGCGACGTCGCGGCAGACGCCTACCGAACTCGCATTCGAGCTCCTGCCTCCAGGCGAGCAAACCCAGAAGTTCCTCGACGACATCCGTCGATCGGGGCGCTACCTCGGCTACCACGTCGACGAACGCCGCCTCGACGTCCTGGAGCGTCTCCAGAAGTACTTCACGCCTGCCCGCTGCCGCATGCACAAGGGTTCGATAACGTCGAGCGGCGTTGACAACCGCTATCTGGTGCTGGCCATCAAGTCCGCTGACGGCGACTCCGAAGACGCCGTCGCGATCAGCCCACTGGCGGGGCTGCACGCGACGTATGTTGTCCGCCGTGGCTGCGCAGACGCAGACTGGCCAGTCATCTTCGCAGGTCCCAAGCCCGAGGCCCGACGCCGAGGCGCACGTAAGCTCCTCTTTGTAGGGAGCAGCCACGTCGACCCGTATAACGCCATGCGCGACAAAGTAATCCACCTTTTGGAGTGCGATCAAGCTGAATTTCCTGATCGGCCATCTGCATTGCAAAATGCGCGTGAGCGTCAATAGCTGCTTGGGAACCAGTATTCTAGAATTAGTGGAACTGCTGTCCACTCATACCCGGTAGGTAGGAATAGTCCTCACGGATTGCTGCCACGATTGCCTGTGCCAATTTCAGCCAGCTCTCGGGGCCGTTAACTGGCGCAACACCTGGCAGACGGGCCCAGCCTTCAATCCCCATGTCCCCTGAGTAGTACAGAAGCAACACGGCATCACCTATGAACCATGAAGCCCAGCCGTACACACACAGGAGCACTCGACGCCGGCGACAGGTCGGGGCTGCTGCCGATGTCCTGAACCCATTCGGCATGTGTTTCTCCATCCCACGTGAATGAGATCGTTTCCGGCTCGAATTTGCCGCCGCCTGTGTCAAACGTGTAGTTGAAGTCGATGCGACCCGACTTGATCTGTTCAGCTAGATCCTCGTACAACTCGTCCTCGATGAAGGCCGGGCTCGGCCTTGCAGTCAGCTTCGGAAGGGTGTGGCTCAGTCATAGGCACCGCCGTCTGTTCGTAGGTTCTGGATCTGCAGGCCGGGCTCTCTCACGTGCCCGGAACGATTATCTCTGGTCCCAAACCAAGCAGATTCCTTCCGGGATGAGCCGCAACCCAGGCTTCCACGCGCCTCTACGCGGCGAACAACTGTGTGGACCATCCCGCGATCGTTGGTTCGAACCGCTCGGGGAGGCAGGAGTTGTCGGGGCGCGCACCGCCTGGGCACGTGACGCCGTTTCGAACAGGCACACCGCGCATTCCACCATGTTCAACGACACGGCGAGTGCGTCGGCGATCAACGGGAACACCGTGCCGCCGCCGGAGTACTCGGTGATCCACTTGTAGCCGTGGATGAAGCTGGAGCCGTAGGAATAGAACGAACGGGCGCTGCTCTCTAGCCCGTTGTTGGCGATCTCTCCGCCGTCGTGGGCCGGCACGTGAGCGTCGACCCACTGCGCAGACTCTCGGATCATCTTGGTGAATGACGGCGTCTTGCCGAAGGTGTACGCGGTCTTCGCGTCGTCGAGCATCTTGTTGTACTTGCGGCGGTGTTCGGCGTTCTCGACCAACAGATGCTGCGGGTAGCGAGTGGGACGGGCGGTCTCGTCTTGTTCTCCGATCACGAGGAACCGGCGACGCTGCTCGAGCTGTTCCATTTCTTCGGCCATGCACCGGTCCCTGCGGACCTCGCGAGATGGGTCGCTGAGTAACCAGATGGTCAACGCGGCGCATTCCATCGCTACGCGGCATAGCTGGAGCACTTCGGAGATGTGGGGTTGGCGGTGCGACTTGCGGCGGGCGACGAGTATTCCGGCCGTGTGCAGGCTCTCGGCCGCGCTCATCGACGGGAACAATGCGTGCTCGGTCACGGCCTGCGGCCCGGCAAGCGTCAATGGGTACGCCGCGGCGAAGGCTGCGTCATCGGCGGCGAGCACACTTCCCACCTCGGCTGAGCGCGGGTGAATGCCCCATTGATACAGTTCGCCGCATCGGAGGCCACGCGCGTCGATGCGGGTGAGGACGCCGTTGTGGGTGATGTTGAAGAGGGCTTCGGCCTGATCGGCGGTCAGACCGGCACGACGAATCGCAGATCCGTGACGGGTATCTCCGAGGCCGAGGGCGTGCGTTTGACGATCCGGAGACCTGGGGCCGCTTGAGCTGAGCTGGTGGTCCACCTCAACCGGTGCGATGCTTGCGCAGGTGCGGCGCAATGAACCTCTGACCGACCGTCAGGTCGAGGTGTTGCAGTGGATCGGCGACGGCTGCCCGGACGGTGTCTGGCGAGATTTCACCTACAAGACGACTGCGATCGCACTAGCCTCGCGCGCACTGGTGGTAGTGGATCGGCGCCGCAAGCAGTGGTCGGCCGCACTCACCGACGCCGGCCAGTTCTACCTGCGGCACGGCCGATTCCCCACCGATTCGGCTTCTGCCGGAGATCGGGGATCCGAGACCGGCTCGGACACCGAGCGGTTTGCCTCAGAGTTATTGCAGCAGTTGCGCACTGGGACCGGTCAGGTCACTGTCGAAGCGCCGTCCGACCGCCAGCGTGCCCGCTACCGGCGGGCCCTCCATCACCTAATCGCACACCACCGGATCCCGGGCGGATACGTGCTCCGGCACAGCGGTCGTGATCGGGGTGATCTCACGATCCGTCTTGTCCGTGAGAGGGATGCTGTCAAGACCGAACCGGCACCGACAGTCCGAGTTCCCGATGCTGACGCCGAGGTGTCACCGCAGGTGCGCGAACTGGTCGCTCGGATGCAGATGGCGGTGACCGACCCCACGATGCCTCGCGCACGGCAGATCCTGCAGGCCATCGCCGACGAGAACACCAAACGTGGATGGGCGATGGATCTCGACCCGCACGACGAACGGCGGTTCACGATCACGACCCCGGAGTGTTCGTTCGACCTGGCCCTGCGGGAGGAACTCGTCGACGCTGAATTCCCCGACACCGACACGTTGTCGGCCGCGAAGTACCCGTGGCAGCGGGTACCTCTGAAGGTCCGCAAAGTGGGATCTGGGCGGCTGACGCTGCAACTGGGCCAGTACTACCGGGCCCGGACGTGGTCGGACCGCACCCGCTGGCGCCTCGACGACAAGCTCGGCGCCCTGTTCGCCGAACTGGACAACCGGGTCGCCGCAGCCGCCGAGGAACGCCGTGCACGCGAGGCCGACCTGCTGCGCCGCCAGCAGGCGTGGGATCAGGCCGCCCACGTCGCCGAACAGGCCTACGTGTTTGACCTCAACCGTCGGCGGCTGACCGACCAACTCACCCGCCGGCGCCACGCCGACGACCTGCGCGAATACGCTGAACGGCTCGACGAGCGCATCAGCAGTACTGACGACGCTGCGACTGCGGCGTCGATCCGTGGATGGCAGCAGTTCGTGCGTACCGAAGCCGACCGCATCGACCCGCTCGGCCACGTCGACCGACTCGCCTACCTCGACCCGACCACCGTCGGTCCCGACGACTTCGCACCGTTCATGCCCAAGGGGATGAATCCGTACCGCCGCCCCACCGATTAGGTCACGAGCTGTCGTGGTGGCGCAGCATCTCCACCGGCGTGCCCAGCTGTCGGGCCAGGTGTTCGGCTTCTGGTTTGTGTCCGGCTTTGCGTAGCGCCGCGATGGCGGCCTCGGCGATCTGCCCGACCCGGTGGATTTCCTTGCGCAACTCGACCAGCTCGTCGAACCGGTCGGCCGCCTCGACCCCACACCATTGGCCGAGGATCGCCCGGCGTGGCTTGCCGAGTTTGCTGTCGACGTGGATGCAGATCTCGGGAGGGATCACGTGGTCGGGGTTCGCTCCACGACCCCGGTATCGGTGGCCGTGGATCGCCTGGTAGCGCGCTTCGTTTTCCTCGTTGTGGACATTTTCCAGGATAGGGGTCGGATTGCGTCGCGCCACAGCTGCAGCGATCTGCTCGGTGACCGGCCACGGCACCACTAGATCGTCACCCGCGGTGAATCTGTCCGGACATTCCGCCCAAACCGCGGAATCCAGGCCGGTCAACTCGCCTAGCCTCGCCGGGTCGGTGATCCGGCAGGCGCCGGCCTCCCGGTACTCCATGCGTGCTACTTCTCGCGCGATCAAGGCGTCGAACACTTCGGTCGCAGCACCATCGTAGGGATCATCGAAACCGCGGCCAAGTTCGAAGATGCGGTCCCAGTGGGCTTCGCTGGTCCGGAAACCATCGACCGCTTCCCAGCGGACCTTCAGCCGTGCAGGCGGCACCCACTCCTGACGACCCTCGAAGCTCTCGTCGACCCACCGGACCTGTACCCGCGGCGGCCGCTGCGTTCCCAGCTTGAGGACCTCGACCTGCACGACCTCGTCGATATGCTGGGCGCGGTAGGCCCAGAATTCCCCGACCTGGGCGGGGTGCTCCGCGGTACCCATCCCACCAGTGTGACCTGGCAGCCGCCGAACGTCCCGGGCGGCGAAACACAACCGACGGCGTTCACCTCGTCGCCCCGACCGGTCAACCACGACGACACCTCGCCGGAGTAGCTTCGCCCGGATGTCTGCTGATCTCGACGCCTACGAGCGACTCGGCGACCTCGACGCCCCCTTCACGGTAAGCACCAAAGACGAACGACGCCAACAAGATCGGCAGCGACTACGCAACTCCATGCACTGCGAAGTGGCGCCGCTCACCTACGAGCAGTTTCGCGCCGGGCAGGTGTGCCCGGGGTGCGGCCGTCCCTACCTCGATACCGAACCCTCCGAGGCCAAAGGCATCATGAACTACTCGGATTCCGAGCGGGCCTGCTATGACCGGGAGGAAGCCCGTTTCAAGGAGGCGCACCGCTCCTGCGGTTCTCACAGCTTCGGTGTCTCAGGTTCGCTCACGAAGCACTGCAGCAAGTGCTGTCCGCCGCCACCGTTCTCGCCCGCGCAGCGCGACCGGCTCGCCACCTTGCTGCGAGCACCCACCCCCGACCACGACCTGATGGTGTGGCAGCTCCGGCTGTACTGCGGGCATACCGTGGAGCGCCGTGCGCACGCCAGCCACAAGACCGTTCATGCAGCGTTCACCGGATCGACCAAATGTGCCGAATGTGGCTGCGAACCGGCGATAATCATCGACGCCCGTGCTATCGGTCTGGTGGCCCCGCCGCCCAACACTGGAACAAGTCCCACGGGCGCTACGGTGCGCAAACCGACCAGGGCCGCACTGGAGAAACGGATCACCGAACTCGAAGCAGAAGTCGCACGACTGCACGCGAACAGCGACCAAGTCCTCGGGGAACCAGGTCAGTAACTAGGCGGACCAAACAGCGACCACGGATGACCGGGAGGCCACTGGCAACTAGGAATATGCCGAGCGGTTGTAGCCCGTGAACTCGACCTGGGGGTATTCGCAAGGCCACTGTCGGCGGCGGCATGTGAAGTCGGACGCCGGATAAACGATCTGGCCACCCTGGACAAGGCCGCGATCCGCACCGGGCGCTTCGACGCCATCGGCTACCCCACCCGCACCGACGCCGCCCGCATCCTGAACGCATTGCTCACCGGCGTGTCCGGCGCCGCGGCTGTCGACACCGCAGCGGTGACCGCTGCGCTGCCCGAGGACACGAGTGGCAGCGACCTGAGCGAGATCGTGCGCCACGCTGTTCCCTCGGCCGACGATGCGGGTCGACGCTGCACCGCAACGCCGTTGGCTGAGGTAGGCAGCGGCCGCTACCGCGTCACCACCCCGGAAGGGTGTACCTGTAGTCGACGACACCGACGACGACAACATTCCGGAACCACCGAGGCCGAGAAGATCCGTGGCGGGTACGGACAGATCTGTCAGGAGCGTCTGGCATGGTGGAGCGGCGCCACAGTCGTCGAGAAAGGACCTCAGATGTCGCCAGCGCAACCGCGCACGTGGAAGTGCTGTGAACTCGAACGACGAGGTCCGGAATGGGGCGTCGCATTTCAACGCAACGACCGCGTGCCTACGGGGCAGGCGCTGATGGTCTGCGACTCATGGGCGGCCTGCATCATGGTTTCCCACGCGACTGCCGAGCGGCTGGGCCGCGAGGATAGCGCGGCGCTGTGGACGGCGATGGCCTGGTCGCGGCTCGGAGAACCTTCCCTTGTTGGACTACCAGCGTTTGGCGGTGACCCGAGAGAAACGTGTGCATTGCCGAGCTGCCTCAGTGACATGGGTGAGGTCGCGGCGAAGCTGGCCACGTCATTCTATCCACCTAGCGGCTGGTACGAGGACGACGACGAGGGTGACGAGGATGACGAGGGCGACGAGGATGACTGGGACGTTGAGGATGACTGGGACGATGAGGACGACGGCGTCATCCGCACTGAGCAACAGTGGCTCGAGTGGAGATGGGCGAATGAGGACACCCACTACCGGTGGTTCATGAAGGAACAAGCGCGAGGAGTGCGCTGGCTAAGCACCTTCCGGCCTGCCCTGATTCGAGAACTGGCGATGTTGTCGGTTACCAACGTCGACGTGGAGTCTCAATCGAAGATGGAGGTCACGCGCCAAGGAGCATTTGCCATCCTCAGGAACGAAACCGGTGGACGTCTCGGAAAAATCCAACAGGCAGTGCGGCTCCCGCACGGTGCAACGGTACGAGACAACGCCAAACCCGACTACGTCAATGTGCTCGTTCTTGCCTCTGAGTACGACCGGCCGGCTGCCGTTGCCGCCTACGCAGATGCCGGCATCGAGCTCCCGTTCGACCCCACCGCTGGATGGTTAGATGGCCACGTCGAGCCAGGAAGACATGGATGGCTCGATGTAACCTGGCGCGGCACGGTCCGCGGAGTTCGGTGCGCGCTTGAACTCGCAACCTTCCATATTCACACTGGGAAGCTCACTGTCGCCGCGGTGGAACTGTGTGAATCCGTAGATCTCCTTCTGCGCCGGAATGGTTTTGAGGCCAATGAAGTGGCAACAGCGACCCCGGGGAGGCCAGATGAACTGTTCGGGATGGACCTTGACGACCTGAGCGAATTGCTCGACCAAACAGGCGACGACTCACCACTCATCGACACTGACCGATCAGCAGGCTACTCGTGCCCACAGCCCCTTCGTGACCCATATAGCTTTGAGTCACTGCGGCGGCGTGACCGCAGACGGCAGAACCGAAAGCTCCGATCCGAAGCACGGTCACTGCTGCCAGAACAGTGGGCCCAACAGATTGAGGCCGTTTGGAGCCCGGGCACCCCGGCAAGCGCCGGGGGGATAGACGACACCGAGACCGCGATCGGCAAGATCGCACCCGCGACCGGATTCCGGCAGGTTTCTTGCCGCCTGTGCGATGGGACAGTCGTCCAGCTCGTTCCAGACACCCACCCCTATTGCCATGACTGCTGCACTGACGCGCGTGAAGGATTATTTTACGACCGCGGGTTCAACGAACCATGGGTAGGAGCTGTCCTATGGTCGCTAAAAGCTCAGGCCGAGTACGAGTTTGGAGGCCCGCCGGCCAAGGAACAACTCGACCAACTCCCCATGCCCGGACCAAACTCCGACCTACTCATGCTCTGCCGCATGCTGACCACAAGGCACTACCACACAGAACTCGGAGCGGATCGCAAAGGCTACGCATGGACGGACTGGCTAGCGCAGGCGGGGCTACTTACCGATGGTGTTCGCACGGGCCGTGGGGTTATGGTCATCGCGAAGGACGGCCACCTCTGTCGATCACTGCTCGAGCGTCAGATCGACGACTTCTTCCACGACCACGGAATCATGCACGAACCAGAGCCGCACTACCCATTCGATGCCGAGCACAATCGATACGGCTTTCGCGCGGACTGGAAGCTCGCCGACGGAACGTTCGTGGAAGCCCTTGGCTTCCCAAATGATCCTGACTACATGGCCAAGGCTCAGCGGAAATTGGAGCTGGCCGCACGCCACCAGATCCCAACGTTGACAGTGACTCATGCCGACGCTGGCCAGCTCGACCGCATTTTTCGGAAGTGGTTTTGAAAGGTGCGAGACTAGGATTCGGCGCCAGCGCCGCGCGGTCTCCAAATACTGCTGAAGCCGCTCTGTTAGTTGTGCTTCCCTCTGGACAGCAGGCCTGCTCACCATCCGCGGTAACTCGGCTAGGAGTGCCTGCTCTGGATGGACGGTTTCCACGACGGCGACTTCCACCGAAGCGCTCGCGCACAATGCCAGTTTCGACATGCGGTTGCTGCACTGTGAACTGCAGCGGGCCGGTTACGTCATTGCCGAACGCCCGGCCGCACTGTGTTCGATGAAGTGGGCCGTCCGGATGATCGGCGTCGCCGGCTGGTGCACTGTTGCGAGGCGCTCGGCATCACCCTGGAGGACGCCCACTCAGCCCTCGGCGATGCGCACGCCACGGCAGAGCTGTTGCCCCATCTGATCGGGACCTGCTGCACGCACGCCGACTGGCACCACGACCACGGCCGCTGTTCGTGCTTTCAGTGGCCGCAGCCTATCGGCAGTGGTCACGTCGAGGTCGCGGCGGTACATCGGGGGGCAGGCCGTCGTCGGCGAGAATGCTTTCGAGAAGCTCTTCGCCTGGTACCACGCCGGATAGCGAGTGCCCGTTTCGCGGGGTCCGCGATTGCTGCGAAACGATTTGTTCAATTCGCCGACCAGCCCAAACGGCTAACAATGTTAGACAAGTTGCCTTAGGCTGACATTGTGGACCTGACAATGTTCGTAAACGACACGTCTGGCTCACTGGTGGACGTCACCGCGCCGGACGGCGGCGCGGGCAAGGCGTTCGTCCCCGCACCGCTGCCCGCAGACATGCCACGGCTCAGCGCCCCGACGATTCTGGCAGTCGCGGATGCGCGCGCTGCGCTGGCGGCGCTGGACAGCACGGTCGCCCAACTTCCGGACCCGACTCTGTTGCGGACACCGACACTGCGTCGGGAGGCGCAGGCCACCTCGGCTCTGGAAGGCACCTACGCACCACTTCGGCAGGTCCTGACGGCTGATTCCGACGAGCCCGCGACGCCCGACCTCGTGGAGATCCTCAACTACGAGCGGATGGCCAACTACGGCTTCGGCTGGGTCGGCGACGGCCGGCCGGTCACCGCCGCGTTCCTGCAAGACCTGCAGGGAATGCTGATGCGGGGCACCCCCTTGGCCGGAAATTCCGGACGCTTACGCGATAGCCAGGTGGTCATCGGCATGCGCCCGGACGCCACCGCCCGCATGAACCCATTGCAGGCCGCACGCTTTGTCCCGCCCCCACCGGGTGACCACCTGGTGACGGGCCTGGACACGTTGATCAAATGGATGGGCCATGACCACCGCGGCCGAATCGATCCCGTCGTCGCCGTCGCGATGTCGCACTATCAGCTCGAAACCCTCCATCCGTTCGTTGACGGAAACGGGCGTCTCGGTCGGCTCCTGATCGTCCTGCACCTCCAATCAATGGGCGTGCTGAGCGAGCCGACGTTGACGGTGTCGTCGTGGTTTGAAGCGCGTCGCTCGGCGTATTGCGACCGTCTACTCGCAGTGAGTACGCAGGGCGACTGGGATGCGTTCATTGGCTTCTTCGTGTCGGGACTACAGGCGTCGGCCGATGCGACCAGAACCCAGATGCGTGCGCTCGTCGGCGTCCAGATTGAACTCGCAGAGACAGTCGGACAGTCGAGGTTGCGTTCAGCCAACGCCCGGGCACTTGTCGACCTCGCCGTGGCCAATCCGTCATTCACCGTGCGCCATGTCGAAGCACGGCTGAACATTTCCTACGGTCGGGCGAACGCACTCATCGGGCAACTCATGAATCTCGGGATTCTCGATGTCGTCGATGAACATGCGTACAAGCGAATATTCTTTGCACCAAGGGTGATTGACGTAATTGCGGGGGAGGCGGGGCAATGAGCAACTTCGGGTTCCTCGGCGCGGCCGACTGGCCGGCGATCCACACCGACTGCGCCTGCGCCGAAAGCTAGCTGAGCAGTGACCCACGCTCGGCCTGGTGTGGGCGGTGTTCCACCATTCGGCGTACCCGAACGCCGCGCTCCTTCAACTCGAGTTCGATCCGAAGCTTGCAGCCGCGCCATTGTCCCGGCAGGAAGCCGCCCAACTGGCCGCGAAGTTCGCCGCCCAGGACGAAGCCCATCCCAGGGCGCTGGCCGAGTTGGGACGAACATTCGGCGGCGCGGGCCGCTGAAATCGAAGCGCTGCGTGCGGCCGTGAAGTGAAGCAGGCTCCTGGCGGTTACTACCGGCAAAACCTTCGCCGAAGACTTCCCACGACCGGTGAACCGACACGGAATCGGCGCTGAGCTCGTAGAACGGTGACCGCTAGATGAGTGATTCCAAGGGTCAGTGGTCGTAGGCGGTCAGTGATCGGTGGATGTTGGCGCCGATGGTGTCGTAGTGCCAGATCGCGGCGGTGAGTGCGAGGATGCGCTGGGCGATCCGCGCGCAGACCCCGGCGATGGTGCGTCCGCCGTGGGCTTCGAGGTCGAGCTGACCTTTGAGGGTGTCGTTGATCGATTCGATGATCTGGCGCAAGGGTTTGAAGAACCGTTCGCCGGGGCGGGG
>NZ_JAIFZS010000044.1 GCF_019710635.1 Mycolicibacterium xanthum
CAGAGCCTCCCTCGACATGACTCGAACATACATTCGACCACCGACAAACCCGGTTCGCCGCGGCACCCAGGTGTAACGCGCTATTCCCACCTGACGTCGGCGGGCTCCTTGTCCGGACGTAGCCCCCGCCAGCTCGGCTGCCGCAACCGCCCGTCACCGGTGCGTTCGCTGTAGCGGACCTCGCCGACCAGCTCCGGCCGCACGAACGTGACGCCCTGGGCGTCCTGCTTCGGAAGCGCAGTAGCGAAAGGGGATTCGTCGCTCTGCAGCGGCTCCAGCGTCTTGCGCAGCGAGTCGAGCTGCTTTTCGGTGAAGCCGGTGCCCACCCGGCCGACAAAGCTGAGGCCGCCGGCCGCAGCATCCGGGTCGGGGATACCGAGCAGCAGGGCGCCGATGCCGCTGGTTCTGCCCCCGGTGCCCGCGCGCCACCCCCCGATGACGACTTCCTGAGTGCTCCAGATCTTGTCCTTGATCCACGACGACGACCGTCGGCCGGGCTGGTAGGTGGAGTCACGCTTCTTGGCGATGACCCCCTCCCAGCGTTTCGACCGCGCGATCTCCACCGCTTCGGCGCCGTCGTCGGCGTCGATCACGTCCGGCACGATCACGTCCCCGCCCTCGGCGAGCGCCTCCAGCAGCCGTCGCCGGTCGGAGTACTTGGCGCGCAACAACGATCGACCGTCGAGGTGGAGGATGTCGAACGCCCAGAACTCGACGCGGGAGGACGTGGCACGGTTCTGCATCTCGGCGAAGCTCGGCACACCGGATTCGTCGAGCGCGACCACCTCGCCGTCGAGGATCACGTGGTGATCGGCGAGATCGGCGCCCAGCGCCTGCAGTTGCGGGTACTCGCCGGTGACGTCGCGACCCCGGCGCGACCGCAGCGTCAGGCGTCCGTGGTCGGCTTCCACCAGCAGCCGGTAGCCGTCCCATTTGCCTTCGAAGGCCCACTGCGCCTTGGTCAGTCGGCTCGCCGAACCCTCGGTCGCCAACATCGGGGACAGATCGGCGACGGTGGGGTGCTGCTGCTCCTTCATCCGGTGGGCAAGCCAATTCTTGCCGTCCGTCTGGATCAGCGCGTACCTGCCCTCGACCTTCTGCCCGTGCAGGGTGACGATGACCTCGCCGCCCTTGTCGGGTCCGTCCGGTGGGTTGTCGCGGAACTTCTCGGCCTCGTAGGTGCCGGTGTCCCAGATGTGGACCTGACCGCCACCGTATTCACCCTTGGGGATCTCGCCGGAGAAGGTCAGGTACTCCATCGGATGGTCCTCGGTGTGCACCGCCAGGTGGTTGACCGACGGAGAGTCCGGCAGGTTCTTCGGCACCGCCCAACTCACCAGCACGCCATCGCGTTCCAGTCGGAAGTCGTAGTGCAGCCGCCGGGCGTGATGCTCCTGGATCACGAACCTGTCGTTGCCGCCCACCGTCGGCGCGTCCGCGGGGACCGGTTCGGGCGTCTTGGCGGTGTCGCGCATGCTGCGGTACGCCGTGAGCCGATCGGGCACCGCCATCGTCTCGTCGAGTTCGGCGAGCAGATCGCCATCGGACCCGACCCGGTCGAGCACCTCGGCGTAGGTCAGATGACGCAGCTGCGGGTCGTCGAGCTCGTCCCAGGTCCGCGGCGCGGCCACCGTCGGATGTGGTTGCCCCCGAAGCG
The DNA here is from genome assembly GCF_019710635.1 of Mycolicibacterium xanthum. Lineage (GTDB taxonomy): Bacteria > Actinomycetota > Actinomycetes > Mycobacteriales > Mycobacteriaceae > Mycobacterium > Mycobacterium xanthum. The sequence continues at coordinate 1,658 of NZ_JAIFZS010000044.1, forward strand.
AATAGGGTGCGATCGTGGTCTTGTTTGCGTTGTTCTGACTCCAGTCGACGAACACCTTTCCGGCGCGCAGGCTCTTGGTCATGGTTGCGGTGACCTGAGTGGGCATGGCCTGTTCCAGTTGCTGGGCCACGCGTTTGGCCAGCACCGACGCCCCGCGTGAACTGACCGGCTCGCCAAGCGGCACATACAGGTGCAGACCCTTGCTGCCGCTGGTCAGCGGGAAGGTGCGCAGGCCGATGTCGGCGATCAGATCACGCACCGCACGCGCCACCTCGCACAGCTGACTCATCGCGACGCCCTCGCCCGGGTCCAGGTCGAACACGATTCGCGTCGCCGGTCCCACCCGGCCCGAGTCATTGCCCACCCCGCTTCGCCCGCCCGACTCTTTGCCCGCCCCGCTTCGCCCGCCCGACTCTTTGCCCACCCCGCTTCGCCCGCCCGACTCTTTGCCCACCCCGCTTCGCCCGCCCGACACGAACCGCCACTGCGGGACGTGCACCTCCAACGCGGCCTGCTGCGCGATCCACGCCAGCCCCTCGACCGTGTCGATGATGGGGTAGGTGGTGGCACCCGACTTGTGCGCGATCGTGCCGCGGTCGAGCCAGTCCGGCGCCGACGAGGCGAGCTGCTTCTCGAAGAACGACGCCGCCGCCACGCCATTGGGCCATCGCTTGCGCGTCACCGGGCGACCGGCGATGTGCGGCAACATCGCCGCGGCGACCGCGAGGTAGTACTCGAACACCTCCAGCTTGGTGGTGCCGGTGGCCGGATACAGCACCTTGTCCGGGTTCGTCAGTTTCACCCGGTCATAGCGCTCCACGATTCCCCAGTATCCAAGGTGCAGGCCCCGGTAGCGTCGATACGGTGAGGGCACTGGTCATCGGCGAGGCGTTGATCGACATTGTCGAGCGGGGCGGGCGGGTCACCGGCGAACATGTCGGGGGCAGCCCGCTCAACGTGGCCGTCGGGCTGGCCCGGCTGGGCCGCGACGTCGACTTCCTGACCCACATCGGCCCCGACGAGTACGGCCACCGCATCCGCGAGTACGTCGAATCCTCTGGTGTGCAAATTGTTCCCGGCAGCCAGGACGCGGCACGCACCGCGACCGCACGGGCGCAATTGGACGACGCGGGATCGGCCTCCTACCTGTTCGACATCGACTGGCGACTCAGCGGCACTCCGCAGGTGGCGCCACCGCTGGTGGTGCACACCGGGTCGATCGCCACCGTGCTCGAGCCCGGCTGCCTGGCCGCCGCCGCCCTGGTCGACACCTACCTGCCGTCGGCCACCTTCACGTTCGACCCGAACGTGCGCCCGGCGCTGATCGACGATGCCGACTCGGCCCGCGCGCGCATCGACCGATTGCTCGAGAAGGCAGACGTGGTGAAGGCCAGCGACGAGGATCTGCGCTGGATCGACCCGACCCGCACGGTCGAGCAGATCGCCGGCGCGTGGCTAGCGCTGGGGCCGTCGATCGTCGTCGTGACGATGGGCGCAGACGGCGCACTGGCGATGTGTGCGGCCGGATCCGTGCGGGTACCCGCCATGGATGTGGACGTGGTGGACACCGTGGGCGCGGGCGACGCGTTCATGACCGGGCTGATCGACGCGCTGTGGACCCGCGATCTGCTCGGGGCGCACCGACGGCCTGCGCTGGCCGCCATCGGGGTGGACACGTTGAACGGCGCGGTGCGCACCGCCTCGCTGGCGGCGGCGCTGACCGTGACTCGGGCGGGCGCCGACCTGCCCGATCGCGACCGGATGGTCGCGGCCGGTTCATCGGACATACTGGGCTGATGCGATCCATCTGGAAGGGTTCGATCGCCTTCGGCCTGGTCAACGTACCGGTGAAGGTCTACAGCGCCACCGAGGACCACGACATCAAGTTCCACCAGGTGCACGCCAAGGACAACGGCCGTATCCGGTACAAGCGGGTGTGCGAGGTGTGCGGGGAGATCGTCGAATACCGCGACATCGCACGCGCGTACGACTCCGACGACGGCCAGACCGTGATCATCACCGACGACGACATCGCGACCCTGCCCGAGGAACGCAGCCGCGAGATCGAGGTGCTCGAATTCGTGCCCGCCGGCGACCTCGATCCGCTGATGTACGACCGCAGCTACTTCCTCGAGCCGGAGGGCAAGTCGACGAAGTCCTATGTGCTGCTTGCCAAGACGTTGATGGAAACGGACCGGGTCGCCATCGTCCACTTCGCCCTGCGCAACAAGACCCGCCTGGCCGCGCTGCGGGTCAAGGATTTCAGCAAGCGAGACGTCATGGTCATCCACACCCTGCTGTGGCCCGACGAGATCCGCGACCCGGACTTCCCCGTGCTGGACAAAGAGGTCGAGATCAAGCCGGCCGAGCTGAAGATGGCCGGCCAGGTGGTCGACTCGATGACCGACGACTTCAAGCCAGACCGCTATCACGACGACTACCAGGAGCAGTTGCACGAGCTGATCCAGGCCAAGCTCGACGGTGGTGAGGCGTTCGCCACCGAGGAGGAACCGCAGGAACTCGACGAGACCGAAGACGTGTCCGATCTGTTGGCCAAGCTCGAGGCCAGCGTGAAGGCGCGCCGGGAGCAGGCCGCCCCCGCCGAGAGGACGCCGGCCGAGAAAGCCGCCGCCAAGAAGGCGCCGTCGAAATCACCCGCCGCCAAGAAGACGGCCGCCAGGAAAGCACCCGCCAAGAAGTAGCCAGCGAAGAGGCGCCCCCGAAGAAGTAGCCCGGTCACCAACCTCCGCATCGGATCCCTGCACAGAAACCGCGCCGAACTAGAACAGGTTCTTGTTACGGTGGCGCCCGTGATTCTCGACAGGTTCCGACTCGACGATCGGGTTGCGGTGGTGACCGGCGCGGGCCGGGGTCTGGGGGCCGCGACGGCCGTGGCGTTCGCCGAAGCCGGCGCTGACGTGCTCATTGCCGCCCGCACCCGTGCGCAGCTCGAAGAGGTCGCCGCGCAGGTGGCCGCCACCGGCTGCCGGGCCCACATCGTGGTCGCCGACCTGGCCCACCCGGAGCAGACCGCCGCGCTCGCGGCGCAGGCCGTCGAGGCCTTCGGCAAACTAGACGTCGTCGTCAACAACGTCGGGGGCACCATGCCCGCACCGCTGCTGGACACCTCGGCGAAGGACATGCGCGACGCGTTCACGTTCAATGTGTCCACCGCGCACGCGCTGACGGTCGCGGCGGCGCCGTTGATGCTGGAGCACTCGGGCGGGGGCAGCATCATCAACATCACCTCCACGATGGGCCGCCTGGCCGGGCGGGGTTTCGCGGCCTACGGCACCGCCAAGGCGGCGCTCGCGCACTACACCCGGCTCTCGGCGCTCGACCTGGCACCCCGCATCCGGGTGAACGCGATCGCGCCGGGCTCGATCCTGACCTCGGCGCTGGACATCGTGGCCGGCAACGAGGAACTGCGCACCCCGATGGAACAGGCCACCCCGCTGCGGCGGCTGGGCGATCCGCTCGACATCGCCGCAGCCGCGGTCTATCTCGCATCCCCCGCCGGGGGCTACCTGACCGGCAAGACGCTCGAAGTCGACGGCGGCATCACCTTCCCCAACCTCGACCTCCCGATTCCCGACCTGTAGAGGACGACATCATGGCCATCCCCAGCCCTATCCGTGTCGCCGCCATCGGGACCGGAAACGTCGGACGACACGCTTTGGCACAGCTGATCACCGATCCCCGGTTCGAGCTCACCGCGGTGTGGGTGTCCTCGGCGGCCAAGGCGGGCCGGGACGCCGCCGAGCTTGCGGGACTGGCGAATTCGACCGGGGTGCTGGCGACCACCGACCTCGACGCGGTACTCGCCACCCATCCCGCCTGCGTGGTCTACACCGCGCTGGCCGACAACCGGCTGGCCGAGGCGCTCGAGGACTACCGCCGCATCCTGGCCGCGGGAATCAACGTCGTCGGCAGCAGCGCGGTGTTCCTGCAGTACCCGTGGCGGGTGTTGCCCGCCGAGATGATCGCCCCGATCGAGGAGGCCGCCAAGAACGGCTCTTCGACCATATTCGTCAATGGCATCGACCCCGGTTTCGCGAATGATCTGTTGCCGCTGGCGCTGGCCGGCACCTGCCAGAGCATCCAGCAGATCCGCTGCATGGAGATCGTCAACTACGACACCTACGACAGCGCGTCGGTGATGTTCGACGTGATGGGCTTCGGCGGCGACATGGCCGAGACGCCCATGCTGCTGCAGCCGGGCGTGCTGAGCCTGGCCTGGGGTTCGGTGGTCCGGCAGTTGGCGGCCGGGCTCGGGATCGAACTCGACGAGGTCACCGAGACCCACGTACGGGTGCCCGCCCCCGGGGACTTCGACATCGCGGCCGGCCCGATCGCCGAGGGCACCACCGCCGCGATCCGATTCGAGGTGCGCGGCATCAAAGACGGCAACGTCGCCGTCGTACTCGAACACGTGACCCGGTTGCGCGACGATCTGTGCCCGGACTGGCCACAGCCGGCCCAGCACGGCGGCTCGTACCGGATCGAGATCACCGGCGAACCGTCCTACGCCCTCGACCTGTGCCTGAGCAGTCCCAACGGCGACCACAACCACGCCGGGCTGGTCGCGACGGCGGCCCGCGTCGTCAACGCGATCCCGGCCGTTCTCGATGCCTCGCCGGGCATCGTGACCACGCTCGATCTGCCCACGCTGACGGCGACCGGCCTATACGCTGGTTGACGGCGCACCCGTACAGAACAGGACACGAAATGACGGCCCGCATTGCCATCCTGCTTGCCGCGCTGAGCGCTGCAGCGGCCATCGCCGCCGCGCCCAGCGCTCTCGCGGAGCCGAGCTGCGATCAGGCGGTTCACGGAGGTCAACAGGCTGACGTCGGTACCTGCGAGTCGACCGGAGACACCCACATCGACGCCGGCTGGCCGGACATCATGCCACCCGGATATTGGGGCGGCGGCACCGATGGCTTCCACGTCGAATGATGTCCGTCGGATTCCCGTGAATCGCCTCTGGTCGTTGGTGATCGATGCTGCGCCGGGGATTTTCGCGGCGCCGGAGCTACCTCCCTCAACTGGGAAACAGCTGTACGCTGGGTGCCGACACCCGCTGGAAGGATTGAGAACATGAAGGCTCGCTTGAGCGCCATTGCCGCTCTACTCGTTGCGGGCGGTGCTTCGGTCGCAATCGCCGCCGCACCAGCCGCTCTCGCTCAACCGAGTTGTGAGCAGACCAGCTCCGGAGGTGGAATGCAGGGTGGCGCCACCACGGTGTGCGAGTCCCCGGGCAACGCACAGATCAGCTCCACCCCTCCGGCCTACGCACAGCCGTGGTACGGCGGCGGCATGTTCCCGTGGGACTACGGGATGTACGTCCTCTGACCGGTTTCCGCACCGGCATCTGAGATCGGGGCGATCATGAAGACCCCTGTGCGCTGCGTGGTTCTCGCGCTCACGGGTGCGGCCGTGGCCGTGGGCCTCGCCCCACCGGCGGGGGCGGCGCCGCGGTGCACCGACGTCGGACCGACGGTGACGTACTGCGAGACCAACGGCAGCACCCAGCTGACCACCCAACCACCGCCGTGGAACTTCGGTGGCTGGTACGGCGGTGGCGGCTGGCCGATCTACGGTGGGTTCGGCTTCGGCCCGCAGTAACAGGCCCAGCGCAGACCGCAGCGGTGCTGCGCGGTGAAGGTGCTGGCCCGCCCGGAAGTTTTCGGCTACCCTAACTTTTCTATTCGTATTGCCGGATAGGGAAGGGGGTGCGGTGGCGCAGGACGTCGAACCGCGGGCGCGGCCCGGCTGGATGCTACTCGGCCCGGCGTTCGTCGCGGCGATCGCCTACGTCGACCCGGGCAACGTCGCCGCCAACGTCAGTGCCGGCGCGCAGTTCGGCTTCCTGCTGGTCTGGGTCATCGTCGTCGCGAACCTGATGGCGTGCCTGGTGCAGTACCTCTCGGCGAAACTCGGCCTGGTCACCGGCCACTCGCTGCCGGAGGCCGTCGCCGCCCGGATGGGCCGGCCGAGCCGGCTGGCCTACTGGGTGCAGGCCGAACTGGTGGCGATGGCAACGGATCTCGCCGAGGTCGTCGGCGGTGCGATCGCGTTGTACCTGCTGTTCGATCTGCCGCTGCTGCTCGGCGGTGTGATCACCGGGGCGGTGTCGCTGGGCCTGCTGGTGGTCAAGGACCGGCGCGGTCAGCGGATGTTCGAACACGTCATCACCGGGCTGCTGCTCATCATCGCGGTCGGGTTCCTCACCAGCCTGGTCGCCGCGCCGCCACCGCTCGCCGATACGGCCGCGGGCCTGGTGCCCAGGTTCGGCGGCACCGAAAGCGTGCTGCTGGCCGCCGCGATGCTCGGCGCCACCGTGATGCCACACGCGGTGTATCTGCACTCCGGCCTGGCCCGCGACCGGCATGGCCACCCCGCCCCCGGCCTGCCCCGGCGCCGGTTGTTGCGCGCCACCAGATGGGACGTCGGGGTCGCGATGTTGATCGCCGGCGCGGTGAACCTGGCGATGCTGCTGGTGGCGGCCACCAACCTGCAGGGAATGACGAACACCGACTCGATCGAGGGCGCCTACGACGCGGTACAGGGCACCCTCGGCCACACCGTGGCGCTGCTCTTCGCGATCGGCCTGCTGGCGTCCGGGCTGGCATCCTCGTCGGTCGGCGCCTACGCCGGGGCGATGATCATGCAGGGTTTGCTGCGCAAGTCGGTGCCGTTGCTGGCGCGCCGTCTCATCACGCTGTTGCCCGCGCTGGTGGTCCTGGCCATCGGCATCGACCCCAGCCGCGCGCTGGTGTTGTCGCAGGTAGTGCTGTCGTTCGGCATCCCGTTCGCGCTGATCCCGCTGATCCGGATCACCGCCGATTCGGGCCTGATGGGCGCCGACGTGAACCACCGGGTCACCACCGCTCTCGGGTGGATCGTTGCCGGACTGATTACGCTGCTCAATGTGGTGCTGATCTACCTGACGTTCGCGAGCTGAATGGCCGATCGGCGGTCCGGGCCGCACACCTACTTCGCGTACGGGTCCAACCTGTGCGTGCGGCAGATGGCGCAACGGTGCCCGGATGCGGTCGACCCGCGACCCGCGAAGTTGGCAGACCACGACTGGCTCATCAACGAACGCGGGGTGGCCACCGTCGAACGATTCTCCGGCGGCGAGGTGCACGGGGTGATCTGGCAGCTGTCCGATCGCGACCTCGCGACGCTGGACAGCGCGGAGGGCGTGCCGCTGCGCTACCGACGCGACGAGCTGACGGTGCACACCGAACACGGACCCGCCACGGCGTGGGTCTACATCGACCACCGCGTCGAGCCCGGGCCGCCCCGGCCCGGCTACCTCGAGCGCATCCTCGACGGTGCACGCCACCACGGGCTGCCGCGGCGGTGGATCGAGTTCCTCGAGCGCTGGGATCCCAGCCGTTGGCCGCAACGCCCGGCAGGAACTGGATCCGTTGCACCACAGAGCCTTTCGCAACTGCTTGCCGACCCGGCCGTCAGCGAGCACAGCACGCTGCGGTCCCGGTTCGGATTCCTTGCCATCCACGGCGGCGGCCTGGAGCAGATGACCGACGTCATCGCCGAACGCGCCGCCGACGCCGCCGGCGCGTCGGTGTACGTCGTACGCCACCCCGACCACTACCCGCACCACCTCGCCTCGGCGCTCTACGATCCGGCCGAGTCGGCGCAGCTGGCCGGGTTCCTCGCGCACGTCGACGCCGCGGTGTCCCTGCACGGTTACGGCCGACTGGGCCGAAGCACCCATCTGCTCGCCGGCGGCGGGCACCGCAACCTCGCCGAACACCTGGCACAGCACATCGACGTACCCGGCTACCACGTCGTCACCGATCTCGATGCGATCCCTCGTGAGCTGCGCGGACTGCACCCCGACAACCCCGTCAACCGGACGCGCGACGGCGGTGCTCAGCTCGAGCTGCCCGCCCGGGTCCGCGGCATCAGTCCCCGCAGCCGTCCACCGGATGACGACGGCCTGTCGCCGGCCACCGCCGCGCTGGTACAGGGCCTGGCCGCGGCCGCACGATCATGGTCGCGACACTGACCTGCTGACCCCGCACGCCCGGCACCCATCCGCGGCCGCACGATCATGGTCGCGACACTGACCTGCTGACCCCGCACGCCCGGCACCCATCCGCGCGCCACCTCGCTCCGAATACCCGTACGTGGAAGCCATTCATTCAGGTCAGCGTTCCGTCGCGGTCATCGGAGGAGGCGTGGCGGGCCTGGTGGCCGCCTATGTCCTGTCCGGGCGCGACCGCGTCACCCTGTTCGAAGCGGACACCCGCATCGGCGGGCACGCCCACACCCATCACGTCGACCGGGGCGACGGCCGGGTCGTCGCCCTCGACAGCGCGTTTCTGGTGCACAACGATCGCACCTATCCCACGCTGTGCCGGCTCTTCGACGAACTGGGGATCGCCACCCAGGAGACCGACATGTCGATGTCGGTCCGCGACGACCGCAGCGGGCTGGAGTACGCGGGTGCACGCGGCCTCGGCGGACTGTTCCCCACCCCGTCGTCGCTGACCCGGCCGCGATACCTGCGGATGCTCGCCGAGGTCAAGCGATTCCACGGTGCGGCCACCAGACTGTTGCGCAATCACGACGAGACGCGCGACCAGGAGAGCCTGGGCGCGTTCCTGGACCGGCACGGCTTCTCCGGCTATTTCGTCGACAACTTCATGACACCCCTGGTCGCCGCCGTGTGGTCCTGCCCGCCCGGGGATGCGATGCGCTACCCGGCGCGCTATCTGTTCGTGTTCCTCGAACACCACGGGATGCTGTCGGTGTTCGGCTCACCGACGTGGCGCACCGTGACGAACGGATCGGCCACCTATGTCGACGCCGTCGCCGGCCACATCGCCGAGATCCGCACCTCCGCCGCGGTCACCTCGGTGCTCCGCACCGCCACCGGCGTCGAGGTCACCGCCCGCGGTTGCGCTCCGGCGTCGTTCGACGCCGCCGTGATCGCCTGCCACCCCGATCAGGCGCTGCTCATGCTCGCCGAACCGACCCCCGCCGAGCGCGCGGTGCTCGGCGCGATGCCCTACTCGTCGAACCTCGCCCAGTTGCACACCGACGAATCGGTGCTGCCGCGCCACCGCCGCGCGCGGGCATCGTGGAACTACCTGATGACCGACCGTGACGACCGCGTGGTCGTCAGCTACGACATCACCCGGCTGATGCGCCTCGACGGACCGCGCCGGTTCGTGGTCACACTCGGCGGACACGATGTCGTCGACCCCGCCGCGGTGATCGCCGAGATGACCTACGACCACCCGATGTACACCACAGAATCCGTTGCCGCACAACAGCTCCTTCCGTTGCTGAACGACGAAAAAGTGGTCTATGCCGGCGCCTACCACGGCTGGGGCTTCCACGAGGACGGAGCGGCGTCGGGCCTGCGCGCGGCACGCGCCCTCGGCGCCGACTGGCCGGCCGCGGGCGCACAGCCCGAGGCGGTGATGGCTTGACCACGGCTTTGTACCGCACTCGGATCACCCACCTGAGGCGCGCTCCGGTGCACCACCACTTCGAACACCGCAGCTACAGCTGGTTCGTCGACCTCGACGCGCTGCCCCGGCTGCCCGCGTGGCTTCGGCCGTTCGCCAGGTTCGACGCCCGTGACCACCTGTCCGGAACCGACGGCGACACGTTACGCGCCCGTGCGGAGGCGTTCCTGGCCGACCGCGGCGTCGACCTCGCCGGTGGCCGTATCACGGCGCTGTTCCAGCCCCGGGTGCTCGGCTACGTGTTCAACCCGCTGAGCCTGTTCTGGTGCCATGACGAGCGCGGGGTGCTGCGCTACGTGATCGCCGAGGTACACAACACCTACGGCGGACGGCACGCCTACCTGCTGCCGCCGTCGGGCGACCGGCCGGCGATGGTGTCCAAGAAGTTCTACGTGTCACCGTTCAACGACGTCGACGGCCACTACCTGGTTCACGCGCCACAACCCGGCGAACGGCTGGATATCCGGATCTCATTGCACCGCAGCGGCCAGCCCCCCTTCGTGGCCACCTTGAGCGGCAATCGCCGGCCCGCCGGTGTGAAGCAGATCGTCGCGATGCAGTTCGTCGCCCCGTTGGCCCCGCTGATGAACGCGCTCGGCATCCGGGTGCAGGGAATCCTGCTGTGGTTGCGCCGGGTTCCGGTGGTGCCCCGCCCAACTGCCCAACGAGAGAAGGTGGACCAACTGTGACCATAGACATTGCCGGAACGTCCACTGCGCCAGTCGATCCAGGTCTATGGCCGGCGGTCACCAGAGCCCCCCGCGGCCCACTGGCCGGCGCCGCCGGCGCGATCGCCGACCGGCTGTTCCGCCGTGCCGCGGCCAGGCTGCCGATCCGGGTGGTCTACCCCGACGGCACGCTGATCGGCGCCGCCGATCCGACCCTGCCCACCATGGTGGTGCACCGGCCGCAGGCGCTGGTCCGGCGGGTCGGCCGGTACGGCCTGATCGGCTTCGGCGAGTCCTACATGGCCGGAGACTGGACCTCGACCGACCCGGCCGGCCTGCTGACCGAGTTCGGCAAGCGCCTGGCCGAACTCATCCCCCCTGTGCTGCAACGCTTCCGGCCGCTGGCGGTGGTGCGTCAACCCCGCTCGCAGCACAACAGCATCGCGCAGGCCCGCCGCAACGTGTCCGAGCACTACGACCTGTCCAACGACCTGTTCGCAGAGTTCCTGGACGAGACGATGACCTACTCGAGCGCGTGGTTCGGCTCGCTACCGGCCAGCTGGCCGGACCTGCCCGACGCGCAGCATCGCAAGATCGACCGGCTGCTCGACGCCGCCCGGGTGGGCCCCGGCAGCACCGTGCTCGAGATCGGGACCGGCTGGGGCGAGCTGTGCCTGCGCGCCGCCGCGCGCGGAGCGCGGGTACGCTCGGTCACCCTGTCGGCCGAGCAGCAGCGGCTGGCCACCGCGCGGGTCGCCGCCGCGGGCCTGGCCGACCGGGTCGACATCGAGCTGCGCGACTACCGCGATGTGGACGGCAGCTACGACGCCGTGGTGTCCGTTGAGATGATCGAGGCGGTGGGTTATCGGTTCTGGCCCACCTACTTCGCCGCGCTGGATCGCCTCGTCGCGCCCGGGGGGCGGGTCGCGATCCAGGCGATCACCATGCCGCACGACCGGATGATGGCCAGCCGCAACACCCACACCTGGATCCAGAAGTACATCTTCCCGGGTGGCCTGATCCCGTCCACCGAGGCGATCATCGGGATCACCGAAGGCCAGACCCGGCTCCGCACCGTCGACATGCTCTCGCTTCGCCCCCACTACGCCGCGACGCTGCGGCTGTGGCGCGAGCGATTCGTGCAGCGGCGGGACGCGGTGGCGGCGTTGGGTTTCGACGACGTCTTCCACCGGATGTGGGAGCTGTATCTGGCCTACTCGGAGGCCGGGTTCCGGTCCGGCTACCTCGACGTCTACCAGTGGACCTTCGCGCCGACGGGAGGGCCCTAGATGTCGTTTCTCGCGGTTTCCGTTGCCTCCCTTGCGATCCTGGTACTGGTGCACGCCATCACGTTCGCCGTGGGCCGCAGGATCGGCCGCTACAACGTCGTCGACGTCACCTGGGGGCTGGGTTTCGTCGCCGTGGCCGCCGTCTGCGCGGCCATCGGCGACGGCGATCCCCTCAGGCGCCTGCTGCTGCTGGCACTGGTGGCGGTCTGGGGACTCCGGCTGGCGTGGCACATGGTCGGCAAGTCGGCGGGCAAGGGCGAGGATCCCCGCTACCGGGCTCTGCTGCGCAACGACTTCTCCGCCGGAAACGTGATCCGCCGGATCTTCGTCGTTCAGGCATTGGCCGGCTGGTTCATCTCGCTTCCGCTGCAGGTGTCGGCCGTCCTGGGCCCCACACCGGCGGTGCTGCTACCCGTACTGATCGCGGGCGTGGCGGTCTGGATGCTCGGCCTGACCTTCGAGGCGGTCGGCGACCACCAGCTGCGGCGCTTCAAGGCCGATCCGGCCCACCGCGGTGCGATCATGGACCGTGGCCTGTGGGCGTGGACACGGCACCCGAACTACTTCGGTGACGCGTGCGTGTGGTGGGGGCTGTGGCTGGTCGCGTTCACCGGCTGGATATCCCTGGTAACGGTGGCCTCCCCCGTCCTGATGACGTACTTCCTCGCCTACGCGACCGGCGGCCGGCTCACCGAAAAGCTGATGGCAGACAGGCCGGGATTCAGCGAATACTGTTCGCGTACATCATTTTTCATCCCGCGACCGCCGAAGTTACGATTAACGTGACGATGTCGACCCTGGTGGCTAGGCTACCGCTCGTGACCGCCGAACTCGACCATCTGCTGCGCCAGGTGGCCCGCCAGGACGTCGACGCGTTCGCGACCTTCTACGACCAGACCCGGTCACGCGTCTACGGCCTGGTCACCAGGGTGCTGCGGGACCCCGGCTACAGCGAGGAGACCACCCAGGACATCTACCTGCAGGTATGGCGCAACGCGGCCGACTATGACCCGTCGGCGGGCTCGCCGCTGGCCTGGCTGCTGACGCTGGCGCACCGCCGTGCCGTCGACCGGGTGCGCTCCGAGCAGGCCGCCAGCACCCGGGAATCGCGCTACGGCGCGGCCAACGTCGAACCGCCGGCCGACCACGTCGCCGACGCGGTGATCCTCAGCGAGGAACGCCGCCAGGTGACCGACTGCCTGGCCGGCCTGACCGACACCCAACGGGAATGCATCCAAATGGCGTACTACGACGGCCTGACCTACGCGCAGGTGGCGGAACGCTTGTCGGCCAACCTTGCGACCGTCAAATCCCGGATGCGCGACGCGATCCGAGGTCTGCGCCGATGTCTGGGGGTCTCATGACCGGACCCGCCGCTACCGACCTGCTGTCGCTGGCCACACCGTATGCGCTGCACGCCCTGACCGCTGCCGAAGCCGCCGAGGTCGACCGCCGAATCGCCGGCGCACCCCCGGACGTGGTGGAGACGTTCGTGGCCGAGGTGCGCGCGGTGCGCGAGACGATGGCCGTCATCTCCGCCGCAACGACCGTCGAACCGCCCGCGCACCTCCGGGACGAGATCCTCACCCGGCTCACCACCGAGCCGGTCCCCCTACGCCGGGCACCGCAGGGGACTCGCTGGACCAGGCTCGTACTGGCCGCCGCGGCCGTCGCCGCGATCGGCCTCGGCGCGCTCGGCATCGGTGTCGCGCTGCGGCCCGGGCCGGCGCCGTCGACGGCCGATCAGGTGTTCGCCGCGCCCGATGTGCGCACGGTGTCCGGAGATCTGCCCGGCGGCGGCACCGCCACGGTGGTGTTCTCGCGCGAGCGGCATTCGGGTGTGCTCGTGATGAACAACGTGCCGCCGCCGCAGCAGGGCACCGTTTATCAGATGTGGTTGGTCGACGCCGACGGAGCGCACTCAGCGGGCACGATGGGCCCGGACTCGGTCACCCCGTCGACCACCGCTTTGCTGCCCGACCTCGGCTCCTCGGAGTCGCTGGCGTTCACCGTCGAACCGCCGGGCGGCTCCGCGCAGCCCACCAGCCCGGTGTTCGCGCGGCTGCCGCTGGTCTAGAAATTCGATCCGGCCCGCCGGAAACGATGCACGACGGGCCGGATCGGTGCAGCAAGCCGATGGTCTCTATGCCCGGCTCGGAACGGCGCCAAACATCGGGCCTACCATCGACGCGTGGCCAAGGGTTTCCGGTTCGGGGTCGGCGTCATGCGCGGTGGCTCGCGCGCGATGCTCGAGGATTCCGCACGGCGGGCCGAGGATCTCGGTTACCACGTCATGCACGTGCCCGACCACCTCGGCGGACCCGCCCCGTTCCCGGTGATGACGGCCATCGCGATGGCGACCTCGTCGCTGCGGGTGGGCAGCTTCGTGATGAACTCGGCCTTCTACCGTCCCGCGCTGCTGGCCCGTGACGCCGCCGCGCTGCGCGACCTCAGCGGCGGCCGGCTCGACCTCGGCCTGGGCACCGGGTACGTCGAGGAGGAGTTCGTCGCCGCCGGGATCCGCTTCCCGAGCGCCCGCGAGCGCGTAGACCATCTGCGCGACACCACCGAGTACCTGGCCGAGCATCTGCCCGACGTGCCGATCATGATCGCCGGCAACGGTGACCGGGTGCTGAGAATCGCGGCGCGCTCGGCCCACATCATCGGGCTCACCGGCGGGGACCGGGCCGCCGGTGACGACCAGGATCCCCTCGCCGACCGGATCGCGTTCGTCCGCGCGGCCGCCGGCGACCGCTTCGACGCCCTCGAACTCAACATCGCGATCACGGCGATGCCGCTCGACGACTCGGGCCTGCCGGACCTCACAATCCCCCGCCACTTCCTGCCCGGTCTGTCCGACGAGGAGTTGTTGTGCCACCCCGGCGTGCTGTCGGGATCGACCGACGAGATCGCCGACCGGATACGCGGCTACCGCGACGTCTACGGCATCAGCTACGTGATCGTGCAGGACCGCCACGCGGAGGCGTTCGGCAAGGTCATCGCGCGGCTGACGTAACCCACGGTCACAGCCACAGGTACAGCGCCGAGAGCAGCGCCCACATCCCCACGCAGTAGCACTCGAACGCGGCCCGCAACGGGATGGGCGCGTGCCGCAGCTCCATGAAGTCCAAACCGACCAGCCGCACCTTGACCGCGGCGATGGCCAGCACCACGATCGCCACCATCGAACCGGTGCCGTGCTCGGCGCCGACCGCCCACGACACGACGGTCGCCGCGACCAGGACGAGCCAGCTGACGGTGGCGCGGCTTCGGAGCAATCGCAGGGCGGTCACGTCAGCTCACCAGGTACAGCAGTGCGAACAGGAAGATCCACAGCAGGTCGACCAGGTGCCAGAAGCAGGTCGCACCTTCGACCAGCGCGGTGCGGGTGGCGCCGAGCTCGGAGCGGCGGGTCTGGGTGAGCACGAACGTCAGTGCCGCCAGGCCCAGGCAGACGTGGAACAGGTGCAGCCCGGTCAGGATGAAGTAGTACAGGTAGAAGTGATTGGCGCCGGGCCCATGCCCCGCCGAGGCCAGCGAAACGTACTCGAACACCTTCAGTCCGACGAAGCCCAGCCCGCACACCACGGCTGCGGCGACCGCCCGGGTTCCGATCGCGTTGGCGCCGGCGCGTATCGCCGACAGCGCCAGCACCACGAACAGCGAACTGGTCAGCAGCACCAGCGTGTTGACCACGCCGACGCCGATGTGCAGCGTGGTGCGCGCCGCGTCGAACACCTCCGGCGCCTTGGACCGCTCGACCAGGAACGTGACGAAGAAGGCGCCGAACACCAGCATGTCACCGAACAGGAACACCCAGGTGCCGGCCTCGCCCGGGGTCCTCCTCGCCGCGCGCGGTGGTACGGCGGTCGCCGTCGGGCCCGTCACGCCGGCTGTGCCTGCTCGGCCTTGATCGATTTCAGCATCACCGCGGTGGTGGCGAACAGCCACACCACCAGCACCAGACCCGGAATGTAAAACGCGAACACCCCGTTCCAGGCCAGCGGCCCGTCGTTAAACACCACCACCACGCACCCCGGCAGCGACAGGATCGCCACCCACAGGTTGAGGTAGCCGTACCAGCGCGGGAACGTCGGCGGGTCGGCCTTGTCGGTGAACGCGGCGATGGCCAGGGTGATGTTCTGGATGATGATGGTGCCGACGATGCCGATGAACCACAGCCAGAAAACGTCGTTGAGCGCCTGGGTGAGTTCGGCGGAGCGCTGCTCGGGCCGGTAGGCGGCCACGGCCAGGAAGAACTGCGGGAAGAGCAGGCCCGGGACGAACACCGTCGCGGCCATCAACTGCGTCATCGACAACATGCCCCAGCCGCCCTCGGCACGGCGGATGCGCAGCACGATCGTGGCCAGGAACGGCAGCGCCACGGCAGCGCTCAGCAGCGCGCCCGACACCCCGAACCGGATCCAGAGCTTGTGATCGGTGAAGAACTCGGCGATCTCGGCGGGCGACGAGACCGGCGACAGCGGGGGGAAGAGCCGGGCGACACCGGAGAAGCTGGCGCCGTAGAGAAGGATCATGACCGTGCCGGACCACGCACCGATGCGCTGAAGCGTCAACTCCACGGCTGGCACGCTACCGTCGGTCAACCCGGGTTCTGTCACTTTTGCCACATCCGGACAGCCGTGAGCCGTTGTCGCTTCGCGGTGTCAGCCGGGTAAGCTCCCAGCGGTTACGCCCTCGTAGCTCAGGGGATAGAGCACGGCTCTCCTAAAGCCGGTGTCGCAGGTTCGAATCCTGCCGGGGGCACCAGATCAGGGCATGTTTTCGGAAGTCTGCACGATCAGTGCACGATCACGACTTGCGTCCAAGGATGCCTGAAGCGAACACTGAGCCGCACAACGAGGGGATGGGTCTTTTCCGGCTTGAGCGCGCGAAGGGGAATTTCGATGCACAAGAACATTCCTGGGAGCGTTTCTATGGGCTTGAATCACACCGTGTGCGGGCTATTTGCGATCCACTGAAAGGGTTGATGTCTTGACTACGTTGTCCGATGACCTCCGGACGCTCAGCTACGAGGCGTTCATCTATTTCTATCCGCTGGTGACGATGGACATCACCCGAATGCAGGCCATCAACGCGCCGACAGGTCCCCTGGCCAGCGCCCCGAATCAGTTCCAGCACATCCGCGAATACCCGAGCGCGGATTTCCGTGCCGTGGTGCGGCCCAACTTCGACACCCTCTACTCCACTGCCTGGCTTGACCTGACCGGCGGCCCCGTCATCCTGAGCGTCCCTGATACCGATGACCGGTACTTCATGCTGCCGCTACTGGACATGTGGACCGATGTCTTCGCCAACCCGGGCAAGCGAACCACGGGCACAGCTGCGCAGAAGTACGTCCTGGTCGGGCCCGGACCGGCGGGAACGCTGCCCGACAACATCCCGGTCATCGAAGCCCCGACACCCTACGTGTGGATCATCGGTCGCACCCAGACCAACGGTCCCGCCGACTACTCCGCAGTGCACGCTGTGCAGGACAGCTACACGATTACTCCGCTGGCGCCCGCAGCGGGGCCGTACCCGAAAGACGAGGGCTACGACGTCACAACGGAGCCGTTGCGCATAGTCAACGGCATGGCCGCGCTGGACTACCTGACCTACGCCACGGAGTTGCTCACGGTCAATCCGCCGCACCGGACAGACTTCTCGATCCTGGCGCGGCTGGCCAACCTCGGCATCGAGGCGGGTAAGCCCTTCGACGCAGGACGATTCGGTGCCACCGAGCGCGCCGAGATCGAGGCCGGCAAGAAGGACGCACTGGCTGCGATGGAGACCGGGGCCACGACGTTGGGCACCATCATCGACGGGTGGATAAGTACCACCGAGAATATGGGGGTCTACGGAAACTCCTATTTTCGCCGTGCGGTGGTCACCCTGATCGGGCTCGGCGCCAATCCCCCCGAGGACGCAGTGTACCCACTGCTCGTCACGGACGTAGACGGGCAGCAACTCTCGGGCGAGAACAACTATCTCATCCACTTCGACGCCGACAAGCTGCCACCCGTGGATGCGTTCTGGTCGGTGACGATGTACGACGAAGAGGGCTACCAAGTGGCCAACGAGATCAACCGCTTCGCAATCGGTGATCGGGACGCGTTGCGCTACAACACCGACAGTTCGCTGGACCTGTACCTGCGCCACACCAATCCGGGGCCCGACAGGGAGTCGAACTGGTTGCCCGCCCCACCGGGACCGCTGGGTGTGACGCTGCGCCTGTATGCGCCCAGGCGCGCGGTGCTCGACGGCACGTGGAACCCACCGCCGGTACACAAGGTCTGACTGAGTCCCCAACTCAGGTCTCGCAAACTCCTAGGCGGGTTGCTATACCGGGGTTCGGATGATGAACGAGTCGGTGTTCTCGTCGTAGCCGACTGTTTGATCCACAAACAGTTCCCCGACCGGGCGACCGTCCTCGGCGACGGCGATGAAGGTGGCTGCCTCCTCGTCGTAGGTCACCGATCCTTGCACGAACATCGCGGCGATCTCGTGGCCGTCGGCTGCGAAGACGACAAGCTTCAAACTGTGCCGCGCGACAGCGCAGCGCTCGTGCTCGCTGTCGACGCAGACGTAATCGCGATCGACACCGCACGCGCCACGGCAGCAGCACGAACCGTCAACGCATGGGACCTCGCACGCGCAGGTGCCCCGCTGCGACTCGCAGCACCGTCAGCGTTCATCGAGGCTGTAGGTCGCATCACCGCTGAACGGCAGCGGCGCACGGCAGCGCGAACATGAAGAGTGTCGCGCACCCCTGTCGCGCCAGCGGTCGCTGCGACGGGCCCCCGCCGTCGCGTTGTGCAGCGAGACGAGAACGACTATCAGCGCGACGTGGCCAGTGGTCCCCCACCCACCCCGTAGGCGCCACCCGGCTGCATAAGCGGGATCTCTCTACAGGAGAATTTCTCAACCATGGTTGAGGCTCGTGGGAATTCAGGTATCCCGCGTCGACCTCAAATGGCGGACGCTCGGCAGTGCCTGATTACGGGTTGTCCCGCGGCGGGGCCGCGGCTCAACGGGGATGGCACCGCTCCGCGGGTCTGACTACGCACGTGTCGAACAGGTGACCAAGCTCTGAGCCGTTGATCTGCCTGCCGATCGCCACGAGTTCACTTGTTCCTTTCGATACCCGACCCTCGAGGTCGAGCGGGGTGATGTCGCAGCGGCGGCCGACGACTTGTAGGGCGTGGGGCTGATCAGAGTCGGTGGTGAAGATGACGCCCTTGCACCGGTACACCGAGGCGGGAAGCTCGCGTTTGACCATGCGTTGCAGCGCATCTGGGGAGAATCGGTCCCGGGTGCGGTGGCTCCAGCGCTCGACCGGCGGCCCCGCCGGTCGGTGCGTCTGGTCGTTGGCTGGTAGGCGCGTGGGATCGAAGCGACCCGCTCCGAGCAGTACCTCCAGCGGGGCGTCGCCGTGGGTGGTTTCGACGATGCGGATCCGCTTGATGTGCAAGTCGATCCAGTCCCGGATCACCTCGACGTGGGCCGGTCCGACCAGATCGGTCTTGTTCAGCACGACCAGGTCGGCGAAGGCGATCTGACGCAGTTTGAGCGCGTTGAGCCGGTCGTCGTCACCGTCGCGGAAAAGGCCCTCGGCGTCGACGAGACAGATGATGCTGTCGATACGCAGCAGCCCCGTGTACCGGGCATCGAGGAAGGTCATCACGATACCGGCCGGATCGGCGATCCCGCTGGCCTCCAGGATCACGTAGTCGATGCTGTCGGTTCTGTCCAGCAGGTTTTCGACCGAGGCGACGAGGTCGTCACGGATTTCACAACACACGCACCCGTTGGCCAGGCTGATCGTGTTCTCCTCGACGCTCTGCACCAGCGCAGCATCGATGTTGATCGCCCCGAAGTCGTTGACCAGCACCCCGACCCGCAGGCCGTGATCCCCGGTCAGGATCCGGTTGAGCAGCGTGGTCTTGCCCGCACCGAGGAACCCGGTCAGCAGCGTGACCGGCACCGGACCCCGGCCCGGCGCCACCGACGGGCGGGCCCGCGGCGCCGGCGCCAGCAGCGGGGCTTGGGACCTCATGAGGGCTTGCGCCAGTCGGGGTCCAGCTCGATGCCGCGCTGGGCGAGCATCTCGCGCGGGTTGATCGTGACACCGGGCCAGGTCTGCGTCGGCTCCCGGAAGACGTCACGCGGATAGTACTTTTCGGGGTCGATCTCCAGATCACGCACGAACTGCTCCTGCTGATTCTCCCGGGGGTTGCGCGGGGTGGGGAAGGTGATCGACTCCGGCAGCGGGTCACCGGGTTTGAGGAACCAGCGCGGGTCCATCGAGGCCGGTGCCGCCCCGTCGGAGACCACCGCCTGGCGCGACCAGATCGCGTCTTTGGTGATGTTGATGACGTTGAGGTCGAACCCGAACATGAACAGCCCGTCCCAGTGCGAACGGATCTCGGCGACCGACTCGGCCATCAGTTGATCGTCGCTCCACTCGAAGTGACAGATCGCCCCCATCCGGGGCTGCGCCTGGGCGAACATGTAGCCCGCCGCGTAATAGGGCGTGTGGTAGATGTCCATCGTGTACTCCCACAGATCGGCGGGCGCGCCGACCTTCAGCCCGGTCAGCCACGGGGTGTCGATGGTGCCCTCGGTGACGAACAGGTCCACCCCCGCGCCGTACTGCACCGACAACTCGTCGGGACGTCCATCGCCGGTCCAGACGAACGACAGGCCGGCGTCCTCCCAGTCCAGCCGGTAGGCCGACGCGCCGTCCTTGACGTGTGAGCGCGGCCAGTGCCGCACCGTGACCCCGTCCTGCTGATAACAGATGCCGTTGCGCTCGGTCCAGTCGAACTCGTGGACGTCGATCTCGAAGCCGTCACCGATCGGGCAGGAGTCGAAGTTCTCCTCGTGCCAGCGGTTCATCTTGCGCATGTTCTCCACCATGGCGGCCATCCCCAGCTCGGGTGTACGGCCGGACGGGCCGTACACCCGCAGCGCCTCGAAGCCACCCGAGAACGCCCGGAACGGATACATGTAGGGCAGATCGGCGTAGTGGTCGGCGTGCAGGTGGCTGATGAAGATGTCGTTGATCAGGGCTGGTGGGACCTGCAGTGCGATCGCGTGGCCCACGCTGCCGTTGCCCAGATCGAAGAAGAACCGCCGCGGTTGGTCGGTGCCGTTGCCCAACTCGACCAGCATCGAGGTGCCCTTCTGCAACGCATTGGGCGGCCACGGCGAGCTGCCCAGAAACGTCACCCGCATCTCGTTCTCGGGCAACACCTCGGTACCCGGCAAGAACATGTTGCGGTTTTTGATCGCCGGCCACGGCTGGTAGTACTCCGGCAGGCTGATCCCGCCCCCCGGCCGCCCCCCATACGGATTGGATGAACCTGACATTTCGTTCACTCCCTTTTCTTCGTCGTCACATGCCGTGACGAGCGCGGACGCTGTTGCCGTGCCCGCCCCGAGCACCGCGAGTCTGCCCAGCGCGGCGCGTCTGGTGATTCCGCCGCGGCCAGCCCCGGCCACCGAACCGAGGACTTCTTGACCGGAGTGCACGAGACGGGCCGTGCCTGTCGACGGTAGGTGGCCTGCCGAGTCCCCATCGGCGAGTTCGCCAGAAATCAAGTCGCGAGTTTGGTTCGGGCTGAACGGATTTCGTCCGGATTCGGGTGTGTCACGAGCCATCATCAACTCCAAGCCCTGTCTTGCTGCGAAGCGCGATCATCTCGACTTCGATGCCTAAGTATAGGTATACGTATATGCGAGTCAATACCTCTGAGAAAACGAAGACACATGCTACCTTTGGTAAGGTGCTCCTAAATTCCCGCATTTTGGAGGGAGAGCCAATGACCGCATCCCGTGCACCGGGGAAGCGCCAGCTCGACGCCGAGCGGGTCAGGCGTCCCGACCTCCGCGCCCTTCTCGCTGTCTTATCTGCCGCTTCCCAACTCCAAATGCGTGGTCAAGCCGACCTGCGGCGCATGGATAGCCCCCTGAAGATCCACGACTTCGACGTGCTGGTCGCCATCGCCGTGCACGGACCGCTGCGTCCGTCCCAACTCACGCGGAAAGCATCGCTTGCGCCCAACCCAACAACCGTCTCCTCGATCGTGGCGCGCCTCGAAAAGCGTGGTCTGGTCAAGCGTCAACCGCACCCGGAGGTGGGCGGCGGTGTCTTCGTCGAAGCCACCGAAGCAGGCATCGAGATGCTGGAGCATCTGTTCCCCGAGGTTGAACGCAAGGTCGTCAGCTGGTTTGGGGGTCACTTCAGCGAAGAAGAACTCACCAACCTCGCTGAAGCACTCGAGCGCATATAAGCCAACGACACCAGCGGTGGTGACCAGCGAGTGGTTTCGCACGGTCGGTGACTCATCGTTTATTCATCGTGTATGTCTCAGAATCACGCGCTCGTAACGGTGTTCAGCAACGCACCATCAACATTGAACACACAGCTCAACGCTACTTACTGACAATCATCCGCAATCGTTGCGATTCATTGGCTGCGAAAGCCGGTGTCACAGGTTCGAATCCTGTCGGGGGCACGTCAGAGCACATTTTCGCGCCGGCGTGTGTGTCGACTCGTCACTTGTGCATCACTCATCGGCGATGAACCGCGGGGTATTGCCCCAGTGCCCAACGGCCCCTTGGCGAGGATCCGAGAACACTATGCGGTGTAGCCGGAGCAGGGCAGGCACACCGGCATTCCGTCCTTGAGTCGGGCCTTGTTCTCGGCCACCAGCTCGCCGCACGCGGCGCACAGCACGGTGTCGAAGCACGTGGGTGGCGCGGCTGCGAGCGGATGGGTGAAGAGCTCCGAAACGGTGAAGAGCTCGTCGTCCGTCCGACCCATCAGTCCTTCGACCAACGGGCGAGTGGTGTCCAGTGGCACCTCGGTGGGCGCAATGCCCTCACGCCGCATCCCGACGAAGGGCGACTGTAGTGCGGCTTTCATGACCTCGGGCTTGACAGAGATCCGCACAGCCTGGTGGGTCGCCTTGTCAACCAGGCTCAGTGCCCATTTGCCGTAGTGGGTGCGCTCGATCAGGCCCTTGCCGAAGGTGCAGCCGGTAGCCGTCTGGACGCCATCGGCGAAACACCCGGCCGCATGTCCCGTTCCGGTCTCGACGAAGACCAGGTGGGCCATGTTCTCCTCGCGCGTGATGCCGAGTGCTTTGAGCGCCGCGACGCCCGCCCGGAAACCCAGGGGCATCCCCCCGCACAGGTGGCCGTGCACGACGAACGAGGCCTCCAAGACCCGGTCCCAGGACACGCCGAGAGCCCTACCCAGCTGCGCCAGTTGACGGACAGCCAGCTGTTGGTCTTGCTTCATGCAGAACCCTCCTTGTCATGTCGGTGAATTCGCTGTTGGAGTCCCCTACGTACTGCGCACTACTGCAGCGCCTTGAATACCATCGTCGCCGCGATCACCAGCAGGAACCAGCCAAACGCGACCTTGAGCTTCCGCTTGTCCAGCTTCAGGGTGATCCGGCTGCCGATCTGGCCACCGATGAACACTGCCGCAGCCAAGATCAATGACAGCCTCCAGTTCCAGTGGCCGTGCAGGAGATGGCCGGCAAACCCACCGCCGGCGGTCACGCCGACCATCAGCGCGCTCGAGCCGACAGCGATGTCCATCGGCACGCCCAGCACGAGCACCATGAGCGGGACCTTGACCAGACCACCCCCCACGCCCACCATGCCGCTCAGCGCTCCGACGAGAAGGGACAGCGGCAGCGCAAGCGCCATGTTCACGCAATAGTGCTGCTCACCCAGCGTCCGGCTCCAGGCCAGAAAGCCACCATGTCCCTGGGTGCACGGCTCGGGCTCCTTCACCGGTCGAATCATGAAAACCGCACCCACGCCGATGACCGCCGCGAAGATCACCGAGAGCGTCGCACCCGAGAACCGCCCCGATCCCAGGCCGCCGGCAAACCCACCGACCGTGGTCACCGACTCCAACACGAGGGCCAGCGGCCAGTCGATCCGTTTCGCCTTCCCGAAGACGAGGGATGCGGCCAGCGAGGTCACCATGATCAGGAACAGGCTGGTGGTCGCGGCTTCGTGGAACTCAATCCCCGTCCACACCTGCAGCGGGGTATACAACGCGCCGCCACCCTGGCCGAGCATGGAGAACACCACGGCGACAGCGAACATGGCCCCGGCCAGAATCAGCCACACCGGTCACTCCGCCCCGACGACGGGCACGCCCTGCAGTCGGGCGCGACCAAATGGACGGCCTTCACCGCATAGCCCGGCCAGCAGCCGATCATCGCCCAGACCCCGTGCCGCCGTTGGCCGCTGGCACACCGAGCTGTACGCATCCATCAGCGGTCGTCAGGATGAGCCCTTTCATCAGGCTGGGTGGTCCCGCCTGTGACTGGGGAGTGTCGTCAGAGTCGAGACCATTCCGGCCTGAGAACCCTCGTCGTTTTGCACTGTCCAGCTCCGGATCTGTGGAACTTCCGTGTCGCAGACGAATTCGCGCGGCCGGCGTGAATGTCATCGGCGATCCCTCGAATTGGCTCCGACCAATGCTATGCGGTCGCGTGTGAAGGTCGCCGCGACTTCAAGCCGGCGACGATTCAGCAGACAAAGAGCGGGAAGCCGTCGTGCGGCAGGCGGCAAGGCGCCCCTGCCCGGAGCTCATCACGCGCCTCGCTGATCCACGGCCACGGGAGTGAGGCACCACAGGACGAGATGGAGGTGACCTTGGCCCCTACAGCATCCGTCCCGGCGCCTCGATGCTGACACGGTGGGGAAATCACCTTGCCCGATCTGACCCTCACGGGAGGATCCCCATGAGGCGCCGGAGCGCACGACGGGTCCTGGTCCGACGTGTGCCGATGCTGCCGGCACTCGAGGCGGTGTTTGCTGCCTGCAGGTGCACAACATGCGTTCGTTGCTTCGTCCGGACATCACCGGCGAGCGATAGCGCGGTCGGGTGAGCGGGGCAGCACATGCGACCGAGATTTCCACGACGACCTGCGCGAGATATTCGCGCAGCCGGTCGCGTGACGCTGATCGCCTGGGAGGCTTGGCGTTTCCGGCGCGGTGCCGACAATGCCGCCTCCCACCGCCGGCAGGCCCGGCTGCAGGCGCTCGTCCAGCATGCCCGAACGGCCTCGCCGTATTACCGCCGCTTGTACCGACACGTCCCTGCGGGGCCGGCGCAGTTGGCGTCACTGCCCATCGTGTCCAAGCGCGACCTGATGGCACACTTCGACGACTGGGTCACCGACCCGGACATCACCATCGCCTCGCTGCGGCGCGACTTCCTGTCCGACCACTCGCTCGTGGGGGCTCGCTACCTGGGCCGCTACCACGTCGCGACGACGTCGGGAACGAGCGGGGAGCCGGCCATCCTGATTCACGACGACGCGTCGTGGGCGGTATTCCAGTTCGTGGGCCGGCGCGGCGAAGGACGGTTCATCGCTCGCCGGAACCTGCTGTCCGGGGTGCTGCGGCGCGGTCTGCGGGTGGCAGCACTGTTCGTCGCCGACGGGCACGTCGGCGCCTTCGCCGCGTTGGAGTCTGCCCGCCGGCGCAGCCGCTTTCTCGCCGACCGTGTGCGCGTGTTCTCGGTGCTGCGGCCGCTGCCCGATCTGGTCGGCGAGATCGACGAGTTTCAGCCCACGGTCCTCGAGGGCTACCCGAGCGCATTGGGGTTGCTGGCCGGTGAACAACGGGCCGGCCGGCTGGCGATCCGGCCGCTGCTGGCGGTCACCGCAGGTGAGCAGCTGACGGCGGCGCTGCGCGCCGGTATCGAGTCGGCGTTGGGCTGCCCGGTGGAAAACCGGTATGCCTCAGCCGAGTTCCCGGGCTTGTCGATGGAATGCCGGTACGGCTTCTTCCACGTCAACAGCGACTGGTATCTGTTCGAGCCGGTCGATGAGAACTACCGGCCGGTCGCGGCGGGCGTTGTCTCCCACACGGTTCTGGTCACCAACCTGGCCAACCGGGTGCAGCCGCTGATCCGCTACGACCTGGGCGACCGGGTGAAAGTGGCCGACACGCCATGCAGGTGCGGTAATCGGCTGCCGGCGATCTCCGTCGAAGGCCGTACCAGCGACCTCCTCTCGTTCGACGCACCGGACGGGACGACGGTCACGGTGCTGCCGCTGGCGCTGGTGGAGGTCATCGAGGAGACCCCCGGTGTGCACCGGTGCCAGGCTGTCCGCACCGGCCCGCGGGCCTTGAGCGTGCGACTGGAGATGTCGTCCGGCGCCGACCCGGAACAGGTGTGGCGTGCGATCGACGAGCAGCTGCAGGCGTTCTTCGCCGCACAGGGAACCGCGCCAGTCGTCGTGGAACACGCGGCCGAACCGCCGGCGATCGACCCGAGAAGCGGCAAGTTCCGCCAGGTATGGTCGGTGCGCTAGCGGCTACACGGGCCCGGGCAAGTCCGGGGCACCCGCCCATGGCGTGGACAAACCGGGCGGGCAGTCGGGCAGGAACCGGAGGCTGCGGCGGCGGTCGGGCCCGCTGGCAGCCCGGGACCACTCCCCGGCGCCCGACGGCCGCGGGAAGGCAACCCTGCCCTTGTGGCCAGCAACTTTTGTAAGTTTGCTGATATTCCGCATTCTCAGCTCGATCTCAGCTACGTTCTGTGATGACTACGAGGTCACAACTCTGAAACGTGAGGGTCACAATGCAGATATCCGTCCGTTCGTATCTCACCGCCGGTGTCGCGATGTTCGGTGCGAGCGCGATTGCTCTCGCCCCCGTCCAGGCACTGCCTGCGGATGCGGCGACGACCGCCCATGCGGCCAGCTCACAGTCGGTCGCGTTCACTGCGGGGTTCGACCCCATCACGCCGTGGCTGGAGGTGTGGAACAACTCCAAGGCCAACGTCGCCGCGCTGGTCAATGCGTACCTGGAGGCGCCCTTTCCGATAACCCGGCAGGTGATTGCCAATCAGCTGCTTTACCTGTCGGAGCTGCCCGACATCGGACTGATCGTGGATCAGATCGTGGCCAACCTCGGCGCAGCGATCGAAGCCCCGTTCGCCGAGGACACCAGCACCCTCGACGAGGCGCACGCCGCCATCTACGACATCCTCGTGAACGGCCTGCAGATCGAGTTCCCACCCCCCATTCCTCCGATCGTTATCATTCCTCCGATCATCCCGGAGGACCTCCAGCCCCTGGTCGCGCTGACCACGACGTACCTCAGCGGAGCGCTGCTCGGCCTCGTTGGGCCGGTGATCGGGCCCCTCATCGTTCTCGCAGCCGGCGTCGAGGGCATCGTCGAGAACCTGTTCGGTGAGCAGCCCGATTTCGCGGCTGCGCTCAATGACCTGGTCGACATCCCGGCGAACATGACCAACGCCTTCTTGAACGGCGGCACGGTCCTCAACCTGGCCCCGCTGATCGGCCTGCTGAACATCGACCTGCCCGATGGTGTCGACAGCGTCGGTATCGCGATGGGTGGGCTGCTCAGTCCGGGGGGCTCGCTGTTCAACGCCGTGGATATCAGTGCCTCCTTGCCGGACTTGCCCCCGATCGTCCTCCCGGGACAGGGTCCGGGCCTCATCGGCTCGCTCATCGGGTTGGACCAGCTCATCGGCAAGGCGATCGGCGGGGACGGTCAGGGCAATCCGCTCCAGCCAAGCGACATCGTCGATGACGAGGAATCCGGCGATTCCGCGTCGGATGTGATGAGGTCGTCGATCAGCGAGGGTCCCGCAGAGTTCGACTCGCTGTCGGTGCAGACCCTCGACGAGGACCCGGCGACGGATCCGCTGCCAGGTGGGCAGGACGAGTCCGCCGGCGGCGGATCGGAAGGCTCCGCGCAGGGCACCGGCGACGACGAACTCGGCGGTGACGAGTCCGGCGACGAGTCCGGTGGCGACGAGCTCACCGGCGACGAACTCGGCGGCGACGAACTCGACGGCGACGAATCCGGCGACGAATCCGGCGACGAATCCGGCAGCGACGAACTCGGCGGCGACGAATCCGGCGACGAATCCGGCAGCGACGAATCCGGCAACGACACCAAACCCGGCAATGACGACTCCGGAAACGACGCCGGCGACCATGAGTCGGGGGACGGCGGCAACGCGACCGCCGCCTGATTCGGCGCCGTCAGAAACGTAGCGAGCAACAACTGCTCAGGGTGCGGTGGGAACGGTCATCCGTTCCTGCCGCACCCGGCGCCGCACGCCGCACCCGGGGTGACCCCGGTTTGACCATCGGTCGGTCGAAGTTCGCTGGAGCTATGCCGATGCAACCCCATCGGGCATGTCACCTCGCTGACCCCGAACCGCACGCAGGGCGGCTCAGGTCGCGGCAGCGACCCCGAGTTCGTCGAGAAGGTGGCGGACGCGCCCTTCGATGTCGTCGCGGATGGCGCGCACCGCCTCGACGGACTGGCCGGCCGGGTCCGGCAGATCCCAGTTCTCGTACCGCTTGCCGGGAAGGACGGGGCAAGTGTCACCACAACCCATCGTAATGACGACATCGGCGGCCCGCACGATTTCGTCGGTCCACGGCTTGGGAAACTCGCCGGTGATGTCGATGCCGACCTCGGCCATCGCCTCGATGGCCGCAGGATTGATCTCGTGACCGGGTTGCGAGCCGCCCGACCAGGCGTGGGCGGCCTCGCCGGCCAGATGGGTGAAGTAGCCGAGCGCCATCTGCGATCGTCCGGCGTTGTGCGTACACAGGAACAGGGCGGTGGGTTTACCGTCCGCACTACCCTCCGCCCGTTCGAGCGCGTGCAGTCGCTGACGTGTGAATCGCTCGGCCAGCAGGGGCAGGAAGTTGGGAACCTTGGCGTGGTCGGCGAATTGCTCGTACGAGGAATGCAGGAATGTATCGACGGTCTCTGCGCCGATCCTGCCGTCGAACTCGCGCTCGAGGGCCGCTGCAGCGTGTTTGAGGGCGACCCGCTGATCGATGGAGAGGTCGTGGCGGAGCTGGTGGGTGACGGGTGTTTCACTCATGGTCCGTCGATTTTGACATTCATCGAATCCGCCGACAAGCACCGTTGAGCAGGGAGACCGAGGACAGCGCGCCGGACTACGGCGCGGCCGTCGCCGCCCAGGCCCGCGTGGGGACGCTCGGCCACGGCGCAGACCGTGGACCAGTCGACGCCCCCGGGAAAGCCGCCGTTCATGGAGCTGACCGTGACCGTGGTCCCCGCCGGGCATTCACCGTCCACGGTTGCCTCGGGAGTGCCTGCGCGCAAGGAACTTTCGCCGGGCTCGCAGACCAGGCCGTCGACGACGCGTTCTCCTCTGCCGTCTCCGAACCACACCCGCGAGCAGCGTCATCGACGCCACACCGGCGACACCGATTCGGACGGCAGAAGCGTCCGAACCGATCCTGCTCAGGGGGCCCGACGCTACCTGTGTTGTGCCGTCACGGTCGGGCGTTCGGGCCCTCCAAGAAGGCCACCACAGCCGTGTCGAACGCCGACGGATTCTCCAGATGCGGGAAGTGCGTGCCACCGCCGCTCCCGGTGACGCAGGCGAAGCGCGACCCCCCGACCCGCCGGTGGATCCACCGTTGCGAGGCCAACGGAACGTTGACCGAGCCCCCGGCGATCACCAGCGTGGGCAGCTCGATGTGCGGGATGAGGGCACGCCAGTCGTGGGTCGCCACATCGAAGATCAGATCTGCGGCGTAGCGCCGGTCGAACAGCCCGTTCTGCTCGGCCAGCCAGGCCAATCGCTCGGCGGGAAAACCCGGCGAGGTGACGTCGGAGAGGAAGCCCCCGCGCGGGTCGGGACCCTGGCCGCGCAGCAGGTCGGTGAATTCGAACAGGCCGGCCGGGTCCATCGTCGCACCGGCGTCGGCCGCCTCGTCGTCGGTCCAACCCGGATTGCGCAGCGCACAGGGCATCTGGTCGATGAACACCAGCGATCGCAGCCGCTCGGTGCCGAACAACTCGAGATAGGACCAGACGACCGCGGCGCCCATCGAGTGGCCCAGCAGGTGTACGCCGTCGAGATCGTGGGTGGTCAGCACGTCGTGGACGTCGGCCGCCAGCCGGTGCAGGTGGTAGCCGATCGGCGGGGTCGAGGACCGGCCGTGCCCACGGTGATCGATCGCCACCACCCGCCACCGGTCGGACAGCGAGCGCAGCTGAGACTCGAAGCTCTGCGCCGGCTGCGACCAGCCCGGCAGCAGGACGACGGGCGTCCCGGCCCCCGATTCGAGGTGCCGGATCAGTGCACCGTCGCCGCATACCGTCTCACCGCTGCGCAACCCGCTCACCCCAACGCCTCCAGACAGAACAGCGCGAGAAAGCCGATGAAGAACATCGCCGCCATCCAGGGCCGCTCCGGCGTCTCGTGGGCCTCGACGAGCAACTCCTCCACGACCAGCCACAGCAGCGCGGCAGCGGCGAACGCCAGCACGAACGTCAGAACCGGCGCGCTGGCGTCGGCCAGCAGCAGCGCGCCGACGATCGCACCGACGGCCACCACCAGGCTCAGCCCGGCCGTGACCGCGGCGGCCGCGACCCGGCTCATCCCGCAGCGCATGAGTTGCAGCGCCGCCGCCAGGCCCAGGAACAGCACCTCGGCGGTCAGCGCCACCGTGATGATCGTTGCGGTGCCGGCGGACACCGCCGCGCTGGCCCCCACCAGCAGGCCGTCGATCAGCAGGTCGACACCGATCACCGCGAGGAATCCGACGGGCACACCGCCGGCCGCGTCGCCGTCGCCCTCGAATCGGCTCATCACCAGCAGCAGCGCCACCGCCGTCGCGAACCCGATCACCATCAACGACAGCGGGCCGCTTGCCTGCAGTTCGGGCAGCACCTCGCCGGCCACCGCGGCCATCACGATGCCGGCCGCCAGGTGTTGCACACCGCTCACCAGCGCCGGCGACGGTGTGCGGATCACCGCGACCGCGCCACCCACCGCACCGGCGAGCACCGGGAAGACGACCAGCGAGGCCGCCGTCGTCACAGCGCTGATCGCAGAACCCCCGTCCGGCGCGTCGAGACTGAGCTTGTGTGCGGGTTTCCGCCCGATTCTCGCGCACAAGTTCGGTTTCGGCGGGCCGTTGCCGGGTTTGCGGTGTCCGTCACGGGGCAATGCAGCCCGAAGGCAGAGGCGACGGTCGACATTCGCATTCTGCCCAGGTCTCGCCGGTTCAGAACTCAGCCGGCGGGGCCGCCTGCTGTTGTCACTCTGTTAGTTGTAGTAGCGTCGCGCCCATGGACGGCCCGCAGGTGTGGATCCTGGGCGGATACCAGAGCGATTTCGCGCGCAATCTCGACCGCGAGGGGTGCGACTTCGCCGGTCTGACCGGCGAGATCGTCACCGGCACACTCGACGCGGCCGGGGTCGACCCGGCGGACATCGGTGTGGTCCACGTGGCCAACGCGTTCGGCGAGCTGTTCGCCCGCCAGGGGCACCTGGGGGCGATGCCGGCCACCGTCGTCGACGGCCTGTGGAGCACCCCGGCGACCCGCCACGAGGCGGCCTGCGCCTCCGGCGGCGTCGCCACGCTCGCGGCGCTCGCCGACCTGCGCTCCGGCGCGTACCAGAGCGCCCTGGTCGTCGGCGTCGAACTGGAGAAGACCGTGCCCGGCGACACCGCGACCTCGTTCCTCGGCACGGCGGCCTGGACCGGACACGAGGGCGCCGACGCGAAGTTCATGTGGCCGCACGTGTTCGAGGCCGTGGCCGCCGAGTACGACCGCCGCTACGGTCTCGACGACGGCCACCTGCGGGCCATCGCGTCGCTGAATCTCACCAACGCGCGCGCCAACCGCAACGCACAGACCCGCACCTGGTCGGTTCCCGAACCGTTGACCGCCGACGACACCCAGAACCCGGTGGTCGAGGGCAGGCTGCGCCGGTTCGACTGCAGCCCGATCACCGACGGCGGCGCCGGCGTCGTGCTGGTCACCGACGACTGGCTGCGCGCCCACCCCGGGGCCCGTCCGCTGGGCCGGATCGACGGCTGGGGGCACCGGACCGTCGGCCTCGGCCTGCGCCAGAAGCTGGGCCGCTCGGCCGATGACCCCTACGTCCTGCCCCATGTCCGCGCGGCCGTGCAGGACGCCTTCGACCGGGCCCGGGTCACCCTCGACCGGGTGGACGGCTTCGAGGTGCACGACTGCTTCACGCCCAGCGAGTACCTCGCGATCGACCATATCGGGCTGACCGCACCCGGCCAGTCCTGGCAGGCGATCGAGAGCGGCGACATCGAGATCGGCGGTCGGCTTCCGATCAACCCGAGTGGCGGCCTGATCGGCGGGGGCCACCCGGTCGGCGCATCCGGGATCCGGATGCTGCTGGACGCCGCCCGCCAGGTCAGCGGAACCGCGGACGACTACCAGGTCGAGGGCGCCTCGACGTTCGGCACGCTCAACTTCGGCGGCAGCACCGCCACCACCGTCAGCTTCATCGTGAAAGGCCCGACAGGGAGCAAAAATTGACCGTCCGCACCCACCCCGAGATCGTCGGCAGGTTCCTGTCCACGTTGCCGGCCGACGACGATCATCCGTACCGCACCGGCCCGTGGCGACCACAGACCTGCGAGTGGGACGACGACGACCTGGTGGCGGTCGAGGGCAGCATTCCCGATGACCTCGACGGGGTCTATCTGCGCAACACCGAGAACCCGCTGCACCCGGCGTTGAAGAACTACCACCCGTTCGACGGCGACGGCATGCTGCACATCGTCGGGTTCCGCGACGGAAAGGCCTTCTACCGCAACAGGTTCGTTCGCACCGACGGTTTCGCCGAGGAGAACGCCGCCGGCGGGCCGCTGTGGCCCGGCATCGCCGAACCCGTGGAACTGGCCCGCCGCGACTACGGCTGGGGCGCGCGCACGCTGATGAAGGATGCGTCGTCCACCGACGTCGTCGTGCACCGCGGTGTCGCGCTGACCAGCCACTACCAATGTGGCGACCTGTACCGGATCGACCCGTGCAGCGGCGATGCGCTGGGCAAGGAGACCTGGCACGGGGGCTTTCCGTCCGACTGGGGGGTGTCGGCGCACCCGAAGGTCGACGACCGAACCGGTGAGCTGCTGTATTTCAGCTACAGCAAGCAGGAGCCGTACCTGCGCTACGGCGCGGTGGACGCCGCGGGCCGGGTGGTACACGGGGTGGACGTCCCGCTGCCGGGTCCGCGGCTGCCGCATGACATGGCGTTCACCGAAAACTACGTGATCCTCAACGATTTTCCGCTTTTCTGGGATGCGGCGCTGCTCGAGCGCAACGTCCACCTGCCGCGGTTCCACCGCGACATTGCGTCGCGCTTCGCGGTCGTCCCGCGCCGCGGCGACACCGCCCAGGTCACCTGGTTCGAGGCCGACCCGACCTACGTCCTGCATTTCCCCAACGCCTACGAGGACGGCGACGAGATCGTGCTCGACGGGTTCTACCAGGGCGACCCGGAGCCCGCGGACAACGGCATGGGCAACCGCTGGCGGCGGGCGTTCCGGTTCCTGGCCCTGGACCGCATGCAGACCCGGTTGCACCGCTGGCGCTTCAACGTGAAGACCGGGCAGGGGCGCGAGGAACCGTTGACCGACACCATCTCCGAGTTCGGCATGATCAACCCCGGCTACGCGGGACGCCGGTATCGCTACACCTATGCCGCGACCGGCAAGCCGGCCTGGTTCCTGTTCGACGGGCTGGTCCGGCACGACCTGCTGACCGGCGGCGAACAGCGGTTCGCGTTCGACGACGGTGTCTACGGCAGCGAGACCGCGATGGCTCCGCGGGTGGGCGGCTCCGCCGAGGACGACGGATACCTGGTCACGCTGACCACCGACATGACCGCCGACGCATCCTATTGTCTGGTGTTCGACGCGGCCCGGGTCGCCGACGGACCGGTCTGCAAAATCGCTCTGCCCGAACGGATCTCCAGCGGCACACATTCGACCTGGGCTGCCGGCCCGGATCTGCCCAGGTGGCGCGAAACCGACTCGGCGGCCGCGTCGATCGGGCTCTAGTTGCCCGGCCCGCCCAACGCGGTGGCCCGGATGCTCGCCGTCCTCGGCGACGAATGGACGCTGCTGATCATCCAACGAGCGCTGCTGGGGGCCCGCCGCTACGGTGACTTCACCGCCGCGCTGCCGGTGTCGCACGCGGTGCTGTCCGGCCGGCTTGCCGCACTGGTCGCCGAAGATCTGCTCACCCGCCGGGAATACCGGACCAACCCGGTCCGCTCGGAGTACCTCGTGACCGCGCGCGGTCGCGCGCTGTGGCCGATGCTCACCTCGATCTGGGAGTGGGAGCGACGGTGGGTGGCCGATCACGCCGAACCGCTGCCGGCCATGCGACACTCGTTGTGCGGAGCCGATTTCGCGCCGCTGCTCACCTGCCGGTCGTGCGGTGCCACGGTGGGCGCGAAGGACGTGGTGGCGCAGTGGGGCCCGAGCGGATCCTGGGAACGCTCGGTGCCATCGGCGGTGACCCGGCGCCGCGCCGGAGCGCGCCGCACCGGCGCGGGCCTGCTGTTCCCGCAGACGATGAGCGTCATCGGCGACCGGTGGGGGTTCGCGCTGCTGGTGGCCTCGTTCGTCGGCCTCTCACGGTTCACCGACTACCAGAACCAGCTCGCCGCGCCGCCGGGAACGCTCGCCGACCGACTGTCGGTGTTCACCACCGAGGGCATCCTCGACAACATCGACGGCCGCTACCGGCTGACCGAGAAGGGCCGGGCGTTCTTCCCGGTGCTGGTGTGTGCACTGGCGTGGGCGCAGCGCTGGTTCCGCAGCGCGGAGGGCCCGGCGGTGATCCTGACCCACAATGGGTGTGACCGCCGCTTCACGCCGGCCCTGGTCTGCGACCACTGCCACGGACGCCTGCGGGGGACTCACATCCTGCCGCGGGCAGAGGGAACGACATGACCACACCGGCGGATCGGCCGAATACCGGCCCTGGTCGTCGTCGACGTGCAGAACGCACAGCAACCACCATCTTGCGCCCACGGGTCGCGCACTGATTCCACGACCGCACGGACCTGGCACTCTCACGGCGAGAGTGCTAATCTCGCAGGTGCACAGTGATTTGGCTGCCCGCCGGGGTGGCGGGCTCTGAGTGACATAGGAGGTGGATTACTGTGCTTCGTTTTGATCCGTTCAGTGACCTCGACGCCCTGACCCGGGGCTTGCTGACCAACCAGACAGGATCGACTCGCACTCCCCGGTTCATGCCGATGGACCTCTGCAAGATCGATGACCACTATGTGTTGACCGCCGACCTGCCCGGTGTCGATCCCGGCTCCGTCGACGTCGACGTCGACAACGGCACGTTGACGATCTCTGCGCACCGCACCGCCCGATCGGACGATTCGGCGCAGTGGCTCGCCAACGAGCGGTTCTTCGGCAGCTACCGCCGGCAGTTGGCCCTCGGCGAGGGCATCGACACCGGTGCGATCTCCGCGACCTACGAGAACGGCGTGCTGACGGTGACCATCCCGGTCGCCGAGCGTGCCAAGCCCCGCAAGATCGAGGTCAGCCACACCGGTAAACAGCGATCCATCGAGCCCACGACCGTCGACTCCGAGTAGGCCGACCGGTCAGCCGTCGCGGTCCAGCCGGAACGTCAGGTTGGACCGCACGGCGGGCCATTCGATGTCCAGAATCGAATACACCACGGTGTCGCGGCGCGAACCGTCGGGCAGTAGCTGATGACTGCGCAGTATGCCGTCGCGCTTGGCGCCCAACCGCTCGATCGCCGCACGACTGGCGGCGTTGAAGAAATGCGTGCGGAATTCCACTGCGACACAACCCAGGTCTTCGAACGCGTGACCGAGCATCAGCAGCTTGGTCTCGGTGTTGACCCCGGAGCGCCGCGCGGCCGCCACGTACCAGGTGTTTCCGATCTCCAGCCGGCGGTTGGGACCGTCCACGTTGAGGTAGCTCGACGACCCGACCAGGGCACCGTCCCGGCCACGCACCACGAACGTCAACCCGGTCTCCGGACTCTGCAGCGCCAGGCGCATGTCGACCCAGTCACCGGCCGCCCCGGGCTTCGGCGCCGCGGTGAACCACAACCGGCCCAGTTCGCCGTCGGCGGACGCCGCTTCGATCTCCGAAAGGTGTTCACGGGTAAGCGGTTCCAGACTGACCCAGCGCTCACCGGTCAACGACACCGGCGTGACGAAGCCGCTCACGCCGGCCCGCCACCGGCCGCCATCCGGCCCCGCGAGGTTGCCCGCCACGCCGCGAACATCGTCCAGACCGACAGCAAGACCGCCACCCCCGCCACCGAAGCGGCGACATAGAGGCCGTAACCGGCCGACACCGGCGGGTAGACGTAGAGCCGGTAGTACCAGACGGCGAGCACCACCAGAACCACCGAAATCGCCAGCGCCACCGTCGAGGCGATGCGCGCCGAGATGCCGCGCGCCGAC
Organism: Mycolicibacterium xanthum; assembly: GCF_019710635.1. GTDB lineage: Bacteria > Actinomycetota > Actinomycetes > Mycobacteriales > Mycobacteriaceae > Mycobacterium > Mycobacterium xanthum. Next base: position 37,443 of record NZ_JAIFZS010000044.1, read on the forward strand.
ATCGCGGCGGCCACCACCAACGTGGACGCCAGCAGCACGATCAACTGACCGACCCCGAACCCGGGCGGCGGTACCGGCATCACACCCGCCACCCCGCCGATCGCGTTGGCCCGCCCCCCGCCGTCGGCCGAGGAACGCAACCACGGCAACCATGCGCTCACCGCAATCACCAGGGCACAAAATGCGACCAGCCAACCGGGACGGGCGCGCGCCATGGCCAAAGACTACTAGGGTGAACCGATGAGCGAACTCCCCGAATGGGCGCGTCGGCTGGACCTTTCTCCCCACCCCGAGGGTGGCTGGTTCCGGGAGACCTGGCGCAGCGAGCTCACGGTTCCGCAGTCGGTTCTCCCGCCGGACTACACCGGAACCCGCAACGCCGGCACCGCCATCCTGTTCCTGCTCATGCCCGGCCAGCACTCGGCCTGGCACACGGTGCGCAGCGCGGAACTGTGGATGTATCACCTCGGTGGGCCGTTGCTGCTCGAGGTCGGCGACGAGTTGACCGACGCGCCGCCCGGCGACGGTCGGCACACCGCGACCACCCACCTGCTCGGCGCCGACATCGTGGCCGGGCAGAGCCCGCAGTTCGTCATCCCGCCGGGGCGCTGGCAGCGGGCCATTCCCCGCGACGACGAGCCCTGCCTGGTCAGCTGCGTGGTGGTACCCGGCTTCGACTTCGCCGACTTCGCGCTGGCGGCCGCTACCGACTGAGCAGCTCGACGGCGGCCGACACCAGCGCGGCGTTGCCGTCCGCGGTGGAACCGTCCGGCAACAGCAGCGTGTCCTCCATCCCGATCCTGGTCTGCACGCCCCGCACGCCCGCGTGTTCGAGCAGGGGCCAACAGCTTTCGTCGAGGCCGTGCAGCAGGATCGGGGCCGGCGAGCCGGCCGCGGCCACCATCGAGATCAGTTCGTCGGCGGTGGCGAGGTCGGCGTCGGCACCGAGTTCGATCATCACCCGCATGCAATGCGGCGCGATGTCGGACGCGGCCCACGACTGTGCGGCCTCGGCGTGGAAGATGCCCACCTCGACCCCCAGTCCCCGCCCGAGGATCACCTCGGCCAGCTCCGGCGATCCGGGCTCGTGCCAGTTCAGCGACGTGAAGTCGGGCAGCACGCTCCAGCTCTCGACGGCGCGCAGCCGCTGCCGGGCATCCGGCAGCGCCCAGTACCCGGTGGTCACGCCCAGCGGCAGCCCGGGGGCGGCGTGCCGGACCGCCGCCACCGCGGCGTCCACCTCGGCGGCCAGCAGCGAATCGACCCCGTCGGCACTCTTGGGGTGCATGTGCACCGCCTTGGCCCCCGCCGCATGCGCCGCGAGCGCCTCGGCCGCGAGCTGTTCCGGGGTGACGGGCAGGTTGGGGTGCTGGTCGGGGGTGCGGGCACCGTTGATGCACGCCTTGACGTAGATTTTCGGGATCCTGGGGCTCGTGGGGCTGGAAACCATACCCCCATCTTCACCCGTCGCGGCGGGGATTTCCGCAGTAGCGTTCAGCGGCATGGCACGTCACATCATCGTCTGCGGTGACGACGCCCTCGGCGTGCGGATCATCGAGGAGTTCCGCACCGCGGGCGCCCATGTGGTCACCGTGCAATCGCCGGCCGAACTGGCCGCCGCCGGGATCGCGACGGCCGAGGCGGTGGTCTGCGCCGACGACGACGACGATCTGAACCTGGAGATCGCGCTGCTGGCCCGGCAGGCCAATCCCGGGGTGCGGGTGGTGGCGCGGCTGGCCAACTCGGTGCTGCGCGCGGCGATGGCCCAGAACAACGGGCCCGGCGCGATCCTGGACGTCGCCGACCTCGCCGCACCGTCGGTCGTCGAGGCCTGCCTGAACCGGACCACCCACACCATCTCGGTGGCGGGGGTCGACTTCATCGTCTCCGGGGCTGCCGCTCAACAAGATTCGACGTTACGCGCGATGTTCGGCGATCTGGCCCCGGTGGCGGTCATCCACGGCGAGCATTCCCGCACACCCGGCGAGGTGATCGCCTGCCCCGGCCGCGACCACCCGGTGCGTGCCGGCGACTTGACCGCGGTGATCGGTACCGCCCACGAGCTACGCGAGCAGGGCATCGAAGTGGCCCGGCCGCTGGCGTCGGCCGGGCCGGTCCGCTCTCCCGTGGTGCGGGCGGTGGACACCGTGAACGCATTCCGGGAGGACCTCAACCCGTTGTTCTACCGCGCGCTGGCGGCGTCGCTGACGCTGCTGATCGGCGCCACCGTGCTGTTGCGCTTCGCCTACCGGCACCCGGGCATGAGCTGGATCGATGCGCTGTACTTCTCCACCGAGACGATCGCCACCGTCGGCTACGGCGACTTCACGTTTCTCGACCAGCCGACCTGGCTGCGGATGTTCAGCATCGTGCTGATGTTCGCCGGGGTCACGACGACGGCGATCGTGGTCGCGTTCGTCGCCGACGTCCTGCTGTCCCGCCGGCTGGCGAGTTCGTCCGGCCGGCGCCGGGTCCGGCATCTGCGCAACCACATCATCGTCGTCGGGCTGGGCTCGTTCGGCATCCGCGTCGCCACCGACCTCAAGGCCGCCGGCTATGACGTCGCCGTCATCGAGCGTAGCGACGACAACCGCTACCTGGAGGCGGTGGCCGAACTCGGGGTGCCGGTGATCTTCGGCGACGCCACGCTGCGTCAGACGCTGGCGGCCGCGCGCATCGACCATGCGCGCGCGGTGGCCGTGCTGACCCAGAACGACATGGTCAACGTCGAGACGGGCATCGTGCTAAAGGAGATCAGCCCGCCCCGCGTGCCGATCGTGCTGCGGATCTACGACCGCACGCTGGGCGCGGCGATCGGGTCCCGGTTCGGGTTCGAGCACGTGCGCTCGACGGTGGAGCTGGCTACCCCGTGGTTCATCGGCGCGGCGCTGGGCCTGCAGGTCCTCGGCACGTTCTCGGTGGGACAGCGGTCCTTCATGGTCGGCGGCGTGCATGTCGAACCCGGCAGCGAACTCGACGGCATCCGGATGCAGGAGCTGTCCACCCAGACCCGGGTGATCGCGATCGAGCGCCCGGGATCGGCGCTGCGGCTGCATCCCCGGCGCGACACCGCGCTGTGCGCCGGGGACACCGCCTACCTGGTCGGGCCCTACCGCGAACTGCTGGACACCCTGCGCAAGGGACAGGGCACCCAGCAGTCGGGCGTCACGACACCGGCGACGACGGGTTGATTCCCGCGCCGGGTCGGCCGCGGAGTTCATCGCTACCCGGACAGTCGCTCGGCAGCCAACTTGCGCAGATCGCCGGATTTGATCTTCGCGTTGCCGGTGAGCGCGATCTCGTCGTCACGGAAGAAGAGCACGTGGCGCGGCACCTTGTAACTGGCCAGACGCTCCGACAGAAACGCCCGGATCTCGCCGGCCTGCAGGGTCACACCGCGGTGCGGCACGACGCAGGAGACGACGACCTCACCCAGGGTCTCGTGCGGTACTCCGACGGTCTGGGCGACCTTGATGCCGGTGTGCTGGATGAGGCATTCGTCGACCTCGCGGGGGGAGACATTGGCCCCGCCCGTCTTGATGACGTCGGTGAGCCTGCCCTCCCAGTAGAGCCGGCCGTCGGCATCGAGGTAGCCGCCGTCGCCGGTGCACAGGAAGCCGTCGGCGTCGAGCGTCTCATCCAGCGGCGTGCCGATGTAGCCCAGCATCAGGGTCGGACCCTTCACGCAGATCTCCCCGGATCCACCGCGACCCACGATGGCGCCGGTGAGGGGATCCGCGATCTTGAGGGTCACACCCGGCAGCGGCACACCGCTGCTCTCGGCGTGTACCTCCGCCGGGGTGTTGGCGGGGTAATTCGTGGTGATCGTGAAGGTCTCGGTGTTGCCGTAGGCGTGACCGGGCTCGCACCACGTGGTCGATACGGTCGGATGACGTGCGACCGGTGTCTTGACGTCCACGAACCGGATGCTGCTCAGATCCACCTGCTCCCAGTTGGGCGCGCTCTCGAGTTGCCCCCACTGGTGGGGCCACGCGAACGGAAAGTTCACCCGCTCGGCGGCCATCAACTCGAGAGCCTCCTCGGCGACGAACGTGCGCTGCAGCACCAGCGAACCGCCTGCTGCGAGGGTCGAGCCGAGCGACATGGCGAAGTTGCCCGACCAGAAGAAGCCGTTAGCGGACCAGCAGCGAACATGGTCCTCGGGCCCGAATCGGTACAGGCGCCGGAAGCGCCACATCTGAATGCAGACTCCCCGGTGCGCACTCAAGATGCCCTTCGGTTTACTGGTCGACCCGGATGAGAAGAACAACACGCCGGGATCACTGGGCTGGACCGCCGCTGCGGTCGCCTCGACCAATCCGGGCGGCTCGCCCGCGCCGCGGGCCAGGAACTCTTCCCAGGTGTCGATGCCGGGCGCAGCTTCGCCGATCATCGCGAGCCGGCGCAGATAGGGGAACTTGGCGGATTGCAGCGTGCCGACGGCCGAACCGGCGATCGCGGGTTCGAGGTCGGTCAAGACCGCCGCGAAATCCTTCTTCAGCACGCTGCGTTCGAACAGCAACACCGACGCGCAGGACGACTGCAACAGATATTCGAGCTCGGGGCCCGTAGAGAAGGTGCTGAGCGTGGTTGCCACGCCACCGGCGATCGCGACACCGAACACCGCCGAAAGCCATTCGGGCCGGTTGGTCATCAGCACCCCGACCCGGGTGCCCTTGCCCACGCCACAGGCCCGCAGCGCCCGGGCCACCTCGACCGCCCGATCCCACAGCTGCCGGTAGGTCCAGCGCGTGACACCGCCACCGGCCGGAAAGGCGATCGCCTCCCGATCGCCGTACATCTGCGTCACTTCCCGCAGGAAGCCCGGCAATGTCAGCGATCCGAGACCGGGCTCTTCGGCCAGCGGAGGCCCTGAGACCAGCGAAATCGATTGCGAGGCTTCAGAAACCGCTTCGGTCATCGCTACACCAGGGGCAGTTCGACCTCGGCCGTGCAGCTGACCAGCACGTCACCGTCCTGATTCGCCAGGCGCAGCTTCACCTGGACGAGCGGAACGCCCCACACGGACTCCGGCTCCTTGCCGATGATCTCGCCGTCGAAATACGTCACGTCGCCCTCGAAGGCGGGGTTGCGGAAGTCGGCCTTGGTGTGACGCACCATGCCGTCATAGCCCGCCCAGTAGGCAAGGTAGTCGGTGCACCACGCACCCATCGTCGCGCCGTAGCCATACGCGCGCGCCATCCCGACTTCGCTTGCCCGGTCGGCATCGATGTGGCCCCGTGACGGACCCACATACAGCCCGTCGCGCTTACGGGGATCGATCATCGCGTCTTCCTCGTCGAACGCGAAGTCCTTGCCCCAGCCCGGGTCCTGGTATACCCAGGGATCGTCGACGCCGGGTGGCGACACCCAGCGGAACGTGCCCCAGATGTTGAACAGGAATGCACGGTACTCGGTGGTGAAGCTCGCGATGGTGTGCGGGCCGATCACCCGCGGCGGCAGGGTGTCACCGATCTTCACTTCGTCGAACCGCGGTGAGATACCCATGCGGTTGGACTCGAGCCAATCGCGGCGCACCCGTTCGATCTCCTCGAGTTCGTGCTGCGTCCAGCGCTTGATCTCCCCGAGCTGGCTTTCGAACATGCCGCGTTTGGTGGCTTCCTCGTAGAGGTAGCGGATCGCCGTCGACCGCTCCTTTGCCACCAGCGTTCCGTGCTGATTCCTGTGCACGGTGTCACCGCGCGAAAACATCGTCGGCCCGGCGAATTTCGTCTCCACCACCTTGTAGTCGTGGAATCGGCGCTCCTGGAACAGCTGGTCGCCCGGGCGTACCGGGCAGCCGTAGAACCACCACTCCTCACCACCGAAGATCAGGTGGCTGTTCGGAATGTGTCCCACGCATGCGGGCGCGGCACCATGGCCGTAATCCAGTGCCACGGCGATGGACTGCGGTGCGATCAGACCACCGAACCTGGATTCACGAGCGAACTGCTCATTCCAGTGCACCGGGTTGGGGTAGTCCATCGCCATCACCCAGCGGCGAATGTCGGACGAGCTACACGGATCCCACAACTGCCCGCCACCGATCGGCTTGCCGACACGATGATCGACATCGGACAGATCGAGTTCGACGCCCGGTTGTTTCGCAGACTTGCTAGCCACCCAGCCTCCTCAGCGATTGACGTCGACAACGATGCGGCCGCGCACCGTGCCGTCCATGAGTTGACCCGCGGCATCGATAGCGTCCTTCAGAGCGACCTCTTCGACGATCGACTCGAGCACCGCCGGATCCATGTCGTCCGACAGGCGTTTCCACGCCGCCATCCGCGGCTCCTTGGGCGCCATCACGCTGTCGATTCCGAGCAGCGAAACACCGCGCAGGATGAACGGAGCAACGCTGGCCGGAAAATCCATGCCCTGGGCCAGACCACAGGCGGCAACCGCGCCGCGATAGCGGGTCTGGGCGCACGCGTTCGCCAGGGTATGGCTGCCCACGGCGTCGACCACGCCGGCCCACCGTTCCTTCTGTAGCGGCTTGCCCCGTTCGGCGAACTCCGCACGATCCAAGATCGTGCCGGCGCCGAGTTGCTGCAGATAGTCGGCCTCCGAGGACTTCCCGGTCACCGCGGCCACCTTGAACCCGGCCTTGGCCAGCAACGCGATCGCGATGCTGCCCACGCCACCGGTGGCCCCGGTCACCAGGACCTCACCCTGATCGGGACGCACCCCGTGAGCCAGCAGCGCGTCCACACACAGGCTCGCCGTATAGCCGGCGGTGCCGATCGACATCGCCTGCTTGGTGGTGAAGTTCGACGGAAGCGGCACCAGCCAGTCGCCGTTGAGCCGGGCCCGCTGGGCGAAGCCGCCCCAATGCGTCTCCCCCACTCCCCAGCCGTTGAGCACGACGCGGTCGCCCTTCTGCCAATCCGCGTGTGTGCTGTCGGTGACCACGCCCGCAAGATCGATGCCGGGCACCATGGGGAACTTACGCACCACCGGCGACTTGCCGGTGATGGCCAGGCCGTCCTTGAAATTGAGCGTCGAGTACTCCACGTCGACGGTGACGTCACCGTCTGGGAGTTGGGTCTCCTCGAGGTCGGTGACTCCAACCGTCTGGCCGTCGTCGTTCTTCTCGATCAGGATTGCCGAAAACATCAGTGAATGACTCCTTTCGGGCCTATGAAGTAACCGTTTCCGGTCCGTAGCCCAGTGCCGCCTTGGTCTCCAAGAACTCGCCGAGGCCGAACGCTCCCCACTCGCGCCCGTTGCCGCTGCGCTTGTAGCCGCCGAACGGCGCGTTGAGGTCAAAGCCGTGGTTGATGCCGATGGAACCAGCGCGGATTCGCCGGGCCACCGAACGGGCCAGGTCCAGATCGGCTCCCGACACATAGCCGGCCAGGCCGTACTCGGTGTCGTTGGCGATCTCGAGAGCTTGGTCGAGATCGTCATAGCCCAGGATGCACAACACCGGCCCGAAGATCTCCTCGCGCGCGATCGTCATGTCGTTGGTGACGTTGGCGAACACCGTCGGCTTGACGTAGTACCCGGCGTCCAAGCCGTCGGGCCTGCCGGGTCCGCCCACGACCACGGTCGCGCCCTCGTCGATACCGGTCTGGATCAGACGCTGGATCTTGTCGAACTGCACCTGAGACGCCACAGGGCCGATCGCCCGCTTGTTGTCGGGATCACCGACCACGACATTCTCACCGACCTGGCGGGCCACACCGATTGCCTCGTCCATGCGGGAGTTCGGCACCAGCATTCGTGAGGGCGCATTGCAGCTCTGCCCGCTGTTGGTCATCATCGTGATCACGCCCGCCGTCACACTCTTGGCGAAGTCCTCGTCGTCGAGCACGATGTTCGGGCTCTTGCCACCCAATTCCTGGCTGACCCGCTTGACGGTCGGCGCCGCGTTGCGCGCGACCTCGATGCCGGCCCGGGTCGATCCGGTGAATGACACCATGTCGACGTCGGGGTGGCTGGACAGTGCTGTGCCGACGCCCGGACCGTCCCCGAAGACCATGTTGTAGACCCCGGCGGGAACCCCTGCGGCGTCGATGATCTCGGTGAGGATCTGCCCCGAGTAGGGGGCCACCTCGGACGGCTTGAGCACCATGGTGCACCCGGCCGCCATCGCCGGGAACACCTTGCAGGCGATCTGGTTGATCGGCCAGTTCCACGGAGTGATCAGACCGCACACCCCGATCGGCTCCTTGACCACCAGCGTGCTGCCGAGGATCTCCTCGAACTGGAAGTTCTTCAGCACGTCGATGGTGGTGGCGAGATGACCGGCGCCCATCGCCACGTGCGGGCCCGCCGCCAGCGCCAGCGGCGCACCCATCTCCTCGTTGACCGCTTCGGCCAGATCCGTCGAACGCTTCTGGTATTCGACCTGGATCGCCTGCAGCACGTCGAGACGTTCCTCGCGGCTGGTCTGCGACCAGGTGCCGAACGCCTTGCGCGCCGCCTTGACCGCCTTGTCGACGTCGGCGGCCGTGCCCAGGGCGATCCTGCCGGACACCTGTTCGGTGGTCGGGTTGTCGACGTCGAGCGTCTTGGGCTCGACCGGATCGACCCACTGACCGTCGATGTAGAACTTCAGATATTCACGCATGGGTGCCTCTCCATTCTTTAGGTCCTCGCAGCTCCATGGTCCTACTGGGTACCTTCTGCATACCAGGTCCGGAATCGGTCGTACTTGGGCATCTCCTCGGAGTTCGCCTTCGGGTCGATGCAGACGTGCACGACGGCGGCCTTGCCGCTGGCGTAGGCCCGCTTGATGGCCGGGCCTATCTCGTCCTCCTTCTCGACATATTCGCCGTGGCAGCCGAAGCCCTCGGCGATCTTGTCCATCCGGACGTCCTTGCTCCAGTGCACGCCCGGCTGCGGGGACGGCTGCTCGAACGTGCGCTTGTACACCCCCACCTCCAGGCCCCACTGGTGGTCGACACCCACCACGCACACCAGCGGAAGGTTCTGCCGTGCAGCGGTTTCCAGTTCGGCGATGTGAAACAGGAACGCCGAATCGCTGGTCAGCAGCATGACCGGGCGCTTGCCGCCCTCGGCGACCGAGGCCCCGACCGCGTACGGCAGACCGGTGCCGAGATGGCCGAAGTTCTGGTTCCAGATCACGTCGCGTGGCTTGGTCTGCGAGTAGGTCCACTGGAAGATCACCGTGGCGCCACCGTCGCGCACCATGATGCCGTCCTCGGTGAACTCGTCGAACGCCTTGGTCGCCTCCACCACGTAGCGCGCCGGGTGCACCGGGGTGCGTCCGCTCGGGGCCTCCTCGGCCACCCGGGCCAACTCGGCGGCATCGGCCTCGATCAGGCGCTCGAGGTTGGCCGAGGGCGCGCGCGGGGTGTCCCGCAGCGCCTCGACGAGCTGCGGGACGACGCCACGCAGGTCGCCGACCAGCGGCACGTCGATCGGTCGGTTGACGCCGATCGCGGTGGGGTCCTGCTCGACGTACACCCATTTGCGGTTGGCGTCGCCCTCGGCCCAGTGCTGCGTGCGGCCGTAGTGCATCGGCTCACCGAGCTCGGTGCCCAGCGCGACGCACAGATCGGATTCCTCGACCGCCTGGTTGGCGGCCGGGGAGAACAGGTACGGGAACGTGCGGTCCTGCAGCCCCGGGATGAACGACGTGCCGCCGGAGGTCTGGATCACCGGGCAGGCCATCAGTTCGGCCAGCTCCTTGACCTCCTGCTGGGTGCGGGAGGTGTGCACGCCGTGACCGACCAGCAGAATCGGGCTCTTGGCCTCGCGGATCAGCTTCGCGGCCTCGGCCACCTCGCGGGCCCCGGCGCCCTGGTTCACCAGCCGGTAGCTCGACGGTTCCGGTGGTGCAGCGACATCCAGTTCCTCGAGGATGACGTGCGACGGGAACTCGACATAGGACGGGCCGGGGGTTCCCGACATCGCCCGGCGGATCGCCTCGTGGATGATCTCGTCGGTCTGATCGGCGTATTCGATGGAGCTGCTGTACTTGACCGACGGTGCGAACAGCCCCTCCTGCTGCACGAACTGGATCCGGCCGCGGCGCACCCGGCGCTCGGTGACGCGCGCCCGCTGGCCGCCGAGGAAGATGACCGGCGAGTTCTCCACCAGTGCACACATCATCGCGCCGGCGATGTTGGCGACGCCCGGGCCCAGCGTCCCGATGCACAGCCCCGGCTTGCCGGTCATCCGGGACGCGGCCTCTGCCATGAAGCCCGCGGAGAGCTCGTGGTGCGGGGCCACCACCGACCAGCCACGGGCCTCGGCCTCGGTGAACATGTGCACGAAGTTCGGGTCGGGAATACCGAACAGCGTGTTGACTCCCTCGGCCTCGAACAGGTCGAGGATCCGCTTGTAGACGGGTACACCCATGGTTACTTCCCTTTCATTGGGGTCATCTGGTAACGCTGGTATCGCTGCGTCAACTTTTTTCGGTGTGCTGCAGGCGAACCGAACAGCGAGCGATTCAATGTGGCGCGTTTGAGGTAGGTGTGGATGCCGCTCTCCCACGTGTAGCCGATGCCGCCGTGCAGTTGCATGGCCTTGCCCGCGACGGCGACGGCGGCCGAGCTGGTGTAGGACTTGGCCATCGCGGCGGGGATGGCGGTGTCGGTGTTCTCGGGGCCCGCGGCGATCGCGGCGACGGCGTCGGCGACCAGTTGGCGGGAGACCTCGATGCCGACCAGCATGTCCGCACAGGCGTGCTTGACCGCCTGGAACGATCCGATCGGCCTGCCGAACTGGTGGCGCACCTTCAGGTAGGCGACGGTGGTCGAGAGCATCTGCTCGGCCAGACCCAGGCTGTCACAGGCGATCGCGACCGCCGCGCGGTCCAGTACCGCCGACACCGCGGCGTCGTGGCCGCCCGCAAAGCTCAGCACCGCGTCGGGGACGGCGCCGTCGGCGGTGACGGTGGCCAGTCGCCGGGTCTCGTCGACCACCGGCTGAGCCTGCACGGTCAGTTCGGCAGTGGGCGCGACCACCACACCGGCGGTGGTGGGCACCAACACCCGGTCGGCCCCAGCGGCGTCCGGCACGAATTCGGCACGCCCGGTGAGCCGTCCCGCGTCGACGGTGAAGTCACCGATCGCGACCGCGAGGCGGTGGGTCTCCGCGGCCGCGGCGCGCAGCAGTTCGTCGCGGGTCTCGCCTGGCTGCAGCGCATTGAGCAGGCCGACCGGCAACACGGCGCCACCGAGATAGCCGGTGGTGCCGGCCGCCCGGCCGATCTGGTCGAGCAGCACAGCGGTCTCGGTGAACGTCGCTCCCGCCCCGCCGAGATCCTCGGCGATCTCCATACCGACCCAGCCGGCGTCGACCAGCACCGGCCAAACCGCCTCGCGGTCCTTGGCCAGCAGATCGCCTGCCACCGAACGTAGTTCGTCGTGGAACTCGGCGAATTCGTCGTTACCCGTCATCACGCCACGCTCGGTTCCCGCGGCAGCCCCAGCCCGCGTTCGGCGATGATGGTCCGCTGGATCTCGCTGGCACCACCCGGGATGGTCCACTCCCACGAGCCGATGAAATCCAGCACCCAGGAGCCGGACTCCCAGCCGCTGGACAGCGGTTTGGCCAGCACGGTGTGCGCGCCCGTTCCGCCGATCTCGGCGCCGAAGTCGGTGAGCCGCTGCAGCAACTCGCTGTAGTACAGCTTGACGATCGACGCGTCGGCCGGTCCGTCGGCGCCCTTCTCGACCACCCGCCTGCACATTCCGCGCAGGCCGGCGATCTCGATCTCGAACTGCGCCAGCCGGTCCGCAACGACCGGATCGTCGGTGGGTGCGGCTTCCACCAGCCACCGGAAGCCGGCGTTGCCGAGTCGTTCGGCCAGCTCCAGCATCGTCATCCCGCGTTCGGCGCCGAGGGTGGCCTGGGCAACCTGCCAGCCTGCGTTCTCTTGGCCGACCAGGTTCGCCGCGGGGACGACGACGTCGTCGAGGAAGATCTCGCAGAAATGCGAGTCGCCGATGGCATTGCGGATCGGCCGCACCTCGATGCCAGGGGATGTCATGTCCAGCAGGAAATACGAGATGCCCTTGCGCTTGGGCGCCTCCGGGTCGGTGCGGGCCAGCAGCAGGCACCAGTCGGCGTGCAGACCCCCACTGGCCCAAAGCTTCTGGCCGCTGACGACGAAGTCGTCGCCGACCCGGCGTGCGGTGGTGCGCAGCGACGCCAGATCCGACCCGGCCTCCGGCTCTGAGAAGCCCTGCACCCAGATCTCGCCGTCCAGGATCGCGGGCAGATGGCGCTGTCGTTGCTCATCGGTGCCCGCGACGAGCAGGGTCGATGCGGCGTGGTGGATGCCGACGAAGGCCAGCACCAGCCGCGGCGCGTCATGCGCCGCCAGCTCCTGGTACAGCACAACCTGTTCGGCGACCGAAAGGGCCGGAGCTGCCGGATCCACTCCTCGCGTGCGCGCCCCGCCGGCCCATTCCGCGGGCCAGTGCGGCACCGCGAACCCGGCGCTGTGCAGCTCGGCGAACCACTGCTTCTGGAAGCGGACGAACTCCGCGTCGGTCACCCCGGTCTGCGACGCCCGCCAGTCCGGCGGGACGTGCTCGGCGCACCAGGCCCGCACCTCTCGCCGAAACCGACCCAGTTCGCGAGAATCCGTCGACGACTCGACCACTTCTTCGGTCTCGCCCGTCATGAGAACAGCCCCGTCAGCCCGCGCGCGCCGGCCACGCGGGTGAGATGCTCACGCGTCGCGGACAACCCGAACGGCAGCCGGCGCAGCGGCTGGCTGTACCGCGACAGCCAGGACAGTGTGGTCTCGTCGCAGAAGCCCACCGCGCCGTGCAGCTGATGACACACCCGGAACACCACATCGGCGGCTTCGATGGCCGACATCCGCAGCGCCAGGGCGTCCTCGACGGCCTCGGGCCGATCGGTGGCGACGCTCCACAGCGCGTGCTTGGCCAGGATGTCGAGCCCGCTGCGCTCCACCTCGGCGTCGGTGAGCTGGAACTGCACCCCCTGGAAGGCCGACAACGCCTGGCCGAACTGCTTGCGCAGGCTGACATGCGCGACGGTCAGCTCCAGGGCACGGTCGAGCATCCCGAGCAGCGTCCAGCACGGCAGCACGAGGCCCAGCGCCACATCCCGGGCGCCGGCCTCGTCGAGCGGCGACTGCTCGAGTTCGACCACGAAGCCCGGTCCCGGGTCGCTCTGACCGCTGACCAGCGCTCGGCTACCGCCGACCGTCACGGTGGCCCAACGCTTGTCGATTCCGGCCACCGGCGCGGCCGGCCGTGCGCCGCCGACGACGATCAGCCCGTCGACGTCGAGGTCGGTCGGCTTGGCCAGCAACTCGGCCAGCGGATACGGCACCGCCCAGTGGCCGGCGCTGCGGCACAGCGCGGCGGCGGCCTCCAGCCCGTCGGCGTCCGTGCGGGGGTCGAGGTCCCAGGCGCCGAGTTCGGCGAGCACCGGGGCCACCAGTGGCTCCCTGGTGTCCGGCGCGGCCTCGGCCCGCTCGACCAGCCGGTCACCACCGGCGGCCTCGAAGGCCTGCCGGGCCTGACGGCCGTACTCCTGTGCGTCTTCGCTCAGATCGAGGATCATCGGGAACCGCCCTTGATCATCGATCGCGACAACAGGATCCGTTGCATCTCAATGCTTCCCGACGACACGGTGGCGGCCTGCGAGTAGCGCCAGTGGTCCTCGACCTCGCCGAGGAACCACGCCGCCCGCGGATCGGTGTGCACGACCTCGGCGGCGATGTCCATCAGAACCTCGGCACTGTCCTGGTCCAGCTTGGTGACCGCGATGCGGTATGCCGCGGCGTCGCCGGGGCTGACCTGGCCGCCGGCCTGCGAGGCGACGACGCGGTAGGCCAGCAGTCGGGCCCGGCGGCAGTGCGTCAGCATCCGGACCCAGCGTCCGCGAAGCTCTTCCGAGACGTCGTCCCACCTCTCGCCCAGCACCGAGGGCGCGGCCGCCAGCAGACGTTCGCAGCGCGCGTAGCGCGCGATGCCGACCCGTTCGAACGCCATCACGTCCTGCACGATCGACCACCCCTGATCGACCGTGCCGAGCACGTCGGCGTCGGTGGCCCGCAGGTTGTCGAAGAACACCTCGTTGAGGTGGTGCGGCCCCAGCATGGTGTCGATCGGGCGAACCGTGATCGCCGGATCGTCCATCGGCACCAGGAAGATCGTCAGTCCCTGCTGCTTCTTCTGGGTGGCGCCCTCCCCCACCCGCGACGTGCGGGCGAGCAGGAAGCACCACTGCGCCATCGTCGCGTAGGACGTCCAGATCTTCTGGCCGTTGACCAGCCAGCCGTTGCCGTCCTCGGCACGCCGGGCCGTCGTGCGCAGCGAGGCCAGGTCCGAACCGGCCTCCGGCTCGGAGAAACCCTGACACCAGATCACCTCGCCCGACGAGATCGGCGGCAGGTGCGTTTGCTGCTGTTCGGGCGTGCCGTGGCGCATGATGATCGGCCCGACCCAGTTGACCCCCATGTACTGCGCGCCGCGCGGCTCGTGGTGCGCCCACATCTCCTCGCGGACCACCGTCTGCTCCCACACCGATGCCCCGCCGCCGCCGAACTCCTGGGGCCAGGCCAGGCACAGCATGTTGCGTTCGGCCAGCGTGCGGCAGAACCGCTGGGCGATCTCCAGATCGGCCGGGTCGTCGGTGAAGGCGCCCAGATAGTGATCCGGGACCTGCTCGTGCACCAGATCACGCAGTTCGCGGCGCAGATCGGCCGCGCGCTTGCCCATGTCGAAGTCCACGGCTACACCGCCTCCCCGGATTCGACCGCTCCCAGGCCGAGTTCCTCGAGCACCGCATCGGTGTCCGCGCCCAATTCCGGTGCGGGGCCACGGACATGACCCGGGGTACGGGAGAACCAGATCGGCACACCGGGGAATCGCACCGGCCCGTACGCGGTGTCCACCGTCTCGAACAGCCCGACCGCGTTCAGATGCGGATGATCGAACAGCGCATCCGGTGTGTTGATCGGCGCTGCGGGTATCTCGAGTTCACGGAACAGTGCCAGCCATTCCGCGGTGGTGCGCTCCTCGAGCGTCTTGGCCACCAGGCCGTAGACCGTGTCGATCTGGTGGGCGCGCTTCTCCAGCGTCGCGAACTCCTCGCTCGCCCAAGGTGGCTGCACCGCATCGATGAAGGAGTTCCAGTGCTTGTCGTTGTAGATCAGCGCCGCTATCTGGCCGTCAGCGGTCCGGTAGGGCCGGCGGTTGGGTGCGACGGTGCGCGGGTACACCGCAGGCCCCAGCGGCGGGTCGAACATGGCGCCGTTGGCGTGCTCCACCAACATGAATGCCGCCATCGTCTCGAACATGCTGACCTCGACCTCTTGGCCCTCCCCGGTGCGCTCGCGATGGAACAGCGCAATCATGGTGGCATAGAGCGCGGTCAGCCCGGCGACCTTGTCGGCCATGATCGTTCCGACGTAGTTGGCTTCCCCGGTCAGTTGTTCCTGGACCGCCGGGATGCCGCACTCGGCCTGGATCGTGTCGTCGTAGGCGGGCAGGTCCCGTTCCGGACCGCGCCGACCGTAGCCGTAGCAGTTGGTGTACACGATGCGGGGGTTCACCGACGCCACATTCTCGTAGTCGAAGCCGAGCTTGGCGATGGCCTTGGCGCGCATCGAGTGGATGAACACGTCGGCGTCGGCGACCAGGGCGCGCAATGCGTGCCGGCCGGCGTCGGTGCGCAGGTCCAGCACGACGCTGCGCTTGCCGCGGTTGACGTTGACGAACACCCCGCTCATGCCCGGCGCCGGACCGACCGAGATGAACCGGGTGTTGTCCCCCTCGGGCGGTTCGACCTTGATCACGTCGGCGCCCATGTCCGCCATGATCTGGGTGCAGTACGGTCCCATCACCATCGCCGTGAGGTCGACCACCCGCACGCCCGCCAACGGTCCGGTGTCACCCATGCGGGACCCCTTGTGCGGCCATCCCGAAGCTGTACCGGATGTGGTCGGCGTGGCCGTCGGGCACCACGGGGAAGGCCATCGAACCGGTGGTGTCCCGGATCGCATCGATCTGCGCCCCGACCTCCTCGATGGTCCATGACGGCCGGTACACCCCCGGGGTCTCGGCGATGTAGGCCCGGGCGATCCGCCCGGCGATGGCGACGAGCATCTCCCCGGTGATCGAACAGCTTTCGTGCGCGAGCCAGCCCACCGCGGGAGCGACGAGATCGGCGCCCATCGGCGGATAGGCCGAAGTGTCCAGACCTTCGGCCATCCTGGTGACGGCTGCGGGAACGATGACATTGCACTTCACGTCCGAGGGTGCGCCCTCGATGGCGGCGACGTTGCTCAGGCCGATGATTCCCGCCTTGGACACACCGTAGTTCGCCACGTCACGGTTGCCGTAGAGGCCACCGATCGACGAGGTCAGCACGATCCTGCCGTAACCGGCGGCGCACATCTCCGGGAAGGCCTCGCGCACCACGTGGAAGGCGCCCCGCAGGTGCACGTCGAGCACCGCGTCGAAGTCGTGATACGACATCTCCGCGAGCGGGGCACGGCGGACGTTGCCGGCGTTGTGGATCAGGATGTCGATCCGGCCGAAGTTGTCCAGCGCGGCACCGATGATCGCCCGGCCGCCCGTCACGGTCGCCACCGAGTCGGTGGAGAGCACCGCCTGCCCTCCGGCAGCGAGGATCTCGCGTACCACCTGGTCCGCCGGCCCCGAATCGGCGCCCTCGCCGCCGAGGTTGCCCCCGACGTCGTTGACGACGACCTTGGCACCCCGGGATGCGAGCAGCAGGGCATACTCGCGTCCCAGTCCCCGCCCGCCGCCGGTGATGACGGCGACCCGATCGTCGAACCTCAATTCGCTCATTTGGTTTCGAGGACCAGCCCGTCGAGATCGCCCTTGTCACGCCATTGCGCGATCAGTTCGTCGAACGCGTAGAACCCGGGCGAGTAGAAGTCGCCGAGGAATCCGCCGTTGTTCTCCGATGCCCCGCGGCCCTCGTTGTTGTAATAGCCGGGGGTGCAGGAAAGCTCGAACGCCGAGTTGTCGATCGCGAGTTCCCGCACGGTGTTGACCCAGTTGTCCTGGCCCTCTTGAGACGGCTCCACCGTGATCGCCCCGCGCTTCTGCGCCTCGGCGATGATGTAGGCGATGTGCTCGGCCTGCTGCTCGAACATTGCGGTGGTGTTGGCCGACACGCCGCCCTGGATGAACCCGAGATAGAACTGGTTGGGGAATCCACGGCTGGTCATCCCGTGCAGCGTCTTGTAGCGGTCGTGCCAGTAGTCGAACAGCGACAACCCGTCACGGCCCTCGATGACGTCGACGGCGTACCGGCGGCTGATCTCGGTGGAGATCTCGAACCCGCTGGCGAAGACCACGCAATCGACCTCGTACTCGACGCCGTTGGCGACGATGCCCTTCTCCGTGAGTCGTTCCACGCCCTTGGACTCTGCGACGTCCACCAACGTCACGTTGGGCAGGTTGAAGGCGGGCAGGTAGGTTTCGCTCGAGCATGGCCGCTTACACATGAACCGGTAGTACGGCTTCAGCGCCTCGGCGGTCTCCGGATCCTCGACAACGCTTTCGACGCGGCGCCGCAGCCGCTCCATGATCTTGTAGTCCTCTTCTTCCCGGATCGCCATGATCTCTTCGAGGCTCAGCGAGGCGGGGTCCGGACTGGCCGCGATTCGCGCGGTCATGTTGCGGCCGAGTTCGGTCCAGAAGTCGCACACCAGATCCGGCTCGCCGAACACCACGCCGACGAACGGCGACCAGTTGTGGAAGTTGCGCTTGCGTTCCTCCTGCCAGCCCGGCTGCAGGGCAGCCGCCCACTCCGGATCGGTGGGCGTGTTGTCGCGCATGTCCACCGACGACGGAGTCCGCTGAAACACGAACAGCTGCTTGGCATCCCGGCCGAGATGCGGTACCAGCTGCACTCCGGTGGCGCCGGTGCCGACCAGGGCGACCCGCTTGTCGGCGAGCTTGTGCAGACCGCCGCTCGCGTCGCCGCCGGTGTAGTCGTAGTCCCACCGCGCCGAGTGGAAGGCATGCCCGCCGGCGTCCAGGTACTCCTTGATGCCCGGAATGCCGGGCAGCTTCGGCTTGTTGTAGGACCCCTGGGCCATCACGACGAAGCGAGCGCGGATGTCGTCGCCGCGGTTGGTCGTCAGCCGCCAGCGCTTGATCGACTCGTCCCAGCGCATCGTCTCCACCTGGGTGGAGAAGATCGCGCCGTCGTAGAGGCCGAAGTGTTTGCCCATCGCCTGGCAGTGTCCGAAGATCTCGGCACCGTCGGCGAACTTCTTGCTCGGCAGGAAGTCGAGTTCCTCGAGCATCGGGATGTAGCAGTAGGCGTCGTTGTCGCACTGGATGCCGGGGAACCGGTTCCAGTACCACACCCCACCGAAATCACCGGCCATGTCGATCACCCGGACGTCCTGGACGCCCGCCTTTTTCAGGTAGGCACCGGAGAGCAGGCCGGCGAAGCCACCGCCGAGCACCACGACCTCGACGTCCTCGTCGATCGGATCACGTTCGGTGACCGGCGTGTACGGATCCACCTCGTAGAGCTCGGCCAGGTCGCCGTCGAGTTCGAGGTACTGCGCCGCGCCCTCTTTGCGCAGCCGTTTCTCACGCTCCTGGGCGTACTTGATCCGCAGCGCATCGATGTCGACGTCCTGCGGGACATCGGTGGGCCCACAGGGGTTCTCGGTGGTCATGTGTCTCCTTGTTCCGAGCGATTTCGGTGTAGTTCGTCACGCCGAGCGTGACGAACTACACCGAAATCACAACTCCTCGGGGGCTCCGGTGCCCATGTACTTGGACAGCTGGTGGTGCAGGTTGACGGTGCTGCGTTCGCGGTACGGATTCGGCATGGTGCCGGGGAATCCGGCGGACTTCATGCCCTGCTGCACGGCGGCCATGTTCGAGAAGTCCTGCGGCAGCACGGACCGCCAGTTCGGGTCCCCGGGCGGCGTGTACTCCCACTCGGTCTGCGGCTCTTCGTCTTTCGGGTACAGCTCGAAGACCGACACCTCGAAGATGCACTTGTCGGGATCGTAGCTCGGGTCGGGGCGAGCGCTGTAGCACAGCGCCACGGTCAGGCCCTGGCCGATCTGGAAGTTCGGGAAGATCTGCCACGCGGTACCGCTCTGCCCCAGGACGTCGGCCGGAATGGTCGGCCAGATGACCCCGCGCGCCTCGTCGTCACGGCGTGCCGAGGCCAGCCAGTGCTCGAGCACCTTGTCGGCGGGAGTGCCCTCGGGCAGTTCGTCGACGAGCCGTTTGGCGGCGTTCACCAGCGTCTCGGTGGTGGAGGTGTTGGTCTCCTCCATGGTGTAGACCTGCATCTCGGCGGTCGAGATCCGCGGATCGGCGCCGCTGCCGAGCCGAATCTTGGACTTGGTGGCCTCCATGTCCTCGGGAGCGTCGTAGCCGATGTTGCTGTGCTTGCCCTGTGCCTTGGCCCAGCCCTTGAACTCGCCGAACTTGTTGAACTCCGGGTGCGTCGTGAAGACGTGGTAGGTCTCGTTGAAGGCCTCCAGCGCCACCTTCCAGTTGCAGTCGAAGTTCAGCCACTTGCGCCACTTGAAGCGCATGTTCTCCAATCCGAACGGATCGAGGATCTTTGCGGCGGGGAACAGGTAGTCGGCCAGCGGTTCGCATTCGGGATCCATGTTGATCCACAACCAGCCGCCCCACGTGTCGACCCGCACGGGTGTCAGGTGGGTGTTCTCCGGCGTCAGCGCGCCCTGCCAGTCGTCCTGCTCGCGGATGTGCGTGCAAGCGCCGTCCAAACCGTATGTCCAGCCGTGGAATCCGCAGACGAACGACTTACGGGCCTTGCCCTTGGCGCACTTCGCACCCTCGGGGGTGTCGACCAGCCGACGGCCCCGGTGCATGCAGACGTTGTGGTGCGCCGCGAACGCACCTCCCGAATCGCCGGCGGCCGTCCTCACGACGATGATCGAGTCGTCGAGGATGTCGTAGGTCAGGTAGCAGCCGACCTCGGGCACCTCCTCGACCCTGCCGACCTGCAGCCAGACCTTGCGCCACAGCCGATCCCGCTCCGCGCGCGCGTACTCCTCGGAGACGTAGGCCTCCACTGGGATGGTCATCGGCTCGGCGAGTTCTTCGGACGCGGACGTCTCGGATGCCTTCATGTCGGTCATCGCTTACCTCCTAGAACCGTTTGATGGTGCTGCGGAATGTCTCGTCCTTGAGGAACAAGGACGTGTGGTCGGCGCCCAGATGGCTCCATTTGAGATTCAGGCCGCCGTCGACCAGCAGCGTCTGGCCGGTGATGTAGCCGGCCAGGTCGGACAGCAGGAACAGGATCGCTCCCGCCTGCTCCTCGGGTGTGCCGCGCCGGCCCATCGCGATGGCCTGGCGGTCGCGGTCCGGGTCGTCGTCGACGTACATGCGCGACGCCGCGGTCTCGGTGACCCCCGGCGCCACCGCGTTGACCCGGATCCCATCGGTGGCCAGTTCCACCGCCATGGTGCGGGTCATCGCGACCACCGCCGCCTTGGCCGTTCCGTAGGCGATGTGAAACGGCGCAGTGTTCATCCCGCTGATCGACGACACCGACACGATCGACCCGGGGTTGCCCTGCCCACGGATCTCCGCCGCCACCGCCTGGCTCATGAAGAACGCGGTCTCCAGGTTGGCGGTGAACAGCGCGCGCCAGTCCTCGCGGGTGACCCGGGTGCACGGCATCCACGTCGACGGTGCGGCGCCGCCGGCGACGTTGACGAGACCGTAGAGGTCGCCGTCGGTATGCCGGACCGCGTCGAGCACCGTGGCGATTCCGTCATCGGTGGACGCATCGGCCGAGACCGGCACGACCGACAGCCCCAGCTGCGCCAACGGGGCGACGTGCTCGTCGAGGTTCTCCCTGGAGCGACTGACCGCGACGACCGTGGCGCCTGCTTCGGCTGCCATCCGGGTGACCGTCGTGCCGATGCCGCCGCCACCGGCACCGGACACCACCACGATGCGGCCGTCCAGCCGCACTGCCGTTCCGGCTTCGGTCATCGCATATTGTCCGGACAAATAATCGTACTCTGCATATTGCAGAACACTATTCCGCAGTTGTTATCCAGCCGTCAAGGGCGATCTCAGCGGACTGGCGGCACTATTGTCTGGACTAAGCCTGGTTGATAACGTCCGAATGATGAACGCCCGTTACGTCGCGCAGAACCCGTCCGCAGCCCAGGGTTGGCGGCTGGAGCGGGTGACCGCCCCCAGTCGGCTGTTCGGCGCGAACGGCCTGCGTACCGGCCCCGACGGGCGCGTGTACGTCGCCCAGGTCACCGGCAGCCAGATCAGCGCGGTGGACCTGAGCACCGGCGTGATGGACACCGTCAGCGCCAAGGGCGGCGACATCATCGCCCCCGATGACGTCGCCTTCGGCGCCGACGGCACGCTCTACGCCACCGAGGTGATGGACGGGCGGGTCAGCGCGATGGACACCAACGGGAACACCCGGGTGCTGCGCGACGACCTGCCGTGCGCGAACGGCATCACCGTGCACCGCGGCCGGCTGTTCGTCGGGGAGTGCCGCGACGGTGGCCGGCTGATGGAGTTGCCACTCGACGGCGGCCAGCCGCGAATCCTGCTGGAGAACCTGCCCTCGCCCAACGCGATGGAGGTCGGCCCGGACGGGCTGCTGTATTTCCCGCTGATGACCGCCAACGAGATCTGGCGCATCGACCTGGACCGGCCCGGCGAGCCCGAGCGCGTCGCCGCCGAGCTCGGGGTGCCCGATGCGGTGAAGTTCGACTCCGACGGATACCTGGTGTCCACCCAGGTCGCCAGCGGCCAGGTGTTGCGCATCGATCCGCGAACCGGCGAGAAGACCGTGCTCGCCCAACTCAACCCGGGCCTGGACAACCTGACATTCGTCGGGGACCGGCTGTTCGCGTCGAACTTCACCGGCGAGATCACCGAGATCCTGCCCGGTGGGCAGACCAGCACGCTGCTGCCCGGTGGGCTGAACTGGCCCCTGGACCTGACCGTCGCGGACGGCACGCTGTACGTCGCCGACGGCACCTACTTCTACGCCGTGACACCCGACGGTGGGCTGCAGACCGTCGGCATGCTGTTCTCCCCCGGTTACCCCGGCTTCCTGCGCGGGGTCACCGCGGTGTCACCCGGCGAGTTCGTGGTGACGACGTCGGGCGGCCAGGTCGCGCGCTACCGGCCGGAGGCCGGCGAAACCGATTTCCTGGCAACCGACTTCGACCAGCTCTACGGTGTGGCCGTCGACGACGGCGGCACGATCGTATTCGCCGAGCTGGGCACCGGACGGGTGCATTCGCTGCGGTCGGGCGCGGTCGAGACGCTGGCCGGCGGGTTGCGCGAACCGGTGGGCGTGGCGTTCGACCCCGACGGCGCACCGCTGATCGCCGAGTCCGGCGCCGGGCGCGTGGTGCGGCTCGCCGGCGGCGGGGTCGACACCCTGGTGGACGGCCTGCAGCGGCCACAGGGCATCGAGGTCGCCGACGGGCGGCTCTACATCGTCGATGCCGGAGCCAAGGAGCTCGTCGAGTTCGACCTGGCCACCAAGTCGCGCACCACCATCGCCGCCGGCCTGCCCGTGGGCCCGCCGCCGGGGGTGGAGCCCAAGCCGCTGAAGGGCATGCCGCCGTTCTCCGGACCGCAGGGGCCGTTCGCCGGTGTCACCGCCGGCCCCGACGGCACCCTGTACGTCTCGGCAGACGGCGACGGCAGCGTGTTGGCGGTCCGCCGGACATGACGGCCACCAACGGTGATCATCGCTACCTGCAGGTGGCGCGCACCCTTCGCAAGGAGATCGTCGACGGGGTCTACCCGGTGGGCTCTCAGCTGCCCACCGAACACGAGCTGTGCCAGCGCTTCGCGGTCAGCCGCTACACCATCCGCGAGGCGCTGCGCCGGCTGCGTGAGGACAACCTGGTGTCCTCGCGCCCCCGGGCCGGCACCCTGGTGGTCCCCCGCCCCGACACGAATTCCTATGCCCAGGACGTCATGTCGATCGACGACCTGCTGGCCTTCGCGCAGGGCGCCCGGTTCGCGATCGACACGAACGCGATGGTCACCGTCGATCAGAAGCTGGCCGAACGCACCGGCCTGAAACCGGGCACCGAATGGCTTGCCGTCACGGGATATCGGCGCACCGACGACGATTCGGCGCCGATCTGCCGGACCGAGTACTACATCAACCGCAGCTTCGCCGCGATCGGCAGGCTGCTGCACCGGCACAGCGGACCGATCTTCCCGCTGATCGAGGATCTGTTCGGCGTCAGCATCGTGCAGGTGCACCAGGAGATCACCGCCGTCATGCTGCCGCCCGAGCTGGCGGGCCCGCTTCGGGTCGAGCCGGGCACCGCCGCCCTGCAGATGCAGCGCACCTACACCACCTCCGACGGTGCGATCGCGCAGGTGACCGTCAACACGCATCCGTCGTCGCGATTCCGGCACGCGATGACGATGCGCCGCGTGCGGGACGCACGATCAGACCTGAGTCGGGACGCACGATCAGACCTGAGTCGGGACGCGCAATCAGACCTGAGTCGAGACGCACAATCAGACCCGGGAAGAGAGGCACCGTGACCGGCACGCTGGCCGACGCGCTGCGGGACGCGGCGGCCGCCACCCCCGAACGCGTCCTGGTCCGCGACGGGGTCGCCGATCTGACCTGCCGGGAGCTTCTGGACCGCTCGACGGCGCTGGCGCATGCGCTGGTCCGGCGCATGCCGGTGGGCAGCGTCGTCTCGTTCATGGTGCCCAATTGGCATGAGGCCGCGGTGATCTACCTCGGGGCCACGCTGGCGGGGATGGTGGTCAACCCGATCCTGCCGTCACTGCGCGATCACGAGCTGTCGTTCATCCTCTCCGACGCCGGCACCCGCGCGGTGTTCATCCCGCAGACCTTCGGCGGCCACGAGTACGCGACGATGCTGCACCGGGTGGTCGCCACACTGCCGGACCCACCGGAAGTCGTCGTGCTGCGCGGCGACGCGAGCGGCCACGGTGACTTCACCGCGTTCACCGACCTGCTCGCCGAGCCCGGCGACGGCCCGCTGCCGAGCCTGGATCCGGCGGCGACCCGGATGGTGCTCTACACCTCCGGCACCACCGGGCGCCCGAAAGGTGTACTGCACAAACATGAGTCACTGCACGCGCTGATCATGCAGTTGGGCCGGTACTGGCGGATCGATCCGGGCGACACGTTCCTGGTGGCGTCCCCGATCGCGCACATCGGCGGGTCGATCTATGCGTTCGAGATACCCCTGCTGCTCGGCGCGCAGGCGGTGCTGATGGAGCGCTGGGACGCCGACGCCGCGGTATCGCTGATGCTCGAGCACCGCTGCACCCACATGGCCGGTGCGACACCGTTCCTCGAAGGTCTGCTGGCGGCGGCGCAGCGGTCCGGTACCCGCCTGCCCGACCTGAAGGTCTTCATCTGCGGCGGCGCATCGGTTCCCCCGTCACTGATCCGGCGTGCCGCCGAGTACCTCGACGATGCCCTGGTCACCCGCGTGTACGGCTCGACCGAGGTTCCGGTGACGACCGTCGGTTCCCTCGACGACATCGATCACGCGGCCGACACCGACGGCAGGCCCGGCATCGCCGACGTCGTCGTCGTCGACGGCGAGATCCGGGCCCGCGGGCCGCAGATGCTCACCGGATATCTGCACCCCGAAGACGATCTCGATGCATTCGACGAGGCGGGCTACTTCCGTACCGGCGATCTCGGACACCTCACCGACGACGGCTATCTGGTCGTGACCGGGCGGGCCAAGGACATCATCATCCGCAACGGCGAGAACATCTCCCCCAAAGAGGTCGAGGACATTCTCGTCACCCATCCCCACATCGCCGAGATCGCGGTCGTCGGGATTCCGGACCGCCGCACCGGCGAGCGGGCGTGCGCGGCGATCGTCGCAGCCGATTCGGTCGGGCCGGATGTCGCCGAGCTGAAGGAATTCCTGGTCGCCCGCGGGGTCGCGAAGTTCAAGGTGCCCGAACAGGTGGTGCTTGTCGACGCATTGCCGAAGAACGACGCGGGCAAGGTGCTCAAGCACCGGATCAGGGCCGAGCTGTCGAAGGAGTCATGAGATGCAGGTAGCGATCGTCACCGGAGCCAGCAGCGGCATCGGATTCGGCTGTGCGACAAAGCTGGCCGAGGACGGGATGGCGGTGCTGGGCACCGGCCGGGACCCCGATCGGCTCGCCGAGCTGGAGAAGTCGGTCGGCAGCGACCGGGTGGCGACGCTCGCGGTCGACCTGACCGCCGACGATGCGCCGCAACGCATCGTCGATGCCGCCCTGGACCGGTGGGGCCGCATCGACTTTCTGATCAACAACGCGGGCGTCGGCTCCCCGAAGCCGCTGCACGAGACCGACGACGAATCCCTGGACTACTTCCTCGGCCTGATGCTGCGCGCGCCGTTCCGGCTGGCTCGCGACGTGATCGGGCAAATGCAGCCCGGGTCGGCGATCATCAACGTGACGTCGACCTTCGCCGTCGTCGGCGGCTTGCGGGGCGGGGCGTACTCGGCCGCCAAGGGCGGGCTGACGGCGCTGACGGGTCACATCGCGTGTCAGTACGGCGCGCAGGGAATCCGGTGCAACGCGGTCGCTCCCGGTGTGACGCTGACCCCGATGGTCGCCACCCGGCTCGAGGACGAGCGGTTCCGCAAGATCAACACCGAGATGACGCCGCACACCCGGTTGGGCCGGGTCGAGGACATCGCCGCCACGGTGGCGTTCCTGTGCTCGGATGGCGGCAGCTTCATCAACGGCCAGACCATCGTGGTCGACGGCGGCTGGAGTTCGACGAAGTACCTGTCCGACTTCGCGCTGAACTCCGACTGGGTTGCGCGCCGATGAGCGCTCGCGCGAAGAGCAGAGTGTCCGATGAGCGCTCGCGCGAAGACGAGCCCTCGGGCGAGGAGCCATCGGTGAAGAGGAGACAACAGTGAACCTGTTCGCACTGCTGGACCAGGCCGCGGCCCGGCACGGCGGCCGCGGCGCGGTGTATCACGGTGAGCGGCAGGTACATACGTTCGCCCAGCTGCGCGAGCGCGCACTGCGCCTGGCCACCGGCATCGGTGAGCTCGGCCGCGGTGCACGTATCGCGGTGGCCAGCGAGAACAGCCCCGAGATCGTCGAGTTGATGTTCGCGATCTGGGCGGCGGAGTGTTTGGTGGTTCCGATCAACTACAAGCTGCACCCGCGCGAGATGGAGCAGATCCTCGACGACTCCGGCGCATCGCTGGTCTTCGCATCGCCGAAGATCGGCGCCCAGCTGTCGGCCTCGACATCGGTGACCATCGAGATCATCGGTGAAGACGGGTACCGGAGTCGTTGTGCCGCAGCAACTGCGGGTACGCCGCGCCATACCGATCCGGCCAGCCTGGCCTGGCTGTTCTACACCAGCGGCACCACGGGCCGGTCCAAGGGCGCCATGCTGTCGCACCGCAACCTGATGGCGATGACGGTGTCGCACCTCGCCGACTTCGATTCGCCCGACCAGAACTGCAGCCTGATCCACGGCGCCCCCATGTCGCACGGATCCGGGCTCTACATTCCGCCCTACATCGCGCGGGCCGCCCGCCAGGTGGTGCCGGCCTCCGGCGCGTTCGAGCCGCCCGAGTTCCTCGACCTGTGCGAGCACCATCCAGGTTGCAGCGCGTTCCTGGCGCCGACCATGGTCGCCCGGCTGGTGCAGACCGGACGCGCCCGGCCGGCCAACCTGAACAGGATCGTCTACGGCGGCGGCCCGATGTACGTCGACAGCCTCAAGAAGGCGATGGGCGCATTCGGGCCGATCTTCGTCCAGCTCTACGGGCAGGGCGAGGCACCGATGACGATCACCGGCCTGCGTCAGAGCGACCACGTCGCCAATCAGGTCGCCGGAGACGGATGGGCACCGGATTCGGTGCTCGGCTCGGTCGGCTACGCCCGCTCCGGTGTCGACGTCGCCGTGCTGGGTACCGACGGTGAGCCGGCAGGCATCGGTGAGATCGGCGAGATCGTCTGCCGCGGCGACGTGGTGATGTCGGGGTACTGGAACAACCCGGAGGCCACCGCGGCCACGCTGCAGGACGGGTGGCTGCACACCGGGGACATGGGATCGTTCGACGAGCACGGATTCCTGACGTTGCGCGACCGCTCCAAGGACGTGGTGATCAGTGGGGGTAGCAACATCTACCCGCGCGAGGTCGAGGAGGCGCTGCTCGAGCACTCTGGCGTGGTCGAGGCCGGCGTGGTGGGCGCGCACGACGAGGAGTGGGGCGAGATCGTCGTCGCGTTCATCGTCGGTGAGGTTTCCGCGGCCGACCTGGATGCGCACCTGCTGGACCGCATCGCGCGGTTCAAGAGGCCCAAGCGCTACGAGTTCGTCGACGAGCTGCCCAAGAACAGCTACGGCAAGGTGCTCAAGCGGGAGCTGCGGGCCCGGCTGGGCTGACTCACCACATCAACCCGCGCAGCAGCGCGGTCGGCGGGATATCCTCTGCCGCAATCAGTCCGGGCGGAGCGTCGCACACCCAGTCGATCGCATTGACCACGCGTGCGGCTGTGGACAGGCACCCGGCGTCGGTGGCATCGAGCAGCGGGTGCAACAGGTGGGTGTTCATCTCCACCCGCGGCTCACCGTCCACCACCACCCGGTGAATGCCGACCAGGTCACCGGGCGGGAAGTCCCACTGCGGCGCCGCCGCGCGGGTGAGCCGGTTGATGTGCTCGACGGTGATCACCGGTATGTCGCCGCGCACCCCCTCGACGGCGAACCGCACCGCGGCCAGCCCGCCCGGCTCGACCGTCGTCATCGTGCATTCGATGCGCTCGGTGGTGTGCCACGGTTCGAAACGTTCGCGGACATCGTCGAGCTCCACGTCGAGGTGGCCGGCCAGGTTGCGCACCAACCCGCCGAAAAGCGCGGTGATCACCCCGGGCTGGAACGCCATCGGCAGGTCGTCGTCGGCGGTGCTGCCGAAACCCATAGCGGTGCCGGTGTATTCGAAGTCGTCGTAGTTTCCGTAATCGAAGATCTCCTGCACGGTCACCGAGCGTGCGCGGGTGACCAGGCTCAACGCGGCGTGCACGGCCGTGTCGCCCGAGAAGCCCGGGTCGACACCGTTGACGTAGAGCGAGGCGTTTCCGGCCGCACAGGCGCGCTGCAGCGGCCCGGTCAGCCAGTCGTCGGCCTGCCGCGGCGTGACCAACCACACCATCGACGTCCCGACCACGTTGATCCCGGCGGACAGCAGTCTCGCCAGCTGCTCGACGGCCTGCATCGGCCGCGTCTCGCCCAACGCGGTGTAGACCACGCAGTCCGGCCGCAGCGCGATCAGCGCGTCGAGATCGCCGGTGGCGATGATCCCGGTGGGTTCGGTCAGCCCGCACAACTCCGCGGCGTCCCGGCCGATCTTGTCCGCACCCGAGGCGTGCACCCCGACAAGTTCCAGATCCGGCCTGCCGATGATCGCCCGCAACGAATGGCGCCCCACGTTGCCGGTGGAGAATTGGACCACCCTGCGCATTCTCGGCATCCGTCCCATCGTCCGTCGCTGGCCGCGGTGAGCGCCCACCATCCTAGATCGCGACGTGCGCCGGCGGATCGAACCGGCCGCAACGGTCGACATCGGTCTGGTATCAATGGAGTTCGAGTCCGGGTGCCGCACTGCGGTGCGGTTCGCCGAGCCGACACGTCGACTTCTCGGAGGTGATCCGCATGCGCGTCGTCATTGCCGGTGGGCACGGCAAGATCGCCTTGGCCACCGAGCGCCTGCTGACCGACCGCGGGGACTCCGTCGCGGCGATCATCCGCAACCCCGACCACGCCGACGACGTACGCGCCGCCGGTGCCGACCCGATCGTCCTCGACCTCGAGGACACCGACGTCGAAGCAGTCGCGGCACACCTGAGCGGCGCCGACGCGGTGATCTTCGCCGCCGGCGCCGGACCCGGCAGCGGGGCGGCCCGCAAGCTGACCGTCGACCGGGACGCCGCCATCCTGCTCGCCGACGCCGCCGAGGCCGCAGGCGTGCACCGCTACGCGATGATCTCGGCGATGGCCGCCGACGTCGCGGCCCCCGACGCTGCCGGCGATCCGGTGTTCGTGGCCTACCTGCGGGCCAAGGGCGCCGCAGACGACGAGGTACGGTCCCGGTCTGCTCTGCACACGACGATCGTCCGACCGGGGCTGCTGACCGACGAACCCGGAACCGGCCGGGTGCAGATCGCCGCGCGCACCGGACGTGGCGCCATCCCCCGCGCGGACGTCGCCGCGGTGCTGGTGGCGGTGCTGGACTCGCCGGAGACCGCTCAGCACACCTTCGAGGTGATCGCGGGCGCCGACCGCGTCGGCGACGCGGTGGCCGCCCTCACCCGGGACTGACGGGCCGGCGCGCCAGTATCTGGTCGACGCCCATCCGGCCCTCCTCGAACGCCAGACCCCCGCCCACCAGGTAGAGTCGCCACACCCGCGCGACCTCCTCGCCGAGCAGTGCGACGAACTGCTGATAGCGGTCCTCGAACGTCGCGATCCAGGCGTCCACGGTGCGGGCGTAGTGTTCGCGCATCGCCTCGACGCCCAGCACCTCGAAACCGCTGTCCTGCAGGAACTTCACCGTCTGCCACAGCGGGCGCATGTGCATGTCCGGGGCGATGTAGGACTCGATGAACCGCCCGCCGCCGGGTGCGGCGCCGGCCCGCCGCGACATCTGCTGCAGCAGCAACCGGCCCCCCGGCCGCAGCGCGCGCAGCATCAGGGCGGTATACGTCGGGTAGTTCTGTTCCCCGACGTGCTCGCCCATCTCGATCGAGCTCACCGCGTCGTACTCCCCGTCCTCGTCCAGCTCGCGATAGTCCTGCAGCCTGACCTCGACGAGGCCGGAAAGCCCCAGTGCTGCAACGCGTTCAGCGACGAACCTGCGCTGCTGTTCGGACAGCGTGACCCCGGTGGCCGCCACGCCGTACTCGCGTGCGGCGTGGATCACCATCGAACCCCACCCGCAGCCGACGTCGAGCAGCCGTTGCCCGGGCCGAAGCTCCAGCTTTCGGCACACCAGTTCCAGCTTGGCGGTCTGCGCGTCGTGCAACGACTGCCCGGGGTCGGTGAAATAGGCCGACGAATACGCCATGTGCTCGTCGAGCAGCAGCTCGTAGAACGCATTGGACAAGTCGTAGTGATGGGCGATCGCCGCGCGGTCCCGTCGGCTGGTGTGCAGCCGGCCCGACAATCGGGCCTCCGACACCGGGGGCCGGGGCGGCGGACCGATCACACCCAGTCGCACCGCCACCAGCCCCACGGCCAGCTTGTCGCGCACCGTGAGCGGCAGGTCGACCGACTGCGAGCGCGCACTGCGCCAGGCCCGCCGGAAGCCCTCGGCGAGGTCGCCCTCGACGTCGATGTCGCCGGTCACGTAGGCGCGCGCCAGGCCCATCTCCCCCGGCGCCCACAGCAGACGGCGCAACGCCCGCCGCGACCGGATCACCAGGACCGGGCCGTCCGGCGGGCCGGCTTGCGAACCGTCCCACGCCCGCACCCGCACCGGCAGGTCGACCCCGACGGCGCCGCGGACCACCGCGGCCAGCCGACCGGCCACCGTCGGTCGGACCGACGGGTGAACGCCGTCCGCACTCACGACACCGCGAAGACCGCCTTGAAGCGGTTCAGCGACTCCTGGATGTCGCTCTTGAGCGCACCGGCCACCACCATGCCGATCGGCCCGAACAGCGCGGGCCCACCGAGGTGGACGTCGAAGGTGACCGTCGAGGCGTTCGGGTCGGCCTCGACGGGCCTGACCTTGCCGATCAGCTTGACCTTGACACCGCCCTTACCGTCGCCGTTGAGCGTCATCGCCTCCGGCGGCCGGTAGTGCACAACCGTCCAGCGCACCCGGTTGGCCATGCCCTTCACCTCGACGATCGAGTCGAGCATGGTGCCCTTCTCGATGACCTCCGGAGGCTTAGAACGCCACACCCGGTGAATGGACAGCCATTCCCGGTACCGCGACAGGTCCGACGCGCCGTCCCAGGCCTGCTCCGGCGACAAGGGCACGTCGACGGAAACCGACAGCTTGGCCACGGCTCAGCCCTGCGGCGGGGGCGGTGACGCGGGCGGCTCCCGGTCCGGCGTGGTGTTGTCGGCGACGGCCTTCTTGGCCGCGTCCTGCACCTTGTCGACCGTCGAGGCGTATTTGCCGTGCGTCTTCTGGTCGACGATGTCGGCGGCCTTGTCGATCGCGGTGTCCACCTTGTCGGCGTTCTTGGAGAGCAGATCCTTGGCCTTGTCCAGAAATCCCATGTGCCTCACCCTACCGCTCGGGCTGGCGCCACAATCTGCGGCGTTCCCCCAGGACCGCCCCCTGCACCCACCAGATCACCTCGACGGCGAGGGCAGCGAGCAGCCCGATGCCCAGCGCCGTCGACGTGGTGACGAGATTCGACGGATCGAGCATGAACAGCTTGCGTGCCAGCGGCATGCTGAAGATGACGACGTAGGCCAACGCCGAGGTCGTGACCAGTGCCACCCGCCACCATTCGTACGGGCGGGCCACCACCGCGAGTACCCACAGCGCCGAAACCAACAACGTGATCAGCGCCGCGGTCGAGGCCTGGGTCTGCTCGACCTCGCCGGCCGCCCGTCCCTGGTAGGCCAGCAGGTAGGAGGTGAACGTCGCGGCGCCGACGACCAGGCCGGACGGCAGCGCCGAGGTCATCACGCGGCGTACGAATCCGGGATGGGCCCGCTCGTTGTTGGGGGCCAGCGACAGGATGAACGCCGGGATGCCGATGGTGAACCAGGCCGCGATGGTCACGTGGATCGGCTGGAACGGGAACAGCAGCGGGTCGGTACCGAACAACCGGGCCGACAGCCCGGCCAGGCCGACCATGATCGCCAGCAGCACCGAGTACACGGTCTTGGTCAGAAACAGGTTGGACACCCGCTCGATGTTGCCGATCACCCGGCGCCCCTCCCCGACCACGAAGGGCAGGGTGGCGAACTTGTTGTCCAGCAACACGATCTGCGCGACCGCGCGCGACGCGGAGCTGCCCGAACCCATCGCGACACCGATGTCGGCGTCCTTGAGCGCGAGCACGTCGTTGACGCCGTCGCCGGTCATCGCGACGGTGTGGCCGCGCGACTGCAGGGCGTGCACCATCGCGCGTTTCTGGTCCGGGCGCACCCGGCCGAAGGTGGTGCAGTGGTCGAGTACGTCGGCCAGGCCCTCGGTGTCGTCCGGCAACTCGCGGGCGTCCATGGTGTCGCCGGCCAGGCCGAGCGATCCGGCCACCGCGCCGACCGACACCGCGTTGTCCCCGGAGATCACCTTGATCGACACCTTCTGCGAGGCGAAGTAGTCCAGGGTGTCGCGCGCGTCCGGACGCACCCGCTGCTCGAGCACCACCAGCGCGGCGGGTGTCACGGTGCCCGGCGCGGCCGGATCGTCGACCGGCCGGTCGCTGGAGCACAGCAACAGCACCCTCAGGCCGTGCGCACCGATGCGCTCGGCCTCCTCGGCAACCGGTGAGGCCGGATCCAGCAGGACATCGGGCGCCCCGATCACCCAGTTGCCGCGCTCGCCATACGATGTGCCGCTCCACTTGGTGGCCGACTTGAACGGCGCCGACGCGGTTGCCGTCCAGCCGGGCGGCATCTTGTAGGCCTCGGCGATCGCGGCCATGCTGGCGTTGGGCCGGGGGTCGTCGTCGGCGAGCTGGGCCAGCACGTCGGCGACGTGCCGGCCGTCGAGCGTCCTCAGATCGGCCACCCGCATGCCGTTCTCGGTCAGCGTGCCCGTCTTGTCCGCGCACACCACGTCGACGCGGGCCAGGCCCTCGATCGCCGGCAGTTCGTTGACCAGACACTGCCTGTGCCCCAACCTGATCACCCCGACCGCGAACGCGATCGACGTCATCAGCACCAGGCCCTCGGGCACCATCGGCACCAGCGCACCGACCATCCGCAGCACGGACTCTCGCCAGCCTGCCCCGGTGGTGAACAGCTGGGTGTAGATGATCAGCGCACCCGCGGGGATGAGCAGGTAGGTGATGAACTGCAGGATCTTGTTGATCCCGTTGCGCAGTTCGGATTTCACCAGCGTGAACTTGCTGGCCTCCTCGGCCAGCTTGGCGGCGTACGCCTCACGGCCGACCCGGGTGGCCCGGTAGGCGCCGCTGCCGGCCACCACGAAGCTGCCCGACATCACCGTGTCGCCGGCGTCCTTGGCGATCGGGTCGGCCTCGCCGGTCAGCAGGGATTCGTCGACCTCGAGGTTGGTCTCCTCGAGAATCTCGCCGTCCACCACGATCTGATCGCCGGGCCCGAGTTCGATCACGTCGTCGAGGACCACCTCGTTCGGCGGCAGCGGGCCGGTACCGGACCGCCTGCGCACCACGGGTTTGGCCTGCCCGACGATCGCGAGCTTGTCCAGCGTGTGCTTGGCCCGCAACTCCTGGATGATGCCGATGGCGCTGTTGGCGATGATCAGCAGGCCGAACGCGCCGTTGATCACCGAACCCGTCGAGAGGACGATCACGAACAGCACGCCGAGAATGGCGTTGATGCGGGTGAAGACGTTGCCGCGGACGATCTCCGAGACACTGCGCGCCGCGCGGGTGGGGACGTCGTTGGTCTTGCCTTCGGCGACGCGCTGCTCCACCTGGGGGTCGGACAGCCCGGCCGCCACCGACGTCGTCAACGGTGCCGTCTTCTCTTCGCGCAAGCGCTCATCGGTGCCGTCTTCTCTTCGCGCAAGCGCTCATCGGAAGAACTCCCCGTAACCTTCGTCGTCGAAGTACTCCAACGTGAGCCGGTCGCCGTCGAACGTCGCCTGCGACACCGTCCCCGGCGGAGCGTTCTCGGATACGAACGAGAACGTGAATACGTCGCCGTCCCAGGGCTTGAGCTGGTAAACGCCCTTCGGACCGAGGGTCAGCTCGAGCGCACCGTCACGCTCGGTGACCGTCGCCGGGCCCCAGAAGTCGTTGCGGTAGACGCCGACGTATGACGAGAGCGGTTGCGGCGGTGCCGCGTTCGGCGGCGGCTGCTTGCCCACCAACTCACCCACCGGCTGCTGCATCTGCTCGAACGGCTTGCGGTACAGGCCCCACCAGTCCTCCCGGATCTTGCCGAACTGCACCAGGTCGGCGAACTCGGCGGTCAGCGTCTCCGCAACCCCGCTCGGAGTGGCGTTGGTCAGCGCCACGATCGCGACGTCCGCCGACGGCAGGATCAGGAAGTTCGTCCCGGCGCCGAGCTCGAAAGCGCCCGAATGGCTGAGCTGCATCCGGGCGCCCGACGTGGTCCCGACGTTGAACCCGTACCCGTAGGTGCCCGACCGTGCGGCGGGCTCGGGCGCGCGGTCCGAGACCACCTGCGGGGTCAGCGCGGGCAGCAGCGCCTTCGGGTCGACGAGCTGCTTGCCGTCGTGCTCGCCGTCGGCCAGCACGAACGCCAGCCACCGGGTCATGTCGTTCACCGACGAGCTCACCCCGCCGGCCGGGGACTGCGGCTGCGGGTCGCGCACGTACTGCGGCGCATAGTGGCCGTCCACGTGGATGTGCCCGACCGCGCGGTCGGGCCGTGCCACCCAGTCGCTGAACTGGTAGCTGGTCGACGTCATGCCCAGCGGGGCGAGCAACGCCTCCCGGGTGAGATCCTCCCAGGACTTGCCGGCGTTTGCGGCGACCGCCTCGGCGCCGGCGGTCAGCCCGAAGTTGGTGTAGGCGTAGGAGATCCGGAACGGGTCGAGCGGGAAGTCGCTCAGCCGCTCCAGGATGTAGCGCCGGTCGTAGCCGAGTTCCTCGAGCTTGTCGCCGGCGTGGTCGGGCAGGCCGGACCGGTGGGAGAACATGTCACCGACGGTCACCATCGGGGTGACGACCGGGTCCGACAGCGCGAACCACGGCAGCTTGGACACGATCGGGGTGTCCCACGACAGCCCGTTCCGCCCGATCTGCTGGGCCACCACCGTGGCGCTGATCGACTTGGACAGCGACGCCAGCTGGAACACCGTGTCGGCGTCGATCCGGTTGTCCTCGGTGTCCGGCAAGTCGACGTTCTTCACGCCGAACCCTTTGGCGTATACGGTATCTGAACCGTGCACCACGGCCACCGCCATACCGGGGATCCCCGACTTGGTCATCAGGTCCTCGACCAGGCCGTCGAGGGCGGCCACCGCGTTGTCGACCGCGTTCTCGGGTAGCGGCATCGCCGGCATCAGCGGCGGCGGCACGTCGGCGGGCTGGCCGGCCGGTGGAGACGCGGCCGGCGGGGCCGATGACGAATCGGTGGATTCGGAGGTCTCGGCCTGGCAACCGGCGAGCACGATCACCAGCAGCGCGGCGGCGGCCAGACGGGCCGGTGAGTTCATGCTCAGCACCGTAACGTGTCGGGGCCGCTCACAGCCGCCACCACGGGTCGAAAGTCGACTCCGGGTTCACCCGCGCCCCCGGGATCGGTACCGCGATGCGCACCCGCTCGGCCTGCGCGGCGGCGAGCAGGCGCTCGGCCGGCTCGGACCATGGGTGCGGGGCCAGCCGGAAGGTGGCCCAGTGGATGGGCACCATCAGGCTGTCCGGGTCGGCCAGGTCGCGGTGCGCGCGCACGGCCTCCTCGGGGTTCATGTGGATGTCGGCGAAGGCCGGGTGGTAGGCGCCGATCGGCAACAGGGTCAGGTCGAACGGACCATGCTCGGCGCCGACCTCGGCGAAGCTCTTCGTGTAGCCGGTGTCGCCACCGAAGAACGCGCTGTGCGTCGGGCCGGCGACCACCCAGGATGCCCACAGCGTGGTGTCGCGGGAGAACAACCGGCCGGAGAAATGCCGGGCCGGCGTGCAGATCAGCGTCAGGTCACCGATGCGGTGCACCTCGTGCCAGTCCAGCTCGACGATCCGGTGCTCCGGGATGCCCCACTTGCGCAGGTGCGCGCCGATGCCCAGCGGCACGACGAACGGCGCCCGTTGGGTGCGCGCCAGCGCGACGACGGTGTCGATGTCGAGGTGGTCGTAGTGGTCGTGGCTGATCAGCACGGCGTCGACGGCCGGCAGCGCCTCCAGCGCCAGCGGCACCTCGTGCATCCGCTGCGGGCCGACCGACCGCGACGGCGAGCAGCGTTTGCTCCACACCGGGTCGGCGAGCACCCGGTAGCCGTCGACCTCGATGAGCACGCTGGAGTGGCCGAACCAGCTCGCGGCGGCGGGCGGGGCCGCGATATCGGCCGGCGGCGCGTCGGCCAGCGGAATCGGCCCCCGCGGCTTGCCGTGCGACCCGGTGTTGGCGAGGTCGCGCAGCAGCGTGCGTTGCACGTCGCGATCCATCGTGATGCCCGACGGCGGCTCCAGGTTGACGAACTTCCCGTCCCGGAAATGCGGCGAGCGACGCGCGAAGGGTGCGATCTCGGCCGGGGTCGCCCCCAGCGATGCGGGGGTGCCCTGCAGCGCACGCAGCACCCAGCCACCGACCAGCAACGACGCCGTGCCGAAGCCGAACCGCACCGCCGCCCGCAGCACCGTCAGGCCCCCTGGAACTTCGGTGCCCGCTTCTCGATGCGGGCCACCTGTGCCTCGATGATGTCCTGGCTGGACCACGCGCGGTCGAAAAGCTCCTGGTGGGCCGGCCAGGGATCCTCGTAGGCGCCGTCGTCGTTGAGCACCCGCTTGGCGTGCTGCAGGGCCAGCGGAGCGAACCCGGAAATCTCCTGGGCCCACGCCTGCGCGTCGGCCAGCGTGCCGATCCGGTTCGCCATCCCGGTCTGCAGCGCGGTCTCGGCGGTCAGCCGCTCGGCCGCCAGCAGCATGCCGCGCGCCCGCCCGGCGCCGACCAGCGACGTCAGCCTGCGGATGGTCCAGTTGTCCAGGGCGATGCCGTACTTGGCGACCGGGAACTGGAAGTAGGCCTCCGGATCCACCACCCGCAGGTCGCAGATCATCGCCAGGATCACGCCGGCCCCGATGGCCGGGCCGTTGATCGCGCCGATCACCGGGATCGGCGCGGAGTCGATGGCCAGGTTCAGCGCCTTGGCCTTGTCCGGCAGCTCGTCGGCGACGCCCTGGCCACCGGACAGGTCGGCTCCGGAGCTGAACACGTGGCCCTGCCCGGTGATCACGATCGCGCGGACGTCGTCGGCGGCCGCCGTCTCGATCGCCTCGCGCAGGCCGTCGACGAGTTCGGCGTTGAGCGCATTGCGGCGCTCGGGGCGCTGCAACTCCAGGGTCAGCACGTGGCCGTCACGGGTCTCACCAATCATGGCTCCACCTTAGTTAGCCTTCTTCTGTGAGCCGGATCAGCGCCGTGGCGCTGCGCGACGCCCTGCTGGACGACGGGTCCTTCGTCAGCTGGGACGGTCCGCCACTGACGGTGCCGATGTCGCGGTCCTACCGCGAGGAACTGGCCACCGCGGC
The DNA here is from genome assembly GCF_019710635.1 of Mycolicibacterium xanthum. Classification (GTDB taxonomy): domain Bacteria; phylum Actinomycetota; class Actinomycetes; order Mycobacteriales; family Mycobacteriaceae; genus Mycobacterium; species Mycobacterium xanthum. Next base: position 74,765 of record NZ_JAIFZS010000044.1, read on the forward strand.
CCTGCAGACGGGTTTCGACGAGTCCGTGCTGACCGGGGAGGGCCGGGTGTTCGGCCGCCGGGTGGCGCTGGTGGCCTGCGAGTTCGACTTCCTGGCCGGGTCGATCGGGGTGGCGGCCGCCGAACGGATCGTCGCCGCGGTGCGCCGCGCCACCGCCGAGGGGTTGCCGCTGCTGGCGTCGCCGAGTTCGGGCGGCACCCGGATGCAGGAGGGCACGGTCGCGTTCCTGCAGATGGTCAAGATCGCCGCGGCCGTCGAACTGCACAAACGGGCCCACCTGCCCTACCTGGTGTATCTGCGTCACCCCACCACCGGCGGCGTGTTCGCGTCCTGGGGGTCGCTGGGGCACGTCACCGCCGCCGAGCCCGGGGCGCTGATCGGGTTCCTCGGCCCGCGGGTCTACGAACACCTCTACGGCGAGCCGTTCCCACCGGGCGTCCAGACCGCCGAGAACCTGCAACGCCACGGCGTCGTCGACGCCGTCGTCCCGCTCGCGATTCTGCGTTCGACGCTCGACCGCACGCTCAAGGTCGTCGCCGACGAACCGGGCACACCCCCGCCGTCCCCGCCGCCCGAGCCGGTGCCCGACATTCCCGCGTGGCGGTCGGTGGAGGCCTCGCGCAGGCCGGACCGACCCGGGGTCGGCTACCTGCTGCGGCACGGCGCCACCGAGCGGGTGCTGCTGTCCGGCACCGGGCAGGGCGAGGCGGCGACCACGCTGCTGGCGCTGGCCCGGTTCGGCGGGCAACCCGCCGTGGTGCTGGGGCAGCAGCGGGTGGTGGGCGGCCTGGTGGGACCCGCCGCGCTGCGGGAGGCGCGCCGCGGGATGGCGCTCGCGGCCGGGCTGCAGCTGCCGCTGGTCCTCGCCATCGACACCGCCGGCCCCGCGCTGTCGGCCGAGGCCGAGCAACAGGGGCTGGCCGGGGAGATCGCCCGCTGCCTGGCCGACCTGGTCACCCTGGACACCCCCACGGTCTCGGTGCTACTGGGCCAGGGCAGCGGCGGACCCGCGCTGGCGATGGTGCCCGCCGACCGGGTGCTGGCCGCGCTGCACGGCTGGCTGGCGCCGCTGCCACCGGAGGGCGCCAGCGCGATCGTCTACCGCGACGTGGTGCACGCACCCCAGCTGGCCGACGCGCAGGGCATCCGCTCGGCCGATCTGCTGCGCGACGGCATCGTCGACGCGATCGTTCCCGAGCATCCCGACGCCGCCGACGAACCGATGGCGTTCACCGAGCGGCTGTCGGCCACGATCGGCGTGGAGCTGCATGCGCTGCGGTCGGTCCCCGCCGAACGGCGGCTGGCGGCCCGCCTGGACCGCTACCGCCGCATCGGCCTGCCCTGAGGGATCACGCCGAGATCCCCACCACCGCCAGGCCGAGCTGCAGCAGGCATCCGCCGATCGCCACCCGCGCGGCCGGGCGTTTGCGGATCAGCAGGAACACCGCCACCGCGATGGTGGCGAGGAAGAGAACCAGCCCGAAGTGGGGCATCGGGGTCGGGTTCCCGTCGGTCAGCAGCAGCGTGGCCCGCCACAGGAAGCCTTGCACCATCAGCAACACCACGGTGCCCGCGAAATCGCGCAGCCGCCGGTTGTCCGGCTCGTCATCCGGCGGGCGCGCTGGCAGGCTCACCCGCCAATCCCACCACAGCTCCAGCCCCGTTGAGGCTGCGGTGGCGGCGCCGTTCTGCGAGCGAACCACACCGTCAGCGCAGTATGAACGGGCCTGCGGCGTCCAGGCCGGGCTCATCAGCTGTGGTGCGGGCGGTGCCGATAGTGGCCGCCCACGGACGCCCGGCCATGCCACGATGACCCATGGCCCCGATCCAGCCCTTCCGTATCGCAGTCCCCGACGCCGATCTGTCCGATCTGCGGGAACGGCTGCACCGCACGCGCTGGCCAGACGCCGAGTGTGTCGACGACTGGAGCCAGGGCATTCCACTGGCCTACACCCGCGAGCTCGCCGAGTACTGGGCGAGCGAATACGACTGGCGGGCCCGGGAGGCAGCGCTGAACCACTTCGATCAGTTCACCACCGACATCGATGGACTCGCCATCCACTTCATCCACCACCGATCCACCCGACCGGACGCCTTTCCGCTGCTGATCACCCACGGATGGCCCGGGTCGATCGTCGAGTTCCACAAAGTAATCGAGCCGCTCAACGACGCCGGCTTCCACGTGGTGTGCCCGTCACTGCCGGGATACGGATTCTCCGGCAAGCCGACCACCACGGGTTGGGGCGTGGAACGCATCGCCGCGGCGTGGGACGAGTTGATGCTGCGGCTCGGGTACCGGCACTACGGCGCCCAGGGCGGGGACTGGGGCGCCGCGGTGACCACCCAGATCGGCCGTAACCAGGGCCACTGCGTCGCCATCCACACCAACATGCCGCTCGGCCGCCCACCGAAAGACCTGACCGACCCCACACCCGACGAGATCGCCGCACTCGAGCGCGTCGGCTACTACCAGCGCTGGGACTCCGGCTACTCCAAGCAGCAGTCCACCCGTCCGCAGACGCTGGGCTACGGGCTGACCGACTCACCGGTCGGCCAGCTGGCCTGGATCGTCGAGAAGTTCTGGTCGTGGACCGACTGCGACGGCCACCCCGAGAACGTGCTCACCCGAGACGAACTGCTGGACAACGTGATGCTGTACTGGATCACCGGCTCGGGAGCATCGTCGGCACGGCTGTACTGGGAGAGCTTCGGCAGCTTCGCCGGTGGCCAACGTGTCACGCTGCCGACCGGTGTCGCCGCGTTCCCGAAGGAGATCCTGCGCGCACCGCGGCACTGGTGCGAGGACAACTACACCATCACGCACTGGACGGAGATGCCGCGCGGCGGGCACTTCGCCGCGTTCGAGCAGCCCGAGTTGTTCGCCGGGGACGTGGCGGGATTCTTCGAACGGTTCCGCGGCGCCGGACTCATTCCTTCGCCGGCACCTGGGCAGGCAACAGACGCAGGGTGAGCAATTTGGCGCGGTCCTCGACGAGGAACCACACCAGCGAGTACCCCCAGACCAGTCCGGCCAGCGCCCAGCCGATCGGCGTGATCAGCAACCCGTACACCGCGATCATGGTGGCGAGGCACTGCGTGCCGATCACCGCGCCCAGTAGCACCGGCGACGGCGCGGGCCGGGTCCAGAACGGGCCGGTGGTGCGGGTGACGAACACCGTCAGGTGCCCGGACACCGACAACTTCAGGTAGATCAGGGTGCGCAGGGTGTCCTGGTCGAGGTGCAGGCCGAAGCGTCCCAGCGCCAGCAACCCGAACGTCTCGACCACACCGAGCGTGCCGAGCACGGTGGCCAGCACCAGCACCCGGTGCATGTCCCAGGTCACCGGGCGTGGGGCGCCCCGCACCCGGTCGTAGGCGATCGACAGGATGGCACCGTCGTTGAGCACCGCCAGGAGCACGATCATGATGGCCGTCACCGGGAAGAAGTTCAGCGCCACGATCGAGATGGTGATCAGCAGCAGCACCCGGATGGTCTCGGTGATGCGGTAGATGGCGTAGCTGTCCATCCGGGCGAAGATCTCCCGGGCCTGTTTGATCGCCTCGACGATGACCGACAGCCCGGGCGCCAACAGCACCACGTCGGCGGCCGCGCGGGCGGCGTCGGTGGCACCGGCCACCGCGATGCCGGCGTCGGCCTGTTTGAGCGCCGGCGCGTCGTTGACACCGTCACCGGTCATCCCCACGATGTGGCCCTCGGCCTGCAACGCCTTGACGATCGTGTACTTGTGCTCGGGAAAGACCTGCGCGAAGCCGTCGGCCCCTTCGATCAACGCCACGGTGGCCTTGTCGCTCTTGTCCTCGAGTTGGTCGGCGGGCAGGATCCGGTCACCGATCCCCACCTCGCGACCGATCTGCTCGCCGATCGCCACCTGGTCGCCGGTCACCATCTTGATGTCGACGCCGAGCCCCTTCGCCGCGGTGACGGTTTCCGCGGAGTCCTCCCGCGGCGGGTCGGCCAGTGCCAGCACCCCGAGCACACGCCAGTCGCCGCCGGCGTCCTTGCGGGCCAACCCGAGGGCGCGCTGGCCGTGCTCGGCGAACCGCTCGGCCGCTTGACCGACCTGCGCGGCGACCGGATCGGCGGCGGCCAGCTTCGCGATCACCTGCGGTGCGCCCTTGGTGACGGCGAACCGGGCGCCCTTGCCGTCCACCGCGGTGGCCTCGGTGCGCTTGTGCACCGGATCGAACGGGGAGAAGTCGCTCACCTGCACTCCGTCGGGCACCGACGCGGCCGCCAGCACCGCATTGTCGATCGGGTCGCGGTCCTCGGCGCGCGAAGCGACGGCCGCCGCGGCCAGCAGGGCCTCGCGCTCGATTCCGGGCGCGGTCCACACGTCGGCCACCCGCAGCGCGTTCTGGGTCAGCGTGCCGGTCTTGTCGCTGCACAGCACGTCCATGCCACCGAGTTCCTCGATCGCCGGCAGATGGCTGACGACGGCGTGGCTGCGCGCCAGCTTACGGGCGCCGACGGCCATGGTGACCGAGAGCACGGCCGGCAGCGCCACCGGAATGGAGGCGATGGTGACCACGAGAGCGAACTGCACGGTTTCCAGCGGCGCATTGCCCCGCACCAGCGACACCGCCACCGTCAGGGCCACCAGCACCAACGCGGCGACGATCAGGTAGTGGCCGATCCGCAGCACCGCCTGCTGGAAATGACCGACGGACCCCGCCGTCTCGACGAGTTTGGCGGTGGAACCGAAGTAGGAGTTCCCCGCGGTGGCGTAGACCACCGCGTCGCCCTCGCCGCGAACGACGATCGACCCCGAGTACAGCTGGCCGCCCCGATGACGGTCCACCGCAAGGGATTCTCCGGTCAATGCGGACTGGTCGACCTGCAGCGTCACATCGTCGATGAGCCGGGCGTCGGCCGGCACCACGTCGCCCAGGCGCAGCCTGACGACGTCACCGGGCACCAGTTCGCGCACCGCCACCGAGGTCCACCCGCCGTCGCGACGCGCGGTGATGCTGCCGGCCAGGCGCTGCTTGAGCGCGGCGATCGCGCTGGCGGCCTGGTGTTCTTCGACGAACGACACCAACCCGTTCATCGCCAGCAGAACCGCGATCACAATGGCTTCGGGCCAGTGTCGCACCACGATCGAGAGCACCAGGGCGACCTCGATCATCCATGGGATCGGCGCCCAGAAATAGCTGAGAAAGGCCAGGATCGGATTGCGGGTCTTCTCGGCGATCTCGTTGGGACCGTACTTCTCCAGCCGCTGGGCGGCCTCGGCAGTGCTCAGGCCTGCCGGCGAACTGTCCACCGAGCGGAACACCTCGTCGAGGGACGGCTCCTTCGTCTTCTCGTCGGCACTCACCCTGTCCAGTTCACCAGCATCGGCCCCATCCCGCCATCAATCAGGACAGCGATTTGAGCCAGGCGTCGTGAAGTGCGGCGTAGTGCCCCTGGCCACCGACGAGTTCGTCCGGGGGACCGTCTTCGACGACGCGGCCGTGTTCGAGAACCAGGACGCGGTCGGCGATCTGGACCGTGGAGAGCCGGTGGGCGATCACCAGCGCCGTCCGGTCGGCCAGGACCGTCTCCAGTGCCCGCTGCACCATCCGCTCGCTGGGGATGTCCAGCGACGAGGTGGCCTCGTCGAGGATCAGCACGGCGGGGTCGGCGAGGAGGGCGCGCGCGAACGCGACCAGCTGTCGCTGACCCGCGGACAGTCGCCCGCCGCGCCTGGCGACGTCGGTGCGGTATCCGTCGGGCAGTACCTCGATGAAGCCGTGCGCGCCGACCGCTCGGGCCGCGGCCCGGACGTCCTCGTCGGTGGCCTCCGGCCGGCCGAACCGGATGTTGTCGGCGACGGTTCCGCCGAACATGAAGTTCTCCTGGGTGACCATCACGACGTGGCGACGCAACTCGGCCTGGGCGATATCGCGCAGGTCCACCCCGTCGAGCGTCACGGTGCCCGCCACCGGATCGTAGAAGCGCGTGATCAGCTTGGCGATCGTCGTCTTGCCCGCACCGGTGGTGCCGACCAGCGCGACCGTCTGTCCGGCCGGGACCGCCAGATCCAGCCCGGGCAGCACCGGGTGTCCCGGCACGTATTCGAACCGCACGTCGCGCAGCGCGATCTCACCGCGGACGACCGGCAGCGCGACCGGCCTGGCGGGATCGGCGATACCGGGCTTCTCGGCCAACACCCCGGCAAGCTTCTCCAGCGCCGACGCCGCCGACTGGAACGTGTTGAAGAACTGTGAGATCTCCTGCATCGGCTCGAAGAACATGCGCAGATACAGCAGGAACGCGGCGAGCGTGCCGATGGTCATCTCACCGTGCAGCACCCGGTAGCCGCCGTAGAGCAGCACCACCCCGGTGGTGATGTTCCCGACCAGCTTGACGCCGGGCATGAACACGGCCAGCAGCTTGAACGTCTTCTCGTTGATCGCCCGGTAGCGGTCGGCGACGTCCTCGAAGATCTCCTGGTTGCGCGGCTCGCGCCGGTAGGCCTGCACCGCCTTGATGCCCGTCATCGTCTCGACGAACTGCACGATGACCAGCGCGGCGCTCTCGCGCACCTCGCGGTAGGTCTTGGCCGACTCCCGGCGGAACCACCACACCAGCGCCACCAGGAACGGGAACGCCGCCAGGCACATCAGCCCGAGCTTGACGTCGAGGACGACCAGCAGAACGGCGGTGCCCGCCAGCGTCAGGACCGCGGTGATCAGCCCGTCGAACCCGGTCTCGAGCATGTCCTGGATGGCTTCGACGTCGTTGGTGGACCGGCTCACCACCCGGCCCGAGGTGTAGCGGTCGTGAAACGCCACGTCCAGACGCCCGAAATGCCGGAACACCCGCCTGCGCAGCTCGAGCAGCACCCGCTGGCCGGTGCGGCCGGAGCGGCGCAGGAAGTACATCCGGCTGGCGCCCTGCACCGCGACGACGACACACAGTGCCGCGACGATCGTCATCAGGGTGCGGGCCGACCCGCCCGCCAGCAGCGGCGGGATGCCGTCGTCGATGCCCTTCTGCACCAGCAACGGCACCGACAGCCGCGCGGCGTTCTGCACCACGACGACGACGGCGAGCACCGCCAGCGTCCACCGGTAGGGCCGCAGCAGGGTGCCCAGCAGAGCCCGCGCCTCCTGCCGGCGCGGCCTGGTCTCGTCGATCGGCAGATCGGTGTTCTCGTCGAACCGCCCCCGCCATTCCTGCCGGGTCCCCTGCCCTTCGCGCAAGCGCTCATCGGCGGCGGTCTGCTCTTCGCGCAAGCGCTCATCGCCGGCGGTCATGGCCGTCGCTCCAGGATCTCGCGGTCCAGGCGGTGCTGTCCGTCGATGTCCTCGCGCAAGCGCCCGGCGATGCCGGTCTGCTCCCCGCGCAAGCGACCGTCGATGTCGATCTGCTCCTCGCGCAACCGCCCGTCGACGTTGAGCTCGCGCTCGGCGCCGTCGTCGAGCTCGTCGTCGGCGGCCAGCAGATACCGGTACTGAGGGACGGTGGCCAGCAGCTCGGCGTGGGTGCCGACGTGGGTGATCGTTCCGTTCTGCAGCAGCGCGACCCGGTCGGCCAGCATCACCGTCGAGGCGCGATTGGCCACCACGATGCCGGTCACGGACTCGAGCACCCGGCGCAGCGCCTCCTCGACGACCGCCTCGGTGTGCACGTCGAGCGCCGAGAGGGTGTCGTCGAGCACCAGGACCCTGGGTGCGGCGAGGATCGCGCGGGCCAGCGAAAGGCGTTGGCGCTGACCGCCGGACAGGCTCATGCCCTGCTCACCGATCCGGGTCTGCAGGCCGTAGGGCAGGTCGTCGACGAAGTGCGCGGCGGCGGTGTCGACGGCTCGGTGGATCTCCTCGTCGGTGGCCGGGTCGTCCCGGGACCGGCCCAGCGTGAGGTTCTCGGCGACCGACATCGAGAACAGCGTCGGGTCCTCGAACGCGGTCGCCACGGCGCGCCGTAACGCGTCGAGCGACAGGTCGCGGATGTCTCGGCCGTCGATGCGGATCTGCCCCTCGGTGACGTCGTAGAGCCGCGAGATCAGCGCGGCGAGAACGGACTTGCCCGAACCGGTGGACCCGACCAGCGCCAGCGTCTCGCCGGGCTCGACGGTGACGGTGACGTGGCGCAGGGCCCACTCGTCACTGTCGGGGAACCGGAAGCCGACGTCCACCAACTCGAGCCGTCCGCCGCGCGGCGTCCGGTCGACGGGTCCGTCGGTGATCTCCACCGGCGCGTCGAAGATCTCGGCGATCCGGTTGGCCGCGGTGAACGACTCCTGGGTCATCGACAGCAGGAACCCCAGCGAGGCGATCGGCCACACCAGCGACAGCATCATCGTGATGAACGCGACGAGGGTGCCCATCGTGACGTATCCGTGGCCGGCGGCGTAGGCCCCGAAGCCCAGCACCAGGATCAGCGTCAGGTTCGGGATGATCTCCAGCAGCGTCCAGAACCTGGCCGACACCGACACCCGGCTGACCTGGGTGTCGTACAGGTCGGTCAACTGCTCGTCGAACCGGTCGTAGACGTAGTCCTCCCGGCCGAACGACTTGATCACCCGCAGCCCCAGCGCAGATTCTTCGACGTGCGTGGCGACGTGGCCGGCCTGATCCTGCGCCAGCCGCGACAGCCGGGTGTACTCCTGCTGAAAATGCAGCACCGTCACGGTGATCGGCACGATCGACACCAGCACCACGACGCCCAGCGGCCAGTACATCGCCAGCAGGATCGCGGTGACGACGGTGATCTGCAGAACGTTGAGCATCAGGAAGATCAAGCCGAACGACATGAACCGCCGAATCGTGGCGAGGTCGTTCATGATCCTCGACAGCAGCTGGCCGGACTGCCAGCGGCCGTGAAACGCCATCGGCAGGATCTGCAGCCGCGCGTAGAGGTCCTTGCGGATGTCGGCCTCCACCCCCATGGTGGCCCGCGACACCAGCCAGCGGCGGATGAACCACAGCACCGCCTCGGCGGCGCCGACGCCCATCGCCGCGGCGCCGAGCAGCCACAGTCCCTGCTGATCCTGGTGCCGCACCGGGCCGTCGATCACCGCCTTGGTCATCAGCGGAATCGCGACGGTGGCCACCAGGCTGGCCAGTGCCGTCACGACCATCGCGATCCAGCGCACCCGGTAGGGCATCAGGTACGGCAACATCCGCCACAGGTCCGAGCTGGGGCGGGCTCGTCGCGGTGGCGGTGCGATCGCGGGGGCGCTGTGCAGCGCGCTGGGCCGGGCGTCAACCACTCCGCAGACCTTCCCACCGCCGGCAACCGGTCAACCCGTTTGCCGAACTCGCATTCCGGCAGCGGAAGTTCGAGTGCGGCCCTGCCGGAATGCCATTTCGGCGGTCAGCGGCGCCGAACTGGGTCGGGCTGAAGAACGCCTCGGCGCCGGCCGGCGCACGCAGCTCACCGCCCCGTGCCTGCGTCTGCCGGTACAGGGACTGTCGCGCGACCGTCTCCAAGCTCATGAATTCACCGTAGGACCTCAACAACGATTGAGGTCAACCGCTTCCGCCCGGGCCTACACGATGCTGAAATAGCCCAGCACGGCCGCGCCCGCCACCACCACCAGCGGGTTGACCTTGGTGAACACGAAGATCACGGTGCACACGGCGGTCAGCAGATAGGCCCGCCAGTCATGGTCGGCCGCCCGGCTCATCACCAGCGACGTGGCCAGGATCAGGCCGACGGTCATCGGCGCGAAGCCCTTCTCGACGGCGATACGCCATTTCGACTGCTCGGCGCGCTGCCAGAACTGCGTCACGACGAATACCAGGCCGGCGGCCGGGATGATCATCGAGGCGGTGGCGACCAACCCGCCGAGGATCGCGCCGGGCACACCGCCGGCCTGCAGGCCGGCGCCGTACCCGATCAGCGTGACGATCAGGATGCTGGGACCCGGCGCCGCCTGGGAGACCGAGAACACGTCGGCGAACTGGCGACTGGTCAGCCAGTGGTAGTCGTCCACCGCGCTCAGGTGCATCTCGGGCAGCACCACGTTGCCGCCGCCGATCGACATCAGTGACAACGAACCGAACAGCAGAACCAGCTCGAGGTAGGTACTCACGACGCGGACCGTCCCGAGTTCTCCGGCTCCCCGGTCCGCCGCCGCGGCCAGGCCCACAGCAGGCCCAGTGGTGCGACGATGGCCAGCACCACGATCAGCGGCCAGCGCACCACGCCGCTGAGCAGGAAGGCCAGGGCGAAGAGCGCCACCGGCACGAGGCCGGTCAGACAGACCCGGCCGGTTTTGATGACCATCGTGAAGGTGAGCGCGACCGCCGCCGAGGATGCCCCGTGCAGTGCCCCGTCGACGGCGGGGATCTCCTTGAACCGGAAGTAGGCGAAGGCCGCCACCAGCATCAAGGTCACCGGGACGGTGATCAGGCCGAGGATGGCCGCGACCGCACCGGCCGCGCCGCGCAGCTTGGTGCCCGCGAAGACCGCGAGGTTGACCTGGTTGGCCCCCGGAAGGATCCGGCACATGGTCATCGCGGAGAGGAATTCCTTCTCGCCGATCCAGCCCTTCTCCACGACCAGCACCTCACGGGACCACGCCGACAGACCACCGCCGAACGACGCCAACGCGATGTGGTTGAAGGCCAGCGCCAGCTTCACCAGCGGGACCCGCGGGGCCGGCTCACTCATGCAAGAGTTCCGGGTCGAACGGGAAGTCGTCCTCGACGTGCCCGACCGGGTCCAACGGATCCGGCGCGTCGTAGCGCTTCCCGGACTTCCAATCCTGCTTGAACACCGTGCGCAGCCGCCCGACGATCGCGGGGTCGTCGAGCACCACCCCGAGTTCGCGCCGCAGATCGAACGCGCTGCGGTCGATGTTCATCGAGCCCACCAGCGCCCGTTGCCGATCGACGATCACCAGCTTGGCGTGGGCCCGGAAGTTGCGCTGCTTGCGCACCTTGACGCCGAACTTGTGTAGCGTGCGCAACGACGCGAAGGTGTCCAGCACGTCGCTGTCGCTGATGCCGTGCCGGCCGCCGCACAGCACCCGGACCTTCGCCCCCCGCGCCGCCGCGGCGACGATCCGGTCGAGGATGACGGTGTCGACGAACTTGGGGTGCTGGACCTCCAGCAGTTCGGCCGCCGTGTCCATGAACTGGGCCATCACGTTGCGTGAGTTGGCGTTGCTCCACAGCAACCCGGTGTCGACACCGGGCTCCCAGTCGTGGTGCCCCCAGTCGGCCTCGAATCCCTCGATGACCTGCGCCACCTGAGCCGGGTCGGCGGTCACCACGCCGAAATCACGGGTCCGGGTGAAGTACTTGGTGCACAGGTTGAAGGTGGCGATCAGGGCGGTGTGATCGTCGGCCACCATCGACTTCTCGTGAGTGACGTAGAACGCCGGGTTCGACCACGCCACACTGACGCCGGCCTCGTCGAGGCTGGCGTAGGTCTCGTCGTTGGCGCGCTCCCCGCCCGACTTGGCCGCGTTGAGCATCACCCGCACGTCGACCCCGGCACGGCTCCGGGCGATCACCGCGTCGACGAGATCGTCGTCGGTGAACGTGAACTGCTTGATGCGCAATGTGCGGTGTGCCGAGCCGATGAAGTCCAGCACGGGGTCCAGCCCGTCGTCCGGCTCCACGATCAGCACAGGGGCCATGGGCGGACGGTAACAGCTTCAGGTTATCGGCAGCTGACGCACAGCTCTGACACGCAGGTCAGCCGGGCTCGCGCCCAGCGTCCCGCGAACCGGCGGATCCATCAGGCAAGATTGCGGGCATGGACAGTGGTGTGGGCTCCCCCCGGGTGCTCGTGGTCGACGACGATCCCGACGTCCTGGCCTCGCTGGAGCGCGGCCTGCGGCTGTCCGGGTTCGAGGTGTTCACCGCGGTGGACGGGGCCGAGGCGCTGCGCAGCGCGACCGAGACCCGCCCCGACGCGATCGTGCTCGACATCAACATGCCGGTTCTCGACGGTGTGTCCGTGGTGACCGCGCTGCGCGCGATGGACAACGACGTGCCGGTCTGCGTGCTCTCGGCCCGGTCCTCGGTCGACGACCGGGTGGCCGGCCTGGAGGCCGGCGCCGACGACTACCTGGTGAAACCGTTCGTGCTGGCCGAGCTGGTGGCCAGGGTCAAGGCGCTGCTGCGCCGACGCGGCGCGACCGCGACGTTCTCCTCGGAGACCATCACCGTCGGTCCGCTGGAGGTGGACATCCCCGGCCGGCGCGCTCGCGTCGAGGGCGTGGACGTCGACCTGACCAAGCGGGAGTTCGATCTGCTGGCGGTGCTCGCCGAGCACAAGACCGCGGTGCTGTCCCGCGCGCAGCTGCTGGAGCTGGTCTGGGGCTACGACTTCGCCGCCGACACCAACGTCGTCGACGTGTTCATCGGCTACCTGCGGCGCAAGCTGGAGGCCGGGGGCGCGCCACGGCTGCTGCACACCGTCCGCGGCGTGGGGTTCGTGCTCAGGCAGCAGTAGGCCGCCGGTGCCGAAACCGAACTTGTGGTCGACTCGTCGCCGATTTCACGCACATTTGTTCAGTTTCGGCGGGTCTGACGGGTCAGCGGGTGCCGAGCAGGTCGATGACGAAAATGAGCGTCTTGCCCGACAGCCGGTGCCCGCCACCGGCAGGACCGTAGGCCTGCTCGGGCGGGATGGTCAGCTTGCGGCGCCCGCCGACCTTCATCCCGGGGATACCGTCCTGCCAGCCCTTGATCAGGCCGCGCAGCGGGAACTCGATCGACTGGCCGCGGTTCCAGGAGCTGTCGAACTCCTCGCCGGTGTCGTACTCGACTCCGACATAGTGCACCTCGACGTTGGCGCCGGGCACGGCCTCGGGGCCGTCGCCGACGACGAGGTCGTCGATGACGAGCTCGGTCGGTGCCGGACCGTCGGGGAAGTCGATCTCAGGTTTGGTCGCCATTCGACCACCCTAAACCGCGCCGTCAACGGGCCTGCGCGAGCGGTTCCTCGTCGTCGACGCCGCTTGCGGCTGCCGGGTGGCACCAGGGTGACGACCCACCTGAACCGGGCCGAACGGCCGGACCATCAGGCACGCATCGCGGGCACCGAAAACCATTGACGGACAACCCACGTCATGCGGAGTCGATCGTCTGAGCCGCCGCTAGACCGCCGGGCGCACCTCCTCGGGCTGCAGCCATTCGGTGGGCCGCAGCAACACGATCTCGGGCACGATGCAGGCCGCGGACAGGCGGGTGGTCATCCGGACCACCTCGGCGACATCGCGCGGGGTGATCATCGCCGATGCGGCGATGCTGTCGCGGAACGGGTCCGCCATCGGGGTATCGACCAGGCCGGGACACACCGCGGTGGCGCGGATACCCGAGGTGGCCAGCTCGTCGTGCAGCGACTCGGTGAACCCGACCACGGCGGCCTTGGTCGCCGAGTACGAGGACAGCGTGGCCTCGCCGCGCTTGCCCGCGTTCGACGCGGTGTTGACGACCTGGGCCGATCCGCGCTGCCGCACCGCCGATTTCAGCAGCCCCAGACATTTCCCGGTCAGCAGCACCACGGCCCGGATGTTGACCGCCAGCTGGTTGTCCAGGAAGTCGGCGGTGATATCGCCGACGAGTCGGTGCCCGGACACCCCGGCGTTGTTGACCAGGATGTCCAGCGACCCGAAGGTCTGGGTCTGGAATGCGACGATCTCGTCGAGGAAGGCCTCGTCGGCCACCGAACCGGCGAGGTGGTGCACCGGTGGCCCGTCGGAGCCGGCCAGCGCGTGCGCCGCCGCGGCCAGCTTGACCGGATCGCGGGCCGCCATGGTCAGCGCGAAACCCTCCTCACGTAACGCCTGGGAGACGGCCAGACCGATGCCGCTCGACGCTCCGGTGACCACGGCGCTGCGCGAACTCATCCGGCCATTACATCTCGGGGGCTGGGGATCCGCTCGGCGGCCGGCGGGTGGGGATGCACACTGTAGGCGTGTCCCCCGATCAAGACCCGGCGTACGACGCCGTCGTCGTCGGCGGCGGTCACAACGGCCTGGTCGCGGCCGCCTACCTGGCCCGCGCCGGGCGCCGCGTGCTGGTGCTGGAGCGGCTCGACCACGTGGGCGGCGCGGCCGTCTCGGCGCTGGCCTTCGACGGGGTGGCGGCCCGGTTGTCGCGCTACTCGTATCTGGTCAGCCTGTTGCCCGGCCGTATCGTCGAGGATCTCGGCGTCCGGATCCCACTGGCCCGCCGCCGGTACTCCTCCTACACCCCGGACCCGGCCACCGGCGGGGCGACCGGCCTGCTGATCGGTCCGCCGCACACCTTCGGTGCGGTCGGCGCCGCGGCCGACGAGAAGTACTTCGCGGACTTCGGCCGCCGCTGCCGGCTGGTGACGCAGCAGCTGTGGCCGACGTTGACCGAGCCGCTGCCCGTGCGCGCCGCCGTCGACCGGGTGGTGGCCGACGGCGGTGCCGATGCCACCGCCTTCTGGCGGGAGCTCACCGGCAGGCCGATCGGCCAGACCATCGCCGAGGCGGTACACAGCGATCTGGTGCGCGGGGTGCTGGCCACCGACGCACTGATCGGGACGTTCGCCGCGCTCGACGAGCCATCCCTCGTGCAGAACGTCTGCTTCCTCTACCACTGGCTCGGCGGCGGAACGGGCGAGTGGAACGTACCGGTCGGCGGCATGGGTGCGGTGAGCGCGGCGCTGGCCGGTGCCGCCAACGGATTTGGAGCCGAGATCGTCACCGGCGCAGAGGTGTTCGCGGTCGACCCGGACGGTGAGGTGCGTTATCGCATCCGCGGCGACGAACACCGTGTGCAAGCCGGGGCGATCCTGGCCAATGTGACACCGACGACGCTGAGCCACCTGCTGGGTGAGCAACCGCCGCCGGCCGCGTCCGGAGCCCAGATCAAGGTCAACATGATGCTGACCCGGCTGCCCCGGCTGCGTGACGGTGCGGTCAGCGCCGAGCAGGCGTTCGGGGGCACCTTCCACATCAACGAGACCTTCACCCAACTCGAATCGGCCCGGGCGCGTGCGGCCGGCGGCCAGTTGCCTGATCCCCTGCCGGCCGAGATCTACTGCCATTCGCTGACCGACCCCACCATCCTGTCCGGGGAACTGCGTACCGCCGGCGCGCAGACCCTGACGGTGTTCGGGCTGCACACCCCGCACCAGCTGACGGCCCCGGACCCGGACCGGATGCGCTTACGGCTGACGGCTGCGGTCCTGGATTCGCTGAACTCGGTTCTCGCCGAACCGATTCAGGATGTCGTGATGAGCGACGCCTCCGGCCGTCCGTGCATCGAGGCGGCGACGACTGCCGACCTGGAGGCCACCCTGGGGATGACCGCGGGCAACATCTTCCACGGCGCACTGCAGTGGCCGTTCGCCGAGGACGACGATCCGCTGGACACGCCGGCCCGCCGCTGGGGTGTGAGCACCGGACACGCACGAATCCTGTTGTGCGGGTCGGCCGCCCGCCGTGGTGGCGCGGTCTCCGGAATCGGCGGGCACAACGCGGCGATGGCCGTGCTGGAAGGGTCGGCCACGCGCTCCCGGGGGAACTGACGATCCCGAACTATTCAGTCGGCGCCGATGGCGGTGCCGGAGGTGGCGGTAGATACTCCACGAGACCCGGCGGGATGTTGGTCCCCGGCAGCGGTGCGGTACCGGGAAGTGGCTGGCCCAGCTGCGATTCCGGCATCTGACCGAGCATTCCACCCGTCAGCCGGCCGTCGCGGTACATGTCGAGGAACCGACCGAACCACTCCAGCCGACCGAGGTCGGCGTTCTCCTCGCCCGGGGGTACGCCGAACTGGACGCCCTCGCCGGGTGCGGACGGCTCGAGGTACTGACCGAGCGTGTAGGCATTGTTGAAGATCGACAGGTTCGGCGGCGTTCCGGGTCCGGAACCGGGCGGCGACGGAACCGGTTGCTGCCCGAGGACCGTCATGGGGTCGAGCCCCGTGATTGCGGGCTGCCCGAGCAGACCCGACCCGGCCGAACCGGTCTGGGCGAGCAGGTCGGGTCCCAGTGGTACGCCGATACCGGGTAGCGACGGCCCCACCGGCTGGGACGGGGCCACCACCGGCGCGGGCGGCACGGCGGGGGGGACGGGATCGGCCGGGTCGGCCGATGCGGATGCGGCGAAGGCGATCGCCGCCCAGGCCGTCAGCAGGCCGACCAGCACTCGTGTCGGGTACCCCATGGCGCGTCTCATACGGCCTTGGTGACGCCGTAGTAGGCGACCACGTCGCTGGTGTCCGCGGTGGTACTGGTCAGCGTCGCGTAGGACCGGATGAACGACTGCCCGATACAGCCGTCGACCTTGATGTGGATGTCCTTCAGGGTGACCCGCACCGGCGCCTCTTTGAACGTCTTCTTGTCGACCGAGACCTGCGTCACGGTACCCGGCCGCGGGTGGATCTCGACCTTGCCCGAGATCGGCGCCGACAGTCCGCCGGGGACGGGTGAACCGATCGAGGACCCCGAGGTGCCGATCCCGGCCTGGCCCAACAACCGCATCTGCTTCAATTCGGCTCCGCAGCCGATCTGGTAGCCGACATCGAGCGTGCCGCCGGTCAACTCGGTAATGCCGTTGCCGGTTACCGCGCCGGCGAAGGTGCCGCCGACCAGGTACTCGCGCGACGATGTCGCGGTGGTCAGCGGCGCCACCGGCAGCTGGCTTTCGTCCGAGGCCACGACCGTGATCGTCCACCCGTCGGGCGTGATCACGGTGCCCGGTGCAGCCGACGCCACCACACCATTGTCCGGTGGCGGTGGTACGGGGTCGCCGGGCACCGGACCGGGCGGGGCGGGTTGCGCAGAAACCACCGGCGGCGTCGCCACCGACGCACCGACAACCAACACCCCGATGGCAAGCGCGGCAGATTGTCTCAACATGATGTGCTGGTGCCTCCCATCGAAGGAGCCGACGATGTCATGCGCGCCATGAGTCACACGGCGGTGGTGACGCCGAGATAGGTGACGACGTCGTCGGTGTTGTCGGTCGAGCTGACCAGCGTCGCATAGGAGCGGATGAAGGACTGCCCGGCGCACTGGTCGACCCTGACGCGGACACCGTTGACAGATATCCGGGACGACGTGCCCTTGAACGACTTCTTCTCGATGGAAACGGTGTTGGTGGCACCCGGCGAGAGGTAGACCTTGCCTTCCAGGGAGGCGCCGAAGCTGAACATCGGCGCCCCAACAAGAGGAACGTTGATCGACGGGGTCATCGACCCATTGGGGCTCATCTCGTATTCCTCGTTGATGATCCCGCAGCCGATCTGCTGGCCGGCCTCCAGCGTGCCGCCGGTCAGCTGGGTCGATCCCGCGCCGGTGATCTCGGCGCTGTAGGTGCCGCTGACGAGGTACTCGCGAGAGGTGATCGCCGTCGTCAGCGGCGCGACCGGAAGGTGCGACTCGTCGCTGCCGGTCACCGTCAGATGCCAGCCGTCCGGGGTCTCGAGCACCCCGGGGGGTCCGGAGGGCACCACGCCCGCCGGAGCGGGAAGCGGCGGACCCGGCTCTCCGGGCGGTGGGCCCGGCGCCGGCTGTGCCGATGCGGACGGTGCCACGATCCCGGGAAAGATCACACAGCAAACGGCCAGAGCAGCAAGACGTCGTGACATACCGGCCTCTCGTGGCTGAATGACCAGCCTTTCGCAAATACTCGACAAGTGTCAAAACAGCCTGACGCGAGGAGTATCGTAGCGGCCGGTTTCCCAATGGTAAATGAAGAGCAAATGGCCCACGCTGGTAATACCCGGACCTCGTCACGGTTGCGGCGGCCCGCGCGCGATCCGTTATCTTTCAGTCGCGGGACGCGGCGGCGACAGCCAGGATCCGAACACCGCTGGGACCTCGATGGCCTCTGACGTCGCGGCGGGACCGCTTTGCGGGCAGGATCGCATTGATGACCTGGGGAGGTGTCGGATGGGGTGGGCAGTCGCACGGTGGCGGCGGTTGATCGCACCCCCGACGCTCGCGCTGGGCCTCGGGTGTGCGCTCGCGGCGAGTGCGTCGGCCGATCCCGCCGACGCCGCTGGAACCGTCGATCCGGCGGCAGGCCCCGTCCAGGTGATGGCTCCGACGACCGCCGGCGCAAACCCCGCTGCGGTGTCGGCGTGCGGCGATTTCGCGATCGTTCTCGACAGCACGTCGCTCTACTACGAGAACTTCGCCGAGGCCCTCGAGACCTACGATCAGCCCGGCTACACCGACATGATCAGGAGCAGCAACGTGCTGAGCCGGACCGCGCTGCGCCAGGGAGCGGCCGAAGCACTGTCGGCGGCGAACACGCCGGGTCTACCGCCGGAGATCGCTTCTCCGATGCGATCGTGGTCGCTGGGCGCAACCAAACTGCTGCTCAAGATGGGCCTCAGGGGAACCGGCGAGACCCTGGACACCACGGTGATGGAGATGAACGGCGACGCCTATGCCGTCCAGGAGGCCTGCGCGGCCGCCGGCACCCACGCATGACACCGGATCCACTGCCCGGCCGGAGAGCCCGATGAGGAAGGCGGCCGGCGGGCTGGCACTGCTGACCGTTGCGCTGGCCGGTTGCGCCTGTGCACCCGCACCGGAGACGACGGACGCGCCCGTCGTCGCGGCTTCGTCACTGGACGGGCTGCTGCTCGACGCTGCCGAAGTCGATGCGGTGATGGGCGCCCGGCTGACACCGCTGACGCCCGTCACCGCGATGGGCGACAACCGCAACCTGCTGCCCAACCTGAACTGCCTCGGCGTCTGGCAGACCACCGAGGCGGCCGTCTACGGGGAACGCGGCACCGGCAACTGGCTGGGCGTACGCCGGCAGACACTGCGGGAGCCGGACAGCGATCAGTGGAACAGCGTCGCGGTGCAGTCCGTGGTGCTCTACGAGAGTGCGGACACGGCACGCGACTTTTTCACCCGGTCGGCGGGCAGGTGGGCCGAGTGCACCGACCACCGCGTCAACATCACGCTCAACGACAAACCTCTCCCCCGTTGGCGCAGCGGCGAACTCGCGCAGACCGACACCCGGCTGACGATGCCGATCACCCGCGGCACCGGCGATGACGTGCGCACCTGCCAGCACGTGCTGGCGCTGGCCGCCAACGTGATCATCGACGTACAGGCGTGCAGATTCCAGAACACCCCGGTCGACCAGGCCGCCGACATCGCGACCGCCATCGAGGCCAACGTCGCGGCCGGCTAGGGCTCAGCTGTCCCTGAGCTTGTTCAAGATCCTGCGCAGCTCGGCCAGATCCCGGTCCGACAACACCGCCAACGCCTCGGGCGCCGGGTCGTGCACGGCGTCGATCCCCTGCACCGCCTGCCGGCCGGCATCGGTCAGTGACACCACCTTGCTGCGCCGATTGGACGGGTCGACCCGGCGGATCACCAGACCGCGGTCCTCGAGATCGTTGACGGCGACCGTGGCCGCGGGCGCATCGATCGTCGCCGCGGCGGCGATCTGCTTGACCGTCATCGGAGTCCGGTTGAGCCGCCGCAGGATCCGGATTCGGCTGAACGGTAGGCCCGACTGCTCGACGACCGCCCGTTTCCAGCTGTCACGGTTCTCGATGACGAATGCGGCCAGGTCACGCCAGACGTCGTCGCCCGCCGACCCGTCATCGGGCATGTGCACCCTCCAGTCGCGCAGCTTCGCCGGAGATCAGCGGCGCGAGGCGCTCGGCCGAGCGCACCCCCCGGGACGACGTCGCGTACAGGCCCAGTCCCAGGATCCCCAGGCCGAGAACGACACAGATGAACCACATCGGGCGGGCGGCCGCGGCGATGTCGGCGCCCAGCGTCGCCATCGCAACACCGGCCACCGAACCGCACAGCGCCACACCGATGCTCACCCCCACCTGCCTGCTGGTCGACGTCACCGCCGAGGCTGCGCCGGCCCGGTCGAGCGGCATGCCGCTCACCGCGGCGTTGGTGATCGGAGCGTTGACCATCGAGAACCCGACGCCGAACACCGCGAAGACCACCAGCATCTGCCACACCGGCGTCGCCGCGGTCAGGAACGTCAGCATCGTCGCGGCCGCCGAGATCAGCACGCCCGCGGCGACCAGCGACGGGCGGGCCCCGAAGCGGCCCACCAGCCGGCCGGACAGCGGCGAGAACAGCAGCGCACCGATCGCGATCGGCAGGTAGATCAGGCCGGTGTGCATGGCCGAGAACCCGCGCTGGCCCTGCAGATACAGCGACATCATGAACAGGAACGCACCCCAGGCGGCGAAGGCGCTGACCGCGCTGACGGTCGCCGCCGTGAACGGGACGCTGCGGAAGAACCGCAGGTCGAGGAACGGGTCGGGGCGGCGGGACTCATAGTGCAGGAACGCGCCGAACGCGACGGCCGCCAGGACCGCGACGGCCACCACGCGGGGATTGGTCCAGCCGAGTCCGGGACCCTCGATCAGGGTGTAGACGACACCGAACAGGAACAGCACCGCCAGCGCCTGCCCGACCGGGTCGATGTTGCGCATCGTCGCGGACTTGGACTCCGGGACGAACACCGCGGTCAGCACGATCGCGGCGGCGCAGATGGGCAGATTGATCCAGAACACCGAGCGCCAACCGATGGATTCGATGAGCAGGCCGCCGACGATCGGGCCCATCGCCATCGATATCCCGACCACGCCACCCCACACCCCCAGCGCGCGGGCTCGCTCGACACGACCGACGAATATCTGCGAAATGATCGACAACGCAACGGGGTTGAGCATCGATCCGCCGATGCCCTGGAGCAGTCGCGCGGCGATCAGCGTGTCGATGGTCGGGGCGAGGCTGCAGGCCAGCGATCCGACGGCGAAGATCGTCAGCCCGATCTGGAACACCCGCCGACGACCGAACCGGTCCCCGGTGGCCCCGGAGAGCATCAGCAGCGACGCCAGCACCAGCGTGTAGACGTCCACCACCCACTGCATCTGCGCGGACGTGGCGCCCAGATCGGTGCGGATCGACGGGATCGCTACGTTGACGATGGTGGCGTCCATCGACACGATGAGCAGGCTCAGGCAGCAGGAGACCAGGATGACGGCCTTGCGCCTGGGCGTCGTCGTGTCGACGGTGTCAATCACACAACAATTGTGAAACTACAACTGTCTGAAATGCAAGCGGCACAGGTGTGACGCTGACGACCGGCGAGCGCACGGAAACTGCCGCCAATCGCGGCGCGTCGGCGTGCAGACATGCACGCTCGCGGGAAAGAAAGTCAGCGGGAGTCGAGGCCGACGTAGTCGCGCTCGGTGTACCCGGTGTAGATCTGGCGGGGCCGCCCGATCTTGTTGGGCTCCCCGTGCATCTCCCGCCAGTGCGCGATCCAGCCGGGCAGCCGTCCCAGCGCGAACAGCACCGTGAACATCCGGGTCGGGAAGCCCATGGCCCGGTAGATGACGCCGGTGTAGTAGTCGACGTTGGGATACAACTTGCGCTCGACGAAGAAGTCGTCGGTCAGCGCGATCTCCTCGAGCGACTTGGCGATGTCGAGCAGATCGTCCTGCACGCCGATCTTGCCGAGGATCTTGTCGGCCTGCTCCTTGACGATCCGGGCGCGCGGATCGTAGTTCTTGTACACCCGGTGACCGAAGCCCATCAGCTTCACGCCGTCCTCGCGGTTCTTCACCTTCTTGACGAAGGACGCGACGTCGCCGCCGTCCTTGCGGATCTTCTCCAGCATCTCCAGCACCGCCTGGTTGGCGCCGCCGTGCAACGGGCCCCACAGCGCGTTGATGCCGCCCGAGATCGACGTGAACAGGTTGGCCTGCGACGAACCCACCAACCGCACCGTCGACGTCGAGCAGTTCTGCTCGTGGTCGGCGTGCAGGATGAACAGCATGTCCAGCGCCCGCACGATCTCGGGGTCGACCTCGTAGGGCTCGGCGGGGAACCCGAACGTCATCCGCAGGAAGTTCTCCACCAGCGTCAGCGAGTTGTCCGGGTACAGGAAGGGCTGACCCTCGGACTTCTTGTAGGCATAGGCGGCGATGGTCGGCAGCTTGGCCAGCAGCCGGATGGTGGACAACTCGACCTGCGTGGGGTCGAACGGATCCAGCGAATCCTGGTAGTAGGCGCTCAGCGCGTTGACCGCGCTGGACAGCACGGGCATCGGGTGCGCATTGCGGGGAAAGCCGTCGAAGAAGCGCTTCAGATCCTCGTGCAGCAGGGTGTGCCGCTGGATCTGGGTGGTGAACTTCTCCAACTGCACCTTGGTGGGTAGCTCGCCGTAGATCAGCAGGTAGCTGACCTCGATGAACGTCGACTTCTCGGCGAGTTGCTCGATGGGGACGCCGCGGTAGCGCAGGATGCCGGCGTCGCCGTCGATGTAGGTGATCGCGCTCTTGGTGGACGCGGTGTTGACGAAACCGCCGTCGAACGTCGTGTATCCGGTCTTGGCCAGCAGCGGCCCCAGCGCGATGCCGTCGGCTCCCTCGGTGGCCTTCACGATGTCAAGTTCGAGCTCGCCACCCGGGTACTTCAGTACGGCGTGCTCCTGCCCGGCTTCGGCGTTTTCGGCCACTGGGATCCCTTCGGTGTCTATCGGTCAATCCGAGGTCACTGAGTCTGCCTACAGAAGGTAGTCCCATTCCCGCGGTCATGCCCGCGGGGGGCGGGCTGTTCGCTCAGACCGGTCGCAGAGCAGCGAATTCGTCGACCAATTCGGCGTAGGCGGCCTCGAACATCGCCACCAGGCGCTCGATGGTCAGGTCGGCGGCGGCGGTCACGCTGTCCATCACGTCTCTGAGCGTGGTCATCAGCACGGCCCCCCACACCGCGGCGACCAGCTTGACCCTGCGATCGTCGACTGTGGCGCCCATCCGTCGGGCCAACACCCGGTCGACCGAGGTCGCGCGGTACTCGAGCACCGCCTGCCGCAGCGCGCCCGAGGAGACGACGATCCGCACGATCTGCAGCAACCGGTCCGATGTCAACCCACCCGCGGTGGCTTTCCTGCTGCGCTCGGCCATCGCGATGTAGGCGCGCCGCAAGGCTTCGAAGTGGCTGATCTCGGGCGGCTGTCCGGCGAGCTCGACCGCCGCCTGCTCGATCACCTCGTCGATCAGCGCGATCGCGATCGCATCCTTGGAGGCGAAGTAACGGCTGAACGTCCGGGGCGAGACGTCGGCGATGGCGGCGATCTGGTCCACGGTCGTTTCGTCGAAACCCTGCTGCTCGCACAACCCCACGGCCGCGTCGATAAGGGTGGCGCGGGTGCGGCGCTTCTTGCGTTCCCGCAAGCCCAGCTCGGGCTCCCCCCTCACCATGACCACGTCAGGATGCTAGTCCCGGAGGTTGTGAATTTCGTGAGAATCGGCTGTGGCCGGACAGTCGGTCACCGGGCGGAAATGCCGGCGGCGGTCGGCCGGCGGCGACCCGGTACCGCGAACACCCTGCCCGCGGCCGGGGCGGACGGTTTCCGGTCACTCAGGGCTGCAGCCGCTCGACGACGCCATCCCGGACACGAATCCTGTTGTGCACCCGGTTCTCCCGGCCCTGCCAGAACTCGACGACCTCCGGCGCGATCAGGTAACCGCCCCAGTGCGGCGGCACCGGCACCTCGTCGACACCGGCGAACCGCTCGGTGACCTCGGCGAGCCGATCCAGCAGCGCAACGCGGGAGGCGATCGGCCGGCTCTGCTGCGAGGCCCACGCCCCGAGTTGGGACCCGCGCGGGCGCTGGGCCCAGTAGTCGGCCGTCTGCTGCGCAGACACCTTGCTGACCGGCCCGCGCACATGAACCTGGCGTCCCATCGCGTACCAGGGGAAGGTCGCCGACGCGTAGGGGTTGGCCGCCAGCTGCTCGCCCTTGTCGGAGTCGTAGTTGGTATAGAAGGAGACACCGGACTCATCCACGCTCTTGCACAGGACCGTGCGCGTGACCGGCCTACCGTGGCCGTCCACGGTGCCGACGACCATCGCGTTGGACTCCGCCACCCCGGCCTGCTGGGCCTCGGTCATCCAGGCGTGCAGCAAGGCGACCCAACCCACGTCCAGCCAGTCGGCGTCCAGGTCGCTGCTGCCGTCCTTCTCCACCGATCCGTACTCGACCCGCATCCGTGCGAGGTGATCAGAAGTACCCACGGACCAACGCTACGCCCGGGGCCCCACTGCCTGCTCAGCTACCGGACCCGGGTGCAAGAATCGGCCCATGACTTTGGTGCCGAAGGATTTCGCCCCCGGGCTGGCGGGTGTGGTGGCGTTCGAGACCGAGATCGCCGAGCCGGACAAGGACGGTGGGGCACTTCGCTACCGCGGCGTCGACATCGAGGACCTGGTCGCCCACCGGGTCACCTTCGGCGACGTGTGGGGCCTGTTGGTGGACGGCCACTTCGGAAACGGGCTGCCCCCGGCCGAGCCGTTCCCACTGCCGATCCACAGCGGCGACGTCCGGGTCGACGTGCAGGCCGGGCTGGCGATGCTGGCGCCGATCTGGGGCTATCGCCCGCTGCTGGACATCGACGACGACACCGCCCGCGACCAGCTCGCGCGCGCCTCGGTGATGGCACTGTCCTATGTCGCGCAGTCCGCGCGCGGCATCTACCAGCCCGCGGTGCCGCAGCGCACGGTCGACGAGTGCCAGACCGTGACCGCTCGCTTCATGACCCGTTGGCAGGGCGACCCGGACCCGCGCCACGTCGAGGCCATCGACGCCTACTGGGTCAGCGCCGCCGAGCACGGTATGAACGCCTCCACGTTCACCGCGCGCGTCATCGCGTCCACCGGCGCCGACGTGGCCGCCGCACTGTCCGGCGCGATCGGCGCGATGAGCGGCCCGCTGCACGGCGGCGCCCCGGCCCGGGTCATCCCGATGATCGAGGAAGCCGAGCGCAGCGGTGACGCCCGGGGGGTGGTCCGGGGCATCCTGGACCGCAACGAGAAGCTGATGGGCTTCGGGCACCGGGTCTACCGCGCCGAGGACCCACGGGCGCGGGTGCTGCGGGCGACCGCCAAGCGCCTGCACGCGCCGCGGTACGAGGTGGCGGCCGCGCTGGAGCAGGCGGCGCTGACCGAGCTGCGCGAACGCCGGCCCGACCGGGCGATCGAGACCAACGTGGAGTTCTGGGCGGCGGTGATCCTCGACTTCGCACAGGTCCCGCCGAGGATGATGCCGGCGATGTTCACCTGCGGCCGCACGGCTGGCTGGTGTGCCCACATCCTCGAGCAGAAGCGGCTGGGCAAGCTGGTGCGGCCCTCGGCGATCTACGTCGGACCCGAGCCGCGCAGCCCCGAGTCCGTCGAGGGCTGGAACCTGATCAACCGGACATGACCCCGGCCCGATCGCGGGAGGTGTTCACCGCCGCGGCGGAGAGTTTCGCGGAGCTGGTCCGGCTCGTCCCGGAATCGAGCTGGCAGGATCCGGGCCTGGGCGACTGGTCGGTGCGCGACCTGGTCGGGCGCACGTCGCGCTCGCTGATCACGGTCAGCACCTACCTGCAGACCGAGGCGCGCCGCGAGGACGTCGACGGTCCGGCGGGGTACTACGTGGCGATACAGGAGGTCACCGCGGGCCTGGGCGCCGCCGCCATCGTCGAACGTGGCCGCCGGGCCGGCCGCGAGCTGGGCGCGGACCCGGTGGGCGCCGTGGACGCCCTCGTCGCCAGGGCGCTGGCCGATCTGGCCGCGGTCGACGACCCGCTCATCGAGGTGATCGGCGGGCTGGGCATGCGGCTGAGCAACTATCTGCCGACCCGCACGTTCGAGCTGGCCGTGCACGGCCTGGACATCTCCCGCGCGATCGGCATCGAACACCGCCCGCCCGCCGAGGTGCTGGCCGACGCCGCGGCGCTGGCCGCGCGCATCGGGGTGGCGCTGGGCAGTGGGCCCTCGGTGCTGCTCGCGCTGACCGGCCGCACCGGCCTACCCGGCGGCTTTTCGGTCGTCTGAGCCGATGAGTTTCCCCGCGCCGACCGGTCAACACGAGTGACCGGCGCAACCGCGACCGGAACACTCTCGAGCTGAGGAAGACCCATGGCGATCGACAACACCCCGATGCTGGTACCGCACCTCGTCGTCGGCGACGCCGCCGCGGCGCTGGACTTCTACGCCCAGGCGTTCGGCGCCGAGGAGATGGCCCGCATACCCGGCCCCGACGGCAAGCTGATGCACGCGGCGATGCGGATCAACGGGGCCATGTTGTTCCTGAACGACGACTTCCCGGAGTTCAACGACGGAAAGTCGAGCACCCCGACCGCGCTGGGCGGCACCCCGGTGACGATCCACCTGCACGGACCCGATGTCGACGGCCGGTTCCAGCGGGCGCTCGACGCCGGTGCCACCGTGGTCAACCCGTTGGAGGACCAGTTCTGGGGGGACCGCTACGGCATCGTGCGCGACCCGTTCGGCCACCACTGGTCGCTGGCCGAGTCGGTGCGCGACGTCGACATGGCCGAGATCATGGCCCAGATGGGCGGCGCGGGCTGACTCCCTCGCTCAGCGCCGCAGCCCGGCCAGCAGGCGCTGGTGCAGCGGCGGGGTCTGGGCGGCGGCCGCGACGTCGAGCATCTCGGCGACCGAGGCGAACTTGTCCCGCGGTCGTACGGAGCCGCCGCGGGCCACCTCGGCGTCGTCGATGGCCTTCCATCCAGCGGCGTCGATCACCTCGGGCCGACGTTCACGGACGAACCGGTCCAGCGTCGACGACCTGTGCACCGGGGCGGCCAGCAGTCCGTCGTTGTAGTCGGCGACCAGGTTGCGCACCGTCTGCGCGGCGCAGGACTTGTTGGTGCCGATGAACCCGGTCGGGCCCCGCTTGATCCAGCCCGCGACGTAGCTTCCGGTCACCGGCGCACCCGAGCCCGGGTCGACGACCCGGCCGCCGTCGTTCGGGACGATCGCGGCGTCGGTGTCGAACGGCAGGCCGCCGATCGGCTTGCCGCGGTAGCCGATCGAGGTCAGCACCAGGCCGGCCGGGATCCGCTGCACCTCGTCGGTCCCGGTCACCGTGAACTCGATGCCGGTGACGTGCGAGCCGCCGAGGATCCGCTGCGGGCTCAGACCGTAGGCCAGCCGGATCCGCGGAGTGGTGACCGGAGCCGACGCGTCCCCGAGCTTGGCCAGGATCTCCAGCTTGTTGCGGATCAACTGGTCGGTGGCCTCGGCGAGGTCGGCGACCACCCGTGCGTGGTCGCCGGCGCTCAGCACCACCTCGCAGGCCGACGCCAGACCGATCAGTTCCGGCAGCGTGAACGCCGACGCCGCGGGCCCGCGGCGGGCGACGATCACCACCTCCTGCACTCTCGAGTCCCGCAGCGCGGCGAGCGCGTGGTCGGCGATGTCCGTGCGCCCCAACGTATCCGGGTCGGTGGTCAGGATGCGCGCGACGTCGAGGGCGACGTTGCCGTTGCCGACGATGACGGCCCGGTCGCCGGACAGGTCCACCGGCAGGTCGCGGAAGTCGGGATGCCCGTTGAACCACGCGACCACCTCGGTGGCGGTCGAGGTGCCGGGCAGGCCGATGCCGTCGATGTCGAGGCGGCGGTCGTCGGAAGCACCGACCGCGTACAGCACGGCGTGGTGTCGGGCGAGGAGCTCGTCGTGGGTGAGGTCCGATCCCACCTCGACGTTGAGGTAGAACCGGAACCCGGACCGGGCGGCGATCTTGTCGAAGAGCCTGGTCACCCTCTTGGTGGTCTGGTGGTCGGGCGCCACGCCCGCGCGGACCAGGCCGTAGGGCGTCGGCAGCTTCTCGAAGACGTTCACCCGCACACCCTGCTGGGTCAGCAGCTCGTCGGCGGCGTACATCGCTGCGGGCCCCGAGCCGACGATGGCGACCGTCAGCGGACCGTCGGGGCGCGGGTGCACCTCGGGCGCCTCGATCACCGGCGCCAGCTTGGACGTCGGGGGCAGCTTGCCCGTGCGTTTCGGATAGAACGCCGCGTTGAGCTCGACGAACGGGAGCTGGTCGGGCGTCAACCGGGTGTCCGGGGCGATCGCCCCGACCGGGCAGGCCGTGACACAGGCGCCACAGTCGACGCACGCCACGGGGTCGATGTAGAGCATTTCCGCGGTGGTGAAGCCGGGCTCGTCGGGCGTGGGATGGATGCAGTTCACCGGGCACGCGTAGACACACGATCCGTCGCTGCAACACGACTGGGTGATGACGTGGGGCATGGAGGTCCTGAGGGATCCGGCGCGGCAGACCGGTTACGCGGCGGGGGCCACGTGCTGGCGGGCCGGCTCGCTGCGGTAGCGGCTGGGCCTGCCGTCGATCTTGCAGATCCGCCACATCAGCTTCGCCGGCGGGTTCATCAGGCCGGTGTCATGGCAGAGCATCCGGACGTCACCGAACATGTCGCGCAGGAACTGGCGGGCGTCCGGGGTTCCGAAGAAGATCTCCTTCTTCACCGAGCGCGGGATGTCGAATTCCTTCCAGAACGCCTTGGGCGGTACCACGATCGCCTGGCAGAGCAACCGCATCACCATCGGGACGTACAGCGAGAGCAGGAATCGCTGCCGGCGGTTCAGGTTCGGCACCCGCTTGTGCAGGTATTCGTGGGCGAACGAGATGTGGCGGGCCTCCTCGGCGACATGGATCGCCATCACGCGTTCCATGATCGGGTGCAGGGCCTTGCCCTCGCGCAGCACATTCTTCTGGGTGTGGTCGATGGGCTCCTCGCCGGCCAGCACGCCGAAGAAGAACGGGATCGGCAGCGGGCCGGCCACCAGCGGGATGAACTGGGACAGCCACTTGAGCATCCGGGGCATGCCGGGCACGTCGGCGCCGATGCGGTTGACCATCTCCTGGAACATCATCGTGTGGTTGCACTCCTCGACGGACTCGTGGAGGCAGTAGCGGTACTCGGGAGAGCCGTTGGGCACCCAGAACGCATAGTTCATCAGGCCCCGGATCAGGATCGACTCGAAGTGCAGACCGACCTTAGCGACGTTGGCCTGGCGCCACATGCCGATCTCGATCTGGCGTCCGCGCGGCTGCGACCGGTACCAGGCGTGCTTGCCGAGCGGGTCGGTCGCGGGCAGGATCCAACGCTCATCGTCGGGCGTCACGGCAAATTCGGGCGAGTCCCAGTCGATGTCGGTGTAGGGATTGAAGTTCCGCCGGACCGATCCCTCCGACAGGGTGTTGAGGGTGTCGACGTACTCGGTGTCGTCGACGACGTCCATGTTGTTGCGCCAGCGCCGTATGACGCGCGTCCTGGCGGTCTTGACAGCCATTGCAGCCTCCCGTGCCGGTTTACATTCGTCTGCGCTGTGTCCAGTAACAGTACCCACGGTCCCAGGAATTAACCAGGGACTTCGCACAGGTGTGTTCCCGTTCGGTAGTCCACGTCACATGTGCTGTGGATCACTTCTACGGAGTCCGGTCGTCGGCCCGCTCACCCGCGGACCGGCACCCCGACGGCCGGTCTTAGGCTTGTCACCATGAGCCAGAGCACCCCGACCTCACTGGTCATCCCGCCCGAGCTGAAGCCCGTGGACGGCAGGTTCGGGTGCGGACCGTCCAAGGTCCGGCCCGAACAACTGCAGGCGCTGGCGGCGGCCGGTCACCTGTTCGGCACATCGCACCGGCAGGCGCCGGTGAAGAACCTCGTCGGGCGGGTCCGTGACGGACTTCGTCAGCTGTTCTCCCTGCCCGGGGACTACGAGGTGATCCTCGGCAACGGCGGATCCACCGCGTTCTGGGACGCGGCGGCCTTCGGGCTGGTCGACAAGCGCTCACTGCACCTGACCTACGGCGAGTTCAGCGCCAAGTTCGCATCGGCCGTCGCGAAGAACCCGTTCGTCGGCGACCCGGTGGTCATCAAGGCCGATCCGGGCAGCGCGCCGAACCCGGTGTCCGACCCGTCGGTCGATCTGATCGCCTGGGCACACAACGAGACCTCGACCGGCGTCGCGGTTCCGGTGCGCCGGCCCGCGGGCTCGGGTGACGCGCTGGTCACCATCGACGCCACCTCCGCCGCCGGCGGCCTGCCGGTGGACATCACCGAATCCGACGTCTACTACTTCGCGCCGCAGAAGAACTTCGCCGGCGACGGCGGTCTGTGGCTTGCGATCCTCTCGCCGGCAGCACTGGCGCGGGTGGAGTCGATCGCGGCGGCCGGCCGCTGGGTTCCGGAGTTCCTGTCGCTGCCCATCGCGATCGAGAACAGCGTGAAGAACCAGACGTACAACACGCCCGCAATCGGCACCCTGGTGCTGCTGGCCGAGCAGATCGACTGGCTGCTGGACAACGGCGGGCTGGACTGGGCGACCAAGCGCACCGCCGACTCCTCGGCACGGCTGTACTCGTGGGCCGAGGGGTCGTCGTTCGCCACGCCGTTCGTCAGCGACCCGGCGCTGCGCTCACAGGTCGTGGGCACCGTCGACTTCTCCGAGGACGTGGATGCGGCGGCCGTCGCGTCGGTGTTGCGCGCCAACGGCATCGTCGACACCGATCCCTACCGCAAGCTGGGCCGCAACCAACTTCGCGTCGGCATGTTCCCGGCCGTCGAGCCGGATGATGTCGGCGCGTTGACGGCCTGCGTCGACTGGGTGGTGGAGCGGCTCTAGCCGCGACCTCCGGCGGCGAGCGGCTCCAGCCGCGACCTCCGGCGGCGAGCGGCTCTAGCCGCGACCTCCGGCGGCGAGCGGCACAGCCCTGACCGACTGCCGCGTGTCACCGCGGTTACGGACTGATAACGCAGTAGGGTGACCTCCGTATCGGGCGCGGCGCCAGCCCGGAGGAGGTCGCAATGCGGGAACTCAAGGTCGTCGGATTGGACGTCGACGGCACGCGGATCATCTGCGAGACCGGCGACTCCGCGGAGAAGTTCGTCCTTCGCACCGATGATCGGCTGAGGGCCGCGGTACGCGGCGACCGGGTCGGCTCGAACCAAACCACGATCGATATCGAGGTCTCAAACGTGCTGCGCCCCAAGGAGATTCAAGCCAAGATCCGAGCCGGAGCGTCTGTCGAGCAGATCGCGGCAAGTGCCGGGGTGGCCATTGAGCGGGTCGAGCGATTCGCACACCCGGTGCTGCTGGAGCGCAGCCGGGCTGCCGAACTGGCCACCGCGGCGCACCCGGTGTTGCCGGACGGACCGTCGGTGCTGACCCTGTTGGAGACCATCTCCGCTGCCCTGGTCGCCCGCGGCCTGGACCCCGAGGCCACGACATGGGACGCATGGCGCAACGAGGACGGTCGCTGGACCGTGCAGATGGCCTGGAAGGCCGGGATGTCGGACAACGTCGCGCACTTCCGCTACTCCCCGGGCGCGCACGGCGGAACCGTCACCGCCTTCGACGACACCGCGTCCGAATTGATAGACCCGAACTTCGCGCGCCCGCTGCGGCCGCTGGCACCGGTCGCGCAACTGGCCCTCGAGGAACCGGACACACCGGTCGAGGCGCCGGGCGAGGCGCCCGAACCGGCACCGGCCACCAAGCCGCCACGCCCCCGCAAGGCTCACCCCACCGTCCCGGCCTGGGAGGACGTGCTGCTAGGCGTTCGCTCCAGCGGCGGCCAGCGCTAACAGCGCGATCCACGCACCGCCGACCCCGACCGCGGACCCCAACACGAACCAGCGCCACACCGGCACGGTGCGCCAGCCCCAGACCGTAGGTGCCAGCCCGCCGACCGCGATCAGGTTCAGGCCGACCGCCAACAGTGGATGGACACGTGCCAGCCCGATGCTGAGCACCACGATGGCCGCCGCCACCACCGCGGCGACGAACGCCGCCACGGTCAAACCCGTCGCCCACGGCGTGGAATCGTCGGTCATCGGCCCGCTGTCCGGTCGCCCACCGGCCCGAGCCTAGCCCGCTCGTAGAAGGCCAGCGCGGCGGCCGTGGCAACGTTCAGCGAGTCCGTACCGCGCGACATCGGGATCCGCACCCGCACGTCACTCGCGCGCATCGTGCGCTCCTGCAGACCCGGCCCCTCCGCTCCGACCAGGATGGCGACCCGCCGGTCCGCCAGATCGCCCATCGCATCGGCCAGCGACAACGCCGTCGGCCCCGGGGTCATCGCCAGCATTCGAAAGCCCGCCGCCCGAAGCACCTCGAGGTCTGCGGGCCAGTCGCTGGCCTTGGCGAACGGCACGAGCAACGCGTGTCCCATCGACACCCGTACCGAGCGCCGATACAACGGGTCGGCGCATCCGCTACCGAAGATCACCGCGTCGACGCCGAGTCCGGCGGCATTGCGGAAGATCGAGCCGAGGTTCTCGTGGTCGTTCACGCCCTCGAGGACGGCGACGGTGGCCGCACCGTCCAGCACCCGGGGCAGTGTCAGTTCGACCGCTCGCGGGGCGGAGGCCAGCACACCGCGGTTGAGGTGAAAGCCCACCACGTCGGCCATCACCTCGGCATCCACCCGATAGTAGGGGGCAGCGTGGCCGGCGAGGTCGCCGCGCAGCTCGGTCAGCCGACGGTCGGTGCCCAACAGGGCCCGCGGCACGAACCGGGACGCCAGCATGCGCTGGACGACGAGCACGCCCTCGGCGATCACCAAACCCTTTCCGCTGGGCAGATCGGGCCTGCGGTCGACGCTGTTGAGGTCACGGAAGTCGTCGAGCCGGGGGTCGGCGGGGTCGGCCACGTCGATGACGGCAACGTCGTTGAACGTCATGCGATTTCGTCGTGACCGGCGGCTTTCACAGCGACGAGACTACTGCGCACGCGATGGACTACGTTGAGCGGTGATGAGTTCCGACGAACCCGACGTCCGGCAGCCGCCGGAACTGCCCGCGGCCCTGCTCGCGCCGTGGCCCGTCATCGTCGTGATCACCTGCGGATGGCTCATCGCAACGGTGCTGGCGTTCACCGTCAGCGCCCTGCACGACTGGCGCCCGATCACCGTCGCCGGCCTGGGCGTCGGAGTGCTTGGCACGTCGATATTTCTGTGGCAACGTCACGCCGTGCGCCGCGGCGCCCGCGGCGCACAGCAGGGTCTCAGCTGAAGGAGGAACCATGGCAGCACCGGTGCTGCAGGCACAGATCGACATCAACGCCCCGGTGTCGAAAGTCTGGGCGTTGGTTTCCGATCTGGACAACATGCCGAGGTGGAGTCCGCAGTGCCGGTTGATGAAGCCGCTCGGGCAGCTGCGCGAAGGCGCACGGACCGTCAACATCAACCGCCGGGGCCGCCTGTTCTGGCCCACCACCAGCCGCATCACCGAATTGGTGCCCGAGCGCAAGCTGGCGTTCCGGGTCAGCGAAAACGGGACGGTCTGGAGCTACGAACTCGAACCGACCGAGACCGGCACCCGGGTGGTGGAGACCCGGCACGCCGAGAACGGCGTGAAGGCGGTGTCCAATCTGTTGGTGAACTCGCTGCTGGGCGGGGTGCCCGATTTCGAGCAGGAGCTCGTCGAGGGCATGAACGCGTCGCTGACCCGGATCAAGACCGCCGCGGAGAGCTAGAGCCAGCGAGCGGAAGCGCCTTCCAGGGCATGCCGCTGATGGCGCGGTAAGGGTGCGGCGATGCCAGCACCGCCGACCGCTCGTCCACCCGGCGGTGGCAGCGGCGAGAGCGCTGGGTCGCGACGCGGGGCCCGACCCCGGGCAGTCAGCTCGGTGGTGGGTCGGGGTCGCCGTGTAGGAGTTCGTCGGGGTGGTGGGCGTGGTTGATGCGTGGTGGGGTGGTGTCGTCGGTCCAGGCCAGGCGGCCGTTGCGGACTTCGGCGTTCCAGTGGCCGTTGGTCAGCAGCGCGTGGTCGGGTGCGCAGCCGAAGAACAGGGCGTCGGCGTCGGTGCGGCCGTCGGGGTGCCAGTCGGGGCTGTGGTGGACTTCGCAGTGGTAGCCGGGTGCTAGGCAGTCGGGGCGGGTGCAGCCGCCGTCGCGGGCGTAGCAGATGATGCG
>NZ_JAIFZS010000045.1 GCF_019710635.1 Mycolicibacterium xanthum
GGCTCACCCTGTGGCGCAACATCATCGGCCACAGCCCACCGGCGATCGCCACCACCTGACCACCCGCCGAAAGGCCCGACCGCAGCACACAAGGAAAAGCTGGACAGACCAGCAGATACCCCCTGCTCACCACCGGCAAGTGCTCACCAAAGCTACCCCAGCCTCAGCTATAACAGCTCATCGGTGGATCGAGGCTAAGGCGAAGAGTCTCCCAGCCGGGCGGCTGGCGCCGCGCCAGCATCCACCCGCTCACGGCCGCAGCCTCGGTCGCGACAGCGATGAGCGCAAGAACCACAGAGCCGACCAGTCAAGTGCGACGAGTCCCAAGGAGGTGATCACCAGCATGACGGTGGCGCCCTGGTAAATCTGACCGGACATCGCGGGTAACCCGCGCGATTTGCGGGCGAACATCGCGACAAGACCAACCGCCAGGCCGATAGCGCCAGCTCCGATGTGGGGCGCAAGGAGTAGCGGGTGTAGCATCGCACCGCATCTTCCACTATGGACGGTCAAAATAACCGTAGACCGTCCACAGTGGACTGTCAAGGAGCGAGATGACCAAACCGTTCAACGCGACCTCGGCAGCATTGCTGGGATTCCTGCATGCGGGGCCGATGAGCGGATGGGATCTGATGCAGACCGCTGACGCGACGATCGGCGCTTACTGGACCATCACCCGCAGTCAGATATACCGAGAGCTCGCGGTCCTCGAACGGGAGGGGTTTGTTGAGTCCGGCGACGCGGGCCGGCGTGAACGACGGCCGTACACGATTACGCAAAGAGGGCGGGAGAGTTTTTGCGAATGGGTCAACACGAGCCCGCCGCTCGAGCAGATCCGCTTCCCGTTGTTGCTGACGATCGCGTTCGGTGAACATGTTGAGCCACGCAACCTCGCTGAGTTCGTCACGGCGCACAAGCAACTACACCAGAACCGCCTACACGACTACCGGCAACGTGTCGAGGAGCTCGGCGACACCGCGGTACCTTTTTCGCGAGCCACACTGGACTTCGGGATCCGTTACGAGCAAGCCATTCTCGAGTGGTTCCAGGAGCTTCCGAACATTCTCGACTTGCCCACCCACGACGGCGTAGGGGAGTAAAGCGAATCGGGCGTGTCGTTGGCAACCCGCACCGTGTCGTCGATGTCCTCGTAATTCATGACGACCATGATGGCACCGAAGATTTCCTCACGAGCGGACCCATTGCCCCTCCCGATAGCCGAGGATCACCAACTCTCAACTCTGACAAGGCCTTTCCGAAGACGAGAACGAAGTCATCGGGGCGCTCATCGGACACCAGAACCCGAGCCGCGGCGGAAAGGTGGATCAGCCGATTCTGGCCGGCATCGAGTCCCAGCCGCGGACCGTGGACGTCCGGGAGCGGCGGGCGTTTTCGATGTCGATATCCCACTCGGGGAAGCGCTTGAGGACCTCTTCGAGGGCCACCCGCCCCTCCAGGCGGGCCAGCGGCGACCCCACGCAGAAATGCGCGCCGCGGCCGAAGGTGAGGTGGCCACCCGGCTTGCGCCGGATATTGAAGGTGTCCGGATCCTCGAAGTGGCGCTCGTCGCGATTGGCCGATGCCAGCATGAGCAACAGCGCGCTGCCCGCGGGCACGACCTGCTGCTGGAACGTCACGTCGTCGGTGGTGACGTAGCGTGCCACGTGCGGGCCGGGCGGCTCGAAGCGAAGCAGTTCCTCGATCGCCGTCGGGATCAACCGGGGATCTTCG
Organism: Mycolicibacterium xanthum; assembly: GCF_019710635.1. GTDB lineage: Bacteria > Actinomycetota > Actinomycetes > Mycobacteriales > Mycobacteriaceae > Mycobacterium > Mycobacterium xanthum. Next base: position 1,732 of record NZ_JAIFZS010000045.1, read on the forward strand.
GCGAGTTCCTTCCGCTGGTCGGGATGTTCGGCCAGCACCTTGCCCATCCAACCGAACAGCCGGCCGGTGGTCTCGACACCGGCACCGGCCACGACAGCCAGGAAGACCACCAGTTCTTGCTTGGTCAACTTCCGGACGGTGCCGGTCTCGTCCTCGAACTCCACGTGGAGTAACTCGGTGATCAGATCGTCGGACGGATTCTTCTCCCGCCACTCGACGTACTCACCGAACATCTCGCCGGTGAAGTAGCGCTCTTTGTCGATGTCCAGCGGCTTGCCGGCCTCGTTGCGCAACACGTCATTGGCGTGCGCGCGAACCGCGGGCTGCTCGGAGTCCGGAATGCCGGCGAGCATGCCGATGGTTTTCATGGGAAGTTCGGCGCCGAGGTCTACGACGAAATCGAAGTGCTCGCCGCCGACCAGCGGGTCCAGGCATGCGACGCAGAAGGCCCGCACCTTGTCTTCGATGGCTCGCATCTTCTTCGGGGTGAACGCTCTGGCCACGATCGCGCGATGAATGGTGTGCAGCGGCGGGTCCTCATTGATGAAGATCCCAGGTGGGATCACCGGATCGGTCAGCACGACCTCGAGAATGTCGCCCTTGGCCGAGCTCAGTCGGGCGGTGTCCTTCAGCGCGGCGTCCACATCGTCGTAGCGGCTGACACCCCAGAATCCGTGCCGGTCGTTGTAGTAGACGGGGCACTCATCCCGTAGGCGTCGATACGTCGGATAGGGATCGAGGTCGATCTCGATATCCCACGGGTCGTAGTACAGGTCGCTCATCAGGCCTCCTCGGAGACAGCGTACTGTACGATCGTACAGCGCACACCACGTCGTCGACTGGCATCGAGGAAGACCGCATGAGCAGTTATGACTACATCATCGCCGGGGCCGGCACGGCGGGATGCGTGCTCGCCAACCGCCTGACGGCAGATCCCAGGAACCGGGTGCTGTTGCTGGAGGCCGGCGGCGGGGACCGCAATCCGCTGTTCCACATCCCGAAAGGTTCCGGGATGCTGTTCGACTCCGAGCGGCACATGTGGCACTACATGACTACGCCGTTCGGGTCGAGCCCGCACACCGAGAGGTGGCTGCGCGGCAGGGTGCTCGGCGGATCGAGTTCGATCAACGGGATGGTCTACAACCGGGGCAACCGACGGGACTACGACGAACTCGAACGGCTCGGCAACAAGGGCTGGGGGTGGGACGAGATCCTGCCGATATTCCGCAGCTTCGAGGACAATGGCTTCGGGCCCTCACCGACCCGGGGCGTCGGTGGGCCGCTGCACATCTCGGTGGCGCAAGATCCCGACCCGCTATGCGAGGAGATGATCGAAGCGGGAACGGCTACTGGTCTGAACCGGGTCGAGGACATCAACGAATCGGATGACGAGCGGATCGGCTACGCCACCGCGACGATCAAGAAAGGCCGGCGCGTCAGCGCCGCCCGTGCCTTCCTCCGCCCGGTCCTTCATCGGCCGAACCTGACCGTACGAACCAACGCCGTGGTTCGTCGGATCCTCTTCGACAACGGACGGGCGGTCGGCCTGGAGGTCGCCGACGGCAGTGGAACCGGCGAGGTGAGGGCTGAGCGTGAGGTGATAATCTCGCTCGGCAGCCTGAACACACCGAAGTTGCTGCAGCTCTCGGGTATCGGACCCGGCGAGGTGCTGAAATCCGCGGGCGTCGGCATTTATCTCGAGCGGGAGAATGTCGGTCGAGGGTTGCGCGAGCATCGCTGCGCCACAATGCGTTTCCGCTTGAAGGAAGATCTTGGATATAACCGGCAGCTGTCGGGTAACTTCGCGCAAGCGCTGACCGGGGCGCGCTACCTGGCCACCCGGAAGGGTCCGCTGGCAGCTCCGTCCTTCGACGTCCTGGCATTTGTCAAGTCGCGGCCCGAGGTCGACCGTGTCGACGGGCAGCTACTGCTCGGGCCGTGGACCATTCCGCCCTACAACCTCGGCGAACCCGTTGCCATCGAGCGGGAACCGGGTATCTCCTGTCTCGGCATGGTGTTACGCCCCACCTCCACGGGCCGGTGCGAGATCGTCTCCGCCGACCCTGATGCCCCGCTGCGCATCGACCCGAATTACCTGGGTAGTGACTACGATCGCGAGACCATCGCGCACTTGCAGAGAAAGATGCGTGCCATCTTCGAGCAGTCCCCGATCGCCGACCGGGTCAGCCGCGAAACCTATCCAGGCAGAAGCGTCGACAGCGACGCCGAACTGGTCGATGCGGCGCTCGACGGCGGCTATTGCGGCTACCACGCGATCGGCACCTGTGCGATGGGGCCCGGGGACGACGATGTCGTCGACGGCCGGCTGCGCGTCCGTGGTGTCGACCGGCTGCGCGTTGTGGACTGCTCGACCATGCCGACGATGGTGGCCGGGAATCTGAACGGCCCGATGATGGCGATGGCCTGGCGTGCTGCCGATTTGATCCTCGACGGCAGCTGAGTTCGAGCGGCGCGCGCTCGGCGCACAACCGATTTCGGTAGCCAATGCACAACGCTCGGCTGGGAACCGAGTCCCAGCCGAGCGCTGTGTGGTCTGCCGTCGCTTACTGCTCTGCCAGATTGAGTTGGTACCTTTGCTGGTCCAGGAGGTACAGCAGGTCGCCATCGAGGCTGGAACGAATCATCGAACTTTCGTTGATGTCCGGAGTTGCCGGATCGTCCGGCGTTGTCGGGGTAATGGACCGCTGAAGGGTGTTGATCCTGGCGTCCCCCCTCACGTAGCCCCTGTTCTCCCCTGTGACGGCATCTGTGACGTCGATGTCGGCGAGGTAGTAGACGGTGTTCAGGCCGGCCTTGCTGCTGGTTGATTCGCTGCCGTTCAGTATCATGCCGTCACCGTTGTTGTAGTTGTCGTAGGTGACGGTGCGCACCGTATAACCAGCCCTGTTGACGGTGTCCGGGTCATCTTTCTCGGTGATCGTGTAAGAGCCGCCGCCCACGCCTTGGTACGTCCCGGTTGGCGGCAGCGGCGGCGGGCCCAGAACGTAGGTCTTGAGTGGTTGGAACTGGAACTTCCCGGGCTCGACATTGTCCGGGTCCGGGACCCACAGATCCGGCGTCGACCGATCCGTGATCGTCCCGACGCTGGTCGTGTACTTCACGTTGGCGATCACCAGTCGGGCGTCTTCGTTCGGATTGTTGAGGTCGTACTCCCAGAAGACGACCGCGGTCCCATCGGCGTTCCAGCCAGGCATGCTTCGGGCGGTCCAGTCGTCGCCGTTGGGCTCGCCGGGAAGTCCGTCACCCTGGACGAACAACGGAATACCGTTCTCGCGCTTGAGGTCGTCTTCGACCGCGACCAACCACTCTTGGTTGGAGATATTGAGCGGGAGTGCATACTGAGTGTAGACAGCCCCCTGGATATAGAAGGGGAGGGTCGCTGGCCGCACGATTCTGGTAGCCGGCGTCAGCCCGTCAAACGAGCGCAGGCTTCCTACTGCCATCCACTGCTGATTGGGTGAAAGGTCCATGTCCTCGTCGTAGTCGAGGTTGCCGTTCAAGCGGGTCACCTCGCCGGTCGCCAGGTCGATGATGACGTTGTCGGCATTTCCCTGCTCGTTCAACCCGCACAGGCAGATCACGCCCTTGCCGTCGGGGGTCCAGTTCTTGCTCTCACCGGCGGCGGCGATCACCACCGGGTCCACGATCACGTACTCGATCTGCCCAGTGGTCGCGTTGGTGGTGCGCTGCAATTCTCCAACGACCGGTACGACGCCGAAGTAGCCGTCGCCGCCGAATTGCGGGGGAAGGCCGTTCGCCCCAAGCCGGTTGAACAGGATGTGCTGCCCGTCGGGCGAGATCCGCGGCTCTTGCAGCGGGGAAACACCCAAGACATAGCCATTCGGCTCCCCAGCCGCAGGGTTACTCGGCGGGGGGATGATGGGGACCAGTCTCGCGCTGGAGTTCCCTTCGTAACCTCCGGGTTCGTAGATCATGGCGCTGGCAGCCAGGCCTGTTTCCACCTGAACCAGCACGCGCCCCGAACCGTCGTAGGTGGGAACCGCTTTGAACAGGTCCTGGGTGACCTCCGGCGAAAGGCCACAGGTCAGGCACTGCACGCCGGTGCCGTCGACGTTGACGACATGCAGTTCACTTCGAGTGCCGTCCAGCGGTGTCCCGGTGAAGTAGATCTGGGTTCCATCTGCTGAGAAGCGGGGCGTCCACGGGTAGTCGACACCCAGGTCCGCTTCAGTGAGGATCACCCGCTCGACCGTCGGATTGAGCACCGTCAGGCCGATGGCCTCTACATCGCGGTGCGGCCGAAGGAAGCTCAGCAGGTTGAACTTCTTGTCGGTGACCGAGACCGTGAACGAATCTGTCTGTGGCGCGGTGTAGTTGATGTCGTAGGGCGTGTAGGTGAAGTCGCCCGTCGCCTGGTCGATCGTCAGGGTGCCGTAGCGCGGCGCCTGGGTGACCTTGTAGCGCAGGGCGTCGCCCTCGGGATCGACAGCACCGATGTTGCCGGCAAGTGTCTGCCCGTTCTGCACCGTCAGTTCGCGGTCATAGGCGATGACCGGCGCCTGATTGAACAGCTCCCGCCGAACCCACCCGAGAACCGCCCAGATAATGGGCGTGAAGGGTTTGTCTGAATCGGGTGCCGGGCCCAGGAACGGATTGAGGAGCTTGGTGACGATGCTGTTCAGAAAACCACCGAAGCCCGTGATCGGAGTCGAGACCTGAGTGGACGGCGCGACGGAGTCGTTTGCGGCTGCCGAGAAACGCGCCATCTCGAAGGTGGTCTCGGTGGGTTCCTCGGCAACCGCGGCAGCCTCGCCGCCGCCATCCTCAGCTGACTCGGCGACGAGAGCGGCTGTCGGGCCGCCTTCGCTCTCGACCTCGACCGCCTCGGCCTCGAGCTCGTCTTGGGTCGTGGCCGTTGTCATGGTCGCGGCCGGCGCCACGGTTGTGGGCGTCGTGGGAGTGTTGTCGACGCCCGTGTTGTCGGCATCCGTGTTGTCGTTCGCCGCGTCCTCGAGTGTCTCGTCGTCGGCGGTTGCGTCGTCGTCGAGTGTCTCGTCGTCGGCGGTTGCGTCGTCGTCGAGTGTCTCGTCGTCGGCGGTTGCGTCGTCGTCGAGTGTCTCGTCGTCGGCGGTTGCGTCGTCGTCGAGTGTCTCGTCGTCGGCGGTTGCGTCGTCGTCGAGTGTCTCGTCGTCGGCGGTTGCGTCGTCGTCGAGTGTCTCGTCGTCGGCGGTTGCGTCGTCGTCGAGTGTCTCGTCGTCGGCGGTTGCGTCGTCGTCGAGTGTCTCGTCGTCGGCGGTTGCGTCGTCGTCGAGTGTCTCGTCGTCGGCGGTTGCGTCGTCGTCGAGTGTCTCGTCGTCGGCGGTTGCGTCGTCGTCGAGTGTCTCGTCGTCGGCGGTTGCGTCGTCGTCGAGTGTCTCGTCGTCGGCGGTTGCGTCGTCGTCGAGTGTCTCGTCGTCGGCGGTTGCGTCGTCGTCGAGTGTCTCGTCGTCGGCGGTTGCGTCGTCGTCGAGTGTCTCGTCGTCGGCGGTTGCGTCGTCGTCGAGTGTCTCGTCGTCGGCGGTTGCGTCGTCGTCGAGTGTCTCGTCGTCGGCGGTTGCGTCGTCGTCGAGTGTCTCGTCGTCGGCGGTTGCGTCGTCGTCGAGTGTCTCGTCGTCGGCGGTTGCGTCGTCGTCGAGTGTCTCGTCGTCGGCGGTTGCGTCGTCGTCGAGTGTCTCGTCGTCGGCGGTTGCGTCGTCGTCGAGTGTCTCGTCGTCGGCGGTTGCGTCGTCGTCGAGTGTCTCGTCGTCGGCGGTTGCGTCGTCGTCGAGTGTCTCGTCGTCGGCGGTTGCGTCGTCCTCGAGTGTCTCGTCGTCGGCGGTTGCGTCGTCCTCGAGTGTCTCGTCGTCGAGTGCGTCGTCCTCGAGTGTCTCGTCGGCGGTTGCCTCCTCGTCGGCGGTTGTGTCGTCGGCGGTTGCGTCATCTCCGCCAGTCGTGGTCGCGTCGTCATCACTCGCCGTCGAGTCGCCGTCGGGTGGCGCTTCCGACGTGGAGATCGAGCCGGACGACGTTTCGGTCATGTCTGCCGATGCCACCCCATAGCCGGTTGCGACCGCCGTGACGAGCCAGGCCGCCACCGCAGCACCGCCGTAACCGCCGATCCTGGCGGCGCGCCGAGCTGTGGTCCGCGACGACGGGGGGGCCGCCGGCGTACGGGCCGAGGCCGTGAATAGGGGATTGACAGGCTTGTTTTTGTTCAGGTCGGTCATGAGGCCCCCTCCGAGGGTGTGTGAGTACGATCACATTATTTAATTCGTGTGACGAACTTAATAGCAGTATTTTGTACAAAACGTCAAGGAAAACTTTGCTGAACCCGCCGGAACCCGCCAAGCAGGGCACCCAGGCGTTGCGGTTGCTGCAACGCCAGCGTGTCGTGCATCTGGTTCGGACCTCGGGGCCGCTGGCCCGAGCCGACCTGGCCGACAGGCTCGGTCTGGCCCGGTCCGTGATCACGGCCATCGTCAGCGAACTCCTCGACGACAGGACGCTGGTGGAACTCAGCGCTCGCGTCGAGGGCCCGGGCTACCGGGGCCGGCCGCGCGTGCTCCTCGACTGCAACCCGCAGGCACCCCGAGTGCTCGGGATTTGGATCGACGAACAACGAGCGCGCATCTTCGTAGCCGGCGCCGCGGGCAATGTCACCGCTGAGGGCGAGACGCCGACGGGTGGCAGAAGCCCTGCGTCGGTCATCGGCTCGATCATCGAGATTTCCAGGCAGCTGACTGCCGACTCCGCCGGCGGTGCTGTTGCCGCCGCCGGAGTCTGCATACCGGGATTCGTGGACGGGATCAGCGGTACCGTACTGGAGTCGAACCTCCTCGGCTGGCCCAAAGTTGAAATGGGCCAGATGATCTCCCGTGCATTGGGAATCCCAACCGCTGTACAGGACGCCACCCAGGCCGTCACGCTTGCCGAGGCAATCGCCGGTCAGGCCAGGGAGGTCCGCTCGGCAGTGGTGCTCGACTACGGACGTCGTGTCGGTATCGGGCTCATCATCGACGGAAAGCCCTACGTCGGGGCGACCGGAGTGGCCGGCAGTATCGGGCACATCCCCGCTTTCGGCGGCCGCGCGCGGTGTCGGTGCGGGCGTATCGGTTGCATCGATGCCGGTGTGTCCCTCAACGCCGTCCGAGCGGCCGAAGACAGTGACCTCGGTGGATTGACGAAGGACGCCGATACTTTCCGTGAAGCCATCGATCGAGTCGCGCACACCGCCATGTTCGTGGAGGCGCTCATCGACCCGGAAGTCTTGATCATCGCGGGGCTGGTCTTGGAATTCGACGAGATCATCGACGCTCTCGAAGCCCGGATCGACGAGATCCGGCCGCCCGAGCGGCGTGGCCGAACGAGCACCGTGCGCTCAGAGATCGGGCACATGAACACCCCGGGGAAGACCGGGGAAAACAACTATCGTGTGTCGATAATCGTTGCCCTGCAACAACTCGATCCCGACATTGCCGGCATGGCACGCATGCGGTGACCTGCCACGCGACGTCAGGCCGACACGTCACATCACTGCGAAGCCGGCGTCGACGGGCAGCGCCACGCCGGTGACATGCCGGGCGCCGTCGCCGGTCAGCCACACCACTGCGCTGGTCACATCGGCCGGCTCGACGAACGGTACGGGAAGCAGGTTGCCCGACATCCCGGTGCCCTCCGGATTGGCTTCGAACATCTGTGACATGTGCTCGTTGAAGATCATCGGGGTGGCCACACCGGTGGGATGCACCGAATTGACCCTGATGTTGTGCTTGGCATATGCGTAGGCCGCCGACCGCATCAGCCCAACCACCCCGTGCTTGGATGCCGCGTAGGCGAATGTGGCGGCACTGCCGTCACCGCCGCGGCCGAGAAGTCCCTGCATCGAGCTGATGAGCACCATGGCACCGCCGGTGCCGCGGCGGATCATCGAAGGAGCGGTGGCGACGATCGTGTGCCAGACGCCGAGCAGGTTGGTGTCGACGATGTCGCGGTATACCTGGTCATCCTCGGGATCCGGCAGGCCCATGCCGACAACTCCCGCGTTGGCGACGACGACGTCTACTTCGCCGAATGCCTCGATCCCGGAGTCGATGCCGGCCCGCAGAACTTTCAGATCGCGTACGTCGGCAACCTTCGCCACGATCCGGCCGCCGGCGTCGCGAACGAGCTGCGCCGTCTCGTCGAGATCCTCCTTGGTGGCCAGCGGATAGGGGATCGACTCGATGTCGGCGCAGATATCGATGGCGATGATGTCTGCGCCCCCGGCGGCCAGGGCTACGGCATGACTGCGGCCTTGGCCTCGGGCGGCGCCGGTGACCACCGCTACCCGCCGAGATGTCGGTGGCATTGAGGATCTCCGCGTAATGTGATTGTGCAGTGGACGATTCGAGACGTGACGTCGGGCCGGCCGCTAGCTGATGAGGGCGGGCATGGTGTCCCAGCCGCGGACCGTCGAGGTACGGGACCGCCGGGCGTTGTCGATATCGATGTCCCACTTGGGGAAGCGCTTGAGAACCTCCTCGAGGGCCACCCGACCCTCAAGCCGGGCCAGCGGCGCGCCCAGGCAGAAGTGCGCACCGCGACCGAATGTCAGGTGGCCGCCGGGTTTGCGGTGGATGTTGAAGGCGTCGGGATCGTCGAAATGGCGCTCATCGCGATTGGCGGAGGCCAGCATCATCAGCAAGGCACTGCCGGCCGGGACGGTCTGACCGTGGAACTGGACGTCATCGACGGCGACGTAACGGGCGACGTGCGGGCCGGGAGGCTCGTAGCGCAGCAGCTCCTCGATCGCCACCGGGATCAGCGAATGGTCGTCGACCAACGCCTGGCGCTGATCGGGATGCTCGGCCAGCACCTTGCCCATCCAGCCGAAGAGGCGGCCGGTGGTCTCGACCCCCGCGCCGGCGATCACGGCCAGGAAGATCAGTAGCTCGTCGGTGCGAAGCTTCCGGGTGGTTCCGGTCTCGTCCTCGAACTCGATCGTGAGCAGTTCGGTGATCAGGTCATCGGAAGGGTTCTTCTTACGCCATTTCACATATTCGGTGAACATGTCGCCGTCGAAGTAGTGGTCCTTCTTGACCGGCAGCGGTTCGCCCGGCTTGTTGCGCAGAACGGCATGGGCGTGGGCGCGCACCGAGGGCTGGTCGGCATCGGGAATGCCTACGAGCATCCCGATGGTGCGCATCGGCAACTCGGCACCGAGGTCCTGGACGAAGTCGAAACGATCGCCACCGACCAACGGATCCAGGCACGCCTCGCAGAACGCCCGCACCTTGTCTTCGAGGGCGCGCATCTTCTTGGGCATGAACATTCGGCCGACGAGCGCGCGGTGGATGGTGTGCAGCGGGGGGTCCTCATTGATGAACACGCCGGGAGGCATCACCGGTTCGGCCTTCACCACTTCGAGGATGTCGCCCTTCGCCGAACTGAGCCGCTGCGGATCCCGTAGTGCGGCGTCGACGTCTGCGTAACGGCTGACACCCCAGAAGTCGTGCTTCTCGTTGTAGTACAGCGGTTGCTCGTCTCGGAGTCGACGATAGGTGGGGTAGGGGTCGATATCGATCTCGACGTCCCATGGGTCGTAGTACAGGTCGCTCACGTCATCTCCTCCTGCGAAGCCGGGGTGAGCATATCGCACGTGCTGTACAGATGTACAGCACGGTATCGTTCTGGGGCAACCATGCCGGGGTGACCCATCGGGCGGCGAGATCCCGATGCGGTAGCCCTTCTCCATGGTCGGGCGGCGGTGCCTTCGCTGTGCATTCGTACAGCCAACACCGCGGGGCCGCAACCTGCGCACGGAGGGTTGTGCTCAACGCCCGCATTGGCTATACACTTGTACAGCAATGGGTGATGATGCCCACAGATCGATCGAGGAGAGACGTGAGCCGAGTTGCAGCGGTGACGGGTGCCGGTTCCGGGATGGGTCAGACCATCGCGGCGAAGCTCGCCGAGGACGGTCATCGCGTCGCCGTCATCGACGTAGACGCCGAGGCCGCCGAGAAAGCGGCAGCCCAGATCACGGCGCAGGGCGGTCAGGCGATCGCAGCGCCGTGCGACGTCTCCGACGAACAAGCGGTGAACGTGGCGTTTGATTCGGTCCGGGAGGCTTTCGGCCCCTTGGAAATCCTGATCACCAGTGCGGCGATCTCGGGGTTCACCCGATTCGACAAGATCTCCCTGGACGAGTTCAACAGGTATCTCGCCGTCAACCTCACCGGCACCTTCCTCTGCATCCGCAATGTGCTCTCCGACATGGTGGCTGGGCAATGGGGCCGCATCGTGACCATCTCGTCCGCGGCCGGTCAGAAGGGGGCGCCGGGTCAGGGCCACTACTCGGCCAGCAAGGGCGGCGTCATCGCGATGACCAAGTCGGTGGCGCTGGACTATGCGTCGAAGGGCATCACCGCCAACACGGTTCCGCCGTTCGTGATCGACACTCCGATGCTGCGTGAACAACAGAAGGCGGGAAAGTTGCCTCCGGCGGAGTACCTGACCAAAGCCATCCCGGCCGGTCGGTTGGGCTCCGGAGATGACATCGCGGCGATGTGCGCATTCCTGTGCTCCGATGCCGCCGGCTACGTCACCGGTCAGGTCATCGGAGTCAACGGCGGGGCCGTCATCTGATCGTGCATCGGCCGAGCAGGACTATCAAGACACAGAGGATCCCGGAGGAGCAGCGGTGAAAGTACGAGTCGACGCTTCACGGTGCCAGGGTCACACCCTGTGCGCGATGATCGCGCCCGAGTCCTTCGAACTCGACGATGTCGACGGCACCGCGCACGCGGTCAGCGAAACGGTGCCCGCCGCGCTCGAAGGACAGGTCCTGGAAGCTGCCCGGTCATGTCCCGAGCAGGCAATCGTGCTAGCTGACGAAGGGTCGGACACCGAAGGCAAGACCTCGACCGTTGCGGGTGTCGTGAAGTGAGCACACAGCATGAGCAGGTGAATCCGGAGGCCGAAGTCGCCGAACCGGGTAATCGGTATCACTTCGACCGGCACCAACCGGAATACCGTGAAAAATTTCTCGAGGTCACCCACGAGATGCAACAGAAGTGCCCGCTCGCCTGGACCGACACCTATGACGGCCACTGGGTCGCGGCGGGCAGCCAGGAGGTCTTCGAACTCGCGCGGTGTCCGTATGTCTCCAATGACCACGACGTGCGCAACGAACGCCGTGGCTACAAGGGCATCTCGATACCGGTGATGATCGAGGCCTCGGAGTACCGGGGCGGCATGCTGGAGATGGACGACCCCGAGCATCGCCACTACCGAACCGCGCTCAACCCATATCTGTCGCCGGCGGCCGTCAAACGCTGGGAGCCTTTCGTCGACGAGATCGTCCGTGCGTGCATCGACGACCGTATCGAAACCGGCCGTATCGACTTCGTGGACGACCTGGCGAATATCGTGCCGGCGGTGCTCACTCTGGCGATGCTCGGCATACCGCTGGACAAATGGACGATCTACAACGAGCCCGCCCACGCCTCGGTGTACACCCCGCCCGACTCGCCGGACGCGGCGCGGGTCCGCGACCTCTACGTCGCCATGGGCGTCGATCTCTATACGAATCTGGTCGAGATCCGGGACCACCCCAGGCCGGGCATCATCGACGCGCTCGCCAAGCTGCGCATCGACGGTGAGGCGCCACCCGACATGGAGCTGATGGGCATGTTGAACCTGCTCATCGGCGGAGGGTTCGACACCACCACCGCGCTGACCGCACATGCGTTGGAGTGGCTGTCTCAGCACCCCGACGAGCGGACGCGGCTCAGCGAAGAGCGGCGCGCTCTGCTGAATCCCGCGACCGAGGAGTTCCTGCGGTTCTTCACGCCGGCGCCCGGAGACGCCCGCACGATCTCGCAGGACATGGAACTCGACGGGACCACATTGAAGGAAGGGCAGCGGCTGTGGCTCTCATGGGCCATGGCCAACCGCGACCCGTCGGTGTTCTCTGATCCGGACGAGGTGCATCTGGACCGGAAAGGTAACCGACACTTCAGTTTCGGACTCGGCGTGCATCGGTGCATCGGATCCAACGTGGCGCGTACGGTGTTCAAGTCGATGTTGACCGCGGTGCTGGATCGGATGCCGGACTATCGCTGCGATCCGGAGGGCACGGTGCACTATGACAGCATCGGCGTCATCCAGGGAATGCGGCACCTGCCGGCGACATTCACCGCTGGCTCGCGGTCGGGTCCGGGCGTCGACGAAACGGTGACCAAGCTGCAGCGCATCTGCGAGGAGCAGGAGCTGGCCCGGCCCATCACCGAACGCAAGGAATCCGCCGCGATCGGCGACTGAACTCGTTCGGCAGCAGCACGTTTCCGTATCAGGACAAACAACAGGAAGAGGTGGGACATGTCGGCAGGTGCGCCGGTCGCAGTGGTGACGGGAGCGAGTCGCGGCGCCGGCGTGGGTATCGCCCATGCGCTGGGTAGTCACGGATGCACCGTGTACGTGACCGGCCGTAGCGAACAGGCGGGGGACTCCGCACTGCCGGGTACCATCCACGAAACCGCGGCCATGGTCACCGCGGCCGGCGGAACCGGCATCGCAGTGCGGGTGGACCACGGAGACGACGAACAGGTGAGGGGTCTGTTCGACCGAGTGGCGGAGGAGCAGGGCAGGGTCGACATCCTGGTGAACAACGCGGCCATCATCCGGGACGCCATGATGGGTCGCACGAAGTTCTGGGAAGAGCCGATCAACGTCATCGACACGCTCGACGTCGGCCTGCGCAGCAGCTATGTCGCCACGGTATATGCGGCGCCACTGATGCTGCCGCAAAAGCGCGGACTGGTGGCCTTCACGTCCTCGTCGGGTTCTGTGCACTACGCGTTCGGCCCCGCCTACGGGGTGCCCAAGGCCGGCACCGACAAGATGGCCGCCGATATGGCGGTGGACTTCCGGGAGTTCGGCATTGCGGCCGTGTCGATCTGGATGGGTTCGCTGTTGACCGACCGCGTCCGGAAGATCATCGCCAGCAAGCCCGACAAGTTCGGTCACATCCTCGACACCGCGGAGACTCCCGAGCTCACCGGCCACGTGATCTGGGCACTGTTCAACGATCCCGAGCTGATGGAACTCAGTGGTCAGACCCTGATCGGCGCCGAGCTCGCGGTGAAATACGGAATCAAGGACGAGGACGGCCGCCAGCCACCGTCCTACCGCGAGCTCTTCGATGTCCACCCGACTGCACAATGTGCGCACGTCATGCGATGACGGTCTCGCGGGCTGGACGCCGTGAATTCGCTGCCCCGATCGGTTCAAGAGGTGAATTGCGTTGCGGATCGGCCTGACCGGAGGCGGATCCTCCGTCGACAAGATCGTTCAGCAGGCCCAGCAGGCGGAGGCCGACGGATTCTCCGCACTGTGGTACGCCAGTGCTGTCGCGGGTGATCCGTTGGTGGCCATGGCCATCGCGGGCAGAGCCACCGCCAGGATCGAGTTGGGTACCGCGGTCCTGCAAACCTATCCGTGCCATCCGCTGTTACAGGCCAATCGCGTGGTCGCGGCCGCAAACGCCATGGGAAGGCCGGGTCTGGTCCTCGGACTCGGTCCGTCCCACGAGCCTGTGGTCCGAGGCGTGCTGGGCATGTCCTATGACCATCCAGCGCGCAATACCGAAGAGTACCTGAGCATTGTCAGTGGGCTATTGCGCGGTGAACAGGTGGATTTCGACGGTGCATACTGGTCGACCCACTCTGGCGGCCGCACAGTGACTGCCGAACATCCGGTGCCGGTACTGCTGTCTGCGCTGTCGCCTCGGATGCTGAGCATCGCGGGGCGGCTGGCAGACGGCGTGGTCTTGTGGATGGCCTCCGCGACCGCGATCGCCGATCGGATCGCACCGGCGCTGCGGTCAGCGGCCGGTTCCGACAGGCCGCCGCCGCGCATCGTTGCGGGCCTGCCCGTCGCCGTCCACGATGACGTCACAGCAGCTCGTGAGTCGGTGGCCGCGACGTCTTCCTCGTATGCGGGGATGGCGAACTACCGGCGGATCATCCAAGCCGGTGGAGGGGTCGACCCCGCCGACATCGCGATCGTGGGCAACGAGACCTCGGTTCACCGGCAACTCACGGGTCTGCTCGAAGCCGGCGCCACCGAGGTATGGGCGCAACCAGTCGCGGTAGGTGTCGATCGTGCGGAACGCGTGGACTCCATCCGGCGAACGCGAACGTTGTTGAGCGAACTCGCTCGCGAGGGTTAGCGTTTCGTCCCACCAGGGGCCGGCGAACGATCACGTCAGCCACGTCGGGGTCGCGCGCCTCCGCCGTAGACGATGTCGGCCCGCTGGGGATCCCAGCGGTTGTGGAACACCACGTCGGCCAGCGGGCGGCGGCGCACCGGGCCGTGGTGACCGCGTGGCCAGCCCACCACGACATGTCCGGCGAGGAACCAATTGTCAGGTATGCCAACGGCTTCGCGCAGGATCTGCTCTCCGTCGTAGGAGGCCCAGCTGGTGATGCAGGCGCCCAGACCCTGCGCGCGCGCCGCGAGGTAGAAGTTCTGCAGCGCGGGATAGATGGACCCTCCCTGGAGGTACTCCGAGGCGAATTCGTTCTTGAACGCCGTGAACAACACCGACGTGTATTCACCCGCCCGGTCGTGAAGTTCGTAGGTGGCCCGGTTGTTGCGTGCCGCGCGGCTAGTGTCTTCGTCGGCGGGACGAGTCATTCCGTAGATGGCTTCAATTGTCTGTAAGGCGGTCTGAGCGGCCGCCGCGACAGCAGCCCGCTGGTCTGCTCCATCGAGAACGATGAACCGCCAGAGCTGGGCATTCGCGCCATTGGGTGCCCACGTCGCGGCCGCGAGGCAGCGTTCGAGCGTCGCGGCGTCGACGGGTTCGTCGGTGAAGCGGCGGATCGATCGGGCGGTCGCCAGGACCTCCCAGACGTCGTTGCTCGGATGTCGCATCCCATTGGTGTACTCGACGCGCGCGAAGTTGTCGAGTGTCCCGCGGAGCAGTCTCGCAAACGTGGCTCTGCATTCCGAATCCGATGATCCTCGTTGAACCCGGTCCGACCGCCGTCGGTGATGCTGTACAGTCGTATTGCACTTGACGCGCGACTGCCAGGGATAGGAAGTGACGTTGTGAATGACAAGTTCTCGATGGAGGGTCGGGTCGCCATCATCACCGGCGGCGGAACCGGAATCGGCCGGGCCTCGGCGATCCTGTTGGCTGAGCGCGGCGCCGACATCGTGCTGGCCGGACGTCGCCTCGACCCCCTGAAGGAGACCGCCAGCGAGATCGAGGCGCTCGGTCGCCGCGCAGTTGCAGTTCCGACCGACGTGACCAAGGCCGACGAGTGCCGCGATCTCGTCGACGCCACGCTCGCCGAATTCGGTCGGGTCGACGTCCTGATGAACAATGCGGGCGGCGGTGAGACGAAGTCGATCATGAAGTGGACGGACGAGGAGTGGGAGCAGGTACTGGAACTGAACCTGTCCAGTGCGTGGTATCTGTCCCGGGCCGCCGCCAAACCGATGATCGCGCAGGGCAGGGGGGCGATCGTCAACATCTCCTCGGGAGCCAGCCTGCTGGCCATGCCGCAGGCCGCGGCGTACGGGGCCGCAAAGGCGGGACTGAACAACCTGACCGGATCGATGGCAGCCGCGTGGACGCGCAAGGGTGTCCGGGTGAACTGCATCGCGTGCGGTGCGATCCGGACCCCCGGTCTGGAGGCCGATGTCAAGCGTCAAGGGTTCGACATCGACATGATCGGGCAGACCAACGCCTCGGGCCGTATCGCCGAACCCGAGGAGATCGGCTACGGAGTGCTGTTCTTCGCCTCCGACGCCTCGAGCTACTGCTCCGGTCAGACGCTCTACATGCACGGCGGCCCCGGTCCTGCGGGTGTCTGACGCCGGCGTAGGCACTGTGCGACGACACTGCAGACGTTCCCCGTTCATCTTGGAGGCAATCGAATGAGCGTCAGTCATGTGGGCTTACGTGTCCGCGAACTCGACCGTCAGAAGCGCTTCTACGAAGCGCTCGGTTTCACCGAAGTCAAGCGGTTGCGCGTACCGGACTCCCTCGCCGGCGGCCTGCTCGGGCTGGATTCTCCGATCGGTTTCGAGGCCGTCTATCTGCAGAACGGCGACTTCGTATTGCAGTTGCTGACATTCTCGGGCTACCCGGCGCCAGACGAGGCTGAGCGCACGATGGTCGGAGCCGGTCTCACCCACCTGTCGATCGCAGTCGACGACATGGCGGCGGCGCAGGCCGCTGTCCGATCCGCGGGCGGTGCCGTCATCGCAGATCCGGGCGGGGGATTCGCCTGCATGATTCGTGACCCCGAAGGTCAGTTGCTGGAATTGGTGCACACCGACGTGGCTCCGGTGCCACGCAGCTGAACTCGATGGCGGCCGAGCGAGATCGCCGACAGCGTCAGCAGAGTTCACCGATCATGTCCGCGTAGCGGTCCAAGAACGGCAAAGTCGTTGCGGGATTGTCACCTTCGCGCCGGCCTCCGCCCAACACCACCCGGTTGAATCCGAGGTCGCGATAGGTCGTCAGACGCCGGAGTGACGGGTCCCCCCACGCCATGATGGTGAGGTCCAGCCTTCCTGGGTCCCGGCCGGTCTCTTCGGCCGTGCGACGGAAATCTGCGAGTGCGGCCGCGACGTCCCGCAGCCCGGCGTCGCCAGGAAGCCAGCCGTCGGCCCAAGGCAGGCACTGGCGGGTTGCCTTGGGTCCGGTGGCGGCGGCCAGGAGTGGGGGCCGAGAGGGTTCGTACGGCTTCGGATATGACCACACCGGATCGAAGTCGAAGAACTCGCCGTGGTGTTCGGACTCATCGTCGCACCACAATGCGTCCAGCGCAGCCACCATGTCTGCCAACGCACGATATCTGTCCGCCCAGGCGATTCGTCGGGACACCTCCAACTCGACGCGAACCCCCACTCCTACGCCGAGGAGCAGCCGGCCACCGCTCATGTGGTCCAGGGTGGCGACTTGCTTGGCGAGCGTGAACAGTTCGTGTTCCAACGGCAACAGCACGGCCGTGCCGAGCCGAAGTTCGGTGGTCGCCTGCGCCGCCGACATCAGCGATAGCAGAGGGTCGAGAATTCGCTTCTGAGACGCCAGTAGACCGGCCGGGAACTGGTCCCGGCCGCGCACCGGTATCTGCGGATGCTCGCCGACCCACATCGACTCGAAGCCGCGCGATTCCAGCTCGGAGGCGAGTTGGGCCGCCGCGAGATCGCGTGGCGTGTTCATTGAGACGAACCCCAGGTCCATTGGGCATCTTTCGGGTCGGAAGCCGCTGCTGTACGATCGTATTGCACCACCGGTCAGGCAATGATGCAAGGGATTTGGAGCATGATGCGCGTATCGGACGAGAAAGCGTTGTCCTACGACCCGTACGACGTCGGGATCGACGTGGATCCGTATCCCACATATCGGCGGCTACGCGACGAGGCACCCGTGTACTACAACGAGAAGTTCGACTTCTGGGGCCTGAGCCGCTTCGCGGACGTGGAGTCCGCGCTTCGCGACGTGGAGAACCTCAGCTCGGCCAAAGGCGACATCCTCGAGGTGGTCAAGGCCGAACCGACCATGCCGCTCGGTGTCTTCATCAACGAGGACCCGCCGTTGCACACAGTCCATCGACTGCTGGTCTCCCGCGCGTTTACACCGAGAAAGATGAAGGCTATCGAGGAGCAGGTTCGTGCCTTCTGCGCCGCGTGCCTAGACCCTCTGGTCGGCGGTGACCGGTTCGACTTCACGCTCGACCTCGGCGCGGAGATGCCGATGCGAGTCGTGGGCATGTTGGTGGGCATTCCCGACTCGCTGCAGCGGTCGGTACGACAGGTGGCCGGCCAGCGACTCCGCAACAAGCCAGGCGAGCCGTTGCCGGTGAGTAAGGACAACTACTTCAACGGCAACATGTTCCGGGAGTATGTGGAATGGCGGGAAAAGAATCCCTCCGACGACCTCGTCACCGAACTGCTGGCTGTGGAGTTCAAGGATGTGTCCGGCGAAGTGCGCAAATTGAGCAGTGAAGAGCTTCTGGTCTTCCTGGGTGTGATTGCCAATGCCGGCACCGAGACGGTGGGTCGCCTGTTCGGTTGGCTGGGCAAGCTGCTGGGTGAGCACGCCGATCAGCGCCGGGAGCTGGTGCAGGACCCGTCACTGATACCCGGCGCGGTGGAGGAGGTCCTCCGCTACGAGCCTCCGGTCCACAATATCGCGCGCTATGTGACCAACGACGTTGTCTACCAGGGACAGACGATCGCCGCCGGCAGTGCTCTGCTGCTGATGGCAGGGTCGGCGAACCGCGATGAACGCAAGTTCGATGATCCCGAGCGGTTTGACATCCACCGGAATGCCAACCATCTGTCGTTCGGGCGAGGCACGCACTTCTGCCTCGGTGCATCGCTTGCGCGACTGGAGGGTCGTGTCGCGCTGGAGGAGATCCTGAAGCGTTGGCCCGACTGGACCGTGGACCTCGCCGGGGCGGTTCGGGCACCGACGGCGACGGTGCGCGGCTGGGACTCGATGCCCGCCATTCTTGGCTGATGAAGGCGGGCCGGCCGGTCACTCCGGGGCTGCTGGAGGCGCAACCGGCACGTTGAGCAGACTGTCGGGGGTCGGGACCTCCGCGAACTCCATTCGCCACGGCGCCTTGTCGTGCTGCGCGACCCAGCAGCCACCGGTCTGGTCCAGTGGCGCCGTGGCCGCAAGCAGGACCGCCTTGGCGATGGCGTCCGGTTCCATGACGGGAACGCCGATTCGTTCCAACAGTGCGCGACGGTTGCCGAGCGCTGCGGTCTCGGTGATCCCCGGACAGATCGTGTGCACGGCGATCATCTCGGGGGCGAGGTTGGGGGCGATGGCCCGCATGAACCCGACGACGCCGTGCTTGCCCAGCGTGTAGACAGGGTCCGGATGCCAGGGCATGATGCCCGCAAGAGAGGCGGTCGCCAGGATCGCGCCCTCGGTCCGTTCCGGGCGGGCCCGTAGCGTGCGCACCGCTGCGGCGGCTCCGAACACCACACCGTCGAGGTTCACGCCCACGGATTTCCGATAGTCGGTGACGTCGAGTTCGCCGATGTCGCCGGACCAGCGGATCGTGATGCCGGCATTGAGGAGCGCGAGATCCATGCTCCCGAACTCCTCGACACACGTGGCGAATACCCCGTCCACCTGGCCGTGGTCCGAGACATCGCATTGGAGGCCGATTCCGTCGATCGACGCCGCGACGGCGGATGCAGCCGCACCGTCGATGTCGACCACACAGACCCGCATGCCTTCGTCGGCGAGGCTTTGCGCGGCAGCCTTTCCGATGCCGGAACCCCCACCGGTCACGAGTGCTACGCGCCCCTGCAGCTGCACCGATCCGCCCCTCTCCAAAGAGTCGCTTCGCCGTGAAACGCGACGGCCGCCGAGTCGAGACGGCGTCCGTCGCAAGGGATTCGGTCAGTACCGCTCGACCGGTTCACCGTCCAGGACCAGCGGCCGGGCGTAAGACGGATCTGTCTTGTCCCACTTACCCTTGATGAAGCCCTTCACTGCGCCGGAAGCCATGACAGACGAGTCGCCGGTCATCATCCATTCGACGGTGCACCGGCGCAGGGCGATCTTCCAGACCCCGTCGCGACGCTCGAGGCGATCGAGGTAGCGGCCGCCCATCAGGGAGACGATCTTGCCGCCCTTGGCCCGCATGGCGCCCATCACGTAGGTCTCTGCGTGCGCTACGTCGCCGTCGATCTCACAGGTGTGCGTCGTGATGTTGTGCAGGTGATCCTCGAACACCTTGCTGTGTGCCGCGTTGGCCCACTCGCCGTACTCGGGGCCGAGTTTGACGATGGGGCCGTGCTCGTCGATACCGTCCTCGTGATAGACGCTGGCCATCAGCTCTGCATCGTGGCGGTCGTGACCGCGGGACTGGTTCATGATGCAGTCCAGGATCGCCGTCCGGTCTTCGAGGTACTGCACCCGCTTGCGCAGCTGGTCGAGGTCATCGGTGTTCGACATGGTGGTCCTTTCGGGAGGTTCGAGGCGCCAATGCGCTGTACACCTGTATAGCACACCTGAAGGTGGTGGCAATGTGCTTGACCCTGTCGGCAGCTGCTGCTATACACACGTACAGCACAGAAGGCCGCAACCCGAAAGTACTTTCCGCATGCCCCCAACGCACGAAACCGATCAGCTCGACATCGCCGGAGGCGGGAGCGCGATGAGCGCGACTTCCCCCGGGGTGACCGTTCTGGTAGTGGTGGGCAGCCTGCGCAAGGCCTCCGTCAACCGTCAGCTCGCACAAGTCGCCATCGAGAATGCGCCCAGCGGCGTGCAGATGGTGTTGTTCGACCGGGTGGGTGAATTGCCGCTATACAACGAGGACCTCGATACCGAACCGCCGCTGGCACAGGTGGCTGCGCTGCGCGAAGCAGCCGGTGGCGCTGACGCGGCCCTCGCGGTCACACCCGAATACAACGGCAGCATCCCCGGCGCGCTGAAGAATGTCATCGACTGGCTGTCGCGTCCCTACGGCCGAAGTCCGATGAAGGGCAAGCCGGTAGCGGTGATCGGAGCTTCGCTCGGCCAGTACGGGGGTGGCTGGGCCCACGACGAGGCGCGAAAATCGTTCGGGATCGCCGGCCTGCAGGTGGTCGACGACTGCACGCTGTCAATGCCCACGAAGTCGCTGGCGGGCAGGCACCCCGCTGAACACGATGAGGTAGTGCAGCAGCTTCGCGGAATCACGCAGCGCCTAGCAGCGGCTGTGGTCCGCTAGCCGATTCGCCTGGTTCGGTCGACGGAAGATGCTCGCCGGATCAGATCGGCGTCGGCGTCATCGAACTCTCCCAAGTGAGGTTCGGCGGCTTCGACGATTCGGTAGAACCTGTCCCATACCGAGTTGGAGGGCAAACCGAAGCGGGAGAACGTGTCCTCGTCGTCGGGGCCCCCGAAGGGCGCCCAGGTGAGTACGAAAGTCAGCAGGTGGCGATCGAAGCAGTCGATGTGCCGCACGGTGGCCGGGTGGATGTCCCGGACCGGAGAAGCCGTGCCCGTCCCACGGCCGACGATGGTCACCCGGGAAGGCCGATCGTCTTGATGGCCAGGTACTCCAGGTAACCGTGGCTGCCGTTGCGATAGCCGAGCCCGCTCTGCTTCGTGCCCCCGAAGGGGCTGGTGATCCCGAAGTGGCTCTTGCCGTTGATCGTGACATTGCCTGTTCGCATCCGGGTCGCCACCGCGAGCGCGCGGTCGACATCGCCGGACGAGACCTCACCGGAGAGACCGTAGATGGAGTTGTTGGCGATGGCGATCGCGTCGTCGTCGCCGTCGTAGGGTGTGACCGTCAGGACGGGACCGAAGATCTCTTCCTGGGCGATCTGTGAGTCCGGATCGACGTCGGCCAACAGGGTGGGCTGGGTGTAATAGCCCCGCGGAAGGTTCTCCGGTACTCCGCCTCCGGTGATCAATCGAGCCCCCGAAGCGATGCCACTCTCGATCAGACCAAGCACCTTCTGCCGCTGCGCAGCACTGATTTGCGGCCCCTGCATGACGCCTGGTGTCCAGGGGTCTCCGACCGGGAAGTTCTCCATCGACGCTTTCAGCAGTGCGAGGCCTTCCTCATATCGACTGCGTGGCAGAAGGATTCGGCTGGGCAGAATGCAGCTCTGGCCGGACATCACACAGGCCATCATCGCGGCTAACGGGAGCGCTGAATTGAAGTCTGCGTCGTCGAGCACGATGTGGGCGGATTTGCCGCCGAGTTCGAGCAACGTCTTCTTGACCGTGGGGGCTCCGGCCGCGAGTATCGCGCGACCGGTCGCTGTAGAGCCGGTGAAGGTGATCATGTCGACCCGCGGATCCGCGGAGAGGGCGGCGCCGACCTCGTTCGAATTCGATGTGACGACATTGAACACCCCGGCAGGGATGTCGGTTTCCTCGGCGACGATACGGCCGAGTTCGCTACCCGACCAGGGTGTCAACTGAGCAGGCTTGAGGACGACGGTGTTTCCCGCCATCAATGCCGGAATGGTTTCGGCGACATTGAGGTAGAAGGGCACGTTCCACGGAGTGATTGCGCCGACTACTCCCATCGGCTCGTAGTGCAGTCTCCGTCGCGCCGGGCCGAGGGCCGTCTCATGCATACCGGTATCGACCTGATAGTCGAACGATCGGCCGTAGTCGGCCCAGTGTTTGACCTCGGCGATCGGATCCTCGATCTGGCTGGCGGTCACCGTGATCGGACACCCGACCTCGGTGATCAGAACGCGGCGCAGGCGCTCCTTGTTGCGATCGAGCGCCTGGTGCAACTGCATCAGGCAGTGGTGGCGGAACTCGACATCGCGCGACCACTCCGTGTGGCCGAATGCGCGCGTCGCGGCGCCGACCGCGCGTTCCATATCGGCCACCGTCGCGTCGGTGGCCTGACCGACGACTTCGGCGGTGGCCGGGTGCTCGACATCGAAGGATGCGCCCGAATCGGTGAGCTGCAGTTCTCCGTCGATGAGCATTCGCGGCTCGCCGGGCAGAACGCCGATGTCCTCTACATTCGTCATCGGCGCGACTCCTTCCATGCCACGGCTCATCGGGCGGCGACGTTCGCCCCCGGGGTCCGAGCCAACCATTCACCCGATGCTATACGAGCGTACAGCAAAACCGGGCCGGCGCGGTCTCGGGGCTTGCAGGTGGGGCCGGCGTCAGCTGAGCGCTGTGAGGGACCGGACGTTCATCGGCGGCGGGCAGAGCGATGCCTGGGCGCCGCCGTGTTCGTCTTCGCGACGTTCGGGGTGCTGGGCGACTTCGTGGTTCCGTCGGCGGGGGGTTCCAGCATGTTCACGTAGCGCTCGAAGGCGGCGGTCACTTCCTCGTGGGCGGTGTCGACACCGACGCCTTCCTCCAGACTCAGGAGTTTGGGGAGTCCGGAGATCAGCAGCTGCAAAGCCGGAAGGGACAGGTGCCCCCCGGGATGCGCACCTTCACCGAACTTGGCTGTGAGCGCGTCCAGTTGGAGCTTGCGCATCTGCTCGGTCACGCCGGCGATTTCGGCACGAATCGACTTGCGATGGTTGCCCAGGGCCATGAACTCGGTCATCAACGCCCCGGTTGCCTCGTGCCAACTGAATTCCCACACGGCCCGCAGTGGGTCTTCGACATGCCTGTCCAGCGCCCGGGCCAATACGGCCAGATTGCGCTCTGAGTAGCGACGGATGGCGGCCAGGAAAATGTCGTCGAGCGTGGGGAAGTAGTACTGCACCAGGCTCGGCGTCACGCCGGCCGCTGTTGCCACCGCACGGTAGCTGACACTCGCGTAACCCTCGTCGAGCATCATCTTCTCTACCCGGTCCAACAGGGTGTCCCTGGTTTTGGAGGTTTCGGCGCCCACGCGCCGCGGCGATGATGCCATGGTCTCCTCGCTCGATCGGTTCTGGACATTCTCGCACTCGAGGTGGTGCTGTGCGTTGGCATAGGCCATGTTTCGATGGCCCCGGCGGCTCGTTCAGGCGTTCGTCACCGATGCCGGGTAACCGGCACCCAGGTTGTCGACCGAATGGTGTCCGTCACGCTCCGCCCGCACCACAGCCCGCCGGATCAACGGCGCCAGACCCGCGAAAGACGCTTGATCCAGCACCATTCGGGTGAGGAACCTGTTGTGGACGTATCCGAACGCTGCGCCGGTAGCCGGATCCGCCCAACCGACCGAACCGCCGAGTCCTGAATGCCCCAGTCCCGGGAGCAGGCCGGGGATGGATGTGCCGTGATAGCCGAGATGGAAGGACATGGGCATGCCCACATTGGCGTCGGGACGGTAGCTTTTCGCACCCGCCAGCCCGCGCACGACCTCGTGGGAGAGGAACTGCCGGCCGTCGATACGACCACCGTCGGCGATCGCCCCGTAGGTCTTCGCCAGCCCGCGCGCGGTGACCACCGCGTTCGCGGAGGGGATTTCCGCGTCGAGGAAGCGCATGTCTCCTTGCAACACTTCGACCAACCCGGGCACTCGCAGGGCGCTGAGCATGCCGGACATGGGTAGGCCGGCCAGTTTCGGTGCGGCGAAGTCGAAAACCGAACTCAACAGTTTGCCCTGGGGCAGCAACGTCTGGGCTGGGGTCGTGGGCGCGTCCTCAGGTGGTCGACCCAGATGCAATCCGTCGGAGTTCAGGGGGGCGGCGAGCTCGGATCGGAAGAGGTCCCGCATCCCGCATCCGGTCACGGCGCGTGCCAGCCCGGAGAGCAGCCAGCCGTAAGTCAGGGCGTGGTAAGCCGAGCGGTCAACCAGCCGATCGGGTGGCGCAGCGGCGAGACGTTCCTCCATGCGGCGCGTGTCGAGCAGATCGTCGATCGTGATGTCTGTCAGCCGCGACAACCCCGCCCGATGGGCCATCACGTCGCGCACCGTCAGATCGGCCTTGCCGTTCGCGCCGAACTCGGGCCAGTACTCGGCAACCGGCGCGTCATAGGACAGCAAGCCTCTGTCGACGAGGCGGTGAATGACTGTCGACGTCAGACCCTTGGTGGACGAGAACGCCAGCGCCCCGGTGTCGGCAGTCCAGGGCCGAGTCCCCTCGCGGTCCGCCCAGCCGGTCCACACGTCGACCACGGGCACCCCGTGTAGGTACACCGCTAGCGCGCCGCCCCCTGAACGGGGCCCGGGAAACAGCTTGGCGAACGCCCGTACGGCGGTCCCGAAGTGGGTGTCGAATGCACCGTGGACGCCGGGGGGCAACTGACTACCGCCCTCGCCGGCGCCGTCTCTTGCGCGGGCCTCGGCGGCCGATGGCCGCCCGGCAGAGACGGCGAGTTCTGCTGAGCCTTTCGGGCCGTAATCGAACGAGTTCACTGTACGATCGTATAACCGTATAGCGAGCGTGGCGTTGAGCCCGAAGCCGCGCCACGATGTGAGGAGTGCAACATGGCATACCAAGGTGTGCTCGACGGCAAGGTCGCCGTCGTCAGTGGCGCCAGGCGGGGCATCGGCAAGGCAGAAGCGATGGCGCTTGCCGGGGCGGGGGCCAAGGTGGTCGCGTGTGACATCGCCTACGACGATCTACTCGGGGTTCAAGCCGAGATCGAGGCCGCGGGTGGCCAATGCCTTGCGCTGCAGTGCGACGTTCGCGAGAAGGAGCAGGTTCAGGAGGTCGTGGACAAGGCCGTCGAGAAGTTCGGGACGGTCGACATCCTCGTCAACAACGCGCAGGGCGCCCTGGATCCGGTCGCTTGGGAGGATCTCACCGACGACATCGTGGCCACTTCGCTGTATTCCGGTCCGGTGGCCACGCTTCGTTTCATGCAGGCCTGCCTGCCACACATGAAGAAACAGGGCTGGGGCCGGATCATCAACACCGCATCGGGCGCAGCGAGGGGCGGGGTAGGAAATCTCGGACATTACGCCATGGCCAAGGGCGCCATCGCGTCGTTGACCTACGCCGCGGCAACCGATCTGAGTAGGCTCGGAATCACCGTGAACGTGATCTATCCGGCCGTCGTGACGGATGCCATGAAGGACTGGATGGCGATCAGCGACGAGAATCGCCGCACGATCGAGTCGGCGTTTCCCGTCGGCTATGTGGGTGATGCCGACAAAGATCTGGGCCCGGTGATCGTCTTCCTGGCCAGCGATGCCTCGGGCTATCTCACGGGCCATCCGTTCTTCATCGACGGAGGGGCCGCGTACGGACCGCGGTGAGGCGGCTCAGGCCGCGGTCACCGGCTCCTCGCCCTGCAGCGTGGTGCGATGCATCAAACGCACCGAAGTGGGCTCGAAAGGCAGTGCACGGTGCAGCATTCCGGTGTTGTCCCACATCACCAGGTCTCCGACGTGCCACTGGTGCCGCAACGTGAACTGCGGTTGGGTGGCCCAGGCGAGGAGTCGGTCGAGTAGGTCTCGACTCTTTTCGATCGGCCAGCCGACCACCTCGGCAGCGGTCGCACCCAACAGCAAAGACTTGCGTCCGCTGCGGCGCGTCCATACCAGCGGATGGACTTGTGGCGGTACGCGATCCCATGCTGCGCGTTGCTCAGCGGTGGGGTCGGGGTTCGCCAATGACTGCGCATGCGCGAATGTGTGAACGACCTGCAGGTCGGCGATCTCGGTACGCTCGGCGTCAGACAGTGCGTCGTAGGCGGCGTAGGTGTTGGCGAACTCGGTGTCTCCGCCGGCCGGATCGACCGCGCGGGCGGTCAGGAGCGTCGCCTTCTGTGGGATGTCCAAGGTGGCGCCGTCGATGTGCCAGTGGAAGTTGCCTTGCCGAAACGACGCCAGCATGGCGTTGGTCTTGCTGGGGTCCAGAGTGATCGTCTGGATTTCGGGATGTTGATGCTCACCGGTGGGCTGCACGACCAGGGTCCCCAGGCGGCGGCTGAACTCGACCAGTTCGTCGTCGCTCAGATTGACGTCACGGTAGACAACGACACCGTACTCATCGAGGTCGCGTTGAGCCTGCTGTGCGGTGTCCGGATCGGCGAACTGGCCGGCCGTCATGCCGGTCACCTCGAGTCCGATCTTCGAGGTGATTGGCTGCGCAGTGCCTGACATGTGACTCCTCCGAGTTTGATCTTCTGTACAAAGAAGATCATGACCATGGGGGAAATGCAAGGCGATGTGAGCTCATTCCGGCAACGGCTCCACGCGGTCAAGGAAGTGCTCCACGAGCGCCAGCGCCTCCTGATGGCCTGTGCTGGTGCCGAGCGACTGCTCCAGGAACATCATCCGAGGGATCGCGGCGAGCAGGAACAGAGCTGCGCCGGGCGTCAGGTCCGTGTCCGCCAGGCCGTAGTCGGCCCACTTGTCCGAAAGGGTCTGTACCAGTGCCTGGCGTACCCGTTCGCCGCCCTCCCCCACCACCTTCCTGACCTCGGGAACCTGTTGCGCCAGTGCTGCGAACTGCATCAACAGGGCTGTTCCCCCGGCACTGTTGGCATACGCCCAGACCGCGCGCAGCGGTTGGGCGGCACCGGTCACGCTCGTCAGCCGCTCGATGAGTCGGTCGGTTGACTCACGCAACACGGCGACGAACAGCTCGTCGAGTGCGGGGAAGTAGTACTTCACCAGCCCCGCTGTGACCTCTGCCGCGGCGGCCACACTGCGGTAGGTGATGGCCCCATAACCTTCGGTCAGTATGAGGCCCTCGGTAGCGGCCAAGATTGCCTGGCGCTTGCTGGTCCTCCGGCTACCACTGCCGCCGTTTGGCGCCATGATTATCTGCCCTCCACATCAGGCGCCCTTCCGGCGCTGACCTCCATCACAGCAGTCTGACGTCGGCGAGGGGATTCGGCGCGCGCGAAGCCCCGCGATCGGCGTCCGCAGGACATCGGTTCCCGGGCGCACGGCGAGACACGTAAGTCGTTCGGCCTCGCCGGAACTCGAGTGGTCGAGGACATCGCGCTGTCGATCCGGACGAAGTCGCTCGACGGCCGACGCCCACGGGAGAGCACCGAAGTCGTCGTAGCGGTGCGGGGCGTGCTGGAGTAACTCGCGCGTGCGGTCGGTCAGTCGAACAGGGTGCCGCTCACCAGTTTCTTGAGCGCGTCGACGGTGGCGTCGTAGTCTTCGGGTGAAGCGGTAGCGCCGTGGTGGGTCAGTCCGCGCAGGACGAGGAAGATCGCATTGGCAGAGCTGTCGACGTCGGCGTGGAGGCAGCGTTCCTGGCTCGCCTGCTCGACAATGTTGATCAGGACGTCGCGCAGAGGCGTGAATACCGACTCGACATCCCCTTCGAGTTCGCGCGCGGTACCCACTTGCACGGCGTGGTCGAAGGCGACGAGTAGCGGATAGTCCCGCATCACCCGGTCGCATTCCTCGAGGACGGCCATCAGCCGGTCTCGGAAACCGGTCTCGCGCGCCGCCGCGGCCGCAATCCTGGGCATCGAGAAATCGGCTAGTTCCTCGAAGGTGGCGCGGATCAGTTCGGTCTTGGTCGGGAAGTAGTGATAGAGGCTGCCGCTCGTCATCCCTGCGGTCCGTGCGATTTCGCGGATCGTGGCCTTGGCGTAGCCGAGGTCGGTGACGCAGCGCATGGTCGCGGCGAGGATCCGCCTGCGGGTCGCGTCACCGTGGGCTCCCACGGGGCGACCGAGGGTTGGCGGCGTCTCCATGGCCGACGAGTCTGCCACGTTCGGGCTGCCCGCCAACAACAGAATTGATCAAGTGCTTGATTCTGCTAGTGTGTGACCACGGCCACTGCTATACAAGTGTATGGCGGGCACTGTACGCGTTGGCGGAAATTGCCCGGCGGCCGGTACCACTCGGGGCTGTCCGGCCACCCGAGAACTTGAGTGAGGGTGGTTGACCGGCCCTCCACGAGGAAACAGGAGAATTCCGCGATGCCGACAAGACGGATGATCTTCACGCTGCTGGTGATGGATGCGGTCGGGCACAATTTCCAGGGCGCCTGGCGCAACCCGCAGGCGCGTAACCGCGAGTTCAAGAAATTCGACCTTTGGGTCGACCTGGCCAAGAAGGCCGAGGCCGCCAAGGTCGATGCCTTTTTCTTCACCGACATCATCGGTGTCGGGGGGCAGTACAAGGGATCGCGGGACATCGTGTTCGAGATGGCGGTGAACGTTCCCATCGCCGACTGCACGATGCTGGTTCCTGCGATGGCGCAACAGACCAGCGATATCGGCTTTCTCTACACCAGTTCGGTCATCTCCCACCATCCGTTCGTGTTCGCGCGTGCCGCATCGACGCTGGACCATCTCAGCAACGGCCGAATCGGGTGGAATATCGTCACGTCGGCCAACGAGCGGGCGTTCAAGAATCTTGGTCTTCCGGCTGACCTCTCGCACGAAGACCGATACAACTGGGCCAAGGAATACGTCGACGTTGTCTACAAGCTCTGGGAAGGTTCCTGGGACGAGGGAGCCGTCGTCGACGATGCCGCGCGTGGCGTCTACGCCGACCCCAACAAGATCCATGACATCAACCACGTCGGCCCGCGCTACCAGGTCGAGGGCTTCAATCTGATGGAGCCCTCACCACAGCGCACTCCGTTGCTCGCTCAGGCGGGCGGTTCGCCGGCAGGGCTTGACTTCGCCAGCAGGCACGCGGAGTTGATGTTCTTGTCGGCCTTCACCCCCGAGGCGATTACCGCGCAGGTCGAGACCGTTCGCGGCATGGCCCGGGAACACGGGCGCCTCGATGACGACATCCGGTTCCTCCAGGGGCTCATGTTCGTGACCGGTTCCACCGACGAAGAGGCGTACCGCAAGTGGTCGGAACTCGAGCAGTACCGATCCCCGGAAGCCCAGACCGCCTACTTCGCCAGCCTCAGTGGTACCGATCTCGGGAAGTACGATCCGGCAACACCTCTGGAAGAGTTGCTGGACGAGATCCCGGGTATCCGCGGGGCCTTCCTGTCGGTGATCAATGCGTGGCCTGCGGGGATGAAGCCGACCGTCACCGACTTCCTTACCTCGTTGTCGCTGCCGCAGATGGTCGTGGGTTCACCCGAGACCATCGCCGACAAGTTGTTCGAATATCAGGCCGCCGGCGTTGACGGAGTTCAGGTGATGAACGCGGTCATGCCCGGAAGCTACGACGACTTCTTCGAACATCTGGTGCCCGTCTTCCAAGACAAGGGCCTGATGCAGAAGGAGTACCGGCCAGGAACATTGAGGGAGAAAGTCTTCGACACGGACAGCCCGTCCATCGCCAAGACCCACCCCGCGTACGGCTATCGGGGGATGTTCGCGTAAGAGGGAGGTGCCGCGCCGGTCAGCACGACGTAGAGGTCACCGGCGCGGCCGCGACGAACGGCTCCGGCGCCGCCTCGGACCGGTCGGCTCCACACTGTCGAGGAAACTCTCGAAAGCCGTGACTAGCGAGCGATGCGCCATTGTCACGTGAACGCTCTCTTCGAGCGTGAGGACTTTGGGGATGCTGGTCACCAGCAGCACCATCGCATCGGGGGGTAGCACGTCGCCGAGAAAGGTAAAGCTGGGGTACTTCCTCTCGAGCGCCTCGAGCTGTGCGGTGCGAATGCGCTCGGTTCCCTCTGCGATGAGAGGCAGCAGGGACGGGCGGCGCACACCGAGCCCCATCATCTCGGTGCCGAACGCCCCTGCCGCCTCGTCCCAGCTGTACTCCCAGAGAACGCGCAGCGGTTCGTCCGGGCGGCTCCGCAGACCGTCATTCCAGCGCTCGATGTCACGGTCGATCAGCCGTCGGATCATGGCCGCGAAGAGGCCATCCATCGTGGGGAAGTAGTACTGGACGAGGCCCGGGGTCACGCCTGCCCGTGCGGCCACCCCGCGATAGCTGACCTTCGCGTGACCGCCCTTGAAGAACACCCGCTCGACGGCATTGAGCAGTTCTTGCCGGGTTGCTTCCGCACCGAGGCCCCGATTGGCAGCCGTCCTCCCACCTCCCCGTGCCGGGCGGACACCACGTCGGCCGCCGTGTTGGGTTAACCGGCATAAGCCGGACTAGTCGACCATTTCCGCAGGCGGGCGGGTCAGATCGTTGACACCGCTCTGAAGGTCCTCGTCGAGTTCGATGCCGAGGCTGTCCAGCATCGACGCCAGCATCGCGTAGGACCCGGCCGTGAAGATCACATCGAGGATCTGCTGTGGGTCGAGGTGCTCGGCCAGCGCCGCCCAGTTCGAATCCTTGATGACGCCGTCGAGCAGGAGATCGTCGACCGCGCGCAGCACGCTGGCGTCACCCGGGCTCCACGTCGGCGCATCCGGCCCCCAGACGATCCACGAGATCTCGATGTCAGACAGACCTGCGTCGCGCGCCATGAAAAGATGCTGGGCCCATTCATAGGTCGACCGCCGCAGCGCCGCGGTGCGCATGATGACGAGCTCGCGTTGACGTTCGTTCAGGCTGGTGGTGAGCAACAGGTGGGCCTGGAGTGTGAAGAACGCCTTCGCCAGCCGGGGGTGGTGCGCAACTGCGCCGAGAATGTTGAATCCGCTGGGACGGCCCTCGCTGATCAAGGTATAGCGCGCATCCGGCGGCGGCATGACAGCCAATGCCTCCCGCATTTCGGGCGACCAGCTTTTCGGCGGTAATGGTTGCATTCGTGCCATCGCAGAGTCCTCTCATGACAAGACGGGTGTTGTCCACCACCCTTGTAGTTCGACAAGAGCTTGAGTGAAACGATTCCGCATCAGCGGGTGGGTCTCTTGCGCTTGTACACTTGCATGGACTATACAGGTGTACAAGCGGCCGCCGAAGCCCAATCCGAAACCCGTCCACACAAGCAAGAAGGAGCCCGTCGTGGCGAGCAGCAATCAGCCTGGCGAGGAGCAAACGAAATCCGGGGGGGTGGACCTGGACGCGGCCGATTTCTTCACCGACACCGCGCTCGTCACCGACCCGTATCCATATTTCGATGCAATGCGAGCACGGTGCCCGGTGCGTAGTGTGGCCCACCCCGGTGTCGTCGCGGTCACCGGTTACGAGGCGGCGGTCGAGGTCTACCGCGATGCGGCGACGTACTCGTCCTGCAATTCGGTCGGTGGGCCCTTCCCGCCCGTGGTGACGCCCTCGCCCGGAATCACCGACGTCACCGACGTCATCGAAAGCTCGCGCGAACAATGGCCGTTCAGTGAGTTCATGGTGACGATGGACGGTGAGAAGCACGAAACCCAGCGGAACCTCCTGCGCAAGCTGCTCACACCACGCCGGCTGAAGGAGAACGAAGAGGCATTGGCCGGGATTGCCGACCGCTGCATCGACGCATTCATCGGCACCGGTCGCTGCGAGGTGGTCAACGAGTACGGCAAGCCTTTCACGACCTGGGCGATCGCTGATCTGCTCGGTGTGCCAGAAGAAGACCGCGCCGAGGTTCAGCAGGTCCTGGTCGGCAGCACCATCAGCGTCGTCGGCGAGGAGGAGACCCTCCCGGTCAACCCGCTGGAGTTCCTCTATCAGAAGTTCGGCGAGTACATCGAGGACCGTCGCGCGAACCCCCGAGATGACATCCTGACCCACCTGGCGAGCGCAAGATACGACGATGGAACGCTGCCCGACGTCGATGCCGTCGTGCGTACTGCCACGTTTCTCTTCGGAGCCGGACAGGACACTTCGGCTCGCATGCTCGCCGCTGCGCTTCGAATTATCGCTGAAGACAGAGAAATTCAGCAGCGATTGCGGGACGACAGGAGCCTGATCCCCGAGTTCATCGAGGAAGTTCTGAGGCTGGAAAGCCCGACCATGAGCGACTTCCGACTGGCCCGAGTCGCTACGACGTTGGGCGGGGTCGACATCCCGGCGGGTACCACGGTGATGATCCATCCCGGTGCCGCCAATCGCGACGACAGCCGCTTCGAGCAGCCGACCGAGTGCCTACTGGGACGTGCGAATGTGCGCGAACACATCGCCTTCGGCCGCGGCGCGCACTCGTGCCCGGGCGGTCCGCTGGCCCGAGCCGAGGGCCGCGTCACGGTGGAACGGTTCCTCGACCGCACCAGCGAGATCTCGCTCTCGGAGGAGGAGCACGGTCCTGAAGGGCAGCGTCGATACGAATACGATCCCACGTTCATCGTCCGTGGACTGAGCAACCTGCACCTCGTGCTCACCCCTGTCGACTGACGCGCGACAAACCCGAAGAAAGCAGGGATCCATGAGCAGAGTGGCTGTGGTCAGCGGTGGTGCGTCCGGGATCGGCGCGGCGATCAGCCGGCGGTTCGCCCGACGTGGAGACAAGGTTGCCATTCTTGATCAACGAGGTGACACGCTCAAACAACACGTGTCGGCCCTGAGCGACGAGGGAGCTGACGTTCGAGGCTATGAGGTCGACGTCACCGACCGCTCGGCCGTGCAGGATGCCATCGGCTCGGCCCGCCGGGATCTGGGACCGATCGACATCGTGGTCACCAGTGCCGGCATCACCGCCTACGCTCCGTTCACCGAGCTCAGCATCGAGGAGTGGGAGCGGACCCTCGCCATCAACCTGACCGGCACCTTCAACTGCATTCAAGCCGCGATTCCCGACATGATCGACGCCGGCTGGGGCAGAGTGGTCACGATCTCATCGACCGCGGGTCAAGCGGCGGCACCCGGACAGGCACATTACGTGGCCTCCAAGGGCGGGGTGATCGCGCTGACCAGGGCGCTGGCAGCGGAGTTCGCCGGCAACGGGATCACCGTGAACACCATTCCGCCCGCACTGGTCGACACCCCGATGGCGCGCGCCGCAGAAGCCGACGGAACGCTTCCTGCCAAGCTGGACGACATCGGGGCGATGCTGCCACTCAAGCGAGTGGGGACCGCCGAAGACGTCGCTGCGGCCTGCGAGTTCCTCTGCTCCGAGGATGCGGGCTACATCACCGGCCAGCAGATCAATGTCAACGGCGGGATTTACATGTGAGCGAACGTATTACAGTCCGTGTTGACCCGCGTCTATGCGAGGGACACGGCATTTGCCTCCAACTGGCAGACGAGGTTTTCGATCTAGGTGACGACGACATCGCCACGGTCACCGACGAGCACCCCGACTCCGCGCATCACGCGGCGGTGCGCGCCGCTGCCGCGGCATGTCCCCGGCAGGCCATCATCGTGTCCGAAATTTGAACCGGTTATCCGCAACTACCCAACTGTCGACGACCGGTTGATCTATCAACCTGTCCGACGAAGCGAAGGAGAGCCCGTAGTGGACGAGTACGGACCTTTGACGAAGAAGGTCATCGAATATGACGACACTGTGCGAAGGCTGGTGTCCGAGGTGAAGTCACCAGAGGACTGGGCACCGTTGGGCGAGTTCCTGGCGATCGACGAATTCGAAAGAATCGGCCCGTTTCTCGACAAGCAGGACTGGCCGCAGTACGCCGAGATGGTGAACGGATGGGCTCAAGGAGTCCAATCGTTCGAGACCACGGTGCGCCGCATATCCGAGCTGGCGAATCGGGTCTACTTCGAGGTCGAAGAACGGCACCTCTACGGGGAGGATTGGCTCGTGGTGAACTCGATGAGCGTATTCGAGTTCAACGAGGACGGGAAGGTTCGCCACCTCGACGTCTACCTACAGTCCGCGCCGTTGACCGGGTAGCGCGCCGGACAGCTTTTCGCGGGCAGCAGGGAAATCAGCCCGCACCGTCGGCG
Source organism: Mycolicibacterium xanthum (assembly GCF_019710635.1). Taxonomy (GTDB): domain Bacteria; phylum Actinomycetota; class Actinomycetes; order Mycobacteriales; family Mycobacteriaceae; genus Mycobacterium; species Mycobacterium xanthum. The sequence continues at coordinate 35,745 of NZ_JAIFZS010000045.1, forward strand.
GAAGCATGGTCGGCCGCCGCTGGATCATCGATCGCGAGAGGGAGGTGCCGGGCCATGGGAAAGCTGGACGGTAAGGTAGCCGTGATCACGGGTTGCGCGAGCGGACTGGGAAAGCAACATGCGCTCAGGTTTGCACAAGAAGGTGCGAACCTGGCGATCTGCGACGTCCAAGAGGGCAAGCTGGACGAGACGAGGCGACTCTGCGAAGAGCGCGGTGCCGAAGTCGTCTCGCTCCGTTGCGATGTCGGCCGCTACGAGGATCTCGTGGCATTCGTCGACGCAACAGCCGCTCGTTTCGGCACCATCGACGTTCTGCTCAACAATGCGCACAAGATCACCGACCTGCGGCGCTTCCTGGACTTCAGCGTAGAGGACCTCGACACCGAGTTGACGACCTCGCTCTACGCCTCCTGGCACATGATGAAACTGTGCTTTCCGTACATGAGGGACAAACCCGGCGCCGGTGCGTCCATCATCAACACCTCGTCAAAAGGCGGGATCGAAGGTACGACGTTTCACGCCGCATACGCTGCGGCGAAGGAGGGGATTCGGGGCCTGTCGCGGGTAGTCGCGAGGGAGTGGGGAGAGTTCAACATTCGGGTCAACACCATCAGTCCCGGCGGTTGGACCGACAATGTCACCAGCCTGCTACACAAACGCAGCCCAGAAGTGCAGGAATGGGCACGAAAAGCGTTCAAGGACAACCCCTTCGGACGAATCGGTGATCCGTATGACGATGTGTCGCCGATCTTCGTCTTCTTGGCCTCCGATGACAGCCACTGGATGACCGGCCAGAATGTCCATGCCGACGGCGGAGTCTGGATCAGCGCGTGACGAGGGTGGTGATGTCGCGATAGAGCTGCTGGGATTCCCCGCCGCGATTTCGCCGACATCAGCGCCGACCGGGCGCGGGGCGCTCCGGCCCGACTTCTCGCCCGTTGTCATCCGAAGGTCAGCGCCCGGGCGTTGTCACGCATGATCAGCTTCCGCTCGGCTGCGGTGAACGTCGCGACGTTCTCGAGATACTCCTTGGGCTCCGACATTCCCTCGGCGTGCGGCCAGTCGGAGCCGAACAAGATGCGTTCCACGGGGATGTAGTGGGCGATCTCCGCGACGTCGTCTTCGACGATGAGTCTTGCGGTGTGCCGAAGTCTAGATTTGATGATGTGATCCGACCAGTTTGATCGAGGCGGAGGCAAGATGAGCAGAACGAATCTGTCGATGTCCATCTCGGCCGACGGATACGTGGCGGGACCGCATCAAAGCAGCGAGCACCCGCTGGGCGTGGGTGGCGAAGCGCTGCACGGGTGGCATCTCGGAGCTGCCAAAGACCACCCGGTGAACCGGCAGGTCGTCTCGGAGATGCTGGACGGGATGAAGGCGACGATCATGGGCCGCAACATGTTCGGCCCGATTCGCGGCGGGTGGGGCGATTCACGGTGGCAAGGCTGGTGGGGTGACGAGCCGCCCTACCACTGTCCGGTCTTCGTGCTGACCCACCACCGGCATGAACCGATCGAGCTCGAGGGCGGGACCACGTTCTTCTTCGTGACCGACGGGATCGAATCCGCCTACGAGCAGGCCACCGCAATCGCCTCGGGTGGAGACATCTCGATTGCCGGAGGGGCGTCGTGTGCCCGCCAGGCGATAGCGGCAGGAATCGTGGACGAGATCGACCTCCAGGTGAACCCCGTCATCCTCGGGGCGGGAGAGCGCTTGTTCGAAGGCTTCGCCGCAGGTACGCCCACGCTCGACCTCGTGCGGGTACTCGAGGCGCCGGGCATTGCCCATCTGAGGTACCGCGTCGTTCGATGACGCCGCCGGCTGCTCAGATCCGGGCCAATTCGGTATCGGGGTGGAAGAACTTCCAGGAGAACCAGTACTCGTCGGAGATCGCAACGGGGGTGAGGTCGGTGTCCAGCTGCCCGCGGATCCGGTGCCCCCTGAGATCCCAGTCGGTTTCGGTCGCCGAGTCGTGGAGCAGGAGGTCGTCGGTGAGTGTCAGCGCCACCTCGTGTCCGTCGGCCTGGGCGTGGAAACCGTTCACGGTGCCGTTCACCGCCACCAGGTAGCAGCCCAGGACATCGTTGCGGACCACCCGGTGCTCGAGCAGATCGTCTTTGAGGTAGACCGGGCGCGGGTGAACCACTGGCGCCAGCACGCCGACGACACGGGTTCGGGCCGGCAACGATTCATCACGGTCGGTGCGCCTCAGCCCCGGCGTCACCTCGCTGCCGACGATCCGCCGCCACACCCCGTGGATGGGTAACTCGAAGGGACGCAGGTCTTTCTCGGTGACCCTGACGACCTGGGGGAGCGGGTCGAGGTGCTTGACGTCGGCCCAGGAAAGAATCTGGAAGGGCACCATCGACAAGGTGTGCGGATGAAGCGGGCCGACGATCGATTCGAAGGTGGCCTGTTGGAAGAAGGTCTTGGTGCGCCGGTCGGCGACGATCATGTTGGCCTTCTTGAAGGAGCCGACGAACAAGGGCCCGATGTCGGTGACGTCGAACGGGATGATGCTCCGGCACATGGCGCAGAAGGTCAGTGCCACGGTCTTGTCGCCGAAGCGATCGTTGACGATGTGGTGGTGGATCACGTAGTCGAGCGGATAGGCCTTGCTAACCCCTTCTGATTCGATGACGGCCAGGTGCATGTCGTCGCGGAGAGGCAGGCGCAGCGGATCCTCGGCCATCGCCGGGAAATCCACCGCGCGGAACACCACCTCCTGGTGCAGGCGGTAGGTGAAGACGACGGCCAGCCCCAGCAACAGCAGCGGTACCAGCGTTGCGAGTGGAAACGCCCCTTCCCGCAGGGTCACCCACCCGACGATGAGAACGCCCGCGGCGAACATCGACCACACCGCGGGCTTACGCACGCGGTAGTGGTAGTACACCCAGGTGCTCGGAACCGCCGGGACGAGCGTCAGATAGAGCGCACCGGCGCCGACGATCAGTGCCGCGACAGCGAGAAAATAGAGCAGCAGGATCATCGTGAATCCCTCTCTCCGATCGGCATTCCCGCAGTCGTAGCGCTGTCGGCGGCCCGTGCCGCACGTCGTCGGGGGCTGCTGTTCGGGGTCATCGTGGACGCGAGCCGATCTCCAAGCCGGCCAGCGGCGACGTGCCGTCGAAGATCGGCCGGCCCCACTCTCGCACGCGGAGGTGCAGTCGTCCGGCGAGGTGTTCGAAATCGGCATCGATGTTGCGGTGCAATGCGGGTAGGGGCACGGGTAGCACGTGCGGGCCCTCGTCGGCACCGTGGCCGTCCACGTCGATCTGGTAGCGCGGCGTCCTGGCGTGCACACGCCATTGCGTGCCGTCGGCAGCGCCGCTGACCGGGGCCGGCGGGGTGATCCGGATGATGCGATCGCCGAGGCGCACCACGACTCCGGTCACCGCACGGTTTAGCGGGCCCAGCGCCAGGATGCCACCCGAGAACGCGACACAGACGTCGGCAGCACCGAAGTCGTGGGCTTGCCCCCACCACCACCGCTCGGGAAATCCGGCACCCCAGTTGCGTTCGCAATAGAGGGTCGCGTCGGTGAATTCCCAATGCTGTTGGCCTACGCAGACCGTCCCCGACGCGGTACCCCCGAGGCGGTAGGGATGCCAGTACTGGTTCAGGAACGGGACGCAGGAGAACACGCCCCCACCACCGAAAGCCTTGGGCCACAGCCGGGTATCGGAGAACACCAGGTCCAGCCCGGCATCGCGGACTTTCATGTCCAGTCGTCCCATCGACGCATCGACGCAGGCGTTGTCGGCGGCGGCGCGCACCGCCAACCGATTCCGGTCGGCGGTCACCCCGTCGATGGCCGCGGAGCGCACCATCCCGCCGGGATGCAATGCGATCGCGGCGGTCGCCCAGTCGCCGCCCGGGTCGCGGTTGGCGCTGCACAGCGCCACCACGACGCGGCCGGTGGCCGCGTCCGAGATCCGCCAGAACCAGCCCTCCATCTCTGTTCCGTGCGAGGGCACCGGGTCGCCGAACGGCACATCTGCACCGGTACGGCGGTAGACCGCCACCGCGCGACGGTAAGCCCGCGCGAGAGCATCCGTCGATGCCACCGTCAGCCCGCGACCCTGCCGACTCGAGACTCCATGCCCCATTGTTGCCCAGGGCAGCCGGCGAGAAACCGCGTTTCGACGCGATCTCGGCCATCACGGCCGCCGAACTGGCCGCCGGTCCGCTGCTGGCCGGCACACCGGTAGAGGCGGCGAAACGACAGGCCCGGCTGCAGGAAGTCGAATCCAAGTTGGAGCCGATCCCGTTCGACGCCGTTGCCGTTCGCAGCTACGGCCTTGTCGTGGCCGCGGTGGTACGGGAAGGCAGAAAGCCGCGCAGCCGATTCGCCGATCTGGTCATAGCCGCGACCGCCCACGCCCACGGGCTGGATCTCTACAGCAGGAATGCCGCGGACTTCGTCGGCCTGGAGGACCTGATCCGCGTCGTTGCCATCTGATCCGATCCTGCGGTTGCACGCAGAATCCGGCTGACGTGACTACAACCCAACTACCTGTCGTAGCGCCTCAGCCCCGCCGAAATGGCATTCCGGCAGGCGTTTCTACGGAGAACGCCTGCCGGAATGCCATTTCGGCGACGGTCAGCGGTCTCGCGATCCCGGTGCTCAGACGGTCATCTCGAGGATCCGGTCTCCTGCCGCGTTGCCCTCGAAGTAGCCCAGGCCGTAGTCGCCCCGGATCGTGGTGCGGTGCATGATCCGCTTCTCGTCGGGATCGTGTCCGGTGACGGCGTGCAGCATCCGGGTGTTGTCCCAGATCACCATGTCGGTGGGGCGCCATGTGTGGGTGTAGGGCGTGATCTTGGCGAGAATCTCCCGGCACACCGCTTCGAGCAGCTCGTCACCTTCGGGCGTCTCGGCGCCCTCGACCCCCTCGGCCATCCACGGCGAGACGTGCAGCACCTTCTCGCCGCCGGCGCGGGTCCACACCGCGGGATGCACGGCCCGCGGCAGCGTCTTGCCGAACTCGATGGTCTCCTGGAGGCGGACGTGCGGCTGGACCTCGCGGAATCCGTCGGTCAGGCCGAAGCGCATGTCCCGGAAGCGCAGGTTCAGGCTGTAGAGGATGTTGCGGTCCTCGATCTGTTGCCGCAGTTCCGGCGACAGTGCCCGGTAAAGGTCGATGCCGTCGGCGAACTGGGTTTCGCCGCCCTCGCTGACGCCGGTCACACAGCGCAGGACGCCGGCCCGGTTCAACTCGCTGTTGTAGCAGTGATCGAAGTGCCAGGGCAGCCACGACGTGACCTCTTTGCCGTCGACCATCACGATGTTGCCCTCACGCGGCGCCTGGCCGATCTCGACGACGCCCGGATGCAAGCCGCCGTCCGCGCGCGGCACACTCGGAACCGGATGGTCCTTCAGCGGGCCGAACACCGTGCTGAGCTCCACCTGCAGCCTGCCGTCGGGTTCGACGTCTTCGAAGAGGATCATCCCGCGTTCGTCGAAGAGATCGCTGAGCTGGTCTCGGACCTGTTGGTCGGCCAGCACGTCGAGGGTGACGCCGGTGACCCGTGCACCGAACGAGAGATCCTCACGGAGGGGACGGACGTGAATGGATGACATGACTGGCTTCTCCCGGGAGGCGGACCAAAGGTGTATATGTATCAATAAGTGATACGGTGGATCACTATCCAACCTAGCCGGAGGTGTCGATGGCCGTCAAGGGCAGTTCTACGGCTGCACGCGTGCTGGTCGTGTTCGAGGCGGTCGCGGCCAACCAGCCGGTGGGCGTCGCAGCCCTGTCGCGGATGCTGGGTATGGACAAGAGCGCGGTGCAGCGCGCGCTGGTGACACTGTCCGAGCAGGGCTGGATCCAGGCGCGCGAGGATCAGATGACGCGGTGGGAGACCACCGTGCGCATCCTGAACATCGCCCACAGCTCCCGCGCCAAGGCCGATCTGCGCCACACCATCCAGTCGGTGCTCGAACAGCTGGCGGCCCAGACCGGGGAGACCGCGATCTTCAACGAGGCCGACGGCCCGCGCCTGGTGGTCTCCCAGGTGGCGGAAAGTCACCAACCACTGCGCATGGCCCCGAGTATCGGTGCCCTCGTTCCGGCCCGGGACAGCGCGACCGGCCGGATCCTGCTGCCCTACCTGAGCGAGGCGCGGCAGGAAGAGCTGCTCGGCGGACCGCCCGACGCGGCGTTCCGCGCTCTTCTCGACGCTTGCCGCGCCCGCGGCTTCGCGGCCAGCAGCGACGTCAACGCGCCCGCGATGACCATCGCGGCACCGGTGTTCGATGTGGACGGCCGGCCGATCGGCGCGGTGGCGATCAGCGGACCGGCCGAGCGCATGCAACCCGACAGCCACCCCCGCCTGGCCGAGCAGGTATGCCAGGCGGCAAAACTGCTGTCGGGCGGCGCACCCCGAGCCGCCGGATGAGCGCACCGGCGCCTCCCGGCCAGATCGGCACGGGCGCGACGCATCACGCCTGCGGGTAGGGAGCCCAACGTCGGTCGTAGCCGGCCTTGCGGGCGGCCAGCTGCAGGGCCCGTTCCTCGGGCGTCACGTACACCGTGCCCGCGGGCAGCTCGTCGTCGAGGTCTTCGAGTTTGACCACCACCGCCTTGACGGTGGGCATGTCCGTCGAGTCGAGATCCAGGTTCTGGAACCGCATCGAGATGATGCCCTGATTCAGCCCGCCGGTCGAAATCCAGTTGGCCACACCGGGATCGGCGACAGATACCACCATCGTGTAGGTGCCGTTCGGGTTGGCGATCGCCTGGTCGTTGTTCAGGCTGGTCTGCTGGTTCCAGTAGTCGTCGGTGATCGTCCAGTCGTTGTAGACGGGAACGGTGAAGAACCCGGCATTGCCGGGGTCGATCGTGAGCACCAGTGCTTCGTCGTCGGCGAGTTGGAAGTAGCCGTTGCTCTGCAGCTGGTTGGCCAGGAACTCGGCGTTGCTGGCGGGTTGGGTCATCGTGTTGGGCGCCCGAAGCTCGCCGGTGTCGGCGTCGGTCGTCGCCAGCGCCATGTACTTGGCCTGTTCGTTGGCGCCCCTGACCAGCAGCAGCAGGGCCGCCAGGGTGCCCCGCACCGGGCGGGACTCGGCGATGCGCAGCGGCGGGATCAACGACACCAGCGAGGTCAGGAACGGGCTGTCGTTGACCAGTCCACCGAGCAGGACGAATCCGCCCAGCTGGGCGAACAGGCTGTTGGGCGGCCCGGCGACCCGATGCACGGCAAGCTCCATCGGATCCTCGGTGTTCCAGTCGCCCAGCGTGTTTCGGGCCGCGATGAGGGTGGAGCCGGACGTCAGCTGCAGATGGTTGGTCTGCCCGGGTGCCGCGGGTTCCCCGCTGACCGTGATGACGAACGAGCCGTCCTCGTTGACGTCGAGATCCTGGAGAGACAGGATCGTCGACGTCGTGCCGGCCGTTCCCTCGAGCACGCTGAAGGTGGTGTCGGCGGGGATGCCGTCGTAGATGCGGCCGGTGATCACGTACTCCGAGGTCTTGTTCACCGGGATGAAGCGGTAGATGGTGTCCGGGTTGTCGTAGAGCAGGCGCGAGCCGCCGACGTCGATGCCGTACCAGCTGTGCGGGGGCGCGACCTGGCTGACCACCGCGGGGTCCATCGGGTTGAGGATCTGTTGTTGGAACCCCGCGGCGAGTGCGTATTCGTCGACGGCGTCGTCCAGCGCCGCCAGGTTGGCCGCGTCGGGACCGCCGACGAGGGCGAACTGTTCCCTTCCGGCCGCCAGGAAGCCCAGCCGCAGAACGAACTTCATCAAAGTCACCGGGAGCGAGTTCGCGGTGCTCATCGCGAGCTGCTCGCGCGCGATCTGCTGCGGGGTACCCAGCGGACTGACCTGGTTGGTCAACGCGGTGTCGTCGATGTCCACGCTGGACACGGCTGCGGTGGGCTGCCCGTCGACCTCGGCGGCCGCATCCGCGGTGGCGCCGATCTGGCGCCGCGCGTAGCCGACCAACGCCCAGTCCGCCGGTGACGCCCCAGGTGCGGGTGGTGGCTCGTCGGCGTCGGACGGGGCGAATGTGGCGACCTCGGGCGCCTCGACCACCGAGGTGGCTGTCACGGCATCGGACTCGACAGTGACGGGCTGGTCGTCGGCCGGGATGATCGCGTGCGTACCGGGGCCGCTGTCCGGAGCCGGGGAGGTGGAATCGTCACCGGTCGCGTTGTCGGCGATAGCCGCCTCGTCGGCGAGGTCCTCCGGGGATTCGGCGAGCGCACCGTCTTCGTCCGGTTCACCGTCCGGCGTACTTTGGTCGTCGATGTCGTCGATGTCGTCGGCGAGGTCGGTGTCGGCGAGGTCGGTGTCGTCGTAGCCGTCGGAGTCGTCACCGATATCGCTCTCGGGGTCCTCGGCGCTCTCGTCGGCAGCCGACCTCGACAGCGAGGACGGCCCCGGCGATACCTCCGAGGCCGGTGATTCCGATGGGGATTTCGGCGCCGAGCCGTCGGTTTCGGCATTCGCCGCCGGGATCGCGAGTGCCGCGCCGACACCCAGGAAGACCGCGAGAGCGCCGACCCTACCGATGAACCTGCCGTGATTGGCTGCCGGCCGTGGCCCTTCCCCGGTCATGGGGGGTGGCCGATGACACATCCCGCCTCCCGATGTGTGTGATAGATCACTTCGCTACAAGATGTAGCAGGAGTCGCACCGGCGAAGCAACGGTAGGGCCAGGCTGTCTCGCCCGCGCGACAAACTGCCGAGTTTGTTCAATGCACTGCGGCGGCTGCCCGGTGCCGGGTGGCCTTCTCATCGGCCCGGGCGGCGACCAGCCCGGGTGGTCCCCCAGCGACTCGCGAAACCCCCTTGCTCCTATACCCCCTTGGGGTATAAGGTATCGACCTATACCCCAAGGGGGTATCAAAGCGGAGGGAGGGGGACGTGGGCACGAGTAGGTACACCGTCACGGGTATGACGTGCGGGCACTGCGAGCGGTCGATCCGACAGGAAGTCGGCGGTGTCGCCGGGGTGCAAGACGTCGAGGTGAGCGCCAAGACCGGTGCGCTGGTCGTGACGTCCGACGGTCCGGTCGACGACGCGCAGATCCTCGACGCCGTCGACGAGGCCGGCTATTCGGCGGTACGCGTCGCATGAACGGCGCGCGGGTGATGGCATTCGCACCGGCCGGGGTGCACCGCGAGCCCGCTGAAGGAGGAGACATGACAAACCACGACGGCCACCTGGTGGACACCCCGCACACCGGAATGCACGGTGGGGATGAGGTCCACGACGGACACCATGCGCATTCGGCCGCCTCGCCGATGGCCGGCCACCAGGGTCATGGAGGCCATGCCGGACACGGCGGCGATCATGCCGCGCAGTTCCGGAAACTGTTCTGGATCAACGTGATCCTGGCCGTACCGGTCGTCGGCTTCTCGAGCATGTTCGCGATGTTGCTCGGCTACGAGATCCCGGGCTTCCCGGGCGCCCGATGGGTCGCTCCCCTGCTGGGCACGGTGATGTACTTCTTCGGTGGACGGCCCTTCCTGACCGGTGCCCGCAGCGAGATGCGCTCCCGCAAGCCGGGAATGATGCTGCTGATCGGGTTGGCGATCACCGTGGCGTTCTTCGCATCATGGGGTGCGACGCTGGGCCTGTTGCACCACGAACTCGAGTTCTGGTGGGAACTGGCCCTGCTCATCGTCATCATGCTGCTCGGTCACTGGGTGGAGATGCGCTCCCTGGCCCAGACGACGTCGGCCCTGGACTCGCTGGCCGCCCTGCTTCCGGACGAAGCCGAGAAGATCGACGGTGACCAGACGGTCACCGTGTCGCCGGCCGATCTTCAGGTCGGCGACGTGGCGGTGGTCCGGCCGGGTGGCAGCATCCCGGCCGACGGCCGGATCGTGGACGGCCGCGCGGACATGGACGAGTCGATGGTCACCGGCGAGTCCCGGCCGGTCGCGCGCGGGGTCGGCGACGCCGTGACGGCCGGAACCGTGGCCACCGATTCCGGCCTGCGGGTCGAGATCACCGCCACCGGCGAGGACACCGCGCTGGCCGGGATCCAGCGGCTGGTGACCGACGCGCAGAACTCGTCATCGCGGGCCCAGCGCCTTGCCGACCGGGCGGCGGGTTGGCTGTTCTGGTTCGCGCTGGTCGCCGCGGCGATCACGGCTGCGGTATGGACGATCGCCGGAAACCCGGACGCATCGGTCATGCGGGCGATCACCGTGCTGGTCATCGCGTGCCCACACGCGCTGGGGTTGGCGATCCCGCTGGTCGTCTCGATCGCCACCGAACGGGCCGCGCGAGGCGGCGTGCTGATCAAGGACCGGCTCGCCCTGGAGAGCATGCGCACCGTCGATGCGGTGCTGTTCGACAAGACCGGCACCCTGACCCGTGGCGAACCCACCGTCACCGGGATCGATCCCGCCGGCGGCCTCGACCGTGACACGGTCCTCGCGCTGGCGGCGGCCGCCGAAACCGACAGTGAGCACCCGCTGGCGCGTGCAATCGTGCGCGCAGCCGACGAACGCGGACTCACCGTGCCGCACGCCGGTGGCTTTTCGTCCTCCCCGGCGGTCGGGGTGACCGCGACGGTCGACGGGCACGAAATCCGGGTCGGCGGCCCCCGTCTGCTGGACGAGGTCGGTGCCGCAGAGGTCGGCTCTGCCGCGGGTTGGCGCGGCGAGGGTGCGATCATCCTGCACGTCGTCCGTGACGGCGCAGTCATCGGTGGGCTGCGGCTGGCCGACGAGGTCCGCCCCGAATCCCGCGAAGCCGTCGATGCGCTGCACAGACTCGGCATCGAGGTCGTCATGATCACCGGCGACGCCGAGGCCGTGGCCCGCGCGGTCGGCGACGACCTCGGCATCGACCGCGTGTTCGCCGGGGTGCGACCGGAAGACAAGGCCTCGAAGGTATCGGCGCTGCAGCGCGAGGGAAAGAAGGTCGCCATGGTGGGCGACGGCGTCAACGACGCCCCCGCACTGGCACAGGCCGACGTCGGCATCGCGATCGGCGCCGGTACCGACGTCGCGATCGCCTCGGCCGGTGTCATCCTCGCCAGTTCGGACCCGCGCTCGGTGCTGTCGGTGATCGAACTCTCCCGCGCTGGCTACCGCAAGATGAAGCAAAACCTGTGGTGGGGCGCCGGTTACAACCTCGTCTCGGTGCCGCTGGCCGCCGGCGTTCTCGCGCCCGTGGGGTTTGTGCTGCCGATGTCGGTCGGAGCGATATTGATGTCGCTGTCGACGATCGTGGTGGCGCTCAACGCACAACTGCTGCGGCGCCTGGACCTGCGCCCCGAGGCCAGTACCCACGCGGTTCTCGATCGCTAGCACCGTGTGGTTACTCAGTGGCCGTGGTCGAACAGCACCAGGGTGTGGGCCAGCGACCCGTCGACGAAGTAGGCGCGGCAATCGAAGTGGTCCTGCATCGTCGAACCGATTTCGTTGGGGGCGTTGACCACACCGGAGACGTTGAGCACGGTGATGCGTGAGGTGTCGACGCCTTTGAGCGGCTCCTCGAGGGTCAGCGCGAAGAGGTCCTTGCCGTCGGCTTCCAGGTCGCTGGTCTCGGTGCGGACATCCGAGAGACGCGCGGTCTCGGGCGCCACCAACCGACTGAGGACGTCGGACTGGCAGCGGTCCTGAGCCGATTCTTCGGCAGAGGGTGCGGAGTCGCCGCGGTCGTCCGACCGCAGCACGCCAGTCGCGAAGACACCGGCGATGAGGGCCGCACCTGCCACGATCGCCGCGGCGATCAACAGCAGCCGGCCTCGACCGTCGGTTCGGTCACCGTGGCTGCCCATGGCCTCCCTGCCTGCTGCGAGGTGTGAACCGGTTCCTGCCTCCGACGATAGGCAGCGTGCCGCCAACCGCTCCCGCGTCTTGCGTAAATCTTGACGAAACCAACACCCAACCCGACGCGGGTGGCGGGCATGGTGGAGTCATGGCCCTCCAGCCCCTTGTGGTGAGTCCTGTGGCACGGTGCGGCCTTCTGCCGGCTGTCCCCGGGGGTCACCACATGGCGGCCGGGATCATGACCGCCCTCGACTACGCCGGCACAGCAGGTCCGCAAGGAAGGAGATATCCGTGATGTTCTGGTACGACCACGACATGAGCGGATGGGGGTACGCAGGCATGGCTGTCGGGATGGTGCTGTTCTGGACTCTCGTCATCGTCGGCATCATCGCGCTGGTCCGCTTCACCATCGGTGGCCCCCCGCCACGTTCCGTGCCGCAGCACCCGCCGTACGACATAACACCCGAGCAGGTGCTGGCAGCCAGGTTCGCCCGGGGCGAGATCGACGAAGCGGAATACCAACAGCGACTGGGTATCCTGCGCACGAACCGCGCTGGTTGAGCCGGGCGCAGTTTCGTCGGGGTGGGGTCGGCCATATCGGGGTGATTCTTCGAAGAGCTGGTTCGGGCGGCGCGGTGCATCAGTAGCGGTATCGCGCTTTCAGGATCTTGACTTCGCCGTCGTCCGCCCGGTAGACGAGTCGATGTTCATCGTCGATCCGCCGGGACCAGTATCCCGACAGCTCACCCTTGAGCGGCTCCGGCTTTCCGATCCCGGCGAACGGGTCGCGCTGAATCTCGGCAATGAGCCGGGTGATCCGGCGGGCCATCTTGCGGTCAGAGGACAACCAGAAAAGGAAGTCTTCCCAGGCGCCGGGATCGAAGCTGATGCTTCTCACTCGTGTCCGGCCATCTCCTGGAGCTCGTCGATGGTCTTCGTGTGCGGTTCCGGTCCGGACTCGCCCGATTTGTCTCTGGCGACCGCCTCCATGAGCCGCCGCGCGTTTTCCGGCGAACGCAGGAGGTAGACCGTTTCCTGCCACGAGTCGTAGTCGTCTGCCGACATCAGCACCGCGTCTCCGGCCTTCGATGTGATGCGTACCGGTTCGTGGTCGGCGTTGACTTTCTCCAGGAGCGGGAAGAGCCGCTGACGCGCTTCGCTGGCACTGATCGCCATCTCGACCTCTTTCGTACGATCTTTCCGTACGACTATGGTACGGCAAGGCCGTACGACTCTCGGTCTGGGTCGGCACAGCTACTCGCCGGCGCCGCCCGTCAGGTCCATCGTGTAACACACCGCGGTGCCGTCCAGCACGACCGTGCCGTCGTCGCGGGTGACGGTGGTCTTGAGGGTCGTGATCGGTTTGTCGGTCCGGGCGGCGAGCACCTCCACCCGTCCGGTGATGGTGTCGCCGGGGCGCACCGGCGCCTTGAAATCCCATCGGGTGCTCAGGAACACCGTTCCGGGACCCGGCAGTCGTTCGGCCACCACGGCATTGAGGATCGCGCTGGTGACACCGCCCTGGACCACGATCTCACCGAATCGGGACGCCTTGGCGGCGGCCTCGTCGTAGTGCAGGGGGTTGCGGTCGCCGCTGATCATCGTGAACAGCGCGATGTCGTCGTCGCCGACGGTTCGGGACAGCTCAGCGGTCTGCCCGACAACCGGCGTGACCCGCGCTGGGGAATGAGTGGTCATGGGTTCTCTCCTTCTGTGCGGTGGTGGATGGTGCGAGACGGGGAAGTGCTGCCATCGCCACGGCGCCGATCAGCGGCCCGGGCGCGAGCACCAGAAAGGCGTATCGCCATCCGATGTGGCCGGCGACGAGCGGGACGAGCTGGATGGTGGCGATGGTGAGAAGGAAGCCGACCGCCGTCTGGGCGGTCAGCGCGGTGCCGACGAACCTGGTGTCCGCGCGCTCGCTCAGCGACGTCGAGAACACCCCGGAGTCGGCGATCACCGACGCACCCCAGACGAACAGGAACAGCACCAGGACGACGGTCGGTGCGGTGAAGAACAACGGGGACGCGATGCAGCAGGATGCGCTGACCACCAGCGCGGTCACCGCGGCGGGGCGGCGACCGAGCCGGTCGGACGCCCAACCGCCGAGCAGGGATCCGGCCAGGCCGGCGATCCCGATCGCACCGAACGCGATGACGCCGGTCGACCACGCGGCGTCGACAGCGCGGGCCTGCCTGCCGGCCACGATGAACAGCGCGAGCCAGGTCCACAGGGCGTACAGCTCCCACATGTGGCCGAGGTAGCCGATGTTGGTCAGCCGGACCCCGCGGTCGGCGAACATGGTCACCGCGTACCGCGGGTTCCAGCGCACCGCGCCGCCGTCCAGGTGTGGCCCGGGCACGATGGCGCTCGAGGCGATCAAAGCCGCGGCCGTGGACAGCGCCGCCCCGGCGGCCAGCACCGTCCGCCAGGGCAGCGGCCCGAGGCCGTTGATCAGATGCGGAAGGGCGGAGCCGAGGGTCAGCGCCCCGATGAGGACGCCGAACGAGCGGCCACGATCGGCCGACCCGGACCACGAGGCCGTCAGCTTCATGCCCACCGGGTACACCGCGGCCAGCGAGGCCCCGGTCAGCAACCTCAGCGGGACCGCCGCAATCAGACCGTCGGCGCAGAACGCGAGCGCGGCGGTGCAGGCGGACGCGCCCACGCACCCGGCGGCCAGCAGGCGCTGGGGCCGGATGCGGTCGGCCAGGTTGAGCGCCGCGGAGCCGACCGCGCCGGCCGCGAACCCGATCTGCACCGATGCGGTCAGCCATCCGGCCGCGACCGGGCCCAGGCCCCATTCGGTGCGCAGGCCCGGAACCACGACGGTGGCCGAGAACCACACGGACAGGCCCAGAACCTGGATCAGCGCGATGAGGGAGCGTTGCCCGATTGCCGACGGCCGCATGGTGTCAACCGGCGAGAAGGGCGTGCTCATCGGGGGTGTCCAGGTGCAGCAGCGCGTCGACCTCGGGCCGCATCGCCTGGCTCAGCACCCGCAGGTGTCCGCGCAGCTCGGCGAGGCTCCACCGGTAGCCGGCGATGCGCTCGGTGATGTCGAACAGCTCCGTCGAGAGACGGTCCCGGGTGTTTTGGTAGCCCAGCAGGGCGTCGGCCTGCGATCGCCCACCGTGCGGTGCGTCGAGCACCGCTCTGGCCAGCAGCTCGGCGTCGCGCAGCGCGTCGGTGATGCCGTGCGCGGTGATGGGGTCCTTGTAGTAGGCGGCGTCGCCGACCAGCGCCCAGCCCGGGCCCGCGCACGCGCGGAGATGGCCCGGCGCCCCGGGGAACCCGCGAAGCGCACCGGCCGACGATGCCGCGGCGATCGAGCGGGCCACCCGCGGGGCCGCCTCGGCCAGCAGCAGCCGGAACGTCGACTCGAGGCCCCGCGACCGCAGGGTGTCGAACCGCGCGGCCGACGTGCCGGCCCAGACACAGGCCAGGCCGTCGCCCGTCGGGACCACACCCGCGGCGACGCCGGATCCGTAGGCCCACCGGTAGCGGTCCCGTCCGAGCCCGGGGAAGTAGCCGTAGACGATCCCGCCGGACGCCGCGCCACGGCGAAGGAACTGCGCGTCGACCGTCCGCGCCACCATCGAGCCCCGTCCGTCGGCACCGATGGTGAGGGTCGCGGTGGCACGGAACGGCGCGCCGGTGGATCGTACGATGCCCTCGACGCCGTACACCCTGCCGCGTTCGGTCAGCAGGTCCGTCACGATGGCCGGGCTGCGGATCTCGGCACCGGAAGCGCGGGCCGCGTCCTGCAGCAGTGTGTCGAGAACCGTTCGGCGCGGGGCGAACAGGGCGGAAACGCCGTCGGCGGACCGGATGTCGACGGTCTCGACGTCGTCGCCGTAGCCGAACTCGGTCGCGACGATGGCCGGGGTGCCGGACGCGGTGACGGTCTCGAGCAGGCCCCAGCGGTGCAGTTGCAGCACGCCGCCGCGCATCAGCGCATGGGTGGACAGCGTGTCGGTGCCGCGCCGGGTCGCCTCGATGACGAGGACCCGCAGCCCGCCGCGGGCCAGCAGCATCGCGGTCGCCGCTCCGGCGGCGCGTCCGCCGACGACGATTGCGTCGTAGTGGTCAGTCATCAGAGGCTCCTCGGGCCCCGGCGAGGAAACCCGCCAGGTGATCGCTCAGGTCGGCGGCGTCCTCGGCGGCGCCGTCGATGAGGGTGGAATTGCGGCGTCGCAGGAACGGCATGCCGATGAGGTACAGGCCCGGGCTGGCGGTTACGCCGCCGTCATGGTCGGCCCGGCCCTTCCGGTCGAATACCGGGGCATCGATCCACGACAGATCCGGTCGGAACCCGGTGGCCCACAGGATCGTCCGGATTCCTCCGGTGCGCAGGTCCAGCGTCAGCGGCACGGCCGCCGGAACCACCGTCGGCGCGTAGCGCTCCGGCGCCTCGATGCCGTCGATCCCCGTCTCGGCCGCCCACCGGTCGAAGGTGTCCAGCAGCCGGCCCAGCTTCAGGTCCGCCAGCGCGCACACGTTCGCCAGTGAGCCGGAGAACTGCGCGACACCATCGCGGATCCCGGCCAGCCGTCCGGCGAGTCGCACCCCGAGCCGGCTCAGCGCGTTGAGGTCGACGGTTCTGCCCTCGGGGGAACCGACCAGCTGCATCGACGGCAGGGCGCGCACCCGGATCGGATCGTCGACCGCGTCGTAGCGTTCGCCGAACAGTCCCGAGGCATCCATCCACCACAGCACGTCCTTGCCCCGGTAGGTGCGGGGCATGCGGACATGCTCGCCGACGGCCAGCGTGACGGGGCGCCCGGAGCGGTGCAGCTCCTCGGCGATCTGGATCCCGCTCGCCGATGCGCCGACGACCAGGACGCCGCCGTCGGGCACATCATCCGGGTTGCGGTACTGCGCCGGGGTCAGCGAGGTGATCCCGGCGGGCACGGCGCTGCGCAGCGGCGGAACGTGCGGAACCGCCGTCGCACCCGAGGCGGCGACGACCGTGCGGGCGTGCCAGGTGTCCTGGTCGGTGTGCACCAGGTAGCCGTGTTCGGTGGGCTGGACCGACAGCACCGCCGTGTTCTCCCGCACCGGAGCGGCGGACTCCTTCGCGTAGTCCGCGATGAACTGCGCGGTCTGAGCCGCGGTGAGGTAGCCGTCCGGGTCGTCGCCGCTGTAGGCGTAACCCGGCAGGCGGGTCATCCAGTTGGGTGTCAGCAGCCGCAGCGAGTCCCAGCGCTGCGTGCGCCACGAGTGCGCCACCTCGCCGCGTTCCAAGACCACGTGGTCGATGGACTTCTCGGCGAGGCGGCGACTCATCGCCAGCCCGCAGTGGCCGCCGCCCACCACGACGGTGGTTGTCGTGAGCACTTCGGGCCTCCGGTCTTTCAGGCGACGTCGACGGTGACGTCGGTGGGGTTGGTGAGGATGTCGAACACCGCCGAGCGCTTCTGGGACTGGGCCACCAGGGCCTTGATCTCGTCGTCGGTGGCGTCGGCGTCGATCGTGTAGGTCACCCGCACGCCGCTGAACCCGTTGCGGACGTCGGGGTCCGCACCGAGGATGCCGTGCAGATCGTGCTGCGCCTCGATGGTGGCGTGCACGGAACGCAGCTGGATGCCGCGATTCTGGGCGACCGAGGCGATGCCCGCGGTGAGGCAGCCGCCGAGGGCGACGAGCACGTACTCGACCGGGGTGGCGCCGTTGTCCTCGGCGGCGAACGCCAACGGATGGTCGACGTCGTAGTGGAACTCGGTCTTGTGCTTCTGCTCCTCGCCGAACCCGTGGAACGAGTCGACGCTGGCGCGGCTGTGGGTGCCGTTGACCCAGGAAACCGTTGTCCGCCATTGGAACTGGGCGATCTCCGGAGAATCGGGCAGGGCCGCGCGGACGCCGAGCAGGGCGTCGACGTTGACTCCGTTGTCGACCGGGGTGGTCAGTGTGGTCATGAGATGTTTCCTTTCTGTGGTGGCCGGATCGATCGGCGATTCGGCCGCGGGTTGAGGGTTTTCAGCTGTTGTTGTGTGGTCGGCCCGGCGGTCCCGCCGAACTGTTGATGACCTATTGGAAATGGTGGTTGTGGTAGCCCCCGTGCGGCATGAGGCATCTGCCTCAACTTCGTTGGGGCCCGGCCTGCTTCGGCGTACCGCCCGGACGTGGCTCGTCGGCGCTTCTGGTGACGCTCCTTCCTGCCGGGTTGCGCGGACCAGGTCCACGCTCGGCGATCGGGGCCTGAGCCACATCGGGAAGTGGTCCCCATATTGATCACCTGCCCGGTGACCCGATTGGCCGCTGCACCATGGGTGGTCGCCAAAGCAATCGCGCCGACGAACCCGTCCAGGTCGCCGATCACGGGGTCCGCGCGGTTCCGGGCGGTTTCTCCTGTTGGTGGTTTTGGCATCGGTGATGTCCTCGGCCGGTTCGGATGTGCTGGGCCCACCGTGGACCGGCGTTGTTGAGGCAATGTTGCAGTCCGCTGAAACGGCCGGTTCAGCGCCACTGCTGCGGGTTCTGCGGGCCATATATACGGTCGACCGTGAACGGGTGAGACACATCGGGAGAAGATCCCCATGTCGCGCGCCTCCGCGGTATTCCCCATACGCCGAACGGTAGGAATCGGGGGCCACCGGCGGCATCGGTGCTACCACCCAAATCGCTGGTCCGAACGTGTCGGCACGCACGTAGCATGTTTTTCGTGCGCCAGGAACTGCGGTTCTGTACCGCGACGGACGGCGTGCGGCTTGCGTACGCCACCAGCGGGCACGGTCCGGTGGTGGTCAAGGCCGGCCATTGGATGACCCACCTGGAGCGCGACTGGACGTCGCCGGTATGGCGCCACTGGGTGGAGTTTCTCAGCCGCGAGCACACGCTGGTGCGCTACGACGAGCGTGGCTGCGGCCTGTCCGACCGGGAGTGCCCAGCCCTGACGCTGGAGAACTGGGTCGGCGACCTGGAGGCGGTGGTGGCCGCGGCCGGCGTGGAGCGGTTCAGCCTGCTCGGTGCCAGCGGCGGTGGTCCGGTCGCGATCGCCTACGCGGCCCGGCATCCGGATCGGGTTTCCCAGCTGGTCCTTTACGGCACCTATGCGCGCGGCCGGGTCGCCCGCGATCCGACGCCGGAGACGCGGGAAGAAGCCCAGACATTCGTCGCCCTGACCCGGATGGGTTGGGGCAGGTCCAACCCGGCGTTCCGGCGGGTCTTCACGACGTTGTTCATACCGGGTGGGTCGGATGCCCAGATGGCGTGGTTCGACGAACTGCAACGGGCATCGAGTTCCGGCGAGCATGCGGCACGCTCCCGCGCGGTCCGCTACGCCGTGGACGTCCGCGACCTGGCGCGCAGCATCACGGTCCCGACGCTCGTGCTGCACGTGCGCGACGACGCGGTGGTCCCGTTCGACGAGGGGCGAAATCTCGCGGCGTTGATTCCCGGCGCGACGTTCGTCCCGCTGGACAGCGCCAACCACATCCTGCTCGACGACGAACCGGCCTGGGCGGACTTCTGCGCACAGCTGCGCGGGTTTCTGCCGGCAGGCCGGGCCACCCCGACGCTGCAAAGCGGCCTGCTCACCGACCGCGAGATCGAGGTCCTCCGGCTCGTCGCCGCGGGCATGGACAACGGCGCGATCGCAGCTGCCATGCACCTGAGTGTGCGAACCGTGGAACGGCACCTGTCGAACTGTTACGCGAAACTCGGCGTCGGCGGGAAATCGGCACGGGCAGCCGCTGCGGCCCGGCTCGCCACGCTGGAGTCGTAGCGCCGAGGTCGGGAATCACGGGGCGCCGGGTCGGAGTCGAGGGCCCAACGGCCCTACTACGCGGTCTCAGCGCCGGGATACTTTCGGCCCATGTCCACGACGGAGCGCCGCTCGACCCGGGTCCTTCGAACCTTCTGCCGCGTGATGCTGGCGCTGGCGGTCTATGAGGTGGTCCTGGTGTCGATCTTCCGCACCCGCTGGCGGCCCGGGGTCGACGCTGTGCGCCGCTTCAACCGGGCGGTGTTGAACCCTGCGATGCTGCACCTGGCCGGATCCGAGCATTGGTACGCGTCGGTCGTGCACCATGTGGGGCGGAGATCGGGGAGGGCCTATGCCACCCCGGTGTTGATCCATGCGGTCGGCGACCGTCTCTACATTCCGCTTCCCTACGGCACGGGTGTCGACTGGTGCGCCAATGTGCTCGCCGCAGAGGTGTGCACCGTCGAGCACAAGGGGCAGCGACTGACCGCCACCGCGCCGGTCATCGTGCCGACCGCCGAGGCACAGGTGTTTCTGTCGCCACGGCTGCGCCGGACGTTCAAGCTGTATCGCGTGGCGTCGTTCCTGCGCCTGGACGTGGCCGCAGACCGGACGGCGGTGACGTCGCAGACGCCACGCTGATCCACTCCCCGTGTCGGGGCCTCATCCGTCTGCGGTCCACACGTGGCGGAACTTGCCGCTGCGGGGGTGTCGTTGCAGCGGCGCCGTGCCGAGTTCGACCCGCACGTCGCCGAGCCCCTGGGACTCGAGGAATCCGCCCAGGGAGCGGGCGATGCGGTCCCACGCGGCGGCCCGGTCGCTGCCGGTCTTCGTGTCGAAGCGGACCTCGAGTGCGGACGGGCCGGTGCGGACGATCTGGCAGCGCGTGACGTCGGGAACGGCTTCCACGACGCCGGTCAACGCCAGGGGGAAGACCGCCGTCGGCCGCCCGGTGCCGAACCGAAAGTGAAGGACATCGCCTTGTCGGCCCTGCACCTCGATCACCGGAAAGGCGCTGCCGCACGAACAGGGTTGTGGGTGCATGGCGATGCTGTCGCCGAGGTCGTACCGGATCAGTGGTTGCAACCGATTGCCCAGGTGGGTCAGCAGGACCGTGGCCGAGGGCAGGCCGGGTGGGACGGGGTGACCGGCATCGTCGACCGGTTCGAGCAGGAACCAGTCCGTGTTCGCGTGCAGGTTGCCGTCGCGGCATTCGGTGGCCAACGGAATGGCTTCGGTCGCGCTGTACATCTCCCGTACCACGCACCGAAAAGCCTCGCGCAGTTGCGCCTTACCGGCGGCGGTGATCGGTTCGGCGGTGGGAACGATCATGGCTGGACTGATGGCGAGCCGGCCTTCCTGCTGTGCGCGTGCGAGTTCCCGAAGCACGGTCGAGTACCCGATGACGGCCGCCGGCCGGTAGTCGTTGAGATCGGCGACGAGGTCGTCGATGGGCCGGGTGGCCGAGAAGAATCGGATGCGGCCGCCGCCGGATCGAGACTCGCGGCGAAACAGTTCGACGCCGGATGCGCCGGCGAAATGACCACCGGCAACCGCAATCTCGGCGAATCTGCGGTTGTTTGCGATCAGCTGTCGCATCGTCGCGACGTGGAACAGGGCGGGGGTGGTCCAGCGGTCGGGCACGGTGTGCACGAGCATCAGGGAGAAATCGTCCTGGACGAACACGCCCGGTTCTCCGGTGGTTCCCGAGGTCGTCCACACCGGATACCGCCCCAGGTAGCGGCGGCCGATGTTGGCCCGATCGGCGAGGAACGCGTCGACACCGGACCTGGTGATCGCGGGGTCGGTGACGACGTCGTCGAACTGCTCCATCAGCTGTGGCTTGGTCACCGTGGGAAGCACGCCGAGGGATGCGGGCGTATCCGGTAGCCCGGCGTGGTGACGCCGGTAGAAACCCGACCGGCGTCTTGCAAAGGCCACCAGATCCGCCAGCCGACGTTGTTGCCGCGCGCGGATTGCGTCGGCGTCTGCCCACTTGGCGCGCCAGATGTCCAGCTCCGCCTTCAGCATCGCCGTCCGGGTCATAGCCCCTTCATGATGATCGCGTTCTCCCGGTGCTCAACGTCCCGGTGGTCGGTCGCCCCATTCTGAGGCGCTCAGCTCAGCGCGACTCCCGGTTCACCTGCGAAACCCCGGATCGGCGCCGGGGGTTCGGCGATATTGCATTCCCCAACGACGGCAGTGGCTGATCCGCGGGTCCTCGGGCGGCGGCTATGACTCCAGCCAGGTCCACGCCTCGTCGGCGTCGGAGAAATAGCGCGCCTGTCGGGCATAGAACGGTTGGGCGAGCCGGGTCAGCCACTTCTCCCATTCGTGGTTGCCGACGATGGCCATCCGTTCGATGGCGTTGTGGTGTTCCTTGCCGAAGCGGAAGTCCGCGCCCCAGGCCTCCGCCTTCTCCCAATGGAAATCGGTCAGGTCCAGCAGTACCCGGATCGATCCCTTCTCCTCGATGGCCGCTCGAACGGGGGGTTCGAGGATGTCGTAGTCCTCGCGTGTGACGTCCCCGCTCACCTGGAACCCGAGAATGCTGTCGTGGCTGCGCTCCATCTTATCGATCACATCGACCTCCGTTGGTCTGGCTTGGTCTGTCCGAGTCTTGTCCTGATGCGCGCAGAGGACAAGGACCCCACCGGGTGCTGCTAGGAGGCCGGCACCCACGGGTCGGTGGCGATCAGGTGCGTGCTCTGCAGTGCCGCCTCCCGATGGATGTGGGCGTCCGACAGGTACTTCGGGTTGGTTGCCATGGCGACGAACGCCGCGCGGGACGGATAACGGACGACGACGATGGCGTCCCAGAACGGCCGGTCGATGTCGCCGGCCACGACGTGGCTGGCGTCGCCGGCGTACAGGATGGTGGCTCCGACGGCGGCCAGGAAGGGCTGCACCTCCTTGGCGTAACGCTGATAGCTGTCCTGCCCGTTCTCCTGGAACTGCAGCAGGTTGATCATCACCACGGGCCCGTCGTTGTCGGCCGCACCCGCCAGCAGCGCGGCCAGCTGGGTCCCGTTCGGTTCGATAGCGGACATGGTCAGGCCTCCCATGAGGTCAGGTCGCGAGGGGCGATGCCGTTGGCGGCGCAGTACTGCGTGTAGCGCTCGATGGAGGTCTTGTGGTTCTCCTGCCAGAGGATCTTCTTGTCCTCGTCGAGGAACAGGAGTTCACCGACGAGGAAGAAGAACACCTCGGTGTCTTCCAGACTGTGCGGCGTGTGCGACGAGCCGGCCACCTCGTAGACGGTGTCGCCCGCGCGGGAGGTCCAGTTGTTCTCCTTGTAGCGCCACGCCCCGCGCACGGTGTGTCCGACCACGATGCCGGTGTGGTAGTGCGGCGGAAGTTCCAGGCCGGCAGGGAATTTCATCGAGACGACGACCTCGGCCCGCACGGGGTCGACCTTCCAGTACTTCAGGAAAACCTGGTCGGTCAGCGGCGTGAACGGAATCCACGGGTTGTCGGCGCCATTGATGTAGTTGACGTCGAGTTCTTGCAGGGTCTGCTGCATTGCACTCCTCCTTCGGTGAGCTGATCGCCGCCGCGCGGCGGGTCGAGTACCGAAATTAGGAGAGCCACCCGGATGTCCGCTCGGTCCGTCGTGACAACGTCGGCCGACCCGGTTGTGCCCGCGTCACAGTTCGTCGGGTTCGGGGTGTGCCATCCCGGGGAGGGTGGGCAACAGCGCCAGCGCGACCGACAGCTCGAGGGTGTCGGTGTCGATGCCGCGGCCCAGGATCGTCTCGGCCTGGTTCACCCGGTAGCTGACGGTGTTGGGGTGGACGGTCAGGCGCCGTGCGGCGCGGGTAGGACTGCGGTTCTCCGCCAGGTAGACCGCCAGCGTCGTGGCCACCCGGTAGGTGTCCTCGTCGTCGGCCGCCAGGGGTCCCAGCACGCGGGTGACGAAGGACCGGGCGTGCTCCCGATCCGCGCTGGCCAGCGCGGCGACCGCGACGCTGCGATAGCGGGTGACCGCGGCCGCGCGGCTCCCGGTCAGGGATGCGACCCGCCGGGCGTGCGCGGCCTCCAGATAGGTCCGGCGGAAACCCTTGAGGCCCTGGCCCGGCTCTCCCAGCGCCACCCGGACGCCGGCGTGCGGATCCCCGACGCTCACCCGGGCCAACGCCTCGGGCGGACAGGGACCCCGGCGACTCAGCCATCCGAGCACCCCCAGCGTCCCCGACGGATGGACCAGCGTGCTGTCCGCCGCGGTGTCGTGCGCGATGCCGGCGATGACGCCGCCCAGCAGCGTCTGGGGGTCGGTCTCGTCGGGCGCCCGGTCCAGCCAGGCGATGACCGCGACGTGCGTGCGGGCGACGTCGTAGCGCAGGCGCTTCGACGCGCGCTGGGTGTCGCGTTCGCGCTGGGCGACGATGTCGTCTATCGCGGCCGCCCGTGCGGCCGCCGTCCCGCGCAGCCAGGCCTCCCGCTCGAGTTCATAGGTCTGTTCGGCGCGCATCTGTGCCCCGTCGACATAGCCGAATATCCAGCCGGTGGCCAATTCCAGCGCCTTGGCCTGCTGCGCGGCGTCGTCGGCGGCTGCGGTGATCCGGGTGAACAGCCATGTCCACACCAGCTCCTGGGCCAGCCGGTAGAACCGCATCAGATCCGGCAGCAGGGCCTGCCGCTGAACGGCCGCCCGAGCGATGGCCTGCGTCGACGGCGGCAGCGCGGTCTGGCGCGGATCCCCGCCGATCTCGATGAGCTCGGCGAGTTGTTGCAGGCTGGCGTCGGTACTGACCAGAGCCTCTTTGCGGGACGGCTCATCGGGGAACAGATGCGGCAATTCGGCCTGCATCCGCTCGACCGCCCGCTCGGCAAGGTTCGCCGCACTCGCGCGCAACTCGGCGGCGATGGGCACCAGCACCGCCTGCCAGGCCCGCTGTGCCGCGGGTTCCCGGAGGGGCGACCATTGGGGGTCCATGGCCGGAATTTAGTCCGATTGTGGCGGCGTCACAATGATCGTGATCAACGTTGGCGTTCGTGCACGAGCCCGGTGACGCGGCCCGGACGTAGCTTGCCTGGCATGTTCAACTCACGATCACGCATCCAGACCGCCGACCTCGCAGGCCGAGTGGTCGCCATCACCGGCGCGGGCAGCGGCATCGGCCGCGAACTGGCGCTGCTGTGTGCCCGCCGCGGCGCCGACCTGGCGCTGTGCGACATCAACGAGTCCGCCGTGGACGACACCGCCGGCGCCGCCCGCCGGTTCGGCGCCGACGTGATCACCCACCGGGTGGACGTCTCGGACCCCGATCAGGTCGCGGCCTTCGCCGACGCCGCGTTCGCGCACTTCACCGGGGTCGACATCCTGGTCAACAACGCCGGTGTGGGGCTCATCGGCGGCTTCCTGGACACCAGCCACAAGGACTGGGACTGGTTGGTGTCGATCAACCTGATGGGTGTCGTGCACGGCTGCGACGCCTTCCTGCCGCGGATGATCGAGTCCGGCCGGGGCGGGCATGTCGTCAACCTGTCCTCGGCCGCCGGCCTGCTGGCCAATCCGCAGCTGTCGGCCTACAGCGCAACCAAGTTCGCGGTGCTGGGTCTGTCCGAGGCGCTGCGCATCGAGCTCGAACCCCACCGCATCGGTGTCACCGCGGTGTGTCCCGGGGTGATCAACACCGCCATCACCAAGACCAGTCCGATCCGCGGGTCCGGTGACGCCGACGGCCGGCGACAGCGTCTCGCGGCGACCTACCAGAAGCGCGGCTACACCCCGGAGCGGGTGGCCCGCAACATCCTGCGCGCGATCGACCGCAATCGCGCGGTGGCGCCCGTCGCCGCCGAGGCCCACGTGATGTACGTGCTGTCGCGCCTCGCGCCGCCGTTGGCCCGCCGGATCGCCGCCCAGCTCGCCAAGGTCGCCGAGTGACCGCGGTGGGTGCCGACCCGCCCCCCGCGCTCGACGGGGTCACCCACCGGTTCGTCGACATCGGGGACGGTGTCACGATCCACGTCGCCGAGGCCGGGCCGGCCGACGGCCGACCGGTGCTGCTGGTGCACGGGTTCCCCCAGCATTGGTGGGAGTGGCGCCATCTCATCGGTCCGCTGGCCGCCGACGGCTATCGCGTGCTGTGCCCCGACCTGCGGGGTGCCGGATGGAGTTCTGCACCCAAAGCCGAGTACCGCAAGACCGTGATGGCCGACGACCTGGCGGCGGTGCTCGACCGGCTGGGCGTGGGTCCGGCCACCCTGGTGGCCCATGACTGGGGTGGGCCGGTGGCGTTCATCATGATGCTGCGCCACCCCGCGAAGGTCGCCGGCTTCTTCGGGATGAACACCATCGCGCCGTGGCTGACACCGGATCTCGCGATGGCCCGGCACCTGTGGCGGTTCTGGTACCAGATCCCGATCGCGCTACCGATCGGGGGACCGCGGCTCATCGGCGACCGGAGGCGGCGATTCCTGCGCCGACTGGCCTCCTGGGTGGGCGGCGACTGGTCCCTGTCGGAGGAGGAACTGCAGGCCTATGCCGAACGGTTCCGCCGGCGTGACCGCGCCGCAGCCTGCTCGCGGTGGTACCGGACGTTCCTCGCCCGCGAGTTCGTGCCGTGGCTTCGCGGAGAGTACGCCGACGCCCGGGTCGGCGTGCCGGTCCGGTGGTTGCACGGAACGGCGGACCCGGTCCTGACGCCGACCCTGTTGCGCGGATACGCCGATCGAATCGACGACTTCCAGGTGGAATGGGTCGACGGCGTCGGGCACTGGATCGCCGAGCAGCGACCCGCCCTCGTGCTGGACCGGCTGCGTGATTTCCTGACCACGACCGGTCACGCCGTTGGCCGCCGCCGGACGGCCGGCGCCGGGGGCGAGCTAGCGGCCGCGTCCGGGTAGACCGACGTGGCCCGGGTTGACGACGCTGTTGATGTTCGGCACGTGGATGTCCGGGGCGACGTTGGGCACCACGTTGATGTCCGGGATGCCGTAGTCGACGTTGACGTGGATGTTGTCGGCGCTGATCGTGGGGGGCGTCGACGGACTCGCGATGACGGCGGTGAAGACCGCTGCCGCGGCCGGAGCCGTGGCGAGGGCCGCCGCGAGGTAGATGCGCTTGTTCGGCATGACAGTCGTCCTTCCGATGAGTCGAACTGGAGCGGGCCTATTGGCAGCGGGTCCGGAAGTCGACCAACGGCTGCCGGATGTTCTGCAGATCGGTCCGCACCTGCGGGTTGGCGTTGAGGTAGTCCTCCGTGCTGGCGCGTACCGCTTGCTCGTCCAGGCCCTTGAGGCCGGTGAAGAACCCGTTGACATCGGGATGGGTGAACAGGTAATCCGCCGTGGCGTTGGACACGCCGGATGCGGCACGGGCCAGATCTGCGGCAGTGCAGTCCAGCGGCCCGTCCGCCGCGGCGATCGCCGTGCCGGCGAACAGCATTGCACCGCTGACCGCACCGGTGGCGATCACGCGGCATGCAGCGGCAATTGGAAGCGACATGGCATCCTCCTCGTCGGATGACCCCCCTGGGCCGACGGTTCCGTATGGTTCACAGCCACCCTAACCGAAACCGGTGGGGGTATTCACGGGATTGTGGTATGCAACCGTTGTTCAGTGCACGCCGACCCCGGCGTCGAGAATTGCCAGTTCTTCGCGCATTTCGTCGGCGAGCCGCCAGACGTCGGGCAGCAGCTCCCGGTCGGCGGTCAGCCCGAAGTCGAGGCGGTTCTGGTAGCTGAGCAGCGTGATGCTCAGCCCGACGCCGTCGAGCAGGACGTTGACCGGATGCTGTGAGACGACCCTCGCGCCGGCACAGTACAGCGGGTGCGGCGATCCCGGGATGTTCGAGATCGTGACGTTGAACGGCGGCTTGATCCAGCCTGCACCGGTGGTCATCGAGATCACCCGGGCGGTGCGGGCCAACAGGGCCGGCGGCACGGTGTGGTTGGCGGCGGTGAGCAGCTTGGCCGGAATCGCGCGATGGCGGTCTTTGGCGGCGTGCATCACCTGATGTGCCTGCTCGAGCCGCCGCAGCGGATCCGGTTCATCCGTCGGGATCGGCACGATCATCGACGAGATCTGGTTGCCATAGTCTTGATTGCCCGAGTCCTGATCGCCGGTGCGCACCGACACCGGCACCATCGCGACAAGCGGTGTGGCGACATCGTCGCCGCGCGCCATCATCCGGCGTCTCAGCGCTCCGGCGCACAGCGCCACGACGACGTCGTTGACCGTGGCTCCGGGCACGGTGTCTTTGATCGACTTGATCGTCGCGAGCGGCAACGATCCGAACGCGAACCGGCGCTGAGCCGAGATCCTGCCTCCGAACGAGACTTTCGGTGCTGCCGCATGCGGATGCTCGAGGCTGCGCCCGTCTTTGTTGCGGGTGGCGATGCGTTCGGCGCGGTCGGCCGCCCGCGCGATCACGCCGGCGCCGGGCAGGTTGCGCATGGTCGGAAGCTGGTCGATGTGCCGCAGCATGGTGGGCACGCTTCGCGCGATGCGCACCGACTGCACGGGCAGGGTGGCGATGGCGCGGGTCAGCAGCTCCACGTCCGATGGCGCGGCGCCCAGCGACCGTGGCGCGGCGGCCGGAAGTTCGGGGGTGTCGGCGGGTTCCGGGGTCGGGTCGAGCAGCGCGCCGAGCAGCTCCATCCCGGACACCCCGTCGACGATGCTGTGGTGCACCTTGGTGACCAGCGCGATGCGGTCGTCGGCCAGCCCGTGGATGACGTGCAGTTCCCACAGCGACCTGGCGCGGTCCAGCGGGCGGGACACGATGCGCGCCAACGTGTCTGCGAGCTGCTGGTCGGTGCCGGGCGCCGGCAGGGCGCTCTCCCAGATGTGTGAATCCAGATCGAAGGCCTCGTCGTCGACCAAGACCGGATAGTCGAGGCCGAATGGCACCTCCTTGACCCGCCAGCGGAACGGGGGCATCCGGTCGATCCGGTCGGCAAGCAGTTCGCGGATGCGTCTACCGTCGACTTTGGCCCCGGCGGCGGTGGTGGCCTCGATGATGGTCAACTGGCACACATGGGAGTGGATCCGGCCGTCCTCCATCGCGAGGAACTGGGCGTCAACGCTGCTGAGGCGTCTCATGATGGGCCGCTTTCGCTCTCGTGCAGGGCGTGCATGAAGACCTGAAGCTCCTTGTCGAAGGCATCGGCGAGACCGGGCAGGTCGGCGACGAGGTCGCGGTCGCCGACCAGGCCGATCTCGAGGCGGTCGACATAGCTGAAGACCGTCACGTTCAGGCCCAGGCTGTCGCTGATCGTGGACACCGGGTAGTGCTCGTGAATCTGCCGGCCCGCGCAGTACAGCGGCGCCCGCGGTCCCGGCACGTTGGAGATGACGAGGTTGGCGGCGGGCGACAACGCATCGCTGGCTGCGACGCCGGTCATCGCGCGCACCGCCCGATCGAACAGGATCGGCGGGATGAGGTCGTTGGCGTCGCGCATCAGTGACGGCGGCACCGCCTGGTGCCGTTCCTTGGCGGCGCGCAGTTCCGTACGGCACCGGCGCAGCCGGCCCACCGGATCGGGCTCGTCGGTGGGCAGCACGGCCAGCATGGTGCCGACCCGGTTTCCGTAGGTTCCCAGCTCCGCTTGCGCCCGCACCGACACCGGAACCGCCGCCACCAGGGGCAGATCCGGCAGCTGGTCTTGATCGGTGAGCCAGCGACGCAGCGCACCGGCGGTCAGCGCGACCACGACGTCGTTGATGGTGGCGTCGAAGTGGTTCTTGATCGCCTTGACGTCGTCGAGGGCCACGCTGGTCAGCGCGACCCGCCGGTGTGGGGTGATCTTCCCGTTGAAGGCCAGCTTCGGCGCTTTGGGCAGCGATTTGTCGAGCACCACCCGCCGGCCGGTGCCGGGCGAGGAGATCCGCCGGAAGACACGGCCCGCTGCGCCGACCGCCGGGATCGACCTCAAGGTGGCGACCTGATCGAGGTGGGTCAGCGCGCGGCCCGCCGCTTTGACGGTCTGCACCTGGCGCGCCGGCACTCCCGCGATGGCGCGCGCCAGCAGTGCGAGTTGCCCCGGCTCCTTCTCCCGCCGGTAGCTGGGCATCGGTACCGAGGCGCGCCCCTCGGCGGTCGGGTCGAACAGGATGTCGAGCACCTCACCGCCCGAAAGCCCGTCGACCGCCGCGTGATGAAGCTTGGTCAACAGCGCGACCCGGCCGTCCTGCAGGCCGTGGATCAGATAGACCTCCCACAGGGGCCGGGAACGATCCATCGGGTGGGCGGACAGCCGGGCCACCAGCGTTTCCAGCGCGCCCCGGTCACCCGGGCTGACCACCGCGGTTTCCCGCACGTGGAAGTCGAGGTCGACGTCGCCACCGCGATCGACCCACCACGGGTGGCCGACCCCCAACGGAACGTCGGCCAGGCACCAGCGCAGCGGCGGGAGCAGGTGCAGACGCTCCGCGAAGAGCTCCTGAATATCTTTGCGGGTCAACGGTTTTCCGTCGGCATCGCAGCGATCCAGGATGGCCAGGCTGGACACGTTGGCGGTGGTCCGGCCGTCCTCGGCGGCGAGGAACATGCTGTCGAGACTGGTGAGGGCACGCATAATCGAGGGCTTTCTGGGTTGGTAGGGCGCTCAGCGCGCCGGGCCGGCAGGCCGCTCAGCGCGTGGGATCGACGATGATCTTCGCGTCGTGCGGGTTGGTGCTCAATCGATCGAACGCATCGGCCACGCCGTCGAGGCCGACCGTTCCGGTCAACAACGGGGCGACGTCGAAATCGCCCGCCGCCAGGTGCGTGAAGGTCTGCGCGAACTGCTCCGGCGAGTAGTACAGCGAGAACCGGATGTCGAGTTCCTTGAGGATGCACTGCCCCGGCTCGATGGTGTCGGAGCCCATGTTGATACCGGCCACGACGATGCGCGAGCCCGGCGGGACGCCGGCGATCATCTGCTGGATCAAACCGGGCACCCCGACGCACTCGAACGCGACGGTGGGCCGGATCGGCAGCTGGCCGAGCACCGCGTTCGGCGGGGCCATCGTCGCCGGGTCGCTCGTCGCGGCGGCGGCGTACAGGGCCTCGTACGGCGAACTCTGCTTCGGATCCACGACGACGTCGGCGCCGAGCCGCCGGGCCAGTTCGCGGCGCTCGGCCGAGAAGTCCGCCGCGACGATCGGTCCGATGCCCTTCATCCTCAGCACCGCGATGACCGCCAGACCGATCGGCCCGCAGCCCACGACCAGCGGGACGGCGTGGGCGTCGGCCTCGGCGCGGACGACCGTGCGGTAGGCCACCGCAAGCGGTTCGGTCAGCGCGGCCACGTCGGTGGCGACGTGGTCGGGTACCTCGATCAGCAGTGGCTCGGAGAGCACCATCCGCTCGCTGTACGCGCCCGGCGCGTCGGGGCCGGCGAACCCGAGCATCACCTGCTGCTCACGCAGCAGGATCGGCATCGAGACCACCCGGGCCCCGACCGGGATCCGCTGTTGGGTGTCGGGCCCGTAGGCCGCGACGCGGCCGACGAACTCGTGACCGAACACGACCGGGCGGCCGAGGTCCATCAGCTCGATCCCGGCGGCGCCCCTCGTCGCCGCGTTGAACTCCGGGGCGTGGGCCGCGCAGTGCAGGTCGGTGCCGCAGATGCCGCAGGCGAGGACGTCGACGAGGACCTCGCCCGAGCCGGGAACCGGCTCGGGCACGTCGGCCACCCGTAGTTTCGAGTCCTGCATCAGGACGGCGCGCATCACGCCTCCACGTGGGCGGGGCCGGCGGCGCCACCGCTGATGTAGGTGACGGTCCCCACCTTCTGCTCGGCAGCGAGGATGCCGGTCAGGTGGGCGATCAGGGCCGCGTCGAGAATCGAGTGGAACTGGCCGTCGTCGGTGAAGTTGACGTTGGCGCCGCTCACCCGGAACAGCACGGTGGTGTCCTCGGTGTTGGTGTCCGGGCAGACCAGGGTGTGCACCGACGAGCCGGGCTCGTACAGGTAGGAACCGGCGGTCTGGGGCTGCTCGGGGTACTCGTAGTAGTGCCAGCTGCCGCTGATGGTCCAGGCGTCCACCGAGCCGGTGTGGTAGTGCAGCGGGATCCGCGCACCGGGCGCGAAGGTGGCCAGCACCACCCACTCGCCGTTCTCCAGATCCAGGCGCAGCGGCTTGAAGTGAACACCTTCCCCGAGGGCGTTGCGGATCAGCGGGTTGTCGTTGGCGTTGACGGTCAGCAGCTCGCCCTGGGGCAGGGCCACCATCGGCAGCAGGGCGCCGGTGGACGTGGTGGCGGGAGCGGGAGCGGTTGCGAGGGTCATTGTGTGATTCCTTTCCGTGAACTCTTGGGCTGTGATTCCCACCATGCCCGCCGAGACCCCCGTTGGTCTTGACAGCAGAGAACAACTGTTTGACAGTAGGGGACATGTCTGTGATCCGGGGCACGTCCCTGACCGGATTTCCGGCGTTGGTGACCGAACTCGGGGCCGATCCGGACGCGCTGCTCTCCCGGGCCGGGATCCATCGGGCGGACATCGGCC
Organism: Mycolicibacterium xanthum; assembly: GCF_019710635.1. Taxonomy (GTDB): domain Bacteria; phylum Actinomycetota; class Actinomycetes; order Mycobacteriales; family Mycobacteriaceae; genus Mycobacterium; species Mycobacterium xanthum. The sequence goes on from NZ_JAIFZS010000045.1 coordinate 67,639, forward strand.
GCTTCGACGCTTTCCTGACCTACCTGGCGTTCATCAACGTGGTCGAATCCGCGGCCGCCGCCACGCGCAGCCCGTCCTTCGGCCGCCAACTCGGCCGGCGTCAGGGCATCGAGATCCTCGGCCCGGTCGGCGTCGCGGCGCGCACCGCCGGCTCGGTCGCCGACGCCTTGGGCATCTTCGAGCAGTACCTGGCCGCCTACAGCCCCGCGATCGCGGTGACCGTCCACCGGGAAGGCGGGACGGCCTTCGTGGAGTTCAAGGTCCTGCTCGAGCATCCACCGGCGCATCCACAGACCACCGAACTCTCGCTGGGGGTCATGCTGCGGGTGTTCCGCTTCCTCTTCGGCGCCGGCTACTCGCCGACCGCCGTCGATCTTTCGCACCCCCCGCTCACCCCACCCGAGGAGTACCGGGAGTTCTTCTCGTGCACGCCGAGATTCGGCTCCACCAGGGCGGGCTTCACGATTCCGGCCCGAGACCTGGACCGACCGCTGGCCCGCGACGAGATGGCGCACCGGGTGATGCTGGAGTACCTGGATTCCGTCATCGACCGGCGCCGCCCGACGATGGCCTCGTCGATCCGCGAACTCATCCGCCAGCTGTTGCCGGCCGGAGCCGCGACCGTTCCGGTGGTCGCCGACCAGTTCCGGCTGCACCCCAAGGCGTTACGCCGGCGGCTGGTCGCGGAGGGGACGACCTTCAATGCCGTCGTCGACGACGTGCGCCGTGAACTGGCGGAACGCTATCTGCGCGACACCGACATGACGTTCTCCCACCTCGCCCGCGAACTGGGCTATGCGGAACAGAGCGTGCTCTCCCGGTCGTGCCGGCGCTGGTTCGGTGCCGGACCGGCCGCGCTGCGCAGCACCTGGCACGCCGAGGCGCGGCAGGTCTGACCGACCGCAACAGCGTCCTCTGCGGTCAAGCAATTGGCCTCTGCTGTCAATACACGCGAGGCCGGGCGCGGGCAGTGTGGTGACCTGCACCACACGACGAAAGGATCGCGCATGCTCGCCTCCGAGACCGACCGGCCCGCGCCGTCGCTGACCGGCCGCAAGATCTTCATCACCGGCGCCAACGGCTTCATCGGCCGCGCCGCCGCAGAACGCTTCCGTGCGCTGGGGGCCGAGGTGGTCGGCGTCGACTTCGTCGCCGATCCCGAACGCGGCGTGGTTGCCGGCGACATCACCGAGCCGCAGGTGTGGTCCGGTGCGCTCAAGGGTGTGGAGACCGTGATCCACACCGCTGCCCTGCTTGGTGCGGCGTACAGCCTGGAGCAGTCCTGGCACGTCAACGTTCTGGGCACCAGCAGGGTGCTGCGGGCGGCGATCGAGGCGGGTGTGCGCCGGTTCGTGCACTTCTCCTCGGTGATGGCCTACGGCTTCGAGTTCCCGGACGGTGTCGACGAAACCTACCCGGTGCGCGTCAACGGGGACGTCTATACCGACACCAAGGTCAACTCCGAGGCGGTGGTGTTGGCCGCGCACGCCGCCGGTGAGATCGACGTGACCGTGATCCGGCCGGGCGACGTGTGGGGTCCGGGATCGGTGTGGGTGCGCTCGCCGATCGCCGAGATGCGCAAGAAGACCGGGTTCCCGCTGCCCAACGGCGGCAACGGCGTCTTCTCTCCGGTGTACATCGACAACTTCGTCGACGGCCTCGTGCTGGCGGTGGCCTCCGAGGACGCGGTGGGGCAGGTGTTCAACATCAGCGACGGCGTGGGCGTGCGGTGCGGCGACTTCTTCGCCCGGTTGGCGGCGCTGTGCGGTGGCACCGTCCGCACCCTGCCGATCGGGGTGGCCGCGCCCGCCGCCGAGATTCTCGGGACGGTGCTGCGCCGGCTCGGTCAGAAGACCGACCTCGCGGCCGGCACCATGTGGCTGCTCAACCGCACCGGCACCTTCTCGATCGAGAAGGCCCAGAAGGTGCTCGGCTATCAGCCGCTGGTGTCGATCGACGAGGGCATGGTTCGGGTCGAGGAGTGGGCCCGCGCCGAGGGGCTCGTCTGATCCAGACGCGAGGGCGGCGATCAGCTCCGACCCGCCCCCGGGACGTTTGTCCTCTGGTGTCAAACAGGTGTTCCCTGTTGTCAATACGCGGCGCGATCCAGGTGGCACGCTCATGGCAGCGCCCGGGCGGGCCCGACCGCGGGCCGGTCCCCGCCGAGGAGAACTCGTCCGCCGACTGCGCGATCACCTGGGGCGCCCAGATCCGCGCCGCGCTGACTGGATCGGTGCCGGGCTGCGGGACTTGCGCGGTGCGCCGAGCCGCGCATCCGCCTGAACACTGCAGGGAGTGAATGGATGAACCTCGCCGACAACCTGAACGCGACGGCGCAGCGGCATCCCGATCGCGTCGCCGTCAAGATGGACGACGCCGAGCTGAGCTACACCGAACTGGCCGCGCTGGCGGCCCGGACCGCAACCTGGCTGCGCGAGTTGGGAGTTCAGCCCGGCGACCGGGTAGGCGTGGCGATGCCCAACGTTCCGCTCATGCCTGCGCTGTACTACGGCATTCTGTGGGCCGGAGCAGTTGTCGTCCCGATGAACCCGCTCTACAAGGCCCGCGAGTTCGCCCACGTGCTGTCCGACTGCGGGGCCGAGGTGTTCTTCGCCTGGCACGAGGTCGCCGAGCAGGCCGGCAAGGGCGCGGCCCACGCCGGCGCCGGCTACATCGAGGTGGACCCCGCCACGTTCGTCGGGGACCTGATGGCCCGTCCGCCCATCGAGATGGCCGACACCGATCCGCAGGACACCGCGGTGATCCTGTACACGTCCGGGACGACCGGGGCCCCCAAGGGGGCCGAGCTCACCCATACGAACATGGTGGCCAATGCCCTGATCTGCGCCGGCGCGGGCCTGATGGGCCTGTCGGGCGGAGACGTGGTGTTCGGCGGTCTGCCACTGTTCCACGTGTTCGGGCAGACCGCGATGCTCAACGCGTCGGTCCTCACCGGAGCGACCCTGACGTTGCTGCCCCGCTTCGATGCGGCCAGGGCGCTCGAGATCATCGAGCGTGACGGGGTGACCCACATGGGCGGGGTGCCGACGATGTATGCCGCGCTGTCCCAATTCCCCGGACAAGCGGACCACGACACGTCGAGCCTGCGGCGCTGCGTCTCCGGTGGCGCCGCGCTGCCGGTGGAGGTGCTCGCGTCGTTCGAGAAGGCCTACGATGCCCTACTTCTCGAAGGCTATGGGCTGTCGGAGACCTCACCGGTGGCGGCCTTCAACCACATTCACCGGGAGCGCAGACCCGGCTCGGTCGGCCAGCCCGTCAAAGGCGTGCGGATGAAGCTCATCGACGCCGACTGGAACGAGGTCCCCGACGGTGCCGACGGCGAGATCGCCATCAAGGGCCACAACGTGATGAAGGGATACTTCGGCAATCCGGAGGCCACCGCGGCAGCGGTGCGGGACGGCTGGTTCCGCAGCGGCGACATCGGCCGGCGTGACGCCGACGGCTACTACTACATCGTCGACCGGGCCAAGGACATGATCATCCGCGGCGGCTACAACGTGTACCCGCGCGAGATCGAAGAGGTCCTCTACACCCATCCCGCCGTTGCGGGCGCAGCGGTGATCGGTGTGCCACACGATCACCTCGGTGAGGAGGTGGCCGCGGTGATCACGCTCGAGCCCGGGAGGACCGCGACGGTCGACGAGGTCATCGGATTCGTCAAGGAGCGGGTCGCCGCCTACAAGTACCCCCGCATCGTGCGGATCGCGGATGCACTGCCGCTCGGTCCGACCGGCAAGATCCTCAAGCGGGAGATCACGCTCGACTGAACACCGGCGCCGCATGCCAGGGCGGGTCTCTCTCGCTGGGGGGCTGTGGCTCCCCATCAGGCCCTGTTGGTCAGGAAACGGTGGCCGGGGCCAGGAACTGCAGCAGGCGACGGTTCAGGTAGTCGGGCTGTTCCAGCGGAATCCAGTGTCCGCCGGGGACCGCCTCGAACGTCCATGTACCGTCCACCCAGTGCACGGAGTTGCGCATCTGCGATTCGACGAGGAACGCATCCCGGTCACTCCAGATGCCCAGGGTGGGCGCGGCGACCCGGGGCTGCTTCCGAACCAGCACGGTGACCAGGCTGGCGCGGTAGACCCGCACCGCCGCAGTCAGCCGGCCGGGAGCGGACAGTCGTCGCAGGACCCCCTCGATGTCGGGATGCGACCCGAACACCCGCCGTAGGCTCAGCGGCCCGCGGCCCGGCAACAACCGTTCGGCGATGCCTGCCATGGTGAAGTAGGCGATGTACCAGCCGGCTCGTTTCTGGTCGAGACCGGCGCGGGCGTAGGCCATCGGGTGGCCGACCGACATCACCGCGAGACGCCGCACGGCGCCGGGATGGTACCCGGCCAACAGCCACGCCGACACCGCGCCGATGTCATGTCCCACGACGTCACATCGCTGGATTCCGAGTTGCCGCAGCAACTCCCAGTGGTCATCGACGATGCTGCGGATGTTGTAGTCCGTCCGTCTGGCGGCGATCTGCGACTGCCCACAACCGATGGTGTCCGGTGCCAGGCAGCGATAGCCGGCGTGGTGCAGTGCTGCTATCTGGTCGGCCCACATCTCTGCGGTATCGGGAAAACCGTGCAGCAGCAGCACGACCGGACGCGTGGTGTCACCGGGCGCGGAATCGAGGTAGGACAGCCGCAGGCCGCGACTGACGAACTCGTGACGAGTTGCTGGGGCTGCCACGGTGCACTCCTGGCGTCGGTCGACGGTGGGTCCGATGTCAGTGTCGATGATGGACCGTTGGGTGGCGACATACACCCTCCGGGGGCCGCAATTGTCCCCTGAAGTCAAGCAATCGTCCCCTGCGGTCAGTACCGCTGACGCGTCCCCGGGCAACCCCGCGAAAAGTGTCGGGGAGTGGGCGCGCCGACTCCTCGGCCCCCGGGCTACCGGGACCTCGCTCGCTGAGACATATCCAGACCTGGCAGGGCCCTGGTGGGGGCCGCCCTGTGAGATGTGCGACGCGCCGGTTTCAGTGCGACGGCCGCGCCGCGTGACGGGTGTTCGGCGCGGTGTCGGCATGCTGTTCTTCCAGCAGATCCTCGATGTCGTCCCGCTCGATGGTGGTGGCAAGCGGCGTTTCCCTGATGAATGCGAGTGCAGCGACGGCGATCACCGCCAACGGCACCATGAACAGGAAGATCGGCAGCAACGCCTCGTTGTAGGCCTCGAGGATGGGTAGCCGCAGTGCATCGGGCAGGTCCCTGACGGCGGCGGGGGTGAGGGCGTTGGTGTCGGTTGTGCCAGAGGTGTCGGGCAGCCTTTCGGTCAGCAGGCCGACCAGACGGGAGGCGAAGACCGACCCGACGACGGCGGAGCCTACGCTGGCCCCGACCTGGCGGAAGTAGTTCGTCGCGGCGGTCGCCGTGCCGACGATCGCGGCCGGAAAGGCGTTCTGCACAATCAGGATCAGGATCTGCATGCCCATGCCGATCCCGATGCCGAGGATGGCCATGTAGCCGCACACCAGCCAGACCGGGCTGTCGATGTGCAGCGTCGATATCAGGAGGAGGCCGACCCCCATCACGACTGCGCCCATGGTCGGATACCGCTTGTACCGTCCGGTCTGCGATACCAGCCGACCGCACACGACCGACGCCCCGAGCAGTCCACCCATCATCGGGATCATCAGCAGCCCGGCTTCGGTGGCATTCACTCCTGACGACATCTGCAGGTAGGTGGGCAGGTACCCGATGGCGCCGAACATCGCGACGCCGAACAACAGCGCGGCGACGGTGCTGAGGGTGAAGTCGCGTTTCTTGAACAACGGCAACGGGATAAGTGGGTGGGTTGCTTTGGATTCCACGACCGCAAACAGGAACGAGGAGCCGATCGCCGCAATGATCAGGCCGATGATCTGTGGAGAGCGCCACGCGTAGGTGCCGCCGCCCCAGGTGCAGACCAGCACGACTGCGGTGGTGGCGACGGCGATGAGTGCCCCGCCCAGGTAGTCGATTCGCGGTCGTTCGGCGTGGCGCGTTCTGGGTAGTCGCAGAAAGGCGATGGTGGCGAGGATGGCGACGGCACCGAGGGGCACGTTGATCCAGAACGCCCACCGCCAGCCGGGACCCTCGGTGAACCAGCCGCCCAGCAGGGGACCGGCCACGGAGGCGACCGCGAAGACAGCACCCATGAGCCCCATGTACTTTCCGCGGTCGCGTGCCGGCACCACATCGGCGATCGCGGCCTGGGAAAGGATCATCAGGCCGCCGCCGCCGGCGCCCTGAATCACCCGGCCGACGATGAGCCACTCGATATTCGCAGCCTCGGCGCCGATGACCGAGCCGGCGACGAACAGCGAGATTGCGGTGACCAGAACCGGTCTGCGCCCCAACAGGTCGCTGATTCGGCCGTAAATCGGCATCACGATCGTCGAGGCCAGGATGTAGCCGGTGATGACCCAGGTCATGTGGTCGATGCCGTGCAGTTCGCCCACGACGGTCGGTAGCGCGGTGGACAACACCGTCTGGTTCAGCGACGCCAGCAGCATCGTGACCATCAGGCTGGCGAACAGTGGGACAACGCTTTTCGCCGTCGTCTCTTGGTGCGTGAGCGGGTCAGCGGGAGTCAAGAGATTTCCCTCAAGGCGTTGCGGAAGACGGAGATCGCCGCCTGGACGGCCGCGGAATCGGCTGACTCGAAGGCCTGAGGATCGCTCAGGTAGGCGTAGCGCAGCACCGTGCCGGCGAGCATCAGCAGTGCGCGAGAGGATTCGGCCGACCTCGGCTGCGGACCCGAACGGGCGAATCGCTCGCTCAGCGCGACCTCGGTGAGCGTCTCGGCGGCCACCACAAGCTGCGCCATCCGCTCACGCAGCTGCGGATACCGCGCGATGAGTCCGCGTCGCTCCTCGATGACGGTCCCGGCGACAAACGTCGAGCGGACGATGGCCACGATCAGCCCCACCGTGCGGGTGAACGGGTCCGCATCGACCTCGTCGACGAATGTCGACAGCGCCTCCTCGGGGACTGTCGGCGGCGTCGCCCCGAGTACCGCGTCCTCCTTGGATGCGTAGTAGTTGAAGAACGTCCGACGCGACACCCCCGCCCGGCCGGCGATCAGGTCGATCGTCGCATCCGCAAACCCCACCTGATCCACCAACGAGACCGCCGCATCATGCAGGTCCACAAGCACCTGCTGGCGATGACGTTCGCGCAGCCCAGTGCCCGCAATGCCCATGGATGCAACACTACACTAGTGCAAAGTTGCACAGGTGCAGAAGCGCTGGTCCCACGCCCAAGTCGGCCCGGGCGCGCTGCGCAGCGGGCAGCCGGGAAATCCTGATCGGGCTCGATCCCGGGCCGGCGCTGCGGACACTGGAAGCCAAGATCCTCGACCAGTCCGACGATCCGTTCCACCGGCGCCGCCAGCGGAGGCCTCGGAATCGGGGCGACCACCGTCGGACCGCGCCTCTTGGCGGCGATTTGCCGCTGACTTGTCGTGCCAGGGCGTGGGTGGCATCGCGAACTGCTCGTCGCCGATGCCGGGCCGCAGCGTTCTGATGACGCACGGCTCCCGGCGCTCGCTTCGAAATTCCAACGGCGGGCATGGCGGCTACCGTGGTGTGATGGCCGACAACGAGGTGATGGACTTCGACGGCGGCGCGAGCGGTCCGCGCTCCCCTCGGGGGGTCTATGACGTGGGCCGGGAACCCGACCCCCTCTACACGCTGGCCAACGAACGGACGTACCTCGCGTGGTTGCGGCTGGCGGTGACGCTGCTGGCGGGGGCCGTCGCCATCGACCGGCTGTTCCTCGAGCACCCCACATTCGGCAGCCAGGCCCTCGCCCTCGGCCTGGTCGCGATCGCCTTCGGTGCGTGCGGACTCGGTGTACGGCGCTGGTGGGCGACCGAACGCGCTTTGCGGCAGCGCCGCCCGCTACCCGGCTTCGGAGCCCCGCTGCTGGGCATCGTGGGCATCCTGCTGGTCGGCGCCGGCGTGATCGTCCTCGTGCTCACCCCACGGGGCTGAGCCGATGAACGTCGGGAAGGTGTGGGGAGACCAGTACCCGTTCGAGCGCAACCACCTGCAGCGCACGATGACGCTGCTCGGCCTCATCGGCGTGCTCGCGGTCACCGTCATCATCCTCGTCCACGCGAATATCACAGGGCTCCTGGGCATCTCGCTGATCGGTGCCGGTTGCCTGTCCGCGCTGGCCGCGGTATCCCGGCACCGCTACGTCCGGGAGACCCGGTTGGGGTTCGAGATCCTCAGGAGCCGGGGAGGCCGGTTCGTGCTCGGATCGGGGCTGGCGTTCGCGGTGGTGGGAGCGCTGGTCGCGTTTCTGATTCTGCTCGGGTGACGGTCGTCGAAGCGTCACAACGTCGTTCGCGGTGGCTGGATCAGCCGATCAGTGGAGCACAGATCTTGCGAAGCAAACCGGCAAGTGTCTTACGCTCTGCGGCGTACAGTCCCGCGAGGATCCGGTCTTCGTCGGCAAGCCGGCGGGGTAGTTCGCTGTCGACCACCGCGCGTCCTGCCTCGGTCAACGTCAGCAGCACCACCCGTCCGTCGCGGGCGGACTTCCTCCGCTCCAATAGTTCCCGGCGGACCAGGCTTTCGGCGATCTTGGTGATCGATGCTCCGCTGAGCATAGTGGTCGACACGACCTCGCTGGCCCGCAGCGGGCGACCGGCCCGCGCCAGTGCGCTGAGAACGCCGAACTCCGAACGTGTGACGCCGCGCGGCTGCAGGATCAGATCGAGGCGCTGGTTGCAGGTCGAGGCGATCTGCTGCACACGTCCGAGCACCTCGATCGGTGAGGTATCCAGGTCGGGGCGCGCTGCGGCCCATTCGTGGCAGATGTGATCGACGGCGTCGGTGTACGCTAGCCCGGCGTACGTTCGGTGGCGTGTGCGAGCAGCGCTCGGGCCACCCACTCGACCCGCCGCTGCGACTCGTCGAGTGACAGATCGCTGTGCAGCATGGCCGTCAGTGCACTGGTCAGTGCGGCGTTGAGACCGAAGCTGACGCTGGGAACATCCTGCGGCGGAAGGTCTTTCAGTAGGCTGTCGAACATCTCGGCGTTCGTGCGCGCCATCCTGTCTACCGCCGCTCGCACCTCGGGGACCGCCGAGGTCGTCATCTGGAGCATCAATGCGGTCATCGCGGGGTTGCGCTGGAAGGCGCGCAACGCGCGCCTGAGATAGTCCAGAATGCCGGGCAACGGATCCTGGCCGGGCGGAGTGTTGGCCAGCACCCGCCGGGTGAGCCGCTTCTGCCAGTCTTCCAGCGCGGCGGCCAGCAGATGCTCCTTCGAGCTGAAGTAGCGGTACACCGTTGCCAGTGCCACCCCGGAGCGCTGCGCCACATCGCGCATCTGCACCGCCTCCGAGCCCACCTCCGCGATCAGGTCGATCACTGTTTCGACGAGCCTGGCGCGCCGCGCCAGCTGGCTGCTGGTCATGTCTGCCACCGCGACCACGGCGGGAGCTGGGGTGTTGACGGTGACCTCCTCGTCCGGCCCGGCTGTGCGAACAGCAGCGATTCTACGAGAACATCCTTCTCTGTTCCAGACTGCTGCCACGGCATTATGCAGCAACAGCGATCTGAAATCGCAGCTAGTGGTGATATCAAGCCTTGACATAGGTAGAACCGTGTTTCAGCATGGTCGGAAGAGCGGTCCATTGCGGCCGTCGAGATGCGATCGGAGGATGACGTATGGCCGGACCCGTAGGCCTGCCGGTGATCGACACGATGATCGGTTTCCCCCACGAAGGTTCCGCCCAGTACGACTTCATCCGTAAGCAGACCAAGGACCGCCAGTCCAAGGAGGATTTCGACTTCCCGGTAGAGTACATGTTCAAGGACGTGCCCAAGGGTCTGCCGACCGACGATCCGGTGTCGTTGCTGCTGCAGCAGATGGACCGATTCGGCATCGAGAAGGCGATGATCGGTGTCGGTGAAGAGTCGGCCCGGCTCGCCCTGAAAACCTTCCCGGACCGGTTCATCCCCTCCGGTGCGCTGGTCGACCCCAACGACGTGATGGGCTCGGTCCGGGCGATCCGCCGGGAGTTCGAGGAGTTCGGTATCCGGGCGACGTCGGTCTTCCCCGCCGGAACGTTCCCGCAGGTGCCCATCGACGATCCCAAGATGTACCCGATCTACGCCACCTGCGTCGAACTCGGCATCCCCATCTTCGTCTGCGCCGGCATTCCGGGTCCACGTGTTCCCTTCGCGTCGCAGGAGGTCTCGCGCATCGACGTGGTGATGTTCGACTTCCCCGACCTGGTCTTCGTCACTCGCCACGGCTGTGAGCCCTGGGAGGACCTCGCGGTCAAGCTGATGCTCAAGTGGCCCAATCTGTACTACTCGACGTCGGCGTTCGCCCCCAAGTACTACCCCAGGGCGATCCTCGACTACGCCAACACCCGCGGCGCGGACAAGATCATCTATGCCGGCTATTTCCCGATGGGTCTGTCGCTGGAGCGGATCTTCACCGAACTGCCCAAGGTCCCGTTCAAGGACGAGGTGTGGCCGAAGTTCCTCTACGGCAACGCCGCCCGGATCCTCGGACTGGACGGCTGAGCCCCTCACCAGAAGACCGGAGCCGGGAAGACCGAAAGGACAACATGCGATGACCACGCAGCTACCGTTCAAGTTCTTCGACTGCGACAACCACTACTACGAGGCTCTCGACGCGTTCACCCGCTACATCGAGCCGGAGTACAAGAAGCGTGCCATCCAATGGGCCGAACTCGACGGCAGGCAGCGGCTGGTGGTGGGTGGCCGGGTCAACAGGTTCATCCCGAACCCGACCTTCGACCCGGTGGGCAAGCCCGGTGCGCTCGACGAGTACTTCCGCGGCCGCAACCCGCGCGGTGCGGACCTGAACGCACTGTTCGGTGAACTGGAGCCGATCAGTCCGGCATACCGGGACCGGGATGCCCGGCTGGCGCTCATGGACGAGCAGGGCATGCAGGGCTGCATCATGCTGCCCACCCTCGGTGTCGGCATGGAGCAGGCCCTGCTGGGTGACCTGGATGCCGCCGCGGCGACCTTCCGCGCCTTCAACCGGTGGATGGAGGAGGATTGGGGCTTCGCCTACCAGGACCGGATCTTCGCCGCCCCGTACATCACGCTGTGTCAACCGGACAATGCCGTCCGGGAGCTGGAGTGGGCGCTGGAGCGCGACGCGCGGTTCATCGTGATGATTCCCGGTCCGGTCGCGACCGCGGTCGGCATGCGTGCCCCGGCCGACCCGATGTTCGACGAATTCTGGCAACTGGCCAACGATTCCGGGATCACCGTGTGCTACCACTCCGGCGAGACGTATTACTCGAAGTTCATGCCCGCGTGGGGCGAGGCCGACTACATGATGTCGTTCCAGACCCTGCTCGGCTTCCGGTCGTTGTTCTCCGGGGATCCCATTCAGGACACTTTCGCCAACCACCTGCACAAGGGCCTGTTCCTGCGCTTCCCGAACCTGCGCATGGCGTGCATCGAGAGTGGATCGACCTGGGTGTTCCATCTTTTCGAGAAGCTGAGCAAGTCGTACGGTCAGATCCCGCAGATCTACCAGGAGGACCCACGGGAGGTCTTCCGCCGCCACGTCTGGGTGTCGCCGTTCTACGAGGACGAGCTGTCCAGCCTGCTCAGATTGATGGGCGCCGAGCACATCGTCATGGGCTCGGACTTCCCCCACGTCGAGGGCCTCGCCGACCCCGCCTCCTACATCAAGGACCTGGAGAACTTCGGCTACACACCCGAGCAGTGCCGCATCGTCATGCGGGACAACGGTATCGAGTTGTCCAAGCGGCGGCCGGTCTGACCGGACCGACGTGAAGGTCGAGAAGTCCAGCGTGGTCGCCATGCTGCTGGAAGTGGGCGAGGAGAACGCGGCCGTGCTGCTGGCGCGTTCCACGCTGCCCGACGAGCTCGACACCGAACGTGACCTCGACGTGCTGGTCACGTTCGGGCTGGAGCCCGGACAGGTGGATGAGGTCTGCAGGCTGACGGTCGGCGCCGCCGAACCCGAAGACGTCAACACCCGGCGCCGGCGCGACGACATGGCCAAGACCATCTCCCGGCGGTGGGCCGACCTCGTCGAGCATTGGGTGCGCTGAGGTCTCGGCGACCCCGGCTATGGTTTCGCCATGAGCCTTGTCACCTACGAGTTGGACGAGCACGTCGCGACGATCACCCTCAATCGTCCCGAGGCGCGCAACGCGATCAACGGTGAGCTTCGGCAGGACCTGAACGCCGCGTGGGAGAGGTTCCGTGCCGACCAGGACGCGTGGGTGGGGATCCTGACCGCCAACGGCGATGTGTTCTGCGCCGGGGGTGATCTCAAGGACGGCGAGGGGTCGGTGGGGACCTTTGCGGGCACGTTCTGGGAGAAGCCCACGATCAACTCGTTCGAGAGCGGGATGGAGTTGTTCAAGCCGACCATCGCCGCCGTCCACGGTCCCTGTATCGGTTACGGCCTGACCGGAGTGCTGTTCTGCGACTTCGTCATCGCGAGCACCGCCGCGACGTTCTCGTATCCGGAGGTGACGCTCGGGACGCCCACCATCGTCGGGGCGATCCGACTACCCGAACGGGTGCGCTGGGCCGACGCGATGGAGCTGCTGTTGACCGGGAAGCCGATCGGCGCCGAACGCGCCAAGGAGATCGGGCTGGTGTGGCGGCTCGTCGAGCCCGAGCAGCTGCAGGACGAAGCCCGGGCCTGGGCGCGCACGCTGACCGGGGCGGCGCCGCTGGCGCAGCGCGCCACCAAGGAGGTGGCGTGGCGGACGGCGAACATGGGCTGGATCGAATCGGTGCGGTTCGGGGAGACGATGCGCAAGGTCGCCTCGGCGACGGAGGACGTCGCCGAGGGCATTCAGGCGTGGCGGGACAAGCGCCGACCGCGCTGGCGCGGACGGTGAGCCGCCGGAGTCAGCCCGCCCACACGTCTTCGACGTAGCGGTCCGATTCCACCAGACCCTGCAGCCACTCCTTGGCCTGTTCGGGATCGGCTCCGTTGCGCGACCGGTAGATGTTCAGGAACGCTTCGCGCACGGCGGGCGCCATCCGGCCGCCGTCGCCGCACACGTACACGTAGGCGTCCTTGGCGGGGTCGCCGAGCAGGCCCCAGACGTCGTCGGCGTCCGCCGCGATCCGGTCCTGCACGTAGCGCACCCCGTTCTCCGAGGCGCGCGAGAACGCCGGCCGCATGCGCACGATGCCGAGTGCCTCGCCCGCCTCGAACTGGTCGCGGAAGATGTAGTCGATGTCGGGGTCGCGGACGCCGAAGAAGCACAGAGCCGGCGCAAACGGCTCGCCGGACTGCTTGGCCGCCAACCGGTCTCCGAGGAAACCGCAGAACGGGGCGACGCCGGTGCCCGCGCTGACCAGGATGACGTTCCTGGCCGGGTCGGCTCCGGAGCGGAACGCCGCACGGGCCGGATCGACGCGTGCCCGGATCGACTCGCCGGGGCCGATCGCGCCGAGGTGGTTGGACGCCACCCCCTTGAATAGCCCGTAGCCGGACCGGGCGGGTGCGCCGAGGACGCTGACGACGAGGCCGACGACCTGAGGTGAGAGCCGCGACGACGACGCGATGGAGTAGTGCCGCGGCGTCATCGGTTCGAGCAACTCGAGCAGGTCTTCCCCGGTCACGTCGCAGGCCGGGAACTCCAGCAGGCACTCCAGCGCGCTGAGGACGTTGGGTTCGCTTGCCGCCGCGAGCTCTTCGAGGCGCTGCCGCTCCGGCACGCACGGGTTGGCCGCCGCCAGCCGCTTCAACTGGCTCCGCGAGGCCGGCTTGCGCAGTTCCACGAAGTGGGTGAGCAGTTCGCGCACACTCACTTCGCGGTCCAGCGCGATGAGCCGCCGGGAGCTGCGTCGCGGGTTGATCGACAGCCGCATCTCCGGCTCGATCTCGAGCAGCTCGATCACCGTGTCCACCAGGCCGGGCGGGTTGTCGGCCAGCACGGTCAGGTGATCGCCGGTGCGGTACTCGGTACCCGCCGGAAGGGCGACGCGCACATGGTGCTTGGCCTGTCCGAAGGCCTTGTCGCTGACCAGCTCGGTGTTCTCCAGCACGGTCATCGGGGTGACGGCGAACCGGGTGTCGATCGCCGTGGTGACCGGGCCGGTGATCTGGCGCAGCTCGTAGAGCGGCTCGTCGGCGCCGCCGGGCGGTGCGGCATCGGGGTCACCGAAGCGCTCGGCGAGTGCGCCCGCCGCTGCGATGGAGAACTCCTCGACCGCCCCGGTCAGGTCGCCGGAGGTGTCCGCCGATCCCCGGGGCACCGCGCGGACACCGCCCAGTTCGGCCAGGCGTTCGTCGATGCGCTTGGGGATCGCCTGATAGGTGTCGGCCCAGTTGTGGTCGCCCACCCCCAGCACCGCGTACAGCGGTGCGCCGGCGAGCGAGGCATCGGGCCCGTTGAGCCAGGCCATGAACGCGCGGGCGTCGTCGGTGGGCTGACCGTTGTACGACGACGCGATGATCAGCGTCGCGTCCGCCTCGGGCAGTCCGCCGGCCGCACTGTCCAGCGGTGCCACCGTTGCGCTGCAACCGATGTCGGCGGCCTCCTCGGCGAGCTGTTTGGCCAGCGCGCGGCAGGTGCCGAGGTTGGAGCCGTGCAGCACCGCCAGCGTGGTGCCGGCCCGGATGGCCGACACCGAACCGGACGGCGGTTCCGGGGATGCGGCCGGAGCGGGGGCGGTGTGCCGGTCTTCGGGCGAGCGCCGCAGCACATCGAGGCAGAACCCGACCGGCCTGCGGCTGGCCGGACCGTCGAAGTGCAGCACGTAGTGTTGCGAGTCGATCAGCCGGTAGCGGTGCACCACCCGCGCCAACGCCAGCGCGGCCTCGTGCAGCGCGAATTGCCGGCCGATGCACGAACGTGCGCCGGTGCCAAAAGGTTTGAACAGGCTCGCCGGGCGGGACGCGGATCGCTCGGGGGAGAACCGGTCCGGATCGAAGAGTTCGACGTTGTCACCCCATCCCGGCTGCCGGTGCAACGCTCCGGTGAGCACGCTGACCGCCTCGCCCTTCTTGACCGGATACTGTCCACCGATGACGGTGTCGGCCAACGCCATCCGGTCGAACTGCAGCACCGGTGGGGACAGCCGCAGCGTCTCGCTGATGACCTGACGCAGATACTCGAACCTGCCGATGTCGTCGTAGCCGGGCAGGTAGTCGTCCTCGACTCCGAACACCTCGTCGACCTCCGCGCGCACGCGCGCCAGCACCGCGGGGTGGTGCACGATGTTGTACAGCGCGTTGGGCATCAGCTCCGAGGTGGTCAGCTGGCCCGCGATCAGAAACGTCATGATCTGGTTCTTGACGTTGTCCGGCTCGAGCAGAGGTGCGCCGTTCGCGTCGTGGCCGAGCATCACGTACAGCAGGTCGTCGGCCCGGCCGGGGGCATCGGCCCGATGGGCGGCCATCAGGTCGTCGAAGTATTCGTGCAGGGTGGTCAGCTCGGCGCCGAACGCGGGTGTCGGTCCGTTGGCGAACACCTCGCCCAGCGCGGCGGTGAAGCTCGCCGGGATCGGTGCCAGGCCATCGACGTCGTAGGAGTTGAACCTCGCCCCGAAGCCGGCCAGTGCGACCGTGTCCATCGCGAGCTTCTGCAGATCGGTGGACACATCGACCGGATGGCTCCCGACGCCGGCGTCCCAACGGCTGATCAGCTGGCAGTTGATGTCGAGCATCGCCGAGTGGTAGTTGCGCAGTCCGGCGTAGCTGAAGCCGGGCAGCAGGACGTCGTGCGCCTTCTGCCAGTTGGCCTCTCCGTAGAAACTGGTGAACAACCCGTCGCCGGCCAGCGGCCGGACCCGGGCCAGCGACTCGGTGAGGTTCTTGGCGAAGCGGTTCTCGTCGCAGAGTTCTTCGACCAGATCCGCCGAGCAGGCGTAGAGCTTTCGCTCGCCGTTGAAGTCGGCGTAGAACAGTGGGCCGTGCAATTCGGCCAGCAGATCGACCGGAAGTGCGTAGGGCCGTCCGGCGAGCAGGTCCTGGCCTGGAAGCGGACCCTCGGCGGAGGGGATCGAATCGAGCTCGGGCGGTGATGAGGGTCCGGGCTTCATGCCGGGGAGCCTAGTTTGACGGTTCGGCCGTCGGGCTGAAACAGCCGGGTGCCCGGTTGGCCGCGAGGTGAATATCGAGGCGTCAGTTGCAGCCCCGCAACCTGCCTGCGAGATGCATCGCTACATGCAACACTGCATGTTAGCATGCAATTATGCCCAAGACGGTGCAAATCCGTGACATCGACGACGAGGTGTATGCAGGGCTCGTCCGTCGGGCCGGGGAGGAGGGCGTGTCCGTCCCCGAGTTGCTGCGGCGGGAGGCGACGCGCCTGGCGGCCCGGCCATCGATCGCGGAGTGGCTGCGGCGGACGGGCCGCCGCCCCTCGGGACTCACCACCGACGAAGTGGTGCGCACCCTCGACGAGTGGCGCGGTGAATGGCCCGATGCTGGTCGTTGACGCATCCTGCCTTTTCGAGGTGGTGGCCGACACGGCGCGGGCCGGCCGGGTGGCCGCGCGCCTGGCAGCGGACGCCGATCAGGTGGCGCCGGAAGTCATCGACGTGGAGGTGCTCGGCGTCATTCGTGCGCAGTACCTCGGGGGCGCGCTCGACAGGACCGCTGCCGGGCAGGCGGTCGCTGATCTGCGGGACTGGCCGGGTGAACGCTTCGCGCACCGCTGGATGCTCGACCGGGTGTGGGAACTCCGAGCCTCGGTGCGGGGATGGGATGCGTTCTACGTCACCCTCGCGGAGGCCATGGACGCGACGCTGCTGACGATGGACAGCAGGCTCGCCCGTGCGCGCGGGCCGCGATGCCGTATCGAGGTCGTCGAATAACCTTCCGGCCCGGGTCGTCGAGATCCAATCTGGTTGCGTGTCAGCGGAACCGGACGTTCAGCGTGGCCAGGCCGAAGATCTTCTTGCCAGCCGACTTCGCGGCGACCACGATCACACCGGACCGGGTGGCCGGGTCCAGCGTCTTGATCCGGCCGCCGAACTCGATGTCGGCGCCCTCGGCGGCCGAGACGATCGCCGGGGCCGAGAGCCGCACCGCGTAGCGGGTGACCGCGCCCGGATCGCCGGTCCAGGTGGAGGCGAATCCGGCGCCCAGCCCCATGGTGAGCATGCCGTGGGCGATCACATCGGGCAGCCCGGCCAGCTTGGCGATGTCTGCGTCCCAGTGGATCGGGTTGGCGTCTCCCGCCACGCCGGCGTAGTTCACCAGATCACCGCGGGACAGCCGGGTGTGGTGCACCGGTAGCTCGTCGCCGACGTGCACGTCCTCGAAGGACGGCGTGCCCGGTGTACGGGTCGAACCCGACTCGGCGATCCGGATCTCGCCCGCCGGGCGCACCGTCTTGCGGTAGTTCGCCGCGGCCTCGCCCACCTCGAGGATGTTGACGTCGTGCATCATCGCGCGCTGCACGGCCAGCTTGATCGTCGGATCGACGTCCTCGGCGGTCACGCCGACGACGGTGGTGTGCAGCGTGTGTACCCGCTCGCCGGCGGTGTCGGTGAACGTGTTGGTGACGGTGATCAGGTCCCGGCCCGCGATCCGGCGCACCGAGGTCAACTCGACGTCGATCTCCAGTTCGTCGCCCGCGACGATCGGGCGGTGCTGCTCGAAGACCTCCTCGGTCTGCATGTAGGTGTCGTAACCGACGACCACGGATTCGAACATGCGGCGATTGCAGGCCATGGCCGGGGTCGACGTGAAGGTCAGCGGCGCCACCAGGCCCGGGTATCCCAGCTGCGCCGCGGCGGCGACGTCCCAATGTGCGGGGTGATAGTCCTGAACCGCGCGGGCGTACTCGCGGACCTTCTCGCGACCGACCAGGTAGGGGCTGTCGGCCCGGTAGTAATGGCCGACCCGCGACTCGAGCGCCGACGGTTCTGCTGCTGCGGTCATGACTGTGCACAGTAACGGGCGGTCGCTCCCGCCCGGCCGGACGGCTCGGTCGCGGGATTACGCGGTCATCAGGTAGTCGGCGCCACCGACGTACACGATGCCGGGCGAGGCGGCGGTCGTCGCCGCCCTGACGATCGCGGAGGCGAGTTCACCGGCTGCCCCCACCGGGGCGGTGCTGTCGGCCATCTCCCCGGAGACCACGGTGAACCCGATCCCGGCGTGGTCCAGCTCCGAGCGCATCGCATAGAGCGCGGTTTCGCCGGCGCGCTTGCTGACCGCGAACGTCGCATAGCCCTTCGGCACCGCCTTGTCGGGAAAGAAGTGGGCCTGGTGGCTGGTGACATACACGATCCGCGATCCGGCAGGCATCAGGCCCATCGCCGCGGTCGCCAACCGCTTCTGGGCATCGCGGTTGAGGCGCATGGCGCAGCCGGGATCGGCGCAGCTGTCGAGCCCGCCGGACGCGTTGAGGACCAGTGCGTCGAGCCGGCCGAAGTGAGCCCGGACGGCAGCGATCATCGCGGCGGTGTCGGCTTCGTCGGCGATGTCGGCCGCGAAGGTGCAGGCCTGCCCGCCCGCGCGCCGGATGGCCTCGGCGACCGAGTCGGCACACGCGGTGTTCTCGCGGTAGTTCACGACGACGTGCGTGCCCGGTTCGGCGAACCGTTTGGCGACTTCGGCGCCGATTCCGCGCGATGCCCCGGTGACAAGGACGATCCGTTCCGGTGCGGTTGGCATGGCGACTCCTTCCGTGTGGCCGCCGCACCCGTCGGCGAACGGTGTTGCGAGGCGGCTCCGCCCACCATACACCGAATTTAAGAAAAATAAGGGAAAAATAAGATCACGGTAAGGCAATGAATCGGACGCGCCACACCGGCGAAACCGGGCACGGAAACTTGCTGCGAGATCGACAATTGCCGGTATCCGCTGTCGGAAAGGCCGAATCCATGCGCGTAGCGGTATGTGCCGGCTGGATCGGTACGGCCGTGCTGATGTTCGGCCTGGGCGCAGCCGTGCTCGCGGGCTCGGCATGGGCTGAGACCGAAGGTGGGACCGACGTCACCTCCTCGGAAGCGACACCACCGACCCGATCGGTCGGCGATGGCGACGGGTCACCGGAGACCGATCCCCGGGAAAGCCGGGCATCGCGCAACGACGGCGACGAGCAGGGCGTCGACGCCGCCGCGGGCGCCGGTATCGACGACACCGACAGCTACGTGACCAAGCCGACTTCCGATGATCTGTCGGAGACCGCTGCGGAAGCTGGCGAAACCTTGGTGACGATCGACACACCGTCCACGACGACCCCCGAGGACGTGCAGGGCACATCGCCGTCGGCGGACTACCGCGAGCCGTCGGCGGACTACCGCGAGCCGTCGGCGGACTACCGCGAGCCGTCGGCGGACTACCGCGAGAGAGTCCCCGAGCAGTCCGCAATCGCGCACCCGGTGGCCACTTCGGACTTCGGCCCCGATCGATCGACGAGCCGCGACGTCGGTGTGGTCGCCGGGGATCCT
>NZ_JAIFZS010000046.1 GCF_019710635.1 Mycolicibacterium xanthum
AGAGTCCCCGAGCAGTCCGCAATCGCGCACCCGGTGGCCACTTCGGACTTCGGCCCCGATCGATCGACGAGCCGCGACGTCGGTGTGGTCGCCGGGGATCCTGCGGAGGTCGAAGCGGGTCCCACCGAGACCGACGTGGATGTCGATATCTCTGAGGAAGCGACCGTCGTCACCCCAGCGGTGCCCGCAGCGGCAGGTCCCGCCAGTGCGGGGTCGTTCCAGCAGTTCGTGTTCATGCTGGCACACTCTGCGGCCCAGCTGTGGATCACCAGCGATCTCGGCCAGTGTGTGGACGGTTTCATCAACGGCCTGTTCGGCTCGTATGTGATCGGGAACGGCGCGGACGGCACTGCCGAAGATCCGGAAGGCCGCAAAGCGGGGTGGCTACTCGGCGACGGCGGTGTCGGGTGGAACAGCACCGAGGCCGGTGTGGCCGGTGGTAGCGGCGGTGATGCGGGCTTGTTCGGCGTCGGCGGCGCCGGGGGCCGGGGCGGCCCGGGTGCGGCCGGCGGCGCCGGCGGACGGGGCGGCGCACTGATGGGGAATGGCGGACCGGGTGGCGCAGGTGGTGACGCCCCGGGCGGTATCGCTGGCGACGGTGGACCCGGCGGCGCCGTGGGTGGCTGGTGGTTCGGAATCGGCGGCCCCGGTGGCCGCGGTGGAGCCGGGGCCGACGGCGGTCACGGCGGGGACGGCGGGGACGGCGGGCACCTGTTCGGCCGAGGCGGAAACGGGGGCGACGCGGGCCCCAGCGGGGTCGGCGGGGACCCCGGCCGGCTGCCGGCGTTGGGCGGTGCGGGCGGCAACGCGGCCAGGTTCGGTGTGCACGGCGCGGTCGGGAGCTTCGGTAGCGTCGCCGATGGGTCACCGGCCGGCCCACCCGCAACGCCGACCGGCGGACCGGCCATCAGCACGGCGGGCACCTGGTTCACCGATGCTGACGGGCGAGTCGTGATCATGCACGGGCTCAACATGGTGTACAAAGTCCCGCCAGCTGCACCGGCCGCAATCGGATTCGACGACGACGATGCGGCCTTTCTGGCCGCCAACGGCTTCAACAGCGTGCGGCTGGGCATCATCTGGTCGGCCGTCGAGCCGGAACCCGGTGTCTACGACGACGCCTATCTGGCCTCGATCGCGCAGACGGTCGGCATCCTCGCCGCCCACGGGATCGTCAGCGTGCTCGACATGCATCAGGACGCGTACAGCACGGTCACGGGTGGCGAAGGCGCACCCGACTGGGCCGTGCAGACCGGCGGCGCCACCAACATCCTGTTGCCGTTCCCGGCCAGCATCTTCTTCAATCCCGCGGGAAACCACGCCTGGGACGCCTTCTGGACCAACGCCGAAGCGGCCGACGGAGTCGGGCTGCAGAACCACTACGCGCTGATGTGGCAGCACGTCGCCGACTACTTCGCCGACGATCCGGGCGTGGCCGGCTACGAGATCATGAACGAGCCGCACGCCGGCAACCTCTTCCTGCCCGGCCTGCTGGGCAGCCCCTACTTCGACCGGCAGCGCCTGACCCCGTTCTACAACCAGGTCACCTCCGCGATCCGCTCGGTCGACGCGGCGACGCCGGTGCTGTTCGAGCCGGACGGCACCGCCATTTTCGGTCTGACTCCCACCCATCTGGGTACGGTGGACTTCGAGCACACAGCCTTGGCGTTCCACGCCTACGGCCAGATCTACCTGGGGCCGCTGGGCACCCTGCCCAGCGTCGTCGCGATCGTCCGCAACGCGCAGTCGTACGCGCAGGCCCACGGCATTCCGTTGCTGATGACCGAGTTCGGGGCCACCGACCTGAACTCGAACATCGCGTATCACGTGACGATCGCCGACAAGAACCTGATCGGCTGGTCGGAATGGGCCTACACCGGTCAAGGCGACATCACCGGATCGCCGGACACCGAATGGCTGGTCTTCGACCCGCGCCGGCCGCCGGTCGGCGACAACGTCGACTCCGACAAGTTGGCCACCCTTGCCGGACCGTATGCGCAGATCGTCGCCGGCACGCCGCTGTCGGTGGCGGCCACCGGCGGGCGGTGGGAATTCGCCTACAGCACCGACAAGGCGGACGGTTCGGGAGATTTCCCCGCCGGCTCGTACACCGTCATCGCGGTTCCGGCCATCAGGTATCCCGACGGCTATCAGGTGAGTGTGACCGGCGGGCACGCCGTCTCGGCCCCCGACGACCCGGTCCTGGTGATCGCCTCCGACGTCGGCGCCGACACCGTCACCGTCACGGTCACCGCCGCCGCAGCGTGACGGTCCTCAGCAGAGCGTGACGCTCCTCAGCAGCCGTTGAACACATGCCCGTGATCGACCAGTACGTGGCGGGCGTCGTCGACGCGATGGGATCGGATGAGCAGGTAGTCGGTGTTGTAGGTGGACAGCGCGAAGATCTCGATCCCGGCGGCGGCCAGCGGGGCGAGAACCTGGATCAGCACACCGACCAGGTCCAGCTCGAACGTGCCGCCGAGCCGCAGCAGCGCCCAGCCCGAGTCCTGCGCGACGGCGCCGGTGGGGCGGTGCTCGTCCAGGCAGACGACGCTGGTTTCCTCCGGCGTCCCGATGACGCTCCAGAACGCGCCGACCGGCCGTGGGTGCGGGGTGCCGGGCGGTAGTTGAGCAATCACATAGGTGCCGGGCAGGTGTTCGACATGGAGCTGGGACACGGGGCGATTCTGCCGCCCCACAGCCCCCGTGACTGGCGCATATTGACGCGCGGCATTAATTTCCTCGGGGTGATCTCCTCAGTCCTTGGTGCGACCGCGCGGTGGGCCGCGCCGTTCGTCGCGGTAGCCGCCGTCGTCGCGGCCGGCGTGACCGCAGAACCGCTGCCGAGCGCCGTCGCCCCATCGGTGCGCCTGGCCAGTGAGGCGAACCCGCTGGCCGGAGCGGCGTTTTATGTCAACCCCGATTCGGCGGCGATGCGTGCCGCCCGGGGCACAGAGCCGCCGAACCCGCAGCTGGACGCGATCGCCAACACGCCGCAGGGGTACTGGATGGACGCGTTGTCCACCCCCGCCGTCGACGCCGCGTACATCGCGGCGGCACAGGCCGCCGGCACCACGCCGATCCTGGCCCTCTACGGCATCCCACATCGCGACTGCGGGAACTTCGGCGCGGGCGGGTTCGGGTCGGCCGATTCCTACCGGGCCTGGATCGACGGCGTCGCGGCGGCGATCGGCGGCGGACCGGCGGCGGTCATCGTGGAACCCGACGCCCTGGCCATGGCGGACTGCCTGTCGGACGGCCAGCGCCAGGAACGCTTCGACCTGATCCGCTACGCAGTGGACACGCTGACCCGCAATCCGGCCACGGCCGTGTACGTCGACGCCGGGCACTCGCGATGGGTCAGCGTCGAGGAGATGGCGGCCCGGCTCAACCAGGTCGGTGTCGACAAGGCCCGGGGCTTCAGCCTCAACACCGCCAACTTCTTCACCACCGAGGAGGAGATCGGCTACGGCGAGGCGATCTCGGGGCTGACCAACGGTTCGAACTACGTGATCGACACGTCGCGCAACGGCGCCGGGCCGCTCGGCTCGGACGCCTGGTGCAACCCCACCGGCCGGGCGCTGGGCGCCGCACCCACGACGGCGACCGCCGGCCCGCACGCCGATGCCTATCTGTGGGTCAAGCGTCCGGGCGAGTCGGACGGATCATGCGGCCGCGGAGAGCCGTCGGCGGGCCGGTTCGTCAGCCAGTACGCGATCGACCTGGCCAGCAACGCCGGCTGGGCTTAGCTCCGGCTCAGCAGGTCTTGTGCCTGTGACTGGGGCCGTGTTCGGCAGGTGCGCTAGCATCCGGAGCGCAGTCGGTCTGCCGAGACCCCAACCGGGTCCCGGCATCGAGCGGTGGGTCGATGTACCCGCCGCGAGAGGGAACCCGGTGGGAATCCGGGACTGACCCGCAGCGGTGATCAGGAACGACCGCCGCCATTGGCACTGGCCTGTACGGGCTGGGAAGAGGCGGCCAGTAGAAGCGCCGACGGTGCACGCCTGGGAGTCCGAAGACCTGCCGGCTGCGCCGGGCGCGCCGCGCCCGGCGGCGCATCGCCTCGCGGATCGGGTGGATGACGGTGTCGGCACCCCGGGCGATGCGCACTGGTTCGTCGAAAGGTAGTGCGATGCATATTGAACCGGGGATCGTCGAAAGCTCAAAGATCGTCCTGAGCTATGTCAGCGCGGGTGGCGCCGGGGCCTACGGACTCACGCTGGCCTGGAAGCATGTCAAGGACCGCGGTCCGGGATCGCTGCTGCTGGGGTCGCTGGTGTCGACCCTGCTGGTGTTGTGTTTCTTCCAGGTCCTGCCACATTTCCCGGTGGGGGTGTCAGAAGTCCACCTGATCCTGGGTTCCACCTTGTTCCTGGTCTTCGGCGCGGCGCCCGCGGCCGTCGGGCTGACCACGGGTCTGCTGATCCAGGGCCTGCTCTTCGCTCCGTTCGACCTGCCGCAGTACGGGATGAACGTCACGACGCTGTTGGTGCCGTTGTTCGCACTGCAGTTCGTGGCCGGCAAGGTGATCGCGCCGGAGACGCCCTACGTGCGCCTGAAATACCGTCAGGCACTCGCGCTGTCGACCGCATACCAGGCCGGAATCGTGTCGTGGGTGACCTTCTGGGCGCTGTACGGACAGGGTTTCAGTGCCGAAACCGTCAGCAGTATCGCGGTTTTCGGAGTGGCCTACCTGTCGGTGATCGTCATCGAGCCGGTGGCCGACCTGGCCGTGCTGGCCGGCGCCAAGGCGCTGCACCGGCTGCCGTCCACGGGCGTGTTCGAGTACCGGCTCTACCACCCGGCCTGACCGGGCGCCGCGCCGCGGGCGCCTGCGGATCGCGGGCGCCCGGCGCGGCCTTCTCGGTAGGCCGTTTGGCGGCAGGCGTCATGCAGCCGGCAGCACGCGCAGCTCGCCCGGGTCGGTGAGCGGCGGACGCCAGCGCGCAGCGCCGCAGCTTTCTCGCGGTGAAATCCATTGTCGCCAGTAGCAACTCGGCGCTTCGAGGTCGCCGTCGGCATCATGGGTGGCCACAACGGCGCCGCCGTCCTGCCGCCGATGGGCTGAAGGGTAAGTCGAACCGCCGGTCGCCGGTGGTCAGGCAGTGCAGCCGCTGGTCATGGACGAGTCGATGTGCCGACGCTGATGCAGGACTCACCCACGTGGCAGATGCGACGAATCCCGGCTCTTGAAAATGGAATGTTAGTGAGTAACATTTCTGTCGTGACGGTGGGAACCAAGGCTCAGCGCACCCGCGAGCGACTCGCGCAGGTGGCGCTGGACCTGTTCGCCCGCCGGGGGTTCGAGGAGACCAGCGTCAGCCAGATCGCGGCCGCAGCGGGTGTCACGCCGATGACGTTCTACCGGCACTTCGCCACCAAGGAGAGCGTGCTCATCGACGATCCCTACGACCCGCTGATCGCCGATGCCGTGGCCCGCCAGCCACCGGCGCTGCCGATGCTGGCCGCGGTCGCCCGGGGTGTCCGGGAGGCCTGGGCGGCCCTGCCCCAGCCCGAGGAGGACGAGGTGCGCGACCGTATCCGGATCGCCGCCCTGACCCCGCGACTGCGCGCGCTGATGGCACAGGGCACCGCGGTATCGGAACGCGCGATCGCCGCTGCGCTGCGCGCGCGGGGAGGCGACGGTGTCTCCTCGGACATCGCCGCCGCCGCCGCGGTGGCGGCGCTGAACGCCGCGGTGCTGGCGTGGGCGGAGAACGGCACCGGCTCGCTCGCGGACTCGATCGCCCGCGCCACCGCGATCATGGAGAGTGCGCGGTGAGCGCCGCACCAGTGGCCCTGCGGGGGGTCACCCGGGAGTTCGCCGACTGCAGCGGGATTCGCGGTGTCGACCTCGAGCTCAACGCCGGTGAGATCGTCGCGCTGGTCGGGCTCAACGGGGCGGGTAAGACCACGCTGATGCGGCTCGTGTTGGGGATGCTGCGCCCGACGTCGGGGGTCGTCGAATACGGCGGAATCCCACTGGCGAAGGTGCCCGCCGCGGTCTGGGCCGGCGTCGGTCATCTGGTCGAGTATCCGCTGGCCTACGGCGAGCTGACCACACGGCAGAACCTGCGGCTGGCCGCGCGACTGCACGGGGCCGACCCGGGTGCGGTGGTCGAGCGCGTGCTGGCCGACCTCGATCTGGTCGCCCACGCCGACAAGAAGGCCCGGCGGCTGTCGTTGGGCAATCGGCAGCGGCTGGGCCTGGCCGCCGCGCTGCAGCACGAGCCGAAGATCGTCATCCTCGACGAACCGACCAACTCGCTCGATCCGGCCGGGGTGATCCTGCTGCGGGAAGTGTTGCGGCGCAGGGCCGCCGACGGTGCTGCCGTCCTGGTCAGCAGCCATCATCTGGACGAGGTCGCCAGGGTGGCCGATCGCATCGAGGTGCTCAACGGTGGCCGCCTGATCAAGCGACTGGATCCCGACACCACCGACCTCGAGCGCGTGTTCTTCGCGACCGTGCGCGCCGACGACGAACTGGTCGGCCGATGAGGGCGGCCGTATCCGCCGAGGCGATCAAGCTCTACCGGGCGCCTGTGGGCCGCGCGGGCAGCGCCCTGTTGGGGCTCGGAATCCCGGTGCTGTGCTGCGCGATGTCGATGGCGGCCCGGTCGTCCGACCCGCAGGTGCTGGCCAAGCTCGGCCCGGCGGCCGAGCACACCTGGGCGGGCTTGCTGGCCGGTGCCGCACAGATCACCGGGGCGGGCGGGCTCCTCGGTTTCGGCGTCGTGCTCAGCTGGATGTTCGGTCGGGAGTTCGTCGACGGCACCATCACGGGCCTGTTCGCCCTCCCGGTGTCGCGCCGGTCGATCGCCGCCGCGAAACTGCTGGTGTTCCTGATGTGGTCGGTCGTCGTCAGCGCGGTCATCGTCGTGGCGCTGGTCGCGGGCGGGCTGACCCTGGGTCTGGGGTTTCCGCCCGCCGCTGCGCTGGCGGGCCTGGCCAGGCAATTCGTACTCGGGGTCCTCACCGCTGTGGTGGCCACACCGGTCGCATGGGCCGCCACGGTCGGCCGGTCGTTGCTGGTCGGCATCGTCTGCGCGATCGGGCTCGTCATCGCCGCGCAGGTCGCCGTGATCGCCGGTGCCGGTGGCTGGTTCAGCGTCGCCGCGCCCGCGCTGTGGGCGATGTCGGGCGGCGACGGGGTCTCTGTCGCGCAGTTGGCCCTGCTGGTCCCGCTGCTCGGGGCGGCCGCATCGCTGACCCTGGTCAGCTGGGCCCGCCTACAGCTCACTCGGTGAGGCAGCCTGCCCGGCACACCGCGCGCCGTCTACTGTAGCCATGTGGCTACACAGCCGGCGCCGGACGGGTCGTCGACGCCGTTCGGTCGCGAGGAGGTGGCCGCGGCGGTGCTGGAGGCGGCGTCGGAACTGTTCGCCGAGCGCGGGCCCGCGGCAACCTCCATCCGTCAGGTCGCCGCCCATTCGAAAGTCAACCACGGCTTGGTCTTTCGGCATTTCGGCACCAAGGACAAGCTGGTCGGAGCGGTGCTCGATCACCTGGCGGGCCGGATCAGCGCATTGGTGGAGCATGAGGTCGGCGGCGCCGAGCTGGAACAGGCGCTGATGCTGCACACCAGGGTGGTCGCGCGGGTCATCCTCGACGGGTATCCGGTGGGCGAGCTGCAGTCCGGCTTTCCGAACCTGGACCTGCTGCTCGAGCGGGTCCGGCCGCGGTTCACCGATGACCGCGAGGCCCGGCTGGCCGCGGCCAACATCGCCGGCCTGCAGCTCGGCTGGTACCTGTTCCGCCCGCTGCTGCAGAGTGCGTTCGGGCTCGACGAGGTCGGCGACGACGAGCTGCGGGCGGCGACCGCGGCCGCGATGGCCGCGATCCTCGATCAGCCCTGATTCTCGAGCCACTTCCCGATCCGCCCGGCCACCGCTTCCCAGCCCGGTTCCAGCATCACGTCATGACCGATGCCGGGCAGGATCTCGGCCGCGGTGTCATACGCCGCGGCGGTACGGTGCACCCGCGCCGGGGGAAAGATCGCGTCCAGCTCGGCCCCCAGCACCAGCATCGGAATGCGCTCGACGCGGTCGGTGTCGACCAGATCGAGTGCGAGCATGTCCAGGAACGCCCGGTAGGACTCGTCCTGAAGGCGTCGCTGACACTCGCGGACATCGGAATCCGGTGTGGTCGTGGTGAAGAACAGATCGCGCGCCAGTTCCGGCGTGGCCACCAACGGTGCCAGCCGCATCGACAGGTTGGCTTTGGCGAACTCCCGCGGGTGGTGGCGCGCGATGCTCAACGTGGTGGGTAACACGCCGCCGGGCGGCACGGCGGCGAGGAGCACCACCCCGGCGGCGGAGTGCCGCTCCAGGTACTTCTGGGCGACGAAACCGCCCATCGAATGAGCGATCAGGATCGGCTGCGCCGGGAGCCGGGCCGCCGTCTCGGCGACATCGTCGACGTAGTCGCGGATCCGTGTCCAGCGCAGCCGCTCGATGCCGGGGCTCATGCCGTGCCCGCGCAGGCTCGGTGCGAAGCAGGCATACCCGCGACCGGCGAAGTAGTCGAGGAAGTGTTCGTCCCAGCACCATGCGCCATGCCAGGCGCCGTGCACGAACAGCAGGGGCGCCGGGTGGTCGGCGGTCACCGACCCCTTGGCGATGAGCTCGAGCATGTGCTCCCTCTCGGCTGCCGACCGCCCTCAGCGCACCGACGTGGGGGGCGCATCCGTCAGCCGCCGTGCGGGGGTGAATGTCACCGGCATGGCGTGGATACCGTTCATCAGCGACGACCGGACCCGTTCCACCGGCGCGGCCGGCCGCAGCTCGGCCATCCGGGTGAGCACCTCGGGGAAGATGGCGGCGGCCTCCTTCCTGGCGAGGTTGGCGCCGAGGCAGAAGTGGGTCCCGCCGCCGCCGAACGCCAGGTGCGGATTAGGGTCGCGGCCGATGTCGAGCCGGTCGGGATCGTCGAACACCGCTTCGTCGCGGTTGGCCGACGGATAGAACATCGCGACACGCTCACCGGCACCGATCGGCACCCCGTGCAGCTCGGTGTCCCGGGTGGCGGTGCGGGCGAAGACCGTGACCGGGCTGACGTAGCGCAGCATCTCCTCGATCGCGGTGGGCATCAGCGAGGGGTCGGCGAGCAGTCGTGCCCGCTGGTCGGGATGCTCGATCAGGGCCAGGGTGCCCGCGGCGACCAGGTTGCGGGTGGTGTCCCCGCCGGCGTTGATCAGCAGCAGGAAGAACAGGTTGAACTCCAGATCGGTGAGCCGCTGACCGTCCACCTCGGCGTGCAGCAACGAGGTGGCGATGTCGTCGCCCGGCTCGGCCCGTTTCCGCGCGGCCAGCGCGGTGGCGTACTCGAACATCTCCAGCTGGGCCCGCCGCACGTCGTCGGAGTTCACCACGCCGCTGTTCATGGTCTCGGTCAGCCGGTACAGGCGCCGACCGTCCTCCAGCGGGATGCCGAGCAGTTCGGCGATCACGTAGGACGGCAGCGCGCCGGCCACGTCGGTGACGAAGTCGCATTCGCCGCGCTCGATGACGTCGTCGACGATCGTGCGTGCCATGTCGGCGAGATGCCCGTCGAGGCGGGCGACCTGGCGAGGGGTGAAACCCTTGCTGACCAGGGAGCGCAGCGCGGTGTGCCGGGGCGGGTCCATCGTCAGCATGATCAGGCCGAGCTGGTAGGCGTCCTCGGGGGTGGGGACGTCGAAGAACACCCCGGTGGCCTGCGACGACCAGGTGACGCTGTCGCGGGAGACGGCCACGACGTCGGCGTGGCGGGTCAGCACCCAGATGCCGGGCCCGTCACCGTGCGGATGCCAGGCGACCGGGGCGCGGCGGCGCAACTCGCGGAACGCGTCGTGCGGCATTCCGGCCGCGTAGGTGGCCGGGTCGGTGAGATCGACACCGGCGATGTCCAGTGCGCTGTCGACCATCGCCCGAACCTATCCCCGCCGGGGAGCCCGGCGGTGGGGAACGGTCAAACCTAGGCGGAGAGCACCAGGACGATGATGATGGCCAGGGCGAAAACCACTGTGCCGTAACCGAGGAGCAGGACTTCGGCGCGAGGCTCGGGTACCACGTCGTGCCCGTGCACGCTCCGCGTGAGCTGCGCTCGCCGCGACCGCCGGTAGCCGAGGCCGAGCACCAGCAGGGCCAGCACACCGGCCAACAGCGCCAGTGCCGTGCGTCCCACCTCGAGCGGTCCGGACTCCCGCATCAGCACCAGTGCGCCGCCGACCAGGAAGCCGAACGCGCTTCGCTCCCAGGACATCAGCGTGCGCTCGGTCTGCAGCCCGGGCTTGTCCGGCATCGGCCGTGGCACGTCAGCCGCCGTCCGGGGGCCAGACGAGCAGGATGACGAGCGCGGCGACCGTCACGGCGAAGATCGCCACCCCCAGCATCAGCGGGATCCGGGTCGGCGGGAGATCGTCGTGCCGGCGCATGGCGGCCTGGATCCGTTGCCACCGGCGTACCGCCAACGCGGCGAGGATGCCCCCGCCGGCGGTGAGCAGCAGGCTCAGGACGTGCCGTACGCCGGCGATACCGAAGGACGGGACGAACTGGACCAGCGCGACACCCCCTGCGATGAGCGCCAGCGAGGTCCGGATCCACGCGAGAAAGGTGCGCTCGTTGGCGAGGGTGAAGCGGTAGTCCGGTTCCTGCTCGTCATCGCCCGGGTCGGAGGCACTCTGCTGTTCCGGCGGGCTCATGAGTGCAGCGGACTCCTTCGGCGGGGCGGTCTGTCGGTCGGCAGGCTATCGGAGATACGCCGCCGAGGTCTACGGCCAGACACGGCGGCAGACCCTGGCTGTCACGGTCGGCCGACTCGGTTATACGGTCTAAATATGAGCAACGTGTCGGTGATCACAGGCGGCGCCGGGGGAATGGGTTCGGCGACCGCCGAGATCGTCGCCCGCGACCACGCGGTCGTGCTGTGCGACGTTCGGCAGGACCGCCTCGACGCGGCGGTCGCCGCGCTTTCCGGGCGCGGGTCCACGGTCACGGGGGTCAACTGCGACGTCACCGACCGCACCCAGGTGAGCAGGCTGTTCGCCGCGGCGGCGGCGCTCGGAACCCTCGCCTCGGTGATCCACACCGCCGGCGTGAGCCCCGCCATGGGCGACGCCGACTACGTGATGCGGACCAACGCGCTCGGCACCGTCAACGTCGGCGAGGTGTTCTTCGAGGCCGCCGGAGAGGGCGCCGCGCTGGTCAACGTCGCGTCGATGGCCGGGCACATGCTGCCCGACGAGATGGTCCCGACGCAGCACTTCCCGCTCGCCCTCACCGACGAAGACCGGTTCATGGCCGAGATGTCGTCGGTGTGCGAGGTGGTTCCGGAGGACGCACGCTCCGGGCTGGCCTACGCGCTGAGCAAGCGGTTCGTGATGTGGTACAGCAGCGCGCAGGCCGAGCGGTTCAACGGCAGGGGACTGCGCATCCTGTCGGTCTCGCCGGGGTCGATCGACACCGAGATGGGCCGGTTGGAGGAGCAGAACGGCGCCGGCGCGATGGTCACCGACGCCGCGGTCCCGCGCTGGGGCCGACCCGAGGAGATGGCCGAGTTGCTGGCGTTCTGCGCCAGCGCGAAAGCCGGTTACCTCGCCGGCACCGACATCCTCAACGACGGCGGGGTCATCGCCTCGATGCGGGAGCGCGCGCGCAAGGCCGCCGCCGGCGGCTGAGCCGCGCCCGCCGGCTCAGGAAATCGGCACAGTCCGTTAACAGGCCACCCAAATCCGCCGATCCTAGCGTGGGCGTCAGCCATCGACGACCGACGCGAGGAGTCCCCCGATGCCTGGAACCGCCCCGCCGTCACCGGCTTTCGGCGCCGTCCTCGCCGAGCTGCTCTACTACCTTGCGCTGGCGATCCCCGTCGCGATCGGCATCACCGTCGCCGCGCTGGCGGTACCGGAATCCCTCGGCGGAGTGGTGGCCCGTCGCGCTCACCGCCGTCGCACTGTGGGCCGGAACCCGTGACACGGCCAACGCCGCGGGGAGATCAGTGCCCGGCGCCGAGTTCGAGGAGCAGCACCCCGACCGCGATCAGGGCGATGCCACCCAGCATCCGCCGGGTCAGCGCCTCGTGGAACAGGCGATGCGAAGCAATCGCCGTGATCGCCACACCCGCCGCCGCCCAGATCCCGTAGGCCACCCCCAACGGCATGCCCTCCCGCAGGGTCGCGGTCAGCATGGCGAAGGCGAACACGTAGCCGATGGCGACCGGCAGATACAGTTTCGGGCGCCCGTGGGCCGCGACACGCAGGCTCAGCGTTGCGACGACCTCGGACCCGATGGCCAGCACGAGGAACAGGTACTGCACCGGTCACGCGCCTTCCGGCGCGGCATCGGCACCGGGCGGTTCGGGGTGGGCGCCGGTCTCGACCAGCAACACCCCGGCGATGACGAGAACCAGACCGATGCCCATCAGCAGGGTGAACGCCTCACCGAAGATCAGGGTCGACAGCAGCGCGGTGAGCGCCACGCCCGCCGCCCCCCAGATGCCGTACGCCACCCCGAGTCCCATCCCGTTCTTGAGCACGAGGATGAGGAAGTAGAACGACGCGACGTAGCCGGCGACGACCACCAGGTAGAGCGCGGGCAGGTCGGCCGAGCCCTTCAGCGACAGCGTCGCCGCGACCTCACAGAGGATTGCGCCGACCAGGTACAGCCATGTCATGGTCGTCTGCCCTCCGGGGGTCTCGGTCAGCCCGGCGGGCCGTGGCGGCTCGCCACAGCGATGATGTCATCGACCGACCACTGATCGTCGGCGTGCTTGCCGTACTTGACCGCCAGCAGCGCACCGTCCGGGCCGATCAGGAAGTCGGCGGGCAGGCCGAAGTGATCTTCGCCGCGCCCCATTCCGGCGGTCGGCGAGCGCTGCTGTCTCGTTCCGCGCACCGCGGCGAGCCAGGCGCGGGGGTGCGCGATCGAAGCGGGGGAGGACCCGACACCGAACTCCCGGTACAGCACGCGCTCGGGGTCCGCCACGACGCCGAACGGGAGGTCGGACTGGTGCTTGCGAAGGGCGTCGGCGGCGGAGTGGAAGACGGCGACCTCGACGACGCCCGCGGCCCGGATCTCGTCGTGGCGGCGTGCGACGGAGCGCAGGTGCAGATGGCAGATCGGGCATCCGGCGAACCGGCGGAACTGCAGATGCACCAGCCGGGTGGGGTCGGGGACCGGGACTTCGGTGCCGTCGATCGCGTCGAGCCGCCGGGCGGCGACCACGTCGCCGACGTGCAGAACGGGCATGTTCGCAGTACACCACGCCGGTCGGCAATGTGGTTCGGATGCCATCTTCTGGCGGGCTGAAGCAGGCGTCAGCGCACCGCGCGCGGGCCTGTCCAGCGTGATAGCTTGGCCGCACACCGCCGCGTCAGTGTGGACGTGACCACCGTCGCGCCACGACGGACCGACACGTTGGACGAGTCGATTGGGAACATCGATGACCTTCGATATTGCAACGTATCTCTATGGGTGCGGGGGGGAGCGCACCGCGCTCATCGACATTCTGTGGGCAGTCCAGCGCGGAGCGGGGTACATCTCGGCCGAGCACGCCGCGGCGATCGCCGACCGGCTCGGGCTCTCGGTCGAGGACGTGCTGGAGACGGCCACGTTCTACCACTTCTTCCACACCACACCGTCGGGTCGGCACCGCATCTACCTCAGCAACACGGTGATCGCCAAGATGCGTGGTCACCGCGAGGTGTACGAGGCGCTGGAGCACGCGACCGGCGCCCGGTTCGGTGAACCGGGGACGGCCGAGTTCGGCCTGTTCGAGACCGCCTGCGTCGGGCAGAGCGACCACGAGCCGGCCATGCTGATCGACGACGTGGTGTTCACCGACCTGACGCCGGAGTCGGTGGCCGACATCATCGCCAAGCTGAAGAGCGGGGTTCCACCCGGGCAGATCGCCGGCCCGCCCGACAGCACGGTGTACACCAACGGACCGGTCTTCTTCAGCGGCCTGACCGACTACGGCGCGCTGCTGCAGCGCTGCCGGGCCATGACGCCCGACGACGTGATCACCGTGATCAGCGACTCGGGGCTGCGCGGCCGCGGTGGGGCGGGCTTCCCGACGGGCACCAAGTGGAAGACGTGCCGGGCGGCGGCAGACAGCGAGAAATACATCGTCTGCAACGCCGACGAGGGGGAGCCGGGCACCTTCAAGGACCGGGTGCTGCTCAGCCACTCGCCGGGACTGGTTTTCGCCGGCATGGCGATCGCGGCCCACGCGGTCGGCGCCGCGCACGGCATCATCTATCTGCGCGCCGAGTACGCCTACCTGCGGGAGTCGTTGGAGGACGAGCTTGCCGCGTTGCGGGGTGCCGGGGTGCTCGGCGACGGGTTCGACATTCGCATCCAGATGGGTGCCGGGGCCTACATCTGCGGCGACGAGTCCGCGCTCATCGAATCGTGCGAGGGCAAACGCGGCACCCCTCGCCTCAAGCCGCCGTTCCCGGTCGAAAACGGGTTCCTCGGCCATCCGACGGT
Source organism: Mycolicibacterium xanthum (assembly GCF_019710635.1). GTDB lineage: Bacteria > Actinomycetota > Actinomycetes > Mycobacteriales > Mycobacteriaceae > Mycobacterium > Mycobacterium xanthum. The sequence goes on from NZ_JAIFZS010000046.1 coordinate 14,469, forward strand.
GGTCAACAACGTCGAGACGTTCGCTGCGGCCAGCCGCATCCTGGAGCAGGGCGCCGAGTGGTTCGCCGGCATGGGGGTCGCCGGATCGACGGGTACCCGGCTGCTCAGCGTCTCCGGGGACTGCGCGGCCCCGGGCGTCTACGAGGTCGAGTGGGGAGTCAAGCTCGACGAGGTGCTGGACCTCGTCGGTGCGGACAACCCGCGCGCGGTGCAGATCGGCGGTCCGTCGGGGGAGATGGCGTCGGTCGCCGCCGACGGGGCCCGGGCGCTGGCCCACGACGACCTGTGCTGCAACGGGTCGTTCATGGTGTTCAACCACGACCGCAACCTGCTCGACGTCGTCGGCGACTTCATGCAGTTCTTCGTCGATGAGTCCTGTGGCATCTGCGTACCGTGCCGGGCCGGCAGCGTGATGCTGCGCCAGAAGGTCCGCCTGTTCGCCACCGGACAGGCGGCGTCCTCGGACCTCGACGACATGGCCGCCTGGGGCGGGGTCGTCGCGCGCACCAGCAGGTGCGGGCTCGGCGCCTGCTCGCCCAACCCGATCCTGACCACGATGGTCAAGTTCCCCGAGATCTACTCGGTGCAACCCCGGGCCACTCTCGGTGACCTGCTGCCGTCGTTCGACCCGGAGGCCGAGCTGACCGCGCACGCCGAGGCCGCCGCCCAACTCGCCCCCCAGGAGTCGCTGTGAGCATCCGGATCGAGATCGACGGCACCCCGGTCACCACCGAGGAGGGCCGGACCCTCGTCGACGTGGCCGCCGAGGCCGGCGTGTACATCCCGACGCTGTGTTATCTCCCCGAGCACCCCGCGCTGGGCACCTGCCGGGTCTGCTCGGTCAAGGTCAACGGCCGGGTCACCGCGGCCTGCGCGGTCCAGGTCAGCGACGGGATGCGCGTCGAGGTCAACGACCCCGAGACCACCGCGGCCCGCAAGGCTCTGGTGGAGATGCTGTTCTCCGAGGGCACCCACAACTGCCCCAGCTGCGAGAAGTCCGGCCGCTGCACGCTGCAGGCCGTCGGCTACGAGGTGGACATGGTGTCCTCCCCGTTTCCGTATCAGTTTCCTGAACGGGTCAACGACCATGCGGCGCAGAACATCTGGCTCGAACGCGACCGCTGCATCTTCTGTCAGCGCTGTGTCGAGTTCATTCGCGATCGCGAGACCGGCAAGAAGATCTTCTCCATCAGCGGCCGCGGTACGCATGCGCGCATCGAGATCGACGCCGAACTCGCCGACAAGATGCCCCCCGAACAGGTGCGCGAGGCGGTCGACATCTGTCCGGTGGGCACGATCCTGCAGAAGGGCGTGGGCTACGACGAGCCCATCGGCTCCAGGCGCTTCGATGTGGAATCGGTGAAAGACCGGGCGCTCGAATCCTCACGGAGGCACAACCAATGACCGCCCCGGACACCAACGAGTTCGCCTCGCACGAACTTCCGGCCACCCCGTTCGACCCGGAGCTGGCCGCCAAACGCGCCGGGAAGATCAAGGTCTCGATGATCAGCCTGTGTGGCTGCTGGGGTTGCAGCCTGTCGCTGCTGGACATCGACGAGCGGATGATCGATCTGCTCGACAAGATCACCATCCTGCGTTCGTCGTTCACCGATATCAAGCGCATCCCGGAGAGGTGCGACATCGGGTTCATCGAGGGCGGGGTCGCCAACGACGAGAACATCGAGACGCTGCAGCACTTCCGGGAGAACTGCGACGTGCTGATCTCGGTGGGCGCCTGCGCGATCTGGGGCGGGGTACCCTCGATGCGCAACATGGTGGGGCTCAAGGACTGTCTGGCCGAGGCCTACGTCGACTCCCCGACGGTGCCGCCCGGTGCGGGGCCGGTGGTGCCCTACCACCGCCGGATCCCGATCCTGACCAACAACGTCCGCCCGTGCCACGAGGTGGTCAAGATGGACTATTTCATCCCGGGCTGCCCACCCGACGCGGACGCGATCCTCACCGTCCTCGACGACCTGGTCAACGGGCGGCCGGTGAACCTGCCCAAGTCGCTCAACCACTTCGAATGATCGGCAACTCATGGCGACCACACTGGTAATCGATCCCATCACCCGCATCGAGGGGCACGGCAAGGTGGTGGTCGAACTCGACGACAACCACAACGTGACCGACGCCAAGTTGCATGTCGTCGAATTCCGCGGCTACGAGCGGTTCATCCAGGGCCACCCGTACTGGGAGGCGCCCGTGCTGATGCAGCGGATCTGCGGGATCTGCTTCGTCAGTCACCATCTCGCCGGGGCCAAGGCTCTCGACGACCTCATCGGGGTCGGTCCCGCGTCGGGAACGGCGCTGACGCCGACCGCACTGAAGATGCGGCGGCTGGGCCATTACGCGCAGATGCTGCAGTCCCACGTCACGGCGTACTTCTACCTCGTGGTGCCGGAGATGCTGTTCGGCATCGACGCGGCACCCGAGCAGCGCAACTTCATCGGCCTGATCGAGGCAAACCCGGAACTGGTCAAACGTGTTGTCCGACTGCGTAAATGGGGCCAGGAGGTAATCGAGACCGTCTTCGGCAAGCGGATGCACGGGATCTCCTCGGTGCCCGGCGGGGTGAACAAGAGCCTCACCGCGGCCGACGTGAGGCGCTTCCTGGAAGGCGATGAGGGACTGCCGTCGGTCGATCAGGTGATCGAGGACGCGCAGCTGGGCCTGCAGATGTTCTACGACTTCCACGACAAGCACCGCAGCGAGGTCGACGGGTTCGCCGTCGTGCCCACGCTGAACATGTGCCTGGTGAACGACGAGGGCGACGTCGACTATTACGACGGCCGGCTCAAGGTCGTCGACGACCGCAAGGAAGTCGTACAGGAGTTTGACTACCGCGACTACCTCGACCACTTCTCCGAGGGCATCGAGAAGTGGAGCTACATGAAGTTCCCGTACCTGACCGCACTCGGCCGCGACGCCGGGTCGGTCCGGGTGGGGCCGCTGGCCCGGATGAACGTCACCCGCAGCCTGCCGACCCCGATGGCGGCCGAGGCGCTGGAGCGGTTCCACGCCTACACCGGCGGGCGGGCGAACAACATGACCCTGCATACGAACTGGGCGCGCACGATCGAGATCATCCATGCCGCCGAGGTGGTCCGGGACCTGCTCAACGATCCCGACATCCAGCGCGACGATCTGGTCGTCTCGCCCGGCGCCGACGCCTGGGTCGGCGAAGGCGTGGGTGTGGTGGAGGCACCCCGGGGCAGCCTGCTGCACCACTATCGCGCCGACCGGGAAGGCAACATCACGTTCGCGAACCTGATCGTCGCCACCACTCAGAACAACCAGGTGCTCAACCGCACGGTGCGCAGCGTGGCCGAGGAGTACCTGGCCGGCCAGGCGGTGATCACCGAGGGGATGATGAACGCCATCGAGGTGGGCATCCGTGCCTACGACCCGTGTCTGAGCTGCGCGACGCACGCGCTGGGGCAGATGCCGTTGACGGTGACGGTGCTCGATCGCAAGGGGCGGGTGCTCGATGAGCGGGTCCGCTGACCGCGCCCCGTTGCCACCGGAGTTTCTCGACGACCCCGCGTCGCTGGTCTACGGCATCGGCAACTCCGGACGGGAGGACGACGGGCTCGGGTGGGCGTTCATCGATCGCCTCGAGCAGACCCGGCGTCCGGTCGGCGCCACCCTGCGCCGGACCTACCAGCTCAACCTCGAGGACGCCGACCTGATCCAGCGGTACACCCGCGTGCTGTTCGTCGACGCCACGAAAGACGCCGCGGTGGAACGGTTCGCGTTGAGCACACCGCAGCAGAAGCTGGATCTCAGCTTCACCTCACACGCCCTGTCGGTCTCTTCGGTGCTGGCCACCGCCCTGCAGTGTTTCGGACACGTCCCCGATTGCCGGGTGCTGGCGATCCGCGGCTACCAATGGGAACTGCGGGAGGGATTGACCGCACCGGCACAGCGAAACCTCGACAGCGCGGTGGGCGCCGTGCTCGCCGGATACCCGACGGCCGCGCGCTGACGCGGGGACTCAGCCGAAGCGGTCGGGCTCCGGACCGAACACGAAACGACGTCCACTGATCTCCGTGGGGACGATGCGAACGAAACGCAGCTTGAGCGTCGCCACCCACGGCCGCAGCGGCGCCTGTTCGGCCTCCGCGATCTCGGCGGCTCCCTCGAGCAACCGCGCGTGACCCTTCAGCACGACACTCCAGCCGCCGGTGTCGCCGTGCCCGTCGGCCTCGAAGGCGACTTCGTCGTTGATCACCGTGGACATCAGCTTGGTGCCCTCCGCGCTGCGGAACAGCACCGTGTGATCCTGTACGGCGTAGTTGACGGGGAAGATCTCGGGTTTCCCAGCAGGGCTGGTGGCGAGCCGGCCGAGGGTTTCACCCGCGAGCAGTTCCCAGCAGTCGGCTTCGGTCAGGACGGTGATCGGATCCTCTGAGGGCACGACTCAGCCTATCGCCCGCCGATCGGGTCGCGCACGTCGTTGACGGCCTCAGCCGCGGGCGGGCCATCCGATCCGTACCAGCACCTGGGGCGAGGCCCGGTCGTTGAACGCCTCGCGCTGCACGATCTCGCGGGTGTCGGCGAACTCGAACGGCCGGGTCATGGCGCAGGTCGACAATCCGGCCATGGTGGCGCGCAGCAGGATCAGGCTGGTGGCCTCCCCGGAATGCAGCCGGGCCAGTGCGCGGTCGTTGGCGGTTCCCAGCGTCAGCAGCACGGTGTGATCCTCGGCTCCGTCGAGTTCGTCCACCAGGCCGGTGGTGCCACCGCTCGGGGCGTTGACCCCGGCCACGACACTGCGGACCCTCGACACCGAATGCACCTCCCGCACGGTCACACCCCACGGGGTGAGCCGGGAGGCGATGGCGGCGATGGTGGTCACGGGAACCGGCCGGTCCCGGTAGGGGCCACGGTCGGTGGTGCGCCGCCGGGCAGCGTCCGCCAGCGCCACGTCGTCGGCGGTGGCCGGCTCCGGGCACACCTCGAGTGCGGCCAGATGCCCCGGATCGGTGGGGTCGGGTAGCCGGCGGACCCGGGCACGCCACCCCAGTGCCGCCAGGGCGATCACGCAGTGATGCAGTGACGCACCGCAACTGACGACCCGGTCGCGGCCATCGGGATCGGCGTGCGACCGGGCCCCGGAATCGGCGTAGAGGTGCAGGCGGTTGTCGTCCACGTGCCATCGCCATGGCGGCGGCTCGTGCATCGATGGTGCGCGGTCCGCCAGCGACAGCGCGGCCTGCACGGTCGCGGTGTCGGGGAATGGCGCGCTCATCGTCGTCGAGGGTCAGGGGTCGTCGAGGGTCAAGGGTCGTCGAGGGTCAGGGCTGGGAGCCGAACCAGCCGGCCGGTGGTTTGAGCGCCTCGGCGCCGGTGACGGGCTCGGCGGCGGGAAATGACTGGCCGTCACCGTCGAGTTGCGCGAGTTTCGCGACGACGTCGGTCATCAGCGCGTCGAGCGCCGCCTTCGGAGTGACCTCCGGTGTGGACTGCATGGCCGGAAACTCCGCCACCGAGGCCACGTACCTGCGATTGTCCGGGGACCAGTGAATACGGTAGCTGTATTCGTAGGCTTTCCATTCAGGCTTCATGATCAGAAGCTAGCTCCGGGCCAGCCCCCCGCACTGCGGTCGACAGCCCCTAGGTGGCTGGTGTCGAACGGGTCTCGTGGGGTAGGTGGTAACCGCTCTTGCGGTTGAGCTTGCTGTGACGGCTGGTGTGGGCCTGGGACGGTTCAATGGGTTGATGGGCCTGCTCGCCGGACCGAATTATCAGGATCGTTGCAGAATGCACTGTGCAGCAGGTGT